>NZ_JAHXYG010000004.1:0-638119 GCF_019970085.1 Chryseobacterium lathyri | reverse complement strand
AATTCTTCTTTTTACCCTTAATCTTAGGATTGATCGGTTTCTTTTTCCAGCTGAACAGGGACTTTGGAAGATTCTATGCACTGCTTTCATTATTTATTTTAACAAGTGTCGGAATTATTTTCTACACAGGCGTGAAGCCTTTTGAAGTAAGGGAAAGAGATTATGCGATGGTGGGGTCCTTTTATGCATTTGCGATCTGGATTGGTCTTGGAGCAGGAGCTATCTTATGGTTTATCCAGTCTAAGATAAAATCAAACGGAGCAAACATTGCTTTAGGAGTAGTTTTATTGGGTGTCCCTTTTATGATGGGTTTCCAGAACTATACGCCGCATGACCGCAGCAAAAAATCAGCAGCGCGCGACTATGCCTATTCATTCCTGAAATCACTGTCTAAAGATGATATCATTTTTATCTATGGGGACAACGATACCTTCCCTGTGTGGGCTATTCAGGAAACAGAGCGGTTCCGCGACGATGTAAAAACCGTAAATTTCACTCTGCTGGCGACTCCATGGTATATTGATCAGGTAAAGAGAAAAACATACAATGCGGTGGGAATTCCAAGTGAACTGACTCACGAAGACTACAGAGACGGTGTAAACGACCAGATCTACATGATGAAGAAAGAAGACTGGGAAGGAATTTTTTCTATGCTGAAAGAGCAGGGTGTCCCTGATACACAATTCGGAGCCTTCAGAAAATACCTTACACAGGATTCACTGACATTGAAGGAAGCAATCAACTTTCTAAAGTTTAAATCTCCTGAAAAAGATGAGCTTCTGAAAATGTACTTTGGGGAAGAAAAATATGCGGAATATAATATTCTTCCGGTAAACAAATTCATTCTTCCGGTAAACAAAGAAAATGCATTAAAAGCAGGAATTATCACCCAGGCAGATCTTCCGGATGTAGTGAACCAGATCATGATTACCTATAAAGGAAACACGCTTTATAAAAACAACCTCATGATGCTGGATATGCTGGCCAATTTCGACTGGAAACGTCCCATCAACTTCTCATCAGGAGGAATCTACGACAGCGAGAATATCTTTTATCTTGACGAATATCTTCAGTTTGAAGGTTTCAGCTACAAATTAGTGCCTATTCATACAGCTCCAAACCTGGATGGTGATATGGGCAGGGTAGAGGTCAACTCACTTTATAATGTTGTGAAGAACTTCAGATGGGGGAATTTTAAAGACCTGGGTATTCATTATGATGAAGCAGCTACCTCAAACATTATGGGCTACAGAATGACGGCCGGAAGGGCCGCTTCAGCATTGGCATTAAAAGGACAGAAAGCTAAAGCTATAGAATTATTAGACCTTGCCTCAAAAGAAATTCCTGCTGAAAAATACAATGATCCCCGCTCATTAAGCTCTATGGTCACCGGATATATCATTGCAGGACAGGAGAAGAAAGGTCTGCAGCTGGCAGAAATCCTGAAAAAAGAGATCTTTGAAGAGTACGATTACTATCTGAGTCTTTCCCCAACATTTCAGAGACAGTCAGCCAAGCAGATGAGAGTGAAGCCAATGGAATACTCGATGGTGGTATCAGCGGTTACAGATGCTTATAAGAAATTGGGACAGAATGAAAAGGCATATGCTTACCTGGTAAAATCTATAGAACCGATTGATAAGAAATTCAATACTTTCCTCAAAGATCTTCAGCAGATGGGTAAAGAAAAGGCGATAAAGGAATCTGAAAATGTACAAAAGATCACTCCTTTCTATCAATATTTGTTCGATGTGATGCAACCTTTCGATTCTACCTATTCAAAAGAAAAAGAAGATCAGATTACCCGGGCAATGATCAAAGTGGCCCAATAGATGCCTTAAAAAACTTAACAAAGAAAAAGTCCGGACTATACCGGACTTTTAATTTTATATATGATCATTTGTTCTTAAACGAATTTAAACAACAACTAATCAATCGGCTCCCACAATTGAATCTTGTTTCCTTCCAGATCCAGAATATGCAGGAATTTTCCGTAATCATAAGTTTCGATAGTGTCCAGAATCGTAACGTTTTCCTTTTTTAATTCCTCTGCCAATGCCTCCAGATTTTCCACTCTGTAATTGATCATGAAATCTTTCGTAGAAGGTTCAAAATATTTGGTAGTTTCTGTAAAAGGAGCCCATTGTGTAAGTCCTTTTTTAGAAGTATCTTCACTTTCACGCCATTCAAAACTGGTTCCGTAGGGAGTTGTTTCAAGGCCGAGATGGGTTTTATACCATTCATTTATTGCATTTGGATCCTTCGATTTGAAAAGGATACCTCCGATTCCTGTTACTTTTTTCATGTCTGTTTTTTAGTCGTTAGAATATATTTATTATGGAAAACGATTGATGCTTTCCCTGATTTCAAATATATGTAAAACTTTTTACCGGAATATTCTTCTGAATTAAAATTCATAAAGCGCATGCTCACTGACTGAAATAGCTAAAAAAATAATGTCTTGGACTGATGGCTCTTTCAGAGGTCAAAGACTTTGATGAGCTGGAAGTCTCCGATCTTTAAAAGCCCGGAAAAATTAATTTATTTTAATGACTGCTGAAAAATTCCAGCATATCATCTAATGCCGTTTTGGAATGCATTCTGTCACCATTTTCCAGGGATTCTTTTGTGGCTTCAGCAGCTCTTTTGCGCATCTGAATTTCATAATGACTGATGGCTTCCTCCAGAGTAGTGAACCGATCCGATGTCAGACATTCACTCAGTTCCAATGCATCCAGCATTGCCATATTGGCTCCTTCTCCTGCAAACGGAGGCATTACATGAGCTGCATCTCCAAGCAGGGTGAGATTGGGTTTTGTTTCCCATGACTGATCCAGAGGCATAGAATAAATAGGACGCGGAATAAAAGGGACAGAGGCATTTTCGAAAAGCTCGTACCAGATGCTGCTCCATTCAGCATATTCTTTTTTAAACCATTCCAGTATTTGCATTTGATCAGAGAAATCCAGACCGCTTTCCTTAGCCCAGTTTTCATTGGTTCTGAAACTTGCATAAAATCCAAGATCGCCACTTCCTTTCTGGCCCATAAGCAGATTTTTATGAGTTCCAAAAGCCATTATCTTTCCGTCCCTGATCAGTTCTTTGATATGCGGAGCCGTTTTTTCTGCATTATATACATTGCCTTCAAGCATTAAAATTCCTGAATAGATCGGCTTCAGGTCTGTAAGATAAGGGCGGATCTTAGAATTGGCACCGTCGGCAGCAATGACAATATCCGCATAGGCCGAAAAACCGTTCTTGAATTGCAGCTGCCAGCCTTCATTTTTAGGTTCCATCGCAATAAAATGACTGTCCCAGATCACTGTTTCAGGTTCCAGAGATTCCAGAAGCATGTTTCTCAATGGTCCGCGGTCTATTTCCGGACGGAAATGCTTGTTACCAAAATCTTCATCAGGTTTTGTTTCGTGGTCGGTGAATATGATTTCTGCGTGTTCATTTACGATCAGCATTTTGTCTGCTCCGGGACGGTAATTCTTTTTAAATTCATCCAGGAGACCAGCACTTCGGATGGCATCCATTCCCGATCCTTCATGCATATCAAGCGGAGAACCCTGAACCCGGGCGTTTTTATTAAGATCCCTTTCATATACCTTTACATTGGCATCTTTAAGCTGTAAAAGTCTTGCCAGAGTCAATCCTCCCGGACCGGCACCTATTATGGCTATTGATTTATTTTCTACTAACATTGTATTGTAATTTTAATTTTACTGATGCAAAATTATTTTTGTTTCAATACGGATAATAGTATAAATCGGTCATTTTTGTTCCTGGACAATTCCTTTGGGACTACCCCTGAAAATTTCTTGATTTCTTTGATGAAATGCGTCTGATCTGTAAAATTAAGTTCAGGAAATAGCTTGCCTTCCGCAATATGGCCTAAAGAGGCTCTGAAACGCAGAATACTGCAGTAGGCTTTTAAAGAAAGTCCGAACTGCTGATTGAAGTAGCGGTTGATTTGTCTGCTGCTCCAGCCTGTTTTCTCTGAAAGTTCTTTCACGCTCATTTCGCCATTTGATGCATAGATGAGGTTAAAAAGCCTGTGCTTTCTTTCATCAACGGTTTGTGGCAATAACTCTGTTATTTTTTCTGTTATTTTTAGAGTAAATGTTTCAAGATTTTTAAGATTATCATCATTCAGATTCCAAAAATCATCAGGAAGATTCTTGCCACTGTTGATCAGGTCTGCAATGGAAGTGTGGAGGATATATTCCACGGCAAGCGGCCGGAAACTGACGGCAAAAGCAAACGTGCCGGAAGGAATACTTCTCTGCTCAGGTGCAGTTTCTAATCCGATGAGAAAAACATTGAACGGCTCATTCGGGCCGGATCGCATAAAAAATAAATCGACCCTTCCGTCAGGGAGTATAACCACTTCTTTTGCTTCAACTGCAGGATTATGAAACATCCCTATATTTTCTACAAAGCTGTCCAGTGATGGGTCCGGTTGAATAAATTTACAGTAGAATTCGTTGTCCATAGAAGTATACTTCTGTTATAATTTTTCAAAAAACTAAATTACAAGAAATTGGACTTAAGTGATCAATTTTAACTCAATCCTATATAAATCTTTATTTTGTGAATAATTTTAGTCTAAAATTTGGAAAATATCCAAATAACTGATAATTTAGTTATAAATCACAATAATGAAATTCCCAATCTTTATATGCTTCTTTATTTTTACCATTTCAGGGATCAATGCTCAGATGATTGATAAGGAAAAACTTCTTGAATATTATGAATCACAGCGTTATGCTGAAGCTGCCCAATATCTGCAGAGTGTATATCCTGAAGATACAAAAGATGTAAAAGCTCTGACGCAGATGGCATATTGCAATATGATGTCCGGAAAACTTCCGGAAGCAGAGAAAAACTATCTAAAGGTCAATGCTGTAGAACCGGGAAGTCTTCCGGTTTTATTCAGCCTGGCCAGTATCAATTCCAAGAGAGGGAATGCAGCGAATGCTAAAACGTATCTTTTGAAAATTATTCAGCTGGACAGCCTTAATTTCAGTGCGTACAAACAGTTAGCTGGTTTTGGAGATACTCCTGAGTCCAAATTACAATACCTCAAAAAAGCAAATGCCTTAAACCGTACAGAGCTGGATATTGCTTACGATCTTGCTGTGGCTTACCGGGAAATCAAACAATATCAGCAGGCTTATGATATCCTTGAAACAGCTATTGATGCAGATAAGGATAATTTTACGTTGCAGCAGGCCCAACTTCCGATAGCTAACCTGTTGGGCAAATACAAAGAGGTTGTTGAAACCGGAGAAAATCTTCTGAAAAAAAATACAGATGTCAACGTGATCAATGAAATGGGACAGGCTTATTTTTATTTAAAAGATTATCAAAGGTGTATAGCACTTTTTAAAACCTTGGAAGATCTTGGTGTTCAGAATGAAGGGACTCTGTATTTTATGGCTTTAAGTTACCGTGAGCTTAAGGAATATGATCAGGCTGCCATATATGCTGAAAAGACCATTGATGAGGGTATTTCCGATCATACAGCACTTTATTATACCGCTCTGGGAGGAATTTATGAATCCAAAAATCGTTTTTCAGATGCTCTGGAAGCCTACAAAAGAGGCCTGATGTTTAAAAACAGTAACACTATCTACTATCGTCTGGGCCTTTTGTATGACCTCAACCTGAAACAGGCTAAAAATGCAGTAACTTACTATAATCTGTATCTGAAAAATAAACCGGATTCTGAGAAAGAAAAAGAACAGATTAGTTATGCGAAGGCAAGGATCACATCGTTAACACATCCAAAAGAAGTGGCAATAAAGTAGAACCTATCTTGGTTGATAAATAAAAAGCATCCTCAAATATAATTTTGAAGATGCTTCATTAGGTTTAGTGACAATCCGCATTGATAGGATTCAGGATATAATCTTTGTCCTGGGGAGGTTTTACAAAATAGGATGTTCCATAAACATTTCCGGGCCGGAAAAAATCTGTAGAAACAACCTGTGCACCGCTGCTGAAGGCTGCTTTTGATCGGGTAAGGTCATTGACCTTGGCTTCATAGGTTTCAATATCAGCCCTTGTTCGTACCATAAATCCCTGCTTCACCAGAGCCTGAATGTCCTGTTGCCGTACGATTGCATTATCTTTTAAAATAAAGGCTGCAAAACTGTCCTCCGGCTCACTTTCCATGAACATTAGTCTTTTTTCCAGAGAACCGTCAATAAGATAAGGACTGTTTTTAGTAGACTGAGTTCCTGCACTTCCCGGTAACAGCATGAATATGAATTTTCCTCTGCTGTCTTCTGCTTTTGGCCAGTTATTGTGAACGACAGCCTCCCGCAGTGTAGGAAACTTCCCCTGTACTTCTTTAGGAGTAATGATCTTATCTTTCCCCAGATACTGTAAAATTTCCTGATCCAGGTCATCATAAGCTTTTTGGGTAAAAGGTAAAACCTGGGTAGAATTAGGGAAAATAGGAAATCCGGAGTCCTTGGCTTCCACCATAATAAATAGGGTCGTGTGCTGAGGATGCTGATCCGACCATTTCCGAAGTTCCTTAAGAGCATCTTTTAACGTCGGATAATGCGATCTGAAATCAATATCTGCCATATGCAGAAGCTTAAATCCGGGTTGGTCCAGGTCTTTGGTATTGTGCGGTGCCAGATCTTTTACGCCTTTCTCCTGTAAGACGCGGTAGGATGCCGGATGATTAAAGCGGTTGCCGTCCGGATCATAGTAAACATCCAGCTCAAGGCCGCGGAGATTGGCATTAAGCTGCTCTGTAAAACCGGGATGATTATAATTGAGGGCCTCTGTAAAATCCATTCCGTTAGGATGGTATTCCTGGAATTTAGCTTTCTGCTCAGAGGACATTCCTGAACTGTATTTTGTCATCAGATTTTTGATAATAGGCGCTGCCAGATCCAATACTTTGGGATCTACCGGTTCTGCATAGGAATTATGAGTTCCCAGCACCTGTATCTGGTTAATTCTGATGTCTTTACATTTTTCCTGGGCATGGAATAGTGAGGCTGCAGCTACTGCAGCAGTATACATATACTTTTTCATAAAGTGGATAATTATTTTGTATTATTAAAAATTGAAATTAACACCAAGCTGGCCTCTTATTCCGGAATAGGAGAGGTTCTCAACTCTGGATTTTTCTCCCATATAATACCGGTTGGGCTCGTTGAAAATATTATTCAGCTCTACAAACAGTCTGATATTTTTATTGATGCTGTACGACGTAGAGGCATCTACCGTAAAGTTTTTATCAAAATGCTGATAATGATCGGGACCGGCAGCTGTTCTTATTTCGCTGACGTAATCTCCCTTATAATTTCCGGCCAAACGGAGCATGAGCTTACTGGTTTCGAAAAATAATATGGTATTAAAAATATGCTTGGCCTGATTGGGAATGGTCGTTTTCATGGTTCCGGTCTGTTTTCCGTTTTCATAAACTGGCATTTTCATTTCGGAATTGATATAGGTGTAATTTCCTTCAAAACCAAGATGTTTCAGAAATCCGGGAAGCCTTTCAAATCGTTTGGAGATTCCGATTTCGAAGCCGTATAGTTTTGCCCCTTCTAAATTTTTAGGAGTGGTAAAGGTGTATGGAAGTCCATTGATGTTAAGGATAGACTGGTCTTTGTAGATCAGATCGGTAATGTCCTTATAAAAAGCTCCGGCGGTGACAAGGTCAAGTTTTCCGAAATAGTTTTCAAACATCAGATCGAAATTATTGGAAAAAGTGGGGTTCAGCTGAGTATTTCCCTGGACAACAGTATTGGACAGATCATTGACAATAGTTCCCGGGTTGAGATCATTAAAATCAGGTCTGGCAAAAGATCTGGTGTATGCAGCTCTCAGTATCCGGTCTTTGGTCAATTTCCATTTCATATTGATCATAGGCAGAAATAGGTTGTATTTTTTCCCGTCTTTAATATCTTCTACCACAGTTCCTGACTTATCGGAAACTACTTTCTTGCCGTAGAAGGAAATATCATTATATTCATTTCTTACACCGCCCACCAGCTGAAAGTTCTCATTGACCCGCCATGTGCCCATTACATAGGTGGCCCACACATTTTCTGTTCCTCTGTAGGAGCTGGTCATGTTGGAATTGCTGTTCTTTCCGCTTACCTGCTGCAATCCCAGAATATTTTGGGTGTCGGCATTATAAAATTGGTCGATCTGTCCGTTAGTGATCTGGTTGATCATGACTGACTGATAAGGATTGCCGATAGGATTCATAAAACCTCCTTTAAAAGGAAAGGGTGTCTGTTCAAACTGGCTCATATAACTTAACGGAGATCCCGGAATACCCAGTGCTGATTTCGGCATCCAAACCAATACCGCAGCATCAACTACTTTTTCTTTATTATTGAATTTTGTTCCGAATTGAAGTTTAAAATGCTCCGAAACGGTATATTTCAGATCCACCTGACCCCGAAGATCGGTTTCGCTGTTACGATTCTGGCTGAGGATCACCTGATTCAGTTTTAGCTGGTTGGCAGAAACCGGGCTCTGATTATGAGGTAAGGTAAAGTCTGCCGGATCACCCGTTCCGCCTGGAGCATCCATGGCAAAGTATTTTCTGCCATCAGAAGCCAGGTTTCCATAGGTCATAGGCTGCACAAAATTGATGATAGGGTAGCCTCTGTCGTGGTCTTCTAAATTTTCCGGAGAATTAAATTTAAAACTTGATCTGGCTTTAGACAAAGACCAGTCTATTTCTAAACGCTGGCCAACCTGATGATTCCCACCCACCTGCATGGAATATAAATCGGTAAGATAATCGGCATGTCTTGCCTGAAGAGTTACATTCTTAGAGTCAAAATTAAAATAGGTTTCCCGGACAGACTGTCCATCTTTGTATTGACTGTAGAGTCCTTTGAAGTACAATTTATTTTTACTGTTGATATCATAGTCCATTGCGTAATTGAACCCCAAAGTTCTTCTGTCTGCCAGATAATCACGAAGCTGTAACTGATTGATGGAATAGGATGCTGTCTGATCTGCTAAACCATAATTGAAAATATTCCGCATTTGGTCTATGGCACTAGACCGTTGCCATATCACCGCAGAGGAAATGAATTTCAGCTTTTCCGTAATTTTATTTCCATAAACGATGGAAGAGTTAAACGTTGGAGATTTGGACATATTTACATATCCGGTAGCAGTACTTATGGCCAGTGTTTCTTTGTTGGGGGATGTTTTTGTAATGAAATCCACATTTCCGCCGATAGCGTCGCCATCAAGATCAGGAGTCAGTGCTTTGGATAAACGTACACTTTGTATAAGCTCAGAAGGGAAGATATCCATCTGGACTCCTCTGTTGGCATTGTCACCACTTGCGCTCGGCATTCTGCTGCCATTCAATGTGGAAGAAGTCCATTGAACCGGAGTACCTCTCACGGCAACAAAACGTCCTTCCCCCATATCCCTTTCGATGGAGACTCCCTGCATACGCTGTACCGCATCTGCAGCATTACGGTCCGGTAATTTCCCGATAGCATCTGCACTCAGAACTTCCGTAATGGTGTTAGAGTTTTTCTTCATGGTAATAGCCCGGGCCTGTGACGCTTTATAAGCGCTGGTGACCACTACTTCCTGAATGGCATTCTCTTTCACTTTTTTTTCGCCTAGGCTGATCAAGCCAAGATCAACCGCCTTCTTATCAGCGACTATAAAAGGTAAATATATACTTTCGTAACCTGTATATTCAATAATCAGTCTGTAATTTCCGTCAGGAATATTGCTTAATACAAAAGACCCGTCCGTATTCGACGTTATTTTTTCTGCTTTATTTTCTATATAGATTAAAGCATTAGGCAGGTTTCCCTGCTGATCAGTCACAATGCCATGGACTGTGGTTTGGGCCATCGCAAGGCCCCCGAGAAAAAAGCCAGCTGCAGTGGTTAAAAAAAATCTTCTTCGTAACATTTTATAAATTTTGCACAAAGATGTTTTCCCTGAGAAAGAATTCAGTTCATTTAAATTTTAACAGACTTGTTTAGATTTAAACATTGTTTAATGTGTTGATTTTTAGATGTTTGTATTTGTTAAATAATTGTAATATAGCATTTGGACGTTATAAAACATGATCTGTTGGCAGGCAGTTGAACTCTTTTTTGAAATATTTGTAAAAGGTAGATTTGGACTTAAATCCGCATTGGTAGGCTAGGTCCGTAACATTGGAATCAGGCTCTTCTTCCTGCATACGTTTGAACTGTAAAACACGGTTACGGTTGGTATATTCATGAAAGTTGGAAGAAAGATATTGGCTGAACGTAATGGTAAGATCGGTTCTGGAAATAGATAAATACTGTGAAAGCTGCTCCAGGGTAAAGTCTTCATCCAGATAGATAATGCTTTTGTCATAAAATTCCTCTATAGAAGATTTTACCTTCTCAAAATCTATTTTAGAAAGATCCTTGTATTGGTATTTTTCCTTAAATGGAGTTTCTTCAATAACTATAAGTGTTTCTTTCTTCTGCTGTTCGTGGTACGTTAAAATATAAACGTACAATATCCAGGCAAACTGGATTAAAAATGAAAGGTTATACATTTTTTGGAACAGAAGAATATCCAGCCCTAATTTATAACTTGACCAGAAAACCAAAACACTCCCTAACACAAAAGATAAAAATAGCCGGAATTTTTTTATAAAAGGGTTTTCGATCTTTTTTTGATACAGGGACAATAGAACAATACAGATAAAAAGACTTCCTGTCCAATAATGAATATAATAATTGGCAAAATATTTTGAGTACAAACCAATAATCAGATCTCCTTCTTTGTAACCGAATAACTTTGCTGACAATCCCAAGGTATGGATGAGAACGATCAGAGAGAAAGGATAGAGCAGGTATTTCAGTTTGTCCCGGTGCTTGAAATTAATCAGATAAAAAGTAATGTACAGAAATATCAAACCCTTAAAAACTCTGAGGCTGCCCGGTATTTCATAAAGAATAGATTCATAGCCGAATCTTTGGATGATGAAATATTCATAGCCCATATCCACTACTACGGTCACAATGTAGAGCAATAGCATATTATGGAAAGACTTTCTGTTCTTGGCAAGACAGAGTAAGACAGCCAGCGTAATTACAGCCTGCAGGATAACAACCATTAAAATGTACAACATAGCCAGTTTAAATCTGCCCAAAATTATCAATAAACAGGAAGGATACTTTTAACGGATCATTAAATTTTTGGTATTTTTATAAAAAGTTTTCAGGAACTCATGTTCATCTTCAAAAGTATAAGTGTTCAATAGATAAATATTTAGTTTTAAATTAAAAGTAAACAGCAGGCATGAAATTGAAATTAGGGATCCTGGACCAATCTCCGACCATTGAAGGGGGCAGTTCACTACAGGCATTGAAGAACAGCATTGATCTGGCGCTGTTTGCTGATAAAGCAGGATTTTATAATGTCATCTATTCCGAACATCACGGGGTGAAAGCATACGGAAGTTCAAGTCCTGAAATTCTGTCTGCCATCATATTAAGCAAAACTGAACGAATCAAAGTAGGAACTGGAGGGATCATGATGAAAAATTATTCGGCCTACAAGATCGCAGAATGGGCCAAAATGCTGGAAAGTCTTTATCCGGAACGGTTTGTCCTGGGCTTGGGGAAAGCTCCGGGAGGATTAAAAGATGCCGTATCCGCATTGAATAACCACCGCCCCGTTGTTTTATCCAGTCAGGAAACTAAACTTGAAGAGATCATACAATACATTAAAGAAGAGAAGGGAGTCTATGAAGAGCTTATTGCCCAGCCAAAAGGCCTTACCCACCTGCCTGAAATCCTATGGCTTGGCTCCGGAATTCAATCTGCCAGGGAAGCAGCTCAACATGGCGTAGGGTATTCGTATGCTGATTTTATGAGAAATGATCAGGGGACGAAAAGTACCGAAACTTATTTAAGCGAATTCGATAGAAACCAGTACAGTCCGGTTCCTTCGCTCCAGGTGGCTGTTGCGGTATCTGTAGCAGAAGATCTGAAATCAGCTCAATACAATGCCTACGGAATGGCTTATCAGTTTCTACAGGCAAGGCATATACAGGCGCCGGAAGCACTTCTTCCCTCAGAAACAGTTGAACAGAGAATATTGGGAAGTGAAGATGAAGAAGAATTTTTTAAAATCCTGGATCATATCATTACAGATACACCGGGAAATATTTCAGCGAGGCTCCGGGAAAAAGCGGACGAGTATGGTACAGATGAATTAATCATTCTCTGTAATATGTTTAAAGAAACAGACCGTATAGATACCTATAAAAGTATTATATTGGCAAACGTATAATCACATATCCCTCATGAGCTATAATATCCAGTTATTCAGTATTGAAACAAAAGAAAAAGAGAAGGCCGCCGATGACGACAGCTTTTTTGACCGTGAAGAAAATCTTGTTCCATTCACGGGAGAGCAGATAGAGGGATTGAAAGAACGCCTTTTAAAGTATAAATATACATTGGTAAGAGAAGATGAAACGGGAATTCATTTCAGCCATCCTGATGAAGATTTTGGAAACGCCTTACTTACCGATAAAGGCCTTTATTTCAATGCAAATTTGAGTGAAAGTTCCATTTTTGAAGTAGGAATGACTGCATCTGAGTTTACAGATACGGGTGAATTTGCAAAATATGACCCGCAGAATGAAGGCTGGGAAGAATTCTAAATCTCAATTATAGTTTTTTAAAATTCTGCAGCGTTTCTATGACTCCTTCAGGTTTTTCATTTTCAAAAATACCAGATTCTAAAACCCTTTCAAAGGTTTGCGCAGTTCCGGAAGCAATGATGTTAGGGAGATTTTCATTTTCCAGCATTTCGGCCAGACCTTTCATTTCATCAATCCTTCTCACAATGTGCTGAGGATAGGTAGGCGTTGTTTTAATGAGGTCCTGATAGGTTCCCGGAAGGAATTCCTGAAGACTTTCGTTCAGTTCATCCAGGATTCCGAAATGGGCTGCTGCAGTCATGGTTTCAAAAAACAGGGCGTTCATTCCTTTATTCACCATAGAAAATAGGAGTTTGTATGCTGATGCTGCCTCTGTTTTTTCACCGGCATCTTTTATTTTAAAAACAGGAGCAAACAGATTGATAAACAAATTTCTGTACATACCGCTCACCACCAACACAGCATGGTCAGGAATATCTTTGGAAGCTCCCATTACTGCTCCATTCACGAATGGAATATCTATTGACAAAAATAGTTGCTCAATAGTGGCGGCAAGAGCTGGAGTATTAGAGTTTAAATCGACATAGAGGGGACAGTTTGAAGCTTTTTCCAGACAGGAAATAATGCTTTCCGCTACTTTCAGGCTTCCTTCCGGGCTGGTAAGCGAAAGGATAACATCAGCCTGCTCAACAGTATCCTGAAGAGAATGAGTATCAATAATTCCTAATTCTTTTATATTCTGTAATGTTCTTTCCGACCTTCCTTCTCCTGCAGTGATAACTTTAAAGTTGTGGTTTATAAGTGCTTTTGCTATTTGGGTTCCCATATCTCCTGGAAACAGAACTGCAATAACGGGCTGAGTTTTCAATATTAATAATTTTTTGAATGTTGAATATTCGAAGATACAAATCTCTTTAATTTTTTTCAGTTGTCACACACATTGTATCGATACGGTTTATTGATAAAACTGATTCATAAAGGAACTGTTCCGGATTTTGCTTAATTTTGATCCTTACTGCAGTACTTTATTATAATGAATAAGTCCCCGATTAATAATTATTTCCATTCCTTATTTGACATTAAAGAAGAAGTGGTTGGAAAAATCACAGAGACATTCAGTCACTTTGAGCTTAAGGCGAATGAAGTTTTGCTGAGCAAAGATGAGATCAGTACCAAAACCTATTTCCTGGAAAAAGGCTATGTACGTTCCTTTATCCTTAATGAGGATAATGAAGAAATCACCACTAATATTTATGCAGCGCCCTGTTTTGTCAACGACTTTCTGTCGTTTTTCAGACAGCAGCCTGCGAAAGAAACATACCAAACTATTACTGCATGTTCTTTTTGGGAAACAGGTTTGGAAAATGTACAGCACAACTTTCATAACATCCCGGAATTCAGAGAATTCAGCAGGCTTCTTTTTGTTCTTAATTATTACAGCATCCATGACCGCTTGATCGAAATGGCCAGCCAGAAAGCTTCCACCAGATATTTTAATCTGATGAAAAAGCATCCCGATATTTTCCAGTTTGTTCCTCTGAAGATCATCGCTTCTTACCTGGGAATTAAAGACAGCTCATTAAGCCGCATCAGAAGAGACATTCATAAAATGTAACCGTACAGGTTTTTTGGGTTTGAGAGTATAGGAGTGTATTGAGTTGCTGGTTAAAATAACGTTGCTGGTTCCTAGTGATTGAGTTAATGAACTGCCGGTTGGTATCTGATGTCTTGCATCTTGACTTTATCATTTACTGTTCACTTGCAAAGCAAAATTAACGATTGACATTTTCTAATATTAATAAAAGTCTCAGGTCTCATGTCTGAAATCTGAAATCTGAAATCTAATTTCTTTTCATTTGTCAAGTGATATATTAGAATTTGGATCTCATCTTTGTTAAAAATAAATTTATGAGCAAAAAACATATTGCAGTGCTTGGATTGGGTGGAGTAGGCGGATATTTCGGTTTTAAAATCAACCAGGAAAATGAGTCTTCCAAAAAATATAAAGTCAGTTTTGTAGCAAGAGGAGAAACCTATCAGAAGGTAAAAGAAAACGGACTGGTTCTTCTCTCGCCTGAGCACCCTGTAGATCATACTTATCCTGATGCCATAGAGCAGAATATCAGTGATGTGAAAAATGCAGACTTACTATTGATCTGTGTAAAAGAATATGACCTGGAAAATATTTGCCAGCAGCTTAAAGAGGTGATCAGCAGCGAAACAGTACTGCTTCCCATGATGAATGGTGCGGATATTTACGAAAGAATTAGAAAAATAATTCCTGATAACGTTATTCTGCCGACCTGTCTCTATGTAGCTTCCCATATCAAAGAAAAAGGAATTGTAGAGCATAAAGGAAAAGCAGGGAAAATGATTGTAGGAAGAGATCCTGAACATTTTTCTGCGGATGTGGATTGGATTGTTGATATATTGAAAGAAAGTAAAATTGATTTTGATTTTAAAGATAATTCACTGGCAGATATTTGGACGAAATATATTTTCATTGCAAGTTTCGGACTGGTGACAGCTAAACATAATTCTTCCATTGGAATGGTATGCACAGATGAAAATCAGAGAATTGAAGCTTCTGAAATCATGAGAGAAATTAAAAGGATCGCTGACAAAAAAAGGATTGCTCTGGATGAAGATATTATTCAGAAAACATTTGAAAAAGCAGCTACATTTCCTTTTGAAACTCCGACATCTCTACAACTTGACGTCAACTCCGGAAAAGAAAATAATGAACTTGAATTATTAGGGGGTGCCGTTTTGAATTTCGGAAAAGAATTGAGTATTGAGACGCCTGTCACACAGAAAATTTATAATGAAATAAAAGCCTTATAAGCTGAGATATTTTGTTTTCTAAAAACAAGTCATAAAATGAAAGCGGGTTTATTCCCGCTTTTATATTGGTTTCTAATTAATGTGTTCACTTATCTTAAGAGTGAAGGAATTTTTGGCGGCTGAATAAAATGTCATCGGTTTCACGGTGCTCAGGATCATCTACACAGCAATCTACCGGGCATACCGTTTTACACTGCGGCTCCTCATGAAATCCTTTACATTCTGTGCATTTTCCCGGAACAATATAGTAAACGTCGTCCGAATAAGCCTGTTGATAAGCTCCTGCATCTGTTTCCGCTCCATCCGGAAAGATCACTTTTCCGGAAAGTTTTGTTTTATCCTGCCACCTCCAGTCAACAGCGCCTTCATAGATTGCTGAATTAGGGCATTCGGGTTCACAGGCTCCGCAGTTAATGCAGTCATCGGTTATTGTAATAGCCATATTATATTTTTTTAAAAAGATTTTAAAAGAGATTTCTCCTGACTTGTTATAGCCCGAGAAATCTCTGTCTAAACATAATTTAAATGAAAAAACAATGGGTTATAATTTTTACTATATCTTTCCTATTCTCTTCGTAGTTGCAATGCCGATCATCTGATCAAATTTAGCAGAATATAAAGAAGATATTTTTGCCGGATCTTCCGGATCAAATAATGCTGATCTGATAATAGGTATGCTGAAAGGAAGAGGCCATGCCCGCAGAGATTTTGCAACCGCATCCATAGTATTAATGCCCTGCATAGCCTGCAGGCCATCTGCCCAACAAACCAGGCCAACCGTTTTATCCGTGAGATAAGGCTGATAATGATTGGCTGTAACTTCAAGCCAGTCCAGACAGTTTTTCATTACTCCCGGAATACTGCCGTGATAAAGCGGAGCTAACCAGAAGTGAATATCTGCCTCCAAAAATAGCTGGCACATGCGTTCTACAGCCAAAGGAGTTTTAGTAAGGGTAGTGTCAAAAAGTGGAATTCCCGAATCTGCCAATGTAAAGATCTCTGTCTGGAAGCCTGATTGCTCCAGCCTTTCTGCAAAGTATCGGGAAATTCGTCCGGCAGTAGATTCAGGTCTTTTTTCTAAAGAACCGTTTAATATAAGTGCTTTCATTGCTTTTAACTTTTAAAGATTACTTTCGGAAGACCTATTTCACCATACATCAAAGTTTTGACCAAAGGTTTCAAAAGTCCGGCTGCCAATAAGTACAGAGAAGGATCATGATCAGCTTTTGCCCGGACAACAACTTTCTGATTTTTATATGATCTCAGATCTGCATACATAAGGCGGCGTTTCCAAAGATCCAGCAGAACCGTTTCTGTATTATTTAAATCTGCATAAATGGCATAAGGAGATAATTTTTCCATTAACATCATCAATGCCCAGGGCGGAATAATAGCATCCGTAGAACAAATAATTGCTACAGCTTTTTCGTTGTATACAGAAAAGTCTACGGCAGCAATGGATTCCTTAAATTCCTTTTCCTTCACAATTATTCCCATGAAAAGATGATCTTTGATATCCAGTTCCATAATTTCTGTAGTTGGTCTGTAGTCTGAGAGATCAAGGGCAATGATTCCGGAGGCTTCTGCTTTATTGATGAATATTTTCTGATCCATAATTGATTTTGTAATCAATATTAAAGTTAGTTATTTAATTTTTGAAAGAGCTTCTTCGTATTTTTTCTCTACGGCTGACCAATTTAAAACAGACCAGAATGAATCCAGATAATCCGCTCTTTTATTCTGGTAAGCTAAATAATAAGCATGTTCCCATACGTCAATTCCAAGAATCGGAAAACCTCTGTTGACCTGTTGGATATCCATCATCGGGTTATCCTGGTTGGGAGTAGAGGCCACAGCCAGCGAACCGTTAAATTTTACAAACAGCCATACCCATCCGGATCCAAACTGTCCAAGACCTGCTTTTTTCATTTCAGCCTTAAGGTTTTCAAGGCTTCCAAAAGTGGAGCTGATAACCTCTGCCAGTTTTCCTTCAGGATTTAACTGAGGTTGTGGAGAGAGAATTTCCCAAAATAATGAGTGGTTGAAATGTCCGCCACCGTTATTTCTTACGGCAGGACTGTATTCACTGATTCTTTGAAGGATGGAATCCAGATCGTCTGAAGTTTCATCCGACGCCTTCAAAGCTGCATTCAGATTATCCACATAAGCCTGATGGTGACGCTGATGATGAATGGTCATTGTTTCTTTATCTATAAATGGTTCCAGTGCATCGTAAGCATAAGGAAGCTGAGGTAGTGTAAATGTGCTCATTGCTTTTATTTTTTAATTAATGTATTCCAAAGGTAATCATATATTTCAATAAAACAACTTTATTGTTGTTTTATTGAATTGACGTATTTTACTTTAAACACTTGAATAGCTGTAATTTAATATATAAAACTAAAGATTATAGAAAATGACTATATTTGTTGTATAAAATAAAACAACTAAATTATTGTAAAATGAAGAAGCCGGCAGCAGACCGAATCCTGATGTTCTTAAAAATGAGAGGGGAGGCGACATCGCTTCTGATCTCTAAAGAGCTTTCCATAACAAAAGAAGGTGCAAGAAAGCATTTACTGAATCTTGCTGTGGAAGGACTCATCCGGCCTGTCGCAAAAAGTGAAGGGGTCGGACGACCTTCAACCTACTATACCCTTACGGAAAAAGGATTGTCGCAGTTTCCGGATTCCCATGCCGACGTAACTGTACAGATCCTGAGGTCTGTGAAAAATTTGTTGGGAGAAAACGCATTGGATCTGCTGATCAATGACAGAGAAAAAAATACGTACGAACGCTATGAAAAAGCTTTGGTAAAAGCAGAATCCTTAGAACAACGGTTAGAAGTGCTGGTACAGGCCCGAAGTGAAGAAGGCTATATGGCAGAATGGACGAAAGAAGGCAATGAGTATTTCCTCATAGAAAACCACTGCCCGATATGTGCCGCTGCCACCGAATGTCAGGGATTCTGCCGGGCAGAGCTTTCCAACTTCCGGAACCTGATCGGCAAAGAGTATCAGGTGGAAAGAGTAAGCCATATTCTTTCCGGTGGACAGCGGTGTGTGTATAAAATTAGTGAGTGATTTTTAGATAAAAGATAAAAGATCTTGTTATTAAAATTCAATAGGAGCGGGCTTTAGCCCGCTTACAAAAGAATGCCTTGATCATCTGGCTTTAGCCAAAATCTAAAATCAAGAATCCCGTCCTAAAAAATCAGATCCAATTCTCAATAAGATGAAGCCAGAATACTTTTTCCTCCCGTATCACAAAGACAGCTGATGACTTCCGCCGTGTCACTACAGATCCGGTTGTCTGGATCTCAATGTACGAAGACAGTCCATGGCTTTCTGTAATTTGAACATCAATATTTTCAATGACAATGCTGCGTTCCGGAAATTTACCGTATGCTCCCGGAAGCCATTCTGAAAATGTAGCCAAAGTCACAGTATCGCCGTTTCCTGTAATCATTCTGAAATCTGCATCAAATCCCGACAGAAGCTTTTTGTAAAGCCTGTTTTGATCTTGTTCTCCACGAAACCAAGCTTCAATATCTCTGTGAAATCCATTGATTTCTGTAATGATTTTTTCTGTGTTATTCATAAGTTTAAATATATAATTATTGTAATTAAAAAAATGACATATAATCTACTCAATATAATGTTTTATGCTTCAAAAGCTTCTTATTGATGAAAATTCCTGCGACCTGAAAGATTGCAATCATTAAAATAGCCAGGGCAAAGGCTTTCGGGAATCCTAGAACTTCAATTGTGCTGAAAAACACAGTTCCGATAATGGTACCACCGGTTACACTCCCGATCTGTATGCTGATACTGATCAGTCCTGAAGCCTGACCTGCCTTTTTTCTATCTATTAATGCAATAGCTTCCCGCATCATCACAGGCATGATAATACCATGACCCAGCCCGGCCAAAAATAAGCTGATATCCATTTTTATTGAAGGTTTTTCCTGAAGATAAATGAATATTGAGGCTAAAGAGAACCCTGAAATCAATAATCCCAAACCAATGTAAACCATGATATGTGAAGAATATTTTACTTTGGAAATAAGCAATGGTCCGATAAAAAAAGCCATTCCGTAGGGAATAATAGCAAGACCTGTATCTACCGGGTTCCAATTCAGGAACTGCTGCAAATAATACGGATAGCAGATAAACAGTCCTGATGTGAAATTGTAAAAGAAAATAATCAGGAGACAAAGAACAAACGGGTGGTACTGCAAAAGAGTAGGGTCTATCAATACAGGCCTGTTCTTACGCAATGATTTAACTTCATATCTGTAAAACGCCATCAACAGTAAAAGTCCTGATAGTAGAATCGCAAAAATCCACCATGCCCACTGGTATTTTCGTCCGAAAATAATAGGACATATAAACATTAATAATGAGGTGATTAGCAATAGCGCGCCGGCATAATCAATTTTTTGTCTTTTTTCTTCCCGGTTATTCTCCATGGTATAATGGATACCTACGATACAAAGCAGCGTAACGGGAACATTGACTAAAAATACCGTTTCCCATGAAAATGTTATCCAGTGGAGATTAAGCAGGAATCCACCTAGCAATTGTCCTGCAACAGAAGCCAAACCGAATACGGAACTGAATATACTGACTGCCTTAGGCTGCTCGCTGCTGTTGAATAAAACCCTTATAGATGCCAGAACCTGAGGAGCCAGAAAAGAAGCGCCAACTCCCTGAAACATCCGTGAAATAATAAGAAGTGTAATATTTGGAGAGAAAGCACAGGCAAGAGAAGAAAGTAAAAAGAGATATAATCCCAAAGTAAATATTTTTTTACGGCCATATAAGTCGCCCAGACGTCCCCCACAAACCACAAGCGCAGCATAAGTAAGCCCGTAAATGGCAACTACCATTTGTAGCTGATGATCACTGGCACTAAAAGTTTTTTTAATGGAGGGAAGTGCCATATTGACTATAAAATAATCGAGTGGAGAAAGAAAGGCTCCTGCTGTGAGGTAGCCAAGCGCCTGCCATCGTTTGGGATAGATGTTCATATTTTTTCTGCAAAATTAGCCGCTTATTGTACCTGTAAAATTGTACTTTTGGAGGAAAAATAAGTATTCAAGCATGAAAATGTTACAAGTTGAACACATTGATGTAAAGGAAATCAGGTTTTGCAGCGAAGGAATAGCTCTCAAAACAAAAGCTTTTCTTTCACTGGTGTATGTTCTGAAGGGTTGCGGAACACTCACGTATGACGAACGAACTATTACATTCGGGGAATCGAAGCTTTTTATTATTCCCCAGCATCAGCTGTACCATTTTGAAAGTAATGATGCCCAATTGATCGTTATAGAATGTCCGATTGAGTTTATAGATAAAATAAGACTGGAAGCTGACCGTATAGAAAGCTGCGAAAACCTTTATAAACTCCAATATATAAGCAATAATTATCATGCAAGGGCAGGATGTGTATTCCGGAATAAGGATGATGAACGTTTTGCTGAAAACCTCATTATACAAATTACCAGAGAGCATAAGCGTAAAACTGATGACTATCTGATTATCCGTAACTGCATTTCTATCCTGTTGAATATTATAGCACGGAATATCATTGACAGCGAAACTTCAGATCTGCAGCAGAACGTAAAAGCTTTCTCCATCATGAAAATTATTACCTATATTCAGGAGCATGTAAAAGATAAAGAGAAGACCAGAATACATTCCATAGCAGATCATTTCGGGATTTCAAAGAATTATTTCGGGGAATACTTCAAGCAGCATACAGGAGTTTCCTATCAGGATTATCTGCTGGATTACCGCCTGAAACTGGTAGAAACCTATTTGAAATACAGCAGTGTCCGGTTAAGCGAAATCGCGTATGAACTCCAGTTCAGTGATGAAAGCCATCTGTCAAGGCTCTTCAAGAAGCACAGGAATATGACGCCTAAAGAATACAGAAAAATTCTTTTGGTTAAACCCGATCAGGAGGGAATTTAGTCTGAAAGAGGGAAAAATAAGAAAAAGAAGTGCTAATACCATTGATTACTATGGCTTAACTTCCTTCTTCAGGCATCCGGCTTCCATTCCCCAATTCAATACTTCGTTAATATTTCCATCAGCATCAGGATAGATACCAGTTTTTTAGAAGACTGGTATTCCGGGTTCAGCTGCTCTCTTATTTCCCCCAAAGCTTTGCTTAATTTATTACTTACCGTCTTATTGCTGATGCCGAGAGCTTCTGCCGTTTCATCAACAGACATATTTCTTCGGATTCTCATATCATATACGCTCTGTTCCGTCGTGGGAAGCTGTGAAACCACCTCATCAATCATAGATAATAAAGCAGAGATCTCGTTTTCTTCAAGAATTTCAAAATATTCCGTATCAGATATATTCATCTCGCCTGTAGGGTCAAATTCATCAATACTAATGGTAGACGGAACCTTTTTAGAGCTGTTATAATGATCAATAATTCTGTAATGAAGATAACGCAGGAGGTAGCCTTTTGCACTTTCTGTGTCGTCGGTCTGTATGGAAGTGGTGTCTTCAAGTATTTTTATCCAGAGGTTCTGCAGCAGTTCTTCAGACATCTCTTTATCTCTCGTCCTCGTGAAAACAAAACGGTAAAGACTGTCCCAATACCGCTCATAGAACAGCATGAATGCAGGACGGTCACCTGATTTTATCTTCTTTAATATCGTATAGTCTGTAAGCATCATATCGTTGGTACAAAATTACCTAAAGGAAAATTAACTTTTTATGAACTTTGGGGATTCTAAGATTAATTATTTCTGAAAGATATCCCCTAAATGTGAATCAAATGTTGAGAAAGCAGTAGAATGGGTTAAAAATGTTAACAAGTTGGTTTTAATGTGAATACAATATTAAGAACCGCCTGGGGAAGTTTTTCATTTTCACAGTCTTATAGATAGAAGTATCTGTGAATACATGAAATATTTTATGAAAAGCCAAAAAAATAAGAATACTGCAGCTTTTGTTTTTAAGCTCTGGCAAAGGGAAGTTTCCGAAGGGGAAATCTCTGAAAAAGAAAAAGAAATTTTGAGTCAGTGGGAAATCCAGACAGAAAAAGACCTGGACAGAATCCATATGAAGGAATCCAAAGAAAGGGTTTTATCTGCACTCGAAATGTATTTTATTAAGCCGGTCCAGACAGCTCCTCTCTATTCATTAAAAAAATATGTATACACAGCTGCGGCTGCAATTATACTTCTGTTGTCTTTAGGAGGAATCCTATATACGGCATTCTTTAGACCTGATACCTATACTTCGGGCTCGGAAAACCGTAAAGTTTACCTGGCAGACGGTTCTGTGGTTACATTGTTGAACGGTGCAGAACTCACAGTAGATAAATCGTTTCCTGCTTCCACAAGAATAGTGTATCTGAAAGGGGATGCCATATTTTCTGTAGCAAAATCAAAGAGCCATCCCTTCATTGTACATGCAGATGGTTTCAGTACCAAAGTCCTGGGAACTGTTTTTAAAATTTCACAATCCGGCAATGACAAATCTGTACAGCTTTATGAAGGTAAAGTTGCTGTTTCCTATGCCGGAGTCCCGGTTTCTTACCTGAAGCCTAACCAGAAATGGACCAATTTCGGGATAGCCCATACCGCAGCCGTGATTTCACTTATAACAGAAAAAAAATTAGGAAAACAGAAAGCAGAACTCTTGTCATTAAGCTTCAACGATGTTTCCTTTAAAGAGGTGGCAGATGTGATGCAGAATAATTACAAGATCAGGATCGTATATCCTAAAGAAACTGCAGAAAAGAGGATAACAGCAGATTTCACAGGAGGTACAGCCGATGAAAATATGGAAGCGCTGGCCTTTATATTGGGCCTTGAAGTACACAAAGAAGATCATATATACACCCTGAAGAAATAACCTACATAGATTAACACTAAAAGAAAATAAATTATTAAAAGAGAAATTGAACATATGAAAAGATTGAAATGCGGTCTTACCGTTGCGGCAGTATTCTTTACGGTAGCAACTGAAGCTCAGGAACTGGTTCAGAAAGTATCATTTTCAGTACCTGCAAGCAGGCCTCTTATTGAGGTTCTGGAAGATTTTGCCGGAAAAACAGGAATGAGGCTGGCCTATTCTAAAATAGATATTAAAGAGCTGAAGGTAAAAGGCGTAAAATGTGAAAATACTTCTGTCAATAACTGTCTTAAAGATATTACAAACGGGCTTCCGGTAGCATTCCGCCTTCGTGGAGATCTTATTTCAATAAAATATGAGGGAACTGGTATTTCGGTAACGGGAGACGGAAGGATTACCGGAAAGATTGTGGATGAAGTAGGAAATCCTGTGGCCGGAGCTGAAGTAACAGTTGCTAAAAAGACTGTACTTACAGATAATAACGGAGATTTCGTGGTAGATCTGCCTTCAGGAATATATACTTTAACCGTAAAAGCATCAAAATACAGTCCGCTTCGGGTAGAAAAACTTTCAGTCAATACTAATGAAACCAATACAGTCTCATTTGCCATGAAACAGGCTCCGGACAAAATAACGGACATCCGGGAAGTGGTGATTACCGGCACCCGAAAAGCAGATACGCAGGCCGGACTTCTCGCCCAACAGAAAAAAGCTGCCCAGATGAGTGACGGGATCTCCGCCGAGCAGATCGCCAAAACACCGGATAATGATGTAGGTGGAACCCTTAAAAGAGTAACAGGAATAACGACCATAGACAACAAATATGTAGTGGTTCGGTCTATGGGAGAACGCTGGAATACAGCAGCTATGGACGGAATCAACCTTCCGAGTACAGAAGCCTACAACCAGAATTTCTCATTTGATATTATTCCTACCGCCATGGTGGAAAGCATTGTAGTAAGTAAAACGGCAACACCGGATATGAATGCCAGCTTTGCAGGAGGTTATGTTGAGGTAAGAACCAAAGATATTCCCAACGAAAACTTTACCACAGTAAGTGTAGGGACTTCCTATAATGACCAGTCGGCGTTTAAAGAATTCCTGACCCGTAAACGTGGAAAATACGATTATTTCGGGTATGATGATGGTACAAGAGATTTTCCCAAAGGACTTGAAGCTACAGACTGGAATAATCCTTTGTTTTTTGAGCAGTCTAAAAGATTCACAAACGATAATTTTTCCACCTTCAGTACCACAGGGGATATGGGATCCAATGTACAGGTAGCATTGGGAAGATCATTTGCCCTTAAAAATAATAATAAATGGGGTTTTGCCGGAGCATTTACGGTAAGGAATGAACAAAATAAGTTAGACATCGATCATACAGGAAGGGGAAACTGGCTGGACACCACAGCACCCTACGATCCCAACTGGCAGGCGAATGGAACAGATCCTATTGTTTTTTACAATTTCAAAAATAAAGGAGCATCATACAATTACAACTCGACGTTAGCAGGAATGCTGAATTTTGGGTTACAGCTGGGAAAAAACAGAATCTCCTTCCGTAATTCCTACACCCATATTTATGATAATACGCTGACCAGAATAACCGGCTGGAATGAATATACAGGAGGGAGCGGAATGGCTGCCAATGCCGAAGCATCCTATAATTATTTCTATAACGGGATTATTCCCAATAATAACCCCGCACAAATCAAGGATCTGGACAAACCTTATACCGATAATACCAATTATCCTATCTATCAGACGCTTTTACAGAACAAGCTTGAGGGAAACCACAAAGTTGGAAATGCCGAAATCAACTGGTTTGCTGCAAGAACAGGAGTGAAATCTGACACCAAAGACTACACCCAGTATCTGAGTCTTTACGATTTCATTGGCAGCGAGATTCTTAACTATCACAGGATTTATAATTCGGGATCTAATTTCTACAGGGGATATATCGCCAATAAAGAAACGGATTATAACTATGGAGCTTCGCTTAAATGGAATATAGACAAAGGAAATTTTAAAAATGATATTAAGTTAGGATATGCAGGGGTTATAAAAAATAATACCAATCAGCAGGAGAAATTCTTTTTAAGAGTGGATGAAAACAGGGATGTTCCAAACAGTGAAAAAAACTTTATCACCATGCATGGTTCTTTGGCCCAGTGGTTTGACGGTTCTAAATATGTTCCGGGAGGAATAGGCTGGCAAACCAGACCCCTGTACAAAAATGACAGATATGAAGGAAAAGTAACCCAGAATGCATTTTATGTCATGCTTGATAACCGTTGGAAAAATATGTTCAGATTAGTTTGGGGAGTCCGTGCAGAATATTTTAAATATGACCTTATTTCTCAGCAATTAGATCTTTCAGATAATCAAACGGTTAAAAAAGAGCCGATAGATGACAAACCGTGGCAGTGGATGCCTTCCGTAAATTTTACATACAGTCCTACCAATAAAATCAATGTAAGGCTTGCCTACAATAAAACGGTAATCCGTCCACAATTCAATGAGAGAACGGGGCTTCCTTACTTTGATCCGGTAGCCAACGGCTTGATTTATAATACGGAAATGACCTCGTCGGTAGTGAAAAACTATGATTTTAAATTTGAATGGTTTCCCGGTCTTGGAGAAATATTCTCTGCCGGACTATATTACAAAGATATCGACAGGCCTATTGAGCGTGAAGGACGTCTTTCGAACGAAGGAAACCTCTTCCTCTACAACGGAAACTCTAAAAATGCAAAGCTGAAAGGAGTAGAAGTGGAAGTACGGAAAAATCTGGGGTTTATTGCTGAAGAATCCCTGCTGGAAAAACTTTTTATAAGCGGAAACTTTACTTATAACACGACAAAAGTAATTGCTTTTAAAGATCAGTACAAGACAGGAGACAATGGAGAAACTTATGAAGTGGAAAGACCACTGTACGGACAGACTCCTTATGCCTACAATTTAGGCATGACCTATGATGGAGGCCGTTTAGGTGCCAGCTTTTTATACAATGCCAAAGGAGATCAGTACATCACGGTAGGATATGATTATAATGGGGAAGAAATACAGCGCCCTTATGCCGTAGCAGACGCCCAGCTTTCCTATAAATTTCTGAGAGACAAAAATCTGGAAGTAAAGTTTAATGTCAGAAACCTTTTCAACAGGGTAAAAGAGTTTTATAACAATTTCAATTCTTATTCAGTGCCGAATGGATCCGGAGGAAGTAACATATCTACAGACAGGGAGGCGTGGAAGCTTCTGCCGGGAGCCACTGATAAATATGACAAAGATATCGACAAGATTACATTCCGGGCTTATAGCGGAAGGATATTCGGCTTAAGCGTGAATTATACATTTTAAAAGACATTATAAAAAACAGAATAAAAGAGCTCATTGATGCAATGTACAGGTTTCGGAATCCTGAACACGACCTGATCAATACTGATGATGCGCACAGCAGTACCGGGTCAGATAAAAACCGGACGCCGTTGTTTTTTTCCGGACAGCAGCGGATAAGCAGGGAAACCCCGGCAGGACAGCTCCTCCTGGAATGCAGGGTGAAAATAAAACCAAATCGCAGGAATATAGAGGCGGATATTCCTAAATATTAAAATTTCCGGTTATAAAAATAACATTACTGGATCTACTAAAAATTATAACAATGAAAAAACTAACTTTAATTGCTGCTGCAGCATTATCTCTTACTGCTTGTCAAAATGATCACTTAGCGGATTCTTCTACACCATTCGAAATGCAGTCTGCTTCTGCTGAATATATTACAGCTTCTTCACTTCCGGTAACCTCTGTAAGTGGTGACATCACTACAAACACTACCTGGAGCGGAGTAGTAGAAATCAACGGTATCGTTACCGTAAAAAATGGTGCTAAATTAACTATCCAGCCGGGAACTTTCATTAAAGCAAAACCAAACACTACGAATACCCCTACAGGAGTTCTTGTGATTTCTAAAACTGGTAAAATAGATGCTACCGGTACAGCAACACAGCCGATTATTTTTACAAGTTATAAACTGTTAGATGGAGACGAAAATACAACGGCTGCTCCTGGTGACTTTGGTGGTGTGATTGTTTTAGGAGATGCACCTGCAAATACACCTGATACAAAAACTATCGAAGGATTAACAGGTTCCGATTTTTATTACGGAGGTACCAATGCTGCTCACAACGCAGGAATCTTGAAGTATGTTCGTATTGAATTTGCAGGATTCGATCTTTTAGCTCCAAACTCAGGAAATGAAATCAACGGTCTTACTTTGGGAGCTGTAGGAAACGGGACTACTTTAGATCACATCCAGGTATCTTACGGGAAAGATGACTCTTTCGAATTCTTCGGAGGTACTGTGAATGCATCTAATCTTGTTTCTTTTGCTCCGGATGATGATAACTTTGATTTTGACAACGGATACACAGGAACTATCACTTGTGCACTTGCTTTGGCAGACAACAATTCTACACACAGTCTTAGTGGTGGTGTTTCCGATACTAACGGTATTGAGCTGGATAACAACTCAACGGGTACAGCTACACCGCTTATTACAAATCCTGTGATCAATAATCTTACTATCGTAGGATCTCGTACTAATGTGTTATATTCTTCATCTACGCCTTCCGGACCACTATATGAAAATGGTATCCACATCAGAAGAGCAGGAAAATTAACGTTGAATAATGCTGTAGTAACAGGATATCCTACAGGAATCAAAGTAGAAGGAACAGGTTCTGAACTGTCTTCAGCTTCTACTTTAAACACAATCAAAGTACACGGATTTACAACTTCTGTTACAGGTACGGGAACTGCGGGAATCCCTGCTGCCAACCTACTGGTAGGAAGTACAGCTTCAGCTTGGGGAATGACTCAGCCATTCTTCAACGTAGGACCATGGAACGTGGCACCTAGAAACTGTGGAGACTTCCAGGGAACTTGGACGAAATATAACTTCTCTATTGTAGAATAATTTTAAATGCAGGGGAAGCATCCCAAATCTTTCCCTGCTTTTATTTTTTTTAATCTCTAATAATCTGTATTATGAAAAAATTATTTTTATTATCTGTTGTATTGCTTTCACAGGCGGCGGCTGCGCAGTCTCTGGTATGGAGCAATTCTTTTGATACCCCCGCTGATCTTCAGGGATGGACTGCTCATGATCTGAACAATAATGGAAACGGATGGGTTCAGGGACAGAATATTTATTTTAACGGGACCAATGCCCTTACTTATGGAAACGCAGGAGTTCTCCGATATTCAGTAAGCCTGGTTCCAACTGGAAATGTTGCAGGTTTTGCTACTGAAAACGACTGGATTATTTCGCCGCCGATTGATCTGCAGGGCGCATCAGGAACAATCAGCCTGGCCGCTTATATCGGAAGACAGAGAACAACCCATTTCAATGTAGGGCGAGATCTTTTTATCTATGTAAGTACCTCTCAGAAACCGGTTCCGGAATTGGCCGATTTCCAGGCTATGACAGTAGATGCAGGAGGAAATGATATTCCAAGTCCTTACAGCGTCATTGCAGGAACTGTGGCGAATCCTTTTCCTAATGATCTGACTCAGTTTAACGAAAGTATTGTTGATCTTTCAGCCTTTGCAGGCAAAAAGATTTATATAGGAATATGGTCTAACAGAAAGCCAAGCGGTAATAATCTCCAGAATATCAATATCGATGAAATGGCGATTTATGCTTCCACATTTTTAGGCACAAAAGATATAAAGAAGAAAGAAAATGTAACGAAAATCGAAGAAAATCCGGTAAAGGAATTCCTTCAGCTCCAATTAAATCCAGGTTTTAAAGAAAATATGACGGCGGTTTCTATTTATAATGTAGCCGGGCAGAAAGTACTTTCAGCGTCATACAGCAGATCTCTCAATGTATCATCATTGCAGGCCGGAATGTACTTTGCTGAAGTTTCTGACGGAAAAACAACGGAAAAACTGAAGTTTATCAAAAAATAACCATAACGTTTATCCACCCAGCCTTCAGAATATTCTGCAGGAATTAACCATGAAAACTTAATAGATCAAACAGGTTTAAAGCTTCCCCGCAAAACCGTTTGATCATAAACATATCCAACTTAGTTTTTTTATAATTATCATGTTGTCCCGTACTTTCACCGGGCGGGACAATATTTTCTGAGTTAGATTTTTTAATTTAAAATAATATAAATGAATAAGTTCATTGCATTCATACTTTTTACATTACTTATTTCCTGTTCAGACAGCAGCGTGATGCAGCCGTTTGATAAATCACAGAAGCCCGCTGAGGTGAATATCAAAGGATATTCCAAGCCGGATGTTATTCAGCTGAGACTGAACGGAACACCTATATCTATTGATGGGAATACCTCTTATACCAATAAAATAGAGACCAGACTTGATTTTGTTCTGGATGAAGGAGAAACGGACAGGCTTGGGATCTACAACAATGAAACGGGTACCGAAATTGCCCATTACAATATTACTTACGACAATATCAGTGATTATAAAACCCTGAATTTTTTCAATCTTCCGGGGATTTTTCTTCAGGCATCCGCTGTTAAACCGCAGATCAATCTGGGGAAAGTAGGCTTTGAATTCATTTTTCCCAATCTTGGTGAATACTCTGGGACTTCACTTTCCAATGTGAAAGGGGTTCTGAAAAGAGAAAATGGGGCAGTGCTTGCCGAATTTGACAATATTGGAAAGAAAAATTTTACTGAGGTAAAGATCTATAATTTTTTCAGTAATACAGCACCTGTCTACCTTGAACTGTATAAACCGGATAGCTCTGTGCCGTATACGGGAACTGAAATCATTAAAGTGAAAATAAAACAGGATATGGGAGCCAATCTTATCGTTCTTCAGGAAAAAATGGAAAATGGTGCTCTCACTGTTAAAGGAGAGATTGACGTGGCAGATTATCTTTAATGATGGGCAATTCTATGAAGAAATATTTTAGTTTTCTGCTGCTGCTCGCGGCAATGTCTATCTTTATCTTATCATGCAATCGTAATGATGATGAGGGCGTTCCGCATTTCCCGGAAGGGAGCAGGGAATCTGTAAACCAATGGGTGCAGGACAGCATGAGAAGGTATTATTACTGGGCAGATCAGATGCCTGCCAAACCGGATTACCACCTACCGGTGAAGGACTTTTTTAAGAGCCTTTTATCTTCACAAGACCGTTTTTCATTTGCTGTAGATACTCAGGACCCTTCTTCTTATCCGCGTTCTGTCCGGAATATGTATGGCTTCGATTATGCCGTCATACAGTTGACTAATGGAAGCGTTGTAACCTCCGTAAAACTTGTTATGAAGAACTCCCCGGCATTCAATTCCGGTTTGGAAAGAGGGATGATAATCACGAAGATCAACGGTAAAGCGATTACTGCAGCGAATGCCGAAGAATTGACGTCATCAATTAAAGAGCAGACGGTCATAGAATTAACGGTTGGGAAGTGGGAAAATGGCACTGTTGCAAATGAAAAAAACATTACGGTCTATTACGGGTATTCTTTTGAACAGCCTCTGGAATCTAAAATATTTGAAAAAAACGGTAAAAAGACAGGCTATCTTTATATCTATGATTTCCCGGACGGAATGACTTCTGATTTGAATCAGAAGTTTGCCGCATTCAAAGCAGCCGGAATACAGGAGCTCATCATAGATATACGCTATAATTATGGAGGATCAGTCGCTTCAGCAGCGGCACTGTGCTCATTGATCCCTTCCGGAATTTCCTCGTCCTCCCCATTTATTATTTACAAAGGAAACAAAAACGGAGGTGAAGTCAAACGGACATTTGCCCAGCAGATAAGTTATGATTCCAATGCGCTTGATTTCAATACCCTGCGTGCAAATGCCCTCGGATTGGGCAAAGTTTATATTCTTACCTCGACCAGTACGGCATCTGCTTCGGAGATTGTCATCAATAATCTTAAACCTTATATGCAGGTTATTCAGGTGGGAGGTGTGACATTGGGTAAAGATATGGCCGGATTTATGGTGGAAGACAAGAGGAAACCCAAAAAAATATCGTGGCAGCTTCATCCGGTTATTTATAAGGTTTTCAATGCGAATGGGGAAGGAGCTTACAGCAATGGGATTCCTCCGCAGATTGCAGCCGGTGAATATGCTTCGCTGCCACTGCTTCCGTTGGGAGACCCGGAAGAAACCTTGATTTCATCCGCGCTGAACAATATTTATTCAAAATCAGCAGGCAAGAATACTTTGGACAAAAGTGTTAAGATTTTATTTCAGAGTGATACGCCTTCTGCAGCCATCGGAAAGTGAACATTTTTTTAATTTTTTAATACATAAAACCAACAGCCATGCAGGGAATAGAACCAAAATTTCACAGCAGCCTTACAGACCGTATGGAATATTATCGTGGCTTGCTGAAAAAAGCAGCCGGGGACCCGGATATCCAGCCTTCTGACATGATTTCTAAGGTCTCTGAACTAAGTGAGTTATATGAAGATTATCTGGCTCAAAAGAGACAGTTGGAAAGAAGCATAAAAAATTACAGACAGTATCACAATGATCTGAGAAAACAGCTGACTTTGAGGGTCAAAGAATTGAAAAGAAAAGTAAAACAAAGGTGATTATGTGAATCATTGAAAGCTGTATGTATGGTTGAGCTTAAAACTTCAAATAAATAAAACCAGAGCAAAAACATTTTTACTCCGGTTCCATTATTATTTATGTCCTTATAATTATATGATCATTATTTCAGGACTGGTCTAAGGAGAAATTAAAGTAAATCTGCATTCCATCCCGCAGGGAAGCAATAGCTTTCTTCTGAATAAAAGCACGTTTTTCCTGTAGCAGTTTCACATTGTTCTTGTGTAGCATAAGGATGGTATAATGGTGATCCAGGTCCCGGACATCCTTCTTTAGTACCTCCCTTTACTGATTTTAAACCTTCTCTTGAAATTTTTTTAAGATTTTTCATGAATTAAAATTTTTAGTTTTTCTTACTCTTTTATAAGCTTTTCAGATTCCGCTTTTAGTTATCCCAAATTAGTGATTTTTTTAATACGGAAACTAAATTGATATGAAAATACTTCATCATCAAATGCATCTGTTTTATAAAGGAGTGAATTCTTTAAGATAATAATTGTCAGGAATATACAGTAGATGGAATTTCTTTACTGCTACTATTAACAAAGCACTACAAATGCAGTGCTTTATCATGTAGCTATGTGAAATATCCTATTTCAATTCAGAATTTTCATTTGCCGGCTGCCGTAATTCTTTCTTCAATCGCCCTCCAGTCGTAAAAGTGAAAAACCCGGCCATTGCTCATGGCGACAAAGACTCCCTTTGGGAAATTGGGCCCCAGATTAACATTCGTTACCTCTGAACCGTCACTTTCACTGGTGGAAACAGGAATTTCGGCAATTCTTCCCTTGGCGGGATCTTCTCTCAGATACACGTTAAAAGTATCTTTCTGCTGGTTGGAAACCAGAATATATCCTGTTTTTTCTGAAGTAGGATAGATGGAAATTCCTTCCACATCAGATGCAAAATCACCTTTTCCGAAAACAAGAAGTTCCTCATTTCCTTTGGCTGGATCTGCATAATACTGATGCACCCCGAACTGCTCGTCAGAATAATAAATATAGCCCATTTCATCATCTACGGCGATACTTTCAATCTCCTTCAGGCCACTATATTTTCCAAACTTGCGGATGACTTCACCCGTTATTTTTCCCTCTTTTTCAGAAAGTTTATACTGCCAAAGATAACCGTCAGCCGGGCCGGATTTTCTTCCCACAACAGCATATATTTCTCCTGATACAGGGTTTTGGTACATGGAAATTCCCATCGGATCGCGTTCCGTTTCACCATCAAATACTGTAAATTCTCCCACTGCCTTCAGGTCAGGAAGACTGTAAAACCTTACCGTATTGGTTTCCCTTTCTGTAACAGCGGCAATATCGGTTTTCTTTCCGTTCAGCATAAAGCCGTATTCGATATCTACATTGTTCGGGCGTTTCAATCCTGAAACTTTATTGATGATTTTCCCGTTCAGGTCAAAGGCATACAGTCCGCCATCAGTATCCTTATCTGTTCCGATAATAATGCTTTTTGAAGCATCCGCAGGATTGATCCAGATGGCAGGATCGTCGGTATCATGAACTACTGTTTCTGTAATAACAGAAGGTTTTATATTTTTTCCTAAATTTTGCGTGCTGCAGCTCACCACAAAAGGTAAAACTGATATCGCTATAATAAATGGTAACTTTTTCATACGTTTAAAAATCAAATTTCAATCCTAAAGTGAATCTCGGTTTGTAATATTCCACCTGTGCTGTTCTGCTCTGGATTCCCTGATAATACCGTAACGGCTGGTTCGTCAGATTATTGGCTTCGGCAAAAACTCTGAGCTGGCTTGTAATTTTATAAGATGCATTGGCATCAAGGAAAATCTGCTTGTCATAATAACGGTCTTCAAATGATTTTCCACCCAGTTCATCAATATAATCAGATGCGTAATTCATAGAAACCCTTGCTGAGAAACGTTTATTTTCCCACGAAAGAGATCCGTTGAACATATGCGGGGCAGCTCCCGGAAGTTCTACATCTGTTCTTTCCACACCATCTTCATTTGTGATTCCTTTCGCTTTTGATTTGGTATACGTATAATTAACATACACTCCCAGACCTTTCCAGAATGCTCCCGGAATAAAGTCAAGCTGACGTTGAAGGGCCACTTCAAAACCGTAAATGTCTACATGGTCACCATTACGCTGCTGTGTAAAACTCCAGTTATTTTCTCCGGCAGGAATAGGATTGGATTGTCCTGCAAAATCATTCGAAAAATCACCAGATGTATAGTTTCTTCTCGAATAAGTATAAATAAAATCCTTAAGGTTCTTATAAAAAACACCTCCCGAAAGTATTCCGACCGATTTAAAGTATTTCTCTGCCATAAAATCGAAATTATAAGCATACGTTGCCTTCAAATCCGGATTTCCTGCCGAAATGGTTTCATCCCCGGAAATAACGTTAAGGTAAGGAACCAGTGAATAATAATTCGGACGGGCCAAGGCTGTTGTAAATGCCGCACGTAATATAAGATCCTGAACAGGAACATATTTGAAAGACAAATTGGGAAGCACATTGGTATAAGTGTTCGTACGGTTGATCTTTCCTGCCAGACTTTCCTCATCCAGCACGTAATTTCCGGTATAGTCAATTTTTGTAGTTTCAATACGGGCTCCTGCGATCATTGAAAATGTATCACTGAAATCTTGGTCCCATCTGATGTATCCGGCATAGATATTTTCTTTGGCCGTATAATTACTTGAAAGGAATTCTTCAGGCTTCAGCTCACCTTTAAATAAATTGGGATTGAACAGATCCAGATTACCCATGTATGACGGATCCACGAAAGTTCCCGGGACATAATTTCCCGGCTGAAAGTTTTGACCGTCAAAATGAACAGTAGGAACAGATAACAGGCTTCCCATATCATTCAAAGGTTCAAAAGCATAATAATCATTATTCCGTTCTTTTTCCTTTAAACGGAGACGTAAACCTGCACGAAGTCTGCCTTTCTGGTTTTCCATCACAGAAAACGGAAAACGGACATTGACCTTTGCCCCAAATTCCTTTTCCTGTGTAAAACTGTTGGAATCTGAAAGATCACTTAACTTATAAACACCTAAATTGTCGGCAGAAAGGGGAGTAATTATCGGCCTTTCAGGATCGCTGAGATCTGAAGAGAAATTCATTTTTCCGTTTTCAAACTCTATATGGCGCTCATGAGGTTTCTTTTCACTTGCTGTTGCATAGTTCATGGACCAGTCAAGATCGACCTTTGATCCGAGAAGATGTTCTCCTCTTAAAGCATAGTTCTGCACTTTCTGTCTTTCCAGACGCGTATTGTCATTATCCGCATCTCCACCTTTATTCTGCCTTGTGATGCTGCCTTTCCAGCCTGTAATTTCAGTTTCATCATCATTATAGACCGGTTTTACTTTATAGCCTAAAGCAAATCTGTTCTCTTTGTCCGTTCTGAAATTATACATAGCAGAAGCATAGATCTTGTTTTTGGAATTGAATTCATAATCCATATTCAGATCAAAACTATGTCTTATACGGTGTTCATTATAATAACGGACCCCCATTTTGCTGATATAGGCAGTTTGTGCGGCATCATCTGCCAGGCTCCATGTCGGTTCGATATTATCTGAGCCAAAATTATTATTGTTATAAGAAAAACTGAAAACGGCACCCAGCTTTTTATTTATAAAACGGTTTCCGTATACAAATCCGGCTGTATAATTGCCTTTTTCACGAATGGGATTGTAACCTCCGGCCAGCGTTGCAGTAATTCTCTGTCCATTAGGTGAAGCCCTTGTGATAAGGTTGACCGAACCACCGATAGCATCAGCATCCATATCGGGAGTAAGGGTTTTATTAACTTCGATGGTAGAGATCATATCCGAAGGAATCAGGTCCATCTGAACATTTCTGTTGTCACCCTCGGCAGACGGAATTCTGTCACCGTTTAAGGTAACGGAATTAAGGTTAGGTGCCAGACCTCTGATGATAAGATTTCGGGCTTCTCCCTGATCGTTCTGTATTGTGATTCCGGGAACACGTTTCAAAGCATCACCAATATTGGCATCAGGAAAACGTCCGATCTGGTCGGATGAGATCACATTGGTGATATTGGCATTATTTTTTTGCTTATTTAATGCTCTCGCCTGGTTTTTCAGGGTGGATCCGCTCACGACTACTTCTGCAATCGCTGTTTCTTTTCTTGCAAAAATGATATTCTGCTTTGTATTTTTGTCAGACTCAACTGTTACTGTGTATTCGCTGGTTCCATAGCCCAGATAATCTACTGTCATGGTATAGTTTCCTGCAGGAACATTCAGGAAAACAAAGTTACCATGATCGTCCGAAGTTGTATAGATATTTCCCGGAGCCAGGGAGATTTTGGCACCCGGAAGAGATAATTTGGAATCATCATTGATATTTCCGGAAACAGTACCGGTTTGTGCATAGAAAAAAATGGATGCACAAAATAAAACGGAGGTAAAAATTTTCTTCACTTTTAACTGTATATTAGGTCTGAACAAAATTAAACGTCTGTTTGGGAAATACCCTGAACTATAGATTACGATTGTTTTAAGGATTTATGAACAGTTGATGCATAAGGTTGGAAATGCTTTACGGTGAAACGATAAAAACAAATACAATTAATTTTTTTAATCAAAAAACTGCATCAAAAACATTGCAATGAACTTTTGATGCAGCTTTTTATTTATTTCTGCTCTATTGTTGGAATGTTGCCTATTACCTGCCATTCTTTCTGCTCAAGAACGCACGTAATAAGTGATGAAAACCGGAGAATTGGACTTTCCAGGGAAACCTGGGCGTATGCAATATTGTTTTTCTGTTCCAGGGAACGGTAAATAACCGTTCTCGGCTTTCCTCCAAAAACCTTATCACGGACCAGCTGGATATATTCTTCTTTAGAAAAGACGAAAATTCCAGGTTGGTCAAAAAAACCATCCTGTATGTTTTGGTAGTTTTGATGAAGAACCTGTTCTAAAAGGTCAGGATCATGAGTATCACCACCTTTGATAAACTTTTCTATAGCTTGTCTGATCTCTTCCATAATTAATTTAAATAATTAAAAATTGCGGTTTCCAATAATTCTGCCTTCTCTGAAATCCGATCCGGAGCTGCTGTGCTTTCCAAAGGAAAATAAATGATATCAGTAATGCCAAGATGATTTAAGATGCTGGTTAAATGAGTTTCAAGAGAATTCATACCTCCGGGTAATGAGTGAATGCCACCCATGACCGAAATGAGATGTGCTTTTTTACCTGAAAGCAGTCCTTTGATACCATTGTCATAGGTAAACGTTTTCTTAGTCCTGATTACAAGGTCAAAATAAGCTTTCAAAGAAGAAGGAATCCCGTAATTATACATAGGACAGGTGATCAGGATCTCACTGCTTTTGTAAAGTTCATCAATCAATCTGTCGGATAGAAGAAGATCTTCGGTGTAAAGATTTTCATTCAGAAATGCATCAAAAGTCTGTTGGGTGAGGTGAGGTGTCATTTTTTTGGCCGTATCTCTTTCGATAACCAATCCATCCGGATGTTTCAGGATCCACTGTTTTACAAAATAATCACCCATACGACGTGAATAGGAATCTTTAAGCCGAAGGCTGCTGTCGATTCGGAGAAGTGTGTTCATACTTTTTTTCTTTAAAGACACACCTGATTTTCAAAACGTGACAAAGATGGTTAGAAAGCTGAAAAATTTAACCTTAAACTAATTAATTCTTTTCAATTTTTCAGGATCTACAATAGAATAGATTTCCCTGATCAGCCCATGTTCATCGATATCCAGAATATGGCAGTTATACATACGTTCTCCCTGCCAGAAGCACAAAGCGGGCTGATGATTGAAAACATTAAAAGTGAAAGATTTCCCTGAAAGAAACTGCTGTTGTACATAAGCAAGAAGAGATGCTGTTGCCGGTTTGCCGGTTTCCACAGCTTTGATGACGCGGATACGTTTTCCGCCGTCTGCAGAAAGCCTGATGTCATCTCTCAGAAGTTCTTCGATCATGGGAATATTTCCTTCGCTCAGTGCCTTCTGATATCTGTGGAGTGTATCGGGAGCATTGGAATCTGCAGTATCGGGAGCATATTTTATGTTCTGCAGCTGTTTTCCTGCACGGCTCAGCAGCTGGCGTGAATTATCAATGGAAATATCCAGAGTTTCAGCAATTTCCTGGTGAGAATAATCGAAAGCTTCTTTTAAAATATATACAGCTCTTTCCTTGGGATTGAGCTTTTCTAGAAGGACAAGGAGTGTGTAACGTGCCGTTTGCTCCTTGATCAGTTTATTCTCTGCATTGTCAAACGACAGTGGTTCCGGAAGCCATTCACCGTAAATCATTTTTTTACTGTGCCTGTTTTTAAAATTGATGGCGTGGTTAACTGTACTTTTAATCAGGTAGTTAACCTCATTTCTTACCCCGGATTTATCTAAAGAAATATATTTTTCTATCACATCCTGTACAAGATCCTGCGAATCTTCATAAGAACCTGTGATGTTGTAAGCATAGGTAAGCAGTTTGCTGTAATTTTCCTGCATGATATTTCTTTTGAAGACAAACTTAATGAATAAAACGTGACAGTTCTTTTCAGAAATGTTAGATTTTTTAATGAAATGAACTCTTACGGTTAACATATTTGGAATTTTTTTGGCAATTTGCAATCCTGAATGAAAACAGACCTGAAATAGATTCATTAAAATTAAAGATATGAATGAAGTATGTTCTAAAGAATTAATCGAGCTGGCTGAAAAAGATCTGTCGGTTAGGGAGAAACTAGCTTCTGAGGGAAAGCTTTCCGGCGGCTATCATCCTGAAATGGAACAGATTCACAGGCAAAATGCGGAAAAGCTTCGGGAAATCATTAGAAAGATAGGTTTTCCTACGATCTCAAAAGTGGGGGATAAGGCTAGTGAGGCTGCATGGCTTGTTATTCAGCATTCTATTGGTGAGCCTGCATTTATGAAAGAATGTTATAAAATGATGATTGAAAACAGAAGTGGTGTGAATCCTTTAAACATTGCTTATCTGCATGACAGAATTCAGGTTTTTCAGAGCAAGCCTCAAAAATACGGGACACAGCTTACCGAAGAAAGACTACCATATCCGGTAGAAAATAAAAATAAACTGAATGAAGAACGCCTGAAAGTCAATTTGAAACCTTTTTCCCAGGAAGAAATCAATAGGATTCCGGGTATAGAAAAGATTGCTGAGATAGATGCAAAACAAGTTGGTTATACGGAATGGAGAATAAAAAAGGGATGGATATTAGCACCTTAATGATTAAAAAATTGCTTCATAGAGTGCAATATTTTATTAAGAGCCAAAAAATATTTTGTCAGTTTCAAAAAACTTTATATATTTGCACCACTGAAAACGGTAGTACTACTGTTATTAGGAGAGATGGCAGAGTGGTCGATTGCGATAGTCTTGAAAACTATTGACTGTAACAGGTCCGGGGGTTCGAATCCCTCTCTCTCCGCCAGTTGGGGAACCAAATAAAATCAAAAACCTTTAAATCTTAGTATTTAAAGGTTTTTTTGTTGTTTTGAGTGATTAAAATATATCAAAGAAACACCAATCGAAAGTGAGTAATTTTTACACATAATTCGAAATATATATTGTTTCTCAGGCTCCACTTCATGATATCAGAACTTATGGTTGTATTGAAGCTCTCCTGTGAAATCCTAAGCAGTAAAACAAGGTTCCTTTATTGCAGTTTCCAGAAAAAAACATTTTATTGTGCTATAAGGTTTCACCTTCAAATAATTTTAGCAGGTCTGTCTTATTGCAATAGTATAGATCAGTTATTTTTTTAACCGGATTTTTTTGTAATTATTTGATATAGAGATCGACAGGACGGAGCAGGATACTTGATATTAGTTTTGTGAATAGATTAGTTAACACAAAATTGATATTTATGAAAAATAAACCTTTACTATTTAAACGAACTCTTAAATCTTTATTGTTCTGTGGATTAGCATTATCTGCTATAGATTTGAGTGCCCAAACATTGGCATTTCCAGAAGCTACTGGTTTTGGCAGATATACTGTGGGAGCAAGAGGTGCCGCAAATCCTCAGATTTATCTGGTTACCAATTTAAATGATAGCGGCCCGGGCTCATTCCGTGATGCGGTGAGTCAGCCGGGCCGGTTTGTTATATTTAAAGTGGGAGGTATTGTTAATTTGCAATCGGTTGTTGCTGTGGCAGCTAATACCACGATTGCCGGGCAAACTGCTCCTGGAGAAGGGATCTTATTTTTGGGACCCAGGGTATCATTCACGGGAGCCAATAACACGATTGCCCGATATCTTCGTATTCGCTATGGCGGAACATCTCAAAATCAGGACGCATCAGGAATAGCCAACGGAGCAAATATCATCTTAGATCATATGACTTTTACCTGGGGTACAGACGAAGTATTTTCAGTTAACTGGGATAATAACGGCACAAGTCCCGATAATATAACGATTCAGAATTCTATTATAGGACAAGGAATGCACCGCCATAATCATTCGGCGGGAGGATTAATGCAACCCCCGCCAGGAGGAAAGATCAGTTTAATCGGAAATTTATATATCTGTAATAAAACCCGTAATAATAAAATAAAAGGAATCAACGAGTTTGTCAATAATGTGGTTTACAACTGGGGTAATTATGGAAATATTTACGGGCACACCCAATCCGGGGAGGCATACATCATGGGAGGTGATTCGGCGGGAAGCTCTTTTGCCAATATCATCAACAATTATTTTATCGGAGGCCCAAATACAAGCAATACGGTTACTACACCTTTCAGCGTAGGAAATGCGAATTTCAATTTATATGGTTCCGGAAATTATTTCGACAACAATAAAAACGGAGTATTGGATGGGGCTGCGGTTCCTCAAAACTTAACGGGATATCCTGTCGGTGATCCGGCAGCAATAATGGCTAACCCATATGATTATCCGATGAAAACCCCTGCATTAACCGCTCAGGAGGCATACGATAAAATTGTTACAGGTGTAGGAGCATCCTATCCAAGACGCGATCAGGTGGATGGCTTAATGATTTCAGATTTAATGTCGAAAGGTACAACAGCTACTTATGTTTATGTACAAACTGATTTAACGACTCAATTTGGTTTCACTAATGGCGGCGCGGGACACGTTTATGGAGCGCCGGCGCCTTTGGATACGGATAATGACGGTATGCCGGACGCATGGGAAACGGCTAATGGGCTGAATCCAAATGTATTCGATGCTTTGGCTGTAAGCACAACACATGCTCCGTATCTGAATATTGAGGTTTATATTAACAGTTTACCCAATACAACTCCTCCGGATTTCATTATTCCGCCAACAAATGTGAATTTCACCAATTCAGTCACAACTACAGGAGCTTCACCTTCAAGTTCTTTAACAGTTAATTGGAATGATAATGCTACGAATGAAACTAATTATGTTGTAGAACGTTCTACCAATGGTACTAATTTTACAGTCATTGCAACATTGGGAGCGAATGCAACAAGTTATAATGAAGTCGGTTTAACGCCTGATACTCAATACTATTATAGAGTTAAAGCAACGAATGCGTCAGAATCTTCAGTTTATACATTAAATATGTCAGTAACCACACCGCCAGTCCCATCGGCTCCCACAAAAGCAATTAACCCGATTCCCGCAACTGGTAATAATAACGTTGAGTTGAACAGTGGAAATCTGCTTTTAAAATGGAATGGTAGTTCAAATACAACAACATATTCAGTTTATTTTGGAACAGATCCTTTAAATTTAAGCAATGTTGCTACTGTACCTTATTCTGCTACACCATCATATCAGCTTACTAATTTAAATCCGGCAACAAATTACTATTGGAGAATTGATGCTGCTAATGCCCTTGGTATTACTGCAGGAGATGTGTGGACTTTCCGTGCATTGACACCAGGTCTTGTCGGGAACTGGCCATTCGCTGAGGCTCCTTTCGCAGGTGCTCAAATTGCAGACGTAACATCTTTTGCCAATCATGGAATATTAGATACAGCCTATGATAATGCCAATGTAAGAATTCCAGGAAAAGAAAACAACGCCCTTGATCTGGCAACTTCATCTGGTAATATCTACATAGCCAGTATTCCTCATCAGAATCATATTTTATTTGATAATCATTCTTTTACTGTTTCTTTTTGGATGAAAGCTCCAACAAGCATGGTTCCAACGTCTTCGTCTACAAGCCTTTATGTATTGTGCAAAGGTTCTTTCACTAAAAATACAGCAACAGGAGCTACAGGGAAACGTTTTAATGTAGAAATCAAAGGAGGTCTGCTGCGATATGCTATTGATGATGACGTTACAAAAAAGGAAATCACATCACCTATTGCCAATTATTTTACTGATAACTGGGTGCATGTTGTGATTCAGAGAGATATTGCTGCACATAAAATGAGAATTTACACTAATGGTACTTTAAGCACTGAAGGAGATGAAAGTACGGTGACAGGTATCGGTGAAGCAAGTGATTTGATCATCGGGAATATTGGTGAGCTTGAGTTTTTATCAACCGCCAACGCTCCGGCTCCTTATAAAGGCGCATTTGATGAGCTTAAGATGTTCAATTATGCATTATCTTCAGCGGAGGTATATGCTTTGTACAGTCAGGCAGTATTGGGGAATGATGAATTCAGTATCAGCAAAAATGTTGGAACAGTATATCCAAATCCTGCAAAAGACCAGATTTCCATTAAGCTTCCCGAATATAAAAAAAACAGTTTAACAATGACAGTTATTGATCTGACAGGAAAGATTGTTGTCAAAGAAAAAATTAATGCTGATGGAAACGGAATATTTAAATTAAATATTGTAAACAAAACAGCCTCAGGGAATTATATACTCAATGTTTCAGGCGAAAATCTGAATAGTAATTTTAAAATTATTATTAAATAAAAATTACCAAAGTTTAATTTCATACATTTTAAAAAGAAGTCCTTTCAAACCATTTGAAAGGACTTTTATATTGTAAATATTTTTTTTAACTATACAATATCATTAAAGAAATTATTTCGGATATTTTCTAAATCAACCTTTTATATTTAAAAATTAGATTTTTTTACATTCATAAGAAAGTTATCATTATTTTTGATTTTTACAATTCAATTGACTAAATTATGTTTAGAACAAAATTTTTAATTTCCGGATGTATTTGTGCAATCGTTTGCATTAATCCTTTTCTGAAGGCACAAAATTCTATTCATGTAAAAAATACATTGAATTTTTCAAGAAATGAAGTGGTTTCGGTACCCATTTCTCAATTAACTTCTTTTTTAAGCACGAACAGCGAATCTGATCTCAGAATAAAGGATAGCAGTAAAAAGATTTTACCCATTCAATGGATAGATTATAACGGAGACGGGAAAAGCGACGAACTCCTTTTTCAGGCAAATATTGAAGCAAATAAAACAAATATTTATACCCTTATTGCAGATGCTAAAATTCCAATTCCTGAAAGCGAAATTTCAGCGTATTCAAGATTGGTTCCCGAAAGAGTAGACGACTATGCCTGGGAAAATGATAAAATAGCATTCCGTGTCTATGGCCCGAAAGGTCAGAAAGAAGCCCTGGCAGGGATAAAAGGAAGTACACTTTCCAGCGGTGTTGATATCTGGTTAAAAAGAACCGATAAACCCGTAATCAACAAATGGTATAAAGGCTACCTGACTGATCCTTTGTATTATCATAAAGACACAAGAGGCGAGGGCTATGATCCTTACCATGTTGGAGATAGCCGCGGAACGGGTGGAATCGGAATTTGGCTGAATGGAAAGCTTCAGGTATCACAAAATTTCGTGAGTTCCAAAACCATTGCGGATGGCCCTTTAAGAACGGTTTTTGAATTAACCTACAATTCGTGGAGTGACTTCGGAGTAAAAGAAACAAAACGGATTTCTCTTGATCTGGGCTCAAATTTTTCAAAGTTTGAATCCAATTTTCAGGCTGAAAAGCAGGTTCCAAATTACACAATCGGAATTACCCTGCATAAAAACGAAGGCGAAACAAAACTGAACGACGAAAACGGATATTATCTCCACTGGGAAAAAATTGACGATGCTTTTGTAGGGGAAGGAGTGGTTGTAGATCCTAAAATTGTTGAAAGATCTGTTGCTTTTAAATCCGAAACTGCGGATCAGAGTAACCTGTTAGTTGTGACAAAACCTCAAAATAATCTGACTTATTACGCCGGATTTGCGTGGCAGAAAAGCGGACAGATTCAGACACAAAAAGACTGGGAAATTTTATTGCATAAACAGTCTCAGATTATTGCCAACCCATTAATTGTTAAAGTTAAATAATGATGAAATTAAAACTCTCAATAGCTGTCTTTTCCTTAACAACAGCCATTTTTTCTGCTCAGGTCAAAGATACTTTAGCTGAAAAAATGTTAGTATACCAACTTCCAATTGGCGGTTGGGGCAAACAGCTCAGCGATAAGTCTGTAGTGAACTATAACGCACCCATTGACAAAAATTTATTAAAAAAAATAAAATCAACCGGGGATGATCACGCTACCATTGATAATAATGCCACTTCAAAGGAAATTAACACCTTAATAAAAGCCTACAAAACCACAAAAAATCCTGAATATTTGAAATCTGCCGAAAAAGGAATTCAATATCTTCTTTTAATGCAGTACAAAAACGGTGGTTTTCCTCAATATTACCCGAATTCGGCGATTTACAGAAAGCAAGTCACTTACAATGACGATGCGATGATCAATGCTTTAACGGTCTTATATAATGTGGCGGAAGGGAAAAATGATTTTGAGGTTGTGGATTCTAAACTAAAAGAAAAATCAAAAATAGCCGTCCAGAAAGGAATCGAATGCATCTTAAAAACTCAGGTTTTGCAAAAAGGAATTCCCACAATCTGGGCAGATCAATACAACGAAATTACTCTTCAACCAGATAAAGCACGGGCTTTTGAGCCTATTTCTCTGGCAACCGGCGAATCAGTAGGAATTGTGAGATTTTTGATGCTGCAGCCTGTCACCCCCGAAATTGAAAAGTCAATAAAATCTGCTGTAAACTGGTTTAGACAAAATAAAATTGAAGGATACAGCTACAACGTTTCAAAGGTAAACGGAAAAGCAATCAGAACGTTGGCTGAAGATAAAAATTCGGTGATCTGGGCAAGATTTTATGACATCAATAATAACAAGCCTCTTTTTGGCGACCGCGACGGAAGCGTAAAATACAACTACAACGAAGTTTCTGAAGAAAGAAGAAACGGCTACAGCTGGTTTGGAGATTCTGCAGATAAACTGATCAATAAAGAGTTTCAGAAGTGGGCTGAGAAGAATAAGGTGACACTGTAGGCAGCACTCCGGAAACCTGAAAACCAGCGAGTTCAGAGAGTAGGAAAAAACTTTCGATAAAAGAAAGTAAATTAGAAGATAGATGCTTGATATTTATAGAATTGAGAATAAGAGATTGCTTCGTCATTACGTTCCTCACAATAGCAAAAAAGACTGAGAATTTCTCAGTCTTTTTTGTTTTCGCAATTAGTATTTAATCCTATAAAGAGTTGCAGATATTTCCGCTTAAAGTTGCTCCGGCATTTGCTGTCACATCAGATTTTACTGAAGATAAAGATAAAGTTGGAATTGTATAAGGAGGAGTAAAAGCTGTTCCGCTTCCTGCTGTATTTCCGGTAACATTCGTAAATGTGTTGTTGGAAGTAACGGTAACGGCCGTATATCCGCTCATTAAATTGATAGGCTCTTTTACATTTTCAAACACGTTTCCATCTACACGAATATTCGCCTGAACGCCTGCAGCAATACATTTATTGCTCACAGAGCTGTTGAAATAGCTGTTAACGATATGGATTTTTCCAAATCTCACTCTCGGCATACGCTCTCTGCAGCCAGGAGCCCACCAGCAGCGAACGAAGGTTACATTCAGTTTTCCGGCATCTGCTGTTGAAGTGTCACTTGAACCAATAAGATTTGAAAATCTGTGATCATCGGTTCCACCTGAACCGCCGGCTTTTGGCGGTTTTAAATAGTGAAATTTTGTGTAGGAAACCGTGATAAAATCGGACTTGTTTTTAATGTCAAAATTTCCGTCAACGCCGTCTCTAAACTCACAGTGATCGATCCATACATTCCGGCAATCGTCTAAAATAGCATTATCCCAACCGTCTGTATCATAAGCTCCCGGACCTTCGAAAATCAGATTTCGGATGACGATATTGTTACATCTTTTAATATTGATAATTCCCGAACCGTCTTTTGTCTGATCTGTTGAAACCAATTTAGCACCGCTCGTTCCGTAGATTGTTTTTCCGGTTTGATCCTGAAATGATAAACGGGCAGTAACCGTGATTGTTCCGGTTACTTTGATAACTTTTACAGCAGTGTTTTCGATAGCTGCTTTTAATTGGGCGTAGGTTGTAACCGTAGTTTCGGCTGCGGTTCCGCCACCGGTTGTTCCGCCGTTTTGGGAAGCCCATCCCGGAGCAAGACAATCAGCCAAAGGGACAATCGCGTTTGCTACAAGAATGCTTTTCATAGCAAGGTCGTTTGGATTTTCCGTTAAATCTGTTTTGATGTCTTCCTGTCCGCAGCCTGTCAGGATAAAAGCCGAACTTAGGGCTGCTGTCAGGAAGATAACCTTAAATGTTGTTTTCATAGTAATTTGTTGTTATTTGATTGAAGTATAAAATTATATATTTAATGTTAATATGTTTTATATTTTAAAATATTAATATTTATATAATTATAATATTATTTATTTAGTTTGTTAAATCGATTGCATTTTATTAATTATTTAATTTTATTTTACATCAAAATTATAGATTTTACCTTTTTCAGTATTTAAATCAAAAACCTGCGTTTCTGGAACTGTAAAACCTTTCAATTCTGCTTTATCATAAATCAAAGGAGCTTTAATTGAGTTGATCTGATAATATTCATTCGGATTATTTCCTTTTGAAGGTTTCAGTTGAGTTTGGGTAGCCGAGGCTTCAGAAGCTACCAACACCACATCTTTAGCTGTTCTGATTCTGCAATTTCCTCCTAAAGCTGATTTAATAATTAATTTCGTCAGCTTTGATTTTTTCCATTCTATATCAACCTCAAATCCGCCACGTGCTTTCAGGCCTTTCACTGAACCATTTGGAAGAGCATCAGGAAGTGCCGGTAAAATGTATAGATAGCCGTCATAACTTTGTAGTAACATTTCTGCAATTCCCGATGTACAGCCAAAATTCCCATCAATCTGAAACGGTGGATGTGCGTCCAGAAGATTGGGATAAGTTCCCCCTGACTGACCTTTTGCTTCCAACGGAGCAGGTGTTAATTGGTCTGAAATGAGTTTAAAAGCACGATTTCCATCCAATAACCTTGCCCACCAGTTTACTTTCCAGCCCATTGACCAACCTGTTGATTTATCGCCTCTGTACATCATAGAATTTTTTGCTGCTTCCGTTAAATCAGGATTTCTGAAAGGTGAAATCTGCCCCGAAGGAAACAATCCGTACAAATGCGAAATATGTCTGTGTTTATCATCGGTTCGGTCCATATCCTTCAGCCATTCCTGCAACTGGGCGTGCTGCCCGATCTGCATAGGCGGAAGTTTATTTAACGCTGATTTTACTTCATCCGAAAGATTTTTATCTTCATTTAAAACTTTTGAAGCATTAATAAAATTATTAAAAACATCAAAAACCAACTGATTATCCATCGTCGTTCCCGCCGTAATTCCAACATCGTTTAAATATTTATTTTCGGGTGACATCGAAGGGGAAACCACCAGGTATTTTTTAGAAGAATCCTGTTGAAGAGCATCCAGATAAAATAGGGAACAACCTCTCAATACAGGATAATATTTCTTTAAAAATTCTTTGTCCCCCGTGTATAAATAATGATTCCAGAGATGCTGTGTGAGCCACGCACCGCCCATCGGCCATATTCCATAAAAACCACCGTCCACAATTCCGGTAATTCTCCACAAATCTGTGTTGTGATGCATATTCCAACCTCTTGCATGGTACATTTCTTTGGCAGATTCCTGTCCTGTCACCGATAAATCCTGAATCATATCAAACAAAGGTTCGTGCATTTCGCTCAAATTTGTGTTTTCGGCAGGCCAGTAATTCATTTCTGTATTGATGTTGACGGTGTATTTGCTGTCCCAGGCCGGATTCAACTGGTAATTCCAGATCCCCTGTAAGTTGGCGGGCTGAGTTCCCGGTTGTGAAGATGAAATCAAAAGATAACGACCAAACTGAAAATACAAAGCGACCAGATCAGGATCTTTAGAATGGGCGAATTCTTTAATTCTGATATCCGTTGTTTTTTTCGCCTGATCTGTTGTTCCTAAATTTAAATGTACACGGTTAAAATATTTCTGATATTTTTCGGTATGAGCTTTTAATTCATCATTATATTTTTTGCTTAAAGCTTTGTTTAAATATTCAGAAACTTTCGCATCCGGATTTCCGGAAATATCATTGTATTTTTTGAAATTGGTAGCGATTGAAACATAGATAATCACTTCATCTGCTCCTGAAATGGTTAATTTATTTTGAGTTGAGGTCAATTTTCCACCTTTTAGAACAGGAACAGCTATCGTTTTGAAATTAACTTTTCCGGTTTTATTATCAGCCGAGCCGCTTGTCCCGGTGATCACCAGTTGATTTTTCTCCGTAAAAATTGATTTTTTTAAGTGTGGAGTAGTAGCATTAATTGAAAAATTTAAATTCCCTTTCTTACTGGAAGATAATTTAATCACAACCACATTATCGGCAAAAGAAGTGAAAATTTCACGCTTAAAAGTCACAGCATTTACTTTGTAAGAAACAGTGCTTACTGCTTTTTCAATATCTAAAGCTCTTTCGTAGTTTTTAAAATTTTCATGACCCTTGAAATCTAAAAATAAATCACCCATCGTCTGATAAGGCATCCCGTAGTTCAGGTCTTTTGGCGCTGCTCGGGGATAAGTTGTATTAGAAAGTTTTTGAGCCTGTTCAAACTGACCTTCATTCAACAGTTTCCTGATTTTTTGAATACTGTCGAATGTGTTTTTCGGAACATTATTTCCCGGTTCACCCGCCCAGATTGTTTCTTCATTAAGTTGAAGATGTTCCTGTGAAACACCGCCAAAAACCATTGCGCCGAGCTTTCCGTTTCCGATGGGAAGCGCTTCGTTCCAGTTTTCTGCAGGTTTGCTGTAGGTTAGTTTTAAATTCTGCTGTGCATGAATAGAAATGGAAATTACCGCTCCAAAAGCCAGTGAAAATATTTTATATTGAATGGTTTTCAGCATACTTTGAATTGTTAAATTTTTGTGATTACTACGAAATAAGATATTAATTACTTATTACCTATCGTTTTCAGCCAGTCCGAGCATAATTTTTTCCAGTTATCAGTTAGTTCTGATCTGTTCGTAATTCCAATTTTGTGTTCACCTTCAGGAAAGATAAACAATGCTCCTTTTACTTTATTTTTTGTCATTTCTTGATAATAAAGAATGCTGTTCATCACAGGAACTGTTTTATCGTTTTGAGCATGAAATAAAACAGTAGGCGGAGTTTTTTCCGTTACCCGGTTCTGCATAGAGTATTCTTTGATCTTTTCCGGAGAAGCATTTTCACCAAGCAAACTATTGCGACTTCCAATATGGGCAAATTCTCCCAAATCAATAACGGGAGAAACAAGAATCGCAAAATTAGGAATGGTAGAAATATTCTCCCAGTCGCCTTTTAATTCTGTATAATCTGTAGAGATATTACTTACCGTTGCAGCCAGGTGTCCGCCTGCAGAAGTTCCGATTACTCCAATCTGATCTGATGAAATGCCATATTGCACCGCATTTTTTCTGAGGTATTTTATAGCCGCCTGAACATCCTGTAATGGTGCAATTTCTTTTTGCTTTAAATCAGGAGAAGTTGGTAACCTGTAATTTAAAACAAATGCAGATATTCCCTGCGTGTTGAACCATTTTGCAATTTGATAGCCACCCAGATCATAGGTAAGTTTATAATATCCACCACCGGGAATGACAATGACAGCCATCTGTTTTCTTTCTTCTTTCGGAGGTAAAAAAGCAAAAAGTTCGGTTTCCTTTATTTGTACAATTCTTCCTTCTTTTTCTTCAGTTTTTAATTGCAATCCTTTGGAATTCGGCATTTGACCTTTTGGCCACAAAATGATTTTTTCCTGTGCAGATAATTGATTTATAAGGAAAAATGCTGTAATAAAAATTGCTTTTTTCATTGGTTTTTGATTAAAAAAAGTCTGTATTCTTCTGGTTAATTGCAATGGTGTAAAGTTTCATTAAATGATTCTTTTTTAAGGCGCAAGAAAATCATTTGCGATTAACTAACATTTTCATATTTAAGAATTAAGAAAATCCTCTCTGAACGGTGTAAAAGCATCAATCAACTGTCCTTCTTCCAGACATTTTACCCCATGAAAAATATTGGGCTGAGCGAAAAAACCGTCACCTTGCTGTAAAATTTTCACCTAACCATCAACAGTCACTTCAAATTTTCCCGATGCAACATAAGTGATCTGCGAATGAAAATGCTGGTGCAAGGCTCCAACCGCATCTTTTTCAAATTTTACAATCACCATCATTATTTGAGAATTGTACCCGAGAAACTGACGGGAAACTCCACTTCCTAAATCTTCCCATCCGGAATTACCGTTGAAAAATGGTTCTTTTTTGAAATTCATTTTTTATGTTTTGAATTATTTAATATATTTCTCCAACCCGATATTCAAGCTTTTCAAATCCTTCAAAGCCAGTTTTGCAACAGTTTCTGCGCCTAATTTTGACAAATGGGTGTCATCAGCTTTTCCTTTTGGGTAATATGGATTTTCACCCTCCGCAAAATGAAGATGCAGTTTTTTTGAATTTTCCGGACCGTACGCAATTTCCATTTGCTCAGTTAATAACTGCATATCAATGAACGAGACCTTCATATCATTGGCAACCATTCTTACCACTAACGGATATTCTTTGTGTGTATCAATCAAAACACCATTTTCTGTGAAATTTCTTCTGACAATGGAAGTCATCAGAATGGGGGTTGCGCCCTTGGCTCTGGTTTCATTGACGTATCTTTCTAAATTGGCCCTGTATTGAGTGTATGGATTGGTAAATTTAGTTGAATCCTTCAATTTCTGATCATTATGGCCAAACTGGATGATCACAAAATCTCCTTTTTTAAGCTTTTTCATCACTTTATCCCATCTTCCTTCTGTTCTGAAACTTTTTGAGCTTCTTCCGTTCATTGCATGATTCTGGACTTCAATTCCTGTCGTTAAAAATTGTGGCAAAACTTGTCCCCAACCGTGTTCAGGATTTTTATCAGGATTTTCCTTATTCGCCATTGTGGAATCGCCAATTAAAAATAGGGTTGTTTTTTGTTGGGCAAATGTTATTATTGATAGGAATAATAATAGTATGCTAAGTTTTTTATTCATCTTACAATTTATTTTTAATTAAACCTGAAAGATGCTTCGGCTCAGCTCGGCATCGCTACAAATGTGCTGCTAAATGAAGCAATTAGTATTAGAGTTGTCATGCTGAGCCCGTCGAAGCATCTTAGTGATTTATTTCATTATTTATTTGGATTCCAGTCACCCAGAATCTTTTCTAGTGTATAATTTTTCAAATCTTTTTTTGTCAATTGCTGCGACCAACTTACCCGTTTTGAAATATTTCCTCCTTCACCTTTACTCCCAAACTCTGCATAATAAGCTGTTTTTTCTTTATCAGGGAACATTTTATCGCCTTTCCAGGGATTCCAGCCTTCCGGAAGGATGTGTTTTCCCATTTCCGTATTGATAAAAACTGTTTTTGCATAAGGTCTCCAAGGTCTTCCCAGATATACTTTTGTGATGCCTTCTTTGGCAATTAATTTACAGTCTAAAAAGACAAAACCGTACTGTCTGTCGGCTTCTGTTGCGGCTGCGGTGATGTAAGAATCGGCTAAACTTTTAATGGTACAGTTCTTAAAAACAACCGTTGCCTGTCCGAAGATAAAGTCAGTTGTTCCTTCGATATAACAGTTTTCAAAATATTGTCTGCTATGATTGGTAGCAGAATAAACCGTGTCCTGACAACCCAGAATTTTAGAGTTTTTAATCACAAAACGGTCACCTTCCACATGAAGAGAAACTGCCTGTCCTTCGTTGCAAGAACTGTTTTGAATCGTTAAATTACTGATTTTAATATCATCACCCATGACCAATAAAGTGTAGGAATTGAAGGTTGTCTTTTTTTCATTAAATGAATCCAATTTTCCTGAAAAATCATTGTTGGTGATTATAGTATTGTCTTTATCTTCGCCTTCTAAAGTGATTTTATGTTTTGAAGAAGGGATAGTAATTTTTTCATTATAAGTTCCGGATTTAATGAAAATCAATGCTTCCGCAGGTCCTAAATCTCTTACTGAATTTATTGCTTTCTGAATCGATGTAAAATCACCGCTACCGTTTTTAGCTACAGTGATTTTAATGTACGGATCATTTTCTGCTAAGAGAAATTGAGTCATTGAAATGAACAGAATTAAAAATAATTTTTTCATAAAACTTTACTTAAGTTGGTCTTAGCCTTAATCTCAAACTTAACCTTTATCCTATTTCAAAACTTTATTTAAAAAGGCAACAGTATAATTCAATGTTTCCGTAAACCAGGGTTCTGCACTCCAAAATGAATGCGGAGAATCTTTAATTTCGTGAAACCCAGTCGGAATATTATAGTTCTTCAATTTCTTCATCATATCGTCTCTTCCGGCATGAAAACGAGGTTGAGAACTGTTGATGAAAAGAGTAGGAGGTGTATTTTCATTAATATATTCTAAGGGTGAAGCTTCGGTCCAGGTTTTCAAATTGGCACTCCTGTCACCGCCCAACCAATACGAAGCATATGTACTTTCTTCAGCTTCGGGATGAATAAATGAAACAATTCCATCAATATTGATGATTGCCTTAATTTTATTCTTTGATCGTACACCAACCAAAGTTGCAATTTGTGCCCCGGCTGATTCTCCCAACACTGCTATTTTATTTTGATCTAAAGAATATTTTTTTCTGTTTTTCTTTAACCAATGAATGGCCTCCTCAATATCTTCAACTCCGCCGGGATATTTTGCAACATCGGCCAACCGATAACCGACCGCAATTGCAACATAACCTTTTGCAGCCAGTTCCATTGCCATGAATTTTTCATTTTCCTTACTTCCCGAAATCCAGCCACCACCATGAACCATTGCGATTCCGGGGTGTTTTTTAGATTTATCGACAGGATAATAAATGTCTGCTTTTAATGAAAGTCCATTAATATTGGCATATTCTACATCTTTATCAATCCCTATATTTTTCGGAACCGGCCGATCTATAGGAGTGATAAAAGTGTATTTTTTCTTTAGTTTTTCATAGGTAGTTTCATTGGTGTAAGGAGTTGCATTCGGCCGTTGAATCTGGCCGAATGCTAATGTTCCTCCCATTAAAAAAATAGAAATATAAGTATGTTTTTTGTTAAAAATCATGTTGTCAAATTTTAAATTTTTGAACCACTAAGATTATTTAACCGCATTTTTAGCTACTTCCGTTGCAATAGAAATTGCAGCTTTATCATTTGCAACTTCTTTGGGTAAGAAGATTGCCCCTGATTTATTTCCTAAAACCTTAACCAACGGTTTATTTTGAGACTCAAATTTTACCGTCGCAAGGTTGATGTTTTTGCTGTTGTAGACTGTTGCTCCTGTTCCTTGAGAATATTTCAGCTTCACATTTTTTAATTGAATTCCGTCTGCATCTACGATGGTAAGAGCCTTTTTCGTGTCAAACTGAGAATCTTCGATCACAATATTTTTAAGATTCATTTCAGCTAAACCGAATAATGTAATCGCTTCGTAAGAATTAACTGCATTGATGTTTTTAAAGAAAATATTTCTAAAAATCGGAGTTTCCTCTGTTACGGGATAAACTTTTTCCGGTGCTTTGTTTTCTTCTTTTTTTTGCCCGTCTTCCAAAACCGGTGAAGCTCCTTCATAGAACATATTGAAGCCAATTACCTGAGTTGGAATATTAATCATATCGATATTTTTGATGTAAATATTTTCAACGATTCCACCTCTTCCCCGTGTTGTTTTGAAACGAAGACCAATATCTGTTCCGATGAAAGTACAGTCGGAAACGTGAATATTTCTAGCTCCTCCGGACATCTCGCTTCCAACAACGAAACCTCCGTGACCGTGGTAAACGACATTGTTTTTAATGATAACATTTTCAGTGGGCATTGCTCTTTTTCTTCCGTCTTCATTTTTCCCTGATTTGATGCAAATTGCGTCGTCACCAACGTCAAAGGTATTATCATAGATTAAAACATTTTTGCAGGATTCCACGTCTACACCATCGCCGTTTTGTGAAAACCAAGGATTTCTTACGGTAAGATTTCTTAAAATGACATTCGAACACATCAACGGATGAAGGTTCCATGCGGGCGAATTTTGGAAGGTCGGCCCGTCCAGCAAAACCTTATCACAACCCACCAAACTTACCATTACGGGACGAAGAAAATCTTTAACCGATTTTAGCTCTTCCTTAGAAATTTTATCAGGAACGTTGAAGCTCGAACTGCTTTCAAATCCTTTTTTATAACTTTCTGATGGATACCAGGTTTTACCGTCTGAAGATAGAATTCCTCCGGATTTTACAATTTCTTTCCATTCAGATTCTGATACTTTTCCTTTTTTAATGGCTCTCCAGGCATCACCGCTTCCGTCAATTACGCCTTTTCCCGTGATGGCAATATTGGCTGCATTTCTTGCTGAAATGGGGGACTGGCAGCGGATTGTATTTAATCCTTCAAAACTTACATCAACTAAAGGATAATCGTTTTTGTCTTTGCTAAATATGATGAATGCTCCTTCTTCTACGTGAAGATTGATGTTGCTTTTCAATTCAATTGGTCCTGTTAACCACATTCCGCGGGGAACAACCAATTTTCCGCCGCCTTTTTTAGAAAGATCATCGATTGCTTTTTTGAAAGCTTCTGTATTTTTTATATTTCCGCCTGCAACTCCGCCAAATTGTGTAATGGAAACTGTGTTTGCAGGAAAAGAGGTTTCCACAACCTGAGGCATCTTAAACTCAAGATTCTTGTAAATATCCAGATTCTGAGCATAGATTTGTCCTGAAAACATCATTGCTGCTGCTAAACCGATAACTTTGAGAGACTGCTTCATTTTATTTTTTTGAGTTTTATTTTTTGTTATTGTTTTTTTCAAAATCTATGTTTATTTTTTCTCCCACAGATGATACAGGTTTTTACAGATCATTGCGCAAATTTTTTAAACCTATAAATAAAAATATTACATCAACATCTATGAAAATCTGTGGAGAAAACTATTAATTTTTAGTAATTCTAAACCAATCAAAATCCGCATATCCCCCGCGGGGAGCTTTTGCCGTACTTATGCTATACAAACCGACTTTAGCACCAATCCATTTTCCGGGTTTTGCCTGAAAAACGTCACCTACTTTGGTGAAATTTTTTCCATTTTCGCTGTAACTGAACTGGCACAAACCGTTAGGTTCGTTGACATTTACTTTTAAATAGGCCTCGTTTCCTTTTAATTTTGTTTCAAATAAAACCTTTTCTTCGCCGCCTTTATCTGCCTTTTCGGCTCTTCTTAACTGTAAATAAAAGCCGTCCTGTTTATTGGTAATTACGATTGATTCATGATCTAATCCCATCACTAAGAGTCCTGCAGCTTTTCCTTCTTTAGCATCTTCCGGAGTTAATTTAACTTTCGTGGAAGCAGCAAAATTAGGTGCCGGGAATTTTTGAGTTAACAAATTCGGGATGTTCCACAGGTTTTTTTCACCCTCAGGAATCTTCATTGAAAATAATCTTAAAAATTTCTGTCCGGGAAGTTTGGATGACCAAACAATATTTTCATTCGCGCTCCATTGCCATTGTAATCCTAATTTATCTCCATCAAACTCATCTGTTTCAGGAGGCGTAACGACAGGGTAGGATTGACCGACGTTTGGTTTTTTATAGGTTAAAACCGGTTCCCCGATTCCGTTTTTATTATGGTCAGTTCCAATAACCGGCCAGTCTTTTTCCCATTTCATGGGTTGAAGATGAACGATTCTTCCACCTGCATCAACGTCCTGAAAGTGGTAAAACCAATCTTCACCCGAGGACGTATCAACCCAGGCTCCCTGGTGAGGCCCGTTGATTTTTGTGGAACCTTGCTCCAGAACAACTTTTTCTTCGTAAGGACCGTAAATATTTTTTGATCTCAAGACCAATTGCCAACCTGTAGCCACTCCGCCTGCGGGAGCAAAAATGTAGTAATAGCCATTTCTTTTATACATTTTCGGGCCTTCAACTGTCGGATGTGCATCGTGACCATCAAAAACATGAACACCTTTATCCAAAACTTTTGTTCCTTCAGGATTCATTTTATTAATTGAAAGTAAACTTTTCACACCTGCGCGGCTTCCTGCCCAACCGTGAACTAAATATGCATTTCCGTCTTCATCCCAAAACGGACAGGAATCAATCAAGCCTTTTCCTTCCATCACCAAAACGGGGTTTTCCCAAGCTCCTAACGGATCTTTGGTTTTCACCATATAAATTCCGAAATCAGGATCACCCCAATAAATGTAAAATTCTCCTTTGTGGAATCTGATGCTTGGCGCCCAAACTCCGTCCCCTCTTTTTGGCGTGGAAAAATGTCCGGCTGGTAAAATACCCTGAATGGCATAATTCACTAATTTCCAGTTGACCATATCCTTTGAATGAAGAATAGGCAATCCCGGAGCTTCATTAAAGCTTGAAGCCGTCATGTAATAATCTTCACCAACACGAATCGCATCGGGATCGGAATAATCTGCATACAAAATTGGGTTTTTGTAATTTTTGCCCTGATCGGCTGTCCAGACCTCGGAAACATAGTTTTTTTCCTGTGCGTTGAGATAGGTTGACGCAACTGAAAGTATTGTGATTGTTGCTATATTTAAAATGCTTTTTGTCCTCATAAAATCAGATTCATTGTTTAGGCAATAGGAATTGGGTTGCAGGTTTTAGTTTTATTTTTCAAATTCTAAACTAGCCAGGATAAACGGTCCTGTTCCTTTTGCATCGTTTGAACGAACTTCTTCATTGATATAGTATTCATACGACCCGTCTCTGTAAGGTTTTCCACCTAAACCGGCTACTGCGCAACATTTATTTAAATTTACCACTCCATTTTCATCAACTGTAATTAAATTTTTGATGATTCCATCGTACCCCTTTTTAGCATAAGTTTTATAGGATTTTGGAAGATAACCGTTATTGACCGATTTAATAATTGTGTAAACAAACATTGCTGAAGCCGTAGCCTCCGTATAATTTCCTTTTTCTCCTGCTTTATCCAAAACCTGATACCAAAGTCCGCTGTCTTTATCCTGAACTTTGATGATGGCATCGGTGTAGGATTTTATATAAGAAATTAATCTTGCTCTTCCGGGATGGTCTTCAGGTAAATAATCCAGGACATCTACCATTGCCATTCCGTACCAGCCCATCGCTCTTCCCCAGAAATTGGGTGAAAGTCCTGTTTCTTTGTTTGCCCAGGCTTGTTCTTTGCTTTCATCCCATGCGTGATAAAGCAATCCTGTTTTTTTGTCTAAAAGATTCTTTTGAACCGAATCAAACTGAAAAACAATATCATCATATGCTTTGGTTGCTTCTGCACCTTTTACAAAATCTTTCGTATAGTGCGTGTAGAAGGGCATTCCCATGTACAGACCATCCAGCCACACCTGGTACGGATATATTTTTTTATGCCAGAAAGATCCTTCTTTGGTTCTTGGCTGCCCGTCAATTTGGGAACGAAGGGTTTGAAGGGCTTTCAGGTATTTTTCTTTTTTCTCTTTTTCATAAAGATATAGAAGCACATTTCCGCTGTTCAGCATGTCGATATTGTACTTTTCAAGATCGTAGGTAAGAATTGTACCGTCTTCTTTGATCAGTTTTTCTCCGAATTCGCTGATGTAATTGTAATATTCTTTTTTACCGGTTTTCGCGTAGAGCTGTTCAGCGGCATCCAGAACAATCGCTGATGGATAGGTCCATTTCGGGCTTTTACTGAAATCAAGCATCCAGGATTCCGGAAAACGCTGCATTTCGGAAAGCAACATTCTTTCAGACCATTTCAGGTTTGTAGGAACTATTTTCCCTGCTTTTGAAGCTTCTGTTGAAGATTTTGAAGCGGTTACAGATTTTGTTTGGGCGCAAGCCAAAAATATTCCTGAACCTAAAGCAGCAAGCGCCAATAATCTTATATTATGGTTAATGAAATTCATTATTTTAAACTTTAAAGTTGATTGGTTTTATCTAAAATATCCAGTTTCTTATCTAAATCCTGATAAAATGCTTCTTCTGTTGCTAAGCCGTTTGGTTCCAGAGACCAGGCTCCCAAAAAGTAATAAGAAACATTCTTCACTTTCTTGAAAATAACGGTATGAGTGGATTTTGTCTTAACATATTTATCAAAACTCTCGAGAGGGTAGAAGACAGCCATTCCCAGATTATCGTCTTTTTTTGTCTCCGTTTGATTGCCGTAAGTGGCAATATAAGCCCATTTTTTATTTTTACTGATTCCTTGTTTTAACGGAATATTTTTAATGGCAACAATTCCGGTACATAACCCTGAAATAGTGTTGCTTAAGTTTAAATCTACTTTTACAAAACGATCTTTATTAAAAATTGTCAGTTTTGACTGTAAATCTATGGCATCACCCCAGGTTTTCCAGCCCTTATAATCGATGGCTGCATAAGATTGATCTTTTTCATTAACTACTTTTACGGCTGTATTTTTTACAACTTTAAAGGTTTCAATAAAGTCATTCTGCTCGTCATATCTTCCGTAAGAACCGATGCCAATGGTACGGCCGGATTTCAAAATATCCTGTCCCCAGGGTGCATCGTGATGATAGGATTCAAAACCGTCTTGTCCGACTTCAGGCAAGGCCAAGGTGTTTACTTTTTTACCGAAAATATCAGTTGCATTCCTCCAGTCTAAATATAGTCTGTAGCCAATCTGGTTGTTTTCCAGACCGATACCTTCATATCTGATATAATAAGAATGGTCGGTATGTTCGGCAGGAAGCACAAGCTGGTTGATGTTTTTAAAAGTTCCTCCAATGTACTGATTGCCTTCCCATTTCCCGCCTTCTTTTACGGAAAGCTCTGCATATGAAAAGGGAGCTTTTGGATTTTCTTTAATTTTTTCAATCACAGAAGTTTGAGCCACAGAAAATGTTGAACTCAAAAATGCTCCTGCTATGATTATTCTAAACAAACTGAATTTCATAATATTTTTTTATTAGATAACTGGTTTTTAACTAAAAGTCTTCATGGTTATAGTGTTGTCTTTCGGTTATTTTTCTAACCAGATCGTTAAAATATACTTCGATATTATCGTAATTTTTATCTAAATCCCGTCCGTTGGAATTGGCAACTTTAGGATTTAATTTATTTTTAATTTCCCACTCATCAGGCATTCCGTCGCTGTCTGAATCGGGGAGAGGTTTTCCTGGATTTAAATTGGAGAATCCGCCTACATCATTTTGAGAATCAATGATTCCATTGGCACTTCCTTTTGAACCTTTGTAGATGAAGCTTCCATTTTTCACATCTTTTAAAACGTGCAGATCAATCGCATCTCTCACCAGGCTTGCCCCTCCGATCTGTAAAATTTTTTCATACGCTTCTTTCGCAGAATGAGTTTTCACATTGTCCTGAATATCATGCGGCTGATTGATTTTAATGGAATTTTTATCTTTATCCGTCAAATTATATGCTTTCATCTGATCAAAAACGCCTATCGTCCAGTTATCCGTTGTGATTTCCGGATTTCCCTCCACAACATTTCCGGTGATGTAATATTTTCCCCAGATGTTATACACTTCAGCTTCTGGTTTTCCGTTTTTATCAATGGCTGCAATCCGTTGTTTTGTCGTGGTTGCAGGGCCGGGTTTGTAATAATTATTAACGAGATTCACGTTCATTCCTTCACCTCCGTACACATTATTGTGTCCCCAATTGTAGATCACATTATTCCTGAAATCGGTAAGATCGGTTAATGCAAACTTACTTCCCGCATATTCCCCTAATCTGGGATTTCTGCTATCGTGGTGGGCATATAGATTATGATGAAAAGTCGCAAATTTTCCGCCTGCGATTCCGCCATATCCGTGAGCACCTTTTTCGTGGACAGAATTTCTCAAACTTTCAGAAATCACGCACCATTGAAGTGTAGTATTTTCGTTGACATAAATGGAAACCGTCTCGTCCGTAGACCAGCTCATCGAGCAATGATCTACCATCAGATTTTTGATGAATCTTGCGCCAAAAGCGTCACCCTGATATTTTTTCTGATCGCCCATCCTGAATCTCATGTAGCGGATAATTACGTTATTTGCTGCAACAAAAGTTTCGTAGTTGGCAATGGTAATTCCGTCTCCGGGAGCTGTCTGTCCGGCAATGGTGATATCACCTTCTTTTATTTTCAACGGTGATTCCAAGTAAATTGTTCCGCCTGTTTTAAAAATAATATACCTCGGACCTTTTTGGTCTAAAGCGTGCCTTAAAGTACCTTCCGAACCATCATCGTTTAATTTGGTCACGAAATAAATTTTTCCGCCGCGTCCGCCGGTTGTATATCTTCCGAAACCTTCTGCACCGGGGAAACTTAGGACGTTTTGAGCTTCAACAAAAGTCAAACTTCCGCATACAATTCCTATCGTCATTATTTTGGTGAAGTGTTTTTTCATGATTGAAAATTCTTTGGTGTTTTTGATGTTCGGGTTGAAATTATTTTAAACTTGTTTTAACGTTCCAAAGGTCTTTTCCTTTGAGAATATTGTCAGTTGTATTTTTTTTTCTTTCTTGTTTTGTTAATTGATGTGACCACGAAACTCTTTTTCCAGCATTGGCGCCGGTTCCTTTTGAATTAAATTCTGCATAGAACGTTGTCTTTTCCGCATTGGGTTTGTTCCAATTATGCCATCCTTCCTGTTTTATGGTGGAATTCATTTCACAATCGATGTAAACTGTTTTGGCAAAAGGTCTCCAGGGTCTTCCTAGATAGACTGAATGTTCTTTCGCGTTTCCGATGATTTTAGATTGTATAAAAACAAATCCGAATTCACTTTCCTGTGGAGTGGAGGCGGCTGTGACGTAGCTTGCTGTTTCTTTAGAATAGATCGTGCAGTTTTCAAAAACGGCGGTTCCTGCTCCGAAAATATAGTCGGTTGTCCCTTCGATGTAGCAGTTTTTAAAGTAATTTCTTGAAGGTTTTGTCTTATCTGTTAAATCCTGAACTCCTTTTAAATATAAAGTATCCTGATTTCCTAAAAACCTGCAGTTTTCAAAGGCAATTCTATCCCCAGAAGTTAAAACAGCAACGGCTTGCCCAACTTTTCCTGAGCTGTTTTCAAACGAAATATTTTTTGCTGTAAAGTTATTTGAATAAATAAAAATTGTTGAAGAACCTGTTGTTCCGATATCTTTTCCTTCCGGATTCTTTTTTGAAGCAAAATCATCGTAAGTGATGATGGTATTTTCGGGATTTTCACCTTCCAGTAATATCGTCCCTTTCGATTCGGGAACGGTAATTTTTTCTTTGTAAACTCCGGCTTTAATTAAAATTTTTGTTCTTGTCTCAGAACCATTTTCAACGGCATCGATGGCTTGTTGTACTGTAATAAAATTGCCTTTTCCGTCTTTTGAAACTACGATAATTTTATCATTGGTTTTAAAAGAAAGAAGACATACCAATATGATTGAAAATATTGAAAATGTTTTAAAATTTTTAATTAAAGAAGAAGTTTTCATTAAATAAATTTTGAGTTAAATACAGACTTCTCTTTATGGGAAGAAGCCTGTATTCTTTGATATGAATATGAAACTTTTTATCTAATAACCGTAATCTTGTGTAAGATTGTAATTCGATTGAATAATGTCACTATAAATAGGTAACAATTCTTTTTTATTGGGTTGGAAATATTGTGCAAAACCTTTTACCGGATCAATGATGTATGTTGGCAAAACAGCGGCCCTCCACGCAATTTTGGTATAACCTGCCGGCGTTGCATCCTGAGAAGGCATGTAAAATACCTGAGATTTGTCGCCGCCGGTGAAGAAAATGTCGATATCATTAACATTTTGCTGTGCAGATTTTGTAGGATCGTAAACCGATTTTTTATAATAAAGATTTAGCGGTACGTTTGCGTATGGTCCGGTTCCGTTTGCAAAAGCTGTCAGTTTCTGTCTTGTTTCCGTAATTTTGGCATCTAGTAGATTCCAACGGATAAGATCATATTTCCTGATTCCTTCTGAACCCAGCTCTAATAATCTTTCTTGAACAATATAATTGAAGAATCCCACTTTGTCTGTAGGAATTGTTCCAACCTGGCCCAGATTTCCGGCGTAAGCCCTGTTTCTTACAAGTTTTACCGCATTAATGGCTTCCTGGGAAGGAGCACTATGAAGTTCGTTATCTGCTTCTGCGAACATTAGCAAAACATCTGAAAAACGTAATAAAGGCCAGTCAACCGCAAGGTTTTGAGAAGGTCCCGTAATGTTCGTCCATGATTTTCTGTATTTTGAATCTGTGAAAGAAATAGCAGTCACTATTTCCGCCTGATTGGAATTATTAACTTTAAAAATTCCTACATTCATATCTCTTCTTAAATCATATTTAGTAAACTCGTAGAAATAAACCGGAAGCGCGTTGATCCCGCCGCCGCCTTTCCAGTTGGAATTATCGTCATGCTTTAAGCCGTTGTAATAACCGATCTTACTGTCTGTCCTTGCATTACCACCGAAAGCTCCCACACAGAAAATAATTTCGTTGGTAGCATCCTGCGTATTGGTATGCAAAGCTCTGAAAACTGCTTCGTAGCTTGGATTTAAGCTGTGTTCTCCCGCATGGTTCATGATGTCTTTACATTCATCATAAGCAATCTGATAATAGGCTTGAGGATTTGAACCCTGTGCCATCTGTTGTGGACTTCTTCTCAATGAATATCCCGCTCTTGCCAATGCTATTCTTGCTCTTAAACCTTTAATAAAACCTTTGGAAATTCTGGCATTTGTAGTGCTTCCTTCTGATCTCCAAGGAACTAAAGCAGAAGCTTGGGCCAGATCTGCAATGATTTTTTCATAAATAACATCTCTATCTGTTTTTGGAAGATAAAGATTGTCATAATCCACGGATGGCTTGTCCTGAAAAGGAACATCACCCCAGTTTCTTATTAATTCATAGTAAAACTGAGCTCTTAATGTTAAAGCTTCACCAAGGTAGCGATCCATCATCTTTTTATCAGCATCGGAACCCGTCTGGTAAACAGGGGAGATCGGAATGTTTTTAATGCAAAGATTCGCTCTTTCGATTCCTGAGTATAGTTTCAAGAAAGGTTTGTTTAATTCTGTATTGGTAGGGCAGGCTCCGAAAGTTGAGATTCCTCTTCTGTCATTACAGTTGTAGTCCCCTGAAGTCCTGAAATCGTCACTGGAATGAGGATAAATTAAGGCTAATCTCTGTCCATACCCATCATCACCTGCCAACTGGTTATAAACACCCACCAAAGCGGTGAAAGTATCTGAAGTACTATCGAATTGCTGTGCTTCCGCAACACTTGAAAAATTTTCAGGATCCAGATAATCGCTGCATGAATTTATTGTGTTAAGCGAAAGGATACAGCTTAATATAATTATTGTCTTTTTCACGTTTAAGTTTAATTAAAAGGTTATATCAATACCTGTTAAAATAAATCTGCTTCTAGGGTATGCAGCATAATCAACACCCGGAGTCAAAGGGTTTCTTCTCGTACTTGCTTCCGGATCGTAACCGTCGTAACCGGTGATGGTAAATAAGTTATTTACGGTTGCATATAACCTGAAATTCTTAATACCAAGCACTTCTAATGAATCTTTTGGAAGGCTGTAACCTATTGTCACATTATTTAATCTTAAGAAAGAACCATCTTCGATTGCATATGAATGCAGAATGTAGTTTCCTTGCGGAGGCGTCCACATGGTTGTATTGGCGTTCAATGCAGCAAGAGCGGCAGGATCTGTTACTTTTACGCCTTGGTCATTAAACCATCTCCATCTGTCTGCAACTTCTGCAGCCATGTTGTTGTCTCTGTATAAATATTGAGTGGTAAACTCGATTTTATTGGCATTATAAACCTTATTTCCTACAGAGAAATTGAAAAATAAGCTCATATCCCAGTTTCTGTATCTGAAAGTCTGGTTAAACCCTCCGTAGAACTTCGGCTGAGCACTCCCTAGTTCGGTTTGATCGGCTGTGGTGATCTGACCGTCGCCATTTAAATCTCTTAATTTAAGATCCCCCGGCTGGATTGGCTTTGAACCATTCGCGACAGCGCTTGCGTTGGGAACACCAGCCTTTAAAGTATAAGCCTGAGTTGTGGGGTTAAAATCAAAATCGCCGATTTCATATCTTCCCTCCGTTTCGTATCCGTAGTAAGTTCCTACCGGATTGCCGACTTTGGCAATGAAATCATATAGATTATTTACCCACCCCGAAGCTACAAGGTAATAATCGTTGCCTCCGGAAACACCTGCTCCTAAGCTTTTGATGATGTTTTTGTTAGCTGATATGTTGAAATCTGTTTTCCATGTGAAGTTTTCTTTGTTGACGATAATACCTCCCAGCGAAACTTCGATTCCTTTGTTCTGTGTTTTCCCTGAATTTTGATACTGATATTCATATCCTGATGTCTGAGGAATTTTTGCCAGTATCAAAAGATCTTTTGTGTCGGTGATGTACGTATCCAAACTTCCGTATAATCTTCCGTTGAAGAATCCGAAATCCAATCCTAGGTTTTTAGAAACTGTAGCTTCCCAGGTTACATTTTTGTTGGCCAAAGTGTTTCCCGTAGTGGCTCCCGGCGTTACACCGCTTCCGAAGGTATATCCGTAATCTGTAGAAGTTGTAAAAAACGTATCATAGAGAAAAGCCGGAATTCTGTTGTTTCCTGCAAGGCCGTATCCGAAACGTAATTTCAATTCATCCAGCCATTCTTTATTTTTAAGGAAATTTTCTTCTTTTATTTTCCATGCTACCGAAACTGCCGGGAAAGTTCCCCATTGGTTACTACCAGGTCTGAAAATACTTGAAGCATCCGCTCTTATGGAAGCTGTTAAAATGTATTTGTTGGCATAAATATAATTGGCTCTGCCAAATAATGAAAACAGCCTTTCTGGTGGTAATGCCGCCGTTCTGGGCGCATCCTGAATCATCCCTGATGGCGGAATTGCAGACTGAATATTGGCAAAAGCTTCATTTGGACTGATAGAAACGGGCAGCCATTTTGTGTAGATATTTGAAGTTTCTCCGTCTGTCTGTACAGTTTCTTCACCAATCAATAAATCAAGTTTATGGTTCCCGAATTTCTTTGTATAGTTTAAAGTATTGGTATTGGTAATTCTTCTGGTCTGAGACCTTGTAAGCTGTACAATCGGCTGATTGTTGTTGGCCCTCGCGTCACTCGTTACGGTTCCCCAAAACTGATTTACAGCATTATCCCTTTGAACATAACCGACTACACTTCTGAAAGTTAAGTCTTTCGTAATATTATAATTCAAATATCCGTTTAATAATAAATCGTTGGTTCTGTTTTCTTTTACCTCGTTATCATTTAAAATAAGTGGATTAACAAGATTGGTTAACGTTGAATAATTAGGGTCAAAGTCATCAATCGGTACATTGCTTCCCCCTTCAAAGGGCTGATATCTTACCGCATTTCTCAGTCGGTTTGTCCCCTGAGAACCTGACGCGGAAGTTCCCGCTCCGGAAATCAATTGGCGGCTGTACCTTGCATTGAATCCGGCTTTTAATTTTTTAGAAATGTCAAAATCATATTTAAAGTTGGCCATACTTCTTCTGAAACCTGAATTGAGCATAATTCCATCTTCTTCCACATGGTTTAAAGTCAATGAGAATGCAGACTTGTCTGAACCTCCCATTAAGCTTAAGTTATGTGTAAAGTTGAATGCTTCTTTTCCAAAAAGCTCATCCTGCCAATCTCTTTTCTTAATATTTCCATATTTTGTAGCCAATTCATCAAACGTACCATATCTCGTGCTGAATGTTGTCTGGTCAGCCAAATCTCCTCCTTTATTGTAAAGCTCATATTGATACATTACAAATTGGTAAGGATCAAGCACCGGAATAGTATTCATAATTTTACGAACACCTGTATAACCGTTGTAATTGATGGTCATTGCAGCTTTTTTACGGCCTCCTTTTGTTGTGATCAAAACAACTCCGTTGGCACCTCTCGATCCGTAGATGGAAGTAGAAGCGGCGTCTTTCAGAACTTCAATTGATTCAATTTCTTTGGGAGAAATAACAGTAAGTGCATTATCCATCTGGATTCCGTCTACGATATAGAGTGGGGCATTGCTCTGTGTAATCGATGTACCTCCTCTTACTTTAATTTCCACGTCAGCGCCGGGAGACCCTTCGCTTGCCATAATCTGTACCCCGGCAACTCTGCCTTGGATGGCCTCTGCAGCGCTGTTTACGGGCATATCTTTTACTTCGTCAGCCTTTACTGAGCCAACGGCATTGGTGACATCTTTTTTGGAAACCTTGGAATAGCCTACCAAAACCACTTCATCGATATTGGTTTCTTTATCCTTTTTCGTCTCCTTTTCTTGAGCCATTGTCAGGACAGGAAATAAAAAGAAAGTTAGATATAACCATTTTATTGATTGTACTTTTTTATCCATTTTGTATCCTTATAGTTTTAATTTTTGGTTGAAAGTTTTCTCAATCGTTTTTGTTTTGTGTGGATTTGTAAGTATTCTACTGATTTTAGTGGCAAATATTTTTCTGAAAGATTTACACATTTTAAAGTGCAATCGATTGCGTAAATTTTCATAATAAATATCTTGGCTTCTAAACTAATATTATTTTTCAATACGCAAAGAAAAAAATATTATTTTTTCATTAATTCGATTGTTGAATGAGGATCAAACGTACAGAATAATTGATGTTTATAATTATGTAAAGTGTTGAAAATTAATAATTTGTTAGCTTAAAATTAGCTTAAATATGAAGTGAAAAAAATCAATTTTTCTTTATTCTTTATTAATTTAAAACTTAAAATTTGCTTAAAATCTGACTGTTTTTATCCTTAAAAATTTCCCAAAAATGACAGTCAATATTAATTTTTTTATATTTTTCCTGACTTTTGTCATCTTTTCAGATTAATATTTTAATTGGTTTTTATACTTGATACTAATTGCTCTTATTGTGTGAAATATGTATATTAGTTTTAATATATTGTTATCAAATCAATATCTCTGTTTTATTGTTTTATTTTGGTATGATTTAATATTTAAGCAGGATTTGAATATTAATTTGGGTTAATATTATCTATATAATTTCTTTAAAATCTTCTTGCTTTCCCACATTATTTTAAAAATATTAGTCTGTAATTCAGTTATTTATAAATTTAAATTAATTTTTTATTAACTAATTAAAGAATAATTATATATTTAGCAACAAGTATTTCTACAAAATTTTAGTGTAATTTTATGCAATCGATTACGCAATATTTAACAGGTTTTGATAAAACCGCAAAAAGAAAAGAATAAAAATCAAGCAGTATGACACAATCAGAATTTCGTTACGCCCATCATCCTGAAGATGCCAAAAAGTATACTACGGAAGATCTTAGAAGGGAGTTTCTAATCAATGATTTATTTAATGAAGATAAGATAAAATTAGTCTATACAATGTATGACAGGCTGATTGTAGGAGGTATTATGCCTTCAGCAAAAGCCCTAAAACTGGAACCGACAGACGATTTGAAAGCCGAAAACTTCCTTGACAGGAGAGAATTAGGAATCATCAACGTAGGTGGTGCCGGAAAAGTAACGGTAGACGGAGAAGTATATGAGCTTGCCAATAAAGAAGCTTTATATATTGGTAAAGGGGCAAAAGAAGTAATTTTTGAAAAATCGGGTAATGCACAACCTTATTTTTACATCAATTCAGCTCCGGCACATCATACTTATCCGACAAAAAAGATCACGAAAAACGAAGCCGAAATTGTAGAATTAGGAGAAGAAAAATATGCCAACAAGCGTACAATCAACAAACTGATTGTCAATTCTGTACTTGAAACTTGCCAGCTTCAAATGGGAATGACAGAGCTTCATCCCGGAAGTGTCTGGAATACAATGCCTTCACATACCCATACCAGAAGAATGGAAGCCTATTTCTATTTTGATTTGGAAGAAGGACAGGCAATCAGTCATTTCTTAGGGCAGCCTCAGGAAACGCGTCATATTTTTATGAAAAACCGTGAAGCTGTATTATCTCCGGAATGGTCTATCCACTCAGGAGTAGGAACTTCCAATTATACTTTTATCTGGGGTATGGCCGGGGAAAATATGGATTACGGCGATATGGACGGGATCAAAACTAACGAACTAAAGTAATTTTTCCAATGAATTTATTTGATTTATCCGGCAAAGTAGCGGTCGTTACGGGCGGTACTCACGGATTAGGAATGGCAATGGCAGAAGGTCTTGCCGCTGCAGGTGCTGAACTGGCGATCACAAGTACGACACCATCAAAATTAGAGGAAGCTTTAAACTATTATCACGATAAAGGTTATAAAGCGACAGGTTATCTTTTTGATGTGACGGACGAATTGGAAGCTGCTCAGAAAGTAGCTTTAATGGAGGCTACTCATGGAAAAATAGACATCCTCGTCAACAATGCAGGAATCATCAAACGTATTCCGGCGATTGAAATGGAGGTTGAAGACTTTAGAAAAGTAATTGATGTGGATCTTACGGGACCTTTCATTATGTCGAAATTAGTTGGTAAATATATGATCAAAAGAAAATCAGGGAAGATCATCAACATCTGCTCAATGATGAGTGAGCTTGGTCGTGACAATGTAGTCGCTTATGCTTCTGCAAAAGGCGGCCTGAAAATGCTTACCAAAAATCTGGCGACAGAATGGGCAAAATACAATATTCAGGTGAACGGAATCGGGCCCGGATATTTTGCAACTTCTCAAACCGAACCGATCCGAGTGGATGGGCATCCTTTCAACGATTTTATCATCAGCAGAACTCCGGAAGGAAGATGGGGAAATCCTGAAGACCTTGCCGGAACGGCTATTTTCCTAGCTTCGGACGCAAGCCGATTCATCAACGGACAAATTATTTACGTTGATGGTGGAATTTTAGCGACCATCGGAAAACCTGCTAATGAATAACAACAGAATTAGATTAGAATGAAAACTTTTATTACAGATCAATTTTTACTACAAAATAAATACGCTGAAGAATTATATTTCAAGTATGCAGAAAAGCAACCCATTATTGATTATCATAATCATTTGATTCCTAAAGATATTGCAGAAGACACTGTCTTCGAAAATATCTCAAAGGTTTGGATTGCAGGCGACCATTACAAATGGAGAGCGATGCGTACCATGGGCGTGAACGAAAAATTCATCACGGGAGATGCTTCAGACAAGGAAAAATTTGAAGCTTGGGCAAAAACGGTTCCTTATACATTGAGAAATCCTTTGTATCACTGGACGCATTTAGAATTAAAAAGATATTTCGGAATTGATGAATTATTAGATGCAGACAATGCATCTGAAATTTATGAAAACATCACCGCTCAGCTTCAGACTCCTGAAAAATCGACACGAGGCTTATTAAAAATGATGAATGTGGAATCTCTGTGCACAACAGAAGATCCTACAGATCTATTGAATTATCACCAGGATTTGGCGAAAAGCGATTTTAGTATTAAAGTAAGTACAGCCTTCCGCCCGGATAAAGCGATTTTAATTGAAAACCACAACTTCGCGGATTATGTTTCAAAATTAGGCGAATCGGCCGGAATTGAAATTAATTCTTACCAGACATTGTGCGATGCTTTACTAAAAAGAATTGAATATTTCCATGAAAACGGATGCAGACTGTGCGACCATGGATTGAATAATATTTCTTTCGAAGAATTTACAGAAGCAGAAGTAAGCACGATTTTCAATGATAAATTATCAGGAAAAGTAATCGCAGAAAAACAGGTAAATCAGTTCAAAACAGCCATTTTATTATTCTTAGGTGAAGCTTATCACAAATTTGGATGGGTTCAGCAGTTCCATTTGGGAGCTTTGAGAAATAATAATGAAAGAATGCACAGAATTCTAGGCCCGGATACAGGTTGGGATTCTATCGGTGACTTCGTTCAGGCTGAAACTTTGTCTAAATTATTAAACACTTTAGACGGAAAAGATAAATTAACAAAAACAATTTTATATAATTTAAATCCTGCTGACAACGAAATTTTCGCGACTATGATCGGGAATTTCAACGACGGCAGTATCAAAGGAAAAGTACAGTTCGGTTCAGGGTGGTGGTTCCTAGATCAGAAAGACGGAATGATCAAGCAGATGAATGCTCTTTCCAATATGGGATTGATCAGTTGTTTCGTCGGAATGCTGACGGATTCCAGAAGTTTCCTTTCGTATCCTAGACACGAATATTTCAGAAGAGTATTGTGTAACCTTTTCGGAGAAGAAATGAAAAACGGGGAATTACCTGATGATATCGAGCTCATTGGTAAAACAATTTCAGATATTTGTTATCATAATGCTAAAAATTATTTTGATTTTTAAATTTCAAATTAAATAAAAATCTCCCGCAGATTGAGCTGATTACGCAGAACTTTTTTAACATAATCATCTGTAAAATTTGCAAAATCTGCGAGAGATAAAAATAAAATTTTAAACCATTAAGAAAATATAAGAAGTTAAGATTATTAAGAAGACTCAAATTGATTTTAAATAGTCTTAAGGCAAGGCCAAACTTAACTTTTCTAAACTCCTTAAATAAATTTTAATGGTTAAAAAATAAAAGAAAATTTACCTTAAAAGGTTAATTAAAACTATGAGTAACAAAATAGTCACATTCGGGGAAGTCATCATGCGACTGTCACCACCCGGAAACAGAACCATGAAGCAAAGCCATGAAATGGAATTCTTTTTCGGCGGAACAGAGCTTAATGTAGCGGCTTCATTGGCGACAATGGGTTGTGATGTGAGACATATCAGTAGTGTTTCCGATGATTTTGTGGGTGAATCGGCGGTTTCTTTCACCAAAAGTTTTGGAATCGACACGACTTTCATCAACAAAAATGAATACCCTTTAGGTTTGTATTTTTTGGAAGTAGGCTCTTCAGTTCGTGCAAGCAGAATTGCTTACAACAGATTAAACGGTTCTTTTGCAAACATAAAATCTGAACAAATTGACTGGAAAAAAGCCCTTGAAGGCTGCAAATATTTCCACTGGACAGGCATCAGCCCCGGAATTTCCGAATCTGCTTATGAAAGTTTGAAACAAGGTTTACAAATAGCCCGTGAACTAGGAATTGAAGTTACATCTGATCCGGCTTACCGCTCAAATCTTTGGAAATATGGGAAAAACGGGAACGAAGTTTTGAAAGAATTGGTTTCATATTCAACAATTTTCATCGGTGGAGTGAATGAAATTAATGAAATTCTCGGAACCCAGTTTTCATCAGATCAAGAAGGTTTCATCAAAGCCTGTAAAGAATTAAAACAGCAAATTCCTTCTATTCATAAGATTTTCGACAAAATAAGAATCGGCGTTACAGCAAGTTCTCAGCAGACGCAGGGAAGAGCTTTGGTTGAAGAAAATTATTTTGAAACAGAACTTCTGGAAGTGAATCCTGTAGTTGACAGAATTGGAACAGGAGATGCTTTTGCAGCAGGTTTGATTTATGGTTTAATCAATTTTGATAACGAAAAAGCATTGAAATTTGCCAACGCAGCCTGCGCAATCAAGCATACGATTCCTGGAGACATCAATTACTGCAGTGCAGAAGATATTTTGGAAGTAATGAACGGAGATTCAGGAGGAAGAATAAAAAGGTAAATGGCTTTTGGCCATTAACTAAACTATAAAACATTGTCAGGCTGAGCTTGTCGAAGTCTTAATACAAAAGTCAAAAAACATGACAAAAATTCAATTAGTTACAAATACCATCATCAACCAGGGAGTTTTGCCTCTATACTATAATGCTGATGAAATGGTAACTCTGGAAATATTGAGATCGCTTTACAAAGCAGGAATCCGTGCGGTGGAATATACAAGCCGTGGTGAATCTGCCTTGAGTAATTTCACGAAGATGCTAGAAATCCGTAATGCGGAAATACCGGAAATGCTTTTGGGAATCGGAACAATCAAGAATGTACAACAAGCCGAAGAATATTATAAAGTGGGTGCAGATTTCTTTATCAGCCCAGGTTTTGTGCCTGAAGTTGCCGAATTTTTAATTCCAAAAGACCTGTTGTACAGTCCGGGTTGTATGACTCCGACAGAAATTATAGAAGCTGAAAATTTGGGAGTGACTTTCATTAAATTATTTCCCGGAAACGTTTTAGGACCTGGATTTATGAGCGCTATTAAAGATGTTTTCCCGAATCTGAAATTTATGCCGACAGGTGGTGTTGATACGACAAAGGAAAGCATTGAAAGCTGGTTCAAAGCCGGTGTTTCTGCAGTGGGAATGGGAAGCAAATTGGTAAGCAAAGAATTAATGCTTGCTAAAGACTATGCAACTATAGAAAATGAAACAAAAAAAGTGCTGGAAATTATTCAGGCTTTAAATAATAACTAAATTCTTACTATTAATATGAGCTCAGTTAAGTCTCTTAAACCGAGTACATTCAGATGGACGATATGCTTTTTGCTGTTCATTGCCACGACCATTAATTATTTGGATCGTCAGGTTTTATCATTGACATGGAAAGACTTTATTGCACCCGAATTTCACTGGAACAATAATGATTATGGAAATATCACGGCATTATTTTCAATTTTCTATGCGGTAAGTATGCTTTTCGCAGGAAAATTTGTGGACTGGATGGATACCAAAAAAGGTTTCCTTTGGGCGATTGCTATTTGGTCTGTTGGTGCGGTTTTACATGCTTTCTGCGGAATTGCAACTTCAGGAGTTTTAACGGGAAATTGGCTGGTAGGTTTTGTAGAATCTAAAGAAATTATCAGCCGGGTTGATAACGTCGGCTCAATCATCAGTACGAGTGTTACTTTGTTTATTTTTGCACGTTTTGTATTGGCGGTTGGTGAAGCTGGAAATTTTCCGGCAGCGATCAAAACTACGGCGGAATATTTCCCTAAAAAAGACAGGGCTTTGGCTACCAGTATTTTTAATGCAGGAGCGACAGTTGGGGCTTTGGCAGCGCCGGTTACCATTCCTTTTATCGCGAAAGCTATGGGTTGGGAATGGGCATTTATTATCATTGGGGCGTTGGGATTTGTGTGGATGGGACTTTGGGTTTTCTACTATAAAAAACCTCACGAACATCATAAAGTTAACGAACATGAATTAATGTATATTCAGCAGGATCAGGACGATATGCCCAATGAAGATACAAGCATCCCGGAAAAGAAATTTACATTCAGAGAATGTTTCAGCTACAGACAGACTTGGGCTTTTGCGTTCGGAAAATTCATGACAGACGGGATTTGGTGGTTCTTTTTATTCTGGACACCGGCTTATTTAAGTTCAGTCTACAAAATGGATTCCACGCAAAGTGCATTACCATTATTCGTCCTTTATATGATCACTTTATTGTCAATCATCGGAGGTTGGCTTCCAAAATATTTTGTTGAAAAAAGAGGAATGAACGCGTACACAGGAAGAATGAAAGCAATGTTAATTTTTGCATTTTTCCCTCTGCTAGCACTTTTCGCACAACCTTTAGGTACGATTACCTATTGGATTCCGGTATTGATTATCGGAATTGCTGGAGCAGCGCACCAGGCTTGGTCTGCAAATATTTTCTCGACAGTTGGCGATATGTTTCCTAAAAAAGCCATTGCAACTATTACGGGAATTGGAGGAATGGCAGGCGGAATCGGTTCATTTTTAATCAATAAATCTTCAGGATTATTGTTTGATTACGCTCATAAAGCTTGGACAACCGTTGACGGAATTCCTCTATTGGAAAAATATCCTCAATACATCAACGATCGTTTGCCGGAAGGCTTTTTTGAACAATTAGAAAAGTCAGGAGCGGTTATTTCAGACGGAATTGACAAAGGATACATGATCATTTTTTCAATCTGTGCAGTTGCATATCTAATTGCATGGACGGTGATGAAATCATTGGTTCCAAAATATAAAGTTATAAGTAAATAATGATGGAAAATCAGATAAAACAGAAATTAAATCGTGAATTACACGGTTCTCAGGAAAAGCTTCCAATCAAAATTGTACAGTTTGGAGGCGGGAACTTCATGAGAGGATTCACAGATTATGTGATTGATAAATTAAATAAAGAAGCAGGATTTAAGGCAGGAATTGTAAACGTTCAGCCTACGGCAGGCGGTTCGGTTCATAAACTGGAAGAGCAGGATAATTTATACACACTTTTCTCAAGAGGAATTAAAAAAGGTGAGATCATTGATACAAAACAGGTGATTTCTGCGATTCAAAAATCAATTAATCCATATACCAATTACGATAAATTCTTAGCGTTGGCGGAAGAGGAAGAATTAGAATTTATCTTTTCCAATACGACAGAAACGGGAATTGCTTACGATGAATCAGAAAAAAATTACGTCGGTCCGCACAAGAATTTTCCTGCGAAACTAACGGTTTTATTGCATGAAAGATTCAAACACTTCAATGGAGCAGAAGACAAAGGGTTGAGAATTATTCCTTGCGAATTGATCGAAGACAATGCTTTGGCTTTAAAAGAAATTATCCTAAAATATGCCCAACTTTGGAATTTAGATGATAACTTTGTGCAATGGATTGAACAAAGCAATTATTTCCACAATACATTGGTAGACAGAATTGTTCCGGGTTATCCGAAAGATGATGCAGGATCCTACGAGGACCAATTGAATTACGAAGATCAAATGATGGTGGTTTCAGAAGTGTTTTTGTTTTTTGTGATTCAGGACGCGGCAAATTTAAAAGAAAGAATTCCTTTCGATACAATTGACGAGCAAATTTTGGTTGTTGATGATATTCAGCCATACCGTTTGAGAAAAGTGAGAATTTTGAACGGTGGCCACACATTAATGTTGGCTCCGGCAATTTTATCAGGAAAAGAAACGGTAAAAGAATCTATTGATGATCAATTTTTAGGTAAATTCTTAAGTGAAACGATTTTCAATGAGATTAATCCTACATTAGGTTTGGATGAAAGTGAATTGAAATATTTTGCTGAAGAAGTTTTCGACAGATTCAGAAACCCTTTTATCAAACATTATCAGGCAAGTATTGCATTGTATTTTGTTTCTAAATTTAAAGTGAGGATTCTTCCGAGTTTATTGAAATATGTTGAAATTAACCATAAATTACCGCTTAACTTAACCTTTTCATTGGCAAGTTTAATCCGATTCTATCAAGGGAATTTGGGTGAAAAAGCTCTGCCTTTAAATGACGAGGAAGCAATAGTAAACAGATTTAAAGAAATCTGGGGCAACGAAGATTATGAAAAAGTCGCAGAATTGGCGTTAAGCGAAACCATTTTCTGGGACACAGACCTTACAAAGGTTAACGGTTTGAAATCTGCAGTAGCAAAAGCATTGTGGGAAATAAACCATAATGATATCGAAACTGCATACCACAACTTTATACAATTTTATTCTTAAAAAATTATGCAAAAGAAAGTACTGAAAGTAAATCCCAAAGATAATGTAGCAGTGGCATTGGTTGACCTGACGCAGGGAGAAACTGTTACTTTGGGTGATCTTACGTATGATATTATAAAAGACACGAAGGCGAAACACAAATTCGTGACCGAAGATCTTGCGGTTGGAGATGAGATTATTATGTACGGTGTTTTGGTGGGGAAAGCGAGTCAGCCGATCCGGAAAGGAGAGGTTATCACGACTGAAAACGTTAAGCACCAAAGTGCAAAAGTAGAAGGCAAAACAGAAACAACGGCTTGGACTGCTCCAAATGTTGACAAATGGAAAGATAAAACTTTCATGGGGTATCATAGAGAAGACGGACAGGTCGGAACAGAAAACGTTTGGTTATTCTTTCCTTTAGTCTTTTGTGAAAACAGAAATGTTGAGATTTTAAAAGATATTTTTGAAAAAGAATTGTTATTTGAAAAAGTAACAAAACATCAGTTATTATTAAGATCATTAATCAATAATTCTGAAACGGAAACCGCTGTTGAAGAAGATCAGGATTCAAGAGTTTTTAAAAATATTGAAGTTAAATTCATCACTCACCAAGGCGGTTGTGGCGGTATTCGTCAGGATGCGGAAGCGTTGGGAAGGTTATTGGCAGGTTATGTGAATAATCCGAATGTTGCCGGAGCAACGGTTTTGAGCTTGGGATGTCAGAATTTACAGGTTCAGATTTTTACAGATGCATTGCAAAAAATCAGTCCGAACAATAAAAAACCGATCATCGTTTACGAACAGCAAAAATCCGGAACGGTTGACGAAATGCTCAACGGAATTATCAAAGATTCTTATGAAGCCATCAAAAAAGCCAATGAAATTGAAAGAAAACCGGCCCCGATTTCAAAGTTAGTTTTAGGATTGGAATGTGGCGGTTCAGACGGTTTCTCAGGAATTTCTGCCAATCCGGTTTTAGGACAATTATCAGATTTAATGGCAGGAATCGGAGGTTCAACCATCCTTTCAGAATTCCCGGAATTATGTGGAGTAGAGCAGGAATTGGTGAACCGTTGCGTCAACGAAGAAGATGCCGAAAGATTTTTACAGTTAATGAAAGATTTTGAAAAATCTGTCGTTGCAGCAGGCTCAGGTTTTGATATGAATCCGTCACCGGGGAATATTAAAGATGGACTAATAACCGACGCCATGAAATCTGCAGGAGCGGCTAAAAAAGGGGGTTCATCACCGATAAATGATGTGTTAGATTTCACGGAATACATTAAAGAACCGGGTTTAAATTTATTATGTACCCCTGGAAATGACGTGGAATGTACAACTGCCTTAGTCGGTTCGGGCTCAAACGTAGTTTTATTCACAACAGGCTTAGGAACTCCGACAGGAAATCCGGTTGTTCCCGTTGTGAAAATTTCATCAAATACTTCTTTGTCACAAAGAATGCCCGACATCATTGATTTTAACACAGGAGACGTAATTACAGGTGAAAAAACAATCGACGAAAAAGCAGAAGAACTTTTAGAATTTATCATCGAAGTCGCAAGCGGAGAGGTAAAAACAAAAGCTGCAATTTTGAATCAAAACGATTTTATTCCCTGGAGACGGGGAGTAAGTTTATAATTGTTTTAATTATATAAATATTAGGGTTGAAAATGCTTTCTACGTTTGTGGGAAGCATTTTCTTTTGGAGTAAATTTAAAAATAAATAGTACAAAATCTTCACAAATAAATGCAAAGCCTATATCAATAGGAACGGGCTTTAGCCCGTTTTCAAAAATAATTAGAATCAATGGCTTTAGCCAAAATTTAAATGCAAAAAGATAAGTTTAGATTCTTTTCAGAAATCAAGACAAAAGAAAAATCATCTCCTTTTTGAAGACTTCCTAATATAAAGCTGCGGAGCCAGCACAACCTTTTTCTCAATAGAAACCCCGGAACCATTTTCCTTTACATTTTCAATGAAAACCTGTCCCGCCATTTTCCCCATCGTCACAGGAGTTTGGTCAACAGAACTCATCGGAAGCTCCATAAACTGAGTGAAAGGTTCGTTAGAAAAGCCAATAATGGCAACTTCCTGAGGTATTTTGATCTTACGTTTTTTCAATTCCTGACAAGCACCCAACGCTGCAAAATCACTTGATGAAAAGATGGCATCCGGAACGGATTTTTTATCCCAAAGTTTTTTTACCGCATCAATTCCTTCATCGATCGAACTTCCGGTTGTGATAATGTTTTCCTCTTTTACACTTAAATTATGATCAATTAAAGCCTGTTTGTACCCATTCAGACGTTTTTCATAAATTTCGAGATTAAGATCTCCGGAAAAATGGCAAATATTTCTGTAGCCTTCATTAATCAGGTGTTCCGTTGCTATGTAGCCGCCGCGATAGTCGTCTATAGTTACCGTACTGATGCCTGAAATGTCTTTTTTACGGTCAAAAAATATAATAGGAGTGTTGGTTGTATCCAAAATATTCTGAATATGTGTTGTATCAACAGTTGTCTTAGAAACCGACATGAAAATTCCGTCAACCTGGGCATTAAGTAAGGTGTTTAAGTGCCTTTTCTCAATATTTACATCCTCATGGCTCTGGCAGATAATCACATGATAACCATGCGGAGAGAGTTCTTCCTCAATTCCGCGGATTACAGATGAAAAGAAATTGGTATTAATGTAAGGCACGATAATTCCTACGTTTTTTGTTTCCCCGCTTTTCAGAGCTTTGGCAAGGTTATTTTGCTTGTAGTTCATTTCTTTGGCGGTTTTCTTCACCAAATCTTTCGTTGCCTGGCTTATTCTCGGATGGTCGTTCAATGCTCTGGAAACAGTTGCCACACTTACGTTAAGCTTTTTCGAGATGTCATATATTGTGGCATTTTTCTTATTCATACATGCTTTTTCTGAAGTTTTCAGTATGTTCAAAATGACATACATTATAATCGTAAATTTAATCAAATTATGTCTATCAAAAAGGAAATATTATGATTTTATACAAGATTATGAGTGATTAAAATCAGATTAAATCTAAAATATATTTGAATTGATTAACTTTTTTGGAAAACAGGTTGATGTTACCCAATGTAATTGTACTCCGGAAGCCTTGAGTTTATAAATCTCATTGATTATTTATTCATAATTGTAAATCTCTAAGTGTAATAAAAATCCATCAACATGAAAGAGCAGGATAGTGTACGCTTCCAAAATGTATATTTTTATGAAAATGAAATAAAAGGATAATTTTCGTTAAACCGTCGAAAATTATTGACTGATTTTTATGAAAAGAAACGGAATAATTTTATTTAAAATGATATTCCTTTATTTTGTCATTCTTTTGAGTACTAAATTTTTATTAATAAAAAATCAGGTTCTACAATAAAAAATTAATTATGAAATCTCAAAATACCTCAAACTTCTTATTAACTCTGTTTGTGCTCTTATTGTTTTCATCAGGGGTAAAAAGCCAGGATAAATTCCCCGACGGCACCAAAATTCCCAAATGGTTTAAAGAAAATACACCTACAGACATCAATAAATTAGGAAAAAAATATATTCTTACCGATAATGGAGTGAAAAATGACAGTACGGTTCTTCAGACCAAACAGGTTCAGGCAGTTATTGATCTGGCGGCTAAAAATGGTGGCGGGGTAATCATTGTGCCCAAAGGAACATTTCTGATTAGTTCCGTTTTTTTTAAACAGGGAACGCATTTATATCTGGAGAACGGCGCGAAATTAAAAGGAAGCGATGATATTAGTGATTTTCCGGTTGTAGAAACAAGAATGGAGGGGCAGACTGTAAAATATTTTCCGGCATTAATCAACGCAGACGGGCTGGATGGCTTTACCATCTCAGGAAAAGGAACGCTGGATGGAAATGGATTGCGCTTTTGGAAAGCATTCTGGAAAAGGCGCGAATGGAATCCTAAATGCACGAATATGGACGAAATGAGGCCAAGAATCATTTATATATCCAATTCTAAAAACATTCAGGTTGAAGGGATTACTGTGAAAAATTCCCCTTTCTGGAGCACTCACTATTATAAGAGTGAATTTGTAAAATTATTAAATCTGACAATTTTAGCACCGAAAGAACCGGTGAAAGCACCAAGTACAGATGCCGTTGACATCGATGGCTGCACAAATTTCCTGATTAAAAATTGCTATATGTCGGTCAACGACGATGCGATTGCATTGAAAGGCGGAAAAGGTCCGAAAGCCGATAAAGCTCCTGAAAATGGCGAAAATAGAAACATCATCATCGAAGACAACAGCTTTGGATTTTGCCATAGTGTTCTGACTTGTGGCAGCGAATCTATCCACAATTACAACGTAATTCTGCGTAACTCAAAAGTGAAAGATGCTTCAAGACTGTTACATCTTAAAATGAGACCGGATACGCCTCAACATTACGAATACATTACGGTTGAGAATATAACCGGAAACGTAAAAACTTTCCTGTATGTAAAAGGCTGGAATCAGTTTTTCGATTTGAAAGGAGAAGAAAAACCTAAAAAATCTTTAGCAAACAACATTCTGATAAAAAATATTGACATCAGTTGTGAAACGGCATTCGATGTTGAAAAATCTGATTTGTATGATTTGACAGACTTCACGTTGGAAAACCTGAATATAAAAGCGTTAAAACCCAAAGAGGAAAATTTGGATACGATTAAAAATTTGAAAAAAATTAAAGTAAACGTTACCCAAGTAGCTTCTTTAAATAAGTCATACGACAAAAAAGACGATTCCGACATTGCCGCAAAATGAGTTGTTTTTCCAAAATATTTGTTCTGATATGTTTATGCTCTCAATTATTGCATTCTCAATCTAAGGAAATTCAGTTTCTGAGCGGGACCGATTCTGAGCATACAAAAGAATGGGATTTTTGGATCAATGGTGGGAGGAAATCCGGAAACTGGAACAAAATTCAAGTTCCTTCACAATGGGAACAGCAGGGATTTGGCTCCTACAATTACGGAAGAGATTATGTGACGTATGGTAAACATTTTAAATTTAACGACGAAATAGGCTTATACAAACATAAATTTCTGGTTCCAGATTCTTGGAAAGGAAAATCGGTTAATATCGTTTTCGAAGGTTCAATGACCGATACCGAAGTGAAGATTAACGGGCAGCTCGCCGGTGAAATTCATCAGGGCGCTTTTTATGAATTTAAATATGATATTTCAGACAAATTAAAATTCGGAAAAGAAAATATTCTTGAAGTCAAAGTTTCCAAGATATCTGCTGATAAATCCGTTAACAACGCAGAACGTCTTGCAGATTATTGGATTTTGGGAGGGATTTTCAGGCCTGTTTATCTGGAAGCAAGTTCTAAGGAAAATATTTCCTGGACAGCTATAGAAGCCAAAGCAGACGGAACTTTTCGCTCAAATATTTACTTAAAAGGAATTGAGTCAGTCAATCAATTAAAAGTTGAAATATTTGATGCTAAAAACATTCTCGTTGGCGAATCTCAGGTTAAAATCGGAAAAGGAGATACTTTAGAACAGATTCAATTCTCCGTTAAAAATCCAAAACTCTGGACAGCAGAAACGCCCAACTTATATAAAGCGAAATTCAGTTTAAAGAAAAATAAAAAAAGCATCTACGAAACTGAAGAAAAATTCGGATTCAGAACCATTGAAATCAAAAAAGGCGACGGAATTTACATCAACGGAACAAAAATTAAAATGAAAGGCATCAATCGACACGTTTGGTGGCCTGAAACCGGACGTTCTGTAAATAAAAATATTGATTTGATGGATGTTCAGCTCATTAAAGAAATGAATATGAACGCCGTTCGCTGCTCCCATTATCCACCGAATAAATCATTCCTTCAGATTTGCGATTCGTTAGGTTTGTATGTTTTGGATGAATTGGCTGGCTGGCAAAAAAAATACAGTACGGAAGTTGGGAAAAAGCTAGTCAGAGAAATGACTATAAGAGATGTTAATCACCCCTCAATTATTTTTTGGAGCAATGGAAATGAAGGTGGACATAATTTCGATTTGGATGCAGAATTTGCAAAATATGATTTGTCAAATCGTCCGGTCATTCACGCCCATCATAAACCCGGAAATGCTTTTAACGGGATAGATTGCAATCATTATGAAGATTATTACAGCACAAAAAAAATCCTTGAAGGAGAAAATATTTATATGCCGACTGAGTTTTTGCATGCACAGGATGATGGCGGTGGCGGAACTTCCTTAGCCGATTATTGGGAACTTCACTGGAATTCCAAAAGAGGAGCGGGAGGTTTTCTCTGGGCTTTTGCGGATGAAGGTTTGGTGCGGACGGATTTCAATAATCAAATTGATGTAAATGCCATCAATGCTCCGGATGGAGTTGTTGGTCCGCATCGGGAAAAAGAAGGAAGTTTTTATGCCATTCGGGAAATTTATAGTCCTGTAAAAATTGATTTGAAAGCGCTTCCGGATGATTTTAATGGAAGCATTTCAATTGAAAACCGATATCATTTTACGAATTTAAGTGAATGTAATTTTGAGTGGAAATTGGTGAAATTTAAGACACCTTTTTCTTCCGAATCAGGATTTGAAGTAATTCAAAAAGGAAAAGCAACATTACCAAATATAAAACCAGCTGAAAAAGGAAATATCAATCTCAATCTTCCTTCAAACTGGAAAGAAAATGAAGGTTTATTATTAATGGCAACCGATCCTTTTGGAAAAGAAATTTATACCTGGACATGGAAAATTGCTTCTAATGATGAAATTTCAAAACAGTTTTCAAAATCTTTAATCAAAGAATTTCCGGTTTCTGTGGTAGAAAATGATTCTTTATTTATTTTAAAATTAGAAGAAAAAGAATTCTCAATTGGTAAAAAAGACGGATTACTGAAATCAGTTATCATCGACAAAAAAGGAAAGAAAACAACCTTCAGGAACGGGCCCATTTTTGTGGATGGAAAAATGGAATTATCTTCAATAAAATCATTTGCAGAAAGGAAAAATCAAGTTGTTGAAGCTTCCGGCAAAGACGGGAAGAAAATTTACTGGAAATTGAATTCCAACGGAATTTTAGAACTAAATTATGAATATTCCCTTTCAGGAGATTATCCGTTTACAGGCGTAAGTTTTGATTATCCTGAAAATTATGTAATGAGTGCAAAATGGCTCGGAAAAGGGCCTTATCATGTTTGGAAAAATAGAACTCAGGGACAGACCTATAATGTTTGGCAGAATTTGAAAAACTCAACACGAACGGGTTCTTCACCTTGGATTTATCCTGAATTTAAAGGATATTACGATGATATTTCGTGGCTGCAGTTAGACACTGCAGAAGGGAAAATCACCATAGGGACAAAAGAAGAAAAGATGTTTGTAAGACTCTTTGATTTTTACGGAATTTATGGGGCAGAAGGTTATCCGAAATTGCCAACGGGAAATATTTCATTTTTAGATGCAATTCCGCCGTTGGGAACTGTTCTGGCTTTTAATATTAATGATAAAACTGAATCTTTAGGACCGGAAAGTGAACTGAATCATCTGACCGGAAAGTTTAAAAGAACACTGTATTTCTATTTCGGTTTACCTGATTTAGGAGATGAAAAGAAGCAGTTTACAATGCCGGAAGTCAATATTTTAACCGATTGATTATGAAAAACTGGATAGGAATTATAACCGTTTTTATTTGTTCATCGATGTTTGCGCAACAAACCAATTTTAAATTTGATTTTGGAGGAGGCAGAGCTCAGGATGGTTATATTCCCATTACGGAACATTCTAAATTCGACAAAAAAATGGGTTATGGATTTATGGATATTTCCGGCTTGAAGTCCGTTGACAATGGAGGAAATGCATTGACGGGAGATTATATCACCAGCGACAAACCTTTCTATTTTTCGGTGATAATTCCGGAAGGAAATTATGATATTAAGCTAAACCTAGGCGATTCTAAAAGAACTTCTGAAACAACAGTTCGTGTAGAAAACCGCCGTCTGATGCTGGACGATGTGAAAACAAAAGAAGGTGAAGTTGTCGAAAAATTGATAACCGTTCACATTAAAGACAGTATTATTCGTAACCAAAATGGAATTGAAATTGGGACTGTAAAATTAAAACCGAGAGAAAGAAAATATTTACATTGGGATAATTTACTGACGATTGAATTTAATGATAAAGCTCCAAAAGTTTGTGCAATGACCATCCAACCCAACAAAACAGTGAAAACGATTTATCTCACCGGTGATTCTACTGTCGTAGATGCGCTTTACGAACCGTGGGCATCGTGGGGACAAATGCTGCCGTATTTTTTTGTTCCGAAAGAGGTGGTGATTGCCAATTATGCTGAAAGCGGAGAAACCCTAAAAGCATTTGTAGACCGCCACAGAATCGATAAAATCTGGAATAAAATAAAATCAGGAGATTATTTGTTTATCCAGTTTGGACATAACGACCAGAAATCCGGAAACAGTACGAAATCCGGATATAGAAAAAAATTAAAAGAATGGATTCAGAAAGCTAAGCAATTGGGTGCAGTTCCAGTTTTGGTTACTTCTATGAACCGCCGGGTTTTTGATGAAAACAATAAAATAGTGAATACTTTGGACGATTATCCAACGGCAATGCGTGAAATAGCAAAGGAAGAAAATGTATTCTTGATTGATTTGAATCTGATTAGCCAAACGTTGTTTGAAGCGATGGGAGCGGAAAACTCTAAAAAAGCATTTGTCTATTATCCTGCAAATTCTTATCCCAATCAACCGGATGCTTTGGCGGATGACACGCATTTTAATACATATGGTGCTTATGAATTGGCGAAATGTGTTGTTAAAAGTATTGTCGAGCAAAAATTGCCTTTGAGTAAATTTGTTTCAAAAAATTATATAAAATTTGATCCCCAAAAACCTGATGCTGTCGAAACATTTCATTGGCCGGAAAGTGTCTTTATGGAAGCTTTAAAACCTGATGGAAATTAAAAAGTAAGAAAATGAATATTCAGTCTATCATAAAAATAAGTGTATTTTGTTTTGCGTTTGGAAATCTTTCCGCACAAAACCCCTGGCCAACCACCACCGAAACGGCAAAACCGTGGACACGATGGTGGTGGATGGGAAATGCAGTCGATGAAGAAGGATTGAATCAACAGCTGACCACTTTAAATAAAGCAGGTTTTGGAGGCGTAGAAATTGTTCCCATTTATGGAGCAAAAGGCTTTGAAAATCAATACATCAATTATCTTTCTCCGGAGTGGATGAAAATGCTTCAATTCACTACAAACAAAGCAAAAAGCTTGAATATGGGAGTTGATATGGCCGTCGGAACAGGCTGGCCAATCGGTGGCCCTCAGGTTGATGAAGAAGATGCAGCCACAAAAATGATGGTTCAGACGTACATGATTTCATCAGGCGAAAAATTTTCAGGAAAAATTGCCTTGAAAGATGAGAAACAGAAGAATTTAAAAACAATAAAATTAGATATTGTAACTGCTTACAGCGAAAAAAATGAAGCGGTTGTCTTAACCGATAAAATTTCAAACGACGGCTCTCTCAATTGGAAACCGGATTCCGGAAAGTGGACCATCTATGCAGTTTTTACGGGGAAAACACTTCAAAAAGTGAAACGCGCAGCTCCGGGCGGTGAAGGCTTTACCCTAGATCATTTTTCACCTGATGCAACGAAAGATTATCTTAAAACTTTCGATCAGGCTTTTGGAAATTCAAACTACGGAATCCGTTCTTTTTTCAATGACAGTTACGAAGTTTATAATGCCGACTGGACTCCGCATTTTAAAGATGAATTTAAAAAAAGGAGAGGATACGACTTAAGTCCATACATCAAATATCTTGTCAGTAACGAAGAAAATGAGATAACGAGTAGAATCAAATCAGATTATAGAGAAACCCTGAGTGAATTGATTTTGAACAATTTTACCAAAAATTTTACAAGCTGGGCTCATTCCAAAAACTCAAAAAATACCAATCAGGCACATGGTTCGCCCGGAAATTTACTGGATTTGTACGCAGCAGTTGATATTCCTGAATCTGAAACTTTCGGAAGCTCTATTTTTAAAATTCCTGGATTGAGAAGAGACAGTGCAGATATTCAAAAGTCAGATATTCCTGATTTCAATATGCTGAAGTTTGCTTCATCGGCTGCAAATATTACCGGAAAGCAATTAATTTCAAACGAAACTTTTACCTGGCTTACTGAACATTTTAAAACATCCTGGTCACAGGCTAAACCGGAGGTTGAGCAGGTTTTTTTATCCGGGATTAATCACGTTTTTTATCACGGTACAACCTATACGCCGGCGGATGTTCCTTTTCCGGGATGGCTGTTTTATGCTTCAGTTAATTTTGTCCCGGAAAATAGTTTGTGGCCCCATTTGACGGGATTAAATTCTTATGTTGCACGTACACAAAGTGTTTTGCAGAGTGGGAAATCTGATAATGAGCTGTTGATGTACTGGCCAATTTATGACCAATGGGCCAGTCCGAAAGGGAAGGATGTAACCTTTAAAGTTCATAACGTGGAAAAATGGCTGCAGCCAGCTCCGATGTATGAGAATTTGACGAAGCTGAACAAAATGGGCTATTCTCTTGATATGATTTCTGATAAAATGATAGGAGAATCGGAATCGGAAAACCGGAAAATCCAGATTGCAGAGGGAGGATCTTCCTATCAGGTTTTAATCATTCCTGAATTAACTTATTTGCCGGAAACTACGTTAATTAATATTCTTAAATTAGCTCAAAGCGGTGCTTCAGTTATTTTTCAAAACGAACCAAAAGATATTCCCGGATATTTTGAAATCGAAAAAAGGAGAGCAACATTAAAATCTTTGTGGGCCCAGATTCCGTTTCAGAATCAAGGAGAAAATATGAAAATTGCCCCATTTGGAAAAGGTAAAATTGTATTAAACTCCGATGTTGAGAAAGGGTTGGAATATTTAAAAATAGAGAGAGAAAAATTAACGGAAACCGGATTAAAATTTGTGAGAAGACAGTTTGATGGCGGAAAATACTATTTCGTTGTTAACCATACTGCAAAGGAAATCAGTCAATTTATTCCTCTAAATGATACAGGGAATCAAACGGTGATCATGAATCCGGAAAACGGAGATTTCGGAGTGGCGGAAACACAAAATAATTCCGTGAGAATTCAGCTGAAATCCGGGCAGTCTTTAATTCTAAAAAATAATGAAACCACAGATCACTCAATTCCAAAATGGAAATATATTGAAAAGACAGATTCTCCCATCAATTTAAATCAAAATTGGCAACTGACTTTCAAAGAAGGCGGCCCCGAACTTCCAAAATCAAGAAACTTAAAAAAACTGGAACCCTGGACGAATTTTTCACAAGATTCCTTAACACAGAGTTTTTCGGGAACTGGTGTTTATACAACGGAATTAAATTTAAAAAATAAAAAGGCAGACGATTATCTTTTGAAATTTGATAAATTGTATGAAAGTGCCAAAGTAATCGTAAACGGTCAGGAAGCAGGAATTGTCTGGAGTATTCCTTTTGAAATTAACATTGGGAAATATCTGAAAAAAGGAAAAAATACCATCAGCATTGAAGTTTGCAATTTAATGGCCAATAGAATCCGATATATGGATCAGAATAAAATTCAGTGGCGTAATTATAACGAAATCAATTTTGTAAATATTGATTATAAAGCTTTTGATGCTTCCAACTGGAAAGTTCAGCCTTCCGGCTTGGATGGACAAGTTCAGTTATTTCCATTATACTATTCGAAATAGAATAAAACATGAAACAGAGTATATTAAAATAATTTGCGCAATCGATTGAATTGTGTTAATTTAAATCATTGAGAATTATGAATATAAAATATAACTTTATTTTACTGATAATTCTTTTTTCACAGCTCCTTTCAGCACAAAGGCAAATGGAGTTTTTAAAAAGAGGAATTGTTGCAATACCTTCCGGATCAGGGGTTTTTGTGAGCTGGCGTTTGCTGGGCACAGAACCTCAAAATATCCCGTTTGATTTATACCGTATCGAAAATAACAAAAGCAAAAAACTGAATGAAAAACCATTGGTTAACGAAACCAGCTTTTTAGATAAAACGGCAGATAAAACAAAGAATTACACTTATTTCGTGAAATCCAGCACCAAGAATCAGGAGATTGATCAGGATTCTGCGAAATATGTAGCTAGTCAGAAACCTTATTTTTCAATTCCGTTAAAAACTCCGGTTGGATATACGCCAAACGATGTTTCTGTTGCGGATCTGGACGGTGACGGTGAATATGAAATCATCCTTCATCAAACCGGGCAATCCAAAGACAACAGCCAGAAAGGTTTTACAGATGAACCGATTATTCAGGCCTATAAATTGAATGGTAAATTTTTATGGGAAATTAATTTAGGGAAAAATATTAGGGAAGGCGCACATTACACACAGTTTTTAGTGTACGATTTAGACCAGGATGGTAAAGCAGAAGTGGTCATGAAAACTGCAGACGGAAGCAAAGACAGTAAGGGGAAATGTATTGGAGATCCTGCAAAAGATTATAGAAATGAAAACGGATTTATCCTTTCAGGCCCTGAATTTCTGACTGTTTTTAATGGAGAAACAGGCGAGGAAATTAATACCGTTAATTATATTGTTCCCAGATTTCAAGGCAGCTTAAATCCTACTCCCGAACAGCTTACAGAAACCTGGGGCGATGCGAAAGGGAACCGTGTAGACCGGTTTTTGGGCGCAGTTGCTTATCTGGATGGCAAAACGCCGAGCATTATTATTTCTAGAGGGTATTATACACGAACAGCAATCGCAGCCTGGGATTATAAAGATAAAAAGCTCAGTTTGAGATGGCTGTTTGATACGGAAAGCTCGGAAGAAAATAAAAAATTTCGTGGTCAGGGAAACCATAATTTGAGCATTGCCGATGTTGATAACGATGGGAAAGATGAAATTGTCTTTGGAGCAATGACGGTTGATGACAACGGAAAAGTACTGAACAGCACAGGCTTTGGTCACGGTGATGCTTTGCATGTTGGTGATCTGGATCCTTCTCATCCCGGACTGGAAATTTTTGATATTCAGGAGAGATTTGATGATGCGGGTGCACACTTCAGAGCGGGTGCAACGGGAAAGGTTTTATGGAAACTACCATCTTTAGTGTACAGCAAGCAAGGCAAATTCCAAGGTCCCGGAAGAGGATTATCTTTAAACATAGATCCCCGTTATCAAGGTTCGGAATCCTGGGCTGCCGGAGCCGGGCTGAAAGGCATTTACGATACTAAAGGAAATAAGATCGGCGATAAAAATCCTGCCTGCAATATGGGGATTTATTGGGACGGAGATTTTTTAAGCGAAATTTTGGATGGAACTTCCGTGTCAAAATGGGATTGGAATAAAGAAAAAACAAATATAATTTTTGACGCTAAAGATTTTCAGTGTGAATCAAACAACGGGACCAAGAAAAACCCTTCTTTGGTTGCCGATTTATTTGGAGACTGGCGGGAAGAAGTGATTTACAGAACCTCAGATAATCAGGAACTTCGGATTTTTAGTTCGACAATTCCGACGAATCACCGTTTGTACACATTGATGCATAATCCGCAATACAGATTGAGTATTGTTTGGCAAAATGTAGGCTACAACCAGCCTCCTCATACTGATTATTATCTGGATGAATCCGTTTCAAAGGTTCCTGCGCCGGATATTTATACCATTAAGCCTTAAATAGGTCTTGATGGTTTATAATTAAACAAATATTTAAACAAATACATTGTAAAAAAATAGATATAATTATGAAGAAAGTACTAATGAGAGGCGCTTTTTTTGCGTTGATTTTCGGAATTTTATCCTCTTGCTCAGTTCAAAAACAAGCGAATGCAAAGAATGTTAGTCTTCGGGATAAAAAAGAAGTTTTGGAAGTTTCACGGAGGGCAAATCAATATTTCATGAACAAATGGCCAGATCCGGGAAAAGAAGTCGTCGGCAAAAAAGTATGGCCAAGCAATCTGTGGACGAGAGCTGTTTACTACGAAGGATTAATGGCTTTGTATAAAATAGATCCTAAAAAAGAATATTATGATTACGCCATCGACTGGTCTCAAAAACACAACTGGGACATGATGCGTGATACATATACCCGTAATGCCGACAATCAGGCTTGCGGACAAACATATCTGGACCTTTATGAAATAGACGGAAGAAAAAATCCGGAGAGAATAAAATTCGTGAAAGCTTCGATGGACAGTATGATTGCTTCCAAAAAATCAGATGACTGGTGGTGGATCGACGCTCTCCAAATGGGGATGCCAATTTTTACGAAACTGGGCAGGATTACAGGTGAACAAAAATATTTCGATAAAAATTACGAAATGTATGCCTTTACGAAATATAAGCACGGTGGAAATGGTTTATATAATCCAAAAGATAAACTTTGGTGGAGAGACAAAAGCTTTGTTCCGCCTTACACAGAACCCAACGGCGAAGATTGCTACTGGAGCCGCGGAAATGGATGGGTAGTTGCTGCTTTGGCTCGTACACTGGAAGATACACCAAAATCCGACCCGCATTATCAGGAATATTTACAAGATTATAAAGATCTGTTATCAGCTTTGCTTCCAATCCAAAGAGAAGATGGTTTTTGGAATGCAAGTTTACATGACCCTAACAATTTCGGAGGCAAAGAAATGACGGGAACCGCTCTGTTTGTATACGGAATGGCATATGGTATTAATAAAGGCCTGATTGATAAAAAAACGTATTTACCCGTTGTTATAAAAGCCTGGAACGCTATTGTAAAAGATTCTGTTCAGCCTAATGGATTTTTGGGTTGGGTACAGGGAACAGGAAAAGAACCCAAAGACGGTCAGCCACTTGCCATTGACAAACAGCCTGATTTTGAAGATTATGGATTAGGCTGTCTGTTGCTTGCAGGAAGCGAAGTTTATAAGTTAAAGTAAACCAACATTTGTTTGATTACATAGAATCTTTGATTTCAAGACAAACAATTATTATTACAGCATGACACTACAAGATGCGCAATCGATTTCATAGTATTAATTTTCAAATTCAATCCATAAGATAAAATTATGAATGCATTATTAGGAGTTTTTTTTCACTTCTTAGGAGGTTTTTCTTCGGGGAGTTTTTACTTGCCCTATAAGAAAGTAAAAGGCTGGTCCTGGGAAACCTATTGGTTGATAGGAGGAGTTTTTTCCTGGATCATCGTTCCGCCGCTTGCGGCATTTCTTACCATCCCTAATTTTTGGGAAATTATCCTGAATGAAAGTTCTTCCATATTGGGGCTGACGTTTTTGTTTGGTGCTTTGTGGGGAATTGGAGGTTTTACTTATGGTTTGGGGGTTCGGTATTTGGGAGTAGCACTCGGAAGCAGCATTATTTTGGGGCTTTGCATGGTGTTTGGCTCGCTGGTTCCTTCTATTTATTATGAATTTTCTCCGCAAACAGGAAAAGACAATATCGGTTTATTGTTTTCCAGCAAATGGGGCCAGTTTGTTCTATTAGGGCTTCTGGTTTGTGTAGTTGGAATCATTATCAGCGGAAAAGCGGGGATGATGAAGGAAAAAGAACTGCAAACCGATTCAACAGATCCTCATGGTATGGAAGTAAAAACGGAGTATAAATTCGGATTGGGATTAATTGTTTCCATCATTTCCGGAGTTTTAAGTGCGTGCTTCAACTTCGGACTGGAGGCCGGAAAGCCAATGGCAATCGTAGCCAATGAATTATGGAAAAATTCTAACCCGGGACAGGGAGAATTCCTTTTTCAAAATAATGTAACGTATGTTGTTGTGCTTTGGGGCGGAATGGCAGTCAACCTTGTAGGCTGTTTGTATTTAGCCATTAAAAATAAATCATATACCGATTATACCAAAAGAAACGTACCGGTTTTACGAAACCTGATTTTCTGCGCGCTTGCCGGAACTATGTGGTTTTTACAGTTTTTCTTTTACGGTATGGGCGAAAGTAAAATGGGCAATGGCGCCAGTTCGTGGATTTTACACATGGCATTTATCATTTTTATAGCTAATTTATGGGGAATTATCATCAAAGAGTGGAAAGGAGTTTCTAAAAGAACCATTACTACCATTGCTGTTGGAATGATCGTCATGTTTATTTCTATTTTGATGGTAGGATACGGAAACTCTTTGAGATAAGCTTCATTTACGGTTTTACATTATCATTTGTATAGTTTCAGAGTTAGAATTCTAACTCCTTTAGAGGCACTGATTTTTTCAGTGTCTTTTTATTAAAAATAATTTAACTCTAAAAAAGGAGTGTCTATTTAAAAAGGAACTTTTAATTCACGGTTTAGTTAAGTATTGTACTGAATAATTGATAATTTACGGTTGTTTTATTATTTATTTGAAATATAATTTAAATATTTCTGGTTAATCATGATAAATTATGAATGTTTTAATACAGGATATTGCAGGATGCCCGAATTTTTGTAACGGTGTATTTTGGTAACATAAAAATTAACATATGTCTTTGATAGTTAAACACAAAAATATAAAGCGAATAGTGTTTCCGGCATTTATGCTTTCAACAAGTTTTGTCTGGGGGCAAAAGGCAGTAAATGATACTGTGAAGAATGGTATAAAAGATATTGAGGAAGTGGTCGTTATTGGTTATGGTAAAGTTAAGAAGTCGGACTTAACAGGATCTGTTTCTTCAGTTTCTGCAAAAGACTTAGCAGCTACACCGGCAATGAATGCTTTACAGGCACTCCAGGGAAGAGCTGCAGGTCTAAATATTGTGACAGCGGGTGGTGCTCCGGGAGCCAGCGCAAATGTTACAATCAGGGGAGGTTCTTCCATTACTCAGAGTTCTGATCCGCTTTATATTGTAGACGGTTTTCAATTGGATAACGCTTTGAATGTGATTAATCCTAATGATATTGAAAGTATAGATGTACTAAAAGGAGCTTCTGCCATTGCCATTTATGGTGCCCGAGGTTCCAACGGTATTATTGTTATTAAAACTAAAAGCGGGAAAAAAGGAAGAACGGTTGTCAACTACAATACTTTCATGTCATTTGATATGCTTTCAAAAAAACTGGATATGCTTTCAAATCCAGAACAATATGTAAAATATCAATACGAATTGGGAGTGCTTCAGTCCAAACCATCAGCGTGGAGTAATGTTTTTGACAATAATTTGGGTACAGATTCACCAGGATTTTATTCAGGAGCCTATCAGAGAATTGCCAATCGCTACGGATCTGCTTCTGCATTAGACTGGCAGGAAAAAATGTTGGGAGGAACAGGTTTAACTCAGAACCACAACGTAAACGTTTCTGCCGGAAACGATAAAACACAGGCATTCATTAGTTATAATTACAATAAGCAGGAGGGTTTGCTTCAAAATTATAGCGAAACAAGAAATTCATTACGTGCCAATATCACTTCAGAGTTGTATAAAGGGGTAAGAGTAGATTTCAACACCATGTTTACGAACAATTCTGTAAACGGGGGAGGTGCTTATTCAGGAATGAAAAAAATTCTTCTTCAGCCTATCACCGGGGGAACATTATTTACTCAGGATCAGTTGTTCAACACTCAGACTTTCCCGGATTTTTCAGCTTTAGATTCTGGGTTCGATACAGAAAACCCATTCATAGAAACCCAGGCATCTACTTCGAACAAACGTACAAGAACATTCGTAGCCAATGCAGGTATCGAATTTGACTTTCTGAAAAACTTCACATGGAGAACCGCCGGACAATACAGCTGGACAAACAGTAAATCAACATCATTTTCAGATCAGAATTCCCGTGCCTTTCTTACAGATCCTATCAACACAGGGATTAACGGAAATATTGCCAATGCGGAAACATTCCGTTATCAGATCACCAATACTTTGAATTATAATAAAACTTTTGGTGAAAAACATAAAGTAAATGCTTTAATCGGGAACGAAATCTGGTATGAAGAATCCGAAGGAAGCAGCATGAGGCTTACAAAATTCCCATATCCTAATTTCGGATTGGATGATATTGCCAACGCAACGGTTGCCGATAAAAATACAGATAGATCAAGCAACAGCTTACTTTCCTATTTTGCCCGTGTGAATTACAACTATGATAATCGTTATTTAATTACAGGAACAATACGTGCAGATGGTTCTTCAAAATTTGCAGAAGGTTCTCGCTGGGGATATTTTCCGTCTGTAGCAGGTGCATGGCGTGTTTCTCAGGAAAATTTCTGGCAGGGTCATAAGATCGATAAAATCGTTAATGATTTTAAATTAAGAATTGAATATGGGGTTACGGGTAACAATGGAGTTGCTAATAACTTATGGAGAACCAATGTTTTACTTACAGATTATCCAATGAACAATACTCAGGGATATCCGGCATACGTTACAAGTACAAACTGGGGAAATCGTGATCTTCAGTGGGAAGAGCTGAGAACAACCAATATTGGTGTAGATTTAGCTTTTTTTAAAAACAGAATTAAATTAACCTCCGAATGGTATAATAATAACGTAAGCAAAATGCTTTTCGAAAGTGTACTTCCCGTTTCTTCAGGATATTCAAGACAATACCAGAATATCGGTTCTATGAGAAACAGGGGGATGGAATTCACACTAAATACGGTGAATTTAAGATCAGAAAATTTCAGATGGACAACAGATCTTAATATCTCTTTCAATAAATCTAAAGTTCTTTCTCTTGAAAACGGACAACTGAATAAAACATTCAGCGTAGGAGGCAGCAGAACGGGAATGGTGACTTACTATGCAACTGTAGGAGAGGAATTAGGAGATATGTACGGATATATTTATCAGGGAGTATATACTACGGATGATTTTACTCAAAATCCGGACGGATCATTAACCTTAAAACCGGGAGTTGTAAAACCTTCAACCGGAACTCCTAAACCGGGAGATATGAAATTTGCTGCTGATAATGAGGCAGGAGACCAGTTTACAAGAAAAATGCAGAAGATCGGAAACGGTACTCCGGATTTTATCGGGGGAATCAGTAATAATTTCTCTTACAAAGGCTTTGACCTGGCCGTATTTATGAAATTCAGCGTTGGGAATGATATTTACAATGCTACTAAACAAAGTTTAAGTCCATATGCAATGTTCCAGAATGTTCCTTCAGAATTCGGAAACAATTATTATCATTTGATTGATCCTAATACGGGACAGGCAACAACTAATCTCATCAGGCTTAAAGAGCTAAACCCGGATGAAAATTCAAGACTTTGGAGTCTGAGCAATGCAAATACTGTAAATATTGCTTATCCATCATCATATTATGTAGAAGACGGTTCTTATCTGAGAATTTCCCAGGTAACATTAGGATATTCTTTTCCCAAAGAGTTTTTAAATAAAGTGATGCTGTCTAATGCCCGTATTTATTTTACAGTTAATAATTTGGCTACAATTACAGGGTATTCAGGGTATGATCCTGAAGTTACGGCGGCAAGCGGAGTGACTGTTACACCTGGATATGACAGTTCTACATATCCTCGTTCAAGAAGCTATGTTCTTGGTCTTAATTTAACTTTCTAATATGTAATATTTAAATCATGAAAAATATATATAATACTCCCATATTTCTAAGAAAACTAGTCATTCTTCCCTCAATTTTCGTCGCCGTTTTAGCAATGAATTCATGCAGCGAAGATTTTCTGGATCAGCCCGCTTACAATTCATTGGATACAGAATCTGTATTTAAAAATATAGATACTGCAGAGATGTTTGTCCTGGGGTGTTACAGAGGTATAGTTCCAACTGAAATGTATTACCAGCTGGGGGCAGGAGACACCGTAACCCACTCTTCAGAAGATGGTTCTACAAATAATTCCAAATATAATATTGCCAACTATCAATATGATGCCTATACCCCGAATACAGTTACAGGGATTTACTCTGCGATGTATGCGGTTATTGAAAGAACAAATATTGCAGTGAGCGGATTAAGCAAAATGGAAGCAAGCACAAAACGTGATGCTTTATTGGCTGAAGTGAAGGCTATTCGTGCATTTTGTTATTATAATTTAATTCGCGTTTACGGAGACGTTCCTTCGGTTTTTAAACCTCTGGATGAGATGGATCCGAATGACCCGAATACATTATATCCAAAACGTACTTCAAGGGATGAGATTTACGATCGCATCATTGCTGATCTTCAGGAATCTGTAGTAAACATTCCAAATTTTGGACAAAGTGGATATGCAACAACAGAACGTTTAACGAAACAGGGAGCCAATGCATTATTGGCGAGAATTGCCCTTTATGCAGCAGGGTATTCCCTTCGTTGGGACCTGAATACCGGAAGCGGGGCAATGATGTCGCGTCGTAGTGATAACAGCAGAGTTCAGCAATTATACCAGATTGCAGACAATGCCTGTGCTGCTATTATCAACGGAGGGACAAATACTTTGGTTCAGGCCCAGGGAGGCAAAAGTGGTTTTGAAGCGCTGTGGTTCAATTTCTGCCAGAGAAAATTTTCAGTGACAAACTCAGAAATTCTTTGGCAAGTTGCTGAATATGGGGCAAATACAAACTCAGCTTTTGGAGTGTACGCCAACGAAGGTTCCCGTGGAGGAACGTATGGATCAAGAAAGGCACTACAATTCATTCTTCCTAGTTATTATCTGTCTTTTAACCAGGGAGATACACGTAGAGATGTTTCTTGTACTTCTTACAGTGTATACTTCTTAAATAACGGTTCAGCAGGGGATACCTGGGTGAATGCCGGAACTACATTTTCCTGCATTCTGTCAGGTAAATTCAGGATGGGATGGTGTGTTGCGCCTCAGGCGGCAGATGCACGTAATTTAAATATTCCTATTTTAAGATATGCAGATGTTTTATTAATGTATGCAGAAACCCAGAACTATTTAAACGGAGGGCCTACTGCTGCGGGAACTTCTGCTTTAATGCAGGTAAGAAACCGTGCAGGAATCGGGGCTATACCGGTTCCGTCTGGTCAGCAGGCATTTGAAGCCGCTATTGTTCAGGAGCGTAAATGGGAATTTGCAGGAGAGTTTAATCTTCGTACAGATTTGATCAGAATGAATCGTTTGGCAAGCGAAATTGATGCGACAAGGCAGGCGATGAAAAACTTGTCAAACAAAACGGGAGCCTATGCAAATACACCTGTTTACCGACTTTATAAACTTGAAAAAAATGCACAGGTTTATGGTGATCCGTTTTTGGCATTAAAATATATTGATATTACGAGTTCTGCAGAAGTTGCAGTAATTACTAATGTTCCCACGAGTTCTACAGGCTTCGCGAATTATCAGACCGCATTAAGAGCTATTGCAGTAGCACACGGACAAGCCACAACAACGGATGACAAATGGTATCCTGCAAATATGTTCCAGGCTTATAACAGTACATTTAACAGCAATGCAAAAAGGACAGCCGGATTTATAGGAGCTGCTGCAGGCCAGCTTCAGATCGGGAGTATCATCTACACCAAGCCAACAGGCTCAGCAGAAAACGGAGGAACATATCCCAATTGGATAGAAGGCGGGGGAGACGGTCTTTTCTACGGATTTGTACCGAATAAAACAGAATTGCTTCCTTTTGCTGCACAGTCGGCAGGCCATCCGTTGGTTGATAATCCAAATCTGAGTCAATTGCCCGGATATTAATTCAAATAAAATTTAACATTAAGAAATTTAGAATGTATGATTTAAGGGTTTAAGCTAAAATGTTATGCTTCAAAAACATTTTGGACGTTCCTTAATAGATCTTAACCTTCTACATTTCTTAATGGTTACAATAAAAACAACCAATAACCACAAAATTATTAATCAAAATAACCGGAATCAGATTGATATAGAATTCATTTATTTAAACGTTAATTTATCTTTAAATAAAGCATTTAGCAGTATAGTACGGGATGCTATAAAAAATATTACGATCTAATTTTGGTTAAAATTTAGAAATATAAGATAACAAATGGAAAAAGTAAAAGCATTTAAATACGTAGACTATTTATGGGATGAAAACAAAGCGGCATCTTTAGGAAATGATCAGGTGGCTTTATTTTTATACCGCTCAAACATATTAGGGGCAGATTTAAGAATTACCAATTATGGAGGAGGGAACACAAGTTGCAAAACCATTGAAAAAGACCCGTTAACCAACGAAGAAGTTGAGATAATGTGGGTAAAAGGTTCAGGTGGTGACATCGGAACTTTAACTAGAAAAGGAATTGCCGGATTATACACAGAAAGACTGAGAAATCTGAAAAATGTGTACCAGGGCTTGGCAGATGAAGACAGAATGGTAGGCTTATTCAATCACTGTATTTTTGATCTGGACAGCAAAGCGCCCTCTATTGATACGCCTTTACATGGTTTACTTCCATTCAGACATATCGATCACCTTCATCCGGATGCTTTAATTGCGGTAGCTGCTGCAAAAGACAGCGAAAGAATTACAAAAGAAATCTGGGGCGATACAATGGGCTGGGTTCCATGGCAGCGTCCGGGTTTCGACTTAGGATTGCAATTGGAAAAATGTTTAAACGATAATCCTGGAATCCGAGGAATTGTTTTGGGCAGCCACGGATTATTTACCTGGGGGGATACTTCTTACGAATGTTACATCAACAGTTTGGAAGTTATCGAAATGGCTTCTGAATATATTGCTAAAAAAATCGAAGAAAAAGGGCAGGTTTTTGGCGGACAAAAAGTGGAATCTCTTCCAGCTAACGAGCGTAAGAATAAAGCAGCTCAATTGATGCCATTGTTACGCGGTTTAGCTTCATCTGAAAGCAGAATGATTGGCCATTTTACAGACAGCGATGTTGTGTTAGAGTACATCAACAGTAATGATTTGGAGCGTTTAGCACCACTGGGAACTTCTTGTCCGGATCATTTTTTACGTACGAAAATTCAGCCTTTAGTTTTAACTTTAGACAAAAATGAAGATTTAACTGATTCTAAAGCTGTTTTAGAAAAATTAAATCCTCTTTTTGAACAATACAGACAAGAATACAAAGAATATTACGAAACCTGCAAGCACCCAAACAGCCCTGCAATGCGTGATCCGAACCCTGTGATCATCATTTACCCGGGAGTGGGGATGTTCAGTTTCTCAAAAGATAAGCAGACAACGCGTGTTGCAAACGAATTTTACGTAAATGCAATCAACGTAATGCGTGGTGCAGAAGCCATTTCTGAATACACTTCTTTACCGAGACAGGAAGCATTTGACATTGAATACTGGTTGCTTGAAGAAGCGAAACTTCAGAGAATGCCCAAAGAAAAGCCATTGTCAAGAAAAATTGCAATCGTAACCGGAGCCGGAGGTGGAATCGGACAGGCTATTGCAGACAAAATGGTTCAGGAGGGCGCAGTAGTTGTTTTCACAGACCTGAATCAGGAAGCTTTAGATTCTGTTACAGAAAAATACAGCAAAGATCAGGCTGTAGCCGTAACTTGTGACGTGACCAATGAAGAAGCGATTGTCAATGCTTTTAAAGATACAATTTTAGCATTTGGTGGAGTAGATATCATCGTTCATTCTGCTGGTTTAGCGATTTCTAAATCTTTGGAAGATACTACAACAAAAGATTGGGATTTATTAGAAAATGTTTTGGTAAAAGGTCAGTTTTTGATAGTGAAAAATGGTGTGGAAATCATGAAAAAGCAAGGTTTAGGAGGAGATATCGTTAATATTGCAAGTAAAAACGGATTGGTTGCCGGACCGAATAATGTAGCTTACGGAACTGCAAAAGCAGCCCAACAACACATGACAAGATTATTGGCAGCAGAATTGGCAACGGATAAAATTCGCGTCAATGTGGTAAATCCTGACGGTGTAATCGTAGGCAGCAAAATCTGGGAAGGAGCCTGGGCAGAAGGCCGCGCAAAAGCAAACGGAGTTACTATTGAAGAACTGCCTGCATTTTACGCAAAAAGAAATTTATTAAATGAAATTATTCTTCCTGAAGACATTGCCAACGGAGTTTTCGCCTGTATCGCAATATTAGATAAAACGACAGGAAACATCATCAATGTAGATGGAGGAATGGCAAATGCATTTCCAAGATAATAGATTAAAAAAATTAACACAAAAGCCTTTTTTGACACTTAAGTTGATTAAGTTAACTGTAAAATGTAAAAAAGAGCACCTAAGTCTTTTTTGAAAATCTTTGATTTTCTTCTTATGTGAACTTTTTATTTTCATTGATTTAAATTTTTTTAAAGCTTAAGTGTTCCAAAGTGTTTAAAAATAAGAAGCTTTTGTGTCTATAAATCAATTCAAAAAATCAAATTATGATTATAGGAAAAGATATCATTGAACAATACAATACAACAGAAATTGAAAACTTTACTGCAGATTTCGATTTTCTACACAATAAATTAACAAAATCAGGAGCAGATGTTGCTGAGATTGTCAATAAAATTGCTGATTTTCAAGTAGCCATTCCGAGTTGGGCTTTAGGAGCCGGAGGAACAAGGTTTGGGAGATTTTCTTACGGTGGCGAACCTTCCTCTTTAGAACAGAAATTAGATGATGTAGGATTGATTCATGCTTTAACGCATTCTGCAGGAGCTGTTTCGTTGCATATTCCTTGGGATATCCCGAGTGATGTGAAAGCCATTAAAGAAAAAGCTGCATCTCACGGACTTGTTTTTGATGCCATGAATTCCAACACTTTTCAAGATCAGGCAGGAGCTAAACAATCTTATAAATTTGGTTCTCTGAACTCTGTGAATGAAGATTCTCGGGCTTATGCCGTAGAGCACAACAAAGAAGTGATCAGAATCGGAAAAGAATTAGGTTCCAAAAGCTTAACCGTTTGGTTGGCGGACGGAGCAAGTTTTCCTGGACAATTGAATTTCCAGACGGCTTTGTCGAATACTGAAAAAAGCCTAAAAGAAATCTATGCAGGAATGCCTGAAGATTGGAAGCTTTTCATAGAATATAAACCTTACGAGCCGAATTTTTATTCAACAACCATTCAGGATTGGGGAACTTCGTTTATGCTGGCCGATGCTTGTGGAGAAAGAGCTTACACATTGGTAGATTTAGGACATCATTTACCGAATACCAATATTGAGCAGATCGTTGCAACCTTAATGTACAAAGGGAAATTAGGAGGTTTTCACTTCAACGACAGCAAATATGGAGATGATGATTTGACGGTAGGTTCCATTAAACCCTATGCTTTGTTCTTGATTTTCAACGAATTGGTATATGGAATAGAAAATAATCCTCAAAATCCTTATCCGGCTTGGATGATCGATGCAAGTCACAACATTAAAGACCCATTGGAAGATTTGTTACAGTCATTGGAGGCCATTTTAATTGCTTATGCACAGGCACTTTTGGTTGATCAGAAAGCATTAAAAACAGCCCAATTAAACAATGATGTCGTTGGTGCTCAGGATATTCTGCAGAATGCCTACAGAACAGATGTTCGTCCGTTATTAAGAGCTGCAAGGTTGCAGACAGGGGCGGCTTTAGATCCGATCGCAGCTTACAGAAATTTAAAGGTAAGAGAAAATTTAATTACCGAAAGAGGCTTAGAAACCAAAGCAACGGGATTATAAAATCCTGTTTTAAAATTGATAATTTCAACTTTTGAGTGCAATCGAAAGTTTTTATTATATGTATCCTTATTTTTTTATCATTAAGGTTGAAAGTGTTTGGATGTATGGTTTAGCTTTGCTGCTTAAGAAATAAGTGGATTTTTTCTTAATACATCTTACCATCTGAACACTCCTTAATGGTGTTTAAAACAAAATTAGTATGCTTTGCTGAGTGAAACGCCCTTGCGAACTTAAAAACGTACAGTAGTCAAATGAAACTTTGTGGACTCTGCGTTAAAAAAATAGATTGCTTTGTCGCTTTGCTCCTCGCAATGACAAAAAATAAAAATTCATCCCAAGAATGTCTAAAAAAAAGGTAACCATAGTATTTGATATTGGAAAAACCAATAAAAAGTTTTTTTTATTCGATAAAAATTATAAAGAAGTCGTTCGGGAATATACAGAATTACCGCTCACCACTGATGAAGATGGTTATCCCACAGAAGATCTTGCAGCCCTGCAAAACTGGATAAAAGATAATTTTAATGCCATTCTTGATAATGAAAAATATGAAGTAAAAGCAATCAATTTTTCCACATATGGAGCAAGTTTCGTGCACCTGGATCAGAAAGGAAATGTTCTGACTCCACTGTACAATTACACCAAACCGATGGATCAGGAAATTCTTGATTTATTTTATGAAAAACATGGAAGCAAGCTGAAAATTGCCCGCGAAACAGCATCGCCTCAGGCAGGAATGTTGAATTCAGGTCTGCAATTGTTTTGGTTGAAATATAAGCATCCTGAAATATTCAAAAAAATCCGTTACAGTCTACATTTACCCCAGTACCTATCATATTTGTTTACCGGAATTGGTGTATCAGAATTTACGTCAATAGGCTGTCACACCAACCTATGGGATTATGACAAAGCTGATTACCACGAATGGGTGTATGAAGAAGAAATAGATGCTTTATTGCCACCCATTGTACCGACTTCGGCAAGCATCAATACATCTTACAGAAATAAAAAAATTAAAATTGGTGTTGGAATCCACGACAGTTCTTCCGCGTTGCTGCCTTATATTTTAAGCAAAAAAGATCCTTTTTTACTGCTTTCTACAGGAACCTGGAGTATTTCTCTGAATCCGTTTAATGATGAAAGCCTTACTGATGAAGATATAGAAAATAATTGCCTGAATTATATGCGGATAGATGGGAAACGTGTAAAAGCATCCCGTTTTTTCATGGGAAATGAATACAAAATTCAGGTTGAAAAATTATGTGCTTATTACGGAAAAGAATATGGTTTCCACAGAGAAGTACAGTTTGATCAGGATTTGTATTTGCGTTTAATGAAAAATAAAAATATTTATTTTCGCTTTGAAGGAATTATTTTAAAACGAAAAATGATCAGTGAAACAGATTTAAAATCATTTGCAACTTTCGAAGAAGCGTATCACCAATTGATGATCGAACTGATGGATTTACAGATTCATACGATTACAAATGCAATCGGAAATTCAGATATTGAAAACATTTACATCGATGGCGGATTCACCGGTAATGATGTATTTATGAAACTAATGTCTCATCATTTCCAGCATTATAATGTGATGTCTACACATTCTCCGTTGGGTTCTGCTTTGGGAGCTTCCATGGTGATTTCCAACAAGAAAATAGACGAAACTTTTTTACAGCAGCATTATCAGATGAAAGTGCTTCAACCGTTAATTCTTAATTTATAAATCATGTCATTTCCATTTGATACCCGTTACGCTTCACTTGAACTTTTAATTGAAAAGGCAAAAAAAAGAATGCCTCGCTTCGCTTTCGAATATCTGGACGGAGGTTGTAATGAAAACATCAACCGAGACAGAAATACGAGTGAATTAAGAGAAGTTTTGCTTCGTCCACGTTATCTGAATAATTACAGCGAAACCAGCATGGAAACTGAATTATTTGGAGTAAAATATTCTGCGCCATTCGGGATTTCTCCTGTAGGTTTACAAGGATTAATGTGGCCAAATGCACCGGAAATTTTAGCCAAAGCAGCTTTTAAACATAATATTCCTTTCATATTAAGTACTGTAACGACAAGCAGCCTTGAAAGAATTTCCGAATTAACAGAAGGAAAAGCCTGGTATCAATTATATCATCCAAGAGAAGAGTGGTTGCGCGACGATATTCTTGACCGCTGTGAAGCTTCAGGTTATGATGTACTTGTCGTTTTAGCAGATGTTCCCACTTTCGGATACAGGGCAAAAGAAATCCGGAATGGGTTGGCCATGCCTCCTCAATTGAATTTCCGAAACGTTTCCCAGGCTTTGGTAAAGTCACAATGGTGTTTAGAGATGCTGAAACATGGCGTTCCGAGCTTTAAAACAATGGAAAAGTATATGGATAAAAACATGAATGTGAAACAGCTGGGACAGTTCATGAATTCTACGTTTTCCGGAAGATTGAATCCGGACAGAATCAAGGCTATCCGTGATAAATGGAAAGGAAAGCTGGTCATCAAAGGGGTCGCTTCAGACGAAGATGCTGCAGAAGCTGTACGATTAGGATTTGATGGAATGATCATCTCCAATCACGGCGGAAGACAGCTCGATGCCGGAGAATCTACGATTGCCGTAGTGAAAGAAATCAGCGAAAAATATAAAGGTCAGATCAAAATAATGATGGATAGCGGCGTAAGAACCGGTCCTGATGTTGCCCGTGCTTTAAGTTGTGGTGCAGAATTTACCTTTATGGGAAGGACTTTTATGTATGCAGTGGGAGCTTTAGGTGAAAAAGGCGGTGATCATATCATTGAAATGCTTAAAATGCAGTTCAGACAGGTTCTGGAGCAGGTTTGCTGTGAAAAACCGGAAGATTTACAAAACTTTAGAGTGAAATAAAATTTTTCAGGTTTTGTTACTATTCAATAGAAATAGGCTTTAGTCCGTTTTCAATAAGAAATTCTACATTTGGCTTTAGTCAAAAACCTACACTAAAAAATTCGCAAGCTAGCTTGCGAATTTTTGTTTATCAAAATCTTGATAATTTATTTTTTCTTTTCAGATTTTACGGCTTGTCTGGCTAGTAATTTCCAGTCGTTTTTCACTTTTGCCCAAACCAATAATATATCCAAAGTTACATCGCCCGGAGTTTTTCCAAGATCAGCAGTCGTTGCATAAAAATGGTGGCGGACAATCGCTGTGTTTCCAATGATATTGATGTTTTGGTTCGTAATATCAATCGTTACAAAATCTGATTTTTTAGTGACTAATTTGTCTACAAATTCTGCAGCGTCGTCTATATGCCCACCCGAATGTCCATAAGTTAGTTCAGGTAAAATCAAAGCTTCTAGACTTGTTTTGTCACCGCTTATCATGGCTAATCTTAGCCTTTCAGCAACATCAATAACAGCATCTTTATCATTTTTCTTCTGCCCGGATACAGTGATTGCTATCAGAACACTAATGGATAAAATCAATTTCTTAATCATACATATATTTTTAATTGGAGTGTGTAATCGATTGCGCTTTGAGTATTAAAAAAATTCTACAATGAATCCCTCTGAATAAATTTAAAGACGTTATTCACAGATTCTTTTTTATTTTTCAGAATCATATAAGCTGCAGATTCTCCCATAGCTTTAAAATCTGTAGTAATTACGGTAATTCCAAGTAGTTCTTTAAGAGGCGTTTCGTTATAGGAAATAATTCCGATGTCTTTGCCCAGCTCAAGATTTTTCTGTCGGATTTGCTTAACCAGATTCACCAGATCCCGTTCCCGAATCGTGATGAAAATATCTTTATCCTGCAATTCCATGTCGGGATAAATCTCGTCAAGAATTTCATAATCGAGTTTAAAATCCTTACAGAATTTTTCAAAACCGCGTACAATGCGGAAAGGATAGGGGTGAATGGATTTATCGGGATATACTAAAATGATCTTTTCGTATTTTTTTATTTTGTCTAAACCTTCTTTTAAAGCATTGTAAATATCATGTTCGAAATCCTGAAAAATAGAACCGTATTCTCCGGAAATATTAGGCTTGGTATTGTCTAACAGCAACAATTTGTTTTTCGGAATTTGTTCAATCATATCTAAAACCTGCTGTGTTGAACTGGTATGTTTAGACTGTTCATCACGAAAATGGGGCATGATCACATAATAATCAAATCCGCCCAGGTTCTTTTTTAACGAATTAATGAAAAGAGTTTCGTCACAGTGATAAATATACATCTCAACATTGCCTTTGGTACCGATTGCATTGACGAAATAATTGTAGATCATCATTTTATAGGTACTCGGTTTGTTGATCAGGAAGAAAATGTTGATCACATCGTTTTTATTAACACGTGAGATGTAATAGCCTTTTCCCTTTACAGATTCGATGATTTGCCTTTTCCGGAGCTCTTTATAAGCTTTTTCTACAGTATCTCTTGAAAGAAAGCAGGACTCGCTGAGTTCGTTTATGGAAGGAATTTTTTCTCCAATCTTAATTTCTCCACTATCAATTCCGTTAAGAATAGAATCTACAATCTGTTTGTATTTAGGAACTCTGGAATGCTCATTGATTATTATTTCAAATGTTTCGGCCATGATGTTGAGATAGGAGATATTTATTTCAGTTTATAAAATAACTCAAGGTTAACGAACGGTGCAAAGCAAGTTACAAAAATTTATGATAACTTTTTTGATATGCTTTTAATGATAGTAAATGTTTAAATATTAATTATAATTGTGATTGTTCCGGTATAAACTATAACGGAAAAATACGATTTTAGTATACAAAGTTAAGCACAATGTATAAAAACTTAATAAAGCTGTTTGATTTTGTGTAACCTGAAGTTGATGTCTGGTAAAGCAAAAAAAAGAAAAATGGATTTGAGAATTAAATTTTGGTGTTTATAATTTCAAAGACAAAAGATGTAGAAGTTTCGAATTTTCCCCCCTGTGTTGCTCCGAAAAGGAATTGGGGGGTCTTACCGTCTTTGTCCATTAAAATCATGGGGCGTTCTAATCTCCCGAACCGTTTTAAATGATTGGGCGCTGCAGGCTCCTTAATATAACTCTTCATATTAAGATAGGCGATTTTCGGTTTGGACCAGCTAAGTCCGTCTCTGGAAGTTAAATGTAGGCCGAATTCATGGTTAAAAAATCCCATATCACGGGCTACTATATGGAATTTTCCGTTTTGTCTCCAGATAAAAGCATCTTCCAGCTGGGCATTGCCAGGTAACAATGAAAAATCAATGACAGGATTTTCCTTTACTTTCTCATAAGGACCTGAAGGGTGGTTCGCCTTTGCCAGTCCATATTTTCTGTTTCCTCTTACCGGGCCTTTCTGATTTTCATATTCTTCAGTGTTCCAGGATTTATAAAAAAGCCAGAATTTGCCATCATTTCCTTTTACAAAAGCTGGGTTTGTAGTGCAATGGTCGTCCCATGAGCCTTTTTCTCCGGGAAGCAGCAGAGGTGTTTCTGGCCTTATCCAATTTCCGTCAAGACTTTTTGAAGTGGCAAGCCCTATTCTTTTGGTATTTGTTTTTCCGTTGTGGTTACCCATATAGAAAAGATAATACTCGTCTTTCACTTTGGTAATTAAAGGATTATGACAAGTTGTGGCATCCCAAAATTCGCCACCTCTGGGGGAAAGAATAACTTGTTTATGCTTGAATTCTCCATAGGGAGACTCGGCTTCTGCACGGCAAATTTCAGAACCGTTGAGCCAGCCGCCCATTCCTTTTTCTTTTTTCCATCTGGAATAAAAAAGATGAACCTTACCGTCCTCGCCCCAAATTGGAGAATTACACCAAATGTAATAGTTCTCCAATGAAAAGGTCCGCCCAATTGGTTTTAAATTGAAATAAGGTGTGTCGGAAGACGATGAATCTGTAAATGACAGCCCCAGAACCACAGCTGTGATCCCAAGGGCTGAAGTCTGTAAAAAATCTCTGCGTGTAAAGTGTCCGGGCTTGTCCATCTCATCTGATTTACTGCTAATTTAGTATAAACATATAAGTAGACTGTCCTGTACTTTCGGTGAACTGTTTAATATGAACTTATCTGTCTTTGGTTATTTGGTTTTGGTTTTGAAAAATTAAAATCAGGGCATAAAAAAGCCTGCCTAAAGGCAGACTCTAACTACTACTATATGAATCTGAAATTTAAGGCATCTTTTTGAAACCTTCCGCTTTTATTTTCCATGAACCGTCTTTTGGAAAGCCCGGAAATTCTCCTTTGGAGCTGTCCCAACCTTCAAGCATCATGGCAACAGTCGTTAATACCCCTCCGTTTCCGGGAAGATAAATACGGAGACGCTTATCCTGGAAATTATGACCGTTTTTAAGATAGGTATTAGTCTGAATGTTCATGAAAAGCGCATCCAGAGCTTTATTTGGAAGTCCCAGTCTTGCGGCATTCATGGCTGTCATTGGGAAATCCCAACCCCACGTATGTTCCCAGTTCCATCTTTCCCAAACGATGTCCAGTGTGTTTTTCATGATTTTTTTATCCAATTTCGGAGATTCGGGAACCATTCCTAATGCTCCCAAAACAGCAGGGTGATCAGTCATCCATTTGGGAAAAGTGAAAGAATCTTTTGCGGATTCGGTTGACAAATAAACACCATCCTGAACAGGTAGCGGGGCCAATTTTGCAATAACTTCATCCCATTTTTTATCTCTCGGCTGTCCCAATCTTTCTTTCCATTGCTGAGCAACCTTCAGCGCCCAATCCCAATAAGCTACTTCATAAGTCGGGTTATATGTATCTTTTGCAGGGAAAACTTCCTGTGCCGGAATGACGCCTTTTCCGAGATTATAGCGGTTCTTCTCTTTATCATAATGAGCATAATCTGCCATAAATTCAGCGGTTGCAAAAATCAGGTCCTTATATTTTTCCAAAACTTTCTTGTCCTGTTTGTCGCGGTACAGAAGTTCGGTCATATAGATGATATGCGGCTGTTCCCAGATAAGGAATGCTGCTACAGAAGACGGACTTTCATTTCCTTCATTATCAGACATTTTAATCCATCTTATGCCTTTGTAGCCTTGTCTTTCTGCTAATTTTTTTGCTTTTTCAAAAGTCCTGAAATAATAATCCAATTGTTTTTCCAAGATCTCAGGTCTTCCCCATAAAGCGTAGTGAACACCATGCCACCAATGCATTTCTGTGTGTGGTTTTCCGTACCAGCTGTTGAAAGTTAACCCTGTTTCCTGTGGCGGATTGCTCCCTCCGCATTGTACTTTGGTTAAATACTCTGATAGAACAACCCGGCGTTCCAATTCGTTCGCTCTTGGGTCTGTACTTCCTTCGAAATCAACTGCTGCACCGCTTTTCCAGAAAGATTCCCATCCTGAAGTGCTTTCTTTTTCTGCATCAGCAAATAATGTTTTACTGCTTTTCGGATTTTTAGCTGAAAACTCAACGCTTAATTCTATTTTTTTGTTTTTTGAAGACGGTTCGAATACAAAATAATGTTTTCCCGCGTCACGTAATTTCCCTTCTGTAAAATAAAACTGAGTATAATAATCTGCACTCTGCAACTGGTGACGAATTAAGCCTTGCGTTGATTGTGAAGAGACAATTTTTGTCGTATGATCATTTTCATTGCCATAAAAAGCGGCATCATCTAAAAACTGTCCGGTAGGAGAAGGGTAGCGTGCGAAAACTTTCAACCTGTTTTGAGCAATTAAATCAGACTCAATTTTAATTCCGATTTTATCAGAATTCTGAAAAGAAGCCGTCCATACTTTTACAGGTATTCCGTCCAGTGAGAATTCACTTGTTATAACTCCTGTCCAAAGATCAATTTTTTGATTAATGTTTGTCAGATCTGAAATTTTTGCTTTCTGACCATCTTTTTTAAGCAGTTCAATACCTATATTTCCTAATTGCAGACGATGTTTGTTAACTCTGAAATACTCAACGGCTCCTTTATTTCGCTCAGGCTCTTTCAGTTGCACACTGTACAGTGCTTTACGTCCTTCATTGTTGAAATCGTATGCCTTTAATGTTTCTTCAAATTTATAATCTTTAGTATTTAGAAAGCTGTTCCAGCCCCACTCAGACTGCGTTCCCAAAGAAACACCGTTTTTGTAATATTCGGGGAACGACTGCATTCCGGTGATGTCGACCGTGTAAGCAAATTTTCCGTTTCCGACAGTTAAAGTAGATAAGGTATCCACTTTTGTATTAACCACATTGTGACGCTGGACTACCTTTTTTCGGTCTATTTTCTGAGCAGTTAATGAAGAAAAGCCTATCAGAAAAATACCAAGATATACTGCTAATTTTTTACTCATATTTTTTTATTTAAGAATAGTGGCACTCATCAATCCGATAACGACATCGTTGCTCACTGCTGTTAATTTTATTGATTTTAATTCTCTGTTTGGGTCAATCGGCAGATCCAGAATGGTTGCGGCACCTCCTTCAACAGACCGACTGCTCACTCCTTTAATTTCCGAATACTTTGTTAAACTTCCTCCTTTGTACAATTCCCCGGTTTTCAGCTGAACCCGGTACGGAATTTTATCATCCGGAATTTCAAAAGCAAAATTATCGTCAAACAAATCCTGCTCGATAGGCCACCAGTTCACGGGGTTTTTTAGTTCTAATTCTGTACTCGAACCGTCTGAATATTGAACCGTAACCGTTCCGTTGGTAATTTGTGACTGCATCGGGTTGGTTGAACCAGCCATCAGAAAATAGACTTTTCGTCCTTTTCCTGTAACAGGGATTTCAACCGATTCCGGAAAATTATCCCATTGACTTGTAAAGACAATATTTTTCTCTTCGTTATTAATTAAAAAAGGAATTCCTAAGAACTCAAGCTTTCCGTCTTTTCGTTTTTTCATCAGTCCGCTGTCATCAATTTGAGCAGTAGTCAACGGATAGCACCAGTTTCCGATTCCTTGCCATGGAAGCTGCAGGGTAGGGACATTGGGCCGTGGTGAAAGATATTTCTGATTAAAAATTTCGGTTACTCTTTCATTATATTTTAAGGCTAATAAAACAGGACTGAACTCTCCTTTATTTTCGATTTCCCAATCTGTTATTTCTACATTTTGTTTGATTCCATCGTACTCAAGCTGAATGAAGTTGGTTCCCTTGCTTAGATTATTTGTTGGAATTTCAATTGATGTATTTTGATTTTTTTGAATTGAAAAAGTTGTATTTAAATTATCAATATTCAATTTTCCATTGATTGTATTGGATGATTTAGACTGAATTTGCAGTTTTTTATTCACCCATTTTATTTCTAAAGGATATTGAATATCGACATTCACAGGTTGCCACCATTGCGTTCCATTTTGTTCCAATTGAACGAAAAAAGTTCCTTTTCTTTCTTCTTTCACCAAATTAAATTGATTGCCGTTTCGTTTTTTAATTAATGCCTGCGGATCGTAGATTTGTTGAATCTTCTTTTTTGAATCTAAATGGAGCTGGAGATTTTCAGAGATATAATTGATGTAATCTGTCTTTTCGGTTTTTAATTCTTCTCCCGAATATGTAATTTCAATGTTGAATTCTTTTCCTTTTTCTGTTTCCAACTTTACAAAAGGCTGTAAAATAGAATTGGGTTGTATCCTCCAATCTGCTTTTTTACCATTTACTGTCACCGATTTTATTTTGGTATGATTCACAGGAATCAGTACATCAAGCGAAACCGGGTTCACATAATTTGATTTAAGCCAATAATTTGTTTTTTTAGAGTTTCTGTTAAACTTAAATTCCCAATCCGGAAGTTTCAGTTCTGCGAAATTCCAGTCTTTGGGAAATCCTGGTTTTATGTTGATCTTATTTTCTAGTAATTTTGGATAAATTCCGAAAAGTCCTTCTGTTAAAGTTCTCGCAGCTACACCAATCGGATCGGCAAAATCACGGTACAATTCTCCACGAAAGGCATCATAGTGGGATAATTGCTCAAAATTCCCCGGACTGATTCCATAATACATACTTTCGACCAAATTGCCTTTCCAAAGTCGATAGGCATCATCATTTCTTCCTGCCTGCCAATACGCTAAAGCAGTTTGTAAATTCTCGGCCAACGCCACATTGTTGATCGACCAATCATAAGGCTGCCAGTTGGTGGTGGAAAGTGTGTAATAATTTTTATTAATTTCACCTTTTACTGTTACGGGAATCTTCGGAATATGATTGTTGATGTATTGCGTGTTTTGATAATCTTCAAATTCATTTAAAATATAAGCATCCGAAACATGATAAATTGACCATATTCCAGGCTTGTCGTGAAGAATTTTATTACCCAGGGCATCTTTATATTCAGCAAAATAACCTTTACTTTTAATCCAAAGCTGGTTTTTCATGGCTTTAAAAATGGTTTCAGCTTCTTTTTCGTAAGGGGTGGAATCTTCGCCAATAATTTTTGCCAGTTTTGCCATTTCACGGTTGGCTCTGTAATTATAGGCAGAAGTGTGGGTCACTTTTCCACCTGAATACTGCAAAGCATCACTTGCCCAAATTGCAGCATATGCATCATAAAGGCCGTCCCGTTTGAAATTCCGTTTTTCCCAATCCATATGACGGACCATTGTTGGCCACATTTTTTTCAAAAAATCCACATCTCCTGTGTAGTTGAAATGAGAAAACATCTGATCAAAGAAAACCAGATTCATATCATAATGATGCGGTTTTGAATTGTCATTGGGATTTCTGGAAATATATCCGCTTGAGAACACCGAAGTTCCCATTTTTTCTTTGTGTCTTGCCAGATGCAAAAGCGTATCCATCTCAACGGGGGCAGAATCGGGTTTTAAAACCTGAGAATTGGAATAGCTTTCAAAGTGTTCTTTTGCACGGTCGTGCCAACTGAGAACATCAGCTGCATAAGCTCCTCGCCAGGCATTTAGCCTCATCCTCCAGGCAACGGCGCCATGAAGAAACGTAGGGCTTTCCCAAACGCCGTCTGCGGCGATGGCAAGAGTTGCTCCGAAATTATTTAAATCCGGATCCGGCGTTTTTAACTGAACACGGTTGATTAATGATAACCGGGATTTTTCGGCTTCGTCAAAAATACTTGTTAGCTGTTCATCTGAAAGATTTTTCTCTGCTTTTCCTTTTTTAATTTGAATATAAACAGGATTTTTTTGTGTTGAATACGTTGCGTAAATTATTGGAGATTTTTCTGCTTTATATTGTGTAAAATCAGATAGTTTTTCCAATGTTTTTGCATCGGCCAATTGTAATGAATTGGTGCTTGAAAAACTTCCATTAATATACTGATTTTCTTTTTTCTTGTTTAAATAAGTAAGCTCAAATTGGTTTTTATTGATTTGAAACTGATTGGCTTCACAATATTCCGGAAGCAAATAAAAACCTGATTCCGGGTCTGCACCGATGTCGCCATTTCTGCTGAATGTTTTTCCGCTTGCTCCACCATAAACAGCGTAGATCTTTGATGCAGGATCAACATTCTCCATTTCCATTTTTAAAATCAAGCCTTCTTCTTTAGATTGTGCTAAAACCACCAGTTTTAAATTTCCATTTCCAAGAATCTGATCTTTAATGGTATAAAGCATCAGGCCAGGACGATAACGGGTTTCAATGCTATCGGCCAGAATTAATTTTTTAAATGAATTTCCTTTCTGAATGACAAACTGAAGATTACCACCCATTCCGGGAAGATACAATGCAAATTCCGGCAAATCTCCGGCTTCCACTCTTGAAGCACGGTTGTTGCCATATAAAGCACGGTTGAAACGGTATTTCCCATTAACCAACAAAAAATCCCCTTTGTCTTCTTTGTAATGCAGCTCCCTCTCATTTTTCTGCCAATGTCTGGATTGGGCGAAAGAATGTGAGAATGCAGACAAAATGATAAAGCCTGCTAAAATGGATGTTTTTTGCATTTTATTTTTTTAAATCGGTTAATGGCTTTCCGTTAACAGTGACATTTTTCAGGGTGACATTCTTTAAAAAATCAACATTATAAGGAATTTCAACACCGTTAATTTTAGCATTAACCATTGTAAAATCTGTTACCGGAGAAGATTCGTAGGCATCAGAAAGAATGGCATATTTTCCGCCTTTTTTTACGGTCAGATTTTCTACCCAGATGTTTCTGATAGTAGGGATGAAGTTGCCCGGTTTTTCATAATGCATATTGAAACGGACCGCAGCTTCTTTATAAGCGCCTACTTTTGTATTGTAGAAGAATACATTTTCAATAATTCCGCCACGGCTTGAACTGGTTTTAATGCGAAGTGCCCTGTCAAGATTTTTACTGTCCATGACATTTCCTATGGCATAAATATTTTTTGCCCCGCCTGCAATTTCGCTTCCGATCACTACACCGCCGTGTCCATCTTTCATTTCACAGTTTTCGATGATATGGTTTTCCGCTGGTTTCCCGATGCCTCTTCCGTCTTCATCTCTTCCGGATTTTATGGCAATACAATCATCTCCCGTATCAAAATATGAATCTTTGATCCACACATTCTTACACGCTTCAGGATCGAAACCATCGTTATTAGGACCATGACTGATTACTTTTACTCTTTCAATCAAAACATTTTCACACAATACGGGATTAAGGTTCCACATTGGAGAATTTTTCACCAAAACATCCGCCATATAGAAATTTTTACTCTTATAAGGCTGAACGAAATTAGGTCTCAGATAATATCCGTCACCAAATATTCTTTCTCTCGGATTTTTCTTTTGAGCCATGTATTCATGCAGTTTTGCACGGGCAGGATTTTGTCTTCCCGGACGGGATTCGTTCCAGCCATATTTTTTTGCACCACACCAAAACCACCAATGGTCGTTGTCAGAGTTTCCGTCCAGTGTTCCTTTTCCGGTTATAGCAATATTTTCTTCTTCGTAAGCATAGATCAACGATGAATAATTCATGCATTCCATTCCTTCCCATCTTGTGAAAACAATAGGATAATCATTACTGTCCTGACTGAATAAGATCGTTGCATGTTCACTAACATGTAAATCCACATTGCTTTTTAAATAAATAGCCCCTGTCAAAAAGATTCCTTTTGGAACAACAACCCTTCCTCCGCCTTCTGCATTGCATTTTTCGATGGCTTTTTTAAAGGCTTCCGTATTTTTTGTCTTTCCATCGCCAATGGCCCCAAAATCGGTAATTATATAGTCTTGTTTTCTGAAGTTTGGCTTTACAATTTGTTTTTTTAATGTCTTGATTTCCTTTAAAGGTTGTTCTGAGGAAGTCCAGGGTTTGTATTGCGCCGAAACGGGAATTGACATGATTAATGCGAAAAGTATTAAAGCATATTTTTTCATAATGTTAGAGAAATATTAGTTGAAGAAGGAGCATTAATATTAAAATCTCTTTCTTTATCGCAATCTAAAATAATTATGATTAAAAATTATCCTGCACTGTCGGTATAAAATTCATTAATTGTTTCCTGGGATATTTTGTGATGGGAAGAAGACTTTTCATGTGTTGAAGGACACAAGTGGAAAAACTGCAGGAGAATGGATTGATGAAATCGTGTTATTGGCAGTTAAAGGAATGTTGAAAAGCTAAAACCTAACTATTGCACAAGTTGCTGATGAGTTTCATTTTTCCAATGCCTCTTTTTTCGGGAGATACTTTAAAGCCAGAACAGGACAAACGCCATTGGAATATCGAAGTCTTAAATTGAAAAAAAAGGATTAAAATAATTAATCCTTTTTTAATGATTATAAATATTTATTCTATTGGATACTCATTCCGCCATCAATAATCTGTTCTGTACCAGTAAGAAAAGAAGATTCGTCGGAAGCGAGGAATATAACAAGGTCGCTTACCTCTTTTGCATCCGCCATCCTTCCCAATGGAATAGCATCGGCAGCGCCACTGCCATCTTCGTCTGTAGCTTCTACCATCATTGGTGTCTTTATGTAGCCAGGATGTACTGAGTTGGCGCGGATATTTTCCTTCCCATACTCAACTGCAGCAGCTTTGGTCATTCCACGTACAGCAAACTTACTTCCCATATATGCTAAGCTGGGATAGCCTGGAATTGCAATGATCCCTGCTATTGATGAAATGTTGATAATGGAACCTATACCAGCTTTCTGCATTGATGGGATTGTATATTTCATTCCGTAAAAGACACCATTTTGATTGATGTCAACAACTTTCTGATATTCTTCCTCAGAAATTTCGGTTATCGTTTTTATAGGTCCAAGTATTCCTGCATTGTTTACCAGGACATTGACCGGTCCAAATCTACTTTCCGCCTCTGATATTACTTTTTTCCAGTCCTCTACACTGGTAACATCTTGTTTTACAAAAACAGCATTCTCTCCTAATTCATTTGCGATCTTTTGGCCTTTCTCTTCATTAAGGTCAGTAAAGATCACTTTCGCACCTTCAGCTACGAAGGTTCTTACATGGGATTCTCCCATGCCCTGTGAGCCACCTGTAATGATGGCCACTTTGCCATTTAATCTTTTCATATTGATTTCATTTGATTAATAAAAATATTGATATGCATAACACCATGGTCCGTTCTAAAATTCGATCATGCTTTCATATCAACATAAAAATCAATATTACCAAAAATCAACAGGATTTGAAATGTCCAAATCTTTACATTATTTACCTAATTCTCTACTATTGTAATTCTGCTGCCAGTTGATTTCGATACTTTTTTGGAGAAACATTCATATTTTTTTTAAAGAACTTACTGAATGAGTAAATATCTTTGAATGATAATTTTTCTGCAATTTCGCCAATGTTATTATCAGAATTCTTAAGTAATAGGATAGACTGGTCTAATATTGCATTTTGTATTATTTTGCTGGGAGTAATGTTCAGAGAGTTTTGCACGATTTTATGCAGATAATTTACAGTGATATTAAGCTGAAATGCATAATAGTCAAGATTTTGTTCATGCAGATAGTTTTCACTGACCAACCGCATAAAGCTTTCTACAAGATGATGACTTCTATTAAAAGTGAATTGTTTGGATGAAGGTCTATATTTACTTATTACCAGATCGGTCTCACTGATAAGAACTAACATCAAGTTCTTAGCCGTTTGCTCCCACAGTTCCGAATTTATAAAGGAAAGGAGATCAAAGATCTTTGAAAAGAGATCTTGTAAGCGATTGAAATCTTTAGACTTTAAACTATAATATGTCCCGAAACGGCGTTCAAGAAAAGTTTTTTCTGTTATGGATAAAAAATGATTATCAAGGGTTTGGATAAATTTTTTATTAAACAGGACAAAAGCACCTTGTGTACCAGGAGAAATTTCAACGATCTTGAGATTCTGATGAGGGCGATATATGAAAAAAGAACGCTTCTTATTATCTATATGAAGTAATTCTCCATCAAGTTCCACAACAAGTTGCCCTTTATTAATGATTCCATATGAGAAATAATCAGGTGTCAGGATAAATGGTTCAAAAGACTCAGGTATATCGGTCAGAAATAAAAAGTCCTCGGTATAATTCCATTTTAGTTCACGAAATGTGATGATATTTTTAATCGAGTATGAGTCCATTGGAAAAATAATTGTATAAATAGTTATTAAATTAATAGGTCAATGAAGATGATCATTTTGAATGCAATTTTTGCACATATCTTTAAACTTTTGTCAAATTATTTATTTGTTGAAGAAAGATATGTTTTTAAGAGTCTTAAAAGCAAAATTATAGGATGGCCCGATCCTCTAACGGTGGAATGCGATCCAAATAACCTGAAAGAGGGCAGGTATTTAGCTAAACGACTGTCTGAAATTCAGGGGCGAAACTTTTGTCTTGGCCTTAAATAATTTACTGAATGACTGCAAATGTTCAAAACCCAGTTCATACGCAATTTCACTTACCGTCAAATTTGTAGTAGATAGTTTTTCTTTGGCTTTTTCAATCAATTTGTCATGGATATGCTGCTGAGTATTTCGCCCTGTCAGCACGCGCAGCAAACTGCTTAAATATTTCGGTGAAATATTAAGTTCCCCAGCAACGTACTGTACAGTTGGAATACCCTCTATCACTAAGTTATCACTGTTAAAATAGCTCGAAAGCAGATCTTCCAGACGGCTTAAAATTTGATGATTGCTCTTCTGACGTGTGATAAACTGACGCTGATAAAACCTATCCGTATAGGTTAGAAGCAGCTCTAATTGAGCAATAATGACTGTCTGGCTGAACTTATCGATTTTGTGCTGATATTCGATTGCAATATCCTGAAATATCCTAACAATAGACTCCTCTTCTTTGTCTGAAAGAAATAATGCTTCATTAATAGAATAATCAAAAAATTCATATTCCCTTATCTTTTTTGATAAAGATGTGTTCCACAATAGATCAGGATGGATAAGCAATAATAGCCCTGAACGGTTTGTCATTTCTTCTACATCAATTTCAAACACTTGATTTGGAGACATCATAAACAGGACGCCCTGCTCAAAATCACTTTGCTGCTGTCCGTATTTCATCCTGCCTCTGAAATCCCGGTCAAGTAACACAGTATAAAAATCAAAGATCAGACTGACATTCGCCATACAAGGCATTATAATGGTACTATAATCTATAACACTGATCAGAGGATGCTCAGGATTGGGAAGTCCCATCACCTTATGATATTTACTGACCGTTTCGATCCTGAGGGGCAGATTGTTTTCCATAATTTAGCGATTTTGATCTTGTAGAACCTCTTCAAGTTTTTTCACGAGGTTTGCGGGCTGTTCACGCATAGCGTAATGACCACCTTTCAAGTTATAAATTTTCCAGTTCCTTGCTTTTGCTCTGCTGTACCCCATTTTTTCATTCGCAGGTTTGCCATTTTTTGTCATTGAGATATAAACAGCCGGGATATTTTTCACCAATGGATTCCTTATCTTCAAAGGTTCAGTAAAAGTTTTTAATGGCTGGGGGACATCGGTGGGATAAATATTTTTTGTTGGACCGAATGGATAAAGCATAACAGTATCCTTTATAAACGGAACCATCACTTTATCCCATAGATCCCCACAGACGTCTTTGGCGCTTTCGCCATCGTTAGGAACCATAGCATCCAGATAAATCAGGTTGCTGATACGGTCGGGGACCTGTTCTGCTACCCCGGAGATAACCATTCCTCCATAACTGTGGCCAACAAGGATAACGTTATGCAGGTTCTCGAACCTGATCACATTTACGATATCTGTAACATAAGTTGTAAGATTTATGTTTGCATTCGATAGATGAACTCTCTCTCCCAGACCTGTTAAAGTGGGACGATAGACAATATCTCCTTTTTTGCTTAAGATAGAATCTACCTTAGCATAATCCCAACCGCCATCCCAGGCACCCGGAACAAATAAAAAAGTCCGGGGCTGATGTTGCTGGCCAAATACCATCATGGAAAACATCATGCTTGTCAGTATAAAAATTGCTGCTCTCATCTTTTTATTGTTTAATTCTTAAAGCAAATTTATGCAGTAATGTAGGAAGCAATTTAGCCTGATTGCACTTTGTTTTAGTCAAAATGCCTGTTGATCATAAGTGTCAACAGATTTGGCCGAGTACAAATTTTGTGTTCACATTATGGCTCCTTTATCTATATTTTGATACGCTACTTGGAAAATAACAAGTAACGAACATTATTTTCCGATAATTTTATTCCGATGTACAGTTCCCCAATCTGAAAGTTCGCTGATAATCCTTTGCAGCGTATTGCCGTGTTCTGTCAATTCATATTCAACTGTTATAGGTTGTGTAGGTAAAACCGTTCTTTTGACCAGCTGGTTGAGTTCCAGTTCTTTCAATTCTTTGCTCAGCATTCTGTTGGAAACACCTTCAACATCATTCAGAATGTCTGAAAATCTTCTTTTACTGTAACAGCAGATCGACGAGATAATAGCGATCTTCCATTTTCCGCTCAACGCATCCATGGCATCCTGAACGGATCTCATTCTTTTCTTTTGTTCCTGCTGGAATTCTGTTATTGCACACTTCATTTATTAATTAGTTATACTGTATGTTAATGTTATTTATTATTTATCTGTACAAAGCTGAAATTTACTTTTGTTTAAATGAAAAGTCGAAATCACTATTGTTTAATGCAATACAGATTTTTTTATCCCCTTTCATTGAGGTATTAATACTGTCCGGATGTCTTTTTCAATATTCTGTTCTCAGTTTTTTCAGGTGCGGAGAAAACTATACCTTCCTTCGTATCCCATTAAACTTTGACCGAACCTTTTTTCTTGTTTTCCTGTTGAAAATCTTTAATCTGATACGTTACAATGTTACTGTGTTACCTCTATGTTACTGTTATCTTTAAGTACAAAGTTACTAAAAATAACTTGGTTGATCTACCTTTGTTGCTCAAACATTAAATAAAAGAAATAATGGATAAATTAAAAAATAAGGTTGCCGTGATTACAGGTGGCAATAGCGGTATCGGGTTTGGTATTGCAGAAGCATTTAAAAATGAAGGAGCTGTTGGTGCTATTGTAGGCAGAAATCATGATACTTTAAATAATGCTGTGGCTAAGCTTGGCGATAATTTTATAGGTATCAATGCCGACGTAACTAATATTGCCGACCTGGAAAGAGTGTTTGTAGCAACTGCAGAAAAATTTGGTAAAATAGATGTGATTGTAGTCAATGCGGGTGCTGGAACTGTAGGAACTGTGGCAAATTTAAGTGAAATCGACTTTGACAAAACAATTGATCTGAACCTGAAAAGTGTTTACTTCACTGTTCAAAAAGCATTGCCTTATATGAATGATGGTAGTTCTATTATTTTGATCGGGTCAAATGCTGCACATCGGGCATATGCGAATTTTACGCTTTATGGTGCTGCAAAAGCGGCCGTAATCTTTTTTGCAAAAGGATTTTCAAACGATCTTTTAGAAAGAAAGATCAGGGCAAATGTAATAACACCGGGTACAACAGATACACCGGCATTTGAAAAGTTTGTTCCTGCAGAACAAATCGAAGGTGTAAAAGCGCACTTTGCAAGTGTAATGCCAACAGGCAGAATAGGCCAGCCATCTGACATTGGTAAAACCGCAGTATTCCTGGCCTCTGATGATTCTTCATTCATGCTTGGGGCTGAACTTCTTGTTGATGGAGGGATGACCTATCTGGCTAAATAATTCAAAAAAGATAGCTTTAAGCGCGATAGCCAAGGAAATCATTACGGAACTAAATTTTTAAATTTAGTTCCGTAATGATTTTTATTTCCAGTGAAAAATATCTATGCACATTGGCTTATGGATATTCAATTACGTATTTACTGATCCTTATTTTTTCTGATATTTAAATAACAGTCTCATAAAACTACGATATATCGTAGTTTATTTTTATTTGGCATGTTTTTAAATATTTGAATTACAGAGTTTTATATTTCTAGTGCGCTTCTTGTAATTAATTTTTATGAATTTAATTATCAATCAAAAATAATCTACAAACAATGAGTACACTAAAATTAAAAGACGGAACGGAAATTTTTTACAAAGATTTTGGAACAGGACAGCCTGTTGTGTTTCACCATGGATGGCCTTTATCATCTGATGACTGGGATGCCCAGATCATGTTCTTCCTGCAAAAGGGATATCGGGTAATTGCCTTCGACAGAAGAGGGCACGGACGTTCAAGCCAGACCACTACCGGACACGAGATGGAAACTTATGCCGCTGATGTTGCTGAACTGACAGAATATCTGGATTTAAAAGATGCGGTCCACGTAGGACACTCAACCGGGGGAGGTGAGGTGATCCGTTACGTAAACAAATATGGTAAAGACAGAGTTGCCAAAGCGGTTTTAATCAGTGCTGTTCCGCCTGTGATGGTAAAAAGTGAAAATAATCCTGATGGGGTTCCCATGGAAGTTTTCGACGACATCAGAAACCAAACTCTTACCAACAGACAGCAGTTTTATATCGATTTGACGATTCCTTTTTACGGATACAACAGAGAAGGTGCTGTGATAAAAGAAGGGGTGCAGAGAAATTGGTGGAGACAGGGAATGATGGGAAGTATCCTTGCACATTATGAATGTGTAAAAGCATTCTCAGAAACCGATTTTACGGAAGATTTAAAGTCTGTTGATATTCCTGTTTTAGTGTTACACGGAGAAGATGACCAGATTGTGCCTTATCAGAATGCGGGTGTAAAATCTGCCAAATTGCTGAAAAACGGCACATTGATTACTTATCCTGGATTCCCCCACGGAATGCCAACTACGGAAGCAGAAACCATTAATAATGATATACTGGCATTTATAAAAAAGTAAGCTTTTTATTGGGTGTGAAATAGTAATTTATTCTAATTCAGAAAGTTTTTATGGAAAATTCAAATACCAAACAACCAGCATTTAATCCTGAAGATTTTTCAATTGTACCGGCTCGCAGTTTCGATGAACTGGCAGTAGGCGAGGTATTTAGAGCTCCAAGCAGAACATTGACAGATGCTCATGCTTCAGCTTTTCAAACCGTATCATGTGATAACCATCCCATACATTATGATGCAGAATATGCCAAAAGACAGGGGCATGAGGCACCAGTAGTTCATGGTTTACAGGTTTTGGCCTTTACTGCGCCGGGGGCAACCTTGCTGCCGCATTATTTCGGGAAGGTTTTCATCAGCTTTTTGGAACTTTCATGTAATTTCCTGAAGGAAGTCCATTCCGGAGATACCTTATATTCTTCGCTCACGATTACGGATTTGAGTCCGCAGGGAGATAAAGGGATTGTGACGACCAAAGTAACGGTATACAACCAGAAATCAGAACTTGTGCTGGAAGGTCAGCATAAATACTTATTGAAGCGATAAATTACAACCTATTACAACAGTTAATAGCTGATGTTTTTTTCAAATCCTCTGCCTCATTTTTCATAAGGGTATCATCTTTTGAACGTGGAGTAGCGGATTTGAAGAAATCTCTATCAATCATCACAATACTTATTCGTCAGATGTGATTTTTTAAATACATCTCTAAATACTTTATATCATGAAAATTAAACCAATGATCAGTGCGGTTATTGTATTAACCACATTATTCGTTTCGTGCAGCACGAAAGATAAATCGGAAAAAAGCACTGACAAAACAGCTACAGCAAGAGCTGAATATATCGAAGTTGAGCCCAATGTAAAACTGCATGTTACCGATCTGGGCGAAGGAAAGCCGGTTGTTCTGATCCACGGCTATCCTTTGAGTGACGCTTCATGGGAATATCAATACCATGCTCTGGTAAAAGAAGGTTACCGGGTAATTGGAATTACCCTGAGAGGTTTCGGGCAGTCCGATAAACCTTATGGAAAATATAATTACGATCAATTTGCGGCCGACATCAAGGCTGTTCTTGATCAATTAGACATCAAGGATGCTACCCTGGGCGGACATTCCATGGGTGGTGCGATTGCCCTGCATTATGTGGCAAAATATAACAGTGCCCACGTAAGCAAATTGGCCTTATTTTCAGCCGCCGCTCCCTGCCATACTAAAAAAGCTGATTATCCTTATCCGTTTTTTACCAAAGAAGACATCTCGAAGTGGGTTGAATTAAACAATACGGACAGACCTGCATTATTGGCAGCCATCGGTGAAAAATTTGTGTATTCCCCGACTTCTGTTTCTCCCGGAATTGGAGCCTGGCTGGGCAGTATCGAAATGCAGTCGTCCCCATATGCAATGGAACAGGCATTAATTGCTTTAAGAGATGAGGATTTGCGCGGTGATCTTCCAAAAATTAAAATTCCCACTTTAATTCTCCACGCGAAAGAAGACAAAATTGTGTCTTTTGCATTGGCGGAACAAATGCATAAAGGTATTTCAGGATCTCAATTGGTTCCTTTTGACAAAAGCGGACACGCTTCATTCCTGGAAGAGAAAGATAAGTTTAATGCAGAATTCATCATGTTTTTGAAACAATAAGTACGGTCAATACTTATTCCGCTTAACCCGAATAAATACATAATAACAAACAAATAAATTTTATGAAACCATCAACCAAACTACTTTCTCCGGATAATCATGCGCTTGTATTGATCGATTTTGAAGGTCAAATGGCATTTGCTACGAAAAGCATCTCAATGAATGAACTGCGTAATAATGTCGCTGTAGTCTGCGGGGCGTCCAAAATATTTAATGTGCCGACAATTGTAACAACGGTAGCCGAAGAAAGCTTTTCAGGTCCGGTATTTCCTGAAATCGAAGAAGCATATCCTATGGCAACTTCAGGATACATTGACAGAACAACAATGAATACATGGGAAGATGAAGCAGCTTATAAAGCAATTGTAGCTACTCAGAAACAGAAGTTGGTTTTCGCAGGATTATGGACCGGTGTATGCATCGTAGGGCCTGCCTTGTCCGCTCTTGAAGAAAACTATGATGTGTATGTTATTACTGATGCCTGTGGTGATGTAAGTGATGAAGCCCACGAAAGAGCGATTCAGAGAATGATTCATGCAGGAGTAAAACCAATGACCTCCATCCAGTATATTTTAGAGCTTCAGAGAGATTGGGCACGTCAGGAAACCTATATTCCTGTGACTGATTTAATGAAAAAATATGGGGGTTCTTATGGATTGGGAATTCATTATGCTCATCATATGCTGAACCATTAATATTTATATAAAAATTTTCAATGTTGAGATCTGCACATTACATATGGTCTTTAAAAACGGTCATCTTTCTGCTTTTTTTATTTTCAGAAAACTTATCTGCCCAGAGTTTCAAGCTCCTGCGTTACGATGAGAATTATGAATATTTAAAAGATTCTTCAGATACTTTTTATAACAGGGTAAAATTTCTTCCCCTTAATGAAAAGAAAGATAACTATCTGTCTTTTGGAGGCGAGGCACGCTATGAATATGTAGATTTCAACAATGAAGATTGGGGAAGACTGGATATAGGACACAACAACTTTTTTCTGCAGCGGTATGATCTTCACGCAGATATGCATTTGGGAGAAAATATCAGGGTCTTTTCACAGATCAGAAGTGCTTTACAGAACGGAAGAAAAAACGGATCAAGAGGTATTGATGAAGATCAGTTAAGCATTCAAAACCTTTTTATTGATATTAACCTGATCAATAAAACAGCTCAGAAACTGACTTTCAGGCTGGGCCGGCAGGAACTTGACTATGGCTCGGGAAGATTAATCTCTGTAAGAGAAGGTCCCAATGCAAGACTTTCTTTTACCGGAGCTAAAATAATGTATTCCCATAAGAATGTTTTTGTAGATGCTTTTGCCATGATGGCAGATAGTATCAATGCAGGAATTTTTGATAATAGGATTTCAAAACAGCTCAATCTGTGGGGCGCTTATTCTAAAATAATTTTTCCGCAAGCCGGAAACCTTGATCTGTATTATATCGGGATACGAAGAGACGAATCCGTTTTTGAAGCTGGAGTGGCAAAAGAAAAACGCCACACGATCGGAGGGAGATTTTGGAAATATGGCGGCGGATTGATCTATAATCTTGAAGCCGCGTATCAGTTTGGAAGTTTTGGAGATCAGCATATCAGTGCCTGGACAGGTTCCGTGGATATTGGCTATCTGTTTGAAAATGTAAGATTCAGACCCAGCATCAACCTGAGGAATGATTATATTTCCGGAGATCACTCGAAAGATGATGGAAAACTTCAGACATTTAATCCTCTCTATCCAAAAGGCGGATATTTCGGCTTCAGCCCACAGATCGGACCGGTGAATCTTATAGATATTCATCCTTATATAACCCTGGACTTAACTTCTAAACTCAGAATGCAGATGGATGTTGTTTTCAACTGGCGGTACGCTCTTCAGGATGGGGTGTACAGACCAAGTGGGGTGCTCAATCGGCCAGGCAGCAGTTCTGATAAAAGATATATCGGAACAGCCTATTTAACCAATTTTACCTACAGTTTTAATCGTTATTTCTCTTTAGTGAGCGGAATTCAGTACTTCAGAAAAGGAGCTTTTATTGAAGATATTATTCCTGATGCTAAAAGTGGCGTTTTCTACAATATCCGGTTAGGATTCAAATTTTAATCATTACTAAAATCATTTATTATGCAAAATTCAATATCAAAATATTTTAATTGGTCCAAAGCGGTTTTTGCCGCATTGATTCTTACAAGTTCAGGAATCCAGTTTGTTTCAGCGCAGACATTAACTGAAACAAAAGCAGCGGTAGGAACCACCACCACGTGGGGGAAAGTAGACGGGGTTTCCGTTGTTGGCCTTGTACAGGGACCATCTGCAGCTGTGGCAGACCTTCAGATTGCCTGCGTTTTCGAGTATACGGAAGGTGATATTTTCAATCCCCCTGCACTTCCTGCCGAACTGAACGGAATGGTTCACCTGGATGAAGCATTAAAAGGAATCATTACAGAAGTCAGAAAAAAAGGTCAGTTCAAAGGCTATGCTTTGGAAACATTACTCATAACACCACCAAAAGGAAGTTTAGCCTCTAAGAAACTGTTACTGATAGGATTGGGCGACAGAAATTCTTTCGATGCCGGATTAATGAAAAAAGTAGGAAGCGTTGCAATGAGAGAAGCTTTGAGGCTGAACGTAAAAACAGTTTCTTTTGCCAGCGATATTAAAGATGCCGGAATAGATTCTCCCACAGCTTTGGTTGCAGGAAATGTGGTTTTAGGAGCATTTGATGCCTACCGTACACAGTCGTATTTAAATACTCAGCATTTATCTGAAAAAATGGAGTTACAGAAACTGATATTGCTTGCAGGTCCGTCATTTTTCAGTGTTGCAGGAGAAGGAATTAAAGAAGCTGTTTCAAAACTGAATGCCCAATAATTCCTATGAAAGCAGACCTTATTTTATATAACGGAAAGATTCACAGCTTCAGTAAAGAAATAACGGATATTTCAGCTGTTGCCATGAAGGAAGGTGAAATTATTGCTCTGGGAAATGACGGGTTGGTAGACCAGTTTGCAGATGCAGCCACAGAGATTATCGATCTTAAAAAGAAAAGAGTTGTTCCTGGAATTAATGATTCCCATATTCACCTGATCCGGGGAGGATTGAATTATAATCTTGAATTAAGATGGGATGGTGTTCCTTCGTTAGCCGACGCTCTCCGCATGCTTAAGGAGCAGGTTGACCGCACACCTTCACCCCAATGGGTACGTGTTGTGGGCGGATGGTCAGAGTTTCAGTTTGCGGAAAGAAGAATGCCTACGTTAGAAGAAATCAATGCTATTGCTCCGGAAACCCCTGTTTTTATCCTGCATTTATATGACAGGGCATTAATGAACAGAGCAGCACTAAAAGCAGTTGGGTATACCAAAAATACTCCGGCACCTCCGGGCGGTCATATTGAAAGAGATTCAAATGGTGAACCGACAGGGCTTATTATTGCAACACCTAATGCAATGATTTTATATTCAACATTGGCAAAAGGTCCAAAATTATCCTACGAACATCAGCTAAATTCTACCAGACATTTTATGAAAGAGCTGAACCGGTTTGGGATCACAAGTGTCATAGATGCAGGTGGTGGTTTTCAAAATTTCCCGGATGATTATCAGGTGGTCAATGAACTGAATGAAAATAAGCAGTTAACGGTAAGGATTGCCTATAATTTATTTACTCAAAAGCCAAAGAATGAGTTTGAAGATTTCAGCGAATGGATTGACACCGTAAAGCTTTATCAGGGTGATGATATGTACCGTCATAACGGAGCTGGGGAAATGCTGGTTTTCTCTGCCGCAGATTTCGAGGATTTTTTACAGCCAAGACCGGACCTTCCCGAAAATATGGAAGCTGACCTCGAAAAAGTAGTCCGATTATTAGTGGAAAACCGGTGGCCCTTCAGACTTCATGCCACTTATAATGAAAGCATCACAAGATTCTTAAATGTTTTCGAAAAGGTAAACCAGGATATTCCTTTCAACGGGCTTCCGTGGATTTTTGATCACGCTGAAACCATTGATGAAAGAAATATTGAAAGAGTAAAAATGCTCGGTGGCGGAATTGCCATCCAAAGCAGAATGGCCTACCAGGGAGAATACTTTACAGACCGTTACGGTTCAGCAGCAGCAGAAAATACACCTCCCATAAAGAAAATGCTTGAAATGGAAGTGCCTGTTGGTGGTGGTTCAGACGCAACAAGAGTCAGTAGTTACAATCCCTGGGTGTCTATGTATTGGCTTACTGTGGGAAAAACGGTTGGCGGGCTTCAGCTGTATCACGAAACAAGGCTGGACAGAGCAGTTGCCCTGGAGTTGTATACCAGGGGAAGCGCATGGTTTTCTCAGGAACAGCAGAAAAAAGGAGATATCCAGGTAGGAATGTTTGCTGATCTGGCAGTGCTTGATAAGGATTACTTCACGATAGAAGATGAAGAAATCAAAAGTATAGAATCGGAAATGACTATTGTGAACGGTAAAATTGTCTATGCAAAAGGAGACTTTTCTTCATTCGCACCACCGTCCATCCCTGTTCTTCCGGACTGGTCACCGGTCAATTTGTACAATGGTTATTATCCTGTGGGCGGACATGTACAGAAAGATATTGAAAAAAATGCAAAAGCAAACTTAAAAACCCCTCTTACTTCACAGGTGCACAGCTGTGCCGGAAGTTGCGATATACATCATCACAGCCACGATGCAGCGAGAATGAGTTCTGTCCCTGTTAATAATTACCATTCATTCTGGGGTGCGTTGGGATGCTCCTGTTTTGCCTTTTAAACATTGAAAATTATGGAAATTTTGAAACAGATCCTTGTGTCCGATTTAGGATCATCTTATAATGATTTTGCTTTTCTGATCTTTCGGGTACTCTTTGCCATCCAGTTATTCAGGGTTCACGGACTGAAAAAGTTCAGGCTGGAAAACGGGCAGAAGGAAATCATTCCGAATCCTCTCGGACTTCCGGAAAAAATGAATGCTTTGGTGGCTTCGTATGCCGATTTGGTTGTTCCTTTTTTAATCATTTTAGGTCTGGGAACCAGACTCGTCATATTACCCACAATTGGCGTAACGGCGATCGGCTATTTCATCGTTCACAGAAAAGATTCTCCCGAAGTGCGGGATGTACCTTATATGTACACCTTGTCTTTACTGTTAATTCTTGCTCTGGGTGCAGGAAAATATTCACTCGATTATTATTTATTAAATCTACTTTAAAATGAAAACTTCAATAGGAATAAAAAATGAAAACTTAGCGAAAGTCGCTGAGGTATTGGTTCAGACATTAGCAGATGAATTTGTACTCTATACCAAAACAAAAAAAGCCCACTGGAATGTGGAAGGAGCAGATTTCTACAACAAACATCTGTTTTTTGAGGCTCAATACGGGCAGCTGGATGAGATTATCGATAATCTTGCCGAAAGAATCAGAACATTGGGACATTATGCACCGGCTACGTTAAGAGAATATCTTGCCCTGACTCATTTGTCTGAGCATCACTTGGAATCGAATGACAGCCTCACCTATATGAAAGAACTCCTTTCTGATCATGAAAGTATTTTGATTCATCTTCGTGAACATATAGAAAACTTTGCTGTTGAATTTCATGATGCAGGAACCAGCGATTATATCACCGGATTATTGGAAACCCACGAAAAAATGGCTTGGATGCTGCGTTCACATTTAAAATAAAAAAGGATGGAAGTAAAAAATAATATAGGCTTTGTCACCTTACTTTTAACCATGATCGCGGGATATTGTGATACCGTAACTTTTGTATCGGCGGATGCTGTTTTTTCAGCGCACGTTACGGGAAACTTTATTGTATTTGCCTATCAGTTGGTGAAAGGTTCCGATGTTCACGCATGGGTAAAGCTGCTTACTTTTCCCGTATTTATCCTGGCGGTCATCACAGGAGGGCGGATTGCTTACAGGGTGACGAATCACTATACCATTCTGTTTTGCGAAGGACTTTTGCTATTATTAAGTGGAATTACCGTAGCCATACTGAGCTATGCCGGTATTTTTACAGAATGGATGATGTATGCCGTTGCTATGGTCGCTGTTTTTGCGATGGGACTGCAGAATGCTTTCGGAAAATTATATGCTAAAGAAACGCACGGGCCCACTACGATGATGACCGGAAATGTCACCCAGGCATCTTTAGACGTTGGAAATTTAATGAAAAACGGTTTTAATGATGTGGATGCCCTGGCCAGTTTAAAAAAACAACTGGTTACTATTTTAGGTTTTTTGACCGGATGTTTTTTAGGGGCTTTTGCTGGGAAACAGTTCGGGCTAGTAACACTGGCTTTACCGGGGTTGGCAATGATCATCTGCTATCTTTATCACCGTAAAATTTAGTCTGTAAAGACTGGTAAATAATTGAAGAATGAATTATCTTTAAAAAATGAATTTTATCCTTTATTTTATTAATAGAAATCCACTAAAGATATTTTATTTTTCATTGGTTTTATTGTTTTTAAGTATCTCATTAAGAGCTCAAACCAGGGAAAATCCTGTGCTGCTGAGAAAGCAGATCTCTTCTTCAAAAAATGATACGCAGAAAACAGCTTTATTGCTGAGATTGAGCGATTTTTATATAACCAAACAGGGAGAAGTTAAAAAAGATCTTGACAGTGCGGCCATCCTTAACAAGGAAGCAAACCTGCTGAGTGTAAAAACCGGAGATAAGCTGAACAAAGGAAAATCAATGTTTCTGGAGGCAAAGATCGATAAAGAAAGAGGGAATAAAACAGTTGCCTTTTCAAAAATGAAACAGGCTGTCAATTATTTTGAAACCCATAAAATGACCGAACAGGCAGGAGAAGGATATGAGGAGCTTTCTTTTATGTATGATAATGATCCTAAAAATATCGATATCAAAATAAAGCTTAAAGAGAAAGCTCTTCTGCTTTATAAAAATTCAGGAGCAAAGCTGAAGCAGGGATCTGTTTTAAAAGATCTGGGTGAGCTGTATAACATAATGGAAAATCCGGATAAGTCGATACCATTGCTTAAAGAAGCTTTATCCGTTTATCAATCGGTTAAATTTAAAGAATTGCAGGGTGTTTATAATTTCCTTTCTCAGGCTGAAGTTCAGAAAGCAGATTACGAGGAGGCTTTACGTTACGGACTTTTAGCTGAAAAAACAGCCGAGAGCCTTGATGATAATTCTTTGCAGATGAGTTCCATATGCAACCATGTAGGAATGGTTTACTATTATCTGCGCCAAAATGACGATGCCCTAAAATATTGGAGAAAAGCATTAACCATTGCCAAAAAAAACAATGATAATTCATACGTACGCACAGTGGCTAACAATATTTCTACCATGTTGATTAGACAAAAGAAATTTGAGGAAGCAATTGCCATGATAAAAGAATATAAAGCCCGGTACCCGATTACAGACCAGGAATTTGAAATGACTGAAAATTATATTCTCTTCAGTACGTATACCATTCTTAAAAAATTCAGTAATGCTGAAATGTATTATAAGATACTGGTGGATTATTATGGTGAAAACGGAGAGAAGAATAACAAGCAGATTTCACTGTTGAGAAGCTTTGTTTTTTATCATTACCAGACCAGGAATTATAATGCAATGTATCGTGAGGCAAAGCTTTTTGATTCAATAGCTAAAAAAAACGGGAATGATATGCTGCGTTCTGAAAATCATTTGATTTGGTTTAAAGCAGATTCTGCCCGGGGAAAATATCTTGACGCAATTGAACATTACCAGCTGTATAAAAAGCTCTCAGATTCTGTTTTTAACGGCGAAAAAAGCAAACAGATCAACAGCCTGAAAATCCAGTTTGAAACAGATCAGAAAGATAAAAACATCCAATTGCTTACCCAGAAAGGAAAAGTTCAGGAAATTCAGATTACCAATGATACTTTTGTAAAGTACATTTTTATAGGAAGCATTCTGGTGCTGATTATCTTTGCAGCCTTGCTTTACAACCGGTCAAGACTGAAAAGTAATGCCAATAAAACGCTTGAGCTGAAACGTAGGCAGATCGATGAACAGAATGAGCAGCTGAAAAAACTGCTGTCCGAAAAAGAATGGCTGCTGAAGGAAATTCATCACAGAGTAAAGAACAACCTGCAGATCGTGATCAGCCTTTTGAATACACAGTCAGCGTATTTGGAGAATGAAGATGCTTTAATGGCCATTCAGAATAGCCAGCACAGGATGCACGCCATGTCTTTGATTCATCAGAAACTGTATCAATCGGATAACCTGTCAATGATAGATATGTCGTGGTATATTTATGAATTGATCAGTTACATCAGAGAATGCTATTCATCAGAAAAGAAGGTCAGCTTTACGATGGATATTGACAAGGTTTTTCTGGACGTTTCGCAGGCTGTACCCATGGGACTCATTGTCAACGAAGCGATCAATAATACCGTTAAATATGCATTTCCTGAAAACCGGAAAGGAGAGGTTATCGTCACTTTTAAAAGTATCGGAAAAGACTATTTCGAATTGATTGTTTCCGATAATGGAGTAGGGCTTCCGGAAGACTTTAACATTGATGAAAGCGAATCTCTAGGCATGAATCTCATGAGAGGATTAACTGACCAGCTCGACGGAACTTTTCTCCTGGAAAATAAAAATGGTTTAAAGATCATCATCACATTTAGGAAAAAAACAGAAATTGATATTTCAAAATAAGACGTTGAAATTTAAATCAGAATGAAAGAAAAAATTTTAATTGTAGAAGACGAATTCATCGTGGCCAATGATCTTAAGATTATGCTGATAAAGGCAGGTTACCAGATCACCGGAATTGCCTCTTCGGTAGTTCAGGCCAGGAAATTAATTGCAGAAAATAAACCCAATTGGGTCCTTCTTGATATTATGCTCAAAGGCGATCTTACAGGAATAGATCTTGCCTGGGAGTTGCGTGAAATCAACCTGCCATTTCTATACATTTCGGCCAACACCAACCAGTCAACGCTGGAAGCGGTAAAAGAAACCCAGCCTTATGGATTTATGGTTAAACCTTTCCGCGAGCGGGATCTGATCGTCATGCTTGATATTGCCAAATACCGTTTCGGTATTGAGGAAGGAGGTGTGTTTGTGAAAAATATTGATAATGAGACTATTGAAGGAATTATCGGAAAAAGCAATTCCCTTCAGGATGTTATTGAAAAAATAAGAGTGGTTGCACCTACCCATACTTCCGTACTTGTGGTGGGAGAAAGCGGAACCGGAAAAGAAAAAGTAGCCCATTCTGTACACGAACTTTCAGAACGAAAGGATCAGCCTATTGTGGTGGTGAACTGTGCAGCATTGCCTCATTCTCTCATTGAATCTGAACTTTTCGGTCATGAGAAAGGAAGCTTTACGGGGGCCAATACCATGCGAATCGGAAAGTTTGAACAGGCAGACGGAGGAACTATTTTCCTGGATGAAATCGGTGAATTACCCTTAGACTCACAGGTAAAACTCCTGCGTGTGCTGCAGGAAAAAGAAATCGAAAGATTGGGTGGAAATAAAACCATTAAAGTCAATGTCAGGATTGTGGCGGCAACCAACCGGTCTTTAGAAAAAGAAGTGGCGGAAGGAAGATTCAGGCTGGATTTATATTACCGGTTAAATGTTTTCCCCATAGAACTGCCGCCATTAAGAGAACGAAAAGAAGATATTGAATTGTTAGCTCATTTTTTCCTGACCAAATATGCATCAGCTTCAAGACGAAATATTACTTCGATAAGTGCAAAAGCTTTAGATCAGCTTCATAATTACAACTGGCCGGGAAATATAAGGGAATTGGAACATCTTATAGAAAGAAGTGTTCTCCTGGCAAAAACAGCGGAAATTGAAAATTTTGACCTTCCCAATATCATAGAAAAGCCTTCTGATCAACCTCAGGGCCAGTTAAAATCGATGGAGGAAATGGAAAGAGATCATATTCTGAATGCCCTGCAAAATTCCGGCGGGAAAGTTTCTGGAATAGGAGGCGCTGCTGAATTATTGAAAATACAGCCTCAAACACTTTATTCTAAAATGAAGAAGCTGGGAATTGATAAGGGGTATAAATAAACCTGAATAAAGAAAAATAATTTACACATTTAATCTTGTTGAAGTCACTTATGGATAAGTGAAGCATTTTCATGCAATTTTCAACCTAATTAAGTTTAAAAAATGGCCAACAATATGGAAAAAGAAACCGTCAGAATAGAAGGGTTCAGTGATGCTGTTTTTGCGATTGCCGTAACACTGCTGGTTTTGGATCTTCACTTACCGGAAGAACATGTAATAAAAAACGGAAATGATCTTTTCACCTTTATGAAGAGTCAATGGCCTGTATTTTTAGCCTTTATCCTTTCTTTTTTCAGCATTTTTATAATGTGGGTGAATCATCATAAGATTTTCAAACAAATCTACAGCCGTAATTCAGCTATTATGTTTGCCAACGGGCTGATTCTCTTTTTAGTTTCTGCAGTTTCTTATCCTACTGCTTTGCTGGCCAGATATTTCAATGGGGAGGCATCTTCTATGGTTGTAGCCATATATACGGGAACTTTTGTTCTGATCAATTTTGCCTATAATTTGCTTTGGTTTGTAGCCAGCCGCAATAAAAAGCTTTTGCGTCCGGGAATTACGGATGCTGCGATTAAAAAAATCCGCAATAATTACCTTTATGGTTTTCCCATCTATCTCATTGCATTGATGTTCTCGTTTTGGATTCCTGCGGTTTCCTTAATAATGATTTTAGGCTTGTGGATCTTCTGGGCTTTATCTTCAGGAAAAATTGAAATGAGTATGAAGGAATCAGAATGATTAGCGGTTTCACAGTAATTTTAAGTTTCATTGCTCTTATTAAAATAATGCCCTTTCTGTATTCCTAATTTTTGCATTTTTGAAATCAATGTGGTAGCCGGTAATCCTAATAATAAAGCCGCTCCCTGTGGCCCAAAAATTCGTCCCTTACATTTTTCAACGGTCTTTAGGATATGCTCTTTTTCCACCTGGTGTAATGTTTTAATCTGAAAATCCTGATCAGCTGTTTTTTGTCCGAAAATCTCCGGTAAATCCATTTTTCTGATGGTACTGTCTTTTGCCGTAAGAATACTTCTTTCGATCATGTTTTCGAGCTCACGGATATTTCCCGGCCATGCATTTTCACTCATTGCATGGATTACTTTTTGAGAAAATCCACTGATCTTTTTGCCTGTTTTCAGATTGATTTTTTTTAGAAAATAATCGGCCAGTAGCGGGATGTCTTCTTTTCTGTCCCGCAATGCAGGCAAATGAATGGGGAAAACATTAAGACGGTAGAACAGATCCCTCCTGAATCTCCCTTCAGCAACCTCTTTTTCCAGAATCCGGTTAGTGGCAGCAATAATCCTGACATTAACTTTAATGGTGTTATTCCCGCCGATTCTTTCAATTTCTTTCTCCTGTAAAACTCTCAGTAATCTTCCCTGAAGAGCTAAAGGGAGCTCCCCAATTTCATCCAGGAAAATAGTGCTGTTATTCGCTTGTTCAAATTTTCCTTTACGCTGTTCCGTAGCACCCGTAAAACTGCTTTTTTCGTGCCCGAAAAGTTCACTTTCTATAAGATTGGCAGGAATGGATGCGCAGTTAATCCTGATCATTGAGTGATGAGACGAAGAGGAGAGTTCATGGATAGCCTGTGCTATCAGCTCTTTTCCCGTTCCGGTCTCGCCATAGATGATCACACTGGATAATGAAGAAGCTACCTGGGAGATTTGCTGATAAATATGCTGCATGGCTTCGCTATTTCCAATGATTCCGTTAAACCCTTCTTGATTTCTTACCTCATCTTTTCTGACAGGCTTTATATCTTTTTGAGAATCAGGTGCTGAAGTTTGAAAAGTATCCAGCATTTCCGAGAACAGAATGTTTCTGATGGTAATTGACAGCTGCGTAGAGATGCCTCCCAATAGCCTTTCTAACCGGCCATTGAATTCAGTGAAATTTTTATACAAAAGGAAAATCACGTTTTTATGATCTCCTATGGATGGTAAGCAAAATCCCACTGCCATATGCATTCCCAGTTTTTTTGCACGGGTAAAATATGGTACTGATGCTTTCCTTTCAGAGAAATCCTTAAGGTAAAAAGTAACAGGTTCCGGCGATTGCATGCATTGCTCAAAACAAATATCCAGTGAATCGGAAGAGCTATCATCATACGCTCCGGTAATTAAAGAACTGTAAAAAATATGCTGCTTATGATCCTTTGCTGTAAGGATCATAATGCCATCACATAGAAATTCATTTTTAAAGGACTGATTTAAAACAATACTAAAATGTTTTTTATCTAAAACTTTGGCAAAGGCAGTATTAATAGATGAAATCACCAGATGATCCTTCTGCATTTCCTGAAGCCGGGCCCTCATTACATCAACATTTTGATCAGACTGTTTATTCATAAAGATCTATTGATTGAAAGGATAAAGATAGAGAAAACAGTACTATTTTGGAATAGTATAGATTAATTAATATAATTTTTTAAGCACAGGTTTTATGAAAAGTTTATCCCTGTAAATCTTTTTAAAGTAAATCATCTGTACGTTTTTATAGATGTATAATGAAAACCCTTTTTAAACCCTCCTGAAAAAGTTTAGAAATTCCCTAGCTGTGTATAGAAAAATCCTATGATATGATAATTTTTTACCTTTTAGGTTGAATAATTGTAAAAAATACACGTCTTAAATATATGGGTTTAAACAGAAAATGGACGTTTTTCTTATAACTTTTTTAAAAAATATCAATAAAATTTAAAATTTTCTTATCATAAATTAGATAAAAATAAATATTAATTTTTTAAGTGTCAATTTAACATTTAAATAGCTATATATTAAGGTATTCTGAAATAATAATCATGAAATTGATGATAACCTTATCATATTTTTTACATCATTCTTATCATAAAAAAATGATATATAATCTATTGATATATAGCCTGTAATGTAGATTTTATTTTTTTTTCTCAATTGAATTTTTATATTTGTGATGTTACGCTAATGTTAATAAAAGATGAACCAGGATTTTATTCATACCTATGTTTCTGTTGATTGTGTAGTATTTGGATTTGACCATGACAACAGACTCAATATCTTACTTGTGCAACGTCATGTAGACGATGTACCAGTGGATAGGCAAAGAAAATTGCCGGGTAGCTTGATTTTCAGTAATGAAGATGTGGATGATGCAGCCCATAGGGTTCTTCATGAGTTAACAGGAATAAAAAAAATGGTTCTCAAGCAGTTCAAATGCTTTGCTGATCCATTTCGCGCAAGCAATCAGATTGATATCAAGTGGATGGGGACCGAGTATATGCATAATATTGACAGGATTATTACGGTGGCCTACCTTTCTCTATGTAAAATCGATCATAAAATTAACAGCACCAAATATGAAACAGTCGACTGGTATCCTGTAGATCAGGTCCCGGCATTACCCTTTGATCATAATAAGATCATTAATGAATCTTTAACAGAAATAAGAAGATGGATTGAGACCGATTTTTCTATTATTTTTGAATTGCTGCCGAAAAAATTTACAATAAGACAGCTGTACCAGCTGTACAGCGCATTAAGTGAAAAACAGATCGATATCAAGAATTTTCATAAAAAAATTTCATCATTTAATTATATCATTCCTTTAGAAGAGATAGAGCAAAATGTATCGCACAGGGCAGCAAGATACTATCGGTTCGATGCCAAGATCTATAAGAAAAACAACACTAAACTAATTAAATAAATCCCCCTTTTCAAATTATGTATTTGCTAGGATATGACATAGGCAGTTCTTCTGTTAAAGTTTGTCTCATTGAGGCATCCAGTGGAAAAATTATTGCATCAGACTTTTCTCCAAAAAAGGAAATGAAAATCATGGCAGTCAACCCAGGCTGGGCAGAACAGAACCCTGCAGAATGGTGGCTGAACCTAAAGCTGGCACATGAATCTGTAATGCATGAATCCGGAATCAATCCTGAAGATATCAAAGGAATTGGTATTACCTGGCAGATGCATGGACTGATCCTGGTCGATAAAGACCAAAATTTGCTTCGTCCTTCGATTATCTGGTGTGACAGCCGTGCTGTGCCTTATGGTGAAAAAGCTTTTCAGGAAATTGGAACTGAGAAATGTTTATCCCATCTTCTTAATTCTCCCGGAAATTTCACAGCATCAAAACTAGCCTGGGTAAAGGAAAATGAACCTGAAATTTTTGAAAAGATTGATAAAATAATGCTGCCGGGAGATTATATTGCCATGAGGCTTTCCGGTGAAATAGGAATGACGATTGAAGGACTTTCTGAAGGCATATTCTGGGACTTTAAAAACAACTGCATTTCTGAGGACGTGATTAATTATTATGGAATCCCTAAAAGCTTTTTTCCTGAAATCATTCCTACTTTCGGTATCCAGTCAACGGTTTCTGCACCGGCAGCTCAGGAATTAGGATTAAAAGAAGGAACCCCAATTTCATACAGGGCAGGAGATCAACCCAATAATGCGCTCTCTCTGAATGTTTTCAATCCCGGAGAAATTGCTTCGACAGCCGGCACTTCGGGAGTGGTATATGGGGTGTTGGATAAATTGGAATATGATACCCTGTCACGGGTAAATACATTTGCCCATGTCAACTACAGTCCTGAGCAAACCAGATTGGGAGTTTTGCTGTGTATTAACGGAACAGGAATTTTAAATTCCTGGCTAAAGCACAATTTTGCAACCTCACTGTCTTCCTATGGTGATATGAATGATCTGGCATCACTTTCCCCGATAGGATCAAAAGGATTAAGTATCATCCCTTTTGGAAACGGGGCAGAAAGAGTCTTGGAAAACAAAGATACCAGCTGTTCTATGCACGGAATTAATTTCAACATCCATACAAAAGGAGATATTCTGCGTGCGGCACAGGAAGGAATTGTCTTTTCATATGAATATGGAATGGATATTATGAGAAATATGGGAATGGACATCCAGGTAATCCGGGCAGGCAATGCCAATATGTTTTTAAGTTCAATTTTCCGACAGTCGCTTGCCAGTGTAAGCAATGCAGTGATTGAGCTTTACGACACAGACGGAGCGGTAGGAGCTGCCAGAGCTGCCGGAATGGGAATAGGTTTTTATGCAGATTCAACAGAGGCATTTTCATTCCTCGAAAAAATAGCAGTTATAGAACCTGAAACAGAAAAAAGAGAACAATATTTAGAAGCATACTCAAGGTGGAAACAGCATCTTAACGAAATCATTTAATCATCCTGCAACGAAGCTATTCATTGTACCTGCGGACCTATTAAATCAGCAGGCAGGGGATTCCTGTATTAAATTATAAAGAACAAATTAAAAATAAAATCAAATAATATGAACATTTTAACAGAAACAAAAGCATTTTTTCCAGGTATTGAAAACATCAGATTCGAAGGTAAAGAAAGTAGAAACCCTATGGCATTCCGTTATTATGATGCAGATAGGATCGTGATGGGAAAACCAATGAAAGAATGGATGCGTTTTGCAATGGCATGGTGGCATACTCTGTGTGCAGACGGAAGTGATCCGTTTGGCGGAGCAACGATCCACCATCCTTGGGATATTGGTAATGATGCGGTTTCCAGAGCTAAACATAAAATGGATGCAGGTTTTGAATTCATGTCTAAAATTGGATTCCAATATTACTGTTTTCATGATGTAGACTTAGTTGCTCCGGCAGATAACTGGAAAGACTATGAAAAAAACCTTCAGGCTGTTGTGGAATATGCCAAAGAAAAGCAAAAAGAATCTGGGATTAAGCTTCTGTGGGGAACAGCCAATGTTTTCACGCATGAAAGATACATGAACGGAGCTTCAACCAATCCAAATTTTGATGTGGTAGCCTGTGCAGGAACTCAGGTGAAAAATTCTATTGATGCAACGATTGCTCTCGGTGGCGAAAACTATGTGTTCTGGGGCGGTAGAGAAGGTTATATGAGTCTGCTGAATACTGAAATGAAAAGAGAAAAAGACCATCTGGCCCGCTTCCTTTCAATGTCCCGTGATTATGCCCGTAGTCAGGGCTTCAAGGGAACATTCCTTATTGAGCCAAAACCAATGGAGCCAACTAAACATCAGTACGATTATGATTCTGAAACAGTGATTGGCTTCCTGAGACATTACGGCTTAGACAAAGATTTTAAACTTAATATTGAAGTTAATCACGCTACCCTGGCGGGGCATACCTTCGAGCATGAACTTCAGGTAGCAGTTGACGCAGGATTATTAGGAAGTATTGATGCCAATAGGGGAGATTACCAAAACGGATGGGATACAGACCAGTTCCCTGTGGATTATCGTGACCTGGCTCAGGCTTGGCTGGTACTTCTTCCTGCAGGAGGATTAGGAAATGGCGGAGTTAATTTTGATGCGAAAATCAGAAGAAATTCTACCGATCCTGAAGATTTATTTATCTCCCATATTTCTGGAATGGATGTTTTTGCCAAAGGATTATTAGTTGCTGCAGATATACTGGAAAACTCTGATTATAAAAAATTACGGACAGAGCGCTATGCTTCTTTTGATAGCGGTAACGGAAAAGCTTTCGAAGAAGGGAATCTTACACTGGAAGACCTTCAGAGAATTGCTCATGAGGTGGGAGAACCTCAGGCCAAAAGCGGAAAACAGGAATTGTTTGAAGCAATCGTGAACATGTATATCTAATAATTATAGAAGGCTTTCATGATAACACTAAGGATTTATTAATAGCCTTTCTATTAATGTAATATTAAAAATAATAATTATGAACAGATTTCATTTTGCTAAAACCAACAGGGCTGCGATATTTTTCGCCATGGCTCTGTTACCGTCAAGCTTAGCTTATTCTCAAAGTAAAAAAGATACTGTTGCCAAAGAAAATAAGATAGAAGAAGTTATTGTAATTGGATATGGGACACAGAAAAAAGAAGCGGTTACCGGGTCAGTATCGTCCCTGGGTGGTACTGCTCTCAAAGAAGTTCCTTCAGCCAATATAACCGATGCGATACAGGGACGTCTTCCGGGAGTTGATATTGGCAGAACCTCTACAAAACCCGGCGCTGTACAACAGATCCGTATTAGAGGAGAACGTTCATTAACAGGCTCTAATGACCCCTTGATTGTATTGGATGGAATTCCTTTTGTAGGTTCTTTAGGAGATATCAGCCCATCAGATATTAAAAGCTTGGATATTCTTAAAGATGCTTCTGCCACAGCGATTTATGGATCACGTGGTGCAAACGGAGTCATTTTAATAACAACAAACAGAGGATCAAAAGGTCAGAAAGCAAGATTTACCTATAACGGATATACTGGATTTCAGACTATTTTCTCTAAATATCCGGTGATGGATGGGCCTAAGTTTGCCAAATTACGTGCAGATGCCAAAATGTTTACCAACGCGCAAGATGAATTCAATGATATAAATACAGACTGGCAGGATAAATATTACGGTGTGGGGCTGATGATGAACCATGATGTAGGGGTTACAGGAGGAAGCGAAAAAGGGAATTACAACTTTGGTGTCGCGTATTTTCAGCAAAATGGAGTTGTCCCTTTGCAAAGTTATAAAAGACTTTCTATTAGGGGTTCCTTAGATCAGGAAGTAAGTAAGTTCATAAAAATAGGCTTCTCTACCAACTCAAACTTTTCTATCAACGACTTTAACGGCGTTAGCGGTGCCCCTATGTTAGGGTATTCGCCATTGGTTAGTCCCTATAAGGCTGACGGGAGTCCTAAAACTGTCATGTATAGTGCCATCGATCAGACGGCTCTCCAGACCAGAGGTATTCTCGAAAATCTAGGTGATACCTATGCTGACCGTACGAATGCTTTTAGCTCATACAATAACCTTTATGGAGAATTAAAAATACCAGGAGTTGAAGGTCTTAAATACAGGCTTAATGTTGGTCTTACCTATAGAAATTCAAATAGCGGAACCTATACAGGAACCGGTATACTCAATGTAAATCCTGCTACTGAGTCTTCGGCTGGAATCGGAAACTCGTTGACGACGCAGTGGGTTTTGGAAAATATCCTGTCTTATGACCGAACCTTTGGTAAACACAAAATTAGTGCAACGGCATTATATTCTGCGGAACAGACCAAGTATAACAGCTCTTACATATCAGCGAGAGATGTTCCTATCGATGCCTTTCAATACTTTAATTTAGGCCATGCACAAGGTGAGGTAACCATTGATCCAAATAATCAGGGATATTATAAAAGAGGCCTTATGTCTTTTATGGGAAGAGCCTTATATCAATATGATAACCGTTATATGCTTACGGCTACTGTCCGTTCAGACGGAGCCTCAGTTTTAGCGAAAGGGCACCAGTGGCATACCTATCCTGCAATTTCTGTGGGTTGGAATATTGCCAATGAAAACTTTCTTAAAGATTCAAAATATATCAATGTGCTTAAGCTGAGAGCCGGTTTTGGACAGACTTCCAACCAGTCTGTCGGGCCTTATACCACTTTTGGGAGTTTAAGTACGGTGCCTTATAATTTTGGAAATGAATTTGTCATCGGGAATTATGTAAATACAGCTTCAAATGCAAATTTGGGCTGGGAGTTTTCAAAAACCTGGAATTATGGATTAGATTTTACTTTATTCAACAGAATCATCAGCGGTACCGTAGAATATTATGTTACGAAGACAGAACAGTTATTGTTAAGTAAAGGGTTGCCATCATCCAGCGGTTTGGGATCAGTGACCGAGAACGTGGGAGCATCAGAGAATAAGGGTTTCGAAATATCTCTTAATGGTACTATTTTTAATAATCCTGATGGATTTAGCTGGGAAGTTGGAGGTAATTTATATGCCAACAGAAATAAAATTACAGCATTAGCTTCCGGAACTGACAGAAACGAGGGGAATTTATGGTTTGTTGGTCATAATATCAACGCATTATATGATTACCAGTATATAGGTTTGTGGCAGCATGGAGATCCTTATCTGAGCGTATTGGAACCTGGAGGAAATGTGGGAATGATCAAAGTTTTATATACAGGTGGATACAATGCAGACGGAACTCCGACCAGAGCTATCGGGCCAGCTGACAGACAGATTATCGATACCAATCCGGATTTTATGGGAGGTTTCAATACAAGGTTAGCATATAAAAATATTGATCTTAGTGTGGTTGGAGCATTTCAGAAAGGGGGAGTGTTAATCAGTACACTATACGGCTCTTCAGGGTATCTCAACAGATTATCGGGAAGAGGAAATAACGTGGATGTTGATTACTGGACTGAAGAAAATCCAGACGTGCGCTATCCGAAACCAGGTGGAATGATGAGCGGAGATAACCCGAAATACGGTTCAACTTTAGGCTTATTTGATGGCTCATACGTAAAAATAAGAACCATCACATTAGGGTACAATTTTAATAAAAATACCCTGGATGATTTAGGCGTAAGCAGTCTGAGACTATATGTAACAGTACAGAATCCATTTGTTTTCGGTTCTCCTTATTACAGAGAATCAGGGATGGATCCTGAACCGAATTCGAGAGGGAATGAAAATCAGGCTGTAAACTCATACAAAAGCAATCAGCTGGTAATTGGTACGAATAATCCTTCTACAAGAAACTATATGATGGGGCTAAATCTAACCTTTTAAAAGAAAAAATCATGATCAATTTAAATAAAAAATTTATCGCTGCTCTGTTTTTAGCATCATTAACATTCAGTACAGGATGTAATGAGATATTGGATGAACAGCCAAGAGGTATTTATACACCGGAAGATTTTACTACAGAAAGAGGAATTACACAAGGGGTTACGTCTTTGTATAGACAACTGAGAATGCTGTATGGAAACGGCTACTTCTTAAATTCTACCATGACGGGTACTGATGAGGCAACCTGGGGAAAAGATGCCGATGGCAACTTTAAAGCTATGGATATGTCCAATAATGGGAATATTGACAGTTCAACTTTCCCAACAAGTATGGTGTGGGGATCTGTCTTTCCTGCCATCAATTCTGCAAATGGAGTTATACAAAATGGTCCGTTAATTAATGTATCCGAATCACTGATTTCAGAAGCAAGATTTTTCAGGTCATTTTATTATTTCTTACTGGTTCAGACGTACGGTGGCGCACCACTTGATTTAGGTTCAGGAGAACTGGCCTTCAATATTTCGCCAACCACCACTTCAGTTAGAAATACGGTTTCAGAAGTTTACACAAAGGCCATTTTCCCTGATTTGATCAAAGCCATTGAAAATCTTCCTGCAAGCCCAAGAGTAACCGGCGGTGTTACTAAAAATGTTGCGAGATTATATCTTTCAAAAGCCTATTTAACGTATGCATGGTGGCTGCAAAATCCAAACAACATTCCAACCTATCCGGAGGCAACAAGAACAGATCCTGATGGTCACAATGCACAATGGTACTTCCAAAAAGCTTATGATATTGCATTAGACGGGATCAACAGTCCCGGACCGTATGCTTTACAGCCTACCTATTATAATTTAAATGTAGGATCAAATGACCGTAACAAGGAATGTATGCTGTATGCAGATCATACAGAGACAAGTGCTTATTATAATGAAGGGGTTATTCAGGCAAGTTACGGCGATGGCTGGTCTCCAAATAATTTTGCTGCCTGGATGATGACCTGGAATTACCCTAATATCAGAAGCAGTACTTCCAGTACATCCTGGTCTGCTGTCAGTTCTGTACAAAGAGCAGCTACACAAGATCTAGGGCGTCCCTGGACACGTATGGCTCCTACCATTGAAGTTATTAAAAATACGTTTGCTGATAAAACCAATGATTCCAGATATGACGGTACATTCGTTACGACCTACCGTGGTAACTGGGACAAAGCAGGGATGACTCAGACTACCCTGTATAATGCCAATAGTCTTCCCGTACATCCTGGTGACCCTATTTTAACGTTTCTCAATGATGATTCTGCAGTGCCGGCTTATAGTTCCAATGCAGGGAATAGTAATATTGGAGCAGGAACGCTTCCGGGAAGAGCAGACTGGGTAGTGGCACCAAATGGAATCAGCAGAGTGGTATATCCTGGTATATGGAAAATAGGAACTTACCGTACAGATAACGGTAACGGTTTAGGCTATCCAAATCCAAGTTTAACCCGTCCGTTTGTAGCCGCTAAATTTTCAGAATTTTATTTCCTGGCAGCTGAGGCAGCAGTTAAAGGAGCTTCCGGATCTATGAGCCCTAGAGATCTTATCAATGTAATCAGAGCCAGAGCAGGAAAATGGGTTTGGAGTGTTAGCGGAAATGTTGCAAAAGTACAGGATAACAGTGCTGCAATGATTGCTGCTACACCCAATACCATTACCATAGATTACATTCTGGCAGAAAGATCCCGTGAGTATTATGGTGAAGGATACAGATGGTATGATCTGGTACGTACACAGAAGTGGGAAGAATATGCAGCTACTTATAAAATTGCAGGAACTGCTTACGGAGATCATACCCCGCAGACTGTAACGCGTAATATTCAGAAATTTCATTATCTGAGACCAATCCCTCGGGGGCAATTGGATGCTATGGAAGTCTCTGCAGATATCAAGGACAAATATCAGAATCCTGGTTACAATTAATATTATATGCATTCATGTTAACAGAAGCAAAGTAGGTGTTCTATTACACCTGCTTTGCTTTAATGAAAAAAATAAAATTTATGGAAAAAACCTGGCGTTGGTTCGGTAAAAAAGACAAAATAAAATTAGATATGCTCCGTCAAATTGGGGTAGAAGGTATTGTTTCTGCACTTCACGATATTCCGAACGGAGAAATCTGGCCGTTGGCCGCGATTAATGATTATAAAAATTATATAGAAAGTTTCGGACTTCGCTGGTCTGTTGTAGAAAGTCTGGCTGTAAGTGAGGCCATAAAATACGGAGGCGAAAACAGAGATCAATTAATAGAAAATTATATCCAGAGTCTTGAAAACCTGGGAAAATCTGGAGTAACAACAGTTTGCTACAACTTTATGCCGGTTCTAGACTGGGCCCGTACAGATTTGTTTTATCAGTGGGAAGACGGCTCGTCATCATTATATTTTGATAAAGCTAAATTTGCTTATTTTGAAATTCATATTCTGCAAAGAAAAGGTGCAGAAAACGATTATAATTCAGAGATTCTTCAAAAAGTAGAACAATTAAAAAATACTTTAACGGAAGAAGATAACAATGATCTGATAGACTCGATCATTGTAAAAACACAGGGTTTTGTTAATGGAAACATTAAGGAAGGAGACCAGAATCCGGTAGCTATTTTCAAAAGTTTACTGGCATTATACGATGGGATTGATAAAAACCAGCTCCGTCAGAATATGAAATATTTCCTTGAAAAAATAATGCCCGTTTGCGAAAAATGGAATATCCAGATGTGTGTACATCCCGATGACCCGCCATTTTCATTGTTAGGTCTACCAAGAATCGTAACCAATGAAGAAGATATCGACTGGCTCTTAAATGCTGTCGACAATCCTCACAACGGGCTTACATTCTGTACAGGTTCTTTAAGTGCAGGGCTTCAGAATGATGTTCCGAAACTTGCCCAAAAATATGCTCACCGCACAAAATTTGTCCATTTAAGAAGCACTAATGTTTTTGAAAACGGGGATTTCATCGAAGCCCATCACTTGGGTGGAAGAGGAAAATTGATAGAGGTTATCCGGATATTTGAAAAAGAAAATCCGGACTTGCCCATGCGTATAGATCATGGAAGATTACTGACAGACGATATTGATAAAGGTTACAATCCAGGATATTCATTTCTCGGAAGAATGCTTGCATTAGGGCAAATCGAAGGAGTAATGGCTACTGTACAGTCAGAATTGCAAAGAAATTAAATCTAAGGTTTGCAATAAATTATTATAAAAAGTAAAAATGAACGAAATATTCAGCATAAAAGATAAAGTAGCCGTAATTACAGGCGCCTCAGGGGTGTTGGGTGGAAGTCTGGCTAAAAGTTTCATAGAAGCCGGAGCCAAAGTTGTAGCATTGGGAAGAAACCAGGAAACTCTGGACGCTCGTGTTAAAGAACTGACAGAATCGGGTGGTGATGCATTTGCCGTAGAAGCCAATGTAATGAATGTGGAAAGTCTTGAAGCTGCTTCAAAGACAATCCTTGAAAAATACGGTAGAATTGATATTTTGCTCAATATTGCCGGAGGAAATATACCTTCTGCAACATTAGCTCCCGACCAATCTTTTTTCGACCTGAAAATGGAAGCCTGGAACGAAGTAACCGATTTGAATATCAACGGAACCGTTTATCCAAGCTATGTTTTCGGAAAAGTGATGGCAGAGCAGGGAAATGGAAGTATTGTGAATATCTCCTCAATGGCAGCTTATTCTGCAATCACAAGAGTTGCTGGTTATTCAGCAGCAAAATCTGCAATTACCAATTTTACCCAATGGCTCGCTTCGGATGTAGCGTTGAAATTTGGCGATAAAATCCGTGTCAACGCAATCGCTCCCGGATTTTTTATAGGAGATCAGAACCGGGCGATTTTATTGAATCCGGATGGTTCTTTAACTGATCGAAGCAAAAAAGTCATCGCCAAAACGCCAATGGGACGCTTTGGAAATGCAGATGAACTCAACGGAGCCGTCCAGTTCCTTTGTTCAGATGCCGCAAGTTTTATCACGGGTGCATTATTGCCTATTGACGGTGGTTTCAGTGCATTCAGTGGTGTTTAAGATTAATATTATTTTTCTTCATACAGTAGTTACAAGGCCTTAGATGATTTTATAGATTTCAATTAAGGTCTTGTTTTTAAAGATTTTCACAAAATCAAATCACTTTTAAATTGAATAATGACTCATTCCCTTAAAAATAAAGACGTTTTCGGAGAATCGTTTTTGCTGGAATCGGCAAAGGCAGAAAATCTCTATTTCGGCTTTGCGAAAGAAATGCCGATTATTGATTATCATAATCATCTTGAGTCTGACGTGATTTCAAATAATCAGAATTTCCGTTCCCCGACAGCAATTTGGCTGGATGATGATCATTACAAATGGCGGGCAATGAGAAATTTTGGGATTGATGAGGAATTCATTTCCGGCAAAGCTTCAGACTTGGAAAAGTTCAGAAAATGGTCGGAAGTGGTACCGTACACCCTTCGAAATCCTTTATTTCACTGGACCCATCTGGAACTTAAAAATCCATTCGGAATCAAAGAATATCTTTCCCCGAAAAATGCAGATTCTGTTTATCAACAGATGAATGAAAGTTTGCAGACTTCAGATTTTTTGCCACAATCCATCATTCAGAATTTCAAAGTGGAAGCACTTTGCACAACTGATGATCCTGCTGATGATTTGGCTTATCATAAAGCATTAAAGAATAGCCGTTTTAAAGCCCAGGTTTTACCTGCTTTCCGACCGGATTCTTACATCAATATCAACAATCCGGAACAATATCTTTCAGGAATAAAAAAACTTGAAAATGTTTGTGGAATTTCAATCGAATCAGTTTCCGATTTATTAAATGCGCTTCAATCCAGAATTAATTATTTTGCAGAAGTAGGAGCCAAGGTTGCCGATCACGGGTTTGAATATTTTCCCGATACCACAAAATGGGATATAGAATTAGAAAACGAATTTTCAGAATTTTTAAAAGGAAATAATCCAACATTCTCCAATCCGGAAGCGTTGTGTGGCTACTTACTAAAAGAGCTTTGCAAAATGTACGCTGAAAAAGACTGGGTACAGCAGTTTCACGTGGGAGCAACCAGAAATAATAATTCTTTAATGCTTAGTAAAATTGGCATCAATGCAGGTTATGACGCAATCGGCGAACAATATTTTGCACAAAGATTGAGCATGCTTCTGGACGAACTGAATTCTACCGGACAACTTACCAAAACCATTATTTACAATCTTAATCCCACCTTCAATGAAGTTTTAGCGACACTTGCAGGAAATTTTAATGAAGGTGGAATGAAGTCCAAAGTACAGTTTGGTGCAGCCTGGTGGTTTCTCGACCAATTAGACGGAATGAAAAAGCAGATGAACACACTTTCCAACATTGGTCTCATCAGCACTTTTGTCGGGATGCTGACCGATTCCCGAAGTCTCCTGTCATTCTCAAGACACGATTATTTCAGAAGGCTTTTGTGCAATATGTTTGGTAGCGAGATGGAAAGAGGATTGCTTCCCAATGACGAAGAATGGGTAGGGAAGATTATTCAGGACATCTGTTATCACAACACGAAAAATTATTTTGAAATTTAATAGAATGCAAGATTCATTTTCCAATAAAATAGTATGTTTCGGAGAATTGCTTTTGCATTTCGCTCCGGATTCCGAAGGAAACTGGCTCAATGACCAATCTCTGAAGATTTTCGTGGGCGGTGCAGAATATAATGTAGCTGCAGCTCTTGCACAATGGAACAATCCTGTAAAACTTCTTTCAGCTTTGCCTGAAAATTTTCTGGGAAACCAATTGGAATCACAGCTCAAAAATAAAGGAATTGAGATGCTTGCTGAGAAAAGTAACGGCAGAATCGGAACGTTTTACCTCTCTTCGGATGGCGATATGCAGAATGCTTCGGTGGTTTACGACCGTTTTCCTTCGGTTTTCACACAGTCGGATTTTAAAACATTTAGTTTCGATGAAATATTTTCAGAGGTAAAGTGGCTTCACATCAGCACCATTACGCCGGCATTGAGCGAAAATGCCTATCAGAAATGTATGGATTTAATGAAAGAGGCAGCGACCAGAAACATCACGGTTTCTCTTGATTTGAACTACCGTTCCGCCCTTTGGCAGAACAGAAATCCGTCTGCAAAAATTATTGCATTGATGCCTTTTGTCAATGTTCTGATGGGAAATATCTGGTCCATTCAACAATTTTTGGAAATTCCGATTGAATATGAATTAAATGGGAATTTTGACGACAGAAATCTTCTGAAACAGGCTGAAAAATCAGCATTAGAAATTCAGAAAATATATCCAAATGTAAAGATGATTGCCAATACATTTCGGTTTACGAAGGGTGAAGAGGTTAATTATTTTGCGACTTTATTTGCTGATGAAAAACTTTTGATTTCTGAACATTATCATTCAACAACAATTGAGGAAAGAATAGGAAGCGGCGACTCCTTTATGGCTGCTTTGATTCACGGAACTTTAAAAGGAAATTCCTTACAGCAGATTTTAGAAGATGCTACAAAAGTCGCTTTCAAAAAACTTTTTGTAAAGGGCGATACCATTAATGACAGTATTAATATTGAAAAATTATGAGTGTAATGCTACAAAAAATAAAAGACCAGAAAATAGTTCCGTTGTTTTACAATGAATCGTTTGAGGTTTCAAAAAATACCGTAAAAGCTTTGTACAAAGCAGGAATCCGTGTGATAGAATATACCAACCGAGGTATTCAGGCACTGGAGAATTTTACTAAATTAAAAGAAATCTCAGCCAACGAATTTCCAGAACTTTTACTGGGAATCGGAACCGTGAAAAATATAAAGGAAATGGATGATTATGCCGATGCAAAAGCAGATTTCATCATTACACCTGTTATTAACGAAGAACTGGTAAAACATTCTGTTGCAAAAAATATCAATTTAATTCCAGGATGTTTTACTCCTTCCGATGTCAATGTAGCCTTTCAGAGCGGACTTCGGTTAGTGAAGATTTTCCCGACAGATGCTTTAGGCAAAAATTATATCAGATCCATTCAACCTGTTTTTCCGGGAATGAATTTTATGCCGACCGGAGGCATCAATGCTGACTTTGCTGACATTACAGAATGGATGAAAGGTGGCGCCGTTGCTGTCGGTTTAGGAAGTTCACTCGTCAGAACAGATTTTACATCAGAACAGCTCACAGAAAAAGTTCAGAACTTATTGCAACAACTTAATCAAAACTAAATGCAGGCTCCTAAAAACCGTAACATAAGATGGTTGATGCTGTCTTTGGTCTTTCTCGCCACCACGATCAATTATCTTGACCGTCAGGTAATGGGTTTACTGAAACCTGTTCTTGAAAAAGAGTTCATCTGGGACGAAAAAGATTACAGCTACATTGTAATGGCATTCACGACTACTTATGCCATCGGATATCTTGCGATGGGAAGATTTATAGACAGGGTAGGAACCAAAATAGGGTATGCCGTTTCGTTGATTGTCTGGAGTCTGGCTTCCATAGGACACGGTTTTGTGAAAAGCACCGTTGGATTTATCATTGCGAGAAGTACACTCGGAATCAGTGAGGCAGGAAATTTTCCGGCAGCGATAAAATCTGTTGCAGAATGGTTTCCGAAAAAAGAAAGAGCCTTGGCAACGGGGATTTTCAACTCCGGAGCAACGGTTGGAGCCATTTTAGCACCGCTTCTTGTGCCGTTCATTCTGGGACATTACGGATGGCGGGAAACCTTCGTCTGGATCGGGGCTTTAGGTTTGTTATGGATTGTCCTTTGGTGGAGATTCTACAGCATTCCGGAAAAAACAAAAAAGCTGAGCAAGGAAGAATTACAGTATATTAAAAGTGATCAGGACGGAAAAACACAGGAACAGTCCAAAGTTCCGTTGTCTGAAATATTAAAATACAAAGTCACCTGGTCATTTGCCATCGGAAAAATTCTGACCGATCCAATCTGGTATTTCTTTATGTTCTGGCTGCCGGCTTATTTTTCAGACGTATTCAAGATGGATATGACAAAACCTTCCATTCCGTTGATTATCATTTACAGCGGAACCACGATTGGAAGCATCGGGGGTGGCTATCTTTCCTCATTTTTGATTAAAAAAGGCTGGGCCATCGGAAGAGCCAGAAGTTTGACAATGCTCTTGTTTGCGTTGATGGTCGTTCCGGTGATGTTCTCAAAATATGTAGACAATATGTGGCTGATTACCATCATCATTGCTTTCGCCACTGCAGCGCACCAAGGTTGGGGAGCCAATCTGATGACCACAGTTGGAGATAAATTACCTAATAACTATGTAAGTTCGGTTATCGGTTTTGGCGGAATGCTCGGTTCAACAGCAGGAATTATTTTTCCGCTTTTCATCGGAATTGTCTTGGATACCTTCAAAAAAGCAGGAAACATCAACGGCGGATACAACATCATATTTTTTATTGCCGGTGTTTCTTACGTTGCGGCTTGGGGAATTATCTGGTTGATCAACAGAAGAAAACCAGTATAAAGATCAAAATTCATTTTGGAAAAAAACGTAACACATTAAAAACTAAATAATAAACTAAAAAATATACTATGAGACAGAGAACAATGAATCCGATATTTTTGAAAAAGAAAACAACGTTGATGGCTGCTGTTGCCTTATTATCTTTTGCCAACGTTTCAGCACAGACTTTCTCAGACTTTTCCTATCGTGGAAATGATAAAATTTACACAAACAACCCACTGAAAGAAAATGAATTTTATTCTCCGATTCTTCAGGGGTGCTATCCCGACCCGAGTATTACCAGAAAAGGAGACAATTATTATTTGGTCAATTCTTCATTTTCAATGTTTCCCGGAGTTCCTATTTTCACTTCAAAAGATTTGGTCAACTGGAAACAGTTAGGGCACGTTTTGGACAGACCTTCCCAATTGAAAGTGGAAAAATCAGGTGTTTCACAAGGAATTTATGCTCCGGATATCAAATATAATAAGCACAACGATACTTTTTATATGATCACCACGCAGATTGCCAGTGGAATCGGAAATATGGTTGTGAAAACCAAAGATCCTGCAAAAGGCTGGAGTGAGGTGCAAAAGTTGAATTTTGATGGTATCGATCCTTCGATTTTCTTTGATGATGATGGCAAAGCTTATATCGTCCACAATGATGCACCGCCGAAAGGAACTGAGCAGTACAACGGTCACCGTGTGATCAAAATGTGGGATTACGATCTGGAAAAAGACCAGGTTGTAGCGGGTTCAGATAAAATTATTGTGAATGGAGGCGTTGATCTTTCCCAAAAACCGATCTGGATAGAAGGGCCACATTTATATAAAAAGAATGGAAAATATTTTCTGATGTGTGCAGAAGGTGGAACAGGCGGTAACCACAGCGAAGTTATTTTTATGTCAGATTCTCCGAAAGGCCCATTTGTTCCTGCAATGAATAATCCCATTCTGACACAGCGGTATTTTCCGAAAGACAGAAAAGATAAAGTGGATTGGGCGGGCCATGCCGATTTGGTGGAAACTCCGGATGGTAAATATTACGGTGTCTTTTTAGCTATTCGTCCGAATGTAAATAACAGGGTGAACAGTGGCCGCGAAACTTTCATTCTTCCTGTTGACTGGAGCGGAACATATCCTGTTTTCCAAAACGGACTGGTACCAATGAAACCAAAATTAAAATTGCCGGAAGGTGTAGAAAATCAGACCGGACAAAATGGATTTTTCCCGAACGGAAACTTCACGTATAATGATAAACTGACCGAAAAAAAACTGGATTACAGATGGATTGCGATGCGCGGACCCCGTGAGAATTTTATCAATATTTCTAAAAACGGAGTAAAAATAAATCCTTTTGAAACGAATATCAAAGCTCTCGCTCCGGTTTCGGCATTATTTCACAGACTACAGCACGAAGATTTTGAAACTTCTGTAACGCTGGATTTCAAGCCGAAATCAGAAAAAGAATTATCAGGAATTACCTGTTACCAAAGTGAACGATTTAACTATGTATTCGGAATCACAAAAAAAGACAAAGATTTTTACATTGTTTTGGAAAGAACAGAAAAAGGAGAATCAAAACTGGTGGCCAGCGAAAAGATTTCGCTTTCTAAAACGGTCAGATTACAAGTCGTTGGTGAAAAAGATGAACATCAATTTAATTATTCTTTGGATGGCAAAAACTTCAAAAACCTTGGAGGTCCGGTTTCCGGAGATATTCTTTCTACCGATGTTGCAGGCGGATTTACCGGAAGTTTGATTGGTTTGTACAGCACTTCGTCTAATGATATTGTACCTAATTAACATTAAAAATGATAAGCTCCGGATTAAGCCGATTTTAATAACACAATCATCTACCAAATCCATAAAATCGGCGAGAGAAAAAATTTAAATAACCAAGCAAAATTATTAAAGTTTTGAAAACTAAAAAATCGTTTTATATAGTTTCTTTTTTGGGGTTTATCGGGCTGAATTATTGTTCAGCCCAGGTAAATCCTGCTCAGAAGCCGCAGACGACAGCATTTACCAATCCCATTATCTGGGCAGACGCTCCGGATTTATCAGTGACCAGAAACGGGGATGATTTTTATCTTATCAGTACCACCATGCACCTGATGCCGGGAGCTCCGGTCATGCATTCCCAAGATCTTGTGCATTGGGAAATGGCAAGCTATGTTTTTAATACGCTGAATGATAATTCTAAGTATGATTTACTTAACGGAACAGTTTACGGTCGAGGGCAATGGGCTTCTTCCATCCGCTATCACAAAGGGAAATATTACGTTTTGTTTTCTCCGAATGATGAGCCTTTCAAATCCTATTTCTATGTAACAGATAATCCTGAAAAAGGCAATTGGAAACTCATTACCAGAACCCGACATTTTCACGATGCTTCTTTGTTTTTTGATGATGACAAGGTATATGTTTTTACTTCCAATAAAGTTTTTGAATTAAGTCCTGATTTTAAAGAAGTCATCGGAAATTCTGACGGAACTGTTGTTTTTCAGAAAGACTCTACGGAAACCGGACTTTTAGAAGGTAATCAGATTATTAAAAGAAACGGAAAATATTATATGATGATGATTTCCTGGCCTAAAGGTGAAAAGCGCCGTCAGGAAGTTTACAGAGCAGATAAAGTGACCGGACCTTATGAGAAAAAAATCATTCTGGAAGATAATTTTTTAGGATTTTCATATGCCGGACAAGGGGCTTTGATCGATGATAAGAACGGTAACTGGTATTCGCTTATTTTTCAGGACAGAGGTGGAGTGGGGCGTGTCCCGATTTTGATTCCTGTACAATGGGAAAACGACTGGCCGGTTTTGGGAAATAATGGAAAAATCCCTTTGAATGGTGAAGTTCCGTTTCCTCCGTTTAAGCCTAAAAATAACATCGTAGAAAGTGACGAATTTTCTGGTGAAAAATTGAAAATCCAGTGGCAGTGGAACCATAATCCTGTAAACGAAGCCTGGTCTTTATCCGAAAGAAAAGGATTTATAAGGTTGAAAACGAGTCGGGTAGTGGATAATGTTTACGCTGCTCCGAATACATTAACGCAAAGAATGACAGGTCCGAAATCCAGCGCTGTGGTTGCTTTAGATTTAAGAGGAATGAAGGATGGTGATGTTACAGGTTTCAGTGCATTTAACGGCGATTCCGGCTTGCTTTCAGTTATAAAAGAAGGCAATCAGAAATTTATCACATTTTCTACCAGTGATGTCAGTCTTGATAACAAAACAAAAGCCATTTTAGGAGCGAGAAAAGAAGAAAAGAAGCGTTTTCCTCTCACTTCAGATACCGTTTATCTTCGTATTGAAGCTGATTTTAATCTTGGAAAAGATCTGGCGGATTTTTCTTACAGCACCGATCAAAAAAACTGGACGGTTATGGAAAAAGAATATAAAATGATTTTCGATTACAGAAGATTATTTATGGGTTCTAAATTCGCGGTTTTTAATTATGCCACAAAAAGTACAGGAGGTTTTGTAGATGTTGATTTTTTCAGGATAACGGATTCATTAAACATAAAATATATACGTTAGATAAGATCACATAAATGGTGAAATAATTACTAATCGTAATATTTTTTTATCCCAATTAATAAGTGTTAAAAATACAAATAAAAAATTCATGAATAAATCAGTTGTATTAGCCTTAGGTTTTATCTTGTCAGGAATATTTATTTCTGCACAAACTTTTGATAAACAGGCATCGCAAGGTTTTGATATTGAAAAGAAAGAAATTTCTCACGGGAAAATTGATACCGTAACCTATGAATCAAAAACGGTAGGAACCCAAAGAAAAGCTTTGGTATATACACCTCCGGGTTTTGAAAAAAAAGCTCAATATCCGGTTTTGTATCTACTCCACGGCATTGGTGGAGATGAAAAAGAATGGTTCAGGAACGGAACACCCCAGATTATTCTTGACAATCTGTATGCACAGGGAAAGTTGACTCCAATGATCGTTGTTTTACCCAATGGGCGGGCGATGAAAGACGACAGAGCCACGGGTGATATTATGGCAAAAGATAAAGTCGAAGCTTTTGCAACATTTGAAAAAGATTTGCTGAACGATCTTATTCCTTTCATTGAAAAAAAATATCCTGTAAAAAAGGACAGAGAAAACAGAGCAATAGCCGGACTGTCCATGGGTGGTGGACAATCCCTGAATTTTGGATTAGGAAATATAGACAAATTTGCTTGGGTAGGCAGTTTTTCTTCCGCTCCGAATACCAAAGAACCTCAACAGCTGCTTCCAGATCCTGCCAAAGCTAAAGAATTAAAATTGCTTTGGATTTCCTGTGGCGATCAGGACAGGCTGATGCCTTTTAGTAAAAGGACAAGTGATTATCTGACGCAAAATAATATTCCTCACATTTTTTATGTAGAACCGGGTGGTCACGATTTCAAAGTCTGGAAAAATGATTTATATATTTTTTCGCAGTTGTTGTTTAAGCCTGTTGACAAAAGCAAATTTTCTGAGTTTACCATTGTGCCCCAATCAGTAAAGAACTAATCTAAAATCAAAGTCATGAAGGAAAAGGTTTTAAAGTATGTTCTGAATATCGGATTAGTTTTAACAGGATTATCGCTCTCTGCCCAAAATCCCATCGTTCAGACTGCCTATACCGCGGACCCGGCTCCGATGGTGTTCAATGACCGTTTATATGTTTACACCAGTCACGATGAAGATGATTCTACATGGTTTACCATGAACAACTGGAAGGTATTTTCTACTAATGACATGGTCAACTGGACAGACCACGGCGTTATCCTTTCCTACAATGATTTTGATTGGGCAAAACGTGATGCATGGGCAGCACAGTGCATCGAAAGAAACGGAAAGTTTTTTATGTATGTACCGATGATTTCTAAGACCAATAACAAAGGCGCAATTGGAGTTGCTGTTGCCGACAGTCCCTTTGGTCCGTTTCATGATCCGTTGGGAAAGCCATTGGTTCAGAGCGAATGGGGGGATATCGATCCTACGGTTTTTATTGATGACAATGGTCAGACCCATATGTACTGGGGGAATCCGAAGCTTAAATATGTAAAATTAAATGAAAATATGATTTCCTATTCCGGCGATATTGTTGAGGTTCCAATGACCGAAGAATCTTTTGGTAAAAGAGAAGGAAATCCCGAAAGACCCACCAAATATGAAGAAGGTCCGTGGCTGTACAAACGCAAAAATTTATATTATCTTTTCTGGCCGGGCGGTCCGCTTCCCGAATTTATCGGCTATTCGACAAGCAAAAGTCCACAAGGTCCTTGGAAATACGGTGGAATCATAATGCCTGCGGAAGGAAAATCCTTTACCAATCATCCCGGAGTTATTGATTTCAGAGGGAAAACGTATTTCTTCTACCACAACGGTGCATTGCCGGGCGGAAGTGGATTTACAAGATCGGTAAGCGTGCAGGAACTTAATTTTAATAAAGACGGCTCTATTTCGCCTTTTAAAATGACCAACGGTATTACGGATGCCATTGCAAACGTCAATCCTTACGCATTCAATCAGGCAGAAATGATTGCGTGGTCAGAGAACGTAAAATCTTATCAGAACAAAGCAGCGGGAGTTTTCATTAAAGCAAAGAAAAATGGCGCTTACACCAGTGTAAAGAATGTTGATTTTGGAAAAGATGGCGCATCATCTTTTTCTGCCCGTGTTGGAACTACGCATAACAGCGGTGTCACAATGGATGTTCATTTAGACGGTTTAAACGGGCCGGTTGCTGCCACCATAAAAGTTCCTCTTACCGGTGGAGACGATCGATTCGAGACAGTTACGACTAATCTATCCAACAAAATTACAGGCATTCACAATCTTTATTTCGTGTGTAATGGTAAAGCGGAAAAAGATATTATGTTTTTCGATTATTGGATGTTTTCAAAATAATTTAAAATGAAAAAAGTAACACTTATATTTCTGTCATTAATAATTTTCTGTCTTTTATCAGAAGTTAAAGCACAAATTGCTGAAATTTCCAGTCCGGATGGCAAATTGAAGCTGAATGTATTTTCAGAAGAAGGAAAAGCATTATACTCTGTAAGTTTTCAGGGAGAAACAATGCTCGACAAGTCTCCGTTGGGGTTGATCACCAATGAATCTGATTTTTCTAAGAATTTAAAATTCATCAATAGTAAAAAAGATGTTGTTTCTAAAAAATACAGCAACAAAAAAATAAAAAAATCTGAAGTTGAGTATAAAGCCAATACTTTGATGGTCAGCTTTATGAATGCAGATCAGTTCGATCTTGAAATTGAGTTTCAGGTTAGCGATAATAATATTGCTTTCCGTTATGAGATTCCGTCAATGAAGGATCGTTTCAGTGCGGTGGTAGAATCGGAAGTTACCGGATACCGGTTTCCAGCTCAAACGACAACTTTTCTCTCACCGATGATGAAGCCGATGACCGGTTTCGCCCGAACAGCGCCAAGCTACGAAAGCGGATACAAAGCGGATGCAGAATTAGGAACAAAAGCCGACTATGGTTATGTTTTCCCAGGACTTTTTCATATCGGAAATGACGGCTGGGTTTTGCTTTCGGAGACTGGCGTGACGAGTTTGTACTGCGCTTCACATCTCAGCACCACCTCAGAAAAAAATCTTTATCAGGTAGCGTATCCAGATATGGCGGAAAACAACGGTTTCGGAAGTTCCGGAGCAGCGATTTCACTTCCGGGAAAAACACCGTGGAGAACCATTAGCATTGGAGATTCGTTGAAACCGATCGTAGAAACTACGATTCCTTTTGATGTGGTAGAACCGCTTTACGAGCCTTCGCAGGAATATCAGTTTGGGCGTTCTACCTGGAGCTGGATATTATGGCAGGATGCAAGCATGAACTATGATGATCAGGTGAAATTCATAGATCTTGCCTCTTCTTTACAATATGAATTTATTTTGATCGATGCACTTTGGGATAAAAATATAGGGAAAGAGCGGATGAAACAACTCGTTCAGTATGCGAAATCCAAAAATGTGGGTGTTATGCTTTGGTACAATTCCAACGGAGCTGCCAACGATGCACCGATGGGCCCAAGAAACAAAATGAGCAATGCCGTAGAAAGGAAAAAAGAAATGAAATGGCTAAAGGAAACTGGCGTAAAAGGTCTGAAAGTCGATTTCTTCGGCGGAGACAAACAGGAAACCATGCGTCTGTACGAAGATATTTTGTCTGATGCTAATGATTTCGGATTAACGATTATTTTCCATGGCGCCACTTTACCAAGAGGCTGGGAAGTGATGTACCCGAATTATGCGGGAAGTGAAGCCGTTTTAGCTTCGGAAATGCTCTATTTCTCAGAAGATGTCCGTAAGCAGGAAGCGTTCTTTGCAACCTTGCATCCGTTTATCAGGAATACGGTCGGAAGTATGGAGTTTGGCGGCACTTTTCTCAATAAATTTTTAACCCAATCAAACAAGGATAAAAATAAAAGACATACAACAGACGGTTTCCAGCTGGCTACTGCCGTGTTATTTCAAAATCCCGTTCAGATGTTTGCAGTAATGCCGAATAACCTGGCTGATGCTCCAAAATTTCAGATTGATTTTATGAAAGATGTTCCGACACTTTGGGATGAGACGGTTTTTATCGACGGCTATCCCGGGAAATATTCTGTCATTGCAAGAAGGCATCAGGATAAATGGTATGTTGCTGGGGTGAATGCAGAAAAAACGGTTAAGAAACTTAAACTTAATCTCCCGATGTTGGCAGGCAAAAATGTCGACCTTATCAATGATGATAAATCGGGAACCACATTTACAAAACATATTTCCATTAGTAAAAAAGGAGTCTATGAAATTGAAATTCAGCCGAATGGCGGTTTTGTGTTGAAGAATTAATGCATGAATAATTTGGGCAGCTTTATCCGCCCTCCGTTCCCGCTTTTTTGTTCCGCTTCGCTCCACAAAAAGAGCTCCACTCAGGTCGGGCTGCGTGCGATTCGCAACTGATAAATGTTAAACTTAAACCTTGAAGGTTTCAATCAGATAAAGATAAGATTATGAACAGATTCCCTATACTATTTTTCTTTGTACTGTTGTTTGGTACTTTTGGTAATGTACAGGCAACCGAACGGTTTATCACGGCAGAAAAAACCAATGATGTTATTCTTCTGAAAGACAAATCAGTCAGAATTTCCCTGTATGCAGATGCTCAGATGGATGCAGGAATTATGAGAGCCGTAAAGAACCTCCAAACAGATTTTCAGAAAGTCACAGGTGAACAACCCAACATTCTGAATCAGATTTCCGGAACGACTTCTCCTTTAATTATCATCGGAACAGTCGGAACAAAATCTGTGATCGATGATTTAATCAGACAAAAAAAGATCGACGGGAAATCATTAATCGGGAAAACAGAAAAATACGTCATCCAGAATATCAGCAATCCATTTCCCGGAGTTTCGGAAGCTATTGTGATTGCCGGAAGTGATAAAAGAGGAACCATCTACGGAATTTATGAAGTTTCGCAGCAGATTGGTGTTTCACCCTGGTATTACTGGGCAGATGTTCCGGTTGAAACGAAAGAAAATTTATATTTCAAAAAAGGAATATATACCGATGGAGAACCTGCTGTAGAGTACCGCGGGATTTTCCTGAATGACGAAGAACCATCTCTTGGCGGTTGGGCTAGAGCCACTTTTGGCGGCATCAATTCAAAATTTTACGAAAAGGTTTTTGAATTGATCCTTCGTCTGAAAGGCAACTACCTTTGGCCAGCCATGTGGGGAAAAGCATTTTATGACGATGATGCTTTGAGCGGACCATTAGCCAACGAAATGGGACTCGTAATGGGAACTTCTCATCACGAGCCGATGGCGCAGGCGCAGACCGATTGGCACCGGTATATCAAAAGAAATAACCTCCCGAATGTCTGGGATTATTCCAAAAATTCTAAAGTTTTGCAGGAATTCTGGAAAGCAGGAATTGTGAGAAGCAAAAGCTGGGAAAAACTCATTACTGTTGGAATGCGTGGCGATGGTGATGAAGCAATGGGAGAGGGAACCAATATTTCTTTACTTGAAAAAATCGTAAAAGATCAACGCAAAATTATTGCTGAGGTAACCGGTAAAAAAGCGGATAAAACACCTCAGATTTGGGCTTTGTACAAAGAGGTTCAGGATTATTACGATAAAGGCATGAGGGTTCCCGACGATGTTATTTTGCTGTTTTGCGATGATAACTGGGGCAATGTGAGAAAACTTCCGGATCTTTCAAAACCCTTGCATAAAGGCGGTTACGGAATGTATTATCATTTTGATTACGTAGGTGGGCCGAGAAATTCTAAATGGATTAATATCAGTCCCATACAGAGAGTTTGGGAGCAGATGAATCTTTCGTACGAACATAAAGTCGATAAAGTCTGGGTAGTCAATGTGGGCGATCTAAAGCCGATGGAATTTCCGATCAGTTTTTTCCTTGAAATGGCCTGGAATCCCAAACAGTTTAACGCTAAAAATCTTCTGGAATATACCGAAAAATGGGCTGCACAGCAGTTTGGCGAGAAACATTCAAAGGAAATTGGCCGAATGATTAATCTCTATGCCAAATATAATCGAAGAGTTACTCCTGAAACGCTTGACAGCAAAACATTCAGCCTCGAAAACTATCATGAATTTGAAACAGTACTGAATGACTACAGATCATTAGCAGTCGATGCTTTACGTTTAAAAGACCAGATTCCGGCAGAATATCAGGATGTCTATTATCAGTTGGTTCTATACCCAATCGACGCGTGCAGCAATTTATATGAAATGTATTATGCAGTGGCTAAAAATAAAGAACTGGCTGCCAAAAAAAATATTCAAGCCAATTATTATGCTGATAAAGTGAAGGAATGTTTTGAAAGAAATGCTTATCTCGACAATAAATATAACAATGAAATTGCCAAAGGAAAATGGACGCATATGATGGATCAAATGAAGATAGGGTACAAAGCCTGGTTCGACGGAAAAGTAAATGTATTGCCTGACGTAATCTATATCTCCGAAGCAACTGCCACTCCGAAAGATAAAATATTTGCAGAAGAAAACGGCTATGTTTCCATTGAAGCGGAAAATTTTGCGAGAATGAATAATTCGGACAGGATTCATTGGGAAGTGATTCCTGATTTCGGGAAAACAAAATCCGGGATAACGACTTTTCCCCAGAATGCCTACCCGAAATCCGATGAAAATATCTATCTGGAATATGATATTAATTTTAAATCTAAAGGTGAAGTTGAAGTTCAGCTGCTTTTAGCTCCGACTTTAAATTTCAACCATAACAAAGGATTGCGTTATGAGATTTCCTTCGATGGAGGAAAACCTGAGACTGTCAATTTCAATGGACATTACCGTGGAGAATTGGGAAAATGGCAGTCGGAACACATCATTAAATCGGTGACAAAGCATCAGATTTCACAACCAGGCAAACATACGTTAAGATTCAGGATTCTGGAGCCGGGAATTGTTTTAGAGAAAATACTAATTGATACGGGAGGCCTTAAACCAAGTTATCTGGGAGCTCCTCAAAGTGATTATTCAGAAAAATAAATGAAGAGGGTAATTGTTGAAAATTGATGATGGTGAATTTTATGAAGAGATAATTTTCAGAGCTGAAATAACTACTTAGCGACCATCATAAATCTATTCATTAGACACATTTAACATCAGAATTAAAACTTATTACTATGAAAAAAATCTTCAAATTAATACTTGTAATGATTACGGGTATTGCAATTTCAGTACAGCTGAATGCACAAAATCTACAGGCAAAAGTAAAAATTGATAAGAATATTGCTTATCAGAAAATAACAGGCTTCGGCGGCTTTGTCTGCAGTCCACAGTTTGGATACAACCATATGACTACCACAGAGATCCAAAAACTTTGGGGTGCAGGCAGTGAAGGAGGGTATAATATCATGCGCCTTTATATTCCCGAGCAAAGCAGTAATTGGAGCACGGCTCTTGCAACGGCTCAGCTGGCTAAATCAATGGGTCTTACCCTATTTGCCAGTCCATGGACAATGCCGGCAGCATGGAAAACCAATAACCATGTCAATGCTGTGTATACTGATACGAACGGTGTTCAGCAAATCGGCTATCTGAAACCTGAAAATTATCAGGATTATGCTTTGTATCTAAACAGTTTTGTAACTTATATGCAAAATAATGGGGTAACATTAGATTACATATCTATACAAAATGAACCCGATGAAATGGCGCAGTATCAAGGGTGTATCTGGACGCCAACACAAATAGCCACCTTTGTTAAAAATTACGGCCACCTTATCAATTGCAAGGTAATAGCACCCGAAAGTGTTGGTTTTACAGATAATTTTGCCAATGCATTCTTAGATCCCGCGGTAATGGCGAATTTTGAGGTGTACGGAGGACATCAATACGGTTCGATGCAGTCTGTGTACAAGCAGTTTCAGAATTATAATAAAGAAATATGGCAGACAGAATATCTGATCAACTGGAATTCATCAAGTAGTTCGGCTCCACGGGATTTCGTCTGGAATACGGATGGTTTCACTTTTGCAAGAAGTGTAAATAATGCATTGCTTGGAAATGTAAATGCGTGGATTCATTATGCCTCAAAAAGATTTTATGGGCTGATGGGGGATGGCTCATACGGAACCGTTGACGGAGATATGACCAAAAGAGGATATATTTTATCCCAATATGCCAAAAATACTACGGGAAAAACCAGAATTGATGCCAAATGGGAAACCTCAAGCGGAACTTTGGAAGGTTCTTCTTATATTTCGCTGGACGGAAACCAGATCACCCTTGTTGTTATCAATTCTTCTTCCAGCACATATGATCTTAAAGTTGATCTGCCATTCTTTACAACTTCAGGAGTACAGACAACCACTTCACAATCTGTGAATATAGCTTCATCACCTTTCTCTTTCAGTACAGCGAGTTTCCGCCCCACAGTTCAGGTGAGCCCTTCGAGTGTAATGACTTTTGTATTTAATAAAAGTGGCGACAGACCGGTATCATTCATGACGGGAGGTGATGTTCATTATAATAAAATTGAAACTCAGGTTCCAACCAATTCATCGTTTGGTACTAATTATCAACTGAGCGGAAAAACAGTTACCTTCTATAATTCTACACCGTTGATAAGCTCAAATACAGATGCCAACAGCGGATATTTAAATTTGGATGACCGTTACAACAAGTTAATTTTTAATGTACTAAATTATACAACAAGCAACTTGCCGACTTCATCCAATACGACATTGTATTATGTTGATAGCAACGGAACGGTAAGATCTCATAATTATGGCAGTGTAGCATTTCCTGCTCCGGGTTCCGGAAGTTTCAATCTGGTATTTGATATTTCCAGAACGGTTCTTCCGTATGGCTGCAAAGGGATTATCGGGCTTCGAAGCGGAAATTACAGCTCAATTCTCACCCTGACTTTGGGTGATGTTTATTTCAATGTTGGTAATGAAAGAGCTTCAAAATTTGCAGCGGCTTACTCTCTTACAGACAGCAGTCTTATGGATGCCCTCGAAAATGAATATTATACATCTATTGATTTCAGAGACGTTACAGGAAATACTTCTACAGACACCTGGAGCAATGCTTCTGCCAACCGGAACAGTATTTTTTATGTTAACGGAAGCGTCAGCAATAATAATATAAATGTAATTTCAGGCAATTCCTGTCAGAACCTGACTCTTTCGGATTTGGGTAAAGATTTTCAGGTGCCTTTTGGCTTTACAGCAAGTTCTGCTACGTACACAAGAACTTTTAATGGGTACGGGATCCTTCTTTTACCTTTCCAGTCAGCCATTCCTTCCGGAGTTACCGCATACATGATGCAGCCCGGTTCCGGAAATGTGGTTTGTTCACAGATTTCCAACGGGATAATTCCTGCAAATACTCCTGTATTGATCAATGCTACAGGAAGCAAGACATTCACAGGATCAGGTGCTGTATCTACACCAAAAGCAATTACGGTCAACCAGATAAACGGCGTTTATCAGTCTGTAAAAGTAGCTGCAGGAGGATATGTGCTGAAAACAGAAAGCGGAGTGACAGGTTTTTATAAGGTAACGGCGGGTAACGAGCTCTCAGTCAGTCCTTTCCAGGGATATCTTACTGAAAATAATACCTATACCAACAACGTTCTTCCGTTAAGTTTTGCTACACTTAAGACTGATGACGTAATTACAGCAAAGGACGAGATTTTCCTCTATCCAAATCCTGCCAAAACAGAAATTTTCATTGACTGGAAATCGGATGATGCATTCTATTCTATCAATAATTCGAGGGGAAGCATAACTAATAAGGTAAAGCTAACCAAAGGAAGAAACAGAATTGATGTTTCAAAACTTCCGGCAGGGCTTTATTTTATTGAAATATCCGACTCAGGAAAAAGCATTAAAAGTAAATTTATAAAACAATAATCCCAAAGAGATTATATTAAAAATTCCTTTAAAAAGGTTACCGCCTTTTCAGGTAACCTTTTTACTTTAAATTAAGTGTATTATATACATTTATTAAAATAGAATCTTATCTTTGTCTTTATCACATTGGAAAGCAATATTCAATGGTAATAATCAAAATGTTTTAACAGAAGACTGCTTTAAAATTAACCATATGAACAAAATTTTATTAACCCTGTCAGTTGTAGTCTGTACCTTTAGTCATGCTCAGAATTTCAAATATCCGTTTCGAAATCCCAGTCTTCCGGTTGAGCAAAGGATTGAAAATCTTTTAGGGTTATTAACGGTTGACGAAAAGATTGGAATGATGATGGATAATTCCAGGGCTGTCCCAAGACTTGAAATTCCCGCTTACGGTTGGTGGAACGAGGCGCTTCACGGTGTTGCCAGAGCAGGAACGGCTACTGTTTTCCCACAGGCAATCGGTATGGCGGCAACATGGGATGTTTCAGAGCATTTCAAAACTTTTGAAATGATTTCTGACGAAGCCAGGGCAAAATACAATAAATCTTTCGATGAAGCTCATAAAACCGGACGTTATGAAGGTCTTACATTCTGGACCCCCAATATCAATATTTTCAGAGATCCGAGATGGGGAAGAGGTCAGGAAACCTATGGAGAAGATCCTTATTTAACCTCTGTTTTGGGCGTTGCTGCTGTAAAAGGTTTGCAAGGAAATGATCCTAAATACTTTAAAACCCATGCCTGTGCCAAGCATTTTGCCGTTCACAGCGGTCCGGAATGGAACCGGCATTCCTATAATGCTGAAATTTCCAGGAGAGATCTTTATGAAACCTATCTTCCGGCTTTTAAAGCACTGGTTTTGGAAGGAAATGTGAGAGAAGTAATGTGTGCCTATAATGCTTTTGACGGACAGCCTTGTTGTGCCAACAATACGTTGCTTAATGAAATTCTTCGTGGTAAATGGAAATACGACGGAATGGTGGTTTCAGATTGTTGGGCTTTGGCCGATTTCTATCAGGAAAAATACCACGGAACACATCCTGACGAAAAAACAACCGCTGCAGATGCATTAAAACATTCAACAGATTTGGAATGTGGAGATACTTACAATAATCTTAACAAATCTCTGGCAAGCGGATTAATTACCGAAAAAGACCTCGACATTTCGATGCGCAGAATCCTCAAAGGGTGGTTTGAATTAGGGATGCTTGATCCCAAATCGTCTGTTCACTGGAACAATATTCCTTATTCTACGGTAGATTCTAAAGAACATAAAGAACAGGCGTTGAAAATGGCTCAAAAGTCTATTGTACTGATGAAAAATGAGAAAAATGTTCTGCCTTTAAATAAGAATATTAAAAAAATTGCTGTTGTCGGTCCCAATGCCGATGATGGAATTATGCAGCTCGGAAATTACAACGGAACACCTTCTTCAACGGTGACCATTTTAAGTGGAATTAAAACAAAATTTCCAAATGCTGAAATCATTTACGAAAAAGGAACCGAGGTGGCAGACCCATCGTCCAGAACAACTCTTTACCAGAATTTTGTAAGCCAGAAAAACGGTGAGAAGGGAATGAAGGTTGAATTTTTTAATAATAATGAATTCAAAGAAAAACCGGTCAATACTTCGGTCAATACAACGAGGATTTCCTACAGCAGTTTTGGGGGGACTCAACTTGCGCCGGGAGTTGCCAGAGAAAATACGTCAGCAAAAATATCAGGTATTTTTAAAAGCAGTTATTCTGGTGAAGTGATATTTTCTGCTGCAACATCGGATATTTATACGCTTTTGATTGACGATAAAGAGATCGCTACCAGAAAAGGGCCGGATGCAAGACATCCTTCTGAATTTCCGGTGAAAATGGAGAAAGGGAAGGAGTATCAGATAGAATTTCGACACAGCCAGAAAGGAAAATATGTAAGCATTGATTTCGAAGTGTACCGAAAAGATCCGGTGAATTTTAATTCAGTAAAAGAAAAAGTAAAAGACGCTGAGGTAATTGTTTTTGTCGGCGGATTGTCCCCGAGCCTTGAAGGGGAAGAAATGATGGTTAATGCAGAAGGTTTTAAAGGTGGTGATAAAACTTCAATAGAGCTTCCGAAAGTTCAGCGTGAACTGTTAGCAGAATTAAGAAAAACAGGAAAACCTGTTGTGTTCGTACTGTGCACGGGAAGTGCGCTCGGTTTGGAGCAGGATGAAAAAAATTATGACGCTCTGCTGAATGCCTGGTACGGCGGTCAATCCAGTGGAACCGCTGTTGCCGATGTTTTAGCGGGAGATTACAACCCTTCCGGAAAATTACCAATTACTTTTTACAGGAATCTTGAGCAATTGGATAATGCACTTTCGACAACGAGTAAGCATCAGGGTTTTGAGAATTATGATATGAAAGGCAGAACCTATCGCTATATGACCGAAGATCCTTTATATGCATTTGGACATGGTTTAAGCTATTCAAAATTTGCCTATGGCAATGCTAAATTGAGCAAAAACAGCATTAATTCTAATGAGAAAATCACGATAACAATTCCGGTTACCAATATTTCGGAAAGAGATGGCGAAGAAGTGGTGCAGATATATGTGAAAAGAAATAATGATCCTTTAGCACCCGTAAAAACGCTGAGAGCTTTTGAAAAAAAATTGATTAAATCTAAAGAAACAAAAAACATCCAGCTAAACATCTCTGAAGAGTCTTTTAAATTTTATGATGAAAAAGCAGATGATTTAGTTTCAAAATCAGGAGATTATACCATTTTCTACGGAGGAACTTCAAAAAACTCAGATTTAAAAAGTATTCAGTTGAAAGTCAAGTAAACTATTCTCAATGTAGGAACCTTATAGATTTTTAAAACCTAAGGTTTATCAATAAATAGAAGAATAATAGATTCAATTTAAAAGTTCACGATTATAGATGCCACACTGACTGTAGTCGAAGTGTTTATCTGGACAATCAAAAATAGTATCAATGAAAACTAAAAATAAAATCTTTACCTTTTTTCTTTCAAGTTGCGTTGCATTTTCATCAGCGCAAAACTCAAAATTCACTTTAGATCTTGATGGAACTCCTACCAACATTAAAATCCAGCCGACAATGTATGGGATTTTCTTTGAAGATATCAATTTTGCAGCCGATGGTGGTATTTATGCCGAATTAATCAAAAACCGAAGCTTTGAATTCGATGAACCCTTGACGGGCTGGAAACAGCAAAATACACAAACCCTTTCTCATAATCTGGATTCCGGGTTTTTGACCATTTATTCTGATCATTCCCAAACCAATAAAAACTACGCTAGAATTACCGTTCACAACGATAAAAAGTATATACTTGAAAATGAAGGCTTCCGGGGAATTGGACTTCATAAAGATGCTAAATATGATTTCAGCTTTGATTTAGAAAATGTATCTGGAAATATTTCTGCGGTCAATGCAAGCTTGGTTGACGAAAAAGGAGTGGTAATTTCTACAGTTCCGATAATCATCAAAGGAAAAGGATGGCACAAATATTCGGCTGTTTTTTCTCCTTTAGGAACGGTAGAAAAAGCAAAACTGCAGATCACTTTTACAGGAAACGGCGTTATAAATATGGATATGATTTCCCTCTTCCCGCAAGATACCTGGAAAGGAAGAAAAGGTGGCTTAAGAAAAGATTTAGTTCAGAAATTATACGATCTACAGCCTGGATTTCTGCGTTTTCCGGGAGGTTGCATTGTGGAAGGCAGAACACTTGCCGAAAGGTATCAGTGGAAAAAAACATTGGGAAATGTAGCAGACAGAGAATATCTCATCAACAAATGGAGTTCGGGTTTCCCGCATCGCCTGACTCCCGATTATTACCAATCGTTCGGATTAGGTTTTTATGAATATTTCCAGCTTTCCGAAGATTTGGGAGCCGAGCCTTTACCGATTCTTAGCTGTGGAATGGCCTGCCAGTTTAACACAGGTGAGCTGGTAAACCTTGAAGAATTAAACCCTTTTGTTCAGGATGCTTTGGATTTAATTGAATTTGCTAACGGAGATGCCAATACTAAATGGGGAAGAATACGTGTAGAAATGGGACATCCCAAGGCTTTTAATATGAAATATATTGGCGTCGGAAACGAACAGTGGGGTGAAGACTATATCGAACGGTACAAAATTTTTGAAAAAGCCATTCATTCAAAATACCCCGATATTACAATCATTTCCGGAAGCGGACCATTGCCTGACGGAGAATTTTTCGAATACGGCTGGAAAGAGCTTAAAAAGCTCAATGCACAGATTGTCGATGAGCATTATTACAATCCTGCAAAATGGTTTCAGGAAAATGCAGCGAGATATGATAAATATGATAGAAACGGGCCTAAAGTTTTTGCAGGTGAATATGCAGTTCAGTCAGTAAAAACAGTAAGTCCGGACAATAAAAATAACTGGGAATCGGCACTTTCGGAAGCTGCTTTTATGACAGGGCTGGAAAGAAATGCAGATGTGGTAACCATGACTTCTTATGCGCCGCTTTTTGCACACGCCGATGGCTGGCAATGGACTCCGGATTTGATTTGGTTCAATAATCTGCAGTCATACGCAACTCCCAATTATTATGTTCAGAAGTTATTTTCGAATAATAAAGGGACTGATTTACTGAAGATTTACCACAATAAGACTCCGGTCAGTGGACAGGATAAACTCTATGCAACTGCAGTAAAAGACAGTAAAAATAATGAGGTGATCATTAAAATTGTCAATACAGACAGCAAGACAGCATTAATAGAAATTAATCCTAAAAATATAAAACTGGGACAAAAACTGACAAAAACGGTCTTAAAAGCTCCTACACTTTCTGCCGAGAATAATTTTAAAACAGAAAATATACAGCCTGTTGAAGATAATTCAGTCATAAAAAAAAGGATATTTTCAATGGAAATTCCTGCCTATTCGCTGGTTGTTTTAAAGATTAAATAAGCCTCAGATACAAACATAGAAATAAAAAATAAAATTAAGTGTATTTTATACATTTATTTAAAATAGAATCTTATATTTGTTTTATCTCAAGAACAGAAATGTAATGGATTTATTAAGGCTTAATTAAAAATGATTCTTTTTAGTCATCAAATTAAACCTAAGCTTAAACATTTAGCATTAGAAATCTCACCCAGAGCTTGTCGAAGGGGTCTATCAAAATATTGTTAAAAACTTAACTCATTATATAAATGAAGAAATATGTTATCGGACTGGATTATGGTACAGATTCCGTTCGTGCTGTACTGATTGATACAGAAAACGGTGCAGAACTGTCTACATCAGTCAGCTACTATCAACGATGGAAGCAGGGAAAATTCTGTTTGCCGGAAAAAAATCAGTTTCGCCAACATCCTTTAGACCATATTGAAGGTTTGGAACAAACCATTTCTAATGTAGTAAAAGAAAGCGGAGTGGCACCGGAAACTGTTGTAAGCATCTGCATTGATACTACAGGTTCATCACCACTTCCTGTAAACAAAGAAGGAATAGCACTGGCTTTAATACCCGGATTTGAAGAAAATCCCAATGCAATGATGGTTTTATGGAAAGATCATACCTCTATTCATGAGGCTGAAGAAATTAATCATTTGGCAAGAAACTGGGGCGGCGAAGATTACACCAGATTCGAGGGCGGAATTTACTCTTCCGAATGGTTTTGGGCAAAAATTCTGCATATCAACAGACAGGATGAAAAAGTGAAAAATTCCGCTTACAGCTGGATGGAACACTGTGATTATATTACTTTTCTGCTTTCCGGTCATCAGGATCTGGAAACATTCAAAAGAAGCCGTTGCGCAGCGGGGCATAAAGCAATGTGGCACGAGTCATGGAACGGACTTCCGTCTAAGGATTTCCTTGGGCAGCTGGATCCGTCTTTAGCTGAGCTTCGGGACAGATTATATGATAAAACCTATACTTCCGATGAGATTGCAGGCAGTTTAAACGAAGAATGGGCGGCTAAGTTAGGACTGACAACCAATACTGTGATTGCCGTAGGGACTTTCGATGCCCATTCAGGAGCCGTCGGGGCAAAAGTTGAAGAGAACACCCTCATTAGGATTATGGGCACGTCCACCTGTGATATTATGGTTGCACCCAATGAAATCATCCGGGATAAAACCGTAAAAGGTATTTGCGGACAGGTGAACGGTTCTGTTATTCCAGGACTGATTGGTCTGGAAGCCGGTCAGTCCGCATTCGGAGATCTTTTGGCATGGTATAAAGACATTCTCACTTGGCCAATTCATAATGTGCTTATGGATTCTGATAGTATCGATGAAGATCAAAAGCAGCGCTTAAAAGAAGAAATAGAAAATAATCTCATCCGCAATCTTACTTTGGAAGCTGAAAAAATTCCACTTTCCGAAACAATTCCTGTTGCCCTGGATTGGATCAACGGAAGAAGAACACCAGATGCGGATCAGCAGTTGAAATCAGCAATTTCCGGGCTCTCTTTGGGAACAAAAGCACCTCATATTTTCAAGGCTTTGGTTAATGCCATTTGTTTCGGATCCAAAAAAATTGTCGACCGTTTTGAAGAAGAAGGCGTTAAGATCAATAAAGTAATCGGAATTGGTGGCGTTGCCAGAAAATCCCCATTTATTATGCAGACATTGGCAAATGTCCTGAATATGCCGATCGTCATAGCGGCATCTGACCAGGCTCCGGCTTTGGGAGCAGCGATTTATGCGGCAGTTTCGGCAGGTATTTATCCGACTGTTCAGGAAGCAAGCCGTAAAATGGGCTCCGATTTCGAAGCTGAATATTTTCCTCAGGCAGATCAGGTTGAAAAGTATGCAGAATTAATGAGCCAGTATCAGATTCTCGCCGACTTTACTGAAAACAATATGAAATCAAAAAAGAAGGTGATCGCTGGCAGTGTATAGTTGATAGAAATTTTCAACCCGGATTTAGTAGCTCCGTAGGAGTGCACTGCGTGAAACGAGGAACTAGATTCATCGATTCAAATAAAAATAAATAAGGGATAATTCAACAGGACATCCTTGTCAAGGTTCAAAACCTTGACAAGGATAACGGAAATCAATAGGAATGGGCTTTAGCCCGAAACAAAGACCTGTAATTTTAAAATTATTTAATCATTTAATAAAAATAAAATGAGCATCTATAAAGAACTTCAGAGAGAGTGTTACGAAGCCAATATGCAGTTGGATGCTTTGAAGCTTGTCGTTTATACCTTCGGAAATGTAAGTGCCGTTGACCGTGAAAAAGGAATTTTTGCGATCAAACCAAGCGGTGTTCCTTATGAGATTCTAAAGCCTGAAGACATTGTGATTGTAGATTACGATGCCAATGTGGTGGAAGGAAAATTAAGGCCGTCATCCGATACCAAAACCCACGCTTATCTCTACCAAAACTGGGAAAGCATTGGCGGAATTTCTCATACTCACGCGATCTATTCGGTAGCCTGGGCCCAGGCACAGCTGGATATTCCGATTTTCGGAACTACACATGCAGATCATTTAACGGCAGATATTCCCTGTGCACCGCCAATGCACGATGATTTGATCGAGGGAAATTACGAATACAATACCGGAATCCAGATTCTCGATTGCTTCAAAGAAAAAAAATTGTCTTACGAAGAAGTGGAAATGGTACTCGTTGGAAACCACGGACCTTTTACCTGGGGCAAAAATGCTGATAAAGCGGTTTATAACAGTAAAGTTCTGGAAACAGTTGCGGAAATGGCTTATCTCACCCGGCAGATCAATCCCAATGCAGCCCGGCTGAAAGATTCCCTCATCAAAAAACATTACGAACGAAAACACGGAAAAAATGCCTACTACGGACAGTAAATGACATGAGTTATGAAAATTTTTTTATTAACGGAAAGCAAACCTATAAGGTTTAATAAAACAAATTATTTAAACAGAACCCGAAGGGTTTAATATCAATAGCCGTAGGTAAAACCTATGGTAAAATATATAACAATTATTTATCAATTATCATTTATATTATATGTTAACACCTCTCAATACCAAAGAAATCTGGTTCATCACCGGAAGCCAGCATTTATACGGACCTGAAACATTAGCTCAGGTTTCTGAACACTCAAGAAAAATTGTTGAAGCGCTCAATAAATCTTCATCAATTACTGTAAAAGTGGTTCTGAAGCCAACCGTAAAAACTACAGAAGAAATTTTTGAAACGCTTACAGCTGCCAATTTTGCAAAAGATTGTATTGGAATAGTGACCTGGATGCACACATTTTCACCTGCAAAAATGTGGATTCGCGGATTGACGGCTTTACAAAAGCCAATGCTGCATCTACATACACAGTTCAATCAGGATATTCCCTGGTCTACAATGGATATGTATTTTATGAACCTGAACCAGGCTGCTCACGGTGACCGTGAATTTGGGTTTATGGTAAGCCGTCTTCGTAAAAACAGGAAAGTAGTTGTAGGACACTGGGCAGAGGAAAGAGTTCAGAAACAAATCGGAGACTGGAGCCGTGTTGCAGCAGGCTGGGACGATTGGCAGGGAGCGAAATTTGCCCGTTTTGGAGACAATATGAGGTATGTAGCCGTTACAGATGGTGACAAAGTAGAAGCGGAAACGAAATTCGGATTTTCAGTAAATACCTGGGGAATCGGAGATTTAGTGAGCGTTGTCAATGCTATTGGTGAAGGTGAAGTTAAAACTTTAATTGAAGAATATGAAGCTTCTTACAAAATGGCAGATTCTCTGCTTTCGGGAGGAAGCAACAGAAAATCACTTGAAACTGCTGCGAGGATAGAATTAGGACTGGAAAAGTTCCTGAAAGACGGAAATTTCAAAGGTTTTTCAGATACTTTTGAAGACCTTCACGGATTGGAGCAGCTTCCTGGAATTGCTGTTCAAAGGTTAATGGAAAAAGGCTACGGTTTTGCTGGAGAAGGCGATTGGAAAACAGCAGCTTTAGTCCGTGCAATGAAAACAATGGGACAGGGTCTGGAAGGCGGAAACGCATTTATGGAAGACTATACTTATCATCTCAATCCTGCAAATCCTTCAGTTTTAGGCTCTCATATGCTGGAAGTTGACCCTGTTTTAGCGGTTGATAAACCATCCTGCGAAATTCATCCGTTGGGAATTGGAGGCAAATCAGATCCGGTCCGTCTGGTTTTCAATTCCAGAGGAAATATTGATTCTCTGAATGCTGCTCTTATGGATTTCGGAAATCATTTCAGACTGTTAATCAATAAAACAAAAGCATTGGAAATTACCGAAGAATTACCAAAACTTCCTGTAGCAAGAGTTCTTTGGAAACCACTTCCGGATTTGTATACAGCTGCAGAAGCATGGATTCTGGCTGGTGGAGCACATCATACGTGCTATAGTGAAAACATCAGTGCAGAGCAGTTGGAAGATTTTGCGGAGATTGCAGGAATTGAATCCCTGGTTATTGATGAAGATACAAAAATCCGTGATTTTAAGAACAGTCTTCGCTGGAATGAAATTTATTATCGTTAATCTTGCAATATTATTCAAACTATGAAAATAATAAACTATAATCTGATTATTGTTGCAGTTTTATGTATTCTCGGATGCAGCAAAAAAGAAAACATTAATCAGCCTCAAAAAGAAAATATGGAAAAGATACAGGTTTCAGATTATGGAGTGACTGCAAAAGGCGATTCCATTAAAAAATACACCTTAACCAATAAAAACGGGATGAAAGTGGAAGTCATCAATTTTGGAGGAATTATCACCTCATTGACAGCTCCTGATAAAGATGGTCACTATGAAGATGTCGTTTTGGGCTTTACAAAGCCTGAAGACTATTTCAACGGAAATCCGTATTATTTCGGAGCATTGATCGGACGTTTTGGAAATAGAATAGCCAACGCGAAATTCATTTTGGAAGGCAAAACCTATGATATTGATAAAAATGACGGACCCAACAGTCTTCACGGTGGAAAAGAAGGTTTTCACACCAAATTCTGGAACATTGAACCTGTTAAAGATGCGAAATTTCCAACTATAAAGCTGACTTACACGAGTGTAGACGGCGAAGAAGGCTATCCGGGAAAATTATCTACCACGGTATTCTACACGTTGACAGACGACAATGCTTTGGAGATTTCTTACGAAGCAACGACGGATAAAGCAACATTTGTTAACCTTACTCAACATTCATATTTCAACCTTTCAGGGAATTTTACAAAAACGATTACTGATCACGAACTGCAAATTAATGCAGATAAATTTTTACCTGTCAGTGAAACGCTGATTCCAACAGGTGAACAAAAACCTGTAAAGGGAAGTCCGTTTGATTTCACGGTTTCAAAACCAATCGGAAAAGACATCAATGTTACAAATGATGATCAGCTGAAAAAAGGAAAAGGTTACGACCATAACTGGATTCTGAATGGAAACGGAATGAGGAGCATCGCAAAAGTCTATCATCCTGAGTCAGGAAGAGTGATGGAAGTTCTTACGGATGAACCGGGTGTTCAGTTCTATTCCGGAAATTTTCTTGATGGAAAGTTTGATACGAAAACAGGAGGGAAAAATGAATTCCGAACAGGCTTTTGTTTAGAAACCCAACATTTTCCGGATTCTCCAAATCAACCTTCTTTCCCTTCAACAGAACTTAAGCCGGGACAGAAATATCAGACTAAAACGATTTATAAATTCTCAGTTAAAAAATAAATTATGGGAAACTTAGCAACTATTGATATCATCATATTTCTGATTTATTTTGTGGTGGTAGCCGGTTACGGAATTTGGATCTACAACAGGAAAAAATCTGCAGCTACAGGCAGTAAAGATTATTTCCTGGCAGAAGGTTCACTTACCTGGTGGGCGATTGGTGCCAGCCTGATTGCGTCCAATATTTCGGCCGAACAGTTTATAGGAATGAGTGGCGAAGGATTCTTCGTAGGCATTGCTGTCGCAGCTTACGAATGGATTGCAGCCATTGCATTGATTATTATTGCGGTCTGGTTCATTCCTATTTACCTTAAAAATAAGATTTATACGATGCCCCAATTCCTTGAAACCCGTTACAACAAATCGGTTTCACTGATTATGGCGGTTTTCTGGCTGTTTCTGTATGTGATTGTAAACCTGACCTCTATTCTTTATCTGGGAGCTTTGGCCATTGATACATTGCTGGGCGGAGATAATCTTCATATCATTATGATTGGGTTACTGCTCATGGCCTTGCTGATTGGTCTGGGAGGAATGAAAGTAATCGGGTACACCGACGTTATTCAGGTAGCGGTTTTAATTATCGGAGGTTTTGCCACGGTTTATATGGCTCTTCAGATTGTTGACCAGAGAATTAACGGAGCCGCTGTAGGAAATGCTTTCGCAGGTTTCCAGACATTAATTAAAGAAGCACCACAGCATTTTAAGCTCATTCTTGATAAACCGACTACAACCACCACAACTCTGGCAATGCCGGAGAACGTGAATGTTCAGAAATATGTGGTTTTACCTGGATTGGCAATGTACTTTGCTGGTCAGTGGATTGTTAACCTGAATTATTGGGGATGTAACCAGTACATTACGCAGCGTGCTTTGGGAGCAGACCTAAAAACGGCAAGAACCGGAATTTTGTTCGCGGGATTTTTAAAATTATTTATGCCGATTATCGTGATGCTTCCGGGAATTGCAGCCTATGTTTTATATACGAAAGGGCATCTGCCAGGTTTCAACGGTGTAAAAGATGGCGCCTATTCAGCCATTTTAGGCTTCTTGCCAACAGGGCTGAAAGGCCTTGCGGTTGCAGCGCTTACTGCAGCAATTGTAGCATCTTTGGCAGGAAAAGTAAACAGTATTTCGACCATTTTTACTTTGGATATCTATAAAAAATACCTGAAAGCAGATGCGACTGAAATCCAGATGGTAAGAACAGGACGCTGGGCAATCATTATCGCAATGTTTGTAGCTCTGGCATTTACATGGACAGATGTCCTGGGAATTGGAGGAGAAGGTGGTTTCACATTCATCCAGAAATATACCGGATTTATCAGTCCCGGAGTTTTTGCTATGTTCCTTTTGGGAATGTTCTGGAAAAGAACAACAGGAACGGCAGCTTTGGTAGGCGTTCTTCTTGGCTTTTTACTGGCTATTTTCTTCAACAGTTTTGCAGTAGATATTTTCGGGAAAGAAACCTGGCTATACACTGCTTTTACCTATGAAAAATTAGAAAACGGAGTCGTTCATACGATCACGGAAATTCCATTTTTAATTAATATGGGTTGGTCATTCTTTATTACAGTTGTTGTTATGGTGATGATAAGTTTGGCAGGTCCGAAAGTAAATCCTAAAGCTTTCGCTATAGATGCAACCATGTTTAAAGTAGATTCCAGAACATTGGTTATGATTGTAGTAACAGTTCTTTTACTGACTGCACTTTATGTGAGATTCTGGTAATTAATAAATAATTTATAAATAGGATGTCATGATTGGCATCCTATTTTTGTTAAAGAGTCTGATGATTTTGTAATTTTAAATAAAGTTTTGAAAAAATATCTCCTTTTTATCGATACCGAAACAACAGGAATTCCGAAACGTTGGAATCTTCCTTATTCTGAAACAGACAACTGGCCATCAGCAGTTCAGGTTGCATGGATTTTGTACGATGAAACCGGGAACAAAATTAAATGGGAGAATTTTTATATTTATGATGAAAATTTAAAAATCAGTGCACAGTCGGTTAAAGTACACGGGATTACCAAAACGTTTTTGAGTAAAAACGGACAGAACCGGAAATTGGTTTTAGAAAAGCTTTCGCAAGATATACAGCAATATCAGCCGCTCATAACCGGACATTTCACAGAATTTGATATTCACACGCTAAGCTGTGATTATTACAGGGCAGGTTTGGAAAATCCTTTTCAAAAAAGTTATTTTTACTGTACGATGCTCAAAAGCAAAGGCTATGCTTTTAATCCTGAAGCAGATTACTTCCGGTTACCACAGCTTTACGAGTTTCTTTTTAATGAAAAGATGGAACGCTCTCACGATGCTGTGATTGATGCAGAAATGACAGCAAAATGCTTCTTTGAGATTCGTTCCCGTGGTGAAATTTCAAAAGATGAACTTCAGAATATCCATCACAAAATTGAAAGTAAATTGAAATTTTTAGATAAAATCAATAAGTAAATGAAATAATTTATTAATCTGAATATATGCCACCTATTTAATCATTATGGAAGAAAAAATTATTTCGCTATTAAAAGTAACAAAACCTTTTGATCTTCTGCCTGAAACGGTTCTTGCCGAAATCTCTGAATCGCTTACAAAAACTGAGTTTTCTAAAGATACATTGGTGTATCGTCAGGAAGTGACCGAGATGAGAGGGGTCGATATTATTTCATCAGGAGAATACGAAACTTTCTTTTTCGATGCTGCAGAAAACAAAAGATGTCTGACCAGACATTATCCGCCTTACTGTTTCGGCGGAATTTCAGTTGTTCTGAACCGGGTTCGTGCACTAAAATCTGCGATAGCCAAAAAAGGAACTGTGGTTTACACCTTACCCAGAAAGGAGTTTTATGAATTATGTAATGCGTACGACAGCTTTTTTCATTATTTCACTTCAGATTTTGGAATAAAAATGCTGGATGAGGAGTTTTCGCACTTTGTAAAAACCCCGGCTACTTTTGAAGAAAGTTATTTTGCTGCCGATCAGCTGTATTCCAGAAAAATAGAAGGCATCGCTTACAAAAGTATTGTGTCATGTGAAGAAAGCACACCCGTTTTTGAAGCCGCCAAAATGATGGCAGCCAGCAAAGTGAGCTGTATTTTTATCAGGAAGTCACAGAGTGACGAGATTATCGGTTATGCGACAGATATTACTTTACGGGATAACGTCATTGCCCGCTGCCTGGATTCAAGAACAGCCATTTTGGAGGTAATGGATAATCCAATTGTCAGTATTTCCAGTGATGCTTACCTGTATGAAGCGGTTCTGATGATGTTTAAAACCAAAACAAGATATCTTCTGGTAAAAAATAAAGAAGAATATGTAGGCTTCCTCAGCAGAAACCGTTTGCTGAGCGAGCAGGCGCAGAGCCCGTTGGTGTTTATCCAGTCTGTAAAGCAGGCAGAAAATACGGAAGAGCTCCGCAAAAAATGGAACCAGGTACCTGATATCATCAATCAGCTTTTGGGTAGGGGAGTTCATGGTGAAATTGCCAGTCAGGTTATTACCACCATTGCGGATACAATTACAGGAAAAGTGATAGAAAAGGTCATCAGACAGATAGGAAAGCCGCCTGCCAAATTTGCCTTTATTGTCACAGGAAGCGAAGGAAGAAAAGAGCAGACGCTGAATACCGACCAGGACAACGGAATTATCTATGAAGACAAAGCCAACGAAGACCGGGAAATGGTAAGGGAATATTTCCTGGATTTTGCCAGAAAAGTTTCCGACGACCTCAATACCATTGGTTTTGAATACTGCAAAGGTGGCTTTATGGCGAGCAATCCCAAGTGGACGCATTCTCTTTCTCACTGGAAAAGAAATTATACCCAATGGATTGAAAAATCTCTGCCTGAAAGTGCGATGAATTTTTCCACATTTTTTGATTTCCGTTTTATTTACGGTGATGACGCTATTGTCCGTGAGCTGAAAACTTTTATCAAAGAAAAACTGGCTTCGCCCAATCAGCTGTTTTTTGCCCATATTGCTAAAAATGCACTGCAGTATGAACCGCCATTGACCTTTTTTAAAAGAATAAAGACCCAGACTATCGGGAAATCAGAAGTCTTCGACATTAAAACGGCGATGTCTCCAATTGTAGATCTGGTTAGGGTCTACGCGCTGGAAAATCAGCTCGAAATTGAAAATACTGGGGAAAGAATGAAAAGATTAAAGGAAATCGGAATTTTCACACAGCAGCAGTATAATGAGATGCATCAGTCATATTATTATCTGATGGCGCTCCGGCTTAAAAACCAGGCCAATCAAATCAATATAGATAAAAAGCGCCCTGATAATTATGTAGAAATTAGTAAACTTACTAAAATAGAAAGAGTAACACTGATCGAAATTTTCAAGACCATTGCCAATTTTCAACTGGGAATCAAAGTAAAATTTACCGGAAATTTCTAAGACTAAATTTTAAACATAAAGCCTTCCGAGATCTTCTTATTGTATTTCTCTTCATCAAAAGTGTAAAGAAAAGATCCTTTTTTAGATGAGTTCATATCTTTTTCATTAGTTTTTACCAGAACATCCAAAGCATTGATTTTGCTGGTAAAATTCCGTTTGTCATATTTTTCATCGAAAATAGCTTCGTAAAGATTCTGAAGGTCTTTCATGGTGAATTTTTCAGGGAGAAGCTCAAAGCCAATCGGCCTTGTCGTTGCTCTTCTTCTCAGTCTCAAAACAGCATCTTTTACCATTGCGTTATGATCAAAAATAAGATCGGGACGGTCTTTCAGATCAAACCATTTCGCACTGTATTTTTCGTTGATCTGAATATTGTCCTGGATATTGATTAAAGCATAGTATGAAATCGACATAATTCTGGCAGTAGGCTCCCGGTCAATTTCTGTGTAAGCTTTCAATTGTTCAAGGTAGATGTTTTCAAGTCCGGTCAGAGCATTCAGAACACGGTTGGCAGCCTGATCGGAATTTTCTTTATCATCAACAAATCCTCCCATCAGTGACCACTCTCCCTTTTTGGGCTCGAAGTTTCTTTTTACCAGAAGAATTTTAAGGTTTTCTCCACCAAAACCAAAGATGATACAGTCTACTGCGACAAGATGTTTGGGATAAGTAAGATAATTTTCTTCCATCAAAATGATTTTAAACAAAGTTAATTCTTTTAATGTAGATTTAATATGAAAAATTAATAAATGTATGTTAAACACTTTATATTTTTCCTAATACTCATTTTGATGATTTGTAGTTTCAAATAGTATTTTGGGGAATTATTTTCATCATTTAAACGAATTATTTGCTGAAATAATGGTAAATCCTATATGAATGCAATGTTAAAAATATGTTAAAATTTCGATCCGGTATTTCACTCTGCTTTTTTTCAGGGTTATTATTAAAATACGATAAGCCCGGATATAATTTTTTCCCGGTTTTTATAAACACACGATATGTATTTTGATAATGACAGGATTACATTTATTTAATTGATATTCTATAGTTTGTCTATTCTTGTTTTTTATGATAAGGTAAAGGTTTGTAAAAGTTTTTTTACTTATTTCAAAATGCGTTTTCAAAAGGACATATTGCTAAACGGGGAAAACTGTTTGCTATCTGGATACTTTCTTTTATTTTAGAAATGTAGAAATAACATTTATTAATGAACAAAAAATCACTGATAGTACTTCTGGGCTTTACTACGGCTTTTGGACAAGTAAAGAGAAATGTTAGCTACTTTCCGCTCAACAAGGTTCATTTGTCCGAAAGTGTTTTCAGCCGGGCGATGCTTACGGATGAGCAATATATCCTGGCAATGGATGCAGACCGGCTTCTGGCACCCTTTCAGAAAGAAGCTGGACTTAAACCCGGCAAAGAGAACTATCCCAATTGGGAAAATACAGGATTGGATGGTCATATTGGCGGTCATTATGTATCCGCTTTGGCATTAATGTATGCTTCTACAGGTGATTCAAAAATAAAGCAGCGTCTGGATTATATGATTGATGAGCTGGAGCGTTGTCAGAATCTTTCAGGAGACGGTTATCTTTCGGGAGTTCCGAACGGTAAAAAAATCTGGAAGGAAATTGCCGGCGGAAATATCCGGGCAGCAACTTTCGGTTTGAATGACCGTTGGGTTCCTTTATATAACATTCACAAGATATATTCGGGTTTACGTGATGCCTATTGGTATGCGGACAGCGGGAAAGCAAAACAAATGCTCATCAGGCTCACGGATTGGATGGCTGAAGAAGTTTCCGGACTTTCCGATGCACAGATTCAGGACATGCTGCAAAGTGAACACGGTGGTCTGAATGAAGTTTTTGCTGATGTTTACGACATTACAAAAAATGAAAAATATCTAAAGCTTGCCCACCGTTTTTCTCATCTTGCGATTCTGAATCCACTGCTGAATGATGAAGATAAACTCACCGGCATCCACGCCAATACACAGATTCCGAAAGTGATTGGATTTAAACGCATTGCCAATTTGGAAAACAATAAAGAGTGGAGCAATGCCGCCGATTTTTTCTGGAACAATGTTACGCAGAAAAGATCAGCTGTTATCGGAGGAAACAGTGTCAGCGAGCATTTCAATCCGACCAGTGATTTCAGCGGAATGATTAAAAGTATTGAAGGTCCCGAAACCTGCAATACCTATAATATGCTGAAACTTTCCAAGGAATTGTACGCAGCCAATCCAAAATCATCTTATGTGGATTATTACGAAAAGGCTCTGTACAATCATATTCTTTCCACGCAAAATCCCGGAAAAGGTGGTTTTGTTTATTTTACACCGATGCGTCCCGGTCATTACAGGGTGTATTCCCAGCCGGAAACCAGCTTTTGGTGCTGCGTAGGTTCCGGAATGGAGAACCATGCCAAATATGGTGAAATGGTCTATGCGTATTCTGATGAAGATCTGTATGTAAACCTGTTTATTCCTTCCGTTTTAAAATGGTCTGAAAAGAAAATAATTCTGAGACAGGAAAATAATTTCCCGGAATCACCATCTACGAAACTGATTTTTGATGTTGTATCAGCCTCAAATATCAATTTAAAATTAAGAGCGCCGGAATGGTCAGATGCCTCTCAAATCAACATTTCAGTAAATGGTAAACACATCAATGTGCCTGTGAATGCTGAAGGGTATTTTAGTATCAAAAGAAAATGGAAAAAAGGAGACGTGGTCGAGATGAAAATGCCGATGCATCTTTCCGCAGAACAGCTTCCCGATCATTCAGATTATTTCGCGTTTAAATATGGTCCGGTTGTTTTAGCTGCCAGATACGGAAAAGAAAACCAGGATGGACTTTTCGCCGATGACAGCAGGGGTGGACATATCGCGCACGGTCCACAGATTCCTTTAAATGAAATTCCAACTATTTCAGGCCCTTCAGCTTCGGTTTTAAATCATTTGGAAACGGTTAGCGGAAAAGATTTGACCTTCAGATTGAGTGGTCTGTATCCCCAGAATAAATTCAGTAACGGACTGGAATTAGTTCCATTTTACAAGATTCATGAAGAGCGCTACATCATTTATTTTCCTCAGGCAGATCAGGATAAGATTGAAAAGATTCAGAAGCAGAAAGCTAAAGAAGAAGAGGAAATCCGAAAGCTTGACAGCATCACTTCAGATAAAGTTCAGCTGGGTGAGCAACAACCGGAATCAGATCATTTCATCGACAGCAAAGATTCCAATACCGGTTATATGGAGGACCGCCATTTCCGTGAGGCAAAAGGCTGGTTCAGCTATCAGATGAGAAACAAAGATAAAAAGGCAAAGTATCTTTATCTTCTTTATTTCGATGCCAATACCAACCGAACGTTGAATGCAGAAATTAACGGAATCAAGGTAATTTCTGAAAATTTCGACGGAAAACTAGGCAGCTCTCCACAATCATTATTAATTCCAATTCCCGAATCTGAAAGTCGTAAGGAAGTTCTGACAGTAAAATTTAATTCAGGTGAAAAATCCCTTACCCCGAAAATCATCGAAGTCAGATTGCTGAATCAAATGCCAAATAAAAACTAAACAAGTCTTGTCAAGTTTTTAAACCTTGAGAAAACTACAAAATATTCCAATCCATATGAACAATAGATTTAACAAAATTTTAAGCTTGCTGCTCTGTATATTCTGCATTTTCATTGAAGCTAAAATCAGGCTTCCCGCATTGGTTTCAGACGGAATGGTTTTGCAGAGAAACCAAAGGTTGAATGTTTGGGGAAAGGCTGATGCCGGAGAAAAAGTAGAAATTAAATTCATCAATAAAAAATACAGCACAACCGCCGACCAGGCCGGAAACTGGAAAATTCAGCTTCCGGAGCAAAAAGCAGGTGGTCCTTATACAATGACCATTAATGAAATTACATTGAAGGATATTCTTATCGGCGATGTCTGGCTGGCTTCAGGACAATCGAATATGGAACTTCCGATGCGCAGACTGACACCGCTTTATGCAGATGAGATTAAAAATGCAAATAATCAGAACATCAGATTTTTCACTGTTCCACAAAAATATAATTTTAAATTACCTCAGACTGAGCTTGATGGTGGCAGGTGGGAAGCAACAAATCCACAGACGATTCTTAATTTTTCCGGAGTTGCCTATTTTTTTGCGAAAGAATTAAGTGAAAAAAACAAAGTTGCCGTTGGAATTATCCACACCAGTTTGGGTGGTTCACCAATCCAGGCCTGGATGGATGAAAATTCTCTGAAAAAGTATCCTGAATATCTTGACGAAGCCAAAAAATGGCAGAATGATGATTTAATAAAATCTACAGAATCTACCGAACAAGCGTTAAGCAAAGCTTGGTACACAGAACTCGACCAAAGTGATATCGGATTTAATCAACATTGGGAAAACTTCGACCTAAACGATTCTGATTGGAAAATAATGAATATTCCAGGTTCTTGGGAAGATAAAGAAGGTTCTTTTGAAGGTTCGGTTTGGTTTAGAAAAGAAATTAATTTAACTAAAAATCAGGCAGGAAAAGCCGCATTTTTAAATTTAGGAAGAATAAAAGATGCTGATGTCACCTACATCAACGGAACAAAAGTCGGAAATGTAACCTATGAATATCCGCCTCGCTGGTACAATATTCCGGCAGGTATTTTAAAAGAAGGCAAAAATGTCATTGCCGTAAGAATTACAAACGGAAGCGGAAAAGGGCAGTTCATTGCTGACAAATCTTACTATCTTGATATTGATGGAAATAAAATTGATTTAAAAACCGAATGGAAATATAAAGTCGGGGCTAAAATGGAAAAAATGGCTCCCGGACAGACCTTCATCCGTTGGAAACCGACAGGGTTATACAATGCAATGATTCACCCTTTAATCAATTATAATATCAAAGGGGCAATTTGGTATCAGGGCGAAAGCAATACCGGAAAACCAAAAGAATACGGAGACTTGCTGACCACAATGATTCTGGACTGGCGAAACAAATGGAACCAAAAAGATTTGCCGTTTTTCACCGTACAGCTGGCCAATTTTATGGAACCGAAAAACCAGCCTGTCGAAAGTAATTGGGCAGAGCTCAGAGACCAGCAACGTCAAGTTTCGCTGAAAGTTCCAAACACAGGACTTGCCGTAATTATTGATTTAGGAGAGTGGAACGACATTCATCCGCTTGATAAGAAAACAGTGGGAGACAGACTGGCTTTACAGGCATTAAAAGTGGCATACAGAAAAAATATCACGGCAGACGGACCGGTGTATCAGTCAATGAAAGTGGAAGGAAATAAAATTATGCTCTCTTTCAGACCCGGAACAGATGATTTTGAGCCTGTTTCAGAGCTGAAAGGTTTTGCTGTCAAAAGTAAAAACGGTAAATATGAGTGGGCAAAAGCCAAAGTGGAAGGTAATAAAATAATGGTTTGGAACGATGATGTAAAAGAACCTTTCGCTGTTCGCTACGACTGGGCAGACAATCCCGACGGAAACCTTAAAAATAAGACCGGACTTCCTGCATCACCATTTACTACTGAATAATTACTAAACCAAACATATAATAAAGGCGGATTTTATTCTATGATCTGTCAGTCTATAAATCTTTTTATCTAATATCTAATTCATATGAACAATCCATCCCAGAAAATATCCGTTGTTGAGAAAATCGGCTACAGTTTAGGAGACTTAGCGGCCAATCTGGTTTTCCAGACGCTTGTAACGTATTTAGCTTATTTTTACACAGATATTTACGGATTAAAAGCGGAAGATGCATCCATTATCACCCTTACTGTAGGCTTATTGGCAGGCTTTGTATTCAACCCGGTGATTGGTGCTTTGGCAGACAGAACCCGGACAAAATGGGGGAAATTCCGTCCTTGGATTGTACTGTCCGCAATTCCACTGGGTGCAGCGGCACTTTTTGCGTTCAGCACACCCGATTTTTCTTACAAAGGAAAAATGATTTATGCAGCAGTTACATATTCGCTTTTGCTATTGCTTTATGCAGCCAATAATTTACCTTATGCTGCTTTGAGTGGCGTGATAACGGGAGATATGGGTGAAAGAAACAGTATTTCTTCCTACCGTTTTGTTGCCGTCATGTTTGCACAGTTTTTTGTTCAGGTATTTATGTTGCCCATTATTTTATCTGCAGGACATGGTGATAAAGCAGCCGGAATCGAGGTTGTAATGACCTGGCTCGCCATTATAGGAACGGTCATGTTGCTGATAACGTTTTTTACAACCAAAGAAAGGGTGATTCCAAAACCGGAACAGGAATCGACTTTGGGCGCTGATTTAAAAGATTTAAAGAAAAATAAGCCATGGATTATCATGTTGATAGTTACCGCATTGATTTTCATTACACTCGCGATGAAAGGTGGCTCATATGTCTATTATTTTAACAACTATGTAGATGAAGCATCACTTCAGCAATTTATATCACCGATTACGAATTTCTTCAATTCCATTGGCATGAATTTCTTTGGAGAAGATCCACGGTCAGCAGGTTTCGGGCTCTTCAATGCAGGCGGGATTATCATGATGATTGTAGGGATTGCTTTTTCCAAAAAATTTGCTGACAAATATGGTAAGAAAGATGCATTCATCGCCTCATTGTTCATTTCAACATTGTTCGTACTGGCATTTATATTTTATCCGCCAAAATCGGTGGGGTTGATGTTCCTGTCACAGATTTTACACGGTTTCTTTTACGGAATCGGAACCCCTTTACTTTGGGCGATGATTGCAGATGTGGCAGATTATTCCGAGTGGAAAAATAACAGGCGCGCAACAGCCATTATTTTCTCTGCGATGATGGTCGGCTTAAAGGTCGGCTTGAGTATCGGAAGTTCTTTGGTTGCATTGATTATCGGAAAATACGGTTACATTTCGTCAGAAGGTGCGATAAGCGTGATACAGCCGGAAACTGTTTCCGCAGGAGCAAAAATGCTGGTCAGTGTATTTCCTTCCATTCCGTTCTTTTTAGCGTGCGGATTGCTGATGTTCTATGAAATCAACAAAAAAATGGAAATCAAAATCGAGCAGGATTTGAAAGAAAGAAGAAAATCAACAGATTAATCAATTATATTTTTTGGACAGCTGATCCGTCTTCCACTCCCGCTTTTTTGTTCCGCTTGCTCCACAAAAAGAGCTCCGTTCAAGCCGGGCTGCGAGTGATTCGTATTCAAAAATCTTGACAAGATTAATTGGAATCAATAGGAACGGGCTTTAGCCCGTTTAATACAAGACAAGGAAAAAGGCTTTAGCCAAAATTTATAATAAGTTTCGGCTAAAAGCCAAATGAAAATAAAAATTTTATGAAAAAAATAGTAGCATTATTAGGAATTTTAACTTTGACCGTCTCGTGCAAGACAGCAAATACGGCAACTTCAAATGATTCTCTGAAAAACGCATTCAAAAATAAATTCTACATCGGAACAGCAATGAGCCTTCCGCAGATTCACGAAACAGAAGTAAAATCTGTTGAGATTATTAAAAATCAGTTCAGTTCCATTGTAGCCGAAAACTGTATGAAATCTATGTTCCTGCAACCACAGGAAGGCAAATTCTTTTTTGATGATGCTGACCAGTTTGTGGCTTTTGGAGAGAAAAATAAAATGTTTATCATTGGCCATACGTTGATCTGGCATTCTCAGCTGCCAAAATGGTTTTTCGTTGATAAAGACGGGAAAGACGTTTCTCAGGAAGTCCTTAAGCAGAGGATGAAAAATCACATCACCACGGTTGTAAGCAGATATAAAGGCCGCGTGAAAGGCTGGGATGTGGTTAACGAAGCCATCATGGAAGACGGTTCTTATCGGAAAAGTAAATTTTACGAAATATTAGGTGAAGAATTCATTCCGTTGGCATTTCAGTACGCGGAGGAAGCTGATCCGAATGCGGAATTGTATTACAATGATTACAACGAATGGTATCCCGGAAAAGTGCAGACCGTCAGCAAAATGGTGCAGAACCTGAAATCCAGAGGGATCCGCATCGATGGTGTTGGGATGCAGACTCACGTAGGTCTCGATACACCAACACTTGACGAATATGAAAAAGCAATTGTAGCTTATGCAGCAAACGGAGTGAAGGTTAATGTTACCGAAATGGAGATCAGCGCACTTCCGTCACCTTGGGGAACTTCTGCCAACGTTTCAGATACCGTGGAATATCAGGCAAAAATGAATCCTTATAAGGTAGGGCTTCCCGAAAATATAAAAGCAGAATGGGAAAACCGTTATCTGGATTTTTTCAGATTATTCCTGAAGCATCAGGATAAAATCAGAAGAGTAACCTTGTGGGGCGTTACTGATGCCCAATCCTGGAAAAATGACTTCCCGGTAAAAGGAAGAACCGATTATCCATTACTTTTCGACCGGAACGATCAGACAAAACCTGTGGTGGAAAAAATCATTCAGTTAACAAAAGAAAAATAAATCTAATATCTAGTTTCTAAAATCTAACTTCTAATTAAAGCAATGAAAAAATCAAAATATCTATTCCCGAAAGATTATATGGCAGACCCTTCTGTGCACATTTTTGAAGGCAAATTGTACATTTACCCATCTCATGACTGGGAAAGCGGAATGGAAGAAAATGACAATGGAGATCATTTTGATATGAATGATTACCACGTTTTTTCTCTCGATGATGTAGAAAACGGCGAAATTACAGACCATGGTGTTGTCCTTTCTGTAAAAGATATTCCGTGGTCAGGAAGACAGTTGTGGGATTGCGATGTGGCGTTCAAAAACGGTAAATATTATATGTACTTTCCCTTAAAAGATAAAAATGACATCTTCAGAATTGGGGTTGCAGTAAGCGACAAACCTTACGGACCGTTTATTCCGGAGAAACACCCGATGATGGGAAGTTACAGCATCGACCCTTGTATTTTTGAAGAAGATGGAAAATATTATATGTATTTTGGTGGAATCTGGGGCGGGCAACTGCAACGTTATAGAAACAACAAAGCCCTTGAGTCCGCGGTTCTTCCCAATGAAAATGAACCGGCAATTCCTTCAAAAGTAGCTTTGTTGAGTGACAATATGCTGGAATTTGGGGAAGAACCAAAAGATGTTCTGATTCTTAATAAAGACGGTAATCCTTTGCTTCACGGTGACAGACACCGTTTCTTTGAAGCTTCATGGATGCACAAATACAATGACACCTATTATTTTTCATATTCTACCGGCGATACGCATTTGATATGTTATGCAACGGGAGACAATCCTTATGGACCATTTACTTTTCAGGGAGAAATTCTGACGCCTGTTGTTGGATGGACAACCCATCACAGTATTGTGGAGTTTAAAGGGAAATGGTATCTGTTCTTCCACGATAGTGTTCCTAGTGAAGGAAAAACATGGCTCAGAAGTATGAAGGTAATCGAACTTGAATATGACAGCAATGGTAAAATTAAAACCATTGAAGGTTTAGAAGAATAATCTATAAAAAGTCCCGAAGAGACGATTTAACGAAGGATAGGATGAAATCCTATTATCAATAGGAACGGGCTTTAGCCCGTTTAAAGATGAAGAGATACAATTTGGCTTTAGCCAAAACTTATTTAAATAAAAATTAAAAGAAAATCTAATGCGCTATTTCCGACTGTACATCCTATTATTTCTAATGATTCCATTAACGATTTTCGCAGAAGACGGAAGTCAGCTTTGGCTTCGGTTTCCGGCAAAAAATGGAGTGTCCTCAGACAAAATTATTTCCAAAGGAAACAATCCGACTTTAAATATTGCCAAAAAAGAATTGATGAATCATTGGCAAGGACAGGCTGTGGAACTTCGTACAGATAAATCTTTAAAAAATCTGAAAGGTGGTTATACAATAAAATCAGTTCAGAACAAATTGGTCATTTCTGCTGAAAAAGAAATCGGATTGTTGTATGGAGTGTATCATATTTTACGTTTGCAGCAAACAAAATCAATGGTAACTAATCTTAATATTACCGAAAAACCATCTTATGATGTCAGAATTCTCAACCATTGGGATAATCTGGACGGGACGATTGAGCGTGGTTATGCAGGACATTCACTTTGGAAATGGGAAGATTTACCGGATACAATTTCCCCGAGATATGAAGAATATGCAAGAGCCAATGCCTCAATAGGAATTAATGCAACTGTTCTCAATAATGTGAATGCATCACCCAATATGCTCCGTAAAGACTATCTTGAAAAAGTAAAAATTCTCGCAGACATTTTCAGACCTTACGGGATCAAGGTATACCTCTCAGTTAATTTTTCGTCTCCAAAAGTTTTAGGCGAACTTCAGAACTCCGACCCTTTAAACAAAGATGTTCAGAAATGGTGGAAAGATAAAGCCTCAGAGATTTATAAATTAATTCCGGACTTTGGAGGTTTTTTGGTGAAAGCCAATTCCGAGGGGCAACCCGGACCTCAGGATTATGGAAGAACACATGCAGACGGAGCTAATATGATGGCAGACGTTCTGAAGCCTTACGGAGGAATCGTAATGTGGAGAGCTTTTGTGTATAGTCCCAGCAAAGAAGACCGCGCAAAACAAGCCTATCTGGAATTCGTTCCCCTTGATGGGAAATTCAGAGATAATGTTATTGTTCAGATTAAAAACGGACCTGTTGATTTTCAGCCCCGTGAAGCGTTTAACCCACTTTTTGGAGCGCTGAAGAAAACTTCTGAAATGGTTGAGTTTCAGATTACTCAGGAATATTTAGGGCAAGCCAATCATCTGGTTTATCTCGCTCCATTGTTTAAGGAAACACTGGACAGCGATACCTATTCTGACGGAAAAGGTTCTACGATTGCTAAAATTACGGACGGAACGCTAAGACCTGCGGAAATTACGGCTATTTCTGCGGTTTCCAATATCGGGGAAGATAAAAACTGGACGGGTCATCATTTTGCACAGGCCAATTGGTACGCTTTCGGGCGTCTGGCGTGGAACCACGATCTGACTTCTGAACAGATTGCTGAAGAATGGATTAAAATGACGTTTACCGATAATGACAAATTCCTCAGTCCTGTGAAAGAAATGATGCTGACATCAAGGGAAACGGCAGTGGATTATATGATGCCTCTTGGTTTGCACCATATCTTTGCAGGAATGCACCATTATGGACCTGAACCTTGGGGTGATTACAAAGGAACTAGAGCAGATTGGTCGCCAGTTTATTACCACAAAGCTGATGCAAATGGAGTAGGTTTTGACAGAACTAAAACCGGAAGTAATGCAGTTTCAGATTATTTTCCTCCTTTGAATGAAGTGTATGGAAATATCAAGACCTGCCCTGAAAACCTGATTCTCTGGTTTCATCATGTTCCGTGGAATTATCAGATGAAAGATGGCAAAACTTTGTGGGAAGAATTATCTTACAAATACGATACAGGCGTTAAAAATGTACGCGAATATCAAAAAGTCTGGGACAAAATGCAGCCTTATGTTGATGAAGAACGATTCCAGAACGTTCAATCAAAATTAAAAATTCAGGCAAAAGATGCCGTTTGGTGGAAAGATGCGTGTCTGCTGTATTTTCAGACTTTTTCGAAAATGCCGATTCCTTATGACATCGAGCGACCGGTTCACGAACTGGAAGATTTAAAGAAAATTAAGCTCAATATGGGACATCATAATTAGAATGGCTAATTAAATTCCCAGTATTCAATTTATCATTAAACTAAATCTCATCTTGATTATAATGAGCAAAATTTGCTCATTTATTTAATTAAGTGTAATTTTAACACTTATAACCTTAACAATTTATTTTATGAAATTTTTTATAGACACGGCGAATCTTGCTATGATTGAAGAAGCCAATGCTTTGGGTATTCTGGATGGCGTTACAACCAATCCGTCTCTGATGGCAAAAGAAGGGATTTCCGGAAAAGAAAATATTCTTAACCATTACCTTAAAATCTGTGATATCGTTGATGGCGATATAAGTGCCGAAGTTATCGGAATTGCTTATGACGAAATGATTCAGGAAGGAGAGGAGCTGGCAGCCCTGCACCCGCAGATCGTGGTAAAAGTTCCTGTTACTAAAGACGGAATTAAAGCGATCAAATATTTTTCACAAAAAGGAATCAGAACAAATTGTACTTTAATTTTTTCCGCCGGACAGGCACTTTTAGCTGCGAAAGCAGGAGCAACGTATGTTTCACCATTTTTGGGTAGGCTGGATGATGTTTCTACGGACGGTTTGAATTTAATTGAAGAAATCAGAACCATTTATGATAATTTCGGATTCGAAACGCAGATTTTAGCGGCTTCCGTAAGACACAGTATGCACATCATCAATTGTGCAAAAATAGGTGCAGATGTTGTTACCTGTCCTTTGCCACCCATTTTGTCATTGCTAAAACATCCGTTAACAGACAACGGTTTGGAACAGTTTATCAAAGATTCACAAAAAATGAAATAAATATATGCAGCACGATATTTCAAAACTCAAAAATATCGCTTCCCAGGTAAGAAGAGATATTGTAAGAATGGTTCATGCCTGCCAATCAGGTCATCCCGGAGGCTCGCTCGGGTGTGCCGACTTTTTGGTTGCTCTTTATTTTGATGCGATGAAAAGAAAGGAAGGATTTGATATGAATGGAAAAGGTGAAGACGTATTTTATCTTTCCAACGGCCATATTTCTCCGGTTTTTTATAGTGTTTTGGCACATGCGGGTTATTTTGATAAGTCAGAATTAGCCACTTTCAGAAAACTGAATTCAAGACTGCAGGGACATCCAACCACACACGAACATCTTCCCGGGGTCCGTGTTGCATCAGGCTCTCTTGGGCAGGGCATGTCAGTGGCAATCGGTCACGCAGTTGGTAAAAAGCTGGACAAAGATGAAAATTTAGTGTTCACGCTCCACGGTGATGGCGAACTGCAGGAGGGGCAGAACTGGGAAGCCATTATGTACGCTTCTCACAATAAAGTAGATAATCTCATTGCGACAATAGATTACAACGGCCAGCAGATCGATGGCCCCACTTCAAAAGTCCTTTCTCTAGGCAACCTTAAAGCCAAATTTGAAGCCTTTGACTGGAAAGTTCTTGAAGTGGAAAATGGAAATGATATGGACGAAATTCTTAGAGTTTTAGATGAAGCGAAGTCGTTGACAGGACAAGGACAGCCTATTTGTATTCTGCTAAAAACCGGAATGGGTTATGGTGTAGATTATATGATGGGAAGCCACGCCTGGCACGGAAAAGCGCCTAATGATGAGCAATTGGCAAAAGCATTAGACCAGCTTGAAGAAACTTTGGGAGATTATTAAACAGATATCAAATGAAAAAATATACTTATACAGAAAAAAAAGATACCAGAAGCGGTTTTGGAGCCGGTCTTGCAGAATTGGCGGACAAGAATTCTGATGTCGTAGCTCTTTGTGCAGATCTTATCGGTTCCCTGAAAATGGAAAAATTTATTGAAAAGGCACCGGAGCGTTTTTTCCAGATCGGAATTGCAGAAGCCAATATGATTGGTATTGCAGCAGGTTTGGCCACAGAAGGCAAAATTCCATTTACGGGAACCTTTGCCAATTTTTCTACCGGAAGAGTGTACGACCAGATTCGTCAGTCGGTGGCTTATTCCGACAAAAACGTGAAAATCTGTGCTTCGCATGCGGGCCTTACTTTAGGCGAAGACGGCGCAACACACCAGATTCTGGAAGATATTGGGCTGATGAAAATGCTTCCGGGAATGACTGTTATCAATACCTGCGACTACAACCAGACGAAAGCAGCAACCATTGCTATTGCAGATTATGAAGGTCCGGTTTATCTGCGTTTCGGAAGACCTGTAATTCCTGTTTTTACCGATGAAAATCAAACTTTTGAAATCGGGAAAGCCTGGATGATAAACGAAGGAAAAGATGTGACAGTCATTGCAACAGGACATTTGGTTTGGGAAGCGATAAAAGCTGGAGAAATCCTGGAAGAGCAAGGAATTGATGCTGAAATTATCAATATCCACACCATCAAACCTTTAGATGCTGAGGCCATTCTTAATTCGGTTAAAAAAACAGGATGTGTGGTTACTGCCGAAGAACATAACAGATTAGGAGGTCTGGGCGACAGCGTTGCACAGCTTCTGATCACGGAACATCTTGCGCCACAGGAATATGTTGCCGCAAACGACAGTTTTGGCGAAAGCGGAACACCTGATCAACTGATGGAAAAATATGGGCTGACGGCCAATGATATTGTGGAGGCGGCAAAAAAAGTTATAAAAAGAAAGGAGTTGAATGCTTTTTAAATTTATGCTCAATTCACCTAAAAGTATACATTGTAGTTATTTATGAAGGAGAAATTAGTTAATGATACAACAGAAGCATTCCAGGCTTTCTTTCATTCAGATCCGGAAAATATTTTTCTGGCTCCGGGAAGAATTAATATTATTGGTGAACATGTTGATTACAGCGATGGTTTCGTACTTCCAGCAGCTATTGACAAATACATTTGCTTTGCTGTAAAAAAAGTTGAGGACTCGGAAACCTGTACCTTTTTTGCTAAAGACTTTGACGATTCTTTTAGTTTTAATATCAACCAAAAGCAAAGTCCTGTTTCGCAGACCTGGGTCAATTATTTACTGGGCGTATTTAATACTGTTCAGGAAAGTGGGAAAAAGACCGGTGGTTTACAAATTGCTTTTAGCAGTACCATTCCGATGGGTTCCGGCTTATCTTCATCAGCAGCGCTGGAATGTGGATTCGCCTTTATTCTGAACCAGATTTTTGATTTAAATTTAAGCAGGAAAGATCTGGCTCTTATAGGTCAGAAATCCGAACATACCTTTGTTGGAGTACAATGCGGAATTATGGACCAGTTTGCCTCTGTTTTCGGTAAAGAACATCAGGTGATTATGCTGGACTGCCATTCTCTGGAACACCAGTATTTCGAAGCTAATCTGGAAGGTTACAGCCTTGTACTTTTCGATAGCTGCGTAAAACATACCCATCTCACTTCCGGCTACAACAACAGGAGAAAAGATGTGGATCAAGGAAAAAGGATATTGTGGGAAACATTTCCTGAAATCGAGAAGTTCAGAGATTTCAGTTTTTCAATGCTGGATGCAGTCAGATCGGAAATAGGAGAGACCTCATACAAAAGATGTCGGTATCTTTTAAAGGAAATCAAAAGAGTCGAAAAGGCAGCCAAAGCTTTATCAGAAGGCGATGTAGAATATCTGGGTAAACTTCTTACCGAAACCCATTCCGGACTTTCTACTGAGTTTGAAGTGAGCTGCGGAGAGCTCGATTTTCTGGTAGAGAAAACGGTAAAAGAAAATGGCGTTTTAGGCGCAAGAATAATGGGCGGCGGTTTTGGCGGATGCAGCATCAATCTGATTAAAGATGAAAATGTAAATGAGGTAATCGAAAAAATCAGTGCAGCGTACAAAGCCGGTTTTGGCATTGAAATGAAAGTGTACCATGTAAAAATATCGGATGGAATTAAAGAATATAAAAGAAATGAATTCGTCATTTAATCAGAAAAAGCATCCTCACCGAAGGTATAATCCGCTTTTGGATGAATGGATTCTGGTGTCTCCGCAACGGGCAAGCCGGCCTTGGCAGGGACAAACCGAAAAAATAGCCGAGGAAAAACTCCCGGTTCACGACCCTGATTGCTATTTATGTTCCGGAAATCTCCGTGTAAATGGAGAAAGAAACCCCAATTACAAAGGTATTTATGTTTTTGAAAATGATTTTGGCTCTTTGATGAGAGATGATGTTGAATTCTCTGATGAAAATTCAGATTTCTTTACATTGAAGCCGGAGCGGGGAATTAACAGGGTGATTTGTTTTTCAGAAAATCACAGCCTTACTTTACCGGAAATGGAAGTCGGTGACATCAAAAAAGTAGTTGATGTGTGGCAACAGCAATATGAGGAATTGGGAGCTGAAGATTACATCAATCATGTTCAGATTTTTGAAAATAAAGGAAGTGTGATGGGATGTAGTAATCCGCATCCTCACGGACAAATATGGGCACAATCTTCTGTTCCTTCGACGGTTTTGAGAACGCAGGAAAATCTGAAACAATATTTTGAAAAAAATGGAAGTTCTCTTCTGGAAGATTATATCAAAAAAGAATTGGAAATTGAAAAAAGAGTTATTCTTGAAAATGAGGATTTTGTAGCTGTTATTCCATTCTGGGCAGTATGGCCTTACGAGACAATGATTGTAAGCAAAAGAAAAGCTGAAAATATTCTGCAGTTTTCTGATTCAGAGAAGTATTCATTAGCGTCAATAATAAAGGGTTTAACAATTTTATACGACAATCTTTTTGAAATTTCTTTTCCATATTCAGCGGGAATTCATCAAGCACCAACGGATGGAAAACCTCATCCGGAATGGCATTTTCACATGCATTTTTACCCTCCTTTACTCCGAAATGCTGAAGTAAAAAAATTTATGGTAGGCTATGAAATGCTGGCAGAACCACAGCGTGATCTCACACCGGAACAAAGTGCGGAAATATTGCAGCATCTTTCAAAGGTACATTACAAAAATGTATAAATAAAAGAGCTTACCTTTGCATTGTAAATTTTAATTGAATTACCATCAAAAAATTCAAAAGGAATTTTTTGTAAAGAATACTATTATGACAGATATTAAACTGATTGTCACAGATATGGACGGTACTTTTCTCAATTCAGATTATGAAGTAAGTCCCAATTTTCCTTCCGTATTTAAAGAACTGAAAAAAAGGAATATCCTGTTTGTTCCTGCAAGCGGCAGACAAATGCCGGGTATTACCCAATATTTTGAGGACATTAAAAATGAGATCGGTTTTATTGCAGAAAATGGAGGATATGTTATTTACAAGAATAAAGAGCTTTTTGCAGATAAATTAGACCATCAGTTTATTGTTGATATTACAGCAGCTGTCCGGGAAATTCCCGGTGCCAGAGCAGTTCTGTCTGCAAAAAAGAAAGCGTATTATGAAAGTGATGATCAGCAATTTATTGATTATTTTACAAAATATTATACTGAAAATCAAAAAGTAAATGATTTGGGAGAAGAAGTGGATGATGATGCGTTCAAGATCGCCGTTTATCATCCAGAGGGTTCTGAAAAGAATCTTTATCCTTTCCTGAAAAAATTCCGGGAAAATAATCTGGAAGTCGTTGTATCTGGAAAATACTGGCTTGATATTATGAATAAAGATATTAACAAGGGTAATGCACTGGAAAAGTTACAGAATCTTCTGAATATTACGCCGTCCCAAACCATGTCTTTCGGAGATTATATGAATGATATTACGATGCTGGAAAGGTCAAAATATTCTTATGCAATGGAAAATGCTCATCCTTCTGTAAAGGTGGCTGCCAGCTTTTCTACACTTTCAAATGATGATTTTGGTGTCTTAGAAACCATCAGCGAATATTTAAAAATTTAATCCTAAGAATTTAGAAAGACTTTCTTTTAGTTCAATTACTTGGATCAGGTTTTATTTAATAGAATACTTGAATTTAGCTAAATTGAAATTATGAACGAAGTATTTGCTTTTTATGCTGTCATTTTAGAAAATTGTCATAATTTAATTAATAATCTCTCCTTTATTATTAGCTAATTTTTCCCGCCATTGCTGTAATTGCTCAGGTGTTAGTCTTTGCCAGTCTCTTATTTCACCAACTATTTTCAACGGTTCGTTGGTGCGGTAAGAACGTGTCGGATTGCCGGGAAATTTTTTGTTGGTGACATTGGGATCATCCTCAAAACGACCACTGGGCTCAACAATATATACATGTTCAGTACCATCGCCTTTGGCCAAAGCTGCAGCAAGACCCGCCCCGTTAACCAGTGCAGTAAAGTAAATATGATTCATGACTAGTTCCGACTGATAATTGGAAGTACGCCCACCGGTCAATAGATCACCTACTTTTAGGTCCGCTTTTGTACCATGGTAAAAGGGACCTTTATCCGAAGGCTGGCTTACGGATGCTAACGCTAGTTCATGATATCTTTTTGCATTATCCATGTCGCCAATATTTTCATAGCATTCAGCAATGTTTGAGTAAAGAGCAATAAAAGCTCCTTTTACCGCTTCATTATCAGCTTTTAAGGCAAATTCCAGAGCAGTTTCATACCAACTTAATTTGTCAGCAACCTTTGCCTGACTTCGGGCAACATACCAGGCGGCAAGGAACTTTTCAAAGTCGTTTGTTGCCTTGTTCCAGGCCTGAAGAAATAATTTACCGGCTTCTTCCAGATTTGCAGTTTCTTCCATATGCATACCTTGCATACAGAGCTGTATAACGGGATTGTTGGGATTGAATTCCATTTTCGATGATTATTTTTTTTAAGAATGTAAAAATAGTGTTTTATGCATATTACACTAGTATTCTTTGTAATGAACCGCTTTATCAATCTCAATAGGATTGTTATATTTTCTGATGATTTGCTGCATACTTTTTGTCTGAGTATTCAACTCGTCTACAGTATGGATCTCTTTTCCATTGATATTGATCTTCAGATTAGTATTTGCTTTGCTGAAATTATTTCTTTCAAAGGCAAAAGGATCATTGTAAAAATCTAGGGTCAGCTTCACTTTCTGCTTTTCATTGATGGGGATTGCCTTGTTTCCGAAGTTAGATTCTACAAAATTATCAGTTGGAAAAGTACCTGAAAGCTCCTGGCTTTTTATCAGATTATATATAAAATTCTTTTTTGAATCCGAAAGCTCAAAAATCAGTCCCGGAAGTCCACGGAATTTATAAGGACCTTCATTAAAAGGAATATCCTTACAGAACCAAGCCGTCCAATTCCTGCCTCCAAATCGGGTAAAAGCTTTCTGCAGGGTGTAATTTTCCACTTTTTTTGTCTCATCTGAAATTACCCAGCTTATTTTATCTGTTGTTTTAAATGAATAATATCCTTCTTTAATCGCAATGAAATTTGTATTGTCATACGTGTTGATCTTTCTTTTCACGATCTGTCCGGACATGTCGGTATGGCTGTTGTTGGTTCCGAACTTTTTATTTAAAGAATCGGTTACCAGTAAATTATGGCCATAAAATTTGACCTCCTTAGGGTTAATGTCAAGAAGCATATTCAGTTTTTCATATTCTGCTTCGGCCGAATCCATTTTGTACTGTAGTTCATAAACAAATCTATGAGTCTGTGAGTGAAGGAATATAATAAAGAACAATGCTGGTAGGGCAAAAATATTTTTCATAATTAATTATTTTAAGATAATAAAAAAATCTTATAGGTGATCTTGCCCTTCATATGGGTTAGTATTAAATGATTGCTTAATAAAAATACAAAATTATTAAGTGCTGGAAAAAAATAATGCATAGAGAACTAATGCATTAGCTCATAAATTATTAAATGCTATCAGACGTTAATAAATCCGTACACAACATATAAAGAATATTTTGAAACTCATTTCATGCGGCAATTTGAGGATAATCAATATAATTAGTCTACTTTAAAATGTCGGTCTGAGTTACTCACTTAAATTAATAACAGTTTTTTTGCTTTCTTGTTGCATGAATTCCAAAATATTCATGTGACAAAACTATAATCATCATTTTTCATTTATTTTACCAAATGACAAATACTGTGAAACTGACTTTAATTAACTTGCACTTATGAAACAACTATTTGACTTTATTTTAAGGTTTGGAAATCTTAATCAGCAACAGATTGATTTTATTTCAAGTAAAGCCCAGGAAATAAACCTTCCGAAAGATGAATACTTTTCAGAGGCAGGTAAAATTGCTCGTCAGGTTGGATTTATTGTAGACGGGATATTACGGGTTTGCTATTATAATAATGAAGGCGAAGAAATCACCAAATACTTTATTGAAGAAAATAATCTGGTGGTGGATCTGGAAAGCTTTGATAATGAAATTTGCTCAAGCACATATGTACAGGCAATAACCGATACCAAAATAATCGTTTTTTCAAGAAAAGACTGGATGGAGCTTTTACAGACCATTGTTGGATGGGATGCAATTGTACATAAAATTATTTCAAGGGCGCTGATTCAGAAAGTAGAGAGAAGAAGTCCGTTGGTTTCCGAAGATGCAACAACCCGTTATCTTAAATTTTTGGAAATCTATCCTACTGTTGTTAACCGTGTCCCACTGTCGTATATTGCCTCTTATCTGGGTGTTACACAGTCTTCACTGAGTAGAATAAGAAAAAATATCCGCTAAAGTTGCTTTTTGCCAAATGGCAAACGGTTTTATTTTTAATTGGCGGAATTTTACATCATCAATTAAAACAAAAGAATAATGAATTCAGCATTAATTACAGGAGCCAACAGAAGTATTGGCCTGGAAACAGCAAAGCAACTTTCAGAGAGAGGGTATTTCGTTTATTTGGGAAGCCGTGATCTTGCAAAAGGTGAAGAGACCGTAAAAGAATTGGCCGAAAAAGGATTTCAAAATATCAAAGCGGTTGAAATAGATGTTACCAAACCTCATTCAATTTCTGAAGCAAGGAATATCATCGCGAAAGAACAGGGAAAGCTTGATGTTCTGATTAACAACGCAGGGATCTTGGGCGTAAACCCTCAAACGGCAGCGGATACTTCCATTGAACATATTCAGGAGGTGTTTGATACCAATTTCTTTGGGGTAATCAGCGTGACACAGGCATTTTTAGAACTGCTCAAAAAATCGGACACTCCCAGAATCAGCAATATAACTTCCGGACTTGGATCACTAACATTGCACAGCGATGCTACTTGGAAGTATTATGGTGTGAAAGGGGCAGCCTATGGTCCTTCAAAGTCAGCTTTAAATGCATACACCATTGTATTGGCTTATGAATTGAAAGATTCGCCTTTTAAAGTGAATGCCATCGATCCCGGCTATACTGCAACAGATTTTAACCACCACAGCGGGCCAGGATCTGTAGAAAATGCAGCAGCATTTATTATTAAACACACACTGACGGATGAAAATGCACCTACAGGACAGTATTTTAGTCATGATATAGAAGATGGGACAGAAATAAGTCCATGGTAGTATTTATATCAAAATTTACAGGATAAGATGTGATTAAAGAGAAACTGAAAGGTTTCTCTTTTTTGTTATGGTCATGAATTAAGACAACATGGAAAATCCGGATTGATAGCTGAATAGCTCATGACTAATAAAAAAGTATAATTTTAGTGGAATTGCGTACATTTTGGAGGCTGACCATTTGCATTTATAGGCTGACACCGCAATCGACTAAAAAAGGTAATATTTGACATTTTTCAGGTACATAATGTAATCATTGAGAATAATGATGATCGTAACTTTACACGGTCAGTTAATTAGAAAAAATATGAGCAATACAATTTTTGATGAGTTAAAAAACGGAACGACCGTAACCCCTCAGCATCCACAGATAAAAGATTTAAGAGATAACTCTTATGCTACGATCAGTTGGTTACAAAAGCTTAATGCTTCTTCCAATCCTGAAGAAATAAGAAAAATATTGAGCGAAATTACCAATACAGCCATTGATGAGACTGTAGCGATATTTCCGCCAATCTATATCAACTATGGCAAACATTTGGAGGTTGGTAAAAATGTATTTATCAATTTTGATTGTACTTTTCTAACGTTAGGTGGTATTGTTATAGAAGACAATGTAATGATAGGACCTAAAGTAAGCATACTATCCGAAGGCCATCCTTTACCTTCAGCTGAAAGACATTCCTTGGTGCCGGGGAAAATTCATATTAAACAAAATGCCTGGATTGGTGCCGGTGCCATCATTCTTCCGGGAATAATCATAGGGGAGAATTCGGTCGTTGCTGCCGGTGCTGTCGTAACTAAAAATGTACCTGCAGACACAGTTGTGGCCGGCACTCCCGCGAAAATCATCAAATCAGTATAAAGCAGACATACCTGCATATCGATACTATATGTTTTTTAAGGTAAAAACATGACATCACTTGCCTTACACTTTTATTTTCTACAATATGGATTGCAGTACTTAAAAAAATTATACACAAACCTTTATTAAAAATATCTGTAAAAAAGATAAATACAATAGGGCAAGAGCTTTTAATTATAGAGGCCTTCTCCTACAAAAAAACCTTAGGATCAACGATTCTAAGGTTTTTTTCTTATTTCTGAAAAGTATAGTATTCAGAAAGTAGTTTACTTTTTAACTCAATATATCACACGGTGCTACACAAATAACCCACGGACATCTTTTTATTCCCGGAGGTGGGCAGCATGCTTGGGAGCAGCTTAATGCCCCGCCATTAATATTTTTCAGCTGCTCTCTTGAAATTTTCTTAAAATTTTTCATAATAAAGTAATTTGGGTTAAACTTAAGGCTGGTTTCCACCGCCACATCCATCGTATGGCATACATTGCCATTTTCCGCTGATTAAGCATAGCTGACCACCCGGGCAGTTAATCCCTCCTGTAATTGACTTCATTTCCTGTCTTTCGATTTTCTTTAAATTTTTCATAAAAATAAGGTTTAGTTCTGTCCGAAATTAATAAATTTTCTTCAATTCGGTGTAATTATTTATAAAATGTTTATCTTCAATAAGTGTTTTGGTGTTAATATTTTTACTTTAAGCTCTTTTAAGCCAAGCAAAATATAAGGCTTATGAAGATGTTTAGAAGTAATTTTTTAATGTATCCACCCAAAATGACTTCATCAGATAAAATCTTGTCTTGTGGCAAGTTAGCTTTCGTGATGACTTATTAATTTTGGATAAAAGTTTTAATTAACCTAAATCCAAATAACATTATGAAAAATTTATTCAGAATCCTAAAGCCATTACTAGCGTTGGTGATTATTATGCTTACAGCATCACCGTTATACGGCCAGAAAGTAAAACCTTCTGCTAGTGGCTATGTACCTGTTAACGGCATCAAAGTATATTATGAAGTCTACGGGGAAGGTAAGCCTGTTGTATTGTTGCATGGTGCTTTTATGACCATTGATATGAATTGGGGCCAATTGATTCCGGAGCTGTCGAAGAACCGGAAGGTAATTGCCATAGAATTGCAGGGACACGGACACACGCCGTTTTCAGACCGCAAATTATCACACGCTACATTAGCCGCTGATGTAAAAGGAGTCATGGATGAGCTGAAAATTGATAAAGCAGATGTAATAGGATATAGTTTTGGTGGTGCTGTAGCTTACCAGTTTGCTATACAAAGCCCTGAAAGATTAAACAAGATGGTGATTATTTCTGCAACCTATAAAAGTACCGGTTGGATACCCGAAGTAAATAACGCCTTTAAAGGGATGAAACCTGATCTTTTTATAAACAGCCCTATGCAGGTGGCCTATGACGCTGTGGCACCAGATAAAACAAAATGGACAAAATTTTTGGAGCAGATGATTGCTACTGCCAAACAGCCTTTTGACTTAGGCGATTCCAATATTTCTAAAATTTCGGCACCCGTTTTAATCATTTCCGGTGACAATGACGGACTGGATAAAGTTGAGCTGGCAAAAACCTATACATTATTGGGAGGTGGCATTTCTGCCGACCTTGGCTCTATGCCAAAATCTCAGCTGGCAATCGTTCCCGGGCAGGGACATGTCAGCCTGATGATGCAGAATGCAACGATCCTGAGCTACCTGGACAGTTTTTTAAAGTAATACCATAACTGAAATAATAAATTTATCAAAATGAGAAAAATAACTGTTTTATCAATGATTACGCTGGATGGTGTTATGCAGGCACCTGGCGGTCCTGATGAAGATGTTTCCGGAGACTTTAAATATGGTGGCTGGACAGTATCTTATGGTGATGAGCTTTTTGGAAGGATCATGCAGGAAGAGATGAAGCCCGCCGACTATCTTTTGGGGAGAAAGACATTTGATATTTTTTCATCTTACTGGCCGGACCATGCTGATTTTTGGCCGGCTGTTAATGAGGGGACAAAATATGTCCTGTCTCAAACCACGGAAAATTCAGATTGGAAAAATACAGCTTTCCTCAAAAGCCTGGCAGATATACAGACGCTAAAGCAATCGGAAGGGCCTGATCTTCAGGTTTGGGGCAGCAGTGAGCTTATTCACCTGTTGCTAAAGCATGATCTTGTAGATGAGCTTCGACTCAAAATTTACCCTTTGGTCCTGGGTAAAGGGAAAAGATTATTTGACAGTGATACGGTTCCGGCAGCCTTTGCCTTAACAGAAAGCCATGTGACATCAAAAGGAGTGATTATAGCCAATTACAAGCGTAATGGGGAGATTATAACAGGTGATATTGAACTGTAAAATTTTTGATCAAAGAATAACTTTACAACTCTTGGAAACTCTAAAATGAATACAAAATTTGAAGCAGGAATTAATATAGCCATAAAAATTCCGAAAAATAAATATGAAAAAACAGTTGCTTTTTACAGGGATATTCTAAAGCTGGATGTTGAAGAAAAGCCAATTAACAATCCTACCGTTTCCCGGACGCATGAAGTAAAATTCGGCAACAATATTATATGGCTGGATTGTGTGGACAACTATACCCATTCTGAAACTTGGTTACAGCTTACCGTTCCCAATATAGATGAAGCGACAAAATATTTGCAGTCAAATGGTGTGGAAACCTGTGACGAAATTGAGGAGCTTCCTGAAAATATGCACTGGATTACTGACCCGGCAGGCACGGTTTTTAATCTACAGGAAACTCCGGAATAATAAAAAAGCTGTAATCTGACTGATTGCAGCTTTTTTGTATCTTATTGAAATGTAATTTTTTATACTCTTAATTATTTGCAGAATAATGACCGTTTTTATAGACTGAAATCCACCATAGAATTGATTTCAATTACTTGATTGTGATCGTCATATTCGGAACCACAATGTCGCCATTAGAGCCTGAATACCGCTGAGCAAATATTTCAACATAATCATTATTGAGAAGCTCAGTAGTTCCGTTTATTGGCAGTACAACAATATCATTGGTAGATGATCCTCGTCCGTACACTTTATATTGACTTAAAACAGTTCCGTTCTTGGCAATATATATGATATAAGTTCCTGCTGCGGGAACCTGAAAAGAAACTGATCCTGTTATTTGAAAAATTCTTTTCTTTTTGCCCAGATATCTTAATCTGTTGGGAACACCGTCTGTTGAAAACCTGAATAAATTGGATGAGGTGGAAACTGAAGATGCAGTACCGATCTTTACGATATTGCTGGGGTTTGCATTGTTGGTAAAACTGACACCAATGCCGGTTCCTACAGGATAGTCTACAGAAAAATCTCCAACAGCATTGGTGTCAGCTTCAGTAGGTATGCCGGCAGCTCTTACCGTCCAGCTATTGTTAAAATTATACCCGGGATAGGTTCCTGTAGCATATGGCCTGATATAACCTGTAGTATTGGCCCCCGTAAAAACGACAGATTCCATAACAGCATCACCGGTTATTGTAAGACCGGATGTTGATACATCAAATCCTGTGGCAGATCCATTTACCTGGCTGAATCCGCCCTGTTTTTCTATCAATGTAAAAGTACCCGTCAAACGCTCATAAGTCCCGGAATTATTGCCAAACCATCCTATATTACTGAGTAACAGTTGTGTTATATTGTTATAGGTGATACCATTGCTGTTTCCTGTAAATTGAATGATGCTCAAAAATACCAGCCCAAAGCCAGAAACAGTTCCAACAGTATTGGAATTAGCAACAACACAGTCCCGGAATATAAGGTTTTGAGTAGGAGATCCGTTTAAATTGAAAACGTTTCCGCCTGGTGCTGTAAGGGTTAAGCTTCTGATGCTCCCGCCCGTGGCTCCCTCAAAAATATTGCCCGAAGTTCTCCGGATAATGTCATTATTGCTGTCATGGCCGGTTATGTAAGAATTATTAATATCAATGGGCAGATCAAATGTTACCTGTCCATTGATCTCATACAGTGTATTAGCATCCATAAGATATTTCCCACCGCCTCCGGCAGCAAGTTCTTCAGCTAAAACTGTATTCAGGACATCAGTAGATTTTATGCGTTTAAAGTTAATTCTCTCAGTCACACTGCTTGCCAACGGAGCCCATGATGATGTAGAATTTACGTAATAATAGAATAGCTTCAATGTAGTATCGTAAACCAGGAGTCCATCGGCGGGAGCTACTATCGCATTTCTTTCGGCTGTTGTCATTCTTGGAGCCAGCATTCCTCTGGTTGTGGAACTTACGTCCAGCATAGCACTTGTATTGGGAGTGGGAGTTCCAATTCCAATCTGACCTTTCCCTGCATAAAACAGAAATATGAAAAACAGCAGGAAAAAATTCTTGTAATAGTGGAGGGTAAATTTTTTTTTCATGGTGAATTAATTATGTTATTAATAATAGGATTGGTCCCGGTATGGGCCGAAAATGTTTCAGTAATGGATTCGAGCTGTATACTTAGCTGATCAGTTAAATTTTAATAAATAATAGCAGTAAGAATTGATAAGTAAATTTAATAAATCCCAAATTATTGAATTATGATTATAATCATAAAAATATTAATTAAAATTCACCAAAATATGATGTTTTATGATCTTAATCATGATGGCAGTGAAGGATACACCTTAGATTTGTAAATGATTATGCATGTATACTATCTAAAATGCTACACTTTGCCTTTCATCCTTTGGGAGGTTTTTTAGTATTGCTGGAACAGACAGGATGCAAACTATGGTGCATCATATTCCTGATCTATTTTGAGCAATTATCAGTATAAATAAAGCTTTTAATGTTTAACAGAAAACCGAATTAAAATATGAATGGAGTTATTATACAATTCTTTCATTGGTATCATGAAGGAAATTTATGGAATGAATTTACGGAAAAGTGTGAGTATCTTAGGAATCTGGGATTTACAGCAGTGTGGTTTCCACCCGCAACAAAATGTGTGTTAGGGCAGGAGGGCAGAGGATATGATATCTATGATTTGTATGACCTGGGAGAATTTGATCAGAAAGGAGGAATTCCCACAAGATACGGAACCAAAGATGAATACCTGTCCGCTATTAAAAAAGCCCACGAAGCTGGCATATCCGTTTACGCCGATATTGTACTGAATCACAGAATAGGGGGAGACGAAGGAGAGACTGTTACTGTACAGCAGATCAATGAGGAAAACCGGAATGAAACCATTGGTGAACCTTTCAGTGCAAAGGTATTTACGAAATTCCTTTTCCCGGGACGGAACGGAAAGTATTCGGATTTTATCTGGGATTATACTTGTTTTAGCGGAATAGACATTATTCAGAAAGATCATGAAGAAATAAAAGGAATTTTCAAAATCCATAACGAATACGGAACAGAATGGAACCGGGCGGTAAGCCACCAGTTCGGAAATTATGATTATCTGATGGGAGCTGATGTAGAATACCGTAATCCTTACGTCGTCGAAGAAATGAAAAACTGGATCAAATGGTATCTGGAAACCACCCATGTAGATGGATTGCGCCTGGATGCCCTGAAGCATATTTCCGTTGATTTCTTACAGGAATGGATTACCTATATAAAAACCGAATTGAATCCGGATTGTTATATTTTGGGCGAATTCTGGAAGTCGGAATCTGGAAAAATATCTGATTTTTCTGATAAGATTAATGATATGATCTCCTGTTTTGATGCACCTCTCCATTACAATTTTTTTGAAGCATCAAAGGAGAGGGAAAATTATGATCTCAGCCAGATTTTAAAAGGCAGTTTTCTGGAGAAAAAACCGGTCTTTTCCGTTTCATTTATTGAAAATCATGATACGCAGAAGTTACAGGCTTTAGAATCAGCTGTACAGGATTGGTTCAAGCCTCTGGCTTACGCTGTTATTTTATTGTCAGAAGAGGCATATCCCTGTATTTTTTATCCCGATCTTTTCGGAGCAGAATATACGGATTCGAAAGATGGTGAAGAAATAAAAATCATTATGCCAAAGGTGGAAGTTCTGCCTAAATTGCTTGAAGCGCGGCAGCAGTTTGCTTATGGCGAGCAGGTTAGCTATTTTGATCATCCCAACTGCATTGCGTGGGTCAGAAAAGGGAATACTGAATATCCCGGCTGTATTGTGATCCTATCTAACAGCGAAGACGGCTATAAAGATATTGAGCTTGGAAAAGAAAACGCAAATTCCGTATACCGGGATTTTACCGGACAAAGAAAAGACCCAGTTGAAACAGATGAAAATGGCAAAGCCAGATTTGTGGTCAATTCACAATCTGTAAGTGTGTGGGTGAAAGTTTAGATTCCAGCCTACTGACTTAATATTGGCTAAAGAGTCATTCTTAAATTGACGTCTTCCACATCGCCATCTTTTTTAATGGTAACGGATTTTCGGATGTTTGCCTCACTTAGAATCTTAAAGTAATGATGCCCCTCTATTTCTCTTGAGCTTTGAAGAGTATTATTGATATAGGTATTCTCATAACCCAAGGTATAAGTCTGCTGCTTATCCTGTATGTAGTTGAACCCTGTGATCAGTAAATATTGTCCGGGCATAAGATTATTGATCTCGAAGCTGCCTTTATCATCCTTTACCTGTATTACTTTAATGCAGGCTCTGGCCTCTTTGTGCAGTTCTACTATCTTACCTTCCTTTTCATACTTTTTGCTTACTTCCTGCCATTCTTTAAAATAGGCAGTTTGTGGCATTACAATAATAGACGTTCCTTTAGGTGCATATTGTCTTTTGTTGATGTTAAGAACTGCAATTCCTCTGATGCCCGATTGATTATCTTTAGCAAAAGCCTGCCCTTTAATTGTTGATTTGCCGCCTGTCATCAACTGTATGGTTTCACTTTTATTAAATTGGGCTTTCTGCTCAACGGTGAATGACTGGGCACCAGCGATAGAAGAAAGCAGAAAAAAAGCTATGATATAGTAATGTTTTTTCATAACAATAATATTTTAGGTTTAAAACTGATAAGTTGTACATGACAAATATATCAAAAATACAAACACCGATACTAAATAGCTAAAAATCTGGATATTAATATTAAACAAAAAATTTATATCCTTTATTCAAAGCTTTTGGTCGGCTAATTTTATCATTCAGGGTTGGAAGTTTTTCTACCGCAAGATTCAGTTTAAATTATAAACTGTATTTGTAGAAGAGCGTAAGTTCACCTTGATTATAAAAGACTTATTAAGTGCTGTTTATAAGCGGATTGGCATCGCAGAAATATGAATTTTGGCAAATAAATTGTTGTATTTATTGATCATCACTTTAAAATTATTATTATGAAAAATTTTGTTTTAACACTTTTTGCAGCTGCTGCACTGATAGCCTGCAAAAAAACTGAAACCAAATCTGTAAATGAATCTACAGATGAGCAAATTGTATCTGCTCCTGCTGAATCTGGAATGACGGTTACTGATTCTACCAAAGTTTCTGATACTAAGGTTACTACAAATTCTCTGAGTGATCATGACAAGAAATTTGCAGATGCCGCAGCAAAAGGAGGCCTGATGGAAGTAATGATGGGTCAGCTTGCAGCCACTAATGCTACTAATGCAAAAGTAAAAGCATTGGGAGAAATGATGGTAAAAGATCACAGTAAAGCCAATGACGAGCTCAAAAAATGGGCTGGAACAGCAGGCTACACGCTGCCAACTGGCCTGGATGCCGACAAACAGAAGGAATATGATGATCTGAAAGCAAAAAAAGGTGCTGAATTTGATAAAAAATATACCGATCTGATGGTGAGTGATCATAAAAAAGACGTAGAAGAATTTAAAAAACAGGCCTCAGAAGGTAAGGAGGCATCATTAAAATCTTTTGCGAGCAAAACACTGCCCACTTTAGAGCATCATTTAATGGAATCTGAGAAAGCAAAGAATGCCGTAAAATAATATATAGTACGTATAGAATAAGCTCCTCTGTCATTAGAGGAGCTTTTATTTTTCAGAATGTTATCAAAATTCATTAGAATGGCTGAAGAATTATCTCTGGATAACAAAGCCTCTCAGCTCTGCCATTTTTCCGTCCTGGAATCTCCATACATCACAGTAATCATAATCTGTCCATTGGTTGTCTTTGTTCAGCAGGCTTATTACACCTACTGCTGTTACATAATCTCCTTCACTTATCATATATTCTACATCAAACTTGGGAGGCTCTCTGTAGGCATCTGCCAGATACTTCCGTACCTCTTCCTTCCCGGAAAGAACCTGATCTCCTATAAATACCCACTTTGTATTTTCGCTGCAATACGAAAGAAAGGTTTCATGATCCCCCATTGATATGGCAGCATTGGCTTTCTCCAGAACAGTTTTATTATCCATAAGGCAGGTATTAAAAAGTATATAAATCAATAATGATTATCAGTATCCGGGATAATCATTTGGAAATAAAAGATTTAATTAAGCTGATAATTAACGATGACTAAGCTCAAAATGAAATGGACATAATCCTCCTGAGCTTCTTTTACATTCATCAGTTTGTTTTTATAGGCATAAGAATTCAGGACCTTTGTCAGTTTCTGGTAAGTTTCAAAATGGTCTCCTTTAATTTTGACTCTTCCATTGCCGTCTCTTGTTTTAATAATTTCATTATCCAGGGTTCTGACTTTAAATAAAGCATATGATAGTTTTGGCTGGAAATTCATTCGCCCTGTATATCTTTCAACTATATTAACCTTGAACGAGTCAAATACAATTGTGTTAAAAACAATTGTAGAGTAAGCATCCTGAGTATTAAGCTCAAGTGTATAGTTCATTTATTTTTATTTTTTACAAATTTACTCAGAAGCTTAAAACAATCAAAGTAAAATAGAAATTTAACTTTTTAATAACTACTAATCAATAGCTTTTTCGCTTACGGTTAAACATTTATGAAAAATAACTATGTCCGGTATTGGGCAGGACAAAAAAATAATGAAGATAGTCTCTAAGCCTGATTCTAAAATCTCCAGATAAGTAGATTCTTAATTCCAATGCCTGAGTAACAATTTATTGATAACATCCTTCAACCATAAATATAAATTAGAATCCCCCTTTTGTTTGGGAACAAATTGTTTTCTTTCTCATCATATATGGCGTCATGTAATGATAGGAGGGGGATTGACTAATTTATATAATATTGTGCAGTTTAATTAGCAATTTTGTAGCCGTAAAATGAACTTACCACTACCTGGTAAGTCGTCCCGCTGGTTACAGCTGCTGCTGAAGCCATACTCACGGTTTCTCCGGCATTCAGATAGGTGATGCATGAAACATTGGTTCCTACCAATATGCCGGGGTTCGACTGGTAAGACTGAACCAATACATTATTGGGAGTGGTACTGAAGTTTTTTACAAGATATAATATAGCCCATGCAAAATTGGGAGCACCTGCAAGCGCACCATTATCAAACTGGGTGGAGCCGTAGAACATATAATATCCGCTGGTAGCAGCTGTAAACCTTCCATTGGCTGTATTCATTACATTTCCTGTATTGATGACCGTTCCTTGAGGATAATTAATTTCAGCATTGATAAAGGGTCCGCTGGCTGTAGCAGGAAGTGACTGTCTTGTTGTAGTGCTTATGGTGGAAAAAGCATAAGTGGACGCTGCTGCGGGCAGACTGCTGGAGCTTGAGAGTAAAATAAGCTCCCATGTTGTATCGGTAACTGTTCCCTTACTTATAAAAAAGGCATAGTAACCCGGAGGTACGCTGACAGAAGCTACTCCTGCACCGCTTTGATTGTCAATGAGCTCTGTTCCGCTGGCGGCAATAGATAATGTTGCGGTACCGGTATTTTTGAAATGGTAGGTTCTTCCAATAAAATTGCCGGATCCGCTTACAGCAGCGGGTAGAGTTAAAGTACCATTGCTGTTACCAGTGTAGGCTATATAGTAATCATTGGCGTCAACAGGACCACTTGCTCCAGTAGTTTTATACGTTGCAGCAAATGAGCCATTAACGGTTAGCTTACTGCCCGGATCGCTGGTATTAATGCCTATATTTCCGGATTGAGAATATATCAGACTACTGTTTAAAAGGGCCATTAATGGCAGGAAAAACATTTTTTTCATATTAATAAGATTAAATGAATAAATAGCAGGTAAATAAATAATTATTAGTTTGATAGGGAGAGTTGATTTTAAATGAACCGCTGCAGGAATGAGGGAATTTTGCAGCAGTTCAATTTTCAGCTTTATGTATTTAGAATCATGGTTATTGTGGTTTCCTTAATTTTGGAATTTTACAAAACTTAAGTAAAATGCAGGGTTACCTATGTTGAATCCTGCTGGTACATTTGCATTAGTTTTTACAGCGACAATGGAATAAGTACCGGGAGTAGAAAAATAAAGTACTCGGTTTTGATCTCTTGGTGACATCATCTGAACATCTGCAACGTTACAGTAAGTCCTCCAAATCTCACCGATTCCATCAATATAAAATCCATAATCATTACAGTTTGATTGTATTGTCACCCCACAACGGAAAAAATACCATCCTTTTGCAGGAATAGTTACTGAAATTCCCGTTGGAAGAAGGCCTCCTTGGCTTCCGGTAAAAGGATTTACGAGTGTTCCTGAATATGAAGTCCAGTTGTCGGCAAACGCAGTAGTAACAGTTGATGACCAGGTGGCTAGACCATTGGCGTCACTGGTCAGCACGTAGCCCAGCTGCTGGGTACCGTCTTTAATCTGTAGCGCACCATTGGTGGTTCCATTGTCAATAACAATTTTAGAATTGGCGGCTCCGGCAGGTACCGTATTGGTTCCGATCAAAACTTTTCCGGTTCCGTTGACGCTCAGGTTATTTCCGGCAGTAGCAATATTAGTGGGTTGGGATAGAGTACCTCCTAATTTAACATCTGTGCCCGACATGGAGAGACCATTACTCGCCGTAATATTATTATTGATGATCGTAGTTCCGCTGCCGCTGCCTCCTTCAAGCTCTGTGATTGACATAAATCCTATACCCGGATTTAATTGAGCTGTTCCGGCCCCGCCCAGTCTTACTTTTACAGAGGTATCAACAGTAGGTCTATAAATGGCATATGCTTCCGGTTGTCCTCCTATTGTGGTCGCAGGATAATTATTTATTGCATCAACAACTCCGGTGGTACTGGATGGAAGTACAGAATTATTAGAAGCATCAACCCATTCGTACACAAAAAAGCCGCCTGCCAGGGAGAAGTCCGTAGCATGCAGCTGGCAGCGCAGTACATAAGTTTTGCCTGCTTTTAAATTGAAAACTCCGGCACTGTAGGTAATATTATTGGAAGCAATTACAGATCCAAATGTTACATCTGATCCTGTAGAAACAGATTGAGCTGCGTTAGGTTTTACAATAATATAATCACCTGTAGAAGAAGATCCCATGGAGACTACTTCCCATGTAGAATTGGCACCTGTAAGTCCGGTATTGATCAATTGGGCACTCTGATTCGCTGGTACTGTAATACTCGCACTTCCATTAATGGTTTCCGGGGCAGCAGAATTTACCGTTATGGTAAAGTTTGTATTATTCTTGACCGTATACATTCGTCCCTTAAAATTTCCCACTCCGCTGATGGCTGCCGGAAGATTGAATACCGCATTGGCGGTACCATTATAAGAGACATGAAAATCCGACGAATTTAAATTGTAAACGGCTGCAGTTACTGCAAGATAATGGGCAGCTATAGAACCATTGACATCCATTGTAGATCCCGGATTTGGAGTATTTATTCCTACATTTCCAGATTGTGCAAAAATGACAGATGAAGTCACCAGCCCCACTATTTGTCCTAATTTTGTAATTTTTTTTAGCATTATTTTCAGTTTTATTTCAGTTTTACAGATTAGCTTTTATCTTAATTTGCTATGTATTACATAATGAAATTGTTTTATAATGGGTTAATTATATGTTACTTAATGTTTAAAAAATTATGAATTTTCATGTTTTTTGCTTAAAAATTTTAAACATCTTTATTCATAATGTAAAAATATAGAAATATTACTACAGTAAAGAGGGTGTTTCGTAGAATAAAATAAAGAAGCATGTAGAAAATTTTCTACATGCTGTGATTTATAAAAGGCTTATGAATCAGGAAATATAAGTTTGATATAATTTGATAAGGTCGGCTAGGTTCTTTGTTTTTAATTTATTGTGGATCCTTTTTTTATACGTACTGATCGTTGGCATTTGTATCCCCATCTTATTGGAAATTTCTAAATTGCCGTTGCCCTCTACCATTAAAATAAAAATCTCGTACTCTCTCGTGGATAGATTTTTTATAGAATCTAATGGAGATTTCTGAAGCAATTGCCGTACAATAGATGGAGGATAATAAAAGCCTTCAGAAAATATTTTGTTTACAGCATCCGAGATTTCCTCAGATTTGCTGAGCTTGCTGATGTATCCGTTAGCGCCTTCTTTGATATACTGTACGGCCACTTCTTCTTCATAAGCCGAAAATATCAGTATTTTTATTGCAGGATCCAATGCCTTAATTTCGGTGATCATTTTTTTATTTTTGCTTTCCGGCATATTGATATCCAGAATAACAAGATCGTATTTCCGTTCTGAAATTTTTCCAAGGGCTTGCGGATAATCTTCAGCCTGGTCTATAACGACCCCCGGAATCCGTGACTCTAAAATCATGCTTGTACCTACCAGAACAATGTCGTGATCATCAGCAATAAGAATATTCTTAATCATTTTTTTTATTCGTTAAAATCAGTTTGAATGAAGTTCCTTTTAATTTATTTTTTTTAAAGACAATTTTCCCTTCTATCATTTGAAGAAGCTGTAAAACAAGGTGAAGTCCCATCCCGTATTTTTGCAGCAATAATTTTTCATTTTCAATATTGTCCTGAAGCTTTGTATAATATTCTATCTTCTTTTCGTCCATCCCAATTCCGGTATCTCTTATCAACAGGGTAATGGTGTTTCCTTCCACATGGCTTTCTATTGTGATGAAGCCGTCTTTTGTGAACTTTACAGAATTATCCAGTAGATTATGAACAATTGCAGACAGGATATTCTTACTGATCCAGACCCATAGCGTTTTGTCTACATTATTGATGATGAGGGTGTTGTTGTTCTCTGCGATAGCATTGAAAAGTATTTTCTTTTCCTCTATCAGCTTATGCAGAGAGTAAAGTTCTGTTTTATCAGACCGGTGATGCGTATAGATATCCGCATATTCTTTCAGGGTAATAGTAAAATTATATAACTGATCCGAAGATTTGTAAATAGAGTTAAGGATCTTTTCACGATGCTGTTCATTAAAGCCATTCCTGTTCAAAGCTTCCTTTGCGGTGAGTGCAATAAACTTTACCGGAGTTGTAATGTCATGGGTAATCGTTCCGATGAGTTTTTTTTGCTGTTCAATTTCTTTATGGAGTTTTATTTTTGTAATCTCTAGTTTTTCTACGGTATCAGAGAGGCTTTTTGTGCGGGAGTTTATAATTTCTTCCAGTTCATGGTTTTTCTTTTCCAGGAAATGTATTCTCCACTTGACCAAAAAGTACAGCAGCAGCAGGATTATGGACGAAAGAAATATTTTAAACCATACCGTCTGATAAAAATAAGGCGGAATGATAATATGTATTTTTTTATAAATGTATTCTCCCTTATCGGAGATGAGTGTTCTCACTACGAAAGAATGATTTCCGTAAGATAGGTTTGAAATGGAAAATTTTCCGTCTTTTCCTATAGGCTCCCAGTTGGCGTTGGGTATTCCGCTCAGCTTTGCTTCTATAATTAGATTGTCGGGGTTTGAATAATAGGGAACATCAATAAAAATATCAATACGATTGGATTCTGGTTTTAAATTGAGTATTTTATCGAAATATTGTTCTTTGTTATCGATAACGGCCCTTTCTATATAAACGTTTCCGGGATAATAGCTCTTTACTTTCAATGGATCGAAGAAAACCAGACCATCTAAAGAAGGAAGTACAAATTCTCCATTTTTTAGCCTGTTACCACATACATTACTACCGCCATTGAATTCGTTGGTTTTGAAACCTGAATCTTTTGAAAAACGGTAATAATTGACTTTTAATTTCCTATTCCGAACATACTGAAGCAACTGGCTTTCCGGAACTCTGTAAAGTCCGTTGTTGGTAGGGATCCAGAAAAATCCGCGTGAATCCTCTAAAATGGTATGTGAAGAAGAAATATTGTTGTTGGTATCATAAGGCATTTTGATCAGGTGGTTGTTTTTCAGCAGATAAAAGCCTTTCCCTAAAGTGGTGATCCAGAAATTACCGTCTTTTGACTGTATAATACTGCGGATTGACAGCTCGTTGCCGGGATTTAGCTGGAGTATTTTATTGGTTTTTAATGATACTTTGTACAGTTCTTTTGTAGTGCCTACCAATATATGTTCTTCATCAAACTTCAAGGCTTTGACAGGCTCATTATTAAAAAAAAACTTTTTTTTCAGTGAATTGAAAGACAGGTCCTCATAGATCAGAAGGAATCCGCTGTAGGCGGGAGTTCCACTTTTTTTAGGCTGCAGTTCTAGGGCATAATACCTCTGGGCATCGGAGAAGAAGTCTACTAAATCGAATTTTTTTTTAAAAGTACTTTTCGTATAATAAGATTTTTTCTGATAGGTTATCAGATCGCTTGCCTTACGCGCAATGATGTTTTCTTTCTCATCATAAGCCATGAAGAATGGAACGATACTGTTAAATTTTTTGTCTTCTACAAGTCCGTTACGGTCATAGATCTCTCCGAAAGTGGTAATAACTGAAGAATGACTGTAAGGTAAAGTATTGTAAAAAACAGATTCAGGTTTTGAAGGGGGTCTCTGGATGGTAACAAAATCTGGAAAACTGATAATCTGCAGGCCGTTGGTACTGCTTCCCAGATAAAGCTTCTTGTAAACTGTATCATAATATATGCTGATGATATTTTTTGCAATATCATCAAGCTGTACAAGTTTTGTTACTTTTAATGTTTTTCCTTCATATTGGCACCTGTAAATGCTGTTTTTATTGATGATAAAAACCTGATTATTAATCAGGCTCCAGTACACCTTGCTATGGATGTCCGTCAGTAATGGCTCATGGTAATAATCAGCGATTTTTCCCTTTTCTATTTTTTGAATGTTTTTTGACTGATAATCAATAAAGAACACTGATTTATCAATTACAAAGATTCTGGCAATGTTCTTATAGAATGCCTTGATATTTAGATTCTCTTCTTTTTTAGAAGTGGCATCTATATATTGAAGAGAGTTCTGCTTTATAAAATAGGTACCTTCTTTAAGGGGAAAATACAGATTCATGCCTGGCGATGTAGTGTAAGTGTAATTGGAGCTGTATAAAAAGTAATTCATGTGGTCTTTAAATATAAAATGCGAATTCTTTTTTATAGAGCGTATTACCTTAGGGGACTTTTGGTGTATAAGCACGGTTTTTGCGTAATCTGCTGTAGTATAGATGCTGTCTTTTTCGGGGGAGCCGTAAAAATACCTAAACCGTTGACTGTTTAGCGGAAGATTCCTGTAAACCAGGAATTTCATTCCATCGTACCTTACAATTCCGTTTTCAGTGGTCAGCCATATAAAACCATATCTGTCTTTAATAATATCTTTTACACTGTTCTGTGGAAGCCCGTTGTCTGTATTATATGACTGAATGTTATATTGTTGGCTGTAAATAATGAAAAAAAAGAAGAACAGAAAAGCGGAAGTATATTTTTGCACAAATCTTTTTATTTTAATGGTACGGCAAAGTTATTACTGAATTTGTAAAAACAATATCAATAAAAGGTTTTTTTTTAACATTTGGCAAAAAAAATTAAAATAGGGTATTGTCTGTATTATTTTTCGGTTGACAGAAGTTTAAGTTTTTTGGTTTCAGGTATTTAACAGTTTTCTATTCTTGTTAATTAGCTTTGGGAGGTGGTGGAGGCGGCGGATTCATCTTGTTGATCTCTTCTAGGGTCGGCGGAACAATATGTTCCAGGACAACCGTTTTCCTGAAAGGAAACTGTTTTTTTGAAAGCTTTTCATGATAATCAAAATAATAGATATCTTGATTATAATATGAGGCTTCGATAATCAGTAAGCCGTTTTCATCAAAATAATCTTCAGAAATTGTATGCTTTAAAACACCTTTATTGTCAGCGGTAGCCTTCTCAACTATAATACCGCCTTCTTTGGTGTCTTTAATGAAGATCACGCTAACATTGGACGCACGTTGATTACTGTCAGTCACAAAACTGAGTTCCAAACTGTATTGCTTTTGTGCCGGAACATATAAAAAGCAAAATGAAAAAAATACAAATGACAGAATTTTCATAGCAGAAATTTATGTTAAGTTAGAATAATTATTCCGAATTATAATGTATATTGCCCATCTTGAGATTGATTTTCATTTCAGGGGGTTGTAAAGCCTATTAAAATTATGTATAACATGGAAATTGACATTTTTTTTACCATGAAAAATTATGTACTTAGAAAAAACTAACGATTATTGTTTTCAATATGTGTGTCTGAACAGGAAAATATACTTACACTGAATGAAATCCTGGAGTTTTCTTAGATTTTTGTAATTTCAAATAAAATTAGTTCTCTGTATTTATCACCTGTTTACTGTTATGAGAAGACAAAAATTACTTTAACTTTGCCAAAGGAATGATATAGACATTAGCATGATTTTGGTAATGTGATGATGGCGTTAAAAACTAATACCTGCAGACTTAGATAATCAGAAAACTATTTTAGCTGATAAAAAGATATGAAATATAAATTCTTAGATTTTAAATTGAGAAAAGTTGTTCATTACTCATTAATCCTGTGCATATTGTTGATACAGGTTATTATAGCCATATTTTTTTACAACGAATTTGTCAATGAAAAAAAGCTTCAGTTTATTAAAAATCAACTGGACGAAAGTAAAGCATTGGGCGGTTTAACGGATAATTCGAGGAAAGATTTCATGGATGCACAGAATTACTTTCAAAAGTATGTGATCAGCCAGGATGACAAAGATCTGAAGCTATACTTTGAATCTCTTAAAAGATTAAATAGCAATTTCGAAAAAATAAATGATTATGGAGATACAAATCTGGGACTGAAAAATAAACTGGCAAAGCAAAAAAAAGATACTCTGAAAATTGTAAAGCTACAGACGATTATAGACTCTGTATATCAATATTCTTTGAAACCGCCTGTAACAATCATCCCGGATCAGCATTACGAGCTGGAAAGGTATAAAAACATGGACGACTTTGAAGATCTGAACATACAAACCCAAACCTATTCAGATACCATCAAAAAGAAAGGCCTCATGGGGCGTTTAAAAGACGCTATATCAGGTAAGGTAGATGTACAAAAGGAAAGTACCGTGATTACCATGACCAATAAAAAGCCGGCTAATCTTTCTAAAATAAAACTTAGGATGGATAGCCTGGCGAAATCTATGGATAAATATTATACCACCGAGGTTAAAAAAATTCAGCGTTCTACAGTTCAGAAGCAGCAATCCATGGCTGAAAGCCAGCGTGAAAATATAAAGTTCTACAGTAATTTCAGTAAATTATTGGTATACAGCAACGGACTGATCAATGTTTATGAAAAAGCTATTAAAGAATTTAAATCCGATTTAGAAAAAGAATATAACAAGCAGAGCTCCAGGAACAACAGAATCAGGACCTATCTCGTACTGGGATTAATGGTCTTAATGTTTATTGTATCCATTCTGATTATGTATTTTACAAGAATAGCATTCATATACGAAATGAAGCTTAATGCTGCGAATAAGGAGATTAAAAAGAGTCTTAATTTCAAAAACAGAATTCTTGGAATGTTGAGCCACGAGCTGATGTCGCCTCTGAAGATTATCAATATTTTTATTGATAAGATCAACAGGACCACAAAAGATGAGACCACCAAAGACTACCTTAAATCAATAAAGTTTACCAACAGTACCTTGCTTATACAGTCCAACCAAATTCTTGAATACACAAAAAACCAGGAAGTTGAGAAAAAACTGGTGAAAACGGTCTTTAATCTTAAGGATGAGATAGGGTCTATTGTAACAGCCATTACGCCTTATATAGAAACAAGGAACAATAAATTTCTGGTAACAGACAGAATTCCTGCGGATTTAGTTGTAAATTCAGATAATATAAAAATTAACCAGATATTTATGAATATCCTGGGAAATGCCAACAAGTTTACAGAAAACGGACAGATCGATCTTTCTATGGCAACTGAGAAAGTAGATGAAAATACTATTTCTCTGATCACAACAGTAGGGGATACCGGTGTAGGAATTTCAGATTCTGATCTGGAGAAAATTTTTGAACCCTATTATCAGGGGATGATCTCTGATAAGATTGATAATTTCGGGGCCGGATTGGGATTGAATTTATGCAAAGAAATCATAGAGCTGTTTAATGGAGAAATATCAGTTTCAAGTAAGCTGCATAAAGGGACAAAGGTAACATTCAGAATAAATTTAAGCATTAATCATCATGGAAGCACCAACTGAAAATAAAGAGATTATATTTCTTTTAGCGGATGATCACAGTATCGTTCGCCAGGGAATTGCAATTCTCATCGATGAAATTGTTCCAAATTCTAAAGTTTATCAAACCTCATCATCACAGCAGATCGTAGAGCTGGTACAGTCAAAAGGAGTGGAAATAGCTATTATTGATGCTCATTTTCCGGACGGCAACAGTCTCCATGTTTTACCATTGATGAAAGCTGTGAATCCGGATATTAAAATTTTAGTTTTCACAGGTCTGGGAGAAGATCTGCATGTGCTGAAATTTATTAAAGCCGGAGCCAGCGGATATGTAAGCAAATTAAGTGAGGAAGAAGAAATAAGACAGGCAATTTCAGATATTGTACATAAGGGAGAATATTTCTCTCCGCTTTCTCGTAACCTGATGCTGCAGCTGGTTCAGAATCCGGATTTAATCAACCCGCTTAGCCGTTTAACCAAAAGAGAGCTGCAGATTGCAGAAATGTATGCAGAAGGATATGGCAACCTGGAAATTGCAAATGATCTGGATATAAAACAGAATACTGTGAGCACCATCAAGAAGAATATTTTTGATAAATTAAAAATAGAAAACCTTGTCGAATTGATCGATCTCATCAACACTCATCACAAAATATAGTATTTTCTAAGATCCGTTCTTCATTTCTTCCCCGTTAAAGTATTTTATCGATAAACATCTATGGCTTTATCGATATATATCGATGTCAACTATAAGAAATATTTCCTCCTAATGTTGTTACTTTGTCTCAGTAAAATTAACCAAAGATACTTTCTGATTTTAGTACAACGGTAAGTTTTATAACACACACATAAATGATGAGATAAATATAAGTGTATGCATGGCCTTGAAGAAACTTCTCGAAAGCTGATTATTAAAAACACAAATTAATATAGAGAAGCAGGCTTGGTCTTTGTAGGTCATTTTATACATAAAAAAGGGAGACAATAGTCTCCTTTTTTTATTGGAGTAATGCCAGAATAGAATTACACCGGGATAAACTTTTATTTGAAAAACATCTATGACTTTATCGATATATATCGACGCTAATTACAGAGAATATTATTCTTTAATGTTGTTACTTTGTCCTAATAAAATTTACCAAACGGAATATATTAACTGAAAAAGTTTTTTAATACAAACGGTAGACTTTATTAGAACACAAATGATGAAACAATATTAGGTATGAATGATCTTTAAGTAACTTCTTAAACTCGACTTAAAAAAACACAAAATTAATATAAAGAAGTTTATAGATCATTGATACAGAAAAAGGGAGGCAATTAGCCTCCTTTTTTATTGAGCGGTAATTCTGAGCACTTCATATACTTTTTGTTTTTTCAGAGTGGATTAAATAAAAAAACTTCGTCTGGTAAGGGGGTTTGGAAATAAATTACATAATTTCGCATCATGAGAATATTTCTTTCGGCACTACTGTGCTTTCCTCTTTTATTCTTCTCACAAACAACAGCTAAAGTAGTTGGGATTTCAGACGGAGATACAATTACGGTCTTACTGGACGGAAATGTACAGAAAAAACTTCGGCTGGCAGAGGTAGACTGCCCCGAAAACCGGCAGCCATTTGGAAAAAATGCGAAAAAGTTTACCTCAGATCAGGTTTTTGCAAAGCAGATCAGGTTTATAGAAACCAATAAAGACCGCTATGGACGTTCAGTAGCTAAAATATACTATGACAATGGAAAATATCTTTCCGCAGAAATTATAAAAGCCGGGTATGGATGGTGGTACTATTCCTATTCTAAAAATGCTGATCTGGGAAAAATGCAGGAAACGGCAAAAAATAAAAAGCTAGGACTCTGGCAGGATAAAAAAGCAGTCTCTCCCTGGGATTTCCGTAAAGAACAGCGCGAAAATGCTAAAAAAAAACGGCTTCAAAAACAACTGCTGGAACATCAGGCACAAAAAGAAAAAGAACAGGGCTTCCGGAATAATAAGACGGTATAAAATAAGAAACCGCTGCTCTTTTTTGCAGCGGTTTCCTTATAATCAACATAATAATAAACTAAGACTCTGTCTTTAACAGTCCTAAATTAAAAGCTGCAGGTTCCTTTCCGAAAAGACATGAGAAAATATTCTGAAACTCATGGATATATTTGCATTTAATGGAGTTTCCATATATTTTCAAACCCTCAAGAATTTTCCTTGAACTTAAATCAATATCATATTTAATAAATGGTTCGGGTCTTTCATAACGGATTCTTTCATTTGAGCTGTAGGTTCTCAGGAACCCAAATTTTTCAAGCCATTCCTCTGTTATGCAAATGGGTTTAAGAGAATCTGCCGGAACTGAAATGCTGTGGATGTCATTTTCTATTTTTACAAAATAATCGTGACCTTTACCCTGAAATATTTCAGTGATGGTGTAAATCTGATTTTTGTATTCAACTAAGTTTTTAATTTTAAGATCTGCTGCATTCATAATATTTTGAGTTTAGAAAGGTGTGTTTGTGAATATTTAATTGCAAATATTATGCCCTGACTAATAGTAAATATCCTGTATTGTTAATGTTTTTATTAATTTTTAACATAAATAATTAATTATATGTTAAAATAATACGGAAATTAACTGAATTGGTAGAGAAATAGAATATTTTGTGTGGTACCTATGTGGTATCTATTGTTCGTTAAAGAGTTTTAATATCTCTTAATCTTCTGTTCTAAGCAGATCTGAAATAAAATTTCACATTTATCTCAAAATAAACCATTATAAATAAAATGAATACTGGAGAATAAGAATATTGCCATTTTCAAAGCAGCAAAATCCGAGGTCGGATATTATACATTCAATTTCGGTCAAATTGGATGTTTTCCCGTATCCTAATGCATCATTTCATGTACTTTGATGAGCTCGGCGATATTCGAAACATTAAGTTTTTTAAAGATTCTTTTTTTGTAGGTACTTACGGTAGACATCTGAATGTCCAGTTTATTCCCGATTTCAAGATTTCCGGACCCTTTGGCCAGAAGTTTAAAGATTTCATATTCCCTTGAAGACAGCTTTTCTGCAGGATTACTTTTTTTATTCTGGATAATAAGCCCGATCAGTTCACTGGGATAGTAATAACCCTTCTGAATGACTGATCTTACAGCTTCCCGGATTTCTTCTTCACAACCCTGTTTGCTGAGATAACCTTCAGCACCTTCCCGAATATATTGTATCGCCACATCCTTACCATGTCCGGAAAAAACAAGGATTTTAAGATTTTCCTGGATACTTTTAAGCTCAGAAATCATTTTTTTATATTGTGTTCCCGGCATATCAATATCAAGAAGAAGGAGATCATAAAGGGTCTCAGATATCTGTTCTTTTACCTGGTCATAATTTTCTGCAAAATCTATTTTGAGCTTCGGATAGGCAGACTCTAAGACCAGAGCAGCTCCTGCTCTTACTACATAGTGATCATCAGCGATTAAAATTCTTTCATTCATATAAAATTTTTAATAGGAGTTGTTTCAACGAATACTTCCTTTGAAATATCTGCATTTGAATTTGATGTTAGCGGATATTTCAATTCCGTACCTGTGGTTATCGGGGTTAGTTTTTGATTATTTTGAAAGGTATAAAAGCGGAAGGTTTTGTTTGCGGTTGCTATAATAGCTGTAATTTTTTTTTGAACAGCTTCAGCAACAAGCCCTGTAAAATCATGATCATCCTTGACAATGGCTTTTGCATCATTCTGCAGAAATCCGTTGTCAGTAATAAACCTCGTGAAAATATGACGCTGTTTGTAAATGCTTGAAAACATAATTACAAAAAACAAAGTCCGGGCTTTCATAAATACATAAATGATCTATGCTTTCCGCTTGATTAGGGCGAAAATTTATTAATAATAGTCATTATACAAGCCGAAGTTTTTTAAGTGTTGGGAATACTGAATGCATTTCTTTTCATTAATTTTTTTGTGTTTGATGTCTTGCCGTTAAAACAAGTTGAATTTGGACTGTAAAATTAGTAATTTTATAAACATAAATTACCATAGCGAGATGTATTTGATATGAATTTTATCTAATAACCAGACACATTAAGCATAATTTTATATTTATTTTATCTTCACGCGGTGAAATAGTATGATTTTTTTAATCTTAATGCTGCTCAGAAGAAAATTAAAACAAAAGCCTCCCCGAAAAAGGGAGGCGAATAAAAATTGACTGTATATTGAATAAAATTCAATCGCTATTTGTTATTTTCAAGCCATTTCAGCCTGCGCTGGTCGGGAAGATGTTTTACCGTGAAGTTTTCAAAGGCTGCAGTAAAGCCGTTTCCATCCGGACAGGCAGCCATTAAGCCCACCATTACAGGGGTGTTGTCCTGTAAATATGCATTGCGCATCATTGTATAATTCTTGTCATCAAAAGAATAAAATATTTCTACAGCATCCAGTCTTCTTACGGCTTTTATCCAGACTGCAGAAGGAGTGGTGTTCAGTGTAATAACACTCCAGTCGCTTGTTCCATGCGTAACTACAGTACTGAGGTTGTATTTACCATCTACGAATTCAATACCCGCCTTTATGTAGTTCTCTTTATCAGTCCTTAGCATAAGCCCCGTCTGGTCAAATCTTGTCTTATAGTTTCCACTGATCTTTACCTTCGCTTCAAATTCTCCGCCATAGGTCGTATAATAAAAAGGAGCATCATCTACTGTAAATCCATAATGGGAAATCCTCCAATAATCACTTTGTTGCGTAACATTCATTAGCAGGCTGTTGTTTTTAATTTCCCATTTTTCAGGCTCATTAAACCAGTTCATCTTTTCCAAAGTCTGCGAAAGCGTTTTCTCGGCCATAAGAACAGCGCAAAAACTTAAAATCAATCTCTTCATCCTCTTAGCTGGGTGTAAATTATTATTTTAGCAAAAGTATAACTATACCCATATTTCATCAATACTGATAAATAACCATTTATGGAAATCGTAGAAAAACTGAACAGCCGGCTTTTGGACAGATCATCTCAGAAATGCAGGCTTGATATAGAAGAGTATAAACAGAGAGCATCGATATATTCCCAGATGGAAGGTGCCATATCTGTTTTGAGCGACATGCAGGCAGATAAAAGTTATGTGTATAAATCTAAAGCTGCATGGGAATTAGGTTTAAGTATGGAGGAAAACCCGTCAGAGATCAATTCTATCTGGGAAGAAGAGATCATTAAAAAGATACATCCGGATGACAGGCTCAAAAAATATATCCATGAACTTCGGTTTTATGAAATGATGGATTCTATGGATGCAGAGCTTCGGGCAGACTATTCTGTACTTTCTAAAATCAGGATGAAAGATAAAGATGATGAATACAGGTTTGTAAAGCACCGGATGTTCTATATTTATTCTCCGGATAACGGAAAGCTGAGATTTGCATTTTGTCTTTATCATATTGCGCTGGATCAGACGCAGCTTCAGGTTTCCGATTTTATGATCATTAATACAGCTAAAGGTGAAATTATTGTAAAAGATAAGCTCAACTATCAGAATATTCTCTCAAAAAGAGAGCTGGAAGTTTTAAAATATGTAGGCCAAGGCTATGCCAGTAAAGAAATAGCAGATTTTCTGTCTATAAGCATCAATACAGTAAGCAGGCACCGCCAGAATATCCTTGAAAAACTGAAAGTGAAAAATTCTGTACAGGCATTTAAAGACAGCTTTTATTAACGGTGGTTCTTTTATAGGGCAAACTCCGGAAAGTTCACCATGCCTTTTTTATTCTTATGCTTAATTTTATAGATTAAATTTTTACTATAAACAAATGATGATAACAAATGAAAAGAAGTGAAGAGATCACCAGGCAATATTTTGATTTTCTTGAAAAGCATATTCAGGATGTAATTACCGGAGCTGTTCAGGAATTTATGGAACTCAATGAAATTGCCGGCCAGCTTGCTGTTTCACATCAGCATCTCACGGATACTATAAAAAAAGAAAAAGGACAGCATCCGTGCTATTTCTATGATGAGAAAATCATAAACGAAGCCAAGGAGATAATAGCAAACTCAGATCGGTCTATTGCAGAAATTGCAAGAATGTTTACCTATGATCCGTCCAACTTCTCCAAGTTCTTTAAAAAGATGACAGGAATTACACCGGGAGCATTCAGAAAGAAGAGTAGATTACAGTGATTAAGATTCAGTATTTTTTCCGTGACGGGACAAAAATAGCATAAAAATTCCTTTTTATAATTCCTAGATTTTAATGAATTTTAACATCCAAAAACATATCTGAAAAATAAGATTTTAATAATGAGACAATTGTGAAATATTTGTCCTTTTTTTGTGATTTATTTGAAAATAGTGATTTATTGTTGTATTTTTTTTGTTAAATTTAGATTCATTAAAAAAAATAACTAACCCTTGAAATACTCAACAGCTATATGGATAATAAAGTGATTTGATTATCAGATCATAAAGTAAAACGTCTTATATGATGTATAATATTTAATATAATTGATAGATTTTACAAGCTTTAAATAATCATATATTTGTTTCTTCAAACAACTAAAACATACACTAAACACTAACAATTAACACTAACAACATTAAGGATGAGTATCGATTTTGAAACAGCAACTTTTAAAGATTTTGAGAATATTTCAGATTATGATATTGCTCAAAGAGCTAATTATTTTTATGAATTCCTTGACCATATGAAATCCAGAGGTCATATGAATTACAGACTGAAAAATACTTCAGGAAGCAATGCAACATTAAATATAGATATTGCAAACCAAAATAAAAATTATGTAAGTTTTGTCTCCAGCGATTATTTAGGATTTACACAGCATTCTAAAGTTAAAGAGGCAGCAATTGAAGGAATTGAAAAATATGGAACAGGTACAGGAGCATCACCTCTGATAGGTGGATATTTTGATTATCATAATGCGATAGAAAAAAAGATTGCTGATTTTTTTGGAAGAGATGAGGAGGAGGTCATTTTGTTTACAACTGGATACGCCGCTAATAGCGCTACTTTACAGATTTTAATGCAGAAGGAAGATATCGCTATTTTAGACATGGGAGTACATGCCAGTGTACATGAGGGATGTGCTTTTACCAATAAAAAAACATTTCCGCACAATAATTTGGAAGCTTTGGAACATGTTTTGAAGGTATGTGAGAATACGTACCGTACAAAGCTGGTTATCTTAGATGGAGTTTACTCTCAGGAAGGGGACACTTCACGGGCTAAAGAAATATACGATCTTGTGAAAAAGTATAATGCTTATCTCATGGTAGATGATGCACATGGAGTAGGAGTGATGGGAAAAACCGGAAGAGGAGCTCTTGAAGACGACGGTTTATTGGATAAGATAGATTTTATAACAGGAACATGCAGCAAGACTTTTGGCAACCTCGGAGGATATGTGATTGCTAACAAAAAAATAACATCATTTCTTAAGTTCCAGTCCAGGCAGCATATTTTCTCAGTAACAGCACCACCTTCTTCCTTCGGAATTTTAAAAGCAATTGATTTGATTGATGAAGAACCTTTCTGGAAAGATAAACTATGGGATAATATCAATTATTTTAAAACAGGGCTTAATGATCTTGGCTTAGATACCGGTATTACTTGCTCAGCTATTATTCCTGTGAAAATTGGAGATCAGAATAAAATGTGGGATATTGGGAGAATACTGCTTGAAGAAGGAGTCTATACAAACCCTATTATGTATCCCGCTGTAGCCAGAAAAGATGCACGTATCAGGATGACTGTAACAGCACGACACGAAAAAGAACATCTTGACAAAACACTGAATGTTTTTGATGATATAAATAAAAAATTGCATATTGCAAAAAAATAATAAATTATGCCCAGAAAAGTAGTCCAAGGCCCTATTAGGGACAAAGAAAAAACAAAACAAAAACTGCTGGCAGCAGTTGGTAAAATTTTGAGAGTAAAAGGTTACTCCGGTTTAAAAGTAAGTAAAATTGCAGCAGTAGCCGGGTTCGATAAGAAACTCATCTATGAGTACTTTGGAAGTACAGATAAACTTATTGATGAGTATATAAAATCCCAGGATTACTGGAGCAAGTTTAGCCCGGATATTGAGGAAGAAGTACAGGTTGGAAAAGGTAAAGAAGTCCTGATTCAGGGAATTCTCATGCAGTTTGAAAGTCTGAAGAAAAATAAAGAATTACAGAAAATTATTCTTTGGGAACTTTCCGAAAGCAAGCCGATACTTAAAAATATACTAAAGCAAAGAGAAGATGTAGCGGCCAATCTATTTGAAAATGTTACGGATCCTTATTTCGGGGAAAACGCTAAAAACGTAAGAGCTATGTTAGCTTTAATAGCGGCTGGAGTTTATTATCTGAACTTGTTTCCTGCATACAACGGAACAGAATTCTGCGGTATTGATATGAGAACTGATGAAGGAAGAGCCGAAGTGGAGAAAGTGATCGTTGAGATTATAGAACACTACTACAAAACGAAAAAAGCAAAAGAATAATGATTAAAAGTTTTCCAATTTTCCGAAAATAAATTTTTGTTGATAATTTGAAAACTTTTAATTTTCAGATTAAAACTATATTTCTTATTTTTGACCAATGGAAAATTTTATCGTATCTGCAAGAAAATACCGCCCCCAGCAGTTTGATACTGTAGTAGGGCAATCTCATATTACAGATACCTTAGAACATGCTATTGGAGAAAATCAGCTGGCTCAGGCCTTACTGTTCTGCGGTCCTAGGGGTGTGGGTAAAACCACATGTGCCAGAATCCTGGCCAGAAAGATCAATGAAAAGGATGGTTCAGTTTCAGAAGACGGCTTTGCTTATAACATCTATGAATTAGATGCGGCATCCAACAATTCCGTGGATGATATCAGGGAGCTGATAGACCAGGTCCGCTTTGCGCCTCAGGTAGGTAAATATAAAGTCTATATTATCGATGAGGTGCACATGCTGTCTTCTGCAGCGTTTAATGCTTTCCTTAAAACCCTTGAGGAACCGCCGGCACATGCTATTTTTATTTTGGCGACTACAGAGAAGCATAAAATAATCCCTACTATTTTATCACGTTGCCAGATTTATGACTTCAAGAGGATTACCATTGAAGATATCCAGGGACATTTAAGAAACATCGCTCAAAAGGAAAATATCCAGTATGAAGATGATGCCTTGTATCTTATTGCCCAAAAAGCCGATGGTGCCCTAAGAGATGCGCTTTCTATCTTTGACAGGCTTTCTACATTTTCCCAGAAGAACATTACATTGGCCAAAGCTGCCGAAGTGCTCAATATCCTTGATTATGATCAGTACCTCAATATAGTGGACCTGGCCAAGGAGAACAAAATTCCAGAAACGCTTTTCGCTTTCAATGAAATTGTAAAAAAAGGCTTTGATCCGCATATTTTTATTGCTGGATTGGGAAATCATTTCAGAGACCTTATGATGGCCCAGAACGCCAGAACAATAGAACTTATTGAAGTAGGTGAGAGGACCAAGGTGAAATTCGTAGAGCAAAGCCAGAAATGGAATGCCCAGCAGCTCATTGACGCCGTCGAGATCTGTAACCATGCGGATATTAATTATAAGAACTCCAAAAACCCAAGACTTACAGTAGAAATTGCACTGATGCAGCTGTCTTCCCTGACAGCCAATTTAGGTGATACTAAAAAAAAAAGTTCTTAATACTGGCTCCGTTTCTCAGTGAGAAGCAGGAAGTAAAAATACAGGAGAAGGCTCCCGAAAAGAAAGAACCCGTAGCAGAACAACCCGTTCAACGGCTTGAAGCCGTTCAGGAAACCACTGTAAAAACAACAAAACCTTTATCAAGACAGGGAATCTCTTCAGGTTTCAGCATCAATTCTTTTCTCAATAAAGAAGAAAAAGTAGAGAAAGAAGAAGCAGTAGCCGTAAAAACAGAACATCTTCCCCAAAACCATTTCACAGATACGGACCTGCAGATGGAATGGAATCTGATGCTCAAACAGCTTCAGAAAAAAAACAGCTTTATCTTTAATGCTGTAAAAACATTCAAACTGATCAAGGCAGGAGAAAATACCATTAAAGTTCTGTACCCTTCAGATTCTGCCAAAGTTGAGTTTGACAAGATCGCCGGAGAATTTTTCAATCATTTTAAAACTAAGGTTCACAACCATGCTATTGAAATAGATTACCAGCGGGACTTTGACAACCTCAAAATTGAAGTGGTTACCAAAAGAAAAATATTCGAAAAGTTTATCGAAAAAAACCCGCTTTTAAAAGACCTTGATGATTTAATGAAATTTGACCTGACATAAATTATTGTATTTATCACAGTTTTTTTTTGTTAGATTGACTTTTTTTATATCTTTGTCAAAGATTTTTGTAAAAAATAAGTTTTTGACAAAAACAAATTAGATTTAAAAAACTAGACAACAGAAGTTTCAGACCCAAAGTGGAAAAATTATTCATCCCATATCTGTCTCATTTTGTACCCGCTAATTTCTTTAGCGGTTATTTTAGTTTTTCTGCTTTCTATTATAGAAATTTCAGAACGTATTATCGATTTTATTGGTACTGCTAACTGAATTTCTTTCCAAAAAATACAGGAGAATTAAAGTCCTTTTATTTTCCTGATTCCTTTAAAAAACTTTGAACGGCATTTTTTGAAAAGAATTATAAAAATCAATTTTATAATCAAAGGACTATTGCTGTTAATTCAAGAAAAATAAAAACAATAAATTTAAAAATATGAATTTAAAAGATGTAAAAAACGAGTGGATCAACGAGCTTTCGCAGCCATTAATGATCGCAGGGCCATGCAGTGCAGAAAGTGAAGCTCAGATGCTTGAAACTGCTAGAAGGATAAAAGAAACCAATGCTCAGGTACCTATTTTCCGTGCAGGGATCTGGAAGCCGCGTACCAAGCCGAACGGATTTGAAGGAGTAGGGGTTATCGGTCTGAACTGGCTGAAAAAAGTAAAGGAAGAATACGGATTCAAGACTGCTACAGAAGTAGCCAACGCCCACCACGTATTTGCAGCTTTAGAAGCAGATGTAGATGTCCTTTGGATTGGGGCGCGTTCTACAGTAAACCCTTTTACCGTTCAGGAAATTGCAATGGCTTTAAGGGGGACTGATAAGCCTGTATTCGTTAAAAATCCTGTAAACCCGGATCTTGCTTTATGGATCGGTGCGTTAGAGAGACTTTTAGGACAGGATATTAAAAATCTGGGGGTAATTCACAGAGGATTTTCAACGTACCAGAAAACAAAATACAGAAATAACCCGAACTGGCAGATTGCCCTTGACTTCAAAAGCCAGTTTCCTAATATTCCAATGCTGATAGATCCTTCCCACATCTGCGGAAACAGAACAGGTCTGGCTGATATTACACAGGAAGCATTCAACGTAGGATACCAGGGAGCAATTATTGAAACCCACTGCAATCCTGATGAAGCGTGGAGTGATGCTTCACAGCAGATCACTCCTGAGGTATTGGCAGAACTGATCGGAAACTTAAAAGTAAGAAATTCAGGTTTGGCAGGCTTCGACAATGAGATGGGAAGACACAGAACACTGATTTCTGATCTTGACTTCCAGCTGATCGAGCTTCTTTCCCAAAGAATGAAGATCTCCGAAAAGATCGGTAAGCTTAAAAAGGAAAATGATATTGCGATCTTCCAGCCTGAAAGATGGAAAGTGATCACAGAATATGCTACGCAGAAAGCTAGGGAAACTGGGATGTCTCAGGAATTTATTGAGAAAGTTTTCAAAGCAATCCACGAAGAATCTATTGAAGTACAAAATAGTATCATGATTGATAGATAATAGGATAATAATAGAAATTAGGGATTAGGGATTAGGAGCTGGAGAAACTTTCTTAAAGTTTTATATAAATAATGGAGCTTGAAATTTCATGATCAGAGGAGAATTATTAATATGTTTCAACTATATCCTGAACCCTAATCCCTAATTCCTTATATTTGCATCCATATTATCTATGAAAGGAAAAATCATTAAATCTACAGGCAGCTGGTACCAGGTTATGGAATTCGAAACAGACAAAATTTTCGAGGCCAGAATCCGCGGCAAATTTAAATTGATCAAGACCAGACTTACCAATCCGCTTGCTGTAGGAGATTTTGTGGAATTTCAGTTAGAACAGGATGACATCGCTTGGATCACTAAAATAGAGCCGCGTACCAATTACCTGATCAGAAAATCCGTTAACCTTTCAAAAGAGGCTCATATCATTGCTTCCAATATAGATCTGGCCTGTTTTATTTTTACCCTGAAACACCCGGAAACTTCACTTGGATTCCTTGACCGCTTTTTGGCATGCTGTGAAGCTTACAATATTACTCCATTGATTCTTTTCAATAAAATTGACGTTCTGAACGAAGAGGAAATAGAGCTTGTGAAAGATATTGAATTTCTTTATCAGGAAATTGGTTATGATACTTTGGAAATTTCATCCTACTCCAAACTCAATTTTGATCAGCTTCAGGAACTTCTTAAAGATAAAACTTCTGTTTTTTTCGGGCATTCAGGATGCGGAAAATCTACACTGGTTAATGCATTACAGCCCGGTTTAAATTTAAAAACTTCTGAAATTTCAGACTCTCACCTCAAAGGAAAACATACTACAACTTTTGCCCAGATGCATTTTTGGGATTTTGGTGGTAACGTTATCGATACTCCCGGTGTACGCGAGTTTGCCATGATAGATATTGAAAAAGAAGAGGTGCAGCATTATTTTCCTGAGATCTTCAAAAAAAGGGAAGAATGTAAATTTCATAACTGTCTTCATATTAATGAGCCGAAATGTGCGGTTCTTGCTTCCCTTGAAACCGGAGAAATCCAATATTCCCGTTATGCCAACTATGTAAAGCTGATGGAAGAGGCTGAAGAAGCTTCCCAAAAATAGAACTTCCTCAGGTTTTTTAGTCTGTAACCCTGATTTTTAATAATATAAACTTTTGAGGTAATCCCGACCAGATACTTTAGCATAAAGCTTAAGCATTTATAATAAAATTTACATTTTTTACAGCTGTCAAAAAATGATTTTTTTCTTAGAATAATATTTCCTTAGAATAAAAATGCTTCCACTTTTACAATAACTCTACTTTTTGTCTTAATTATTTTTGTCAAATATGACTATTTTGAAGAATTTGAATTCTGTTCAAAAATCGATCATGAAAAAATATCAAAAAATTACTTTTATTTCATTGATTGCAATTGAAGCAATAAGGTATTAATATGATTTTAATGTGATTTTTAAATTATTAAATTCGCAATATAAACTTAATTTTATTGCAAATAAAAAACCCAGCCGAGGCTGGGTAAAAACTAATAACCATGAAAACTCAAATTAAACATGAGAATCGTAATAGAATTAACAATTACTGTGCCAAAACTTTTACGCCATTTCTTAATAAAAGTTATTTTTATGTTAAAAAAAAATTAAAATAAAAATGAAAGATATTTTTTGTAATTTTGCGGCATTAAAAAAATATACATTTATGTCTAACATTACATTCACTATGATTAAGCCTGATGCAGTAGCAGACGGACATATCGGTGCTATATTAGGTAAGATCGCTGAAGGAGGTTTTAAGATCAAAGCATTAAAATTAACTCAACTTACAGTTGCTGATGCTAAAAAGTTCTACGAAGTACATGCTGAAAGACCATTTTATGGTGAGTTGGTAGAATTCATGAGTTCAGGTCCTATCGTAGCTGCAGTTTTAGAAAAAGACAATGCAGTAGAAGACTTCAGAACATTGATTGGTTCTACAAATCCTGCTGATGCAGCAGAAGGAACAATCAGAAAAATGTTTGCAAGAAGCATCGGTGAAAATGCGGTTCATGGTTCAGATTCTGACGAGAACGCTCTTATCGAAGCTCAATTCCATTTTTCAGGAAGAGAGATTTTTTAAGAAAACCCATCTCAAAAAATATAAAACCAGAGAATTTTCTCTGGTTTTTTTATGCCAAAATGTCTGAAATGGCAGAGTGTAAATTGTTACAATAGCTTTTTTGAGATATAATAATAAGAAGGTCTAATTTTAGAGAAATGGATTAAATCCGAATACCATAGTAAAAGAGGGAAATTTTGATGTAAATTCTGAAATAATCTCTAATAAATTGTTGTATTTTTAGCATTATCATAAATGGAATGCTTATTGTAAACTCCTTGAAAAGAAATGTTATGAAAATTCCAGCATTAGTAATGGCCAGTTTATTAGCCGTAAGTGTATCAGGACAGGCTACGAAGCCAGTCAGTAAAGCGAAAAAACCGGTAAGTAAAATTAAAAAAACAGAATCTCCTAAGCCGATAAAAACAGCCGAGACTAAGTTTATTCCGAAGAAAGATACTATTCTTAGAGGCGGTGGTTACTGTCCGGCCTGTGGAATGGGATAAGATATGAAAAAACCGTTGTTAGGATTATCTATGATGCCGGAAGCAGATTTTGTTTCCGCTATCCTTCCTATTCTGCAAAATAATTCTGTAGATGTATTGGAATGGTCTTTCGATACATTTTATGATGCACAGGAACCGGAATGGCTTTCCGGACTCTTGGATTTTTATTCAGCAAATAACAGGCTTCTTGGTCACGGTGTTTATTATTCTCTTTTTGATGCCAAATGGACTGAAAGACAGGAAGGCTGGCTTGAAAAATTAAAAAAGGAGTTCAGACATAGAAAATATAATCATATTACCGAGCACTTCGGATTTATGAATACTGAAAATTTTCATCAGGGGGTTCCGTTGCCCGTACCACTTCATCCTAAAACACTTCAAATAGGGAAGGACAGGCTCAAAAGGCTTCAGGATGCTGTAGAAATTCCTGTCGGAGTAGAAAATCTTGCCTTTTCGTTTTCCATAGATGATGTGAAAGAGCAGGGGGATTTTCTTGATAAACTTATAGAAGATATTGACGGTTTTCTTATTCTTGATCTTCATAATATCTACTGCCAGTCATGGAACTTTGAGATCAGTATGCAAGAAATTATCAGACTGTATCCTTTGGAAAAGGTGAAGGAAATTCATCTTTCAGGTGGAAGCTGGCAGGAAAGTGCTTACGGAAAAAAACCGGTAAGAAGAGATACTCATGATGAAAGCATTCCAGAAGAAATACTAAATATACTTCCTGAAGTTTTATCCCAATGCCACAATCTGGAATACATCATTATTGAAAGACTGGGGCATACGTTAAATACAGATTCAGAGAAAGATGCTTTTTTTGATGATTTTAACCGTGTAAAAAAGATCATCCAGGCTTCAGATTCTCTCCCAGGGAATAAAAGGGTTTGGCATAAAAAAAATGAAGAACCTTCAGTACCTCTTGAAGATCTGCTGTTGTACGATGAGCAGACTGAGCTAACTAAAATGCTGTTTGATGGAACCCAGATTCATTCTGTAAAAAAACATGATTTTCATTATTTTAAACCTGAAAACTGGGATGAAGAAATGATTACGACTGCACAGCAAATTATCAAAAAATGGAATCCTTACTAATGACTTTTTTCAATGCATCACAAATCAAAATATATGAAAATGACAACGGTATTTTTACTAATTACGGCCGTGCTTACGGCTTTGATCGCCGGGCTCTTCTATGCCTATTCATGCTCTGTGGTTCTGGGGTTGGGAAAACTTTCTGATACGGAATATTTAAGGGCCATGCAGAGTATCAACCGCGAAATCCTTAATCCTGTGTTTTTTATGAGCTTTATGGGAACTGCTGTATTGCTTCCGTTAACTACTTTTCTGTATAGGGGAGAGCAGCCGGGGTTTCTTTTTCTTTTGCTGGCAACTGCCGCTTATCTGATAGGTGTTTTTGGAGTGACCATTGTTGGAAATGTCCCTTTGAATGATATGCTGGATCAATTTGATATCAGTAACTCAACAGCAGAAGCAGTTAAACAGATGCGGGAAAGTTTTGAGAACAGATGGAACCTTTTAAATAACATCAGAACTGCATTTTCGGTAATAAGTATTGTTCTGGTCATCTGCGCATGTATCTGGAACGGGGAATTACCCAAATAATTTGATCTATGCGTAGAAATACTTAATGGTGAAATTCAGTATTTATACGGATGTCTTATATATGATTTTATTTGCAAATTTACATCAGCAATAGCACAAGGAATATTAAGCATTTAAAGTTTTAAGACAAAAACTAATAACCACATAAGCTCAAATTCCGCAAGAAGAAAGGCAGTCTCCCAAGGGCTGCCTTTTATTTTTTAGACTGTTACCTCAAAGGAGTACTTTATTGATCTTCTACTCAATACAATAAAAGATCCAGACTCGTCTTAAAGAAGAAAGGCAGCCGATAAAGCTGCCTTTTATGTGAGATCAATCTGAAGAGATTAGATCTTCAGCAATTCGATTGTTCTTTCAGGACTTTCTGCAGAGAAAACAGCATTTCCTGCTACCAGGACGTCTGCTCCCGCTTCGAAAAGTTTTGAAGCGTTGTCTAGATTAACTCCGCCATCAATTTGGATAAGCGCTGTGGAATTATTGCTCAGGATAAGATCTTTAGTCTCCGCAATCTTTTTGTATGTATTTTCAATAAATTTCTGACCTCCAAATCCAGGGTTTACACTCATTAAAAGAACAAGATCTACATCAGCAATGATATCTTCAAGCATCAGTACAGGAGTGGAAGGATTTAAAACAACCCCTGCCTTTGCCCCTCTGCTCTGGATATGGTGAATCGTTCTGTGAAGATGTGTGCATGCTTCATAATGTACAGAAATAAGGTCTGCACCATGATTGATGAATTCATCCACATATTTTTCAGGCTCTACGATCATCAAATGGACATCCACAAATTTTTTGGCATGCTGCTGTACCGTTTTCATTACAGGAAAGCCAAATGAAATGTTGGGAACAAATCTTCCGTCCATCACGTCAATGTGGAACCAGTCTGCCTGGGAATTGTTCAGCATTTCAATGTCTCTTTGCAGGTTCCCGAAGTCTGCGGATAAAAGGGAAGGAGCAATAAGCTTAGTTTTCATTTTTACTTTTTATACTTTTACTTAGATTTCAATCTTTAAAATGGGTTAACAAACAAAAAATAATATAGGAAGATAATTCCAAATACAATTGTTTCTATGATTGTTAATTTGATATAGTTAATTTTAATAACTAATAACCTGTCAATTATAAATAATCCTAAAGGCACGATACTGAAAATTAATGACATTTCAAGAATCATATTATATGCTGAGCCTGTTTTGGGAGGGTCAAATATTTTATATACAATTAAAAAAGCTATATAAATAAAAAAAAGAGCAGTTAAAATTGATATAAAAGTGGGCTTGCGGATTAAATTATAAAGGACATTCTTCATTTTAATGATACTTCAGCTTCATTTCCGGCTTAATCTTCAGAAGGGTTTCATAGATCAGCTGGATTACATTGCCTACATCTTCTTTAGACACCATTTCTACCGTGGTATGCATATAGCGCAAAGGTAAGGAAATTAATGCACTTGGTACTCCGCCGTTAGAATGTGCAAAAGCATCGGTATCTGTTCCTGTTGCTCTGCTTGCGGCAGCTCTTTGGAAAGGAATCTTTTTAGCTTTTGCTGTATCAATGATCAGTTCTCTGATGGTATGATGAATGCTTGGGGCAAAGAAGACCACAGGTCCGTCACCACATTTCTGATCGCCTTCTTTTTTCTTTTCAATCATTGGAGTGGTGGTGTCGTGGGTAACATCTGTTACGATGGCGATATTAGGTTTAATGGTGTCAGCGATCATATCTGCCCCATAAAGTCCTACTTCTTCCTGTACAGAATTCGTGATATACAGACCGAATGGAATTGTTTTTTTGTTTTCTTTTAAAAGTCTTGCTACTTCTGCAATCATAAAGCCTCCGACTCTGTTATCCAGTGCTCTGCAGACAAAATACCTGTCGTTCATTTCAAAGAATTCATCCGGGTAGGTGATCATGCATCCTACATAAATTCCCATTTCCTCAACTTCTTTTTTGGAAATGGCTCCGCAGTCGATAAAGATATTCTCAATTTTCGGGGTCGGTTCATTCTGGTTGGTTCTTGTATGGATTGCAGGCCATCCGAACACGCCTTTTACTATTCCTTTTTCACCATGAATATGAACAACTTTTGAAGGAGCTATCGTTTGATCTGAACCTCCGTTTCTAATCACGTAGATTAATCCTTCATCTGTAATGTAATTCACATACCATGAGATCTCGTCAGCATGGGCTTCAATCACTACTTTAAATTCAGCATCGGGATTGATTATCCCATAGCAAGTTCCGTAATGATCTATTTCTATTTTATCTACATACGGTCTGATATAATCCATCCAGATTTCCTGGCCTTTTTGCTCGTAACCTGTTGGTGAAGAGGTGTTTAAGTATTTTTCTAAAAATTTCAAAGATTTCTTTTCAAATTTCATAAAAGGGAATGATTTTTGCGGGTAATTTTTGTTATTAGAAGTGTAAAAATAATGAATTTTAGCAAGATTGTCTGTCTTTTTATCCTCTTTTTTGGAGTCAGTGTTTTTGGTCAGAAGGATTCTATCATTGCGAAACCCCTCAACCAATATCCTGCTGAATCTTTAAAAACGGATGAGTTCGGTAATAAGTACTATTATGACGAACGTCAAAAGGTAAAGATTTATGAAATTAACGGTGAGCCTGTAGTAGTGCTGGATGAGCTGGTCCTGGTTAATAAACCGCGGTTTAATAATCAGCTGGATAAAAATTACTATTATTTTCTTAATAAAAAGCTGAACAGGGTTTATCCGTTATTTGTCACTGCGCTTGAGCAATATAGAGGTATCCAGGCGGATATGACAGATATGGACAGCAAAGCCAAAAGGAAATTTATAAGAGAAAGGCAGAATATACTTGCGGATCAGTATGAAAAACAGCTGAGAGATCTTACCACGACAGAAGGCCAGGTTTTTGCCAAGCTGATGAACAGAGCAACGGGAAAAAATGTTTATGAGATTATTAAAGAGATGAGAGGCGGATGGATCGCTTTCTGGTGGAATGTAAAAGGGAAGGTGGCAGATATAGACCTGAAAGACCAATACAACCCGCACAAAAACAGAACGGATGAATTTATAGAATCTCTGCTTCAGTCCAACTGGAATTCCGGTTATTTACAGCCTTATCCCGGTGCCTCCGATTTTAAGGTAAGAAAATAAGAACCGGTTTAAGCTTATTAAAAAATAAATCTGAACAGACTTTAAATATAAAATTCCTGTAAATTTTTACAGGAATTTTTCTTTTAATTTATCGAATACAATTTGATCTATTGGAAGCGGAAAAGGATTATCGGGTCTGTTGATATCGATCCATTCTATTTTCTCAATGCATGGATCAAGGATCAGAAAATCTTCCTCTGTTGTAATATTGACTATATAATATATGGTAAGCAGCTGCTCATTTTCTCTGAAACGTGAAACCAGAAAATCTTCCTGGGTATAAAAATGTTCAACAACTTCAATTTTTACATTCAGCTCTTCATCAAATTCGCGGTGAAGACATTCTATAAGCCCTTCGCCAAATTCCAGGCCTCCTCCCGGAAATTTCATTAATTGTTCACCGGCATACTCTTCAAACAGCGTCAGTACTTTTTTATCCTTTACTGCACAGGCATACACCCGAATGTTGATCTTATCAATCATATGTAATATTTTGTATAGCTAAAATAAGGAATTTAGTAGAAAGAGCCAATAAACCCATTTGCAAATTAGCTCTTATATAACCTGTTGTTTCCCTTTTCTAATTTTCTCTGTTTTCCTCACTTTCCATCTTTACCGCATTAATCATTTCTCTCTTTCCGGGAGGGCCCTGCTTTTTCTCTACTTTAAAATTCAGTTCCTGAAGAATCCTTCTTACACTTCCTTTAGAAGAATAAGTTGTTAACAATCCGTTAACGGACATTTTGTCGGAAACCATTTCAAAAAGCGGTTTTTCCCACAGATCAGGCTGTACTCTCGCACCAAAGCAATCGTAATAAACCAGGTTGATTTTAGGTAAGTCTATGTCTTTCAGGTCGAAAAAGTCACACTTGATCTTTTTCAGGGTAAAGCCTTTAATGATTTCAGATGGTTTTTCCCATTCTGCCTGATGAATTTTTTGATAAATATTTTTGAATTCCGGGTTATCAAAATGCTCAAAATAGGCAAGGTCATTCATTTCAGCTTCATTTATCGGGTATTTTTCAAGAGAAAAATAATTGATGACATGATTTTTGTCAGTTTTTAAATATTCATTAATTGTCACCAAAACATTCAAACCTGTTCCAAAACCGAGTTCTAAAATATTAATTTCGTAATCATTTAATTGATTTAGTCCATTTTTAATAAACACATGTTCTGCTTCCTGAAGCGCCCCATGATGAGAATGATAGTTTTCGTTTAAATCATTGATAAACAATGTTTTACTACCGTCGTTTGTGGTCTTAATCTCTCTTTTCAAGCTATTTTTTTGTCAAATTTACTCTAAAATTTTTATATTTAGAAAATTATATTAAATTTGTAGAACATCGTAAAAATTTTAAAAAATGATAATTCAAAAAACTGAAAACTCCAGACTTTCGGACTTTGATCCGGACAATTTTTCATTTGGAAATACTTTTATCGACCATATGGTTATATGTGAGTATGAAAATGGAAAATGGGGTGATGTGAAATTGGTTCCTTATGGTCCAATACCATTTACGCCAGCCATGATGGGTGTAAACTACGGGCAAGCTTGTTTTGAAGGTATGAAAGCTTATAAAGACAAAGACGGGCAGGTTTTCCTTTTCAGGCCGGAAAAGAATTTTGAACGTATCAATAAATCAGCAAAACGTCTGGCAATGCCTGAAGTGACTGAAGAAATGTTTTTAGACGGATTGAAGGCATTAGTAGATATCGACAGAAATTGGATCCCGCAGGGAGAAGGGATGTCATTATATATCAGACCATTGATTTTTGCCACAGAGGAAGCTTTGAAAGCAAGAGTTGCTAATAAATATATGTTTGCAATCGTTGCGACACCAGCGAAAAGTTATTATTCAGAACCGGTTTCTGTGAAAATTTCAGATCATTATTCAAGAGCTGCCAACGGAGGAGTAGGTTCTGCTAAAGCAGCAGGAAATTATGCCGCTTCTTTCTATCCTACACAGCTTGCTATTGAAGAAGGGTATGAGCAGATCATCTGGACTGATGATTCTACTCATGAATATTTTGAAGAAAGTGGAACAATGAACGTATTCGTAAGAATTAACGATACGATCTATACGCCGCCTACTTCCGAAAAAATCCTTGACGGGGTAACAAGAGACAGCTTCATCCAGCTTGCCAACAAAAGAGGAATCGAGGTAAAAATAGAGCCGGTAGCTGTGAAAACAGTTATAGAAGCTCAGAAGAACGGAACGCTGAAAGAAGTTTGGGGAGTGGGAACAGCTGTTGTAACTACTGTATTCCAAGCCTTAGGATACCAGGGCGTAAAGCTTGAACTTCCTAAATTGTCGGATGAGGAAAGCTTTGCAGCTCTTCTTAAAAAAGATCTTACAGACCTTCAGAACAACCTTAGCGAAGATCCTTTCGGATGGAGAGTTATGGTTGAAAAAGACGTTTTGGAAACTGTTTAATTTCAATATTATTTGATTCATAATATGTCCGGCAGAAATTTATTTCTGCCGGTTTTTTTATTTTCTCGCCAATTATTGGTAATTTTTCACAAAATTTAGAATACTATGCAATTCCTAAAGTTCAAATTACCTCTTGGTCTGCTTTCTGTGATCAGTCTTTTAGCTGTTTCCTCCTGCAGTAAAGATGATGACGGAGAAATGTTGGTAAACGATGCGGCCACAATAACTGTAGAAAATATAATTGAAAGTAAAGCATTGACACAGTTCGGAACTTTCCGGAATGCGGGGTCATCGCCTGTCATTAATCCCGGGGAATCAGCCTCATTTACATTTTATGCAGGAAAAGGACAGACGGTAAGTTTTGCTGCCATGTATGGAAACAGTAACGATTTATTTTTTGCCCCGGCCAACCCGGGACTGAAACTGTATCAGGATAACGGAGATCCGGTAACAGGAAATGTTTCTTCACAGATCAAGCTTTGGGATAACGGGACACGTAAAAATGAACCTACGGGCCCTGGTGTTACTCATCCCGGTGTTGCAGAAGGTACTCCGTTGAATGTTACAGCAATTGCATTGGCAACACCCGCTTCACAATTGCTGAAAGCGGAATTGACCCATGAGGGAGGAACCAAATTTACTTTGAAATTAACCAATACTTCAGGCGGTACAGCCAATGAAACGCCAATAAGTGCCGGAGTCTGGGCTGTTTCCCATATTTCAGGGACAACACTTTTGAAGGAAGATCCTATTTTTTCACCAGGAAAGCCGTCAGCTAACGGATTGACAGACCTTGCTGAAACCGGAAAAACGACGCCTCTGGAACAATACCTTACAGGTATAACAGGTCCTAATTCTGCATTTTCACCGGTACTGGTCGTAGTATACAGCGGTAACGATAATCCTATCTTTAAAACCGGGGAGAATGACCGTGGAGAAGGTTTGAAGGAGCTTTCTCAGCAGGGTAATGCTGATGTTATAGCAGCTTTCCTTAAAGGCAAGCCGGGAATAAAAGAAGTATTCGTCCTTAAAGATCCGGCTACAGGTGTTTTACGACCTAGAATAAACGGAAATAACGGCGGTAAGGCTTCACAGGTAATATCTGCACGTAAAGGAGACCGTATTGCACTGGCAACAATGTACGGACAATCCAATGACTGGTTTATTGCAGCCATGAATAACGGGGTAGACGGCTCAACGCGTGGCGATATCTCTTCGATCATTGGGCTTTTTGACAGTGGAACGCTGGTGAGCTCTTTTCCGGGAGCCCACATAGGGTCGGAGCCGGCTGAGGCTGAAAGCCAGCCGGTACAGCAGCTTGCCAACCCGAACCAGTTCAATACACTTCCGTCACTTCCACAGATGATTAAAGTGACGATTCAATAATACTTGAATATCAAATATAGGATCACCTCTTTTCGGGGTGATTTTCTGTTTTAAATCCCCATCTGTTTAACCACAAAAGTCACAAAAGTTTTTTTGGTTATAAAAGTCTTGCCATCCCGGAAACAATAAGATCACATAAGCAGAAAATCAAAGATTTTCATAAGAATTTAAATGTACTTTTTGCAGTTGGATTTTAAACTTTAAATACACTTAAGTGTTTCAAATCTTTTGTGACTTTTGTGGTTGAAATTTTTAAATCCTTGAATTTTTAATTTTTAAATCCCCATAATTTCATCCCCCGGAAATACTTCACTATTTTCTCCAAAATTTTTTAAAACCTATTGAACAATATTTCCCCGAAATGCGTATTTTCGCAAAAGTTTATGAAAAAATTACTCTTCATATCAGCAGTAAGCCTGCTAAGCTGTAACCGGAATGCACCCACGGCGCACCCTCCCGTAGGTGGAGTATTGAGCCAGAAAGACCTGGATGTTTCCAAGGAGAGAATGAGAAATCTCAATACCATAGAGCGTGGCCAGATCCAGGATTGGATTAGTGGTCAGCCTGTAAAATATTATCCTACTCAGCTTAATTACTGGGTAAGTGTTGAAGGTTTTGATCAGAGAGAAAGAAGAGCGGATAATACACCCATCTCTTATTCTTATGATCTCTATGATTTTGATGAAACCAAAATCTATGACAAACCTTTTGAAAGGAGAGATGCCAGATTCGGGCATTTTGATGAACTGAAAGCGGTAGAGAATGCTTTGCGTTTTATGCATGATGGAGAGGAAGTGACGCTTTTGGTACCTTCTTCACTGGCCTATGGAACCTTTGGAGACGAAAAGAATATAGACAACGATATACCATTAATCATAAAATTAAAAGCTCTATAAATAATGAAATTGTTTAACAAGAATATAATTCTGGCAGCGGCAAGTATCTCGCTGATGAGTTGTACCCCAATCTATAAAAAAATGAACGTAGACAAAGAAACTTACGAAGGTCTTCATGACGGACTTTATGCAAATCTTCAGACTTCTAAAGGGAACCTGATTGTGCAGTTCGAAGACAAAAAAGCACCGGTAACTGTAGCCAATTTTATTGGTCTTGCAGAAGGAAAAATAGACAACAAAGCGAAGGCGAAAGGAGTTCCTTATTATGACGGGACTATTTTCCACAGAGTGATCAAAGATTTCATGATCCAGGGAGGTGATCCTCAGGGAACAGGAATGGGAGATCCTGGATATAAATTCGAAGACGAGAAAAACGACCTTAAGCATACAGGAAAAGGAATCCTTTCTATGGCAAATTCCGGACCTAACACAAACGGTTCTCAGTTCTTCATCACTGAAGTGGCTACACCTTGGTTAGATGGAAGACACACCATCTTCGGAAAAGTAGTTAAAGGTAATGATGTGATCGATGCCATTGCTAACGTAGAAAAAGGAGCTCAGGATAAGCCTAAAACAGATATCGTTTTAGAAAAAGTTTCTGTTTTCAGCAAAGGTGACGAATACAAAAACTACGATGCAGCAAAAACTTTCACAGAAGGAAAAGCTAAAATCGCAGAAAACAATAAAGCTTACATTGCTAAAGAAGAAGCTGACAGAAAGAAAAAAGAAGAGGAATTCAAAGCTAACCAGGAAAAAATGGTTGAAGACCTGAAAGCCGGAATGCAGAAAACTGAATCAGGATTATATTACAAGATCACTAAAACAGCTCCGGCTGGAAAGGCTCCTAAAGCTGGTGACAATGTATCTGTACACTATGCAGGTAAATTAATCGACGGTACAGAATTCGATTCTTCATTCAAAAGAAATGAGCCTATCGAAATTCCAATCGGAATGGGAAGAGTAATCAAAGGATGGGATGAAGGGATCCTGTTACTTAAAGAAGGCGAAACGGCTACTTTATTGATCCCGCCGGCAATGGCTTACGGAGAAAGAGGAGCAGGAGGGGTTATCCCGCCAAATGCCTGGTTAATCTTCGATGTTGAGCTTGTGAAAGTACAGTAATTGAAGTTTTAAAATATATTGAAGCCGTCCGTGAGGACGGCTTTTTTGTTTTGAAAAAATACCGGGAAAATACGGATAACCGTAAAAATATTTAAATTTAAATTTATATTTTTAAAATTCTAAATTATAATAATGGCTAATCATAAAGAAAGTACTGTTCAGACAGACGTTTCAATAAGAAACGAAAGTATTCAAAGAATTTTTAATTTTTATAAAAATAATTTATTTTACGTAAATAGAAGATATCAACGAAAACTAATCTGGACCATTGAAGAAAAAGAAAGGTTTATTGATTCTATTATTAGTGGGTTACCAATTCCACTAATATTATTAGCTGAAACTGAGAATTTTGGAAATACATCATATGAAATAATTGATGGAATGCAACGCCTTAATACAATTAATTCTTTTATTGAAGGAGAATTTACTTATGAAGCTGCGTATTTTGATCTTAATACTTTAGTTGAATCAAAATCTTTACTTGATTCCGGCATTTTACAGCAAAAATACCCTATCCTTGATCGGTCAAAATGTGAAAGATTTGCAAGCTATATTTTACCTATTTCTATTTATTACTTTTCAGATGAGGATAAAGTTGATGAAGTTTTTATTCGTATTAATAGCTATGGTAGACATTTATCTAGACAAGAATTAAGAGCTGCGGGAACACTAGAATCTTTTGGAGATTTGGTTAGAGGAGTTTCTTCAGAAATACGAACAGATGTTTCTCATGGAGATATCTTGAGCCTTAGACAAATGAAAGAAATCAGTATCACTAATGCAGGTCTAGATTATGGAATTAACGTTGATAGTTTATTTTGGATTTCTAACAACATAATAACAAAAGAAATGGTACGTGAATCGAAAGATGAAGAAATTGTTGCAGACTTACTTTCTGCAATTGCTTTAGGATCGATTCCAGGTACTAGCTCAACAATATTAGATGAATATTATGGTTTAAGAAAGAGTTCCAAATCTGATGAATTAGATATTGCGTTACGAAAAATTGGGCCAACAGAATTAAGACATCAATTTTTAACTGTATATAATATAATTCGAGAATCTATAAAAGTTGCAGAAAAGAATTTTCGTAATTTATTATTTGACGATAATTCACAAAAAATCCCTAGATATTTCCAAGTTGTTTTTCTGGCAATTCATAAATTAGTTTTTAAGGAAAATAAAGAAGTTAATAGTTATACTGAACTAGTAGATCGTCTAACAGGAATTTCTACTCATATTACAATTACAGAGGGAGGAAATTGGAGTGCAACAAATAGAAATCAAAATGTAGATGCAGTGGCAGGAATTTTAAGCGGTTGCTTTAGAGATAAAACCCATGATCCAGCTGCAGCAAAATGGTTAACTGAATTTGAGTCTCTTTTAATGCAATCAAAAACAGAGCAAACATCTTATGATTTTAAACAAGGTTTTACTAGATTGGACGATAAAAAACAATTTGATGAAGATAACTTCAGTAAAATTATACTCACATTAACGGCTATTGCAAATAATTCAGCAAATACTAGTGGTTATGTATGTATAGGTGTTTGTGATAATATAAAAGAGGTAGAGAGAATTAAGGAGATTTATGATGTTGATCCTCAGAAATATCGTGGTTTTTTTGTAACGGGTATTTTACATGAAGCAATTATTTTAGCTAAGGATTTAGATGATTTTTACAGACAAATCATTCAAAAGATTAAACAGCAGCCTATATCAGAGGAGACAAAAGATTATATTTCTAAAAATATTAGAATAGTAAATTATTTTGATAAAGATGTTGTCATATTCAAGACGAAATCATTGACTACGCCTTTAATATATAATGGTAAGTATTATGTTAGACATGGAGCGAACGTAGAGGAAATTAAACCAGAGAATTATGCATCATTTTTTCAATCATATAAATAAATTAACCGTCCTATCTTAGGACGGTTTTTAATTTGTAAAATTCTTTTAATTTCCTATTTTCGTATAAATTATTCACATGAAAAAAGTCCTCTACACCCTTCTTATTCTCTCCACAACTACTTTTTCCGCACAGGGAAAAAAATTCTTCAAAAGCGGTGAGGTACAGCTTCAGAATCCAGTAGAAAAGATCAACCTGAGATATGCCAATGATCTGCCTTTTGTACAGGTCAGCATTAATGGGAAGCCTTACAATTTTCTGTTTGATACCGGAGCGCCAACGGTGATCTCTACAGCAGTATACACTGAGCTGGGATTGGAGAAAAAACATAAAAGTAACGTAAAGGATTCACAGAAAAACAAACAGGAACAGATCTTCACTATTCTGCCGGAAATGACCGTTGATAAAGCTGTTTTCAAAGATGTGGGAGTTGTCGTGATGGATTTCAGTGTTTCTGAGTTGAGCTGCTTCAAAATCGATGGGATTCTTGGAGCCAATCAGATGGCCAAACTTTTCTGGAAAATTAATTATTCGGAAAACTTACTTGAAGCTTCAAAAGATCTTGCGCAGTTTAACCCGGCAGATTATGATATTGTCATTCCTTTCAGCCCCAGAACACAAAAAACACCCGTTGTAGAAACTGATCTGCAGGGAAAAAAAATAGAGCTTACCTTCGATACCGGATTTTCCGGAAGGATGAAGATCACAGATGGTGCATATGAGGCTCAAAAGGCATTAAAGAGTATAGAAGTCTATGGAACAAACTCTATTGGCGCTTATGGGGCCGGAAAACCTGCACCGGGATATATTTTCCGGACCGCAGCTCTGTCATTAGGTAATAAAAGCTTCTTTAATGAAATAATTGCCACAGGGGGGACCAACCTGATCGGGAATGATTTCTTTAAAAATTTTGTATTCATCCTCGACTGGTCCGGAAATAAGATCTATATGAAACGGATCAAAAATGAGCCTGCTAAACTGGAGTCTTTCGGTTTCGGTTACCGTTTTATAGATTCAAAACCGACAGTGGCCTTTGTATTTCAGGAAGAAAATTTTCCATTGAAAGTGGGAGATGCTATTATCAGCATCAATAACATTAATCTGGATAACCTTAACAAAGAAAGTGCCTGTCATTATTTTCTTAATAGAGTAGAAAACCGGCAGAATTCAATTGATCTTAAAATCAGGAGAGACGGAAAGGAAATGCAGGTGAAGCTGGATAGAAAAGAGTTTTTGAAAGTAGGGGTTTAAATTTGAGTGTTAGAGAGTTTTTAAAGTTTGAGAACAGGAAGTGTATAGATACTGTTTCAGTGTAAGAGCTTTTATTTTTTTTTACTATTAATCCTATAGACTTTGAATAACAGCTGATTATAGGTTTTTATTTAAAGTAATTTTAATAAAAAAAAGCCGTTCAATGTATTGAACGGCTTTCTAGTAAAGTAGAAATTAAAGTTATGCGTGTCTCGATTTCTTCCTTGTATCGGAAGAATTCATTTTTCCGGCAAGGGAGCTGATAAATACAATTCCAAAGCCGAGGTATGCCGCAAACGCGGTAAGGTATACAATTAAGCTGTTAAAATCTGGTTTTGAGGCATATATGAAATACACCAGCACGGAAAAAACAGCAAAACTCAACAGGAGCATCAGGCTCCAGATATTCATTTTTGCAGCATCTTCATTTCTCTTAAAAATCATTTCAAAAAAGTCTCTCATCATTAATCACTTTTTAAGGGTTATACATCTGTTTTCCGTTCTTCAATAGAACGGTCCGGAATCATTTTCCGATATAAATTAAATGGCATACGGATCATAGTTAAACTTGGCTAAGGTTATGATCTTATGGCCGTTTGATTGTTTTACATCAGGGTATGCTTTAAGCTGCCCAGAAAGTTTTAATTAAAAAACAGTATTGAATTCCGGAAGGAATTCATGAGCTTTATGACACCGTACACAATCATCATCGTAAATGGAATTGATAAGGGACTATCTTTTCCGATGCATACGGTATCTAAAGAAAAGGCCATATTAAAATATGAAACCTTTATTCGACTCAATGGAAACTGAAGCTCCCACGGAAACCTTTTCTCATCGTCTGTGTTTTAAATAATTTTTTTTCAATGATTTAGCTTGCGAATTTCATGCCAAAGTGAATTTTCCTGCTTGTTTTTAGTATTAAGTAGGTTTAAGTTTGTAGATGATTAACAGAGAAATATAGAAATTGAAAAACAAAAGAATTGAATTCAATTTTTTTAAAGCAACAAAGATTACAAAAATTGTGGAGTACTTTAGAATTTTCAGGTTCAAAGCTTAACATAGAATTATCACAAAAGCTTAAAAAAATCAAAGATTTGATAAAAAGTATGTGTAATCTGAGAGACCTATGGGAGGTATGCAAAAATTGGGTCCCTATATAAGAAGTCAACAAGTTGATTGGGAAAGAAAATAAAACTTCCCCTTTGAATCAACTTGTTGACGTAATTTTGCGGTAAAAAGCTGGTTTAGAACAATACCTTACCAGTTCTTATCAATCATATAGATTAACTGGGTCATAGCTGCAGCACCCAACAGAAGCTCTCTTCTGTTCACCTTATCAAATGTATCTTCTTCCGTGTGATGGATGTCAAAATACCTTTGGGAATCCGGTACCAGCTCTGCCGTAGGGACTCCCATATCATGAAGCGGATAGATATCAGTCCCTGAATATTTTCCTTCAAAATTATATACTCCGTATGGAATGAATAAACCAGCCCAGCTCTTGATCTGGTTTCTTTTCACATCATCCATTTCCAGGGCAATTCCCCTTGGAGCAAAGCCGCCCGCATCGGATTCTATGGCGAAAAGGTGCTTCTCGTTCTTTTCCTTGGCCGTTTTTCCATATTGAATGCCTCCTTTTACGCCATTTTCTTCATTGGCAAAGCAAACAACCCTGATCGTATGATTATTTTTAATCCCCAGTTTTTTGAATGTTCTTAAAACCTCAATACTTTGTACAATTCCTGCTCCGTCGTCATGAGCACCTTCACCCACATCCCATGAATCCAGATGTCCACCGACTACAATCACATTTTGATCTTTCTTACCGGTGATTTCGCCAATGACAGAGTGGGAGAGCTTTTCCCCTTTCATCCCGCAGTTGGAATTAAGCTTTGCAGTGACTTTCTGTGTCTTTAAAAGAGCTTCAAGTTCATCCGCAGTTGTTGCTCCAATGGCTACGGCAGGAATTTTTGAAACTTTATCTTCATAGCGCATGGCTCCGGTATGCGGAACATCGTCAAAAGCGGAAGAAAGAGATCTGATGATGGCAAATTTACCTCCTTTTTTAGCCGTTAAAGCAGCAGCAGTTACCCTGTATTTTGCAGCATCGCTGTAGCCTCTGAATGTTTCTACAAAAGACTGACTGAAAGGATAGTTAAAGAATACAATCTTATCTTTTACTTGATCTGCCGGAAGTCTGTCATATTCTTCCATAGATTTTACGATGATGATCTCGCCGGAAACATCTTTTCCGCCGGTACCTTCAGAATTTCCGAGAGAAAGCATCTTCAGGTTCTTCCATTTGCCTTCAGAGGTTCTGATCTGCAGGGATTCTTTTCCGCGGGTCCAGACCGGAACCATTACTTCCTGAAGCCAAACTTTATCGGCGCCGGCATCACGGAGCTTCTGTTCTGCCCATTTTACAGATTTTTCATAAGCGGGAGAACCACTTAAGCGATGTCCAATATTTTTAGTCAAATCTTTAAGGTCTGTATAGCCTTTTCCGTTGTTCAGGATTTCTGTGGAGATTTTGCTGAACTGGACAGAATCTTCTTTTGACTGGCCAAAAGCAGCCATTCCCAGGAATAATAATGAAGTTCCAATTATCTTTTTCATAGTTTACCAATTTTTATCGATCATATAAATAAGTTGTGTCATTACCGCAGCACCGAGAAGTAATTCTCTGCGGTTTACTTTTTCAAAAGTATCTTCTTCTGTATGGTGAATGTCGAAATAACGTTGCGGATCTGGAACCAGTTCTGCGGTAGGAACACCCATCTCATGCAGTGGAGCGATATCTGATCCGGAATATTTGCCTTCAAAATTGTATACTCCGTAAGGCAGGAACAGATTTACCCAGCTTTTGATCTGGTTTCTGTTTTTATCATCCATTTCCAGGGAAATGCCTCTTGGTGAGAAGCCTCCCGCATCCGTTTCTATCGCAAAAAGATGTTTTTCATTGCTTTCTTTTGCTGCTTTTCCATACTGCTTTCCGCCTTTGGTTCCGTTTTCTTCATTGGCGAAACAAACAGCCCTGATGGTATGGTTATTTTTAATTCCAAGTTTTTTAAATGTTCTCAGAACTTCAATGCTTTGTACAATTCCGGCGCCGTCATCATGTGCACCTTCACCCACATCCCATGAATCCAGATGCCCACCGACTACGATGACGCTCTGGTCTTTTTTCCCGGTAATCTCACCAATCACAGAATGGGAGAGTTTCTCCCCTTTCATTCCGCAGTTGGAATTGAGCTTGGTAATAATCTTTTTGTTTTTTAACAATGCTTCCAGTTCATCTGCGGTTGTATTTCCGATAGTCACTGCAGGTACTTTGGAGACGTTGTCGTCATACCGCATATTACCTGTATGAGGAACATCATCAAAAGCAGAAGATAAAGATCTTATAATGGCAAATTTTCCTCCTTTCTGAGCTGTTAAATTGGCTGCAGACCTTCTGTATGCTCCGGCTTCCCGGTATGAAATGAAGGTTTGCACATGTGATTGATTAAAAGGGTAGTTAAAGAACACGATCTTATCCTTTACTTGATCTGCGGGAAGCCTGTTGTATTCCTCTAATGATCTTACCATAATGATCTCGCCGGAAACATCTTTTCCACCCGTTCCTTCAGAGTTTCCGAGAGAAAGCATCTTCAGCTTCTTCCACTGCCCGTCTGCTGTTTTAATCTGCAGGGATTCTTTACCCCTGACCCAGACTGGAATTATTACTTCCTGCAGCCATACTTTATCAGCGCCGGCATCACGGAGCTTCTGTTCTGCCCATTTTACAGATTTTTCATACGCTTCGGTACCGCTTAAACGGTTTCCAATGTTTTTGGTAAGGTCTTTCAGTTCATTGTAAGCTTTCCCATTATTCAGTATTTCTGTAGAAATTTTACTGAACTGTATCGAATCTTCTTTAGACTGCCCAAAAATAGTCATGCTTACCATTAAAAGTGAAAGAGTGACGGTTTTTTTCATTTTACCAGTTTTTATCGATGATAAAAATAAGTTGCGTCATTGCTGTAGCCCCTAACAGTAGCTCTCTTTTGTTCACCTTATCGAAAGTATCCTGTTCAGAGTGGTGGTAATCAAAATATCTTTGTGTATCTACAACCAGTTCAGCTAAAGGAATATCCAATTTTTTCAGCGGAGAAATATCCTGAATAGCTTCAGTTTGGTCAAAATCATAAATACCGTAAGGAAGGAAATAATTTTTCCATTCGAAGATCTGTCTTCGTCTTTGTGGAGACATATCTAAGGAAAATCCTCTTGGAGAATATCCTCCTGCATCTGTTCCTAAAGCAAAAACATGTTTTTCTCCTTTCTTTTTCACATAGGCTGCATACATTTCACGTCCTTGTCCCCCGTTTTCGCTGTTTGCATAAAAAACAACTCTTATCGTATGATTATTTTCGATCCCAAGAGCTTTGAATGTTCTTAAAACTTCAATGCACTGTGCAACACCGGTTCCGTCATCAATAGCCCCTTCACCAAAATCCCACGAATCTAATTGAGCTCCTAAAACAATCACTTTAGAATCTTTTTTACCCTGAATTTCAGCAATAATATTCGGATTGGTAGTATCGCCTTTTGATTGCGCCGTCATATTCAGTTTGGCGGCAACTTTCTGATTTTTTAATAATTTTTCTAATTCATCAGCGGATTTTACTCCAATGGACACGGCAGGAATTCTTACTTTGTCATCAGGTTCGTAATATACCATTTTTGCATGTGGTGTATCGTCCATAGCTGTTGTTAAAGATCTTATAATTAAAGCTTTTGCTCCTGTTTTAGCAATCACGGAAGCGGAAATTAATTTAGATTTTGCGGTAATTAAATAAGAATCATTTGTATTAATGATCTTCGGATCCATCGGAAGATTGACGAAAACGATTTTATCTTTCAATTGTCCAACCGACATAGCATTAAGCTCAGAAGTTGAATTAATTAAAACAATTTCGCCTGTAAGATCTTTCCCGCCAGTTCCTTCAGAATTCCCGAAAGACAGCATTCTGATATTTTTCCAATCTCCATTCGCTGTTTTTATTTGCAAAGATTCTCTTCCTCTTATCCAGACCGGAGCTTTGGCTTCCATTCTCCAGATCATCTCAATACCGATAGATTTGAGTTTTTTTTCTGCCCATTCCACCGCTTTCATATAACCGGGAGTAGCACTGAAACGGGGACCGATCCCTTTGGTAAGTTCCCCAAGATTTTCGTAAGCGGTACCATTGGTCATTACCTCGTCTGAGATTCTTTTGAATTCATCATGATAGTTGAACTTAGCCACGGTTGTTTTTTTTACCGGTTTTTTCTGTGGCTTTTTTTGAGAAAATAAAAATCCACTCAAAAAGAGTGGAAGTATAATGAAGATTTTTTTCATTTTTTATTTACCTTTCTTTTTCCGAAGATAAAAGTAGGGAAAAATTAGGAATTTATTAAGGTTTCATATCGTACATTAACAGTGCTGTAACCAATTTTGGTTCAATGAATGTACATTTTGGAGGCATACTGAGCTTAAGATCAGAAATTTTGATCATATCGTTGAAACTCACTGGATAGATTCCGAACCCTACTTTGCCCTCACCATTGTCTATTTTTTCTTTTAAATAGTTGATTCCCTGGATATTGGATGTTCCTTTGGCGTATGATATTTTCTCAGAACTGTCTGAATTTTCTATTTTAAGGATATTTTTGAAAATGTATTTATCTAAAAGATGGTGGTCAAGGTTGTCAAGGGACATTTCCGTTGAACGTAGGTCATGCTTTACGTGAAGTGAGTAGAATTTACCATCCAGGTACATCGAGATGTGGAATTTCTGTGAAGGGAAATAAGAAGTTTCACCTTTTTCATGAATCAGGAAATACTGGTCCAGCTCTTTTAAAAACTCTTCGCTGGAAAGCCCGTTAAGATCGGACAGAATTCTGTTGTAATCATGAATCTTGATCGACTGGTTGGAGACGATAAAACTATAGACAAAATTATAGGCTTCCGTACCGTTGTGTCTTTTATTTTTCTCCTTGTGATATTTAGCATTCAGAGCAGTAGATCCGATCCTGTGGTGACCATCTGCAATGTAAAACGAGTCAATTTGATCGATTACCTCTTTGAATTGCTGAAGTTTCAGACGGTTATCTATTCTCCAGATCTTATGCCTGATCCCGATAGAATCCACATGGTTGAAAATAGGAACATTCTTCTCTTCATGATTCATCAGAAGCTCAATCTTGGAATTGGAAGGGTAGGTAAGAAGCACCGGTTCAGCCTGAAGACTTACTTTGTCCAGATAATGGGCCAGCTTTTCTTTTTTTTGTGGAATGGTACTTTCGTGTCTTTTGATCTTTCCGTTCCAGAAATCTTCAATACTTGCTAATCCCAGCAAGCCTCTGAAAACCTGTTTGTTGGGATAGATTTGCTCATAAAGGTAATATGATGAACTGTCCTGGATCAGTTTCTTTTCTTCCAGAAGTTCTTCAAATGTTGAACGGATCTTCCTTAAATTCCGGTCAATATCTTTGGATTTACTTACAACATAAGGTTTAATCATATTGATGTAAGTATTTTCAACTTGAGCTTTCTCTGCAATCTCCTCTTGGGTGAAATTGTCCAGCGGATGGGTAGGGAAAGTGCTCTCAAAGTCTTTATGAGGTCTTATTCCACGGAAAGGTTTAAAAACAGGCATATTTTATCTTATGGTTTCTTTTTGTAGCTTAATAATTTGTTCTGCAAGTTCTGCTCCGATTTTCTCCTGTGCATCTATGGTGTTTCCACCTACGTGAGGTGAAAGAGATAATGCAGGATTCATCAGTAAAGGGAGTTCCGGAGTCGGTTCGTTTTCGAATACATCCAGTGCGGCTCCCGCTACTTTTTCAGATTCGATGAAATCTATAAGGGTTACCTCATTGATTACACCGCCTCTTGCAGTATTTACTATGTAGACTCCATCTTTCATTTTTTCAAACTGAGGTGTGTCTATAATATATTCATTCGTTTTTGGAGTATTGATGCTGATGAAATCTGTATCTTTAAGGAAAGCATCCATATCATTGGTGGAAGTGATCTCAAAGTTCAGACTCTGCCCATCGAAAAAGTCCAGGGTAAGAACTCTTGTCTTAGGATTTTTCGTCAGCACCTTAATTTTCATTCCCAATGCTATCCCTATTTTTACAACTTCCTGCCCGATACTTCCAAAGCCGATTACTCCAAGTGTTTTTCCTGAAAGTTCATACGCTTTGCTGAATGACTTTTTCATAGCATCGAAATGGGTTTCCCCCTCCAATGGCATCAGTCGGTTCGATTCGTGAAGGAATCTTGCCAGTGCAAAAAAGTGTCCGAAAACAAGCTCAGCTACTGATTTTGAAGATGCTGTAGGCGTGTTGATCACTTTTATACCTTTGCTTTTAGCATAATCAACATCAATATTATCCATTCCGATACCGCCGCGTCCAATGATTTTCAGGCTTGGGCAAGCATCGATTATGTCCTGTCTTACTTTCGTCGCGCTCCTTACCAAAAGAATATCCACGTTATTTTCATTAATGAAATTGATCACGTGATTCTGTGCCACTCTGTTCGGCAGGACTTCAAATCCTGCTTCCGTAAGGGCCAGTTCTCCTGTTTTCGAGATTCCGTCGTTTGCTAAAACTTTCATGTGTTATTTAGATTTAAAGATTGAAAAATTTAATTATTTAAAAATTTTAAATCGGGGCGCAAATTAATAAATTTTAATTAACTGCTCTAAATTTTTCAATCTTTGAATTTTTAATGCTCAATTATTTAATAGATTTCATAACATCAACAAGAACCTGCACACTTTCAATAGGTAAAGCATTGTATAAACTTGCTCTGTAACCACCCAGGCTTCTGTGTCCATTCAGTCCGCTTATTCCTGCGGCTTTCCATGCAGTGTCGAATGCTTCTTTTTTGCTCTCATCTGTGATGTTGAAAGAAACATTCATTAAGGAACGGTCTTCTTTTACACAGAATGTTTCAAACAGAGGATTGCTGTCGATCTCATCATATAAAAGTTTTGCCTTTGCCTCATTTCTGGCTTCTGCTGCTGCAATTCCTCCGTTCTTTTCAAGATACTGTAAAGTAAGAAGGGAAGCATAGACAGGGAAAACCGGAGGGGTGTTGTACATGGATTCTTTTGAAATATGTTGGGAATAATCCAGAATAGAAAGCATGTTCTCTCTTCCTGTTTTCCCAAGAATTTCTTTTTTAATGACCACCAGGGTAACTCCTGCAGGTCCCATATTTTTCTGAGCTCCGGCATAGATAAGATCAAATTTTGAAAAATCAAGTTGTCTTGAGAAAATATCAGAACTCATATCACAAACCATCAAAGTATCTACTTCGGGGAAAGATTTCATCTGAGTTCCGTAGATTGTATTGTTCGAAGTGCAGTGGAAATAATCGTATTCTGAACCTACCGTATAATTTTTAGGAATAAAAGAATAGTTTTCTTCTTTGGAAGAGCCTACCACATCCACATTTCCTAATTTCTTAGCTTCTTTAATAGCTCCTGCCGCCCATGTTCCTGTATCCAGGTAAGCTGCTTTACCGCCTACTTTCAGCAGATTGTAGGGAACCATCGCAAACTGCAGGCTTGCACCGCCACCTAAATAAAGCACTTCATAATCATCACCAAGGTTCATCAGTCTTTTCACAATGGCACGTGCTTCGTCCATTACAGCAACAAAATCCTTGCTTCTGTGCGAAATTTCAAGGAGAGACAGTCCGATTCCGTTAAAATCTAAAATAGCTTCTGCTGATTTTTCAAATACCTCCTGAGGTAAGATGCATGGTCCTGCGCTGAAGTTGTGCTTTTTGCTCATATTTTTACTTTTTTGGTTGTGCAAGAATTTTATGGACTTGCGGTTTATTATTGATATTTTACTAGATTCCTTTAAGTTTATGGTTAAAAAAACCGCCTCATTATGCTGAGACGGAGCTTTTATTATTCACCGTGTAAGAATGCTTTTTTATTAAGCAGGGTTTCTTCAGATTCTACGTGGTCTTCGTCCGGAACACAACAGTCTACCGGGCAGACAGCTGCACACTGAGGTTCTTCATGGAAGCCTTTACATTCCGTACATTTATCTGTTACAATGAAATATACATCATCACTTACCGGTTCCTGCGGCGAATCTGCATCTACAGTAAGTCCTGACGGCATGGTCACAGTACCTGTAAGGGCAGTACCTTCAGAAGCTTTCCAATCTACGGCCCCTTCATATATTGCATTATTTGGGCACTCCGGTTCGCAGGCTCCGCAATTAATGCATTCATCAGTTATTTTAATAGCCATCGCTAATTTTTTTTAAATTTGCACAAAATTACAAAATATTCCCCAATTTAAAAGTAATTATGAATATCGAAAATAAAGTTTTAGGACTTATTAAGTTAAGTGTATATATAAAAGAGTTTTTAGCAAAGAATCCTGCGGATTATAATGATCATGATACGGAGTTTGAGTTATTGCTGAGAAGATCCGAAATAGAGAATCCCTGGTTTACCCTTGAGAATCAGAAATTTGCTCTTACAGAATGGACTCATTTGCTTACTCAGGAAAATATAAACAATTGGCTCAGAAATTATTCCGTTTCCAAAACTTCAAAAAGAGTAGGATTGATCCTGGCCGGAAATATTCCATTGGTAGGACTGCATGATGTGATATCTGTTGTTTTAAGCGGACACATTCCTTTGATTAAGCTGTCTTCAAAAGATAAGCAGATGGTCCCGTTCCTGCTGAAAAAATGGAATGAGTTGTCAGATGGAGCTGTCCAGTTTGAATTTGTTGAAAGACTGGAGAATTTTGATGCTGTGATTGCAACAGGAAGCAATAATACTGCAAGGTACTTGGAATATTATTTCAAGGACCATTTAAGCATTATTAGAAAAAACAGAACCTCTGCGGCGGTTCTGAAAGGTGATGAGACTTCTGAAGAACTTCAGCTTCTGGCGGAAGATATTTTCAGGTATTTCGGTTTGGGATGCAGAAATGTAACCAGAATTTTTATTCCTGAAGACTTTCTTATCGACAGGCTATTTGAAAGTTTTATAGGCTTCCAGGATATCATTAATCATAATAAATATGCAAATAACTATGATTATAACAGAGCAGTTTATCTCCTGAACCAGGATAAATTCTGGGATAATAATTTTGTTATGCTGAAAGAGGATGATAAGCTTTTCAGCCCGCTTTCCGTGATCCATTTCAGCAGATATTCATCTTTGGATGATGTTAAAAATTTCATTACCGAAAATGAAGAGAATATCCAGTGTATTGTGGCAAAAGATGAGCTGGGATTGGATTCAATTCCTTTCGGAGAAGCGCAGCACCCTGCTTTGGATACGTATGCCGATAATGTAGATACGATGAAATTTTTGGAAGTGGTCTGATTTTCGTATCTTAACTCACTATTTTACCAATAACAAAAAAGATTATGAAAAAAATATTTTTAGGACTTACAGTTCTTGCCGCACAGCTGATGTTTGCTCAGAAAGTAACAGGCGTGAAGGTTGAAAAAGTTCAGAAAGAAATTCCTGCGCAGTTAAGCAAAGAGAAGATTAATCTGTATAATGACAACTTTCTTAAGTTTGTTGAAGCACTTAAATCTTCGGATCGTTCAGGCGTTGATGCACTTCTTTCCGATAAGGTAAAAGATATTGTTACGGACGATGTTCTTAAAAAAGTAAAAGAAGGCTTTGATGTGAATAAAAAGCTGGAAATTTTAAAAACGGGATACCACAGATTGATGGATGGTTCCAGTTTGCCAAGCATCAACTACAAATATGCAGGAGATTCTTCTTCAAAAGAGGTAATTATGGCTGTTTTTGAAGAGGATGGAAAGATTATTGGGGTAATGCCGGCAAAAAAAGATAAATAATTTAAAACAATAAAAATACTAACTATGATGACAGATGTTTTAGTTGCTCATTCCTCCGATGTGGAAAAAGCAGCTTTTTACAGAAAAACTTACCTGCATGTCGCTTTATCAATCCTTGCATTTATAGGGGTTGAAACTATTTTACTGAAAACGGTTCCTGTGGAGATCATTGCTATGATGTTCGGACAGAAATACACATGGCTACTGATTATCGGTGTTTTCTGGCTGGCTTCGATGCTGGCTTCTAAATGGTCACTTTCGCAGAGCAGAACAACACAGTATTTCGGATTAGGCTTCTATATTATTCTGGAAGCTGTGATTTTCATGCCTATGATCTATATCGCAGCAGGAATGCAGGGTGGAGGAAATATTATATTCCAGGCTGCCATGCTTACGATTGCCATGTTTGCCGGACTTTCGGCAGTGGCATTTACTTCAAAAAAAGATTTTTCGTTCCTAAGAAATATTATTGTTATCGGAGGTTTTCTTTCGATAGGGCTTATTGTAGCCGGAGCGATTTTTGGGTTCAATCTGGGACTTTGGTTCTCAGTAGGAATGGTGCTTTTGGCTTCTGCAAGTATTCTTTATGAAACAAGTAAGCTTAAAGATGTTTATTCTACAGGGCAGTATGTAGGTGCTTCATTGCAGCTTTTTGCATCCATTATGCTTTTGTTCTGGTATATTCTGAGAATCTTAATGAGCAGAAGAAGCTAGTTAATTTAAAAATGAAAGGAGAAGAATTGTAAATTCGGATTCTATCTTATAAATAATCCTGGTGATATTTTCACCGGGATTATTTTTTGTATTTTTTTACACAAATGGCACAAATGTTTTAAAAAAAATTCTTTAATTTTAATTCAGCCATTTAACCAAAAAATCCCGGTGAAAATATCACTGGGATTTTAGTGGATTCTTTAATCTATATAAACAGAAGCAGCAGCTTCAGCAATGGCATATTACAGAAGCTTTGAAGCGTGTGTTTAAATTAAAAACTAAAGAATTGAGAAAATATAGTATCGAGGAAAGCCTCAGTAGTACTGTGTTTTTGTTGTAATTTTTTACTATTAATCGTTAAAATCGATCGAATGAAAAAATTACTTGTCAATGGATCCTAAGACCTTCTGTGCAAAAGAATTTAAAGCGTCTTTTTCGCTCATTCCGTTCTGAACGCTGGCGTGCACTTCCAAAGCGCCGCAGATATTTGTGATCAGCTCTCCTGCTAGATTCAGATCTTCTTCGCTGGTTCCTCTGAATTCGCAGAAGCTTTCTAAAACCTCTAATGTTTTTTCAAGATTTTCAGGCGTCTGATTCTGATAAAACTGTCGGATTACGGGTAACTTCATTACTGTATTTCTTTGAAAAGATTAATTAAACTTTCAGCTTGGTTGCTCTGTACCTGGTTTACCAATTCACCATTTTTAAAAACTGCGAAAGTAGGAAGGTTATCAACGGTTGCTAATTTTCTGCTTTCAGGAAGCTTTTCAGCATCTACATATAAGAACGGAATTTCTTCATTTTCTGATGCTAATTTTTTAAATTTAGGCTTCATGATTCTGCAGTTTCCGCACCATGTGGCACCGTACTGAACAACTACTTTTTCATTGTCGTTCACGATATTCTGTAAAGTATCTTCTGTTAATTCTGTGTACATAAGTTTATTTTTAGAAAAAATAAACAATGTAGCAATCTAATAATTTACCAATCTAACAATTAAAAAACGAATCTTAAAATTGTTATACTGTTAGATTGCTACATTGTTATATTAAATTTAGTTCTTAGCTAAGTATTCTGCTGTAGAAGTTCTGTCTGCTTTCATAGCATCTTTTCCTTCTTCCCAGTTGGCAGGACATACTTCACCATGTTTTTGAACGTGCGTGTAAGCGTCGATAAGTCTTAAATATTCTTTCACGTTTCTACCAAGAGGCATATCGTTTACAGACTCATGGAAAATTTTTCCAGTTTCGTCGATTAGGTATGTTGCTCTGTACGTTACATTAGAACCTGTGAAAGTTTCCTCTCCATCTTCATTGTATTCGAAATCCTGATCTACAATTCCTAGGATATTTGCCAATTGTCTGTGAGTATCAGCTAAAAGTGGGTAAGTTACTCCTTCAATACCTCCGTTATCTTTTGGAGTGTTCAACCATGCAAAGTGTACCTCGTTAGTATCACAAGAAGCACCGATTACTTTAGTGTTTCTTTTTTCGAATTCACCTAAAGCATCCTGGAAAGCATGAAGCTCTGTAGGACATACGAAAGTGAAATCTTTCGGATACCAGAATAAAATTACTTTTTGCTGGTTAGAAGTAGCTTCTTCAAGGATGTTGATTCTAAGATCATCACCCATTTCAGACATAGCATCGATTGTTACATTTGGGAATTTTTTTCCTACTAAAGACATAATTTTCTGTTTTTATATTAAATTTTCTTGTGCAAATATATAAATATTTCATCTATCAAACAAATCAATATTGATAAATAAAATCTATAATTGTTTTTAATGGAACTATAAGAAAAAAGCCCTGAAATCAGAGCTTTTTTGTTTACTTTATACTAATTTTTATTCAGTCTAATTTATGAATTAAATGGAGCTAAAGCATCTTTAATTCGTTTCATCGCTTCTCTAAGATCCTCTTCAGAAGCTGCATAAGAAAATCTGATACATTCCGGGCTTCCGAAGGAAACACCGCCTACACATCCTACATGAGCACTTTCCAATAAAAACATAGCGAAATCATCAGAGTCTTTGATTTCAGTGCCATTCAGTGTTTTTCCGATATAGTGGGAGATATCCGGGAAGAAATAAAATGCAGCTTTTGGAAGTAATACTTTGAATCCTGGAATTTCTTTCATCAGGTCATACACCAGATCTCTTCTTTTCTGGAACGCATCAATCATGTATTTGTACTCGGAAGGATCTGTTTTTAGAGCAGTAATAGAAGCTCTCTGCGCCACTGTATTGGCTCCGCTGGTCATTTGTCCCTGAACCTTTTCGCAGGCTTTAGCCAGCCATTCCGGACAGGCAGAATACCCGATTCTCCATCCTGTCATGGCAAATGCTTTAGACATTCCGTTAATCACAGCAGTCTGCTCATATACTTCAGGGAATTGAGCGATGGATGTTGTTTTTGTTTCGTAATTGATGTACTCGTAGATCTCATCCGAAATAACCGTTACATGAGGATATTTGGCAATAACTTTCGCCATCGATTTTAACTCATCATAGGTATAATATCCGCCGGAAGGGTTACAAGGAGAACTGAAAAGAATAGCTTTTGTTTTATCTGTAATGGATTCTTCAAGTTGTTCGGCAGTGATCTTGAAATCTGTAACATAAGAAGTCGGCAGCATTACTGAAGTTCCCCCCATCATTTTTACCATTTCATCATAGCTTACCCAATAAGGTGCTGGAAGAAGAACTTCGTCACCATCATTGACCACGGAGGCCAATACATTTAAAATAGCTTGTTTAGCTCCGTTGGAAACACAGATCTGGGTTGGCTTATAATCAAGATTGTTGTCTCTTTTTAATTTGTGGGCAACCGCTTCACGAAGTTCAAGAAACCCGGGAACAGGAGAGTAATGGCTGTAGTTTTGGTTAATCGCGTCAAAAGCTGCCTGTTTGATATTGTCCGGAACATCGAAATCCGGTTCGCCAAGTGTCAGACTAATCACATCAATGCCGGCGGCCTTCATTTCTCTTGCTTTGTTTGACATTACGAAAGTCTGTGAGTAACCTAATCTCTTTACTCTATCTGAAAGTTTATCCATGTGGGTCTTTTTGAATTTTAACAAATATATAATAAAAACGTTTTGCCGGGAAATAAAAGTAAGGCAGGAAAAAAGATTTTTGTCAGGTTTTTTAAATTTTAATCATTAAAGTATAGTCTTTTATACTTTTCTGCCGAAATATTCAGTTCCTAAGAACATGGAAATGAAAAGCGGTGCCCAATATTATGTTTTTGTATATTTAGCTATCTAAATATTCAGTGGGTATGAAATATTCTCTCCTTTTATTGTTGGTTCCTTTTGTAAGTTTTTCCCAAACAAAAACAAAAGATGATGAAATAAAAAAATACGTTTCTGAAGTAAGTTCGGATTCTTTAAAATCCTATATCGGCAAGCTTGTAAGCTTTCATACCAGGCATACTTTAAGTTCTGTTGATGATAAAAATCAGGGAATAGGAGCGGCAAGGAACTGGGTACTTGGAAAATTTAAAGACTATGCAAAGAATTCCGGAGGAAGAATGGATGTTTACTTACAGAAGGAAAACATTCAGCCGGATGGAAAACGGATAGACAGGGTTACCAACCTGGGAAATCCTATAGCCTTTTTAAAAGGTACAGATCCTAATGATAAAAGAATTTTCCTGATTTCTGCACACCTGGATTCGCGGGTTACCGATGTAATGAACAGAATTTCATACGCGCCGGGTGCCAACGATGATGGAAGCGGAGTGAGTGCTGTTATAGAAGCTGCGCGAATTTTGAGCAGATCTTCTTTTCCGGCATCCGTTATTTTCGTTACTTTTTCCGGAGAAGAACAGTCTTTGCTTGGATCTAAGCTTCTGGCAGATAAAGCCAAAAAAGAAAACCTGCAGATAGAAGCAGTCCTGAACAATGACATGATCGGAAATTCTAAAGCAGGAGAAACAGGAGAGATCAATAACCATACGTTAAGGGTTTTTAGCGAAGGGCTGCCTTATGCAGAACTCGATAAAAAAGCAATGGGTATAAGGAACCTGGGACTTGAAAACGACAGTGAATCCCGGCAACTGGCCCGGTATATTAAAGAAATTGCAGAACAATATGTAAAAGGACTAGAAGTGAAGCTGATTTACAGGAACGACAGGTTTTTACGTGGCGGAGATCATTCCAGCTTTGTCAGTCAGGGATTTCCTTCCGTAAGGCTCACTGAATATTATGAAAACTACGATCATCAACATCAGGATATAAGAGTTGAAAATAATAAGCAGTACGGAGATCTTCCTGAATTTATAGATTTTAACTATCTGAAAAGAAACGTTGCGGCAAATATTGCTGTTCTGGCAAGTCTGGCCAAAGCTGCTTCAAAGCCTGAGCGGGTAGAAGTAATGGTTAAAGAGCTTACCAACTCCACCTCACTAAGATGGGAAAAGCCAAAATCCGGAACACCAGCGGGGTATTATATTCTTGTAAGAGAAACGGATAGTCCCGTTTGGCAAAAAAAGATATTCACTAAAGAGCTTTCCATTAAAATCCCACTTTCAAAAGACAATTATATTTTTGCCGTTCAGACGATTAATCAGGCCGGAAATTTAAGTGTACCTGTTATTCCGGGGATTGCGAAATAATATCGACTAAGGAAGCTGAAATTTAAAATCTGATCCGGACAACTTCATTTGAATACAACAGAAATAAAACTTATTTTTGTAGATTATAATAATTCATATGGCAGCATCGTTACTATTAAAATACTTTCCTGATCTTACGGAGAAGCAGATCGAGCAGTTTTCCCAGTTGGAGAAACTGTATAATGAGTGGAATGAAAAAATCAATGTGATCTCAAGAAAAGATATGGAATCGCTGTATGAGAAGCACGTTCTGCATTCCTTAGGAATTGCAAAAATAATGGAATTTGCACCCGGAACAAAAGTGCTGGATATAGGAACAGGAGGAGGTTTTCCGGGAATTCCCCTGGCAATTTTATTTCCGGAAACAGAATTTACTTTAGTTGATTCTATCGGAAAAAAAATTACTGTAGTGAAAGCAGTGGCAGAAGGAATCGGGCTAACTAATTTAACGGCCATTCACGGAAGAGCGGAAAAAGTAAAAGAAAAGTTTCATTTTGTGGTAAGCCGCGCTGTAACCCAGATGCCGGAATTCCTCAGATGGCTGAAAGGAAAGTTTGAGAAAGAACAGTTTAATCCCAAACATAACGGGGTTTTATATTTAAAAGGCGGCGACCTTGCAGAAGAATTAGCCGGAATTAAATGTGAAATCTTCAATCTTAAAAACTATTTTGATGAAGAATTTTTTGATACTAAAAAAGTGATTTATGTATCAAAAGGCAATTTTAATTCTTAATTTTAATGAATTAAGGAATAATTTTTGCTGAATTTTTATTAATAATCAGTAAATTTAAGGTTATGAAAAAACTTTTAAATATTGGATTTTCTGTATTGTTTTCAGGAATGGTTTTTGTTTCCTGCGAAGACGATGATTACCAGACTGTACAATCTATAGGTAAGATCAAAATCGACAGTGTAAAGATCATGCAGGATACTATGGATGTATATTCAATACAGAGTATTAAGACGTATTCTACCTATTCGTCCCAATGTGAGGGTTTTTATGGATATGATTATATTCATGACAGCAGCCTGGAAAGATCTGTTACCGCTTATAAATATACTACGGACGGTCCCTGTACACAGGAAACCCATGTGGGAGCCAACCAGATCAACTTCAGTCCGCGCCAGACAGGAACGTATACCTTTAAATTCTGGAATGGCGGTAACAGCTGGGTCACCAAAAAAATTGTAGTAGAATAATAATGAAATGGATTTCACTTTGCTTTTTTCTTTTTGCCAATGCTCTTTTTGGGCAGAAAATTATCTGGCAGGAAGATCATAAGCTGGTCTGGGATAACTTTAAAAGCCCCATAAACAGAAAAAATCATCCCGATGTCGCTGCCTATACACACTGTGGCTGGGAATATTCTGTAGTGAAATCCACCAATCCTAAATCTCCGGTTAAAATTGAGATCACTGCTATTTTTAATGAAGACAGATCCTGGAAAGATATCAAAAAAATAAATGATTATATCCTGCTGCATGAGCAAATGCATTTTGATATTGCAGAATTGTTTGTCAGAAAATTCAGGAAAGAGATAGGAGAGAAGATCAAAACTTCCGGTGATTACAATAAAAATTTTAATGCAGTTTACAGCAAAATATCAAACGATTACAAAAATTTCCAGATGTCCTATGACAGGGTTACGGAACATGGAATGAATAAAGAAAAGCAAGCAGAATACAATGCTCTCATTGCTGAAGAACTGGACCATTTAAAAAGCTATAAAGCCTCTTGAAATTTCTCAATAAAATCATCCACGAACTGCTGGCCCAAAACCAGGATCTTTCGGAGTTCAATATTGTTCTGCCCGGAAAACGTCCCATCGTATTCATCAGGCAGATCCTGGAAGAAAACAATTATTCAGGATTTCTTCCCAATTTCTTTACCATAGAAGAGCTGATCGACAGGATTGCAGGCAAACAGCCTGTTCAGGGAATCTCTCTTTGGCTTTTTGCCTTTGATGTCTACCGGAGTCTTGGTCTAATCCCGAAAGATGATTTTGCAGACTTTTTAAAGTGGTTTCCGACCCTTCAGAAGGACTGGGACGATATCCTGAAGTTCTCTGAAAGTGATGAAGCTGTTTTGCAGTATATGTTTGATGAAGAAAGGATCAAAGAATGGGCTCAGGATCTGGGTGAAGATGATGATGTTCCACGTAAAAAATTCCTTAATTTCTGGCGGAATATGAACGTTTTTCTTCCAATTCTAAAGAAAAAACTACAGGAAAGAAACTGGGCGACTTCCGGGATGATTCATGAAACTGCGAAGGCCAAGATCTCAGCTTTTGCCGAAAATACTTCCGAACATTTTGTATTCTGTGGCTTCAATGCTTTTACACCGGTGGAAGAAAAGCTCGTAAGGAGCTTACTGCGTTGGAATAAGGCACAGTGCTTCTTTCAGGCGGATCATTATTATTTTGATGATGAAAGACAGGAAGCCGGAAAATTCCTCAGGAACCATAAAACATGGAAAGAATTTGATGACAACAGGACTTTTCAGTGGATAGAAGATGATTTTAATCAGCCAAAAAATATAAAAGTTTATGAGGTTTCCGGAAATGTAACGCAGACTAAAGTTCTGCCTGAAATATTTAAGGAAATTGAAAATAAGACCTATTCCAACACCGCAGTGGTATTATTGGATGAAAATCTTCTTCCTGCGAGTCTGGATGTGATGTACGGTGTTGAAAACCTGAACATTACCATGGGTTTTCCTTTGAAGAATCTTTCTTTTTCCAATGCCGTAAAACAGCTTTTCTATCTTCAGAAACAGCTGGAGAAAAATAAATCTTCCTATTACTACAGAGATATTTTCCCGATCCTTGAAGAGCTTCCGAAGTCTTCTGAAGATGAGTTGATTATCGGTAATTTCAGGACGAAAATAGAGGAGAGGAATATCGTTTATATATCAAAAAAGCTTTTAGAAGAACTTCTGGGTGGGCTTTCTTATTATGGACTTCTTAGAAAAGCTGATCATACAGGTGTTTACCTGGATATGCTTATCGCTTTCTGTAAACGGATCAAATGGCTGGAAATAGATGATATCCAATATGAAAACGTTTCCCATTTTGAAAATGCGTTCAGAATTATTAAAAACCAGCTCAGTCCATATGATTTTGAAATCAAAATGGAAACACTGGAAATCCTGATCAACCAGCATGTCAATTCCGAAAGTATAGATTTCCAGGGGGAACCGCTCCGCGGACTTCAGATTATGGGTCTTCTGGAAACCCGTCTTCTGAATTTTGAAAATGTAATCATGCTTTCTGTGAATGAAGGGAAGCTGCCTTTAGGAAATTCACAGAATACTTATATTCCGTTTGATATCAGAAGGTATTTTGATATGCATACGTTTCTGGAAAATGACAGTATTTATGCCTATCACTTTTACAGGCTGATCCAGGATTCCCGAAATGTCCATCTTCTGTACAATGCACTCAGTTCCGGAGTGAATACTGGAGAGAAGAGCAGATTTATCACACAGATAGAAATGGAGAGCTCCCATAAGATAGAGCACCTTATTATTGAGAATTCTTCCGAACCTATTGCTTCGCAACCAATAGAAATTCTGAAGACGGAAATCGTGATGGAAAGGTTGCAGAAATGGAAGGAAAAAGTATCTGCATCACACCTGACCAGCTATCTTTATAATCCTATAGATTTTTATCTTTCCAAGATATTGAAGACCTCGGAAACGGATGAAATAGAAGAAGAACTGTCTGTTAAAAATTACGGAAATCTGGTTCATTATTCACTTCAAGAAGTGTATGAATTACTTAAAGGTAAAGTCTTAAAAGAAAAGGATTTACAAAATTCAATTAAAGAAATAGATCAATACATTAATATTGCTATTGAAAAGCTGAAGCATCAGCCTGAATTCTATGAAAAAGGCATGAATTTTATTCACAGGGCTATTGCTAAAAAAGTGATAGAGAATGTACTGAATCATGATCTTGAACTGGTGAGAAATGGTAATACCCTGGAGATTCTGGACATTGAAAAAAGATTCGAAAATGTAGATTTTTATCTTGATGGCAACGACAAAATTTCTTTCTTCGGATTTATCGACAGGATAGACCGCCTTAACGGGACCCTAAGAATTATTGATTATAAAACGGCAAAGATCAAAAACCTCATGGTAAAAATAGATGAAAATAACGTAGATGAATATTTCCATAACAGCGAAAGGAAACAGGCTCTACAGCTTTGCATTTATCATTATGTGGTACAAAATCTTCCGGAATTTTGGGGACTTCCTATAGAAATGGGAATCTGGAGCTTTGCAGAAGCTAAAAAAGGAGTCATTTCTCTGCAGTTTGATAAAGGGAATATTGATGATGCCATGCAGTCTGTAAAGAACCTTATTCTGGAAATATTGAACCCTGATCTCAGTTTTATTGAGAATATCAAGCCGTATTCCAATTAAAAATGCACTTCATTGCTGAAGTGCATCTCATTTGAAATGAAGATATACTAGTACTATTGTCTTATAATTTTACTTTTTTATTCACCGTTTTACCATCGTTTCCGGTAAACTGAACTACATAAATGCCTGGTTCCAAGCTTTTTGATTCAAATTCTGATTTATTGACTTCCTGCTGAATAATCAATGCCCCCGAAATATTATAGATGCTGATGTTTTTAATGCCATTGCCTGCTCTGGCAACGATCTGGCGGTTTTTCGTAAATATCTCAGCCTTGTCAGATAATGAGCTGTTTTCCAGTGCTTTTTTGAACTGAAGATTATAAAACTGAGTGACCACTTCAAAAGTGTTCTGATTATTAAGACCTTTTATGTCAATTCCATTGTTTTCGGCATACTCTTTCTGAGAAACTGTTCTTAAAAGATTTTTATTGCCATCAAAAATATTGACAGTGATCAGTTCTTCCTGTGGTATTTTCAGTTTTAAAATATTATTGTTTTCAGACTGTACAATTTCATTTTCAGGAACTTCTACGGGTGTGCTTTTAACGTATGGAATTAATTTCTGATTGTTATTTTCCTGTACTTTTAAAAGATAAACACCGTCTGTTAATGATGATAAACTGCCGTTTGTTCCTGATTTGCTTACTGCTTTTTCCTGATTGAAATCTGTAACTCCTACAAGCTGCATTTTTCCAAGATCCGGCTTTAATTGAGAAGAATAGAGTGTATGGGTCTCAGCCTGGCTGTTTCCCTGTTGTTTTGAAGTCAGTATGGCCCATTCATTCAGAAAACCTCCGCTTCTGAGTGTATTGAATTTGGCATTGGAGGCCAATGTAAAAGGAACAATTCCCCCTACATGGCCTAAAGGTCCCCAAAATAATGATTCCAGCTTATATTTGTTCAGATCCCACCATGCATAATATCCCCGCTGTACATCAATGGTTTTAGAAGTGTTTTCCGGTGGAATAGCCAGGTCTACTGAGGAATGTCCCAGGGTCATAGGGGTTTTGTTGTACCAGTCATACACATCCTTAGGCTTCATGCATCGTCTGAGGTTATTGTTGGGATTATTGGTAACATCATTAACAAAATTCTGAGTGAAAAGATTTCTCCAGATCACAGGCCCCCAAAGAAGGCCTCCGTTGTCCTGAACCACATGGTAATTGTATTTATCCAGATATTCCGGAGAAATGACCTCAGAAATGCTCGTATTGTAGGTTTTATAACCTGTATTATTGCAGGTATGCAATACATTGGCAAGGAAAGAAGTGAAAGGATAAAAATCCTTTTCCAGGACTCCTTTATTCAGGGTAACTCCTGAAAAATCATATGGTCCGTCTCCCATGTAAGCATACTTGAACTTCAGATTGGTTGGGTTAGAGGTATTCAGGCTTTTTAAAGTGGACATGGCGGCATGCGCACCTTGTGAATAGCCTGCCAGAAAGTATTCATCGTATCTTTTTATTCCTAACTGACCCAGCACTTTATTGGCTGCCTTTACAAAGTCTATCGTTGCGCCAGCTTCCGTAGCAGCGTCTACATATGGATGAACGCCGTCTCCGCTTCCCATTCCTACGTAATCAGGTGCCATCAGAATATAGCCGTTGAGTACATATGATAATTCAACTACGAATCCTGCGGTTAAGGCTCCTTTGAAGTTAGAAGGGACATTATCTCTGCTGTCGGTCGTTCCGTGATCAGAAACCACCGTGGAAAGTTTAAAATTAACGTTCGGATACATCAGAAGTCCTGTAGCCTTTACTAAGACATTCTTTTCATTTTTGGTATAATAAGTAATTTTATAGCCCTTAAGCCCCACATTGAATCCATTGAGATAGCTGACAAAATCCGGAGCGTTCTGCTCGCCCAGACTGTTGGCGATGAAATTAGTAACTCCCTGTGGAGTCAGATCCAATTTTTGTTCAAAACTCACAACATCTCCTGCCTGTTGGGCAAAAAAGAACGGAGCAGTGAAACTTAATAAAAGTGTAGATAATTTTCTCATATCAATATTTTTTGATGTTATTAAATTAAATATTTTTAATAAAAAATGGATAATGTTAATACATCAATAATTATTCATTGAATATAAGTTCCCTGCAAAGTGAGTAAAACAAGGAGTCCGGCCATTCGGCCGAACTCCTCTTCAGTATATTTTTGAGCTTTTATTTAAAAAGCGTTGATTCCTGTAATATCTAAGCCAGTGATCAGTAAATGAACATCATGTGTACCTTCATACGTAATTACCGACTCAAGATTGGCTGCGTGTCTCATCATCGGGAATTCGCCCATGATTCCCATGCCGCCAAGGATTTGTCTGGATTCTCTGGCAATATCAATAGCCATTTTCACGTTGTTGCGCTTAGCCATTGAGATCTGTGCAGGACTTGCTTTGTGGTCATTTTTAAGATTTCCTAACTGAAGACATAATAACTGTGCCTTTGTGATCTCTGTTAAGAATTCAGCTAATTTCTTTTGTTGAAGCTGGAAAGAACCAATCGGCTTGCCAAATTGTTTTCTTTCTTTAGAATACTGAACAGCTGTACAGTAGCAGTCAATTGCTGCCCCAATTACACCCCATGAAATTCCGTATCTCGCTGAGTTTAAACAAGATAAAGGTCCTTTTAACCCTGTTGCCCCAGGAAGTAAATTTTCTTTAGGAACTTTTACATTATTAAATACCAGCTCTCCGGTTTTTGAAGCTCTCAAGCTCCATTTATTATGAGTTTCAGGCGTAGTAAAGCCTTCCATTCCCCTTTCAACGATTAAGCCCTGTATTTTTCCTTCTTCGTTTTTTGCCCAGACTACTGCGATATCGCACAGAGGAGAATTCGTGATCCACATTTTGGCTCCATTCAGAAGATAATGGTCACCCATATCTTTGAAATACGTTTCCATAGAACTTGGATCTGAACCGTGATTAGGCTCAGTTAATCCAAAAGAACCGATCATTTCCCCTGCAGCAAGATGCGGAAGGTATTTTTTCTTCTGTTCCTCGGAACCGAATTCGTTGATAGGGAACATCACCAGCGAGCTCTGTACCGAAGCAGCAGAACGCACCGCAGAATCTCCTCTTTCAAGCTCCTGCATAATAAGACCGTAAGAAATCTGATCTAACCCTGAACCGCCATATTCAACAGGAATGTATGGACCTAAAGCTCCAATCTTTCCCAATTCTTTCATTAAGCCCGGAATATCAGTATGATTTTGCGCGGCCTGGTCAATCTGCGGCATTACAAAACTTTCCACCCAATCTCTTACCGATTGACGGATCAGTTTATGTTCTTCAGTAAGTAAAGCATCAATTCCGTAGTAGTCTGGAATGCTTGTAAGAGGATAATATGACATGATTTTTTTGATTTGCTTAAAAGTAATACTTTTCGTTGGTTTGAAAAATTTTTTTACGAATCTTTGTTGCGTTTGATTTTCAGTAAGATAAATGGGAACATACAGGATTTCAGTTAAAATACAGTCTCCTAAGATTCCTCATCATTAGAGATAGGATACTGATTGGCAGCATTGTGTACCTTACTTTTGAACTTATACAGATATGGAGCCTTATTGGCAGATCCGTCATACAGTTTCTCCAGTCTGTCCAGAATATTCAAGCTTAATATTTTACGCTGAAAATTATTTCTCCTGAATTTCTGTCCCAGAATAGTTTCATACAGCGACTGAAGATCTTTCATCGTAAATTTTTCAGGAAGAAGATTACTGGCTGCCACTTCGGTATTGATATTCATACGAAGATATTCAAGGCCCGTTTCTATAACTCTGTCATGGTCGAAGGCCATCTTGGGAAGTTTATTAACCTCAAACCATTCACAGCTTTCGTTGAATGCATCCGGAAAAGTATTGGCGACGGAAAAATCAATAAGGCTACAGTAGCCCACCGTAATAAATCTCTGGAAGATCCAGTGATCTTTCGGAACCTCAATTCCTTTATTGTTAAGAAGGATTTGATGGACATTATTCTCCGTTCGGTCAATTCTCCCAAACGTGTGAAACTGTTTTAAAAAAAGGTCCTGGAGATGGGTTCTTTCATACAGTACTCTTGCAGCGGCTTCACGAAGGTCTTCATCATTGAAAACAAAACCGCCCGGAAGCGACCACAGATCCAGATCGTGGTACTTCAGAAGCAAAACCTTCAAAATATTATTGTGAAAACCAAATATTGTGCAGTCAACAGATACGTGTGCTACAAAATCTTTTGTATCAATAAGTTCCTGAAGGGTTTCTTTGTTTTTGGTGTCTTTGATTTTCATGGGAGTAAAAATAAAATTATTTTCTATAATTTCTTTCCTGCAAGCTTAAAATATATTAAACTCACTGTAAAAAGCACAGAAACAGCAAGTAATATATAAAGCGGATAGTAGTTTAACAGTTGTTTTCCGAACAGAACTGCCATAATAATTGAACTGACAGAGCTGCCAAGCGATGAAAAAATGACAATCAGGGATGTAAACAGGTTGATTTTTTCCCTGTCGATCTGTGCAATCATCTTTGAATTGATGACAGGGTAGAGCGGCGAAAGGAAAAGTCCGATCACCGGAAATAAAAATAGAATAATACCGGAATTCACAGAATCAAAATACTGTATTCCCACGATAATTACCAGCACAGCAATAATTAAAGAAATGCACAGAATATAATATTTTGACAGTGAAAATCTGTGAATGATATTAGCTGTTGCTGTTCTGCCTGCATAAGAAAAAAGAGCAAGAAAAGAAGTGGCCTGTAAAGCAAAAAATGAATTGACATTCAGGTGATTTTTATAAAAAGAAGGCAGCCATGAATTAAATCCCTGCTCAACAAAAACAATAAAAAAAACTACAGCAAGGAACATGATTGTTGTGGGTTTTACAAATACTGAAAGTTCAGCCATAAGACTTTTATTCTCCGTTTTTTTCGCTTCTGAGATGTTCAGCTTTGAAAAAAGAAATATCGTTACAGCACAGAGTACTGTTATAGAAAGGAAACCGAACTTCCAGTATTCGGAATAGCGGCTGGAAATGAGCCACCCGAAACCGGTATTTACTATAAAAATACCGACCATAAATGAGGCTTCCACGCTGTTCATCATTTTGGCAAGAGACTTTTCATCTGAAATATTGTTCCGGATAATTCCGAAAACACAGATCTTTCCTACGGCAAAACAGGTCCCGATAATAGCAAACCAGACTTTATAGAACCAAAAATCTTCTATAAATGGAAGGAAACATGAGCAGATTCCAACAATGACTAAAGCAGAAACCAATGCTTTTTTAGTACCCGTCTTGCTTATAAAATTCACTGCAAAAAGTGAAATAAATGCAATGGGAATATCTTTGAAAGATTCTAAAAAACCTAATTTTTCATAGGTGATCTTTGCCTCTGAAAGCTGAAGGATCACAATACCCATGCAGTTCAAGACCATTGAAAAAATAAGGAAGGTTAGTTTTAGAGGAAGAGAGATCTTGGAAAGCTTGGCTGTCATTTTGGGGACTTTTTTTATTGTTTTTTTACGATTTTTTTATGAATTATGAAGAAGATATAAGGCTTTCAACTCCCAAAAATAAACGAAAAATTAAAATAATTGTGAATAGAATGTTAATTTATTAAAAAAAAATATATTTTTATTGTCTCAATTTGAGAATTAAAAAACTAACTGTATATGAATCTAAGAGTATCAAGAAGTCTGGGAGTAGTTGCTGTGCTGTATTTTACAGCTAATTTCAGTGCACAGACCAGCGTACAAGACACTGTTCCGAAAGAGAATAAAATAGAGGAGGTTATTGTGATCGGTTACGGTACACAGAAAAAAAGTAATGTGACCGGAGCTATTGCAAGTATTAAAGCAAGCGACATAGAAAACATTCCGGCAGGTAAACCTGAGCAGGTATTACAGGGAAGAGCTGCGGGTGTTTCTGTAGTGACGAATTCCGGGCAGCCCGGAGCTGCTGCTACGGTACGGGTGCGTGGAATTACCAGTTTTGGTGCAGGTAGTAACAGCCCTTTATGGGTGGTGGATGGTATTGTAGTAGACAATATCGGATGGCTGAACCAATCTGATATAGAAAGTATGGAAGTCCTGAAAGATGGGGCATCATCTGCTATCTATGGGGTTTCTGCAGCAAAAGGAGTAATTCTGGTTACGACAAAAAAAGGAAAGAAAGGAAAACTGAGTCTTTCGTACAATGGGTTTTATGGTTTTTCAAATACTTCCAAAAAATTAGACCTTTTAGATGCTACTCAATATGCAAACATCATTAATGAAGGGTTTGTAAATGATGGGGGAACACCTAGATATGCCAATCCCGGATCACTTGGAAAGGGAACAAACTGGCAGGATGCTATCTTCGGAACCGGTGAAAAATCTTCTCACGAGATAAGTATTACAGGTGGTAATGAAAAGTCAACCTATTATACTTCGTTTGGATATTTTGATCAAACGGGTATTGTCATGAGCGATATTTCCTATTATAAAAGGATAAATGCCAGATTTAATTCAACACATAAAGTTACAGACTACCTGACCATAGGCCAAACCTTTGCGTATACACACGTAAAATCTCAGGGAATCAGTGCCAACGAAGAATTCGGTGGTCCATTAGCTTCAGCAGTTAATTTAGATCCTACCACTCCGGTAGTCGTTACAGACTGGTCTTTAGTAGATCCTAACGGTTATACCAACCCATATATTATCCGTGACGAGAATGGTAATCCATATGGAATTTCCCGTTATGTCAATCAGGAAATGACCAATCCACAAGCTTTCCGCCACATCCAACAGGGAAATTATAGCTGGTCGGATGACTTTGTCGGGAATGTTTTTGCTGAGCTTAAATTTCTTGATCACTTCACTTTCAAAACAAGTTTAAATGGTAAGAAGTCGTATTGGGGAAGCCGCACTTTTACGCCGAAATATTATTTGAGCCCTAATTTTAACAATACCAGCTTCAACAGTCTGAATAAGGTAGACGAAAATAAATTCGAATGGAGTATGGAAAATACTCTGACCTATCAGAATAAATTCGGCGATCATAATTTAAGTGTATTGTTGGGACAGGGAGTTTACCGATATAATATTGCTGGCGGGGCAAGTTTGACCTATAGTAATCTGCCTATTGATAACTGGCAGGATGCATCTTTCAACTTTAATATCCCTCAGGATGATATTACGGCTACAGGATGGGATGGAATTCAGACCCGTAAAGCATCTTATTTTGGTAGAATTATTTACGATTATGCAGATAAATATCTATTTACTGGAACTATCCGTAGAGACGGTTCTTCAAAATTTGCCACGAATCAGCATTGGGGAACTTTCCCTTCCATGTCATTAGGATGGAATGTTCATAAAGAAAACTTCTGGCCTCAAAATAAAGTGATCAATAATTTGAAATTAAGAGGAGGGTACGGAGTTTTAGGAAATGATGAAATGGATAACTTCAGATTTGCAAGTTTCATGGTTTCCGGAAGCAACTATACCACTGCCGGAAATAATATTATCATAGGATATGCACCAAGTACACTGGAAAATCCGAACCTGAAGTGGGAAGAGACCAGCCAGCTGAATATTGCAGCAGATTTGAAACTTTTCAACAACTTCACTTTTACAGCAGACTGGTACAAAAAGAAAACATCTGATATTTTAAGACAGGTGAATATCCCTGGTTATGTAGGTGTTCCTAATTTGCCTTGGGCAAACGTTGGAGATATGGAAAACTCAGGACTAGAACTTGAGCTAGGTTACAAAAAGAACTGGGAAGATTTTAGCATTTCGGTTAACGGTAACTTTGCTACTATTAAAAACAAAGTTTTACGATTGGAAGATGATATAGATTATTTCAACCTTGCCTCTTTTCAGACCATGGGAGCGGTATCTAGAGTAGCAGTCGGACAGCCTTACGGATCATTTTACGGATACACATATAGTGGGGTTTTCCAGAATCAGACACAGGTTGATTCCTACGTCAATGCAACTGGAAACAAGTTATTACCTAATGCGAAACCAGGAGATTTTATATGGCAGGACAATAATGGCGACGGTAAAATTGATGACAATGATAAAGTAAACTTAGGAAGCTCTATCCCGAAATATACTTTTGGACTGACCGTCAATTTAAATTATAAAAATTTCGATTTTATGATGTTTGCACAAGGACAAGCCGGGAATAAAATTTTCCAGGGTTTAAGAAGATTAGATATGCTTGATGCTAATTATCAGACAAGGGTTTTAGATCGATGGACAGGGGAAGGTTCCACCAATAGTAACCCTAGAGTTACAAGGGATGATCCTAACCATAACTATTCCTGGATGTCAAATTATTATCTTCAAAAAGGAGATTATGTCCGTTTAAAAATCATCCAGTTAGGTTATACACTTCCTCAGGATGTTACAAACCGTTTTGGAATGAGCAAAGTAAGACTGTACGTAACGGGAGAAAATGTCTTTACTTTTACGAAATATACGGGCTACGATCCGGAAATTGCAGGAAGAAACAATTCCGAACAAGATATAATAGGAGTTGACAGAGCTTACTATCCACAAGCCAGAACATTTTTGTTAGGTGCTAATATCCAATTTTAATAATGAACAAAATGAAAAATAAGAATTTTTTATATAAAGGGCTTGCTATTACGTTTCTTACAGGCCTGAGTTTTAGTAATATTGCCTGTAGTGATTCATATCTGGATGACGTAAAGAATTCAGGGTCTTTTAATACCGATCTGTATTTTCAGAATGAACAACAGTCTTTTAGTGCATTGGTTTCCGTATATGATATTTTAAGAAAATATTCCGGAGGATTCGAGAATACGGTCACTTTTTTTAATGCAGGATCTGATGATTTTTATTCCGGAGGTGGAAACTCCAATGATGGAGCAGGAATCCAGGGAATGAATAATTTTACAATTAATCCCAATACTATGCCTGCGAGTTACTGGAAAGATTTTTATCAAGGGATAGCACGTGCTAATCTCTTAATAGAAAAAGTTCCTGGAGCTACTATGGGTGAAGATATTAAAAAGAGATATATTGCAGAGGCCAAAGTACTCCGGTCCTTATATTATTTCGAATTGGTAAGAATGTTTGGAAATATTCCGTTAGTGCTCAAAACTATTCAGTTCGGTGATGATTACTGGAATATACCACAGGCGAAACCAAGTGATGTATATGCGCAGATAGAGAGTGACATCAATGCGGCCATTCCAGATTTAATGATGACGTCTAGCGGCAATGACAAGGGTAGAATTACACAAGGAACAGCCAGGGCAATATTAGGTAAAATTTATCTTTACGATAAAAAAATGCCCGAAGCGGCAACACAGTTGGCAGCAGTGAATGGTACACCGGGAGGAACCAGCCAATATGGATATAAACTTGTGGCCAACTATGCCGATCTATTCAAAGTGGGACCGGAAACGGCAGATCCATATAAATTTTCAACAGAATCCATTCTGGAAGTTATGCATACCAACAAAGGAAACTCCGACTGGGGATTCTGGGGACAGGGAAAAGATGAAGGTAACTCTATCAACGTAATGGTAGGACCGCGTTCTTATTCTTTAAAAAATGTTCCGAATAATAATGCACCGGATATTTATTCCGGATGGGCTTTTAATACAGTAACGAATGACTTCGTTAATTTCATGCAGGGGGATCCCAGATTAAATGTAACCGTTTTCAATGCGAAACAATTGGTCGCTGATGGTAAAATTTCTTACAGCCCTGCCTTTGCAGATACAGGATATTTCTTAAACAAATATTTGCCTACGAACGATTTGAAAAGCTCACTTCCAGGACCGGCAGAACTGAATTTCAGACAAAATTATGTAGCCATAAGACTAGCAGATACTTACCTGATGGAAGCAGAAGCCTTAGGCGGTGCCGGAGGTAGAGCACAGGCTCTGTTGGATGCCGTGAGAGCAAGAGTAGGTTTAGCATCAGTTCCTGTTTCTTTACAGGCTATTAAAGACGAAAGAAGAAGAGAGCTTGCCGGAGAAGGACACAGATGGTTCGATCTTGTCAGATGGGGAGATGCTCCTTCTAAGCTTGCCTCTAAAGGATTTAAAGCAAATAAAAATGAAATTCTTCCAATTCCGTTCAATGAATTGCCAAATACTGCTTTAAAACAAAACCCAGGCTACTAAAACATGAAGTTTCACAGTTTATATAGTTTCTTTTTTAAAGGTACTGCGCTGCTTTGCGGCGTGGTACTTTTTCCTGTATCATGTGCGTCAGTAAATAGTGATAAAGAAAGTGTTCAATCCTGGCTGACGAAAGGAAATGAAAGTGTAAAATTACAGCAGCAGAGTCCGGTTAGGTTTACAACAAATGCCAATAACTGGCAGAATATTGAAATTGATGATACCCAGAAATTTCAATATGTTGACGGTTTTGGCTATACCCTGACAGGAGGAAGTGTTGAGGTGATCAACAGGCTTTCATCTTCAAAACGGAAAGCGCTTTTGGATGAACTTTTTGGGAAAGATAAAAATTCAATTTCCATAAGCTATCTGCGGTTAAGTATTGGAGCTTCCGATCTCGATGGTGAAGTTTTTTCTTACGACGATCTTCCGGAAGGCCAGACAGATCCGACACTTTCAAAATTCAGCCTGGCAAAGGATAAAGATCTGATTGCGATGCTGAAAGAGATTTTAGCCATCAATCCCGATATCAAAATTATTGCCGCTCCATGGTCGTCTCCAGTTTGGATGAAGGACAACGGAAAATCCAAAGGAGGAAGCTTAAAACCTGAATTTTATAAAGTCTATGCAGAATATTTTGTAAAATATATTCAGGGAATGCAAAAGGCAGGGATTACCATTGATGCCATTACGCCTCAGAACGAACCTCTCCATCCCGGAAACAACCCGAGCCTGTATATGCCGTCTGAGCAACAGAAAAACTTTATCAAAGGTCATTTGGGTCCTGTTTTTAAAGCCAACAACATCAAAACAAAAATTGTTGTTTACGATCATAACTGCAACAAACCGGAATATGCCCTTGATATTCTGAAAGATCCGGAGGCGTATCAATATATTGACGGCTCGGCTTTCCATTTGTATGAAGGAGACATTTCGGCGTTAAGCACGGTTCACAACGCATTTCCCGATAAAAATTTGTATTTTACCGAGCAGTGGACGGGATCGAAGGGAACTTTTAATGAAGACCTGAACTGGCATGTTAAAAATGTAATCATCGGTTCCATGAGAAACTGGAGCAAAATTGCTTTGGAATGGAATATAGCAAATGATCCGCAGTACAAACCGCATACAGACGGAGGATGTACAGAATGTAAAGGGGCAATAACAGTTTCGGACAGTGAAAACTTCACCAGAAATGTCTCCTATTACATTATCGCACACGCTTCCAAATTTGTACCTGCAGGTTCCCGGCGTATTGCCTCCTCACAGACAGAAACACTTTCTACGGCAGCCTTTAAAACCCCTGCCGGAAAAACTGTACTTATTATCCAGAACGGAAGCAGTACAGATGAAAGTTTTAATATCAAATATAACGGAAAGACTGCTCCGGTTACCCTTTCAGGACACTCGGCAGCGACTTATGTTTTTTAATTTAATATCATGAAAAAAACTTATTTCTTACTTGCAATTGCAGCATTAGGTATCAATGTCCACGGGCAGAAAACGATTGATCAGAAAGTAGCGGAACTGCTGTCTAAAATGACACTCGAAGAAAAAGTAGGACAGATGGTTCAGTATAGCGGATTTGAATATGCCACAGGGCCTCAGCAATCCAATTCAGCAGCAGTACTGGAAGAAATAAAGAAAGGGAAAGTAGGCTCCATGCTCAATGTAGCGGGCGCTGATGAAACCAGGGCTTTTCAGAAACTCGCTCAGCAATCAAGGCTGAAAATACCTTTACTGTTCGGACAGGATGTTATCCATGGCTACCGGACGACTTTTCCTCTTAACCTGGGTCAGGCAGCAAGCTGGGACCTGGCAATGATTGAAAAGTCTGAGAGAATTGCAGCCACAGAAGCTTCTGCTTATGGGATCCACTGGACCTTTGCACCTATGGTAGATATAGCAAGAGATCCGAGATGGGGAAGAGTAATGGAAGGTTCCGGAGAAGATACTTACCTGGGAACGCAGATTGGTCTGGCAAGAATTAAAGGTTTCCAGGGAAAGGGCTTAGGAAGCCTTGATGCGGTAATGGCCTGTGCCAAGCATTTTGCAGCTTATGGAGCAGCTGTCGGCGGAAGAGATTACAATTCTGTAGATATGAGCTTACGACAGCTCAATGAAACCTATCTGCCTCCGTTTAAAGCTGCAGCTGAGGCTGGAGTAGCCACATTCATGAATTCTTTTAACGATATCAACGGAATTCCTGCTACAGCCAATCAATATATTCAAAGAGAACTTTTAAAAGGAAAATGGAATTACAAAGGTTTTGTGGTGTCAGACTGGGGAAGTATCGGGGAAATGATTCCTCATGGTTATACCAAAGACGCTAACGAGGCCGCTGAAAAAGCTATATCAGGTGGAAGTGATATGGATATGGAAAGCCGCGTTTATATGGCAGAACTTCCAAAATTAGTTAAAGAAGGAAAAGTTGATATACAATTAGTAGATGATGCCGCAGGAAGAATTTTAACCAAGAAATTCGAAATGGGGCTTTTTGATGATCCTTACAGATTCAGCAATGAAAAAAGACAGAAAGAACAAACTGATAATCAGGAACACCGGAAATTCGGAAGAGAATTCGGCTCAAAGAGTATTGTTCTTTTAAAGAATAAAGGAAATATCCTTCCGCTTTCAAAAAACGTTAAGACAGTGGCACTCATCGGACCTTTCGGGAAAGAAACAGTTGCTAACCACGGATTTTGGTCCATTGCATTTAAAGACGATAACCAAAGAATCGTTTCTCAGTTTGACGGAATTAAAAATCAGCTCGATAAAAATTCTACCTTATTATATGCAAAAGGATGTAATGTAGACGATCAGGACAGATCCATGTTTGCGGAAGCGGTGGAAACTGCGAAAAAAGCTGATGTGGTAATCATGACGTTAGGAGAAGGCCATGCGATGAGCGGTGAAGCCAAAAGCAGAAGCAGTATCGGTTTTTCCGGCGTACAGGAAGATTTATTGAAAGAAATAGCTAAAACGGGAAAACCTGTTGTTTTAATGATTAACGCTGGAAGACCTTTGATCTTTAATTGGGCAGCAGATCATATTCCTGCCATCACCTATAACTGGTGGCTGGGAACTGAAGCAGGAAATTCTATTGCCGATGTTCTGTTCGGTGCAGTAAATCCCGGAGGAAAACTTCCAATGAGCTTCCCAAGAACCGAAGGACAAATTCCTATTTATTATAATCATTACAATACAGGAAGACCTGCGAAAAATAACACAGATAGAAATTATGTTTCAGCTTATATTGATCTGGATAATGATCCGAAATTTCCATTTGGTTACGGATTAAGCTATACGGATTTTAAATATTCTGACATGGTCTTAAGTTCAACTAGTCTTAAAGGAAACCAGACTTTAAATATCAGCGTAACGGTTTCCAATACAGGAAAATTTGACGGTGAAGAAGTCGTACAGCTTTACATCAGAGATCTTTTTGGGAAAGTAGTACGGCCTGTGAAAGAACTGAAAGGTTTCCAAAAAATATCCATCAAAAAAGGAGAAAGCAAAAAAGTAGACTTCAAACTGACTTCGGAAGACCTGAAATTTTTTGATAATGATCTGAATTATGATTGGGAAAGTGGAGAATTCGATATTATGGTTGGAACCAACTCCCAGGATGTTCAGACGAAAAGAATCACATGGAGTAAATAAAATATTCAATACAAGCGGGTGCTTTAGCCTGTTTAACATAATAAAATAGGAAACGACTTACATTACAACCACATTCATGAAAATCAAATTTAGAAATATCATTCAACTCTGTGCGGCCGGAATATTAGTTCTTTCTGTGGCAAGCTGCGTCTCAAACAAAGCAGGCTCCGGCAGAAAACTGGTCTGGAGCGATGAATTTAATGGGAAAGGTCTTCCTGATTCATTAAAATGGAATTATGATGTAGGAGGAGACGGATATGGAAACCAGGAAGCTCAGTTTTATACAAAGAAAAGAATTGAAAATGCCAGAATGGAAGGTGGAAATCTTGTTATTGAGGCCAGAAAAGAAAATTGGGATAAGAATAAATATACTTCTGCAAGGCTTTTGACCAAGGGGAAATTCTCTTTCCAATACGGAACAGTAGAAGTAAAGGCAAAACTTCCCAAAGGCAGGGGAACATGGCCAGCCGTTTGGATGATGAGTGAGAATATGAAAAAATGGCCGGATGACGGCGAACTGGATATCATGGAACATGTAGGTTTCAATCAGGGGTATATCCATGCTTCGGTTCATACCAAAAAGTATAATCATATTCAGGGAACACAGAAAACGGATACTCTGATTGTAAAAGATGCCAGTGAAAAATTCCATGTATATAAAGTAGACTGGACGCCGGAAAAAATTGATGTCTATATTGACGATAAAAAGTTTTTCACGTATGAAAATAAAGAAAAAACTTATGAAGCATGGCCTTTCGATCAGCCTTATTTTATTATTTTAAATCTGGCAGTAGGCGGTTTCTGGGGCGGAAAAGAAGGAATAGATGACAGCATATTTCCGCAAAAATATTATATAGACTATGTAAGGGTTTATCAAAATAAATAATGAAGAGAGGGCAGTTACGTCCAAAAACAGAAAGAAAAAATTATGAAAAAACTAATTGTAAGCTGTTTGGCAGTAGGAGCGTTTCTGAATGCTAATGCACAGAACTATTGGAAAAAGAACGCAGGGAAAACAGCAAAGGTTATTCTTACCAACTCCAAGGCCAATGAGAAAATGGCAGATAAAGGAATGGTTAAGTTTGAGAAGTTCGGACAGCCCAAAGAAACCGATGCCTGTATTTTTGTAGATCCTGATTTTAAATATCAGAAGCTGATCGGAATTGGTGGGGCCATCACTGATGCGTCTGCAGAAACCTTTTATAAAATGCCGAAGGACAAGCAGAAAGAGATTATAGAGGCTTACTTTGGAAAAAACGGATTGGGATACACCGTAGTCCGTACCAATATGAACTCCTGCGATTTTTCCAGTGATTCTTATACTTATGTGGAAGATAATGATACAGCTTTGAAGACTTTCAATATTGCCCATGACGAAAAGTATAAGATCCCGATGATTAAAGAAGCTCAGAAAGCGATAGGGAAAGATTTCACATTTTACTTCTCCCCATGGAGTCCGCCAGCATGGATGAAATCTAATAAAAGTATGCTGAAAGGAGGGCGGTTGGAAAATGCATTTTATCAGACCTGGGCAGATTATTACATTAAATTCATCAAAGAATATGAAAAAAGAGGAATCAACATCTGGGGTCTAACTGTACAGAATGAGCCTATGGCGACACAGACCTGGGAGTCCTGCATTTATTCAGCTGAAGAGGAAGGCGAATTTCTTAAGAATAACCTTGGGCCGACACTTTGGAAAAATGGTTACAAAGACAAAAAAGTAATGATCTGGGATCACAACCGGGATTTAATCTACCAGAGAGCCACTACTACTTTAAGCGATCCTGAAACCTCGAAATATGCCAGCGGAATTGGGTATCACTGGTATGAAACCTGGAATAATAAAACGCAGCTTTTCGATAATTTATCTGAAACGCAGAAAGCTTTCCCGGATAAGTTCCTGGCTTTTACCGAAGGTTGTAAAGAACAGTTCAATATGTCCGGAATTTATGATGTGAGTCTTGGTGAACTTTATGGAAGAAATATGCTTAATGATTTCAATAAAGGAACAGCCTTATGGACAGACTGGAATGTGTTGCTGGATGAAACCGGAGGCCCAAACCATGTCGGAAACTTCTGTTTTGCCCCTATCATTGCTGATACCAAAACAGGAGAGGTACATTATACTTATGAATATTATTATGTAGGCCATGTTTCAAAATTTATCAAGCCTAATGCCCAGAGAATCGGAAGTTCTTCAAACAGAGCGGCTCTTACATCTACCACTTTCATGAATGAAAACGGCCAGCTGGTTACTGTGATCATGAATGATTCCGGGAATGATATTGAAACAAATCTGTGGATCGAAGGAATGGCTGCGAAATTATTTGCGCCGGCCCATTCTATACAGACTGTTATACTGTAACTTCATATTAACATTTTTATAGAACCGGCGGCCTCGTAGAGGCCGCCGGTTTATTGTTTACAGTATATTTTTAATGCTGTTATTCAACATCATATTTGCTGATTACTTTCTGAGTAACTCCTGAGCTGCTGAAACCACCATCATGGAATAAGTTCTGCATCGTCACTTTCTTAGTAAGATCAGAGAATAAAGTTACACAATAGTTGGCACAGTCAAGAGCTGTAGCATTTCCAAGCGGAGACATATCTTCAGCGTATCCAAGGAAGCCGCCGAAACCTTTCACACCGCTACCTGCTGTAGTAGGTGTAGGAGATTGGGAAACCGTGTTGACACGTACTTTTCTCTCACCCCAGTAATTTCCGAATGTTCTTGCAATACTTTCCAGGTAAGCCTTGTTATCAGACATATCATTGTAGTCAGGGAAAGTTCTCTGAGCTGCAATATAAGTCAGTGCTAAAATGCTTCCCCACTCATTCATGCAGTCTTTCTCCCAAGCCACACGCATTACCTTGTGGAAAGAAACTGCTGAAATATCCCAGCCTTTTTCCAACCAGTCATAATTCATTTCAGTGTAATGCTTTCCTTTTCTTACATTTACGGACATGCCTATAGAGTGAAGGATAAAATCTATTTTCCCGAATTTTGCTGTCGCAGCATCAAAAAGTTTTTCAAGATCTTCTATAGAAGTAGCATCTGCAGCAATCACCTCAGAACCTGTTTTTTCTGCTAAACCATTAAGTTCTCCCATTCTCAAAGCAATAGGGGCATTTGATAAGATAAATTCAGCACCTTCTTCATGACATCTTTCTGCAACTTTCCATGCGATTGATTGCTCATTAAGGGCTCCAAAAATAATTCCCTTTTTGCCTTTAAGTAAACCGTATGACATAATTTTTTAATGTTTATTTGAATACAAATGTAGCAATAATTTGTGTTTGTAACATCATAAAAATGGAGCCTTATTGATTTAAGACTCCATTTTCTTGAAATATTTATATGACTGAAATTTTAATTGGTTTTCTTATTCCATTCTGCTTTTGCATCTTCCGCAGCATCTTTAGTTTTTTCCCAAGCTTCGTTTGCTTTATCTTTTATGTCATCCCATGCATCTGCAGCATTATTCTTTACTCTTTCAAACCAGTCTTCCTGCTGTGCCTCTTCATCATTATTCCTCTTTTCATTGATGTAATCTTTTGCTTTGGCTGCCAGGTCATCAATTTTCCATTTAGCATTGTCTGCTGCATTCTTTAAAGAATTTTCTGTGTTATTTACTGCATTTTCCGCTTTGTTGTATTCTGAATTGTTCATAATATATAATATTTTATTGTTGTGTATACGTAAATAAACAATAACTATTCCTAAAACCCGGAAATGCTGTTAAACTTTTCTTAATCTTTTGTTATACTTTTCAAATCAGTATTATCTTTAGTACAGTATAAAAAATTACTATTATGGAAAAAATACGATGTGGCTGGTGTGAGAAAGACGATCTGTACCGAAAATATCATGATGAGGAATGGGGAAGGCCCGTATACGATGATGAAACTATTTTTGAATTTCTGATCCTTGAAAGTTTTCAGGCGGGACTGAGCTGGTATACGATCCTTTCTAAAAGAGAGAATTTCAGAAAAGCTTTTGATGATTTCAATTATAAAAAAATTGCAGCTTATACGGAAGAGAAAATGGAGGAGCTTATGAACGATCCCGGCATTATAAGAAACCGGCTTAAGATAATGGCTACAGTAACCAATGCGCAGAAATTTCTGGAAGTTCAGAAAGAGTTTGGAAGCTTTTCAGAATATATATGGGGTTTTGTAGGTGGAAAGCCGGTGGATAACTGTCCCAAAACTTTAGGTGATGTTCCGGCTGTAACAGATATTTCTGATATTTTATCTAAAGATCTGAAGAAAAGAGGTTTTAAATTTGTGGGATCTACAGTGGTTTATGCTCATATGCAGGCCACCGGAATGGTGAACGATCATATTGAAAGCTGCTTTGTAAGACAAAAATAAATTTTATTTTATTCATTTTTACGTGATTTTTTTATATATAATGTAATTTAATTTTTTACATGATAGAAGATATAATGCCTTTGGAACTGTGTTGTTATTAGGTTTTATGCTTTTTAATTTATGATAATGTTTCAATTATAAGTGATTAACGGTGGATTTAATCACTATTAAGTGTATATTTATTGATTTGATAAAAAATAAGGCTATTTTGTTTTAAATTCATATATTTGCATCCTCAAAAAATAAACTATAGCAATAAGGCGATGCAAAGCAAATTCAAACTTCAGCTCTTTCTTCTTTTTTTACTGATTAATAATTTTATTATCGCACAGGTGGGGATTGGTTTACCTGAGCCTGATTCTTCTGCTATGCTGCACATCAGTTCAAAAAATAAAGGAGTGCTTTTTCCAAGTGTGTCTTTAGCATCCAATATAGATCAGTTAACTATTCGAAATCCGGCTGAAGGGCTCATTGTTTGGAATAATGGACAAGGAAGTTTAACGGAGACCGGGTTTTATTACTGGAATAAGGGCAAATGGAATATGCTTGCCACCATTCCAGGAACGAACGGAAACGGAGCCGGCGGAGGAAGTGTCGCTCCATTTTCAGCATGGAATAGCTCGGCAACAAACAGCGGTAATTCGGCTGGAGCTAATACCAATCTTTCTTTAGGGACCAATACTTCAGATGATCTTATTTTTAAAGTAAATTCTACCACAGTAGGACATTTGGGTGTAAATAACTCAATAAGTTTTGGTATGGCAGCTCATGCAGATCAGAATGGTATTGCTCTGGGTAATTCCAGCAGTGCTTACCAGGGAATCGCCATCGGAACAAATACATCTGTTACGGCCAATGAATCGGTAGCCTTGGGAGCCAATACTAAAATTTCCGGTTATCAGTCAACAGCAGTAGGATTCAATGCCAAAGTAACAATGAATGAAGCCACAGCAATAGGGAATAATGCGGAAGCATCAGGCTTTCAATCGATCGCAGCAGGGTATAATGCCAAAACAACAACAAATGATGCGACAGCTTTAGGTAAAAATTCAACAGCATCAGGCTTTCAGTCTACTGCAATAGGATATAATGCAAAAACAAGTTCTAACAGTGAAACGGCTGTAGGATATAATACAGTGACCAATAATCAGAATTCTACGGCAATAGGATCGGGAGCGAATGCTTTGGGGCAGTTTTCTTCAGCGATTGGATATGCAGCGGCGACTTCCCAAGCTAATGCAATTGTCATTGGAAATAATAATGCTAATGTTGGAATAGGTACAGGATTCCCTAATACATCTGCTAAATTGGATGTAAATGGTGGATACAAACTGGGGGAAAAGGGGAGTGTACAAAAAAACCAGATAAGTTTTGAAGCCTGGCCATCGGTTTCTGTGAATAATCTGCCTCCCGGAAAATCTGTTACGCTCGAAATTCCTGTTCCTGCGAATATGCAGCCGGGTTCTGTAAGAGCAGCAATTGTAGTTTCTCCGGCGGGCGATTTTGCAGGCAATACTTCTTTTTCGGTATCCAATCCAAGAATGACTTCTACTACAAGTGTTACAATTAATCTCACAAATATCTCAGGCGGACCTGAAAGTTTGTATTCCGGGCATTTTTATGTGATGATTAATGAGTTTTAAATTGAAAAAATCTTACAAGCTATGCCATTGGTCCTGTAATTTTTAGATATCAAAATGAAAAAACCGCCATAAAGCGGTTAATAGTTATAGGTTATGTTAATTTAAATCCTAAGGTTTGATTGGTTTCTTTTATATTTAAGTGTCATATTAATATTTTTTTATTCTGGAATCCAAAGACGAAAAGTACTGTTCATTTGCGGTTGGAATCATTACTGTCACATAGCTATCACTATTGATATCCAGACAAAGAATTGTATAGTTTAACTCCTTAAGAATAGCATTTACTTTCGGAAAAAACTGATCAGCATATTCGTCATATAAATTGTTATTATCTTGATATCTATTTGAAATATCCCATTTTGATAATAAATTTTCAATCCCTGATTTGGCAACACTGTAATTTTCTTTCCAGTCAATTTCAAAAGCATATCCTTTTTCAATAAGTAAATCAACCATTGCAAGCCAGGTTATATCTTGATTATCATCCGGCATTCTGAAGAAAGTATCTTCATATAGTGAAGAATCACCTTCAATTTCAATTAGCCTGTCAATAATAGAATTCCTATCGTCCTTATTTGAAACAAGGAGTGTAATAATTTCTACATATTTTTTCATATATTATGATTTCCAATGAACCAGATCGTAAGGATAAAATTGTTGTTCTTTTAAAGACGAATCATCCAATCCTAAGATTTTCACAAAAGCTCCGCTTTCAAAGCTCCAGTACCCAAAGAAAACATCATTTTTGTTTTTATCATTATCGTACCAATAAGCAGGCTTCATTTTTTTGTACCAGCTATCATTTAAATAATCTTTTAACACAGAAATATTTTTTTTGTCATAAAGATCTTTTAAAAAACCAAATTCGTTAGGGTAATATATGTTGGAATCTATATTTCTGCCTGACAGTTTGGACGAAATAATTATATCATAAATATAATCTTTGTGATTGCTATCATCCAGGACAGTTATTATTTTTTTGTAATCATCTTCCGAAATATCCAATAAAATACCTAACGAAAGCATCCAAAGCATTAATATATAATCATCAAACTGAATATTAGGAGTATCGCTCTGCCACCCGGCTTTTAAATTATCAATAACTTTTAAAAAGTCATTTTGTATTTCCTGAATAGCGGCACCCGCAGAATATTTTGCAATAACAGTATGAATACTTGTTGTAAAGATCTGTCTATTTACGGCGGGAATTCGATCTTCTTTAGTAGCTCCGGATTTTAATCCATCTTCATAAAATTCAATATCTTCATTATTTAATGTGATATAGTTTTCAAAATACTCAGGGCTCTTCAATTTAGTTCTCATATTTTTCTTTTATTTTTTTATTGGTTATGGCCATTTTCCTGCATTTCCTCTAATTATATATCCATTTGCATCAACACGTCTATAAACAATCTTTCCATTGGCATCAACTTTTCCCACAACTCTCTCGTAACCTGATTGTGTTATATTACGCAACTCTTGTCTAGAGACAGTATTACCTAATCTGTCCTGTATCCATTTATCGGACATCTGCCTAGTCCCGTCTGTCAGCGTATTGAGACCGGCTTGACCGTATTTAGCATCTACAACAACGTATGATGGTGGTGGTCCGGGATTTTTAAATACTCCATCAATTCCTTGGTGAGTTGAAGCATCAATGTCTGTTAGCCTTTGATGTAAAGGTTCATACCCTTTATCCATCATATCTCTATCCGCAGTCATTTCGCCAAAGTTACCTTTTCTTGCAGAAGTATTAAGTTCTATATCTCCATCCTTAACCTGTTTTATAATATCATCCTGAATATCATCCGTAGTTCTTGTAATTACTCGTGCAATATCAGCTGCGTCATCACCCAACGATTCTATAAGTTCTCTACCTGTTCTGGCAGCTATCGCTTCTCCTCCTTCTCTCGCTGCCCGTTCCCCTGCTTCTTCTACACCTTCTCGGACAATTCTTTCACCAGCTTCTTCAAGTGCTTCTTTTCCTGCAACTTTCGCACCGGTCAATGCTAAGGAAGAACCCCCACTAAATGCTGCTGCTGCTACATCCGGAATAAATTCTCCAACAGTGGTTCCTATCTTTCTTGGGTTTTCAGCTACCCAGCTTGCAGCATCTTTGGTACCTTCCCAGGCTGCGTTTCCTGCATCTGCCCAGTTTTGTCCGTCACTGGCCCAGTTCCAGGCTCCTTCAGCGGCATTGCTCCAGTTGTCTCCCTTGCTGGCCCAGTCCCATGCATTTCCGACCCCTTCGGTAGCTGCGTTCCATCCGTCACTTACCATTCCGCCCAATGCTTCAGCAGTGCCTACGGGATCCTGGCCAACCTGATAAAGTGTTTCACCTAAGCCAACTACACCATTTACGGCTCCTTCTACCAGCCCTGTTCCCAGATCACTGAACCAGTCTCCGACACCTGTTACGGGTTTCATCCAGTCCGGAAGCATCTGGTCCCGCATTTCCCGACCTTTTTTGTTTTGCTCGGCGATCCAGTCAAAACCTTCCTTGATATAGTCGGAAGGCATTTTTCCTTCTCCGACGCCATATGATACGGCAGCAGCCCTATCGAAGAAGATGTTGATCTTTCCACCAAATATACAATTACAGAAAGAATCTTCCAATAGCATCCGGCTTCCATTTATCTTTACCCCATCTTTTGGCGCTTGCCATCCGGTAAGAATGGTTGGTAGACAAGAAGCTCCTGTTGCCCATTTCAAAGGGTTGGTACAAAGTCCCATAGGTTTGATATTGAAAAAAGGAAGAAAATCCAGTTCCGAAGCCATGGGAACACTGTATATGGTAGTGTTTTTATTATTGCTTACCCGCAGGGTAGAGGGGCTTGTTCCTTTGTCGCAAGCTAAAAAGGCACCTTCAGGTACGTATTTTTTTGCCATAATGCGATGATTTAGATGTTAATTTTATCTGAGCTCAGGGTTACATTTTTCAATCTTCTGAAACTATTTTCCAGTTTATTAAGGTTTTCCCGGGTCTCCAGAAAAATCTTACCCGGAACTTTCAACAGCTCCGAAACTTTACAGTTACTGACAGAGCATATATATTGTCCGTCTGCATATACATGCCATTCTCTGGCAGCCGGAGCCTCCAGGATCTTCTCATCATCGAAGAGAAGATAGTAGCGGTCATTCTGGAATACAATATCAAGCAGGGGAATGGTCATGGGCTGCAGCTTTTAAAATGTTTTTTTCTTCACGGTATAATGTGCCAGGAATCTGTGCCAGGCTCATACACATACTCTGTTCAGACCACGGCCACTCTTCCAGGAGATAGCGTTCTATATAATTAAGCTGCAGGAGAGTCGGCACACGGGGACGGTTCTTTAAAACACGGATCATGGCGGTTACTTTATCCTGTTCAAAATTATCTTCATCTATGCTTCCTTTCACATCAATCTGGTACCTGCCGTCCTCTAATTCTGAAATTGTTTCTTCTGTAGTAATAGGGACGCTCTTGGTAGCAATAAAGTTGGGAAGCTCACGGTATCCGTTGATGATCTCGTTTTTTTTGAACTCCTTGAAATGAATGCCGGGAAATAGCAATTGATAAGGCATTGCGAAACGGAGAGCTTCTGCCAGGCGCTCGCCATCTTCCAAAAGTTCTTCTACACCTTTGATGAAAATTTCACGGTATTGCTCACTTCGATGTTTCAGGATAATTTTAGGCTTTATTTCCAGCCACTTATTCTGTACCTCAGTTAAGTTGATAATCTTTCCAAGTTGTCCGTTTTCATTGAGGGTGCATACTATTTTTTCTCTCAGCTGATGCAGGTCTCCGACCCATTTGTACATACCGTCTTTATTGGATTGCTTATACAATGGCATTTCAACGGTAAAAACAGGCTTTTCATTTTCAATAGAACTTAGGGTGACTTTTAGCTCAGCTTCAATATAGTTTTCATTTCTGAGTCCCTGAAATTGATATCTTTCTTCTCTTAGAAAGGTATAGTTACGATATTCGCCCTTGTTTTCTATATTAACCTGCATAATTATCCTTTATTGATTTCCACATCAGCCCCTTTGATATTGGTAGGTCCTGAAGATGAGGTATTAATTTTGGCGGCATTGGCATTGATGTCACTATCAATCTTAATTCCAGGATTGGCAGCAGCTTTTCCTAACTCTGTAGTCGTTTTTCCTATGACTTTCACATTGAGACCTTCTATGGTGATGTCTCCTCCCGTAGTCATGGTTATTGAGCTGCTTCCTGTTTTAATGGTAATGGTTGTGTCGCATTCCAGAGTGATTTTTCCGCTATTATCCATTTTAAGCATAGAATTGGCTCCTCCGCCTTCTTTTCCTCCTACGTTAATAGAACTTACACTTCCAACATTTACCGTATTATTATTCCCAACTGTTACTGTTTTATCATTATTGGCATTGGTCATTGCATTTCCGGCTCCATCAAATTTCATATTGGCTCCTCCCTGATCGGTCAGAAACACAGATCCTGCACCATCATCCAGTTCCAGTTTATTACCGCTTCGGCTGCTCAGGCTTTTAACATTATTGTTTTGTCCGCCTCCTCCGCCAACACCTCCATGAAACATTCCTCCCATTACAAAGGGACGGTCCGGATGCTGGTGTACAAAATTGACAACCACTTGATCTCCAACTTCAGGAATAGCCATAAAACCACGGTTTTTACTTACTTTATCGCTTCCGCCCGCATCAGGAGTCATAACGCGGATAAACTCAGTGGTATCCTGCCCGTTCTGCCAGTCGAACTGAACCTGAATCCTGCCTTGGTTAAGAGGGTCAGTATTTGAAATAACTTTAGCGAACTGAGGTTCTGCTTTAGGCATCTCAAATTCAGGCCGTGGCATGTATCCGGTATCTGCTGCTATTGCTTCAAAATTTCCGGTATAATGACCTCTTGCATCTACCTCGTGGCTGATCCCTGTGATCATAAGCTTGGTAAAATAGGCGGTCTGGTTGGTTTCAGATTTCCGCATTTCTACATCCGCGGTACATCCAGGATATAAAAACGGGACAGAAGTACTTCCGGATGTGATAAACACGTCTACAGCTTTACTTCCTGCTGTACCTTTCTGTGAAGCATCAATATCCATAAAAGTAGATGCTTTGATGGGAGCTACCCTTAATGAAGGGGTTGTGAAAGTTGCTTTGGATATTTCATAGGCTCGTTTCGCAATATCTGACTGATGATTTATTTTTGAACTTCCTGTTGTGAGCTTTTCATTTTTGCTGCTGTTATAGCCGTAAAAAACAGGGTTTACATGCTGGGCTCTCATTTTGATCTTAATATCATGTACGCTGCTTCCGTATACCAATTGTACCGGCTTTTCCTGTGGAGGCAGTTTTCCGAAATGAAGAACCTCACCATCATAATAAAACTGTTCCCCGTAAGCTTCTGCTATTCTTGCGAGATAATTGTAGTGGGTTTCTTCATATTGAGAGCTGTAAGAAACATTTCCGTGCTGGGAATCTACTCTGAAATCAAATTTATTGGAACCAAGTCCTTCTTTAATCACCCAATCTGCAATGCTGTTCAGGCTGATCTCTTTGGCGCCACCGAAACTCTGAATGTGCGGGGCAGCATCCAGAAGTACAGTAGGGCTGTTTCCGGTAAGTACAATATTTCCCAAACTGCCTTTTTCCTGGCTGAACCCTACTTCCGTAATCACCCCTACAAAGTTTCGTTCAGGACTTTCTTCTACGTCTTTATATTTAAATACTACTGTGATCCTCTTGCCCAGAAAGTTTTGTGCCTGTTCCAGGTTATGATTTTCTGCCCCTCCCAAAGCATCATGAGCGAGCATAAGATTGAATTCATGATGTTTAACAGCACTTTGGGTGAGTTTAAAATGCTTGAAATGCTTAATTATTTTTCCTTCAATAATGATTTCAAGTTTAACCACACGATTGATCCCTAAAAGCTCACTTTTCGGAATTGATCCGGCATTGAATATTTTAGAAGTGGGTTGCTCGTTCCAAATTTTATTTTCAGAAACCAAAGCTGTATTAGGTTGTGTAGCTTTGTTCATGAAATTATCGGTATAGGAGAGTGCCTGCCCGGCTGTCTGTACCGTTTTTTTTATTTTTTCAGCTTTTTTTTCAGCTTTATTAACTGGGTCTGGATCTGCGGGTTTTATACTGTCCAGATCTTTTTTAGATTTTGGAATCTGGTTTTTTGATGATTTGCTGTCCTGGAACATAACATATTTTTTCTGGTTAATGTATGTAACAACAGTCTGGCATGCCGGACTGCATAATGGTTGTTCTTATTACTCACTACAGATCAAAATACTGTCTTGTTAATGTCAACAGAATAGTATCTTTTGTGAGGGAATTATCGTTCTGCTTTCACCTGATGCCGGGAATGGATCCCTGTATATTTTTAAGTTTTAAAATATAATTAATATTTAGTTTTAATGAATTTAATATTCTGAATTACAGTTTTGTAATGATGATATTAAAATCACATCCACGTGAAACAAATATAAGAAGCAAAGACATAATGAGGAAAAAAATGAAAGGCTATTTTTCTTTTTGTCGTAGTTTTACTACTAACAGTTGTTAGGTTCAAAATGAGACAAAAAAGAACCTATAGATACATGGGCTGTACGGAAAGAAAAGCACAAATTAAATACAGCTGAAGAAAGGCTGATTTAGATTTTAAGAATATAATGCAATGAAAATTGCGGACAGCATAAATTGATTTAATTTTGCCAATGTTCTACTTATTAAAAGGAAGAAGATTTAAATCCTTAATGCATATACTTGAAAATTTATGAAGAAAATAGGAATTATAGGTTGCGGCTGGCTGGGATCAAGGATTGCTGATTCAATGTCCGGACAGTATAAAATATATGCCACCACCACTACAAAAAACAAAGCTGATGAGCTGTCTTCTAAAGGATTTAATACTTCTGTCGCCAGCTTCCCGGATTTTCAGCTGGAAGAAAAGGTTACTCCGTGGACTGAGATTAAAGACATAGATGTTCTCATTATCACTATTCCGATTTCCGGTAAAAGCTGCTGTGCAAGTTCGTTATACAACAGGGTTCAGCATTTATTTTCATTTATCGGCGATTTTAAAGGCCAGATATTTGTGATGAGTTCTACCGGTGTCTATCCGGATATTCCTGGTGAATATGCAGAAGAAAATCTTTCTTCAGATCATGTTCAGGGAGAGCGAATGATCAAAGGTAAATATCCGCAGATAAATATCTTGAGATTAGCAGGATTGATGGGAGATAACCGGCTTCTGAAAAATTATAATATCTCAAACCTGGAAGCACCGGTGAATCATATTCACTATGAAGATATCTGTAGAGTAATTGAAAAAATGATCGAAACAGGATCAGAAGGAAAACTGTACAATGTAACGGCTCCAGAACATCCGTCGAAAGCCCAGGTGATCAATGCTCAGCAAAATTTAAAATCCTCTGAACAAACAGTGACAATAGGTGAGGGGAAAATAATCCTGTCTTCAAAGCTGATTTCAGAATTGGATTTTATATTTAAATATCCGGATCCGAGAGCATTTCACTTAAATACTTCTTTACTCTAAGAAAACTTAGATGAAATAAAAAATCTGCTTAATTTACTCAATCTGCGAGAGAAAAACCGCTTGCAGATTGAGTAAATTAAGCAGATCTTGCTATAATTTAAGCTAAACCTTATAGATTTTTAAAACCTATAAGGTTTGATTTTAAGGATAAAAACGTGAGTTATTTTACTTGATAATTCTTTCCAGTACCCAATCAATAAGGTTCTTTTCAGAAGCATGGTGGTCTGCAGAAAATTCTCCACGTCTTCTGTTGGCAATAACGTTATTCACTGTAATGGCTTTGTGGCCTAATAGTTTTGAAAGAGCATAGATCGCTGAAGTTTCCATTTCAAAGTTAGTTACTCCAAGGTCATTCAATGTTTCCAGGAACTTATCATCAACTGCTTTTAAACGCAGCTGTCTTCCCTGAGGAGCGTAGAACCCTGGGAAAGTAGCCGTATTTCCGTGGTATTTGGCATCTTTATAATAGTCTCCCATTTCTTCTGCCCAGTCTGAGAAATAAAGCATAGGTTTGATCTTCTCATACGGGAATTTTTCCATGAAACTTTTGGAAAACTCATTCTCGAAGCTGTAGTCTTGATAAAAATGCATCAGTCCGTCCAGACCTACAACATTCTGGGTTACGAGCATGTTATCAACCTGTACGTCCGGATTTACACTTCCACAGGTTCCCATACGGAAAAGTTCAAGGGCTTTATGATCAGTTTTAAACTCCTTGTTTTTAAGGTCGATATTCACCAGGGCATCAAGCTCGTTCATCACGATATCAATATTCTCTGTTCCGATACCTGTAGACATTACGGTAATTCTTTCTCCGCGAAGTGTTCCGGTATGGGTATAGAACTCCCTTTTGTTTTTTTTGATTTCTACTTTGTCAAAATATTTTGAAACTTTTGCCACTCTGTCCGGATCTCCCACAAGGATGATCTTATCAGCAATATCTTCAGGTAAAAGATTTAAGTGGTATACACTTCCGTCGTCATTCAGCACCAGTTCTGAGGCAGCAAGTTTATTTAGCATAATTTATATTTTTTATTTTTTAATTAATGAATATAGCTTCTTTGTAAGGCGATCCGGCAAGATCATAGATCGTATCATATTCTTCTACGATTCTTTTCTGTCCCTGGAAAATCTCATAGACCGTAATGATGGTTTTTTCAAAATTTTTCGGATCCTTTCTTTGGGTTGTAATTTCATAGAGCTTATCTCCTTTTTTTAGAACAGAGACCATTTCCTCCTTGGTTGAATTGTTAGAGTCCATCATTCCCGGAAAATCCATAACAATATCCTTGAGGTCAGTATAGTTCTTGTAAGGTTTTGTTACTCCATTTGAATATACATAAACATTTGGAACTTGTTTGCCTTCTTCCAGGCGTACCAGATAATAATCATTGCCTTTTTTCTCTGCGTACACGGCCATTTCCTTCTTTTTCTGTGAAAATGCACAAATGGAAAGGAAACTCGCCGCAAAAGCAAATAATACTTTTGTTTTCATAATAATATCTTGTTTTTAATTTGCTGAAATGATGTTATAAATCCTCTCCCAATATCTTTCGTCATCTTTTTTGAAGCGGCCTATAGAAATCAGCCGTTCTTAAGTATAATGAATTTGATTTCGGGGTTTAAAATTAATAAAAATATTTCTATAAGAAACTGCCGTTTGTAGATTTTTACGCTTTTAAAATAGCCCTGCTGGATTTTAAATTTGTGTTAAAACTAGCCCTCCATAATAATTACGTGGTCAAAACATAAACATTTTTTAATCTGCCGTTAAAGTTGCGATAACATCGGAACGGTACTTTTGCCGCTAAAAATTAATGAGATTATATCCGCTGCTAGCTGTGATTGTGTTGATAGGTTTTGCTGTCATGTCTTTTAATCCGATTGATAAGGGAGAAGAAAATGAAAATACCTTTGTCAATAAAGGTTTGTCGGATTTTAAAAACAGGCTTGACCAGTTGAAATCAGACGTATACAAATTCTCAGAGGATCAAATCTCTCTTGAAGAGCTTAGAAATTCCTTAAGGGGGGCAAGAAATTCGTTTAAAGAAATCGAATTTTATATCGCCTATCATTATCCGGAATTCACAAAAACTCATCTTAATGCCGCTCCGCTGTTTCATATAGAAGCTGCGGGAACTTCTGCCTATACACTGCCACCGGAAGGACTCCAGGTTCTGGATGAGCTGATCTTTTCCGATGAAGCAGGAGATGAAAAGGAGAAGATTAAAACGATTACGGATTTTCTGTACAATTCCTATTCAAGTTTTTATCTGAGTACCATAAAGAACGGTTTAAGCCGCGGAAACAACAAAACGCTGCCACTAAGGATAGAACTGATAAGAATTTATACATTGGGGGTTACAGGCTTTGATACACCAGGTTCTCTGAATGTTTCAGAGGAAGCCGGCCATGCTTTTACCGGAATAAAAAAATACATTAATGACGACGTGTATTTTAAAAACTATAATGTTCAGAAAGCCAACAAGATCCTTAATGAAGGAATCAATTATGTTTCTGTGAATAAAGATTTTGAAAATTTTGACAGAATTGAGTTTTATAAAAAATACATTCAGCCTCTGTATGAAGAATTCGGAAAATGGGACGGAAGGGCAGATGATCTAAAAGAATTTTCCGGTTGGAACGTAAAGAGTAAAAACCTTTTCAGCAGTGATTTTCTGGATCCGTATTTCTACACATTGCTGCAGTCTACTGAAGATAGTAAAGAGCTTCGCAGTTTGGGGAAATCTATTTTCTATGATCAGAATTTGAGTCAAAATGGTAAAATGAGCTGTGCGGTCTGTCATCTTCAGGAAAATGCTTTTACGGACCTTAAAGTAAAGTCCCAGAGCAATGTGGAAGGTAAAACAGTTCTGAGAAATTCTCCGTCTTTATACAATGCTGTTTTTGCCAAAAGGTTTTTCTATGATTTACGGGCATTTTACCTTGAACAACAGGCAGAACATGTAATCTACAATGGTGATGAGTTTAATACCAGCTATGAAGACATCATCAAAAAACTGAGAACAAAGCCTGAGTACAAAAGAGCTTTCCGTGCTGCTTTTCAAAATGGTAAAATAAATAAAGAAAATTTTTCCAAAGCTTTAAGCTCTTATGTTTCATCCCTGTATTCTTTTGACAGTGATTTCGATCGTTTTATGAGGAATGAAAAAGATGTTTCCGAAGATGTAAAAAAAGGATATAACCTGTTTATGGGAAAGGCCAACTGCGCAACATGTCATTTTGCACCACATTTTTCGGGTCTTGTGCCGCCGTTCTTTAATGAAAATGAATCAGAAGTTTTAGGGGTAACTACAAAACCCATCCATCAGCTTCCTATTCAGTTGGACCAGGATCTTGGAAGAGGCAACAGCCCTGTGAAAAAAGAGAAATCATGGATCTATGATTACTCTTTCAAAACCGTTACGGTAAGAAATATTGCTCTTACCAAACCTTACTTCCATAACGGAGCTTTCAATACTCTGGAAGAAGTTATGGACTTCTATAACGAAGGTGGAGGAGAAGGCCTCGGTTTAAAGATGAAAAATCAAACGCTGCCACCGGATAAACTGGAACTTACAAAAACAGAGATCAAGCAGGTCATTGCTTTCCTGAATTCACTGACCGATATTAGTAAGGCTAGATGAGTTGGAGAGTTTGAGAGTGTTGGAGGTTTAAATGAATTTGGATATAAGATTTATTATCTGCAACTACTTTTACTAAAGGATGAACTTTGAATAATATTACTATTGAGTTTTACACTTCCAGCACTCCCACTCTCAAACTCAAATATTTAACAATTATTTAATTCCCTTAACATTGGGTTATAAATTAATTAATATTCTCCAGTCTATATTTAAACTCCTATTAACAGAGGTACCTCGCCAAAAAAATAGCTTTGCAGAGTCTAATAAATCAATTAAAATGAAGAGAAAATTACTTACAATTGCAGCGCTGGCTATGGTGGCTGGTTTTAGTGCACAGGCACAGACCTTTTTATTCAACAAGAACTCGTCCTGGAGCTATAAGGATAACAACCAGGCTCTGGCAGATTCGTGGAAAGATCAGACATTTGATGTTTCAACATGGACCGCAGGGAACGGTCCTCTGGGTTATGGAGATCCTGTAACCACTACCATCAGTTCAGGTCTTACAACTGCTTATTTTGCTAAAGATTTCACCGTAGACTTGTTAACCCTTTCAGATAATATGGAATTAGGAGTAATGAGAGACGACGGAATCGTTGTTTATCTTAACGGAGTTGAGGTAGTGAGAGATAATATGCCAACAGGGGCTATTGCTTTCAATACACCTTCCAGTACAACAATTGACGGGGCTGCAGAAAGCGTTTATAATATCTTTTCTATTCCGAAAGCTCAATTTGTAAACGGAACCAACAGGATCTCTGTAGAACTTCACAACAGAACCGGGGCCAGCTCAGACCTTAGAATTGATGCTTATTTAAAGACAACAGCTACTGTTACGCCACCTACTGCATGTACAGGAACGCACATCAGTTGTTTTACTTCTATTGTTCCTACGGCACAAACCAATAAACTGATCATTCCGACTGAACATAAATACCAGCTTATCTTAAAAGAAGGTGACAGTTACACCGAAGGAGGTGGAATGGTAGGAGGTCAGAATGACTTTACTGCCTATGTTGCCAAGACAGGAAGCAGCACGAACGGATATCTTTCTGTAAACCATGAAACCAATCCTGGAGGAGTTACGATGGCTGAGGTTAACTACAATTCTTCCACAAAACTTTGGCAGCTGACAAGATCAAGAGCAGTAAGTTTCTCCGATCCAAGTTTGGTTCAGACGATCAGAAACTGTTCAGGTGGAGTTACTCCTTGGGGAACTGTTGTTACTGCCGAAGAATCTGTTACTTCCAATGACGTAAACAGTGATGGCTACAAAGATTACGGATGGTTAGTGGAAATTGATCCGGCCACAGCGCAGGTTATTTCCAAAAATACAGACGGATCCAAAGGAAAGCTTTGGCAGATGGGAATTATGAACCACGAAAATGTAGTGGTAAATAATGCAGGAACTACAGCCTATTACGGAGAAGACGGGGGAACCCATATGGTCTATAAATATGTAATGGATACTCCAAATGATCTTTCTTCTGGAAACCTTTATGTATTAAAGCTTGATCAGGGATTAAGTACTTCCGGAGATCCTGTGGGAACTACAGCTACATGGGTTCAGGTTCCAAATAAAATAAAAGCGGATCAGAATAATACAACTGCACTTGCCCAGTCTTTAGGAGGAACAAGATTTAACGGAGTGGAAGATGTGGACATCAGCCCTTTAGACGGAAAAATTTATTTTACAGCAAAAGGATTGGATAAAATATACCGTCTGCAGGATAACGGAGCAACTGCTTCCCAGGTAGAAACTTTTGCAGGAGGTGCTTCTACAGCATATTCTTTTAACACTCCTCAGGGAATGAAATCTGAAGCATGGGGCGATGGAAATGACAACCTTACTTTTGACGAACTTGGAAACCTTTGGGTTCTTCAGGATGGTGGAAAAAACTACATCTGGGTAATCGCTCCGGATCATACACAGGCTAATCCTAAAGTGAGACTTTTTGCTTCTATGCCTGCAGGATCAGAACCTACAGGACTGACATTCACACCGGATCATAAATTTGGTTTCTTCTCGATTCAGCATCCTGATTCTACAATTTCTACGGATATTGACGCTACAGGAAATACAATTGATTACAGAGGGAAATCAGCTACAGTTGTTATTGCTTTAAAACAAAACTTAGGAACAGCTGGTGCATTGGGGACTGTTGAAAGTCATAATGCTGAAAATACCGTTGAGGTAGCTCCGAATCCTACTTCAGGAATTGTTAAAATCAACTCACCAAAAGGATTGAAAGACATTTCTGTAACAGCATACAGCCTGGATGGAAAGATCGTTTATACGAAGAAATTCAGCGGAATTAACAGATCATTGGATCTTGACTTTACGCATCAGCTTGAAGGATCCCGCATTCTGGTTCTGAATATCGAAGCAGAAGGAGGTTTCCAGAAAACTGTGAAGCTAGTAAAAAAGTAAATTATTAATACTCATTTCGGGCGGCGGCTTTGCCGCCGCCCGAAATTTATCTCTATGAAAAAGCTTGTTCTATTGATTTCTGTTTTCTCTCTCTGTCTTGCAAAGGCACAGATAGATCCTGTGAAATATCCTACATTTACCAATATTGATGAAGCGCTGAACAGTGAAAAAACTGTTTACAGTATGAGTTTCAGGGAAAAGGGACTTTTTAACCTGCCTCCTCAAATTTCAAAGCTGGAATCCTTATTTTTCCTTAATATCATGGGAAATAAGCTTGAAAAAATGGATCAGGAAATCTTTGCATTAACGAAGCTGGAGATCTTAAATGTGAATGAAAACAGCATAAAATATATTCCAGACGAAATTGGAAACCTGAAAAAGCTGAACACATTCTCCATGAATCTTAACGGTCTGACAAGCATTAACCCCAATGTTGCAAAACTTCAGAATTTAAAAGCAGTACATTTTGATGCCAATAACCTGAATATTTTTCCCGAAGCCCTGATGGAAATACCGGCTTTGGAAGAAATTAACCTTCAGGGAAACCAGATCAGTATCATCGCGGACCGTTTATACAGAATAAAAAATCTAAAATTTTTGAATTTATCTGAAAACCAGATTAATGATTTAGGGAATCTTTCTTTCCCTAAATATTTAAAATATCTTGAATTGCAGCAGAATGCTATTGTAAAATTGCCGGAAAACCTGTTCAGGGCTCAGAATCTTGAATTTTTGAACGTAAGCAGCAATCATATCACAGAAATATCCCCTAAAATAAAAGGACTGAAAAATATTGTCAGTATGAATCTTGCCAATAATAATCTGAAAGATATTCCCGAAGAAATAGGGCAGTTGAAAAAACTGAAAACCCTTATCCTGACAGGAAATCCTATAGAAAAAACTAAGATTGAACGATTGAAAAGCCTGATGCCGGAAACCCAGATCTATTTCTAGATCTACCCGCCGACTCTTTTGGTTTTATATCCCATTTCTTTAAGGATATTCATTATTTTATCACGGTTATCGCCCTGAATAATGATCGTTCCATCTTTCTCTGAACCGCCTATTCCTAAGGTGGTTTTTATTTTTTTTGAGATTTTCTTTAAATCTTCCTCACTCCCTTCCCAGCCTTCAACAATCGTTACAGGCTTACCGTTTCTGCCTTTTTTCTCAAATTTACACACCAAAGGTTCCTGCTGCTTAAACTCTTCCTTAGGCATTTCAAAGTCCTTTTCCTCATGTTCAGGGAAAAGGTTCTTTAACTGATCTCTTAAATCCATATAGCAAAATTAAATAATAATTTAGAAAAGACCATCGATGAGATCAAAAATATATGAATAATGGTTCTTTGGAAGTAAAGGGCTTAATGGGCTAGATTACTGTTTAAACAAGATATTTTTTCTTCCACTTTGTAAGACTGTTACGGCTCATTTTAAAATGTAAGGCAATTTGAGTATTGTTAAGGTTATATTTCTTTTGATAGTCAAGAATTTCTATTATTGTTTTCTCACAGTAAGAACGATGCCTTTGGTTAAAAGTCATAGATTCCCTGTCCTGCTCACCAAATATTATTTTATTTAATGCAATAATATCCAGAGTAGAAAGCTTTTTTTTATTTAATATTCTTTGACATATAGATATTTTTTGAGGATACTTTTGATCTAAGATATCGATATAAATCTTTTTATAATTAGGAGTATTAATCATGCTTCTATAATTTTTTTCATTTTTGATATTTAGCTATCCATTTGTAAAGGGTAGTTTTAGGAATTCCATATTCCTGTATTATTTGTGTCTTGGATTTTTGTCGTGTCTCTAAAAGATCCAGCATAAACTCAACAATTTCCTTTGTATAAATATTTTTCCTAAAAGAGGGCAGTTGTGTTTTATTACATTTATACTTCATCGATGCTTGTGGAGAATATAGAATAAGATGTTGAGAATATATCCGGAAAAAATCGTACTCGAGTAACTTACTTAATTTTAAAAGTATATCAACTTCTATAGATTTCTTTTCATATATTTTTTTGACTTCTTCTTCACTGCATTTAAGAAACTTACTTATTCTGGTTACAGAAATGTCACATTCTGAAACTCTTTGTTTGATTAGTTGTCCGAGATAAATTTCTTTGAGATCTGGTATCATCTTGTGTTTCAATAAAAGCTTTATTTAAAATTTGATTGGTGGAAATAATAATGATTTAAGGACCACTTATTCTTATCAAAAAATTTTTACAATGTTACATCTTTGTGGTTAGTGACGCAAAGAAACAGGCCATACCTATGTATAACATTTAAATATTTTTATTGTATTCCTATTAATTGTTTTGATTATTATGTGCTTGATTTCTTTTTATAAGAAAAATTTGAATTTTCTTGAGGTGAGTAAATATCATAAAAAAAATAAATGTTATATCTGTGTTATAGCTTTCGAAATCTATTTTTCCTTTTTTTATCTATAACATTGTTGCTCTGATAAATCTAATCTTTTAAATAAAACAATTAAAAACAAACGAATAAATGATTAATAAAAGAACGAATGTTTTTTATTATTAAATTTGCATATGTAGCGCTTTTTTTTTGAGAAATCACATTTATTTTTATTTTATTGATTTGTTTTGTGTATGTAAACACTGTAAAATGATGAAATGCCTTATTGTCTTTTTCCCATGGCTGTTATTTGCTCAGCAAAAAATAACCCCTCAATATATTGATTCGGAATATAATAAACTTGACATTTTATATTCTGAAGCAAAGATCCATGAAGGTTTAAAAAAAAATATATTTTTACTGGAGGAATCTAAAAAAATTCATTATTCTAAGGGAATAGCAAGAGGTTATTTACGGCTTTCATATTATTATTCAAATTCAAGAAATTATAAAAAGGGATTGGAATATTTAAAATTGGCAGAAGAGGAAAATGAAAATTCTAAAAACGATCTTAAATTACAAAGTGAAATTAAAAGAGAACTTGGTTTTAACTATTATAATATTGGTCTTTATCAAAAAGCGATTGATGAATTTAAAGAAAACGTAAAATTATCAGAGAGCATTAGTGATTATTCTTCTAAAATAAAAGTCAAATCTATAGCTTATTTCGAAATAGGTGCTACATATAAAAAAATAAACCAACTGGATTCATGTAAATGGTATATAAAAAAGGGAATTGATCTTTTAAAAAATGAAAAAAAATTAGATCGTATATTACAGATGTATTTGGTATACAATAATTTAATACTGGCTGAATATGATGTTTCTGAAAAAAAGATAAATTCATCAGAAATATATATAAAATCGTTGGATGCCTCATCAAAAGAAATATTGGGGAATAATAATTTCCAGTTGTATAAGGTAAAAGGAATGATTAATGAATATAGAAAAGAATATGATTCAGCTATTTTTAATTTTCAGAAAGCCATCTCTTTAACCAAAAATACCGGCAATGTCGAAAGATTGCAAGGATTATATAGTGATATTTCCAGAATTTATCAGCAATCAGGCGATAATAGTTCTTCCCAAAAATATTTGCAGAAATATATCTCTATTAAAGATAGTCTAGCCAATGCTAAACAACCGGCCATTGAAAATACCGTGCGGGAATTAGTTGTACAAAAAGAAAAAGAAATAAAATCCAAAAACAAATTTTTGATCTATATTATATGGATAGGGAGTTTTTCTGTAATCATTTTTATTCTGATAATAATAAAGAGGGAGCGAAAAAAAAATAAAATTTTGAGTGTAAAAGAACAGGAAACCCAACTGTTAAATCAAAAATTAAATATTGCTTTCGATCAGGTAATTCAACTCGCTAAAAAAAACGATCCCGAATTTATGACAAGATTTCAGGAAGTTTATCCTAATTTTTTTCCAAGATTGTTACAAATTGAACCCCAATTGCAAAACAGCGAATTAAAATTCTGCGCTTTATTATTTTTGAACTTTTCTTCCAAAGACATTGCTGCCTATACATTCGTACAACCTCGGTCAATACAGATCAGGAAGAATAGACTGAGAAAAAGACTCAACATTTCTTCAGAAGAAGATCTGTATATCTGGATGAAAAACATTAATAATAATTGATGTCTTCAATAGAATTATATATCTTTTTTTGCTATAGTTTTTTATAAAAATCAAACTTTCTTTTTGTTAAACCTATGAAAGGTTAGATTTCTTTTTCTATATCTGCTAATGAAAAAAGAAAAACGAATCAGAATAATTTTATTATGTATTTTTATAATATTGATTATCATTTAATTACGCTAATGTTATACCTGTGTTATATCCGTTTTTTTTGATTAACCGGATGGATAATTCAAATTTGTATCAAGATTTAATTGATGCACAAATGAGAAAAGTATAGTTGGAAAATTAATTGAGTAACAACATGATTTTTGGTTGTAATAATAAGAGTTATCAGCCAACCGCCGCAAGCAAAAGATTACTTTTTAATATGAATCCAATGAAAAAAAACAAAACAAAAAAATCTTACACAGATAGCCTTTAAACCTGGCATCAGATACACCCAAACTTATAGATACATTGAAATAGTTGAAAAACTTTTTAATGAATAGAAAAAATGTTTAGAAAGATGTTTTATGGAATCTTTTGTCTCAAATTTTAGCTTAAAACAGTCCCCATTAGATATTAATAATCCCGAAAATGGAATTGTGATTCTATTCTTGAATAAAGATTGATTGTAAAAAAAATGATAAAACAAATTTAAAATAAGTATTCACAAAAAAGAAAAACACAATGAAAACAAAACTTTTATTTTTAATTGCCATGACGACATCTTCTGTAAGTTTATTCTCACAGGTAGGAATAAATACTACAACACCTGATCCATCTTCAATTTTGGATATAGTCTCTACTAATAAGGGATTATTAATTCCCCGTGTATCATTAACGGGAAATACTGATGTTACCACGATACCTAATCCCGCTAATGGTTTGTTAGTGTATAATCTGGTAGATGTGGGAGGAGCTAGTCCTGTAAAAAAAGACAATTTTTATAAGTTCAACGCCACTTCTAATAAATGGCAATTAATGCTTGATGAAACGAGTCTGCCTTTGCTAGCACCTGCAGTATTTAAGTTAGAGAATAATATAACCAGTTTTTTAAATGGAGTAGGTCCAGGAAGTGCTGTAACGATTCCAATGAAGTTGGTTTCTAATAGTATCACTGGACTGTCCTATAATGAGGATACTAGCACTATTACTTTTCCTGCCGGAATTTACAAAATGGAATTTGTTTATGAAGGCGATCATAATGCTACTGGTTGTACTATCAGTTCTTATATTGTTGACTTCCCAGAGGGAGCGGGTACTGCTTTTAATAGAATACATACTACGGCTGCTCATAATACAGGGGGGTCTAGTAATCATGGTGGCGTAGTAACTTATACAACAACTGTTCCGGCTGGTAGAACATGGCCAATAAAATTAGGTAGGGGACAGTCCGGAAACTGTAGCGGGGCAGGAGGAACATTAAAAGGTAAAAGTACACAGCTGTTACTTTTTAAAATGAATTAATACGGCTTACTTAGACTTTAGAAGCTGAAACAAGTTAGAATCATATATTATTTTACTCCTCAACCTAGCCTTCAACACGTAGTTTAGGTTCTAAATTCACAAATGATATTCCCTCAAAACCAGGTTAGGGGTAAAACTTTTTAGACATTCCGGATGTAAATATTTTTATGAATCTTGTAAAACTGCCACAGGAATGTGGCAGTTTAATACTATAGCAAAAATAAAAATCTGCATTCTCTGCTAAATCTTCGAGAGATTAAAAACAGCCATACACGAATATAAACATCATAAAAGATCCTTCATTATATCTAAATATTTTTGAAATAACTCTCCCAAATTCGTCCATTCATCCGAAATTAGGTAAATTTGTGTAACAAAAAGTTATAAGAAATGTCAAAAAAAGCAATATTAGCAATCCTTGACGGATGGGGACTGGGAACAAATCCAGAGGTGTCTGCCTTAGATAAAGCAAACACTCCATTTATAGACAGCTGTTATCAAAAATTTCCACATACAACACTTGAAGCCAGCGGACTGGCTGTAGGACTTCCTGCAGGACAGATGGGAAATTCTGAAGTAGGGCACATGAATTTGGGAGCAGGAAGAGTGGTCTATCAGAATCTTGTAAAACTGAATATGGCTGTTGAGAACGGAACACTGGGACAACAGCAGGTCATTCAGGATGCTTTCGACTACGCTAAAAGAGAAAATAAAAAGCTGCACTTTATTGGATTGGTTTCCAACGGGGGGGTACACTCACATATCAATCACCTAAAAGGTTTGCTGACTGCCGCACATGAATTTGGACTGCACGAAAATGTCTTTGTACATGCCTTTACAGACGGAAGAGATTGTGATCCACATTCTGGGCTTGGGTTTATAGAAGAGCTTCAGAACCATATGGAGGTTACAGTAGGCAAGCTGGCAACGGTGATCGGAAGATATTATGCAATGGACCGTGATAAAAGATGGGAACGTGTAAAACTGGCATACGATGCGATGGTAGAAGGAGTAGGGCTACAGACGACAGATGCTTTGACCGCTATTAAGTCGTCTTATGATAATAATGTGACTGATGAATTCTTAAAGCCTATTATTCTGGTTAAAACAACAGAAACAGGAAACGTAGTTCCGGTAGCCAAAATTATAGATGGTGACGTGGTCATCTGTTTCAATTTCCGTACAGACAGAGGGCGTGAGATCACAGAAGTTCTTACCCAGAAAGATTTCCCTGATTTCTTTATGCGTAAACTCAACCTTCATTATATCACTTTAACCAATTATGATAAAACCTATCAGAATGTACAGGTTGTGTTTGATGAAGAAGTATTGAAGGAAACAATGGGTGAAATTCTTGAAAGAAACGGTAAAACACAGATCAGAATTGCCGAAACAGAAAAATATCCTCACGTAACGTTTTTCTTCTCCGGGGGCAGGGAAGAAGAATTCAACGGAGAAAGAAGACTGCTTTGTCCAAGTCCGAAAGATGTTCCCACTTATGATCTTAAGCCGGAAATGTCTGCTTATGACATTACCAATGCCATTGTGCCCGAATTGGAAAACGGAACAGCGGATTTTGTCTGTTTGAATTTTGCCAATACAGATATGGTAGGTCATACCGGAGTTTTTGAAGCAGCAGTAAAAGCCGCTGAAACAGTAGATAAATGTATTGAGAAAGTAGCAACTGCAGCTTATGAGCATGGCTATGCCGTATTTATCCTGGCTGACCACGGAAACTCAGATGTAATGATCAATCCGGACGGTACTCCCAACACACAGCATTCTACGAACCTTGTACCATTTATTGTGATGGATAAAGACCATACATGGAATTTAAAACCTGGGAAACTTGGAGATGTAGCACCGACTATCTTAAAAGTGATGGGAGTAGAGATTCCGGAAGTAATGACAGGAGATATCTTAGTTAGTTAAAAATTCAATAATATTGTCCGAAAAATGCCGTTATGGTATAGATGGCGGCATTTTTGTATGATTTATATCAGTCATTGTATGAGTTGCATAGGTTATTATGCGACAAATAATAAATAAATCATATCTTTGTAAATTAAAATCCATATAGTAAGATGTATCAAAAGCTTGTCAGAAAAGAAGTAATGGGAATATTGGAAAAGGAAGTAGGTTCTTTTCTGGATAAATTTTTAACGCCAATTGAAAAAATCTGGCAGCCTTCCGATTATCTTCCGGATCCGTCAAGTGCTAATTTTAAATATGACTTAGAAGAAATTCAGACTTTTGCCCGTGAAATGCCTTATGATTTGTTTGTAACTCTGATCGGCGACTGTATCACAGAAGAAGCATTGCCTTCTTATGAATCATGGTTAATGGGAGTAGACGGAATAGATCAGGAGCAGAAAGAAGTGGGCTGGGCCCACTGGATAAGAGCATGGACTGGTGAAGAAAACAGACATGGAGATCTTTTGGGCAAATACCTTTATCTGTGCGGAAGAGTGAATATGAGAGAACTGGAAGTGACCACTCAGTATTTAATTAATGACGGCTTCGATTTAGGGACAAGCATGGATCCATACAGAAACTTCGTTTATACAAGCTTTCAGGAAACGGCTACCAATATATCGCACAGAAGAGTGGGTACATTGGCAAAACAGTCAGGAAACGGAAAATTAGCAAAAATGTGTGGTGTAATTGCTGCAGATGAAGCCAGACACGCAAAAGCATACAAACATTTCGTTGCTAAAATTTTAGAAATAGACCCATCAGAAATGATCCTTGCATTTGAAGATATGATGCGTAAAAAAATCGTAATGCCTGCTCATATGATGAGACAGTCTGGGCAAAAAGCCGGAGAGCTTTGGGGGCATTTCTCAGATGCAGCACAAAGATGCATGGTATATACAGGTCAGGATTATATCAATATTATGAAAGACTTATTGGATGAATGGAAGATAGAGCATGTAAAAGGACTTACTGAACAAGCTGAAAAAGCTCAGGAATACCTGATGAAACTGCCTGCGAGACTTCAGAAAATTACGGACAGAATTTCAACTCCGGATTTACAGTTTCAGTTTAAGTGGGTAAAAGGCTAACTTTACAAACATTAAATTATAAAACTTAAGAGTGCCAACGTTTTCGGCACTCTTTTTATTTCTTATCTTTGCAAAGCTAAAAAAAGACAAAATGTTAAATAACAAGAAAATTGCTGTTGATTTCGACGGAACTATTGTTGATGATGCATACCCGGCAATTGGTAAAGCAAAAATCTTTGCTTTCGAAACATTAAAAAGACTTCAGGCAGAAGGGTACAGGCTAATTCTCTGGACATACAGACACGGAAAGACTTTGGATGAAGCTGTAGAATTTTGCAGAAATAATGGTGTAGAATTTTACGCGGTGAATTCCAGTTTTGAAGGAGAAGTTTTTGATCCTGAAAATCAGTCAAGAAAACTGGATGCAGACTGGTTCATCGATGACAGGAATTTAGGAGGATTTCCAGGTTGGGGAGAAATCTACAATATTATCCAGGAAAGAATAGAATTCCGTGTAGAAGGAAAAGAAGTTCTGGCCTATTCAAAACTTAAAAAAGAAAAGAAAAAAGGACTTTTCTGGTAACAATTTAAAATAGAAGTTAGAAGCTAGAGATTAGAAATAGTTTTTTAATGCTGCTGCTTCGTTTAAAACTTTATCAGAAAACCGTAGATGTTGGGAAGGCTATCATTTAATCTTACTTTAAAATATACATTAAGTTGTAGTCTAACTTCTAACATCTAATATCTAACATCTATAAAAATGATTCAATTAAAAACAATAGAGGAGCTCCGCCTGATGAAGGAGAGTGCACACCTGGTTTCAAAAACACTGGGAATGCTTGCAAAAGAAATAAAACCTGGAATCAATACTTTATATCTTGATAAGCTGGCTCATGATTTCATTAAAGATCATGGGGCAGAACCTGCTTTTTTAGGATATGGCGGTTTCCCGAATTCTTTATGTATTTCTCCAAACGATCAGGTTGTTCACGGTTTTCCGAATAATGATATTATCAAAGAAGGAGATGTTCTTTCTGTAGACTGTGGGGTTATTCTCAACGGTTTTGTAGGAGATCATGCCTATACATTTGAGATCGGGGAAGTGAAACCTGAGGTTAAAAAACTATTGCAGGTAACCAAAGAATCCCTTTACAAAGGAATTGAGCAGTGCGTAAGAGGAAAAAGAATTGGGGATATTTCCCATGCCATTCAGGCACATTGTGAAAAAGAAGGATATGGGGTGGTGAAAGAACTTGTAGGACATGGTCTTGGAAGAAAAATGCATGAAGATCCTCAGGTTCCGAATTACGGAAGACAGGGAAGCGGAAAAGTCATCAAAGACGGTCTTGCCATTGCTATCGAACCGATGGTGAATCTGGGTACGGAAAAGGTGAAATTCCATAATGACGGCTGGACGGTCACTACTTTGGATAACCTGCCTTCTGCCCATTTTGAGCATGACGTAGCAGTAATCAACGGGAAACCGGTGCTGCTTTCCACATTCAAATATGTTTATGAGGCCCTGGGTATCGTAAGTGATGAAGAAAAGCCTTTCCAATTGGATTTTTAATGAAAAAAGTAACTAAACTTTTACTCAATAAAATACCTCGTCCAATGCTTATTAAAATGAGTATCTGGGCGAGGCCGCTTATTTATCAGTTTTTCAAAGGAGAGGAATTCTATGATCCTATCGACGGAAGATCCTATCGGAAATTCCTTCCTTACGGCTATGGAAAACAACGCGAAAATGCGCTTTCTCCGGGGACGCTGAGTTTAGAAAGACACCGTCAGATGTGGCTCTATCTTCAAAACGAGACCGATTTTTTCATTAAAAACGCCAAAGTTCTGCATATCGCTCCTGAACAGGAATTCCTCAGAAAATTCAAGATGATGAAAAATCTGAATTATATTTCTGCAGATCTTTTTTCCCCCATCGTAGATGTGAAAGCGGATATTCTGGATCTACCATTTCCTGATGAAAGTTTTGATATTGTTTTCTGTAATCATGTCCTGGAACATATTGAAGACGATGCAAAGGCGATCAGTGAATTGTATAGAGTAATGAAGCCCGGAGGCTGGGGAATTTTTCAGGTTCCCATGAGAAACTCTATGGAAAAGACCTATGAAGATTTTTCAATAAAGGATCCGAAAGAACGTCAGAAACATTTCGGACAGTACGACCATGTCCGCTGGTACGGAATGGATTATTTCGACCGTTTGAGGAAGGCCGGCTTTGAAACTGAACCCAATTTCTATTCCCAGAATTTTTCAGAAGAAGAAATCAAAAAATACGGGCTGAGACAAAATGAGATCTTACCTGTAGTTTTCAAAAAATAATTACAATAAACCCGTCCTCACGTTGAAGACGGGTTTATTTAAATATAGATAGAAGTTGTTTTCGATCTTAGTGAGAAACAGATTTCAGTCCTACTACAGAACCAATTAAGGTTACGATAAAAAATACCCTCCAGAAGCTCACGGGATCTTTAAAAAAGAAAATTCCCATCAAAGCTGTTCCTACGGCTCCTATCCCTGTCCATACTGCATAAGCTGTCCCAATTGGAAGCGTTTGCGTAGCTTTGATCAGCAGTACCATACTGATTGTCATAGTCACCAGAAAACCGGCATACCAATAGTACATCTCAGATCCGGAAGTTTCTTTGGCTTTACCCAAACAAGATGCAAAAGCAACCTCAAACAATCCGGCGATGATTAAAATAATCCAATTCATTTTTTTAAATTTTCTCTCCTGCAAATTTCCGCATTTGAAAGGAGAAACAATTTTACATTTGTTAAAAAAGGAATTTATTTTATAGGGTCGGGAAGTTTGAAGAGGGAAGTTACTGATACCGAAAGTATGACTAGAATACTGTCTTTATTAATTTTTGGAACTGATCCTTGTCAAGGTTTTAAACCTTGACAAGGATCAAGGATACTAACTTCCAGCCTCCCGCTTCCAGCTTCCAGCCTTCTTATTTTATTTCCGCCCGGATCCTGCTCAGACTTACCTGTGTAATGCCAAGATAAGAGGCAATATGTCCCAGTTGAACTCTTTTTAAAAGATCGGATTTATTCGTCATCAGATCTTTATAACGTTCCAGGGAGGTTTTAAACTGTCTTGAAATAATCAGTTCTTCCGTTTTCACAAGTTCCCTTTCTGCAAATTTCCTTCCCCAGTTAGCGATGTGAATATCTTCATTAAAAAGTTTTCTCAGGCTTTCCGTTTCCAGAATGTACAGATCACAGTCTTCCAGAAGCTCAATACTTTCATAGCCGGGTCTGTCTTCTACATAACTTTTCATGGAAACTATTGTTTCTCCTTCGCTTCCGAACCAGAATGTAATATCATTCTCAGCAGTAGAAGCATAAGCACGTACAATACCTTTCCTGATAAAATAGATATGTGGGATAATTTTATCTGCTTCCATAAGGCAGAAATATTTGGGATGTGATACTTCTTGAATATGCTGTTTCAAAGCATTTTTAGAAGCTTCTGGCAAAACATAAATACGGTCAAGGATCTGATCTATATCCATGAATTTTAATTGTTTTTTGAAATTTTCTTCTCTATGTTCTTAACTTCTGTTAATGCGGACTGGGCAAAATCTTTCCATTTGTTTTGATGTTCAGCCGGTATCTGAACCCATCCGTTCATCTTTTTCCCTTCAGAAGGTTCAAAAATAGAAGTTCCATTTAAACCTAAAGCTTCTTCTAAGACTGATCCACTGAGTTTTATCGCAATACTTCCATTTTTTGATAATAAGAATGCTTTACCATTAGGAGCTTTCAGGCAAAGAGCGCCAAACATTTTTCCCTGCTGGGCCTCCGGGATTTCTGCTGCTAATTCTGCAAAATGTTTTTCTGCTTCAGCCATAGATGAATTTTGCTATAAATATATTACTTTTTCAAAGGCTGCACGTACTTTTCATGGAAACCAAACCCAATTAAATTTTGTTTTCACTAACTTTGCAGCCCGGTTCAATCTTGAGCCTAAAAAATATTATATGCACAAAGCAGGATTCGTAAATATAGTCGGAAAGCCCAATGCGGGAAAATCTACCTTATTAAACCAGTTAATGGGGGAGAAATTGGCTATCGTAACACAAAAGGCACAGACAACACGCCACAGGATTTTTGGAATTTATAATGAGGAGGATTTACAGATCGTATTTTCAGATACTCCCGGAGTTTTAGACGCCAAGTATGGTCTTCAGGAAAAAATGATGGATTTTGTAAAGGATTCTTTACAGGATGCCGATGTATTTCTGTTCATTGTAGATGTTACAGATAAGGCCGAACCTTCAGAATTCTTAATTGATAAACTTAATAAGATTCCGGTTCCGGTATTGCTTCTGCTGAACAAAGTAGACCAGACTACCCAGGAAGGACTTGAAAAACTGGTAGAAGAATGGCACAACAGGATTCCTAAAGCCGAGATTCTTCCTATCTCTGCTCTTAATGCCTTCAATACAGATATCATTCTTCCGAAATTAAGATCTCTGTTGCCGGAAAACCCTCCATATTATGACAAAGAGCAGTACACCGATAAGCCGGAAAGATTTTTTGTCAACGAGGCGATCCGTGAAAAAATCCTTTTAAACTATGAGAAAGAAATTCCTTATTCTGTAGAAGTAGTGACCGAACAGTTTAAAGAAAAAGAAGGCATTATTTTCATCGATTCTATTATTTATGTGGAAAGAGATACCCAGAAAGGAATTATCATTGGGCATAAGGGAGAAGCTATCAAAAAAGTAGGAACTGAAGCCAGATTGGATCTGGAAAAATTCTTTTCCAAGAAAATTCACCTGAATCTTTTTGTAAAAGTGAAAAAGGACTGGCGTAAAAACGACAGGGATTTGAAAAATTTCGGATACAGATAAACTAAAAATGCCCGGAATTCCGTTCTATTAAAAGATTTTTATTAACTTTAATCTAAATTTTTAGTAAATGAACTATTTTAACTCAAATTCCAGCTCAGTACCTAAAGATATTATTTTATTAGTAGTAAGAGTATTTGTTGGTTTTGCCATGCTATCTCACGGGTTTCCGAAACTTCAGATGCTGCTTGAAGGCGGCAAAATTGAATTTTTCGACTTTATAGGGTTAGGCCCTACAGTGACCCTGGTTCTTGCGGTTATTGCTGAATTTGTTTGTTCAATACTTCTTATATTAGGTCTTTTTACAAGGATTTCTTTAGGATTTCTGATCTTTACAATGGTCATTGCTGCTTTTGTGGTTCATGGAGGAGATCCTTTTGAGAAAAAAGAAATGAGTCTGATCTATTTGTCTGTTTATCTGCTTCTCATGGTTTTTGGTGCAGGAAAAGTATCGGTAGATCATATGATAGAAAAAAGAAAAAGAGCTTCGGATTGGTAAACAGGTCTTGAAATATAAAGCATAAGAGCATTAGACAACTAATGCTCTTTTTTGTTTTTATTATGGATTGCAAGGTAAAGAAGACCATATGCAGGTCCATATGATTGTTCCGTTTTCATCTTCTCCGGCTACACATGCCTTGTATCCTGAAGGACATGATGGCGCTTGTCCTCCAATAATGGTTTTTAAATCTCTTTTAGATAATTTTTTTAAATTTTTCATAGTATAATATTTTGATTGTTTGACACTGCTAATATAAAAGTATTTAGTTATATCACAAGCCTGTGTGTTAAAATTAACAATTTTAGTTATATCCTAAAAATCACTAAATTCGTGGAAAACGAATTTATATGAAGATAAAACTGACCATTTGCCTTCTGGCATTTCTCAATTTCTATGATGCACAGGAGAATATTACTTATCAAAAACCATCTGCTGAAATTCTAAAGCTCGCAGATTATGAAAGACCGCCAAGCGTCCTGATGAACAGCAAAAAAGACTGGGTGGTTTTCACTTACCGTCCGACCTATAAAACACTGGAAGACCTTAACCAGCAGGAAATGAAACTTGCCGGTTTAAGAATTAATCCGGTTACTAATATTTCAAGCAGTGTCACATACTCCGATAATCTGAAGATCAGAAAGATTAATGATAAAAGCGAGGTTCAGGTGAAGAACCTACCTTCCAATGCTAAAATCACTTATATTTCATTTTCGCCGGACGAAAAAACACTGGCATTTACCAACACAACCAATAAGGGAGTTGAGCTTTGGTCCGTAGATATGGAAACTGCTACTGCCAAAAAAATTACTGGTGATAATCTTAATGCTAACTTAGGAACGCCCTATACATGGTACAATGATTCCAAAAGTCTTCTGATCAGGACCCTTCCCCAGAACAGACCAGCTCTGATAGATGCCAGCAAAGATCTTCCAACCGGACCTATCGTTTCTACAGCTGACGGTAAAGTGTCGCAAAACAGAACCTATCAGGATCTTTTAAAAAATCCTCAGGATGAAAAAAACTTTGAGGTTCTTACCGCTTCAGAAATTTATAGTGTAGACCTGAATGGAACCCTTAAAAAAGTAAAAGACCAGGATATGTATTCCGGTTTAAGCTTTTCTCCGGACGGAAATTATTTGATGGCTACGGTGATCAAAAAACCCTTTTCATACATTGTTCCTTTGAGCAGATTTCCAATGACAACTACGGTGTATGATATGAAAGGAAATGCAGTAAAAATAGTAAATGATGTTCCTTTGAACGAAATAATGCCAAAAGGGTTTTCGTCTGTAAGAACAGGAAAAAGAAGCATGGGCTGGAGAAATGATGCACCGGCAACTTTAGTATTTGCTGAAGCATTGGATGGAGGTGACCAGTCTAAATCTGCAGAGTACAGAGATGAGATCTTTACATGGGAAGCACCTTTTACTGCTGCTCCAAAATCATTCTTTAAAACAAAACAGAGATATGAAGGTGTAAGCTGGACCAACGATCACTATGCCATAGTTTCTGAAGGCTGGTATGATACAAGAAATACAAAATCTTTCCTTGTGGATCTTAATAACGGCGAATCAAAAGTGATTGATGACAGAAATTACCAGGATGTTTACAGTGATCCTGGGAACTTTAGTACTACAAAAAATCAATACGGGAGATATGTTATTGATATGAAAGGAGGAAAAACCTATCTGATCGGAGACGGATTTACCAAAGACGGACAGCATCCTTTCATTGATGAAATGGATGTAAAGTCGCTAAAAAAGAAAAGATTATATACATCTAACATTAAGAATGGTAAGGAAGAGATCATAGATATCCTTAATCCTTCAAAAGGTGAAATTCTGACAACCCAGCAGTCCCCAAGCCTGTACCCGAATTATTTTAAAAAGAATATTAAAACCAATAAAGCAGAAGCAGTAACTCAATTTGCAAATCCTTTTGAAAGTATTAAAGACGTTTATAAAGAGGTAATTACATACAAAAGAAATGACGGTGTTACTTTAACGGGAACCCTATACTTGCCTGCCAATTACGACAGAAAAGCTAAAAAAGAAAAACTTCCGTTACTGATCTGGGCTTATCCTACTGAATACAAGGATAAAAATACAGCAGGGCAGAATACCCAGAACCCGAACGACTTTACGTTTCCATATTACGGATCTTTCGTGTACTGGACTACAAAAGGCTATGCTGTACTGGATGATGCTGCTTTCCCGATTATTGGAGAAGGTAAGACGGAACCAAATGATACTTTCATTCCACAGTTGGTAGCAAATGGAAGAGCAGCTATAGATGCTGTAGACAAGTTAGGCTATATTGATATAACTAAAGTTGCTGTTGGAGGTCATTCATATGGTGCATTTATGACGGCTAATCTTTTAACCCATTCTAAGGACTATGCCTGTGGTATTGCAAGAAGTGGAGCTTATAACAGAACGCTGACTCCGTTTGGGTTCCAGAGTGAGCAGAGAAATTACTGGGATGTTCCGGAAATTTATAACACAATGTCGCCATTCATGAATGCTGATAAAATGAAAACACCAATGCTTTTAATTCATGGTGATGCCGACAATAACCCGGGAACCTTTACTTTGCAGACGGAAAGATATTTCCAGGCTCTGAAAAATTTGGGAGCTCCTGTAAAAATGGTCCTTCTTCCAAAAGAAGCACATGGTTATGTGGCTAAAGAAAATATTCTACACCTTTTATGGGAACAGGATCAGTTCCTTGAGAAGTGTCTGAAAAAATAAAATAGTTAAAAAAAAGCCCGTTCATTATTTAAAACGGGCTTTTTTTTTATAAATACTTCAGTACTTCATCAATACTTGTCAGTTCCATGAAGTTATCATGTTCCAGATGATGTTCATGCTGCTCATGGCTCCAGGTCACATGATAAGGAATGTGTGCTGCAAAGCCTCCGATCTCCAGTACTGGAAGAACATCTGATTTTATAGAATTCCCGAGCATTAAAAATTGCTCTGGTTTACAGTCCAGATGTTTCAACAGCTTTTGATAGTCGCTTTCCTTTTTGTCACTCATAATTTCTATATGGTGAAAATAGTCCTGCAGTCCGGAGTTTTTAAGCTTTCGTTCCTGATCCAGGAGATCTCCTTTTGTGGCCACAACCAGCCTGTATTTTCCTTTTAATGCATCTAATGTTTGGGTAACGCCTTCCAGTAATTCTATAGGTTTCTGCAGGAGTTCCTGACCAATTTCAATGGTTCTATCAATCAGCTGCATCGATGCTGTACCGTCCGAAACTCTGCTCACGGTTTCTATCATACAAAGCATAAATCCTTTTACCCCGTAGCCATACAGATGAAGATTTTTCATTTCAGTTTTAAATAATTCCTGAGAGACAGAATGCTGTGGCAGATAATCTTCAAGAAGTACACAGAATTCTTCTTCTGCTTCCTGAAAATAAGGTTCATTGATCCATAGTGTATCATCTGCATCAAAAGCGATGGTTGTTATATGATTATTCATTTTACTTTTGTATTTTTCTCGTGACAAAATTCAATATAAAAATTCAAACAGAAAAGGACATTTGTCCCGGATAAAATATGTTACGGACCAATCAGCTATTTTTAAATTATCTGGAAGATCTATACGAAAAACAGGAACGAAAAGAAGATATTGTGATAAGATCTTTTCCCAAAGGTGATAGAATATTCACGCAAAACGAAGAACCCTCTAAAGTAATGCTGATCAAAGAGGGAATTACCAAATGTTTTTTCGTTGAAGAAAACGACAAGGAATATATTGTTGAATTTCTGGGAAAAGGTGAGATCATCGGGGAAATAGAACTGATCCGGAATATTTCCTGCCTCTGCAGTATTGAAGCAGTCACAGACGTTACTGTGTATGCTGTAGCTATACCGTATTTCAGGACTTTGATTAAAACTGACCTCTCACTGAATAATCTGCTGCTGGACGTATTTGCCGAACGCATTGTCAATACATCCAAAAGAGCCTCTTATCAGCAGTTGTACGCGGCTGAACATACTTTGTCCCAGCTTCTTGAACTGCAGAAACATGAAGAAATTGAGATTTCAAAAGAGGATATGGCTGCTTACCTGGGAATTACAGTAAGAAGTCTGAACCGGACTTTGAAGAATTTAGGGAAGTAAACAAGTTGAGGATAGAGGATGGGAGAGGGAAGTTATTGAGTGTTAAAAGACAACCAGTATGTTTTCATAGGAGAACAATTAGATTACTTTTTTACTGTAAAAATATCGAGCAATAGCCTTGTCAAGGTTCAAAACCTTGACAAGGCTATCTGGAAGACTAATAATAACCATCTTTCATCCTTCCTATTAATTACAATTATTGATTGAATTTCTGCTCATAAAAATATTATCCTCCGTATTTTTGTACAGATAAAACCGGAATTTATAAAATGGGAGAACTGCAATTCAGAAATGCTGACCTGAAAGATTTAGAAAGAATTGTTGAGATATACAATTCTACCATTCCGTCAAGAATGGTGACTGCCGATACTGAAAACGTTACTGTAGAAAGCAGGAAAAAATGGTTTGATGAACATAATCCTGAAACAAGACCACTTTGGATCATTGAAAATAGTAATCATGAAACAGTAGGTTGGGTGAGCTTTTCTTCATTTTATGGAAGGCCTGCATACAATGGAACCGTTGAAATGAGTATTTACCTCGATGAATCCTGCAGAGGAAAAGGTTTTGGGAAAAAAGTAATGGAATACTGTATTGATAAGGCTCCAAGTTTAGGGATAAAAACACTTCTTGGATTTATCTTCTCACATAATGAAGCTAGCCTGAAACTTTTCAGGAATTTTGGATTTGAAGATTGGGGAATGTTTCCAGATGTGGCCATTTTGGATGGAATAGAAAGGAGCCTGACAATTTTAGGGAAAAAGGTGAGTTAAATCTCTTTTATTTGGTATATGGAGGATTATAATTTAAGTTTGTAGAGTTCTTATTCTTGGATAAAAAATTGCTGAAGCGTTAAGTCAGGTACCATACTAGCAGTACACATGCAGTCTCATTTTTGTATATTTCAGGCTATTATTCTGTCAGGAAAATGTAGCCATTATCCATCCTGTATCTTTCCCCATCTGCTCTGCATGTGAATGGATAAAGTCGGCCAAGGTAATGGCTACATGGCATGTGATCTTTTGAATTATTAAGATTTAAATTTTGTAAAATATTAACTATCAGTCCTAGAAATATTTAATTTCTACTCTGTCCATTGTCTCACCTTTTCCATTGGGTGGCACAGCAAATCCACCAGGTTCATATCGTTCTGTTCCGCTTTTATAATACCAATTATTTAACCCACTGATCATTTGTTTTATGTAATAAATAAATTCCTCTGTCTCCTTTTGATATGGACTGAAATCCGGTAGGTGATTTGATAATGTTACAAATTCATTTACAAGCTCATCATGAATCCTCATTCCTTCTTTGCAGGCTTCATCAAAAGAAATTTTATTGTGATGCTGTAATAATTTGATGATATTGAAAATCTCTGATTCTATGGCGAGCTCTTTGCCAATAGTTGCAAAATCGTTCTGAAGAGCAACAATGATTGACTGTAGCATAATAATACGCTGTATAACGGTATGATTATAAATGTAATCAGGTAAAGCAAAACCAGTTGAAGGGCAAATTAAATCAACAAATGGAATCATTCCTATGGAATTTGCACGGATTAAATGAAAAAGAGGAATAGGAGGAATATCTTTACTGATTTTATATGGTGATTCTTCCATAATTCCATCAGTAACGAAACGGTATTTATAATTCTTAGCGATCCGCTCAAGCCAGAAGTCTGGCATCCCAAGCGCAATCCATTCCTTTCTGTTTGTTTGCATTTGACGGAACATGCCTATTTCCTCCGGTTTTGGATCATCTCCCATCATCACCTCAAAAATACGGTCTCTGATTGCTGCAATTTCCTTTACGGGCAAAAGTTCAACATAATCATCAGTCACTGTCATATAAATAGCAAAACGCGTTGCATGGAGAATTCTGTCCTTTTCGGTAGCTGCAGGTACCATAAAGGGGCCTACATCAACTAACCGCATTTTTCTGTACCGGGTCATTGCCTCTTTTGATAAGAATTGATAATCCTGGTCATACCAACTGGTTTCTTCTTCATAGAAAGTTCCAGCGAAAGGGCTTGAGAGGGTTTCCCAAGGGTATACTGGCTTGGGCACATTAAATTGATTCATAATATATGGTTTTAGTTTAAAATGAAAAAAAATTGTATTTATACTCAATATGTTATTATCTTCTAAGTTGTTATGCTCCACAAATTCTTTCAGATGTTCATGCTGGATTACCTTAAGATATTGTAATGCATACTGTCTGGTTACCTCGTTTTGATTACTGATTGAAAAAAATAACCAGGTTGGGGATTTTTTAATGCTGGAAAAGGATATTGAAATTATTTGTAAAGCAGCTCAAGTGTGTTGAAATTTTCATGTTCATATTGTGATGTTTTTTGGTTTAGTTTTGAATACTAAAATAAGAATTTATTATCCGTAATAAAATTTTATTTTAAAATATTCAATATTCATCAAATATAATTTCGTAGGTGATGTGATTGTAGGTTAATTAATATTGATAATTTTTCCAATATTTTCTTATTCTTGGCTAAAAAAACTGCGCGAAGTCGAAGACTTCGCGCAGTTTTTTTTAGTTAATTATTATCTAATTAAGAATTCTGCTTAATTCTCTTCGCAGACATGTTTAAAAACCGCTTCACCAGGAAAACTGCAGAAACTGTGAGGCCCAGTCCTAGAGCGATCCACATTCCGAATGCCCCCATTTTTAAAGTGACACATAAGAAATACCCTAAAGGAATGGTAATCACCCAATAAGCGATAAAAGTATAGATCGATGGGATCTTTACATCCTGAAGTCCTCTGAGCATCCCCAAAGCCGTTACCTGAACGCCGTCCGAAAGCTGGAATAAAGCAGCGATAATCATTAATTTTGAAGCCAGCATAATCACTTCAACTTCCTCTTTTTTGGTAAAGAAAGTCGGTAAAATATTTCTTCCCAAAATGAAGATCATTCCGCAGATACACATGAAAATAAAGGCTATTTTCAGGTTGTTGATCCCGACCTTTCTTAATTCAACAAAGTTCTGCTCACCCAATTTTCTTCCGATCATGACCGTTGAAGCCACACTGAATCCTACACAAAGGTTGAAGGTAAATGAAGCCATACTTAGGGCGATCTGGTGAGAAGCAATATCGTGAGCCGAAATTAGACCACAAATAAATGCAGCACCTGCGAAAGCCGTAACTTCAAAGAACATCTGTAAAGCGGTAGGCAGCCCCAGTTTCACCATCTTATCAAACATATTTCTGGAGAAAACCTGTATTTTTAAAGAGAAATCTTTGATATAACGTCTTGTTTTTTTCTCTTTAACCAATACCACATACAGGAATACCACCATAAATATTCTGGAGATTAATGTTGCTAAGGCGGAACCTTTTACTCCCATTTCAGGGAAGATCCAAAGTCCTTTGATGAAAACATAGTTCAGGGCAATATTGATGATATTGGCAATGATCGTAGCCTTGGTAACGCCTATGGTATAGGATAATCCTTCAGAAACTTCACGAAGCGTCTGAAAAGCCATAAACGGGATCATGCTGATCGCCATAATACCCAGGAAATCTACCGTATTCGGAATGATCTTCTCCGGCTGTCCGGAATGATAGAGTAGCGGCATCCCTAAAAGCAGAATAGCCATTAAAATAATCCCCACAGACATATTGATCACAAATCCGTGACTGAATACGGAATTAATAGTTCCGTGATCCTCCTTAGAGTGTGCTTCAGAAACCAGAGGAGGAATAGCAAATGAAAATCCCAGTGCCAGCACGAACACCGAGAAAAATACAGCATTCCCCAATGAAACGGAAGCCAGTGCATCAGCACCTAAAAGTTTCCCGACAATGATATTGTCGAACAGATTCACCGAGACCTGCCCAACCTGCGTAAGCATGACAGGAAGAGCCAGGGTAAGGCATTCTTTCGTATAGTTTTTGTTTAAAAAGTTCATAATAGTTTATGATTCATATAGTTTAATATTTAAAAGTAGGGCAAAAAAAAATTTGCAGTAAGGCTACTGCAAATTGTTATCATATATTTAATGTTCAATTAAATTATTTCCTTACAAAACTTGCAACATCCTCCTCGGAAACAGTATTTCCACCAAGAATAATTAATCTTTCCACAACATTTCTCAATTCCCTGATATTTCCAGTCCATGAAAGAACTTTAAGCGCCTCAATCGCCTTATCATCAAACTTTTTCACGGCAGTACCGTGCTCATCGGCAATTAATCCGGAAAAATGATCTACCAATAATTTGATATCCTCTTTTCTGTCATCCAACGGCGGAACATAAATTTCAATTACAGAAAGCCTGTGGTAAAGGTCTTCCCTGAATTTCCCTTCCTCAATTTCCTTCTGCATGTTCTTATTGGTTGCTGCAATTACCCTTACATCAACTTTTATTTCCTTATCACTTCCTACAGGAGAAACTTTGCTTTCCTGCAATGCCCTCAAAACCTTGGCCTGAGCAATAAGGCTCATATCTCCGATCTCATCCAAGAAGATGGTACCGCCGGTTGCCTGCTCGAATTTTCCCTGCTTGTCTTTAATAGCGCCTGTAAAAGAACCTTTCACATGTCCGAAAAGTTCAGATTCAATAAGCTCAGAAGGGATAGCGGCACAGTTTACTTCGATCATCGGGCCTCTTGCGCGCTCGCTTTGATTGTGGATAGCATGGGCTACGAGTTCTTTTCCAGCACCATTTGGCCCTGTAATCAAAACCCGGGCATCAGAAGCAGCTACCTTTTCGATCATATCCTGAATCTTCTTCAAAGCAGGAGAATCGCCGATCATCTGGTATTTTTTGTTAACCTTTTTCTTTAAGGTCTTATTTTCAGTTTGAAGATTTTTATTTTCCTTTTTCAGACTTTCTTTGGCTAAAGCATTTTTTACACTTGTGATCAGTCTGTTGATATCAATAGGTTTGGAAATAAAATCGTATGCACCTTCCTTCAGACAGGAAACAGCAGAATCAATATCCGCGTGGCCAGAGATCATGATGAATGTGCTTTCAGGTTTTAAGATCATACTTTGCTTTAAAAGTTCTGTTCCTGAAAGTTTAGGCATCTTGATATCAGAGATCACCAATGCGAAATCTTCTTTTTCTATCTGTTTGTAGCCTTCAAGGCCATCTTCAGCGATAACAAATTCGTAATCGGTAAGTTCATCAGAAAGGATACTGTGTAATACTCCCGAGATTGCTTTTTCGTCTTCTACAATAAGGATTTTTTGCATAGTTGCAAATTTAGATTTTTTGATTCAATTATTAGCAAAAACTATACCTAAATATACTATTTTGAGTAATCTCTTCTGCCGAAAATGGCGGATCCAACCCTTACGGAATTGGCACCACATTCAATGGCAGCCGGGAAATCGTCACTCATTCCCATAGATAAAGTTTCGAGGGTTTTTAATTGATTTAATTCATCAAAAAGCCTTTTTAAAATTAAAAATTCTCTTTTCACCTGTTCTTTATCATCTGTAAATGTGGCCATTCCCATCAGGCCGGTTATTTCAACATTGGAGAATTTTCCGTCAATATACTGTTGGAATAATGTTTTTGCTTCAGCAATCTCAAGTCCGAATTTAGTTTCCTCTGCTGCAATTTTTACCTGAAGCAGTACTTTAATGGTTCTGCTGTTTTTTCCGGCTTCCTTACTGATCTCTATAAGAAGCTTTTCAGAATCCACACTTTGGATGGTATCAATGAAAGAAGCAATATACTTTACTTTATTGGTCTGCAGATGTCCGATAAGGTGCCATTGGATATCTTTTGGAAGGAGAGGGTATTTCTCCATAAGCTCCTGAACCTTATTTTCGCCAAAGACTTTTTGCCCAAGGTTATAGACTTCCTGAATGGCTTCAACCGGATGCGTTTTTGAAACTGCTACAAGCTGAACTCCCGATGGAAGCTGATTTTGTATTGCTGTATAATTTTCTTTAATATCCATGAATGCAAATTTCTGAATTTTAAAAGCAAAAAACTAATGAATCTGTAAAATTGTTGTTTCTAGTTGCTAGTTGGCGGTTACCATCAATGTAATTGTTACATTGATAGAGTATTACATTAATTAAGAATGTCATTGATCTGCGGATACTGAGAAATCTTTCTGAAGACAAATTTATTGCTTTTCTGAAGCTTTTCAATAAACATATCCAGTTCATTGATGGAATCTGCATCTCTGAGGTATTGGTCATGTGTAAGAAAAACCAGATGTCTTGATGTTTTTTCCAGATCATTAAGAAAGATGCTGTCCACCTTCTTAATCATGGCTTCATGGCTTCCCTTTAAAGTCATCTTTTGAGAAGGTCTCCATTCCAGATCCCAGCCAATTACTTTATAGCCTGCTTTTTTAAGGCCGTTTGCGGCATCGGTGGAGCTTTTAATATCAGTAACATTAATATTGCTCAGCCTCCAGATATTTCTTCCCGGAGTTCTTGCTATCTTATCGTAAAGCTTAAGGCTGTCTTTAGCAATATCAAAATCATGGACTACAGCCTCAGGATTCTTGTAAAAATCAGTATATTTATTATGGGCGTGGCTAAAGCTGTGATTGGCAAGCTCAATCAGCGGATTGCTTCTTAAAAGCTCCATATCATCCTTTTGTCTTTTGCTTCCGTAGGCATGCTTTCCTACCAGAAAAGCAGTTGCACATACATTCCTTTTGTTTAATATTTTAAGGAGATTTTCCGTTCCCTGGTTGGGGCCGTCATCAAAAGTAAGGTAGATAATTCTTTTATCAGATTCTACGCTCTCATCATCTATTTTGGGGACCGTTTGTACGGTGGGAGGTTCCAGTGAGACTGTTTTTTCAAACTCTTTCACATCAGTTTTGCTGTTACAGCCGTTGAATACAATTGAAGCTGCACTCACCAATGCAGTCATTCCCAGAAAAGCCATGTTTTTTGACTTTTCCCCAAAAATTTTTTTCATAAAGATAATGGAGGTTTAAATCGTTAAAAATTGTTAAAAATACTGCTGAAATGTTAACAAATTATATGCCAGTATTTGATAAAACACTGCTTTTTAATTTTATTTTAATAACTTTATTTTAAGCAATATTTTGTAGAACGAAATGCTTTTTCAATTCTATTTTCTTATTCTTGAAATTTAACATTTATAATTGTAAAAACAATAGCTTTTTTCTATTCTTATTGAAATTAAAACATTCCTCCTTTATTGGGGAATTATTTTAAAGTAAACAGGTGAATTTGCTTTTTGGCTAGAATAAGCACGAAAGATTTTGTGTGCGAGGCTTATTCTAAAACTTTCTTCAGATATAGTGCATTTTTAATTGCAGCAGTGCCCCATGTATTATTGAAAAATACAAATGATTTTTTTTCTGAATGTCTGATTTTTTCAGCAAGATCATCAAGAAAATCCAAGCTGTACTCCGATTTGTAAAGGACCGGTTTTCCGTGAAGCCTGTAGTACAAAACTTCAGGATGATTGTCAATAATTTCTTCCGGAAGATCACCGGGAAAGCTGACGCCGGAAAAAACAATATTATTTTCTTTTAAAACACTGAAAATTTCTTCAGTCCACCAGGAATTGTGACGGAATTCTATAACATTTAAATAATTAAAATCAAGACTGGTCAGGATCAGATCGATGTTTTCCTGCGATTTTTTAAAAGAAGGCGGAAACTGATACAGAAATCCGGAAAGCTTTTCTTTTAAATGAGTTTGGATATGGGTACAGAATTCTGAAATGTCTTCTTTAGAATCTTTCAACCGCTTTTCATGGGAAATGGCTTTAGGAATTTTGATGAAGAACTTAAACTCTTCAGGAGTTTCATCGTGCCATTTTAAAAGGGTTTTTGCGGTTGGTTTTCTGTAAAAAGTGGAATTGATCTCCACTGTATTGAAAACCTGGGAATATAAGGTAAGAAAGTCTTTACTTTGAGCATTTTCAGGGTATAGCGACCCTTTCCAGTCGTTATTATAAAATCCCGAACATCCAATGTAAAGACTTCCTTTTTTCATAACTTTATTTTATATCTGCATCCAGATCTACAGAGTTCAGCCGTAGTGAGTTCAGGATAACAGAGAGTGAACTGACGCTCATGGCTGCTGCTGCAATCATAGGGGACAGCAGTATTCCAAAGAAAGGATACAATAATCCTGCCGCTACCGGAATTCCCAGCACATTATAGATAAATGCAAAAAACAGATTTTCTTTAATATTCCTAAGAAGTTTTTCGCTTAATAATTTAGCTTTTGCTACGCCTAAAATATCGCCTTTCAAAAGAGTGATTTCAGCACTTTCCATAGCAACATCGGTCCCTGTTCCCATGGCGATTCCTATATCAGACTGCGCCAGAGCAGGGGAGTCATTAATCCCGTCTCCGGTCATGGCTACAATTTTACCCTGCTGCTGAAGTATTTTTACTTCATTCAGCTTGTCTTCCGGAAGGCAGCCAGCTTTATAATGTTTGATTCCCAATTCGCCAGCAACCGCTTTAGCCGTATGTTCATTATCTCCGGTCATCATGATCACGTCAATTCCTTCATTCATCAGACGCTGAACCGCTTTTTTGGAAGTTTCTTTAATTTTATCGGTAAAGCTGATGAAACCTAATACCGTTTTTTCCTGAGCAATATAAGAGATGGTATGTGCCTTTGACTGCACTTCTACAGCTTTTTGCTTTAATTCCTGGGGGATAGAGAGGCTGCTGGAGGTCAGAAGGCTTTCATTTCCTAAATAAACTGTTTTTCCATTGATATTCCCCTGAACTCCTTTTCCTGAAATATTTTCAAAATGCTCTACCTTTTCAGCCGTTAAATTTTCTTCTTTTGCTCTTTTGATCACGGCATTGGATAAGGGATGTTCTGAGTTTTGGTTTAGGGAAAAAGCAAGTTTCAGGATCTCATTTTTATTTTCGTTTCCTGTAGTTTCAATATGTTCTACAGACGGTTTTCCTTCTGTTAAAGTCCCTGTTTTGTCTGTAATCAGAACATTAACCTTATGCATCTGTTCCAGTGCCTCTGCATTTTTGATGAGTATTCCGCTTTTAGCTCCTTTCCCGATTCCAACCATCAGGGACATCGGAGTTGCCAGACCAAGCGCACAGGGACAGGCAACAATGAGAACTGCAACCGCATTTACAAAAGCAAATAGGCTTCTTTTGCCTTCCGGTCCAAAAAATTGCCATAAAACAAAGGTAAGAACAGCAATCAAAATCACAACAGGAACAAAAACTTTAGAAACCTTGTCGGTTAGTTTCTGTATCGGGGCTCTGCTTCGGCTGGCTTCATTCACCATTTTAATGATCTGCGAAAGAAGGGTTTCATCACCTACTTTTTCAGCTTTCATGATGAATACTTTGTTTCCATTGATGGTTCCCGAAGAAACTTTATCATTGATGTTTTTCTCTACAGGTACAGGTTCTCCGGTGATCATGCTTTCATCGACCAAAGAGCTTCCTTCTGTGATCTTGCCGTCCACAGGGATTTTTTCACCCGGTTTTACCTTTAAAAGATCTCCGATTTTTACATGGGAAAGCAATACTCTTTTTTCTTCTCCGTTGATGATGAGATTGGCTTCGTCAGGAGAAAGGTTCATCAACTCCTTGATGGCATTGCCTGTTTTTTTATGAGCAGCGGCCTCCATCAGCTGTCCTAAAATTACCAAGGTTAGAATGACACAGACTGCCTCAAAATATAGTGGTATTTCATGATTATGACCTCTGATTTCATGAGGAATGATATCAGGAAAGAACAATGCAGCAATGCTAAAAATAAAGGCTGCTGCAACCCCTAAAGCAATCAGGCTGAACATATTTAAATTCCAGGTTTTAAACGAAACCCAGCCTCTTTTCAGCAGGAACCATCCTGAATAAAACATCACAGGAAGCGTCAAGGCAAGCTCTATAAATCCCTGTACTGTATGGGAAAAAGGAAAATTGATGAACATTCCGCCCATGGAAAGAATAAAAACCGGAATAGTGAAGGCAAGAGAAATCATGAATTTCCTTTTCAGGATATTGTAGGTTTCATCCTCTTCATCTTCTCCGCTGTCTGGCATTCTTACCAGATCCATTCCGCATATCGGGCAGTCTCCAGGTTCATCACGAATGATCTCCGGATGCATGGGACATGTGTATTTTGCAGTTTTCTTTTCCGGATATTTTACCAGATCCATTCCACAGACAGGACAACCTACGTTAGAATCATAAGTTTTATCCCCTTCACAGTACATCGGACAGTAATACTTTCCAGCCATATCATCTGTCACTTTGGGAGCTTCATGATGATGGCTGTGATCGTGATGGTGGGAATGAACATGCTGATGGCCTTGTGAGGCCGCATTTTTCGCAAGATCTTCTGTGATTTCTTCCAGATGCATATGGCAAACCGGACAGTCACCTTTTTCGTCATATACTTTATCCCCTTCACAGAACATTGGGCAATAGTATTTTCCCATGCTGTCTTTAAAATTGGCTGGTAGATTTGAAGAAGAGTAGGTGGGTTTATGATTTGGATCTTTAGCATGTTTTTCCTCGATGGGAACCAGATACATATTACAAACCGGGCATCTTTCACCTTGTTTAAAGTATACTTTGTCACCCTCGCATTCCATTGGACAATAATAAACTGAAGACGGAGAAACCCTGTCCTGAGGTTTTACAAATGTAGTTTCGGGTTTCTTAGGGTCTTCCAGTCTGTATTTATTTCCTAAAGCGTTATTTAAAACCGATAGTTCAATTTCTTTATCGGAAGTGATGGTTGCTGTATTATTCTCCAGATTTACATCGGCGCTAACTCCCTCAATAGCGTTGAGCTTTTCAGAAATTTTTTTCTGACAGCCGGAGCATGTCATTCCGAGTATATTATATTGTCTGTTCATGATCCTTGAATTTATACTACAAATTTCCAAAATGAATTGGTAAGGCTGTTATAAATTTAAGGATAATAGTTATAGAATTTTGCCTGCGGTGTGGGTGGGCGAAACGGAGGGTTTGAGTGTCTTAGAGTGGGGGAGCTTAATACCGTAATTATTGAGTATTTTAAAACACCTTTACTCTAGAACTCTCTCACATTCCAACTCAGAAACTATCCAATGTTTTCCTTTGATGATCCTTCAGTTTCTTAAATTCGGTAGGCGTAAATCCGGTGATATTCCTGAATTGGGAAGAAAGGTGCTGAACGCTTTTGTAGCCGAGCTTGCCAGCGATTTCAGTAAGGGTGAATTCATTATAAAGAAGCAGTTCTTTTACTTTTTCGATTTTGTGAAGAATAAAGAACTGTTCTAGGGTAATGTTTTCGTTCTGCGAAAAGGTTTTGGAAAGAGAACTGTAATCTTTTGGGATTTTTGAGCTTAAAAACTCAGAGAGAAGAAAGTTTTCATCAATATCCAGCTCACTGATCTTGATAATGATGATGTTTTTGATCTTATCGACAAGTTGGTGAGCGGAATCCTTGATTCTTTCAAAACCTGTATCCAGCAGACTCTTTTCTATAGCCTTCATTTTCTCAGCTGAAATGTCGGTTCCGGTTTCAACTTCTCCTAATGTAACAGAGCTTACTGCTATACCAGCATCGCTGAATATTTTTTCCACTGCAGAAATACAGCGGTTGCAGACCATATTCTTTACAAAAATTTTCATGGCTTGCTCAGTCTGTCTTTTACAAATTCAATCTGTGTTTTTCCGTGAGGAGCCGGGTTTCCTTCGTTGTCCAGGTTCACCATGACAATTTTATCAACGGTAATAATGGTCTGGTGGGTCATTTTGTTTCTTACATCACATTTTAAGGTGACGGATGAAGATCCGAAGTGCGTAGCTTCAATCCCGATTTCTATAATATCTCCCTGTTTTGCAGAGCTCACAAAATTAATTTCCGAAATAAATTTTGTAACCACTTTTGTATTTTCCAGCTGAATAATTGCGTAAAGCGCCGCCTCTTCATCGATCCACTGTAAAAGTCTTCCCCCGAAAAGAGAATGATTGGGATTCAGGTCTTCGGGTTTTACCCATTTTCTGGTATGATAGTTCATGTTTTAATAATTTACTTCACAAATTTAGTGTTAAAAACTGGTTTTATCAAAGAAACAGTATTTACTGATCTTAAGGAAATGATTCATTTTCTCAATCATATTTTCTTGGAACGCATCGCTTTTACTTTTTTTACGGTAGGATCATTTAAAAATTTTTGATATTCTTTACTCTCAACGGGGAATATTGCTACTTTACCTTCGTCATTGTGATGGGTTCCGAACCCATAACGTTTGGATAGAGGAGAGGATCTGAGGCAGGGTTGTCCTTTGGAGAAGAACTGTATCCTTGCCTGCTGTTTTTCGCTTTCCGGAATATCATTTTTCAGAGCATAACATTCGAATATGATATCATCCGAAGTGTAGTGGTAAGGATTTTTCATGATCTGCTCATACTGAAGCTCTGCCAGTGTCTTTATTTTCTTTTCAGGCGGTGTCTCGGCCTGGGAAACAGGACAATCATCGGCGACTTCAATAAAGGTGTTGGTATAATTTGTAGTATGTTTCATAAAGATGTTGTCAATAAAGGTTAACTATTAATGGCATTATTCCTGATTATAAATTCAGGTTACTCTTTGAATTCTAAAATATCACCGGGCTGGCAGTCCAGAGTTTTGCAGATGGCATCAAGCGTACTGAAGCGGATCGCTTTTGCTTTTCCGGTTTTTAGATTGGATAGATTGGATAACGTAAGATTTATTTTTTCTGAAAGCTCATTCAGTGACATTTTTCTCTTAGCCATCATCACATCAAGGTTTATTATAATAGGCATAAGGCTGTATTTATCTTTAAAAAGGATGTTTTTTGCACGTTTACAGAATCGTTTTTATTATGTTAACTAACTTTAACTTTTGGTAAATTTCAATATAATTTTATTATAAAACAATACTTATTTATTATTAATCAATAAAAAACAGCTTTTGACTCCTTGAAACGTGACAAATACTTTAAAAAAAACTTTGATTTAAAATTTTTAATTGTATCTTGCATACGTTTATATTTGGAATCAATATTTGTTCATTAATTTATGTTGTTTTTCTTTTATATACCAAATTTTTATTAATTTTTAATTTTTATTTAAAATGAACATTTTTGTTTCAAACATCAATTACGCAACTAAAGAGTATGAGTTGCACGATCTATTTGCAGAATTTGGTGATGTATCATCAGCTAAAATTGTTACAGACAGAGAAACTGGCCGTTCAAGAGGTTTCGGTTTTGTAGAAATGGGTGATGAAGAAGGAAAGCAAGCTATCGAGGCTCTTAACCAGAAAGAATTTAACGGAAAAGAGTTAAACGTATCAGAAGCTAAACCAAGAGAAGAAAAACCAAGAAGAAGCTTTGACAACAACAGAAGCGGCGGATACGGCGGTGGAAACAACCGTGGTAATGGCGGCGGCGGATACGGCGGTGGAAATAACCGTGGTAACGGCGGCGGAAACCGTTGGTAAAAAAATATAAGGCGGCTTTTTAGCCGCTTTTTTTATGGACTATTTATCCCTTCCTGATGTAATTGCAGGAAGGGATACTTATTTTTATCTGTTTTCTATTGAAAACCATATAATTTAATCTGAATTATAGAACACTAAATAAATAAAGCGGCAATTAAGCCACTTTATGAGTTTTATTTTTCTTTGATCAATAATGCTGCATTATTATAAAATATGGTCTTTTGTTTGTTGTAAGGAGAGCTGTCTCTTGAGATATTCTGAAAAACTATTTTGATGTGGTATTTCCCCAAATCGCTTTCCATAGAGATTTCTTTCATTTTTATGGTTCCCGAATGGCTGGCGTTGTTTTCGAATAGCTTATCTATCACCGGACTGAAATCTACTGTCTCTTCTGAATTGAGAATCACCTTTATCGTTTTTCCATTATTAACTCCGGTCTGGCTGTCTATCAAAAATGTATCTCCATTAATATCTTTCGATTGCTGATTATAGCTGTCAAAATTAATTAAATACTGATAACCTTGAATGTTGATTACTTTTGATTCCGAGTCTAAAACAAGCCTTTCATATTCTGATCCATCCGAAGTTTTATTGACATGTATAAAAGCATTTCTAAGGGTACTGCTGATCAGCGAAGAATGAATGTTCTCAAAGTCTCCTGCTAAAAGATCGTGCGTTTTGCCGGCAGTCAGATTCAGTAAAAAATCTTTTTGCTTTCTTTCAGCCAGGAACTCAAATTTATCAGCAATTTCGTTAACGAGAGTGTCAGATACTTTCTTCTGAAAATCTATTTTGTTATTAACCAGAAGTTTATTTTTATCCAGAAGAGTCATCAATTGGTTTTTCTGGCTTCTTTTGGCTATACTGAATGCATTTAAATAAGGAAAGATCAACGAAAAAGCTCCAAACGCAAATAAGCTGATGGGAATAAATTTTATGCTTGCCTTTTTATTTAAAACAAAATAAGAAACTACACCCAGCAGCCATAGTGCCAATAGCAAGACGAAGTATCTGGGTTCTGTGTAGCCGTATTCCAGGATTCTTGTAAATATGGCCATAAATAATAAAACAAGTAACGGAATTATGGTGTAGTAAAACAGTTTTGAAAATACTTTGACCCACGATTTTGCTTTTTCCTCTTTAAGCGGATAGACAAGCAATAAGGCAAGGATACCAATGATACTGTAAGCCAGGACCAGATAAGAAACCCATCCTCTCGGAAGTTCCCAGTTGATAACTATTTTAAATGAGTAAACATACAGGATGACCAGATAAATGAAAAGCAGCGGAATCAGGACAAACTGTGTGAAAAACTTTAAGATCACCGGATAGGTACTGTCTTTTTCCAGATAGCTTAGCCCGGTTTCATTGAAAAGGAGAAAGATAAAACTGCTCCCAAAAATGGCCAGGACATAGAACGTATCGGCATATAGGTTATCACTGAAATTAAAATCAAATAATTTGTCAACTGCCAGGATGGCCAGCTCTACACCTCCCGTAAGTACTCCTGTAAAAATAGCGGTCAGGAAAATATTAACAAAAAGATTTTTATTGTATTGCCAGAAATTAAGCTCCCTGTTCTTTTCGAGAAAGGCGCCAAAAGAAACCAGTAAGTGAGAAAGAAGAAGAGCAATAGCGATGATGAAGCCATGAACTTCGGTAAAATCCCTCTCTTTTGCAGGTAAAATGAAAAAAAATCCTATCAGGAAAACTGTTCCCAATATTTCCAGTAAAAGTCTTTTTCCGATCCTTTGGGAAAGGATTTTCAAAGCAAACATAAGGGAAATACCGAGACAGCAGCAAATAGTAAATTTCGAATGAATGAATAATGATTCACGGTCATATTTGCTGTCCAGCATACGGATGGCTCCCACAGAAGAGAGCAGTCCCATTAATAAAACCATTGGATAGCGCGACAGAACATCCTGTGCCTTCCCTGTTATTTCCCGGATTTTCGTTTTCATGATTCGTGTATTTTGTGCTTAGTCTTTTTTCTTTTTTTTCTTCTTGTCTTTATCCTTATCTTTTGTTTTACTGTTTTTAACTTTTTTAGGATTTAAGATCTCATCTGCATATTCAAATTTCGGTTCCTCAATTTTTGTAGGAATAATCTCAATTTTTAGATCAAAATAATTCTTCAGATCATCCTGTGATATTAATTTTTCATTGAATAAAAACTCCAGCATTTCCTTTCCGGAATCATTGAAAAAATTATGAGCAAGCTCTTTCAGCAAGAATTTACGGTATTCTTCCATAGGGACAACTACGGTGTATTTGAAGATTCTTCCTTCCTTTTGAGTGGTGATATAACCTTTTTCCACCAATATTTTAAGGTAAGTAGAAACAGTGTTCTGGTGCGGCTTTGGTTCAGGATGCTGCTCCATGATGTCTTTAAGATAAAAAGATTCAAGCTTCCAAAACAGCTTCATAAAATTTTCCTCAGCACCGGTAAGATGATTTATTTTCATAGAAAGTTCTTAATGTTGAAATTGTATATTGCAATAAAGATAAATAAAAGATACCACAAATGCTATTCCGGCACCCATAAATACTTCCTTTATTGTATGTCTTTTTAAAATGATTCTTGTAATTCCCACTAAAGCAGCAATTCCCAGCCATACCAGTCCTGCTTTCCAGTCCAATGTGAAAAATAATGCTGCAACAAATACATTAAACGCTGTATGCATCGAGCTTTTAATAAAGAAGTTACTGATCTGCATAGTGAAAACAAGGATCAGGACAAACAGCATGACGAGATCAATATACCCGTTTCTTACATAATTGAAAATAAGATAAGTAACCACGCAGGCCGCAATAAAAATATAGAGTGTTTTCCTTTGAATACGGTTCGAAACGTCCATATTCGTATATCTTCCGGTTTTTACATTCCAAACCAGCCAGATCACAACCGGTGCAATAATCATTAATAATATAGGAACAAAATAAAGAAGAGAATCTTCGAGTGAATATTCCTTTATACTCATATAAACGAAAAAAATAAATAAAGAAATTAGCGGATTGAAAAAATCTGAGATGATTTTTGAAATTTTATGTACTGTTGAAGGCTGTTTTTCTTCCATGTTCAAGTTTAAAATTCAAATATAACACTATAAGCAAAAAAACAATTAGTATGTATACGATAAAAACAAAGTTTTTTTTATAATTTTGCTCAAATATTCATCATAAAAAAGCAAGAGCTAGCACATGAAAGAATTTTCTAAAGAGGTATACCTGAAGTGGTATGAAGATATGACTATGTGGAGAAGGTTTGAAGACAAATGCCGTTCTCTTTATCTAAAACAAAAGATCAGAGGTTTTTTACATTTGTATAACGGTCAGGAGGCTATCCCTGCCGGCTTCACGCATGCAATGGACTTAACGAAAGACAGTATGATTACTGCTTACAGATGCCACATCCATCCAATGGCGATGGGAGTAGATCCGAAGAGAATCATGGCTGAGCTTTGCGGTAAAGCTACCGGAACGTCCGGAGGTATGGGCGGTTCTATGCACATTTTCAGCAAAGAGCACCGTTTTTATGGCGGACATGGTATTGTAGGCGGACAGATTCCTTTGGGAGCTGGAATTGCTTTTGCAGATAAATATTTTGACAGAAAAGCTGTAAATATCTGTTTCTTCGGAGACGGGGCTGCAAGACAGGGATCGCTTCACGAAACATTCAATATGGCGATGAACTGGAAGCTTCCTGTAGTATTTGTTGTAGAAAACAACCAATATGCGATGGGAACTTCTGTAAAAAGAACAGCCAACCATGAAGATATCTATAAATTAGGTTTAGGATACGAAATGCCTTGCCTTGCCGTAGATGCAATGGATCCTGAGAAAGTGGCTGAAGCAGCTTACGAAGCTATTGAAAGAGCAAGAAGAGGAGACGGGCCTACTTTCATTGAAGCCAGAACTTACCGTTACAGAGGACACTCTATGTCTGATGCCGAGCCTTACAGAAGTAAAGAAGAAGTAGCGATTCACAAGAATGATGACCCTATGGAACTGGTAAAACACAGAATTTTGGAAAATGGTTGGGCTACTGAAGCAGAATTAGAAACCATCGACAATAAATCAAGAGATTTTGTAGACGAATGTATCGAATTCATGGAAAATTCTCCATATCCGGATCCGGATAAGGTGTATGAATATGTTTATGCTCAGGAAAACTATCCATTCTTAGATAAATTAGAAAACTAAAATAATTTGCTGATCCAATGATAGATGATGCGAAAAGCATTGATTTCTATTATTAATCACCATATTAAAAAAATAATACAATAAATTATGGCAGAAGTAATTACGATGCCCCGCCTTTCTGATACTATGACGGAAGGTAAGGTGGCGAAATGGCATAAAAAAGTAGGAGATAAAGTAAAAGAAGGAGATATTTTAGCCGAAATTGAAACAGATAAAGCTGTTCAGGATTTCGAATCTGAAATAGAAGGAACTCTTTTATATATTGGGGTGGAAGAAGGCGCTGCTGCTGCTGTAGATTCTGTTTTAGCGATTATTGGGAATGAAGGTGAGGATATTTCAGGACTGACTGGCGGAGCTGCTGCTCCTGCTGCAGGTGCTTCTGAAGAGAAGAAGTCTGAAGAAGAATCCAAAACAGAAAATAACGCTACAAGTGTTGAGCAGACTACTGCGGAAGTTCCTGCAGGTGTAGAAATTATTACAATGCCAAGACTTTCCGATACGATGACGGAAGGTAAAGTGGCAAAATGGCATAAAAATGTAGGCGATACCGTAAAAGAAGGAGATCTTCTTGCTGAGATCGAAACAGATAAAGCGGTTCAGGATTTTGAATCTGAATTCAACGGGGTATTATTGAAGCAGGGCGTAGAAGAAGGTGGTGCTGCTCCGGTAGATTCAGTATTGGCGATCATCGGTCCGGAAGGAACAGATGTTTCTGCTGTAGGTGCTCCAAAAGCAGCGGCTCAGGCCTCTGAAAAACCGGCTGAACAGAAAACTGAAGCAAAAGCAGAAGAAAAAGCGGCTCCGGCAGCAAGTTCTTCATCTTCAGACAGGGTAGCAATTTCCCCGTTAGCTAAGAAAATGGCTCAGGATAAAGGTGTTGACATCAACAGTGTTCACGGTTCAGGAGAAAACGGAAGAATTGTTAAAAAAGATATTGAAAACTATCAGCCTTCCCAGGCACAGGCTCAACCGGCAGCTTCTGCTCCTGCAGCGGCTCAGGTTGCATTGAGTTTTGTTCAGGGTGAAGATACGGAGACTCCAAACTCTCAGGTAAGAAATATTATTGCAAAACGTCTTGCTGAAAGTAAATTCTCAGCGCCTCACTATTATCTGATGGTGGAGATCAATATGGATAAAGCAATTGAGGCCAGAAAAGAAATCAATTCTTTACCGGATACGAAAATCTCTTTCAATGATATGATCATTAAGGCAACTGCTGTTGCTTTAAGAAAACATCCTCAGGTGAACTCAAGCTGGGCAGGGGATAAGATCATCCACAGAGGAAATATCAATGTGGGGGTAGCAGTGGCTATTCCTGACGGATTAGTGGTTCCTGTACTTAAAAATACAGACCAGATGAACTACACTCAGATCTCTGCAGCAGTAAAAGATATGGCTTCAAGAGCTAAAAGCAAAGGCCTTAAAGCTAATGAAATGGAAGGTTCTACATTCTCCATCTCCAACCTGGGTATGTTCGGAATCGAAACATTTACAAGTATCATCAACCAGCCGAATTCTGCTATCCTTTCAGTAGGAGCGATCATCGAAAAGCCGATCGTTAAAGACGGGCAGATCGTGGTAGGAAATATCATGAAGCTTTCATTAGCATGTGACCACAGAGTGGTAGACGGTGCTACGGGAGCCCAGTTCTTACAGACTTTAAAAACATATCTGGAAAGTCCTTTAACCCTGTTACTGTAACAGTTCAGATTGTACATATTAAAACCTCTCACTTTGAGAGGTTTTTTTTGTTTAAATTAATTAAAATATCTGTGTTGTACATTCTATAAAAATTTTAATTAATTATATTTTTGTTTGGAGAAATCACTATTTTTGAATCATGATTAAAGCGAGTAATGTCCATAAATTTTATGGAAATTTAGAAGTACTGAAAGGGGTTGATATTCACATTAAAACAGGTGAAGTGGTTTCTATTGTAGGCGAATCCGGAGCAGGGAAGTCTACGTTGCTTCAGATCTTGGGAACGCTGGATCATCCCAGCAATTCCAATAAATACAACACCGAAATCAGCATTGCAGGCGAGTCTTTCATTAATATGAATGATAAGCAGCTTTCCAAATTCAGAAACCAGAATATCGGTTTTGTCTTTCAGTTTCACCAGCTTCTTCCGGAATTTACTGCTTTAGAAAATGTGCTTCTTCCGACAAAAATTGGAGGTGCCAATGAAAAGGAGGCCTTAGATAAAGCATATGCCTTATTTGAAGACCTTAAAATAGAACAGAGACTGCATCATAAGCCCAATCAATTATCGGGTGGAGAGGCACAAAGGGTAGCCGTAGCAAGAGCGCTGATCAATTCTCCCAAGATTATTTTTGCAGATGAACCTACAGGAAACTTAGACTCAAAAAATGCGGATGATCTTCACAGGTTATTTTTTGATCTTAGGGATAAATACAACCAGACTTTTGTTATTGTAACCCACAACCCAAACCTTGCCGAGATCACAGACCGTAAACTGGTTATGAAAGATGGAATGATCATCGAATAAAAATCATCTTATCTCAATGAAAAAATTTATTTTCCTGTTCCTTTTTATGATTTCCTGCTCCAAAGCTGAGTCTCAGGAAAGTAATGCTTCCGGTACTCTTCCGGCAGCAAAGGTCCTGGAAATTAAAAATTTTGTGAAAGAGAAGAGCTATAACCAGGATATTGCTGTTTTTATCAATTTTAAGATTCATTCCGGGAAATACCGTTACTTTGTTTATGATCTGAAAAACGATAAAATATTACAGAAAGCAATTGTTTCACATGGTTCAGGTTCGGTTATTAAGAATTCAGATGTTTTGAAATTCAGCAATATAGAAGGATCCTACCAGTCTTCACTGGGAAAGTATGAAATCCTGAACAGCTATAACGGAAAATTTGGAAAAGCTTACAGGCTAAACGGTCTGGATACTGATAACAGCAATGCGATGCAAAGGGCAATAGTCCTGCATTCTTTCGGATGCATTCCGGATCAGGAATCTCCGACACCTGCCTGCTTAAGCTTAGGATGTCCTATGCTCTCTGCCAATGCATTAGTGCTGACTGCAAAATATCTTGACAAGTCAAAATATCCAGTGATATTGTATGCATTTTATTAAATTGATTCCTTATTTATAACTTTATAACACACAAATGACCATAAAATTCCTTGCCGAAGACGATAGGCCCAGAGAAAAATTTTTGCTGAAAGGAAAGAATTCCCTTTCCGATTCTGAACTTCTGGCGATCATTATGGGTAGCGGAAGTAAAGACGAGAGTGCATTGGAGTTAGCAAGAAAAATCCTCGCCTCAGTAAACAACAGCTGGCACCAGTTGAGCCTTCTTTCCAATAAAGAACTTATGAAATTCAAAGGAATTGGGCAGGTAAAAGCTGTTTCCATCATTGCTGCATTAGAAATAGGAAAGAGAAGAACCGTTCAGGAAATACCTGAGAAAGCTGTGATATCCAATAGTGATGATGCATATTTTATCCTTAAAAACCAGTTATCAGATTTAAGGACTGAAGAATTCTGGGCAATATTCCTGAATCAAAGCAATAAGGTAATTCATATCTCACAACTGACACAGGGTGGGATAAACCAGTCAATCGTAGATGTAAGAATTTTGTTTAAAACAGCCTTGGACCATTTTTCAACAGGAATTATTATTGCGCACAATCATCCGTCGGGAAGCCTGAAACCCAGTAAAGAGGATATCAACATTACCAAAAAAATAAATGAGGCAGGGAAAACATTAAGCATACAGCTTTTAGACCATATCATTGTGACGCAGGATGCCTACTTTAGTTTCTCAGATGAAGGATTATTATGATTAGAAGACTGAAATATAACGAGATTGATTTTAAAAAATATACTGACTGTCTGGAAAAGTCAGAACAGAGGAAATATTCAGCATCAAAAAGCTTTTTAGATATAACGACAAACAAGCAATGGGATGTTTTGGTGTATAATGATTATAATGCTGTAATGCCTGTTCCTTTTATCCTCAAAAAAGGAATTAAGATTGTGCATAATCCGTTGATATGCCAACAGCTTGGCGTTTTTTCAGAAAAAGATGATAAGAAGCTCAACGAAAAGTTTTTGTATTTTCTCCAGAAAAATTACCTGATAAGAGCTTATCATTTTAATGAAACCAATAGTTTTGATTCAAAGCTAAAGACAAAGAAGAATTTTCTTTTATATCCTAATGAATATGCTAAAGTATTTGCTAAATATTCTCCCAAAAGAAAAAGAAAACTGAGATTGGATGATGAAGTGACGGAAAATTCAGAGCTTAAGGAAATACAGTACAAAGAAGCAGAAACTTTCATAAAAAACAATGTGATAGGGCTGGATAAAGAACATGATACAGATACTCTACTGAAAACGCTTGAAACATTTCATGCATCAAAGCATTTAAAATTTCTGGCCTTTTATTATCATCACGAAATCACTAATATGATCGCCATTTATTCGGATTACGATACCATTGCTCTTTTAGGAACCTTTAATGATAAAAAATATATTAAAATGGCCGGGGCATCTACGCTTATTGATCACGTAATCAAAGAGAATATTGAAAATTTTATTTTTGATTTTGAAGGAGGAAACCTTCCGAGTATTGAGGAGTTTTTCAGAGGCTTCAGACCGGAATTAAAACACTACGCAGTTATAGAAAATTCTAAAAAGACATTGATCAGGGATTTTGCCCGTTTTCTAATGAGAGGTAAACTTTCTTAAGATGAATATCATGTCTATTTTCGTTATTTAGAATGATTTTAATTAAATATTATTCCGTACCTTTATACAGTATTTATCCTAATAATCCAGCCATGCTAAAGCAGATCCGTTATTATAAACTGCCCTATATTATTTATAATTTTTTTAATAAGAAGAAATTACAGCATAATATCCCCTTGTATAAAAAGTATGGCCTCAAAAAAAACTACTATTCCAGCATTTCCAGCACTGATTTTGCCCATCTTCCGGCTTCAAAAAGAGGAATAGACCAGAATAGACTTGTTGACACTACGTTTTTCAAAGAACTTAATGCTGAAAATAAACAAAGTGCCCTCCAGTATGATGAAAACGGATACATGATTGTAAGAAATTTCATTAGTCCAGATGATGCAGACAGGATCAATAATGAAATTGAAAAGCTGATGGAAAATGGCACCCTGAAATTTATTTACGGAGGAAAGCTGATGTTTGCCATTCATCATTCTGAAATCATTAAAAATATTGGAAATGATAAGAACCTGCTGGATTTTCTGTCTGTCCTTTTAGATGGTAAGGCAAAGCTTTTCCAGAGTATCAACTTCATTAATGGCAGCCAGCAGAAAACGCATTCTGACAGTATTCATATGACGACTTATCCTCTAGGCGGGCTTTTGGGAGTATGGATTGCATTAGAGGATGTGGATGAAACCAATGGTGCACTACACTATATTCCTAAAAGTCATAAACTTCCTTATTTCCTTAATTCTGATTATGAGAATGAAGGTAGTGCATTTAAAATCGGTAAAAAAAGCTACCGTGCCTATGAAGAGTTTTTGGAATCTAAAGTCAGAGAACTTGGTCTGAAAAAAGAAATATTTAAAGCAAAAAAAGGGGATATGTTAATATGGCATGCCAATATTCTTCACGGTGGAGAACCGCATACAGACAAAAACAAAACCAGGAAAAGCCTTGTATATCACTTTTTTGATGAAAACAGTGTATGTTATCATGAAGTAACGCAAAGACCTGCCCTGTTTGAATTGTAATTACTATAAAAACATCTGAATAATAGCAGCTGAAAGAATAGTTTTTTTACTTTTGCATCCTTAACAGAATAAACTCAAACGCAGATGAAAAAAACTGGAAATATTCTTGTTTTTATTTTTTCGATCTATGTATGCCTGATGTCCTACTATTTGTATACCCATCAGTATTATAATGCAGATTTAGAAGCCTACATGGGCCTTATTTACAAAACCGAACATTCTGATCTTAAAATAGAAGATATTCATAAAAAAGTTTATACAGAATTAAAAAATATAAATCCTAAACTTTCTGAAATTTCCAAAGCTGAAGAAATTGCAATAGGGGGAAACACTTATTATTATACGCTGTCAAAAAATCCTAAAGCCTATGAAGAAGAACTTCAGCTGTTCTCTGTGAAACCATTTTATAATTTTGTGAACCTGATGTTTTATAAATTAGGTTTTAATGTTTTAACCTCAATATCTTTAACCTCAATATTTTCTTATGTTTTTATCATTACTTTAATATTTGGGTTCCTGATCAGGATTTTAAAGAATTACCCTTTAGCATTCATTATAACGGTCATTATTTCATTATTCAAACCTCTTTTGGAGGCAAGCCGGTATGCTTCGGCAGACAGTTTAGCCTGTTTAATGCTTCTGTTAAGTTTTTATACCTTTATAATTAAGAAAAATCATCTTGCAGCAACGGTTTTTGCGATGCTCTGTGTTTTAACAAGACCGGAATATTTTATTTTATATTCACTTCTTTATATTTTGATTTATTTTTATAAAAACACCCTTCAGATTAAAACAACGCAAGTATTTTTATCTTACGGCTATATCTTTCTTTCGTTTTTTCTGATCCAGTATTTCAATCAGATTTCATGGTCTGTTTTATTTATGAATCAGTTTACAAAAGTTCAGATTTATCCAATATCGAATCCTGATCCGTTCTATTTTCCGGATTATGTGAATTTTATAAAAAAAACAATGATGCTGGACTTTAACGGATCATATTTCCCGCTGCTTTTATTGTTTATCGTTATTATTCTGGCCAATAAATTTTCTTTGAACAGCAAAAAAAGCTGGGCTCAATGCTTATTTTTCGGAGCTGTTTATGCAGCAGTTTTTGTAAGATATCTGGTTTTTCCAAGCCTGGCCAACAGAATGATGATAGGTTTTTATCTGATCATTGTTCTGTCTCTCATCTATATTCAGAATTCTAAGACTGATATATTTAAAAACTCTTTAGAAGCCGGAAAATAATTAGTAATTTTGCGGTCTAAAATTATGACTAATTTTTCAGGATATCTACCGTATGCTTTTGCATTAATTATCGCAATTCCTTTTTTGGTTTTGCTGAGACAATTCGTACACTCGTACATTACCCTTAAAAATCAGGAGATCAAGCTTCTTTCCGTGAAATCAAACGCTGAAAACAAAGCACATTCCTATGAAAGAATGACCCTCTTTTTAGAAAGAATAAAACCGTCGAATATCATCCAGAAATTTGATAAAGGTCTGGCAGTACACGAGTTTATTTTCCTTACAGAAAAAACCATTAATGAGGAGTTTGAGTACAATTCTTCACAACAGCTGTATATTACAAAAGGCTCATGGAAGAATATTGTAGACTCAAAAAATGCTTTGATCGATTTACTTCATAAAACATATGATGGTCTGAATGGAAATGCAGATCTTGAAGAGTTCAAAACCATTTTCATTATGAACTATATGGAAGGCGATGACTATATTGCTGCTACCATAGAAGACCTTAGAAGAGAAATTTTAATTATAACTTAAAAATAACAAATAAATAATGATTCCAAATTTTAAAGCACATCCATGGCATGGGGTTTCTGCAGGAGAAGATGCGCCAAATGTTGTAAACGTATTCGTGGAAATCGTTCCTTCAGATACTATTAAATATGAAGTAGATAAAGAAACAGGATTTTTGAAGGTTGACAGACCTCAGAAATTTTCCAATATTATTCCCGCTTTATACGGATTTGTTCCAAGAACATACTGCCATAATGAAGTCATGAAATTAGCTGTAGAAGCTGGCGCTGATGATGTGACGGAAGGTGATCATGATCCGCTTGATATCTGTGTGTTAAGCTCTCACAATATTCATTCAGGAGGGTTATTAATGGAAGCTATTCCAATCGGTGGATTCAAAATGATCGATGGAGGAGAAGCAGATGACAAAATTGTTGCTGTAATGATTGGTGACCACGCTTTTGGACATTTCAGAGATATTTCTGAACTTCCGGAAGCTGAAGTGAAAAGATTAATGCACTACTTTTTAACGTATAAAAATTTACCGGATGAGCCTGCAAAATGTAGAATTCATGAGGTATATGGAGCTGAGCATGCTAAAAAAGTGATCAAAGCTTCTCAAAAAGATTACGCAGAAAAATTCGGAGGCTAAAAAATAGCATTTCCAACTCATAATAAAGGCAGATGAATTTCATCTGCCTTTATTTGTTTAATAAGCATCTTTTTTGATAGAGGATAAAAACTTAAATATATTAATGCTTTCCCGGAATAGCTCCTTTTTATGCTGTTTCAAATTTTCAGAAAATATATTATAGAATCAGACTTAATAAAACCATAGAATTTTTGTTATATTTATAAAACTAATTACTATTTATTAATATTAAAATAATAAACTATGGATTTGTTCTATTTAATTCCGGTTTTCGGCGTTGTCGCCTTATTGTATACTTTCCTGCAGAGTAACTGGGTAAGTAAGCAGAATGCCGGGAATGAAAAAATGAAAATAATCAGCGGACATATTGCTGACGGTGCAATGGCTTTTCTAAAGGCCGAGTACAAGATTTTAACCTATTTCGTAGTGGTGGTTGCGATATTACTCGCTGTGATGGGATCCAGTAATTCCAATTCCCACTGGAGTATTGGGGTTGCTTTTGCCGTGGGAGCTGTATTTTCTGCATTGGCAGGGTTTATCGGAATGAAAATCGCAACAAAAGCCAATGTAAGAACAGCAGAAGCCGCAAGAACATCACTTTCCAAAGCTCTGAAAGTTTCTTTTACCGGAGGTTCCGTTATGGGAATGGGAGTGGCCGGATTGGCAGTTCTAGGTTTAGGTGCTCTTTTTCTGATCATTAAACAGATTTTCGCTCCTGATGCAACAGTAGATTCCCATGAAATGGAAAGGACCATTGAAATTCTTACAGGATTTTCTCTTGGGGCAGAATCCATTGCTCTTTTTGCAAGAGTAGGTGGTGGTATCTATACAAAAGCTGCAGATGTTGGAGCTGACCTTGTCGGAAAAGTGGAAGCGGGAATTCCTGAGGATGATCCAAGGAATCCAGCCACTATTGCAGATAACGTAGGTGATAATGTAGGAGATGTAGCTGGGATGGGAGCCGACCTCTTCGGATCTTATGTTGCAACAGTATTAGCGACAATGGTTTTGGGTAGAGAAACAATGTCTGATGATGCCTTCGGTGGTTTTGCACCTATCCTTCTTCCAATGCTTATTGCCGGGACAGGAATCATTTTCTCCATGATAGGAACTTTATTTGTAAGAATCAATGATAATGAAGGCTCATCTACTTCCAGCGTACAGAATGCTCTGAATTTGGGTAACTGGGGAAGTATTGTCATTACAGCGATCTCTTCTTATTTTCTGGTCACTTACCTTCTTCCCGAGAAAATGACGCTCAGAGGACACGAGTTCACTAAAATGGGTGTTTTCGGTGCTATAATGGTAGGTCTGGTAGTAGGTACTTTAATGAGCATCATTACGGAATTTTATACAGCTATGGGCAAAAGGCCTGTTTCAAGTATTGTAAGACAATCCTCTACAGGTCATGCAACAAATATTATCGGTGGTTTGGCAGTAGGGATGGAATCAACATTACTTCCTATCCTTGTATTGGCAGGAGGAATTTACGGTTCTTATTTATGTGCAGGACTTTACGGTGTGGCAATTGCAGCAGCCGGAATGATGGCCACTACTGCCATGCAGCTCGCCATTGATGCTTTTGGACCGATTGCTGATAATGCCGGAGGAATTGCTGAAATGAGTGAACTTCCAAAAGAAGTCCGTGAAAGGACAGACATCCTGGATGCTGTAGGAAATACCACAGCAGCTACAGGAAAGGGATTTGCAATTGCTTCCGCTGCATTAACGGCGCTGGCTTTATTTGCTGCCTTTGTAGGAATTGCCGGAATCGATGGAATTGATATCTACAGAGCAGATGTTCTGGCAGGTTTATTTGTAGGAGGAATGATACCGTTTATATTCTCTTCACTTGCCATTACTGCAGTAGGACAAGCTGCGATGGCCATGGTAGAAGAAGTAAGAAGACAGTTTCGTGAAATTCCGGGGATTCTGGAAGGAAAAGCACAGCCCGAATATGAAAAATGTGTAGCCATATCAACAGATGCATCCATCAGAAAAATGATGCTTCCAGGGGCTATTGCCATTATTTCACCTTTGCTGATCGGATTTATATTCGGACCTGAAGTTTTAGGAGGATTTTTAGCCGGAGCTACCGTGAGCGGTGTTCTGATGGGGATGTTCCAGAATAATGCAGGTGGTGCCTGGGATAATGCTAAAAAATCATTTGAAAAAGGCGTTGATATCAATGGTCAGACCTATTATAAAGGTTCAGAACCTCATAAGGCTTCCGTAACCGGAGATACTGTGGGAGATCCTTTTAAAGATACTTCAGGACCATCAATGAACATCCTGATCAAATTAATGTCCATTGTTTCATTAGTTATTGCACCAACATTGGCAGTACTGCATAAAGATAAAATTGAAGCCAACAGGAAAGCGAAACTGGAAAGCCTGACAAGAGCTTATAATGCGACTTCAACTGCAACCCATACAGATCTTCAAACCGTTCCCGCTTCTCCAAAAGAAATCAAAGGACATCTTAATGAAAACGGGGATTTTGTTTATGAGACAGGAAACATTCAGGAAATAAAATTGAAAGGCGGAAAAACAATCGCTTTAGGAGAAGGAAGCAGACTGTTCCAGCTATACAATTCGGTAAATCAAAAAGATCAGACTGTCATAGATCCTAATAACTGGTATACTCTGGAAAACCTTTATTTCGAAACCGGTTCCAGTGATCTGAAAGCCGGATCAGATGCTCAGCTTAATAACCTTGCTGAAATCTTAAATGCCTATCCTGACGTGAAAATTAAATTGGGAGGGTATACAGATAATACCGGCAATGAAGAAAGCAATCAGAAATTATCGAATCTGAGAGCTCAGACTGCAAAACTGAAGCTTTTGGAACTGGGAATTTCATCAGACAGGGTAGAGGCAGAAGGCTATGGCTCTCAGCATCCGGTTTGCGAAGCGAATGACACGGATGAATGTAAAGCAAAAAACAGAAGAATTGATGTAAGAGTTCTCGCTCTTTAAATCAAATAACAAATATTTAAAGCACCGTCTTAGGCGGTGCTTTTTCATTGATATGAAGATTTTTAATTAATAATCTTCTTTATGCATAAACTATGATTCTTTGTAATGACAGGTTTCAAATATTAAAGGTTTTTCTGCAGGTGTTCCAAAGCCTGGATGATTAATTCATCCTTTTTAGCAAAACTGAACCGCACATAATCGGAGTTCTGCCGCGAATTATAGAAAGCAGAAAGTGGAAGACATGCTGTTCCTTTCTCTACCGTCAACCATTTTGAAAATTCTACATCTGTCATAGTTTTAGAAACATTCCTGAAATTAACGATCTGAAAGACGCTTCCTTCAGCCTTTTTGATAGCTTCCAAAGGTGTAAATGCAATCATTTCATTAAAAATATCTCTTTTTCGCTGCATTATATTTTTGTTTTCACTGGAATCGAATACTTCCAGATATTTAGCAAGAGCATATTGGGCTGGAGCATTCGCACTATAGGAAATATATTGCTGATGGCATCTGAATTTTGAGGTAAGATATTCTGAGGCAATTAAATAACTCACCTTCCAACCGGAAGTATGAAACATTTTTCCAAAAGAGAAGATACAGAAGGTCCTGTTTCTCAGCTCAGGATGAAGAAAAGAACTGTAATGTTCAAGTCCGTCGTAGCAATAGGTATCGTAAATTTCTTCCGAAATAAGGTAAATTTCCTGATGCCTTATCAGTTCATAAAGCTGGTTCCAGTCATTTTGCTTCCAGATTGTTCCCGTAGGATTTTGTGGCGAATTAACAATAACGGCTCTTGTTTTTCCGGAAATGCATTTTTGAAAATTTTCCCAGTTTATGGTAAAATCATTATCAAGGTCATAATAAACAGGAATACCACCATTTTGAACAACTGAAGGTGCATAAGTATAATAGGAAGGCTGAATAATGATAACTTCATCTCCTTGATTTAGAATAGATTTAAGGGCTGTATTTAAAGCAAAAGTTGTACAGGGAACAACAGTTACCTCATTTTCTTTAAGTCTGATGCTGTTTTTACGTGCTGTGTTATAAGTAATGATATTGTTAATGAGCATCGGATTTCCTGCAAGTGGCTCATACTGATGTTTATTACAATCTACAGCCTCCTTTAAAAATGATTTTAATCGCTCATCAATATCAAAGTCGGGAAGTCCTAAAGACAGATCAAAACTATTATGTTTTGTAGCCAGCTCAGACATTTCCGTGAAAAAGGAATAGTGTGTAAATCCGTAAATTTTTTCCATCTATATTGCATTTATATCAAATATAAGAAAAATAGGCATCCGTTGAAGGTTAAATAAAATTTGTTATTTTTAAGCAAATTATTATTGTATGAAAAAAATACTTATCCCGTTGTTAGGGCTGGCTGTTATGGTGAGCTGCGGAACGGCGAAAACTTCTGAAGGTGCTTCGGCCCAATCTACTCAATCCGTGTCTGTAGCAAAAGGGGATAAAGCCTTTCTTGCTGCATATAAGACCATTAAATCTGATGAACTAAAGAAAAACTTATATGTGATCGCTTCCGATGAAATGGCAGGAAGAGATACCGGAAGTCCTGGACAGAAAAAAGCGGGTGAGTATATGATCAATTATTATAAGAGCCTAGGAATTACTCCGCCAAAGGCATTAGGCTCTTACTATCAAAAGGTTCCAGCAGAATTTATGAAGAAAAGAGGAGGCGGAAACCTTCCGGATTCTGAAAACATCCTTGCTTTCATTGAAGGAAGTGAGAAACCTGACGAAATAATAGTGATTTCTGCACATTACGACCATGTCGGAACCAAAAACGGAGTTGTTTACAACGGAGCTGATGATGACGGAAGCGGAACTGTAGCCGTTATGCAGATCGCGAAAGCATTCCAGGAAGCTAAAAAGGCTGGAAACGGGCCAAAAAGATCAATTCTATTCCTTCATGTAACAGGAGAAGAGCATGGCCTGTTCGGATCTGAGTACTATACCAGCAATCCCGTATTCCCGCTTGCCAATACTGTAGCTGACCTCAATATTGATATGATTGGACGTGATGATGCCGCAAACCGAGGAAAACAATATGTATATGTGATAGGTTCTGAAATGCTGAGCTCCCAGCTCAAGGTCATCAATGAAGCTGCCAACAAAAAGACGAATAATCTGGAATTAAACTATAAATACGATGATCCTGCGGATCCGGAACAGCTATATTACCGTTCAGACCATTATAATTTCGCTAAAAACAATGTTCCGGTAGCCTTTTTCTTTGACGGTATTCATGAAGATTATCATAAACCAACCGATGATCCTGAGAAAATTGATTATCCATTGCTGGAAAAAAGAGCCCAGCTGGTTTTTGCCACTGCCTGGGAAATTGCCAACAGAGCAGAAAGAATTGTAGTAGATAAAAAATAAAATATTTTATTGAATCATCACAAAACACAAAATAAAAATTGCTTTAATTAATAATGTTTAAAGTTTAATAAACCAATGGTTTGTGTTTTTTAGTAAGGTACATTTTATCGGAGATTCCTAATAAAGCATCAGGCACATAAAATTGTGCCTTTGCATTGACCAACTTCAATTTTATAAAAATAGCTAACCAACATAAGAATAACCAAATGAAAACAGCAATTCGCGAAGCCAGGACTGAAGACATTCCACAGATCCAGATCGTCCGGAACTCAGTAAAAGAGAATATGCTTTCTGATCCCGCCTTGGTAACTGACGCAGACTGTGAAGAATTTCTGTTTGAAAGAGGAAAAGGCTGGGTAGGTGAGATAGAATCCCGGATTATTGGTTTTTCTATTGTAGATCTGAAGGAAAATAATATCTGGGCACTTTTTATACATCCTGATTTTGAGAATCTCGGAATTGGAAGGAAGCTTCATGATGTTATGCTTGACTGGTATTTTGAACAAACCAAAGAAGATGTATGGCTGGGAACTGCACCGGGAACAAGAGCGGAAGCATTTTACAGGAAGTCCGGATGGCAGGAGAGAGGTATGCATGGAAAAGGAGAAATCAAATTTGAAATGACTTATAATAACTGGAAAAACAGAAAACAATGAGACAGCATGTAAAATCCATCAGGCCATTTATCGGGGCTGAAAATTTTGAAATAAGCAGAAGCTTCTACAGAGATCTTGGATTTGAGGAAATAATTCTTGAACCTAAATTATCTTTGTTTAAAAGGCAGGAAACCGGATTCTATCTTCAGGATTACTATGCTAAAGACTGGATAGACAATACCATGGTCTTTATGGAAGTCGAGAATACGGATGAATTCTGGAAGGAACTTCAGACTTTGCGTCTTACTGAGAAATATGAAAAAGTAAAGCTTACCCCCGTAAGAACAATGGACTGGGGAAAAGAATGCTTTGTACATGATCCGTCCGGGGTTTTGTGGCACTTCGGTGAATTTTTTTAATGACAGAAAGGAATATGATTTACGCTTTTGATACTTATTATTATGATGACCATGCAAACACTGTGTGTATCGCATTTGAAGACTGGACCTCAGAAAATGAGTCTGATATTTATACTGAAAAAACAGAAGTCCCTTCCGGATATGAAAGTGGTGCTTTCTACAAGCGGGAACTGCCCTGCATTTTGAGCCTATTAAAGGAAATATCCTTAAAAGAAGGAGACATTATTATCGTAGATGGCTATGTTACCCTTGATAATGATGGTAAAATAGGTCTTGGAGGATATCTCTATGAAGCCTTAGACCGAAAATATGCAATCATTGGAATTGCAAAAAACGAGTTTGCTTCTCCGGATTCCCAAAGAAGAAGTGTTTTAAGAGGAGAAAGCAAAACTCCGTTATTTCTTACCGCAAAAGGTGCAGATGTAGATGAACTACTGCCTAAAGTAGAGCAGATGTCCGGAGCTTACCGGATACCAGCACTGTTGAAAAAGCTCGATCAGCTTTCCAGAGCTTAATTTCATATGAAAAATTATTTATATATCTTGATAGCATCATTTATATTTTTATTAATATATTTTCTGTTACAACGTGATTTTTTTTTCTGGCTCACACCCTTATTTTTTATTGCTTTATGTTATAATTTTTATCTTATTCTAAAATTCTCAAAAAACAAAGCTTTTTATTTTTTGGTTAATTTTATCTTACTTTTAGCAGATGTTTATTTTGCTGTGATAACTTTTTTACTGCGTATTGACTGGTAATTTTATCTGAGAATTATTAAATTATCTACCTTATTTTTTTAATTATTCTTTTAAAAGTGATAAATATCATTTGATTCTTATTTTTATTAATTCTAAATAAATATAAATTTGTCTCAACAAAATAAAAGAATAAATGAAGAAATTATCTACTTTTTCTGCTGTGGTATTCTATATGATGATGAATGCACAATACTGTACTCCTGCATTTCAATATGGTACAGATAGCAATATGATCACCAATGTAAGTTTTGGAAATATCAATAATACCTCAACTTCACAATCAGGGAATGCGCAGCCTTATGAGGATTTTACCTCACTGTCTGTAGATCTTCAGGCCGGAAACAGTTATCAGATTTCTATAAAAGGGCCCTCCGGTACTTTTCCAAGTGACGTTGTGGTTTTTATTGATTTTAACAAGAACGGTAATTTTGATGATGCGGGAGAAAATTTTTATATAGGCAGACTGGCAGCAGCGAATCCTTTTAATGCCTTTACTATTAACGGTACCATTACAGTTCCTGCGAATGCAGCATCCGGTGCCACAAGAATGAGAGTACTGAAAAATACCAATACAGCTGCTTATTCTGATCCCAACGCACCGAATTCGATCACTACAGCTTGTGATACCAGCTTAAGAGCGGGACAAACCGAAGATTACACTGTAAATATTGCAGGAAATAATATGGTTTTCCCATGGCCCTACTGCGGAGCTGAAAATGTCACAACCCTGACTGTTAGTGAAATTACAAAGATAGAATTTACAGGAATTTCTAACGAAAGTCATATAGACGGAACTTCAGACGCAGTTGAGAACTTTACATCTACAGTTTTCAGTGTGAACAGAGGTAATTCTTATCCAATAACCGTCACTGGAGGAACTCAGGGACAGACAACCGTCTCAGTGTATGCCTATATCGATCTTAATCACAATAATACTTTTGATCCGAACGAAGCGTTTAATTTAGGCTATCTGGATAATTCTGATCCTATTCCCGGCAGACAGTCTGGAGTAACGTCTGGAACAATCAGCATTCCTGCTGATGCAATGCTGGGATCAACCCGGTTCAGAATTGTTAAAGCTTATGAATCTAATTCATGGATGGGAACCTTGGAAAATCTGCCATGTCCAGCAGGGTGGTTCATTGGACAGGTTGAAGATTATACTTTAAATGTGCTGGCATCCAATCTGGCTACATCGGAGGTAACAAAAAAATCATCTGCAAAAATATACCCAAATCCTACATCAGGTTCCGTAACGGTACAAACAGAAGGCGGACTTGAAAAATATGAAGTTTATAGCGTATCTGGACAGAAGCTTTTAGAAGGAATATCCGGTGTTGTTAATATGAATGGCTTTACTCCCGGGACTTATCTGATCAGGATCTACACTAAAGATAAAAAAAGCATCATCAAAAAGATCATTAAAAAATAAGAACACTTTATCTAATCATATCCATATCAATTTTTGTTTTTTTTAACCGGCAGATTCTATCTGTCGGTTTTCTTTTTAGTCAGGTATAACTGAATATTGTGTTGAAAGGTTTTACAATGATTTTGATTCCAGTATTTCTAATAAATCATGCTTCGACAGCTTCTGAATGCCTGTTCCGTCAGTCTGAAGCAGATTTTGGGCCAGCTCATTTTTCTTTTTCTGAAGACTTAAAATCTTCTCTTCCACAGTATTTGAACAGATCAGCCGGACTGCAATCACATTCTTAGTCTGACCGATTCTATAACTACGGTCGATCGCCTGGTTTTCCGCTGCAGGATTCCACCACGGATCTACGAGGTAAATATAATCTGCCTGAGTAAGATTAAGTCCTACGCCGCCCGCTTTTAAACTGATCAGGAATACCCGGATCTCTTCATTCTCCTGGAAATTATTAACGGTCTTGCCTCTGTTTTTGGTTTGTCCCGTAAGATATTCAAAAGGAATCTTTTTACGTTCAAGTTCAGCTTTAAGCAAGTCCAGCATCTCTACAAATTGTGAGAATACAAGGATTTTATGATCTTTCGACTTACTTTGGATCTGTTCCATCAGTATTTCTATTTTCACAGCATGATCGCCTGAATATCCTTCTTTTAATAGTACAGGAGAATTACAGATCTGTCTGAGCCTGGTAAGCCCGGTAAGAACATGCATGCTGTTTTTATTCAGATCATCGTCATCATTGGCGGCAATAAATTCACGGAGTTCCTTTTCATAAGCATCATAGATTTTACGCTGTTCAGTATCCATTTCGCAGTAGATTACCATTTCCGTCTTTTCAGGAAGCTCTTTGGCAACCTGCTTTTTTATCCTGCGGAGAATAAAAGGCTTGATTTTCTGTTGAAGCTCCTGGGCACGCTTACCATATTCAAATTTATCAATGGGAACGGCATAAATGTCTTTAAAATACTGCTTGCTCCCCAAAAGTCCCGGACATGCAAAAGAAAGCTGACTGTAAAGATCGAAAGTGTTGTTTTCAATAGGAGTTCCTGTAAGAACAAACCTGTTTCTTGAATTCAACAAGCGGGCTGCTTTATATCTTTCTGAATTAGGATTTTTAATTGTCTGTGATTCATCAAGGAAAACACAGTTAAAACGGAAGTCTTTCAGAAAACGGATATCCGAAAGTAACATTCCATAGCTGGTAAGTACTACCTCATATTCAGAAAAATGTTCTGCAGTTTTCAATCTTTCGGCTCCATAATGAGTCATTACACTTATTGAAGGAGCGAACCTGTTAATCTCTTCCTGCCAGTTGAAGAGCAAGGAAGTGGGAACCACGACAAGATGGGTAACATGGCCTCGTTTTTTACGTTGAGAAAGAATAAACGCGATCACCTGAAGTGTTTTTCCAAGACCCATATCATCCGCCAGACATCCCCCGAAATTAAAGCTGTCCAAAAAGCTCAGCCAGTTCAGTCCGTCATGCTGATAATCCCTCAAAACAGCTTTCAATTCTGAAGGAATATCGATTTGGGGAATATCTTTAACGGATGAGAACTGAAGTGAATAAGAAGAAAGCTCTTCCTGTACCTCGCTGCTCAAAATATCCTTTTCAAACAGTGAAGACACTTCCGTAAAATTGATCTTTGGAATTTTAAGTTCCTCAGCATCAATTTCCCCGATCCGGAAAAATTCATTCATCCTGTTGATCCATTCTTCCGGGAGAACTCCGAGCGTCCCGTCGTCCAGCTGTACAAATTTACTTCTGTTGCGTATAGCGCGATGAAGCTGTTTCAGTGTGGCATCCTTCTGTCCGAAGCTTACCTTTAATTTAGCATTGAACCAATCCAGCCCACTGGTGATCTGAATATTGACTTTTGCTTTGTAAGAATTGAGTTTAGTATTTTTAAGCTCATTGAATCCAAGAATGACAACACCTTCACGTCTCCATACTTCAAAAGCACCAAGAAACCAGTCCTGATCCAGGAACTTATCTTTATGCAGATAAAAATAATCATAGCCGTCCATCTGTGCTTCGAAGTCGGGGTGCTGCTTCATAATGAGATAGGTAAAACGGGCTTCTTCTGCGTCATTTCTGTCAATTTTAAATACATTTCCATTCTGATCCGTTCCGAAAAGCTGTTTCTTGGAATAGACGGCAACTTCTGCCTGTCCATATTTCATGACCGGAGTCAAAGCAATGTAATTTCCTTGCTGGCGAAGATAAATGACCCATTCGTTACTGTGGTTTTCTTCTTCAAGCTGTACTGGTGTTGCAGGCTGTATATAACTATAATTGATATGAATACGTTCTTCCAGTGAAGAAAGAATATTTTTCATGAATCCTTCATATTTCGAGGAATGAACAAGCAGGATCTCATTATTGGTTTTAAAAAATTTAATTACCCTCAGCATATCCGGATCATCTACAAAACTGAAAGTATTCCGGCTATAGACAAAATATTCATTCCTGATCATTATATTTTTAAAAGGAATGGATACATCATTGAATTCTAACGCTCCGGTTACCTCATAAAAAGGTTCCTTTTTGAATACGCTAAGCTGTATTTCTGCCTGTAAAACCTCAAGATGTACAGGGACAAGAGATTTTGATGAAACGGTCTCGGACAGCTCACGGTCATGATAATAAGTTTCCAGCCCAAGCGGATTCTGTACGATCAGTTTTAGAGCTTCCAGCTCTGCAGTATTGTAATCCTCATTATAATTATTCTGAAACGCTGAAACAGCAGTGTAGAATTTAATATGCTGTGGCTCTTCAGCTTTCCAGATAAGCTGCATGGCATCAACAGGATGGACAGGATTTTTGAGTTTTCCTTCCTGGGTAGTTTCAGCTTCCATGAGTGAAAAATTCAGGTGGCTGTAATAACGGTGCCTTCCGATGACCAGTATTTTTCTCTTCCCACTGTCCTGTAATGCTAATTGATTGATTACTGAAGAACGTTGAGGAAGAAGCTGCTGTTTAAAAATATCCTCATCTATAGGTAACATTTCCCTGATCTTAGGCTGTACTTCGATTTTGTCATTAACATATTCAAGCTCAAAATAGATATCAAGTTCCGGTTCATTTTCTAAGCCGTAACTTTTAGCTTTAGCAATAAACAGTTTCTTACGAAGAAAAGGATCAAAAAAAGTCCTGAATTTTTTCTCCTCTATGATACAGTGGATGATTTCTGCCTGATGCTCACAAAGTTTGTCTTTAGGGGTATGGCAGGTACATGTGCTTATTATAGAGCTGCCAATCTGGCTGACGGAAACCTCCGGGAAATCTTTTAACGGGGATCTTTTAGTAAAAACGCCTATATTATTTTCGATGGCAGTAGGATAGATATTATGAAAATCTTTGATCTCCAGGAATGCGCTGCCTGAAGTATGTTTCAGGAGATCATAAACGGAAAGTATATTGATGCTTGTATTTTCAAGAATATAGGCTGCCATAAGCATGCGAATTTACAAAAAATGAAAACAACAATCTAAGGGATTGAGAATGAAGTGAAAATCTAATGATAGAAAGCGATCTGAGGGATGGTAATGTTTCATTTTATGCTCTGAATACCAATATAAATATTCAATTCTATTTTATCATACGATTAATAGATATTTTATCGTTAATATTGTACAATATTTAAATTCATGAAAAAACCAAAATGAATTTAAGAAGATTATAATTTTTTTTTAATGACAAGCAAGATTATAGGAGTCGGCAATTATATTCCGCCGGAAACAATTACAAATTTATTTTTTGACAAGCATCATTTTATTAATAAAAACGGGGAGTCATTAAAGGAAGCGAATGATATTATTGCCAGAAAGCTCAAGGAAATTACCGGCATAGAAGAAAGAAGATACGCATCTGAGGATCAGGTGACTTCAGATCTGGGGCTGATTGCAGCACAGAGAGCAATAGAAAATTCAAAAATAGATCCGGAGACCCTGGATTACATCATATTTGCCCATAATTTTGGTGATGTCCGCTTTGGCACCGTTCAGTCGGATAGTGTGCCAAGTCTGGCTTCAAGAGTAAAACATCTTCTAAAGATCAAAAATAATTTCTGTGTAGCCTATGATGTTCTGTTCGGATGCCCGGGCTGGATAGAAGGTGTGATACAGGCTAATGCCTTCATCAAATCGGGTATTGCAAAACGCTGCCTGGTTATTGGTGCAGAAACACTTTCCAGAGTCGTTGATATTCACGACAGGGACAGTATGATCTATGCGGATGGTGCAGGAGCGGTTATCATGGAAATAAGTGAAGATGGTAAAGGAATACAGTCCCATTTATCGGCTTCTTATACCCTGAACGAAAAAGATTACCTTTTCTTTGGTAAGTCATACAACAATGAAAGCTGTCCTGATACGAAATATATCAAAATGGAAGGCAGAAAAATTTATGAATTTGCTCTTGTAAATGTGGCGGATGCTATGAAGAAGTGTCTGGATGCAAGCGGATATTCTATAGATCAGCTAGATAAAATTATCATTCATCAGGCTAATGAGAAAATGGATGAGGCGATTGTAAAACGTTTTTATCAGCTTTATGATTTGACAATGCCTGAGAATATCATGCCGATGGTAATCGATAAATTAGGGAACAGCAGTGTGGCTACCATTCCAACGTTGCTTACGATGATCCTGAATGGAGAACTTCCTTCCCATGAAATAAAAGAAGGACATGTGGTTTTATTTGCTTCTGTAGGAGCAGGGATGAATATCAATTCATTTGTCTATAAATTTTAAGATAATCTGAAGAGAATTCACAGCTTATACTGCATTTCTCTTTTTAATAAACAAGGCCTGGATTTTAAATCCGGGCCTTTCTATTTTGAGATAATTCCTTCAAAAAACTATTTAAAATCCATTTTGGATACACGTTAGTCCAATTTGGCAACTCCAGCCTTTATTCGAATCCTGACCTTTGTCCTGTTAATTTAATACAGAACAAAATGAAAACAATTTTTATAACAGGCGCTTCAACAGGATTAGGAAAAGCGGCTGCCCAATTATTTCAAAGCAGAGGCTGGAACGTTATTGCTACTATGAGAAACCCGGAAGCAGCTTCTGAACTTGCCGCCTTGGACAATGTAACCCTGCTTCCTTTGGATGTTACCAATCTGGAACAGATAAAATCAACTGTTACGAAGGCTCTTGAGTTAAGTAATGTGGATGTAGTCTTCAATAATGCAGGATATGGGCTTATTGGTCCTTTGGAAGCCTTAAAAGATGAGCAGATTTTAAAGCAGCTGGATACCAACCTTCTTGGGGTGATTCGTGTAACACAAGCTTTTATTCCATATTTCAGAGAGAAAAAGAGCGGAATGTTTATTTCTACCACCTCAATCGGAGGATTGATTGCATTTCCTTTGGGTTCAACCTATCATGCAACCAAATGGGCGTTGGAGGGTTGGAGCGAGAGTCTATCTTATGAACTGAATAAATTCGGCATTAATATCAAAACTGTATCTCCAGGAGGAATTAAGACCGATTTTGTAAGTCGTTCTTTAGATTCCGCAACGAGCCCGGCCTATGAAGAGATTACCAATTCCCTTTTTTCCAGTATGGAAGGAATGATGGAAGCGGCTTCCAAACCTGAGCAGATTGCTGAAGTGGTATATGAAGCAGCTACAGATGGCAAGAAGCAGTTAAGATACGTAGCAGGAGAGGATGCAAAAGCATTATATGCTCAGCGTCTTGAACTGGGAGCTGAAGCTTTCAGAGAGCAGTTCGGCAAACAGTTTATTTAAGATATTTTTAAATATTGAGACGGCATAGATTTTATTTATGCTGTCTTTTAATTCAAATATTTAATACATTTATATCATGGAAAAGAAGGATAATACACCTATGAAAATTTCATCCATATCGGAGCTTCACAACCTGCTGAAACTTCCCAAACCGCTTCATCCGTTAGTAAGCCTGGTAGATAATACGAAAATGATTGTGAATAAGGAATTGCTGAACAGAAGCTTTTACCTGAATTTTTATAAGATTTCGTATAAGTTTTCTGAACATGGAAAGATGGGCTACGGACAGGGATATTATGATTTTAACGAAGGAGGCATGATGTTTACGGCGCCGGGACAGATTCTTTCTACCGATGCAGACGCAGAATACTGTGGATATACGCTGCTTGTACATCCGGATTTTATACGGACCTATCCTTTGGGCAAGAACATTAAAAAATTCGGATTCTTTTCCTATGATACCAATGAGGCACTGCATCTATCTGATCAGGAAAAAACAATCATCACCGGATTACTGGATAATATCAGGAATGAGTTGAATACAGCGATTGATGAAGTCAGCCAGGACGTTATTGTGTCTTATATTGAGGTTCTGCTGAATTACAGCAACCGCTTTTATAAAAGACAGTTTATCACCAGAAAAGCAGTCAACAGTGATATTTTATCTAAAATGGAAGGTATACTGGAAGACTATTTCAATAAACAGGAAACATTAACCAAAGGACTTCCCACCGTGGAGTTCCTGGCCTCAGAAATGAACCTTTCACCGCATTATCTGAGTGATATGCTCCGGAACCTTACGGGGCAGAATGCCCAGCAGCACATTCATGAAAAACTGATTGAAAAGGCTAAAGAATATCTTATAGCTACGAATTTTTCCGTATCGGAAGTCGCTTATGCTTTAGGGTTTGAGCATCCTCAGTCGTTCAATAAGCTTTTTAAAAAGAAAATGGAAAAAACTCCTTTAAGTTACAGACAATCATTTAATTGAGGTATATTTCATAGGATGAGTAATATTGGGAGGAAAAGAATGGACTACCTATCATTAGCTAATTAAAAATGAATTTCGAATTGGAAATGAACAGTTATGAAGATATTTGTAAAATACTGAACATACATCCTGACCTGAAACCAGATGTATCTGCCTATGATGAAGAGGATCAAAAGGCTGCTGTTTCCCTGTTCAGATTGTGGAACGCAAATAAGGCTGCATGGAATGGCGAAATGATTGATTTCAATAACGATGATCAGGAGAAGTATGAAATTTTGTTTGATCTGGGTGATGAAGTTGATCCGGATTCAGGTTTGATGTACTTTACTTACCGTCCCGTCAGCAACAGGAGCCATGTCGGTGCCCGCCTCCTCTGGCCTGGCATTACCATAGCAAAACACGTCACTAAGGTGATGCAGCAGGATTTTATGAATATGATGAAAATACCTGAAAAAATAATAAAAACGGGTAATGAATCATTAAAACTAAGTACAATAAATTCCAGATCAGAAGTCAACAGCTACGAGGATATCTGTAAAATCCTTAATATAGATCCCGATCTGGAACCTGATGTATCTGCATATACTATGGAGGATAAAGAGGCTGCTATCTCTATGTTCAGATTATGGAAAGCAAATAAAGCCGTGTGGAATGGTGAAGTAATTGACTTCAATAACTATGACCGGAACATATATCAGCACAAATATGAAGTGATGTGTAATTTAAGTGATGAAGCTGGAGGGGGAGAAGGTTTCACATACTCAAGTTGCAGTAGTACCGGAGATTATTCGGCGGTCGGCGCCCGTCTCCTCTGGCCTGGCACAACTATCGCAAAACACATGACTAAGGTAATGCGGGAGGATTTTATAAATGTAATGAAAATACCTAAAAAATAATAAAGTTGGACATGCAGCTACTTGCCTGGCTTTAAGGAATACATACAACTACGACAAATATAACAGGGCTGCCAGTATTTTATTGTTTATTTACACTTGTGGCCTCACCAGGAATCGAACCTGGATCTAAAGTTTAGGAAACTTCTATTCTATCCGTTGAACTATGAGGCCTTGGAAAAAATAAAAATACTAATTAATTTAAATAAATAAAAACTTTCCAATAATTGCAGTTTGTTTTTCAATGATTTTATTCAGAATTCATTCAGGACAGGAACTGAACCTGTGCATAAAAAGAATCCGCTCTTTAGGAGCGGATCCAGTAGATAAATACATCTCATTTTTTTAATTAGACAACAATAAAAAAGCACAGCCGACAATGCTGTGCTTAAATTTTTATTTCAAATTTAATTGCAATTTCAAAGCTGAAAAAAGCAAAAAATGATTTCATTTCAGTTGTATTACATAGTAAATGTAGTACAATTTTTAATACGAAACATGAATTTAATGTTAAAATTCACAACTTATCCACAATTTGTTGTGGATAAGTTTATAATCAACTGTTATTCAATATGTTTAAAATGGTGTTTTTCAAGTATTTTTTCCTTGTCACTTCTTTTTCTCAATATACCAGTGATCCATATCGTTGATTATTATCTGAATTGATCATTTTTTTTAATGTGCAGCTGCATAATAACAGAATAAACAGAAGAGCAGATAGAATTTTATAATTCATATTGTTTAATCAGATTAAAAAGGTAAAAAACCAGTGAATGAATAATATATGATTTTGTTTTCTAAGATAAAAAATTAGGGCTAAATAGCGTTTGATTCTAAAGTTTTATCTTTTTAAAATAATTAGTTATATTTGACTCATTAAAATCTCTTTATAAATATCATTATTCAAGTGCATTTCTAAGTACTTGAGATCCTAAGGTTCAAATTTTATGAACCCCGTTATTCTATTACTTAATACCCAAAAAGAAATCTGACGATAACTGATGAGGCATTCTCATTCATTATTGGATCATATTTCACCAACAAAAGAGATCATTATGAAAACAAATACAATAGCCGTAATAGGTGGCACAGGAAAAACAGGACATTACCTTGTCCAGGAGCTTCTGAAAAGAAAACATCCCATGAAACTGTTACTTCGGACTCCTGAAAATTTTACTATTGAAAACCCTTTAATTGAAATCGTACAGGGAGATGCAAGAGATTCTGAAGCTGTGAACCGTCTTATTAAAGATTGCAGTGCGGTAATCAGTAAAATAGGACAGCCTGCCGGAGAAGAATCGATATTCACGGATGCTACAAACAATATTATACAGTCGATGAATTCTCACGGAATTAAAAGATATATTACTATCACCGGTTTGAACGTTAACACGCCTTTTGATCATAAAAATGATAAAGTAAAAATGGCAACTGAGTGGATGTATCAGAATTATCCAAAGACAACAAAAGACAAACAGGATGAATATGAAATTCTTGTAAAGAGTAATCTGGATTGGACATTGGTGAGACTTCCGTTAATAATTCCTACTTCCGAGCACTTCAGAACAGAGACGAATCTGACGGATTGTCCAGGAGAGAAAATCAGTGCAGCAGATCTGTCTGAGTTTTTGGTGTCCCAGATCGATGATGAAGCTTATATTAAACAAAGCCCGTTTTTGTATAATCTTTGAAGGGTTTAAAGTTCAACGTTTAAGGTTTAAAGCTTTGGAGGTCTAATACAAAAAATCTATGATTTTTTTAAACTTAAGTGAACTTCTTATTCATAAAGCATTAAATCTTTAATCACTTAAGTGTCAAAAAGCTTTTGTGACTTTTGTGGTTTAAAAAAGCTTTTATGCGAAACTCAACTTACATTTAAACAAATTAAATAAACCTCAAGGGTTAAAAAAATAGAGAGCCATTTATTGGCTCTCTATTCATATTTAGCTTTCAAGTTTTTCCTTGATATATTTTGCGGTATGCGATTTTTTATCTTTCGCCAGGTCTTCCGGGGTTCCGGCAAAAACAACTTCACCGCCATATTTTCCTGCCTCCGGGCCAATATCTATAATATAATCTGCAGATTTGATAATATCCGGCTGATGTTCAATAACAATTACAGAATGACCAAGATCAATCAATGCCTGTAGGGATTTCAGTAACTTCTGGATATCATGGAAATGAAGCCCTGTAGAAGGTTCATCAAAGATAAACAGAGTTTTATCCGTCGTCACTCCCTTGACAAGGAAGGATGCCAGTTTTACACGCTGTGCTTCACCACCGGAAAGGGTAGAAGAGCTCTGCCCCAGCTGCAGATAGCCTAATCCGACTTCCTGAAGCGGTCTCAGTTTTGTGACGATCTTTTCTTCGTTATTGTCTTTAAAGAATTCCAAAGCTTCATCCACCGTCATATGAAGAATATCGGAAATGCTTTTCTCATCGAACTTCACTTCCAGGATTTCGTTTTTAAAACGGGTACCTTTACATACTTCACATTCAAGCTCAATATCTGCCATGAACTGCATGGATACGTTGATCACACCTTCTCCTTTACATTCGTCACATCTTCCGCCGTCTACGTTGAAAGAGAAATGCTTGGGCTTGTAACCCATCATTTTTGAAACTTTCTGCTTGGCAAAAAGATCTCTGATGTCATCATACGCTTTCAGGTAAGTAACAGGATTGGACCGTGAAGATTTTCCAATCGGATTCTGATCGATCAGCTCAATGTTTTTAATCAGTTTTTTTGGGAATTCTACAGAATCATAATCTCCTTTTTTGCCACCCATTCCAAGCTGGATCTGGATGTCGTTGGTTAAAATTTCCTTCATCAGCGTAGATTTTCCGCTTCCGGAAACTCCCGAGATTACCGTAAGGCTTTCCAAAGGAACATCTACATCTATATTTTTCAGATTATTTTGTCTTGCTCCTTTGATGTGGATCCATTCCTTGGCTTTTCTGCGCTTTTTAGGAACCTCAATTTCCATCCTTCCGGTTAAATATTTTGAAGTAAGCGTATCCGCATTTTTAAGATCATTATAATCTCCGGCAAATACCAGTTCACCACCAAGATAGCCTGCTTCAGGGCCAATATCAATAATATAGTCAGCAGCTTTCATAACGTCTTCATCGTGTTCAACAACAATTACGGTATTTCCCAGGTCCCGAAGGTTTTTTAAAACTTCGATCAGGTTTTCGGTATCTCTTGAGTGAAGACCGATGGAAGGCTCATCCAGGATATAGATAGATCCTACAAGAGAACTTCCCAAACTTGTCGCAAGGTTAATCCTCTGACTTTCACCACCTGAAAGGGTATTGGAGGTTCTGTTTAACGTTAAATAACCTAAACCTACTTTTAATAAAAATTCGATACGGGTTTTGATTTCGTACAATAACCTTTTGGCTACATCCTGATCATGCTCGGAAAGTTTCAGCCCGTCTATTAAAGGATACAATTCATCAAGAGGAAGCTCAATCATAGACTGGATATTGTGCCCGTTTACTTTTACCCAGCTCGTTTCTTCTCTTAATCTCAGGCCTTCGCAGGTAGGACAGAGTGTTTTTCCTCTGTATCGGGAAAGCATAACTCGGTACTGGATCTTGTACAGATTTTCTTCAAGCATTTTGAAGAAATTATTAATAGAAGGGAAACTGCTTTTACCGTCTCCTTTCCACAGAAAACTTTTTTGCTCTTTGGTGAGCTGATGATAGGGTTTGTGGATAGGGAAGTCTCCGGCTTTTTTAATAAATGCTTTTTTCCATTCACTCATGCTTTCACCTCTCCAGGCAACGACTGCATCCTCATAAACGGATAGTGTTTTATTAGGAATAACAAGATCTTCATCTATTCCGATCACTTTTCCGTAACCTTCACATGCCGGACATGCTCCATAGGGGTTGTTGAAGCTGAAAAAATGAACATTCGGTTCAAGGAACTCTATACCATCCAGCTCAAATTTATTGGAAAACTCTTTTACCTTTCCGGTATCCGGGTTTTTTAGTGAACAATAGCCATGACCTTCGTAAAATGCCATTTGGATAGAATCTGCCAGCCTTTGAAGGAAACTTTCGTCTTCTTCATAAGAAAAACGGTCGATCACAAGATTAATGGTCATCCCTTTTTCAGGAGTAAAGCCGAAGCTTTCCAGGTCTTCAATACCTGCTACATTACCATTGATCTCAAGTCTTGTGAAACCTGCTAGCTTTAAAACATTCAATGCTTCCTTAAAATTATCTGCGTCATATTCCAAGGGAGCTGTCAGTAAAAACGAAGTGTCTTTTTTTGAAGCCTTGATAAAATCGATTACATCAGAAACGGAATCCTTCTTTACTTCTTCGCCTGAAACCGGAGAAAAAGTTTTCCCGATCCTTGCAAAAAGAAGTTTCATATAATCATAGATCTCCGTAGAAGTTCCCACCGTAGAACGGGGATTGGAAGAAATCACTTTCTGCTGAATGGCAATGGAAGGGGCAAGTCCTTTAATATCATCCACTTTGGGTTTTTCCAGTTTACCCAAAAACTGACGTGCATAGGAACTTAAACTTTCCACATATCTTCTCTGTCCTTCTGCATAAATGGTATCGAATGCCAGGGAAGATTTTCCGCTTCCGGAAACCCCCGTGATTACGATTAATTTATTTTTCGGGATCAGAACGTCTATATGTTTCAGATTATTAAGATGGGCATTCTTAACGAAGATCTGTTTTTTTATATCTATTTCTACTGTTTTAGTCATGTTCATAAAATATATACTGACTGAGAATCATCTGTGCCAGTGTGACTGTTTTCTTGTGTAAATTCTGCTGCCTGATAAATTGTTCTGTATCCGTCCAAGATTGAGCATTGATTAAAAGTGCCTGTAAAAGTATGGAAAGATGATTATTTTCATCACAAAATTAAGACTCACAAAATTACAAAATTTTAGTGAAAATAAGACGTTTAAATATTTGCTTCCAGATAATTATATTCAATTATTAACAAGCCAAAAAAAATAAAATATTTCTATTTTCAGTCAGAAAAAAATTGATGGATAAGCTGTTAACATCCATAAGATTATGTTAACTATTTTATAATTATAAAATTGAAAAATAATTTATGATTTTCAATATGTTTTTGCATTTTGCTCTTGTTTTGTATTTTAAAATTAGTTAAAATTGTATTCATAAATATGTAATATAGAAATGAGAAAATTATTCAGAGATCTTGTTACACATTTAATGAGAAAAAGATGAAGTTATTCCCCTCAAAAGATGCAGTAAATCCTACTGCATCTTTTTTTATGATAACTATCATTTGTCTTTCTTGGGGAACTCCCTTACTTTTGGGTCCGTTATTAAAGAAAACTGATTCAAAACAAAACGGGAACTATTATGATCAAGAAGATTGGAAGTATATTTTTATTAGGTTCAATGCTCTGTGCTCATGCACAGGAGAAAACCACAGATATTGAAAGCATTGAATTTCAGGGAAAATTTATTTCTACACCTTATAAAAATGCCAATCAGAATATTACGGTTATTACGAAAGAAGATATTGCCAATTCTCCTGCAAAAAGTATTGACGAGGTTCTTCAACAGGTTCCGGGAATGGATATCAGAAGAAGAGGAGCCAATGGTGTACAGAGTGACATAGGTTTCAGGGGAAGTTCTTTTGAGCAGGTATTGCTGTTGCTGAATGGCATCAGAATGAATGATTCCCAGACCGGACACAATTCTATGAATGTACCGGTAGATATGGATGATGTGGAAAGAATTGAGATCATCAAAGGTCCTGCTGCCAGAAGATTTGGACAGAATGCCTATGCCGGCGTCATCAATATCATTACGAAAACAACTCCCGGAAAACGGGTGAAAATAAGTGCTGAAGGCGGAGATTACGAAACTTACAGCTTCGGCTTCAACGCACAGCTGGGAAATGAAAAATTTTCTAACTCTCTTCAGGCTAATTCTGCCTCATCACAGGGATATATGTACAATACGGATTACGAAATCCGAAATGTTTTCTATCAAAGCAAGCTCAATATTAAAAACGGTGATCTGAAGCTGCAAGCGGGCTTTTCTGAAAAGAAATTTGGGGCTAACGGTTTTTATGCTTCTAAAAGTGCTACCGAGCAATATGAGGAAACGCAGGCTTCTATAGTAAGTTTAGCCCATCAGCAGACGTTTGGTCATTTGAAACTAAGCTCGAATGTATACTGGAGAAGAGGGCAGGATATGTACTTGTATGACAGGAATAAGCCGGATGGTTACAGAAATATGCATATCGGGAATAATGTAGGCGGGGAAATAAACTCCAGCTACCAGTGGGGATTGGGAACTACGGGTGTCGGTGTTGAACTGAGAAAGGAGTTTCTTGCGAGTAATAATCTAGGCGAGAGAAACCGTTTTGTTTCGCAGGTTTTCTTTGAGCATCATTTTTCATTACTGGATAAAAAGCTGAACATCAGCCCGGGAATTTCATGGGCGAATTATTCCAAAGAGGGGAACTTTTTCTATCCTGGATTAGATGTTGGCTATAATTTCAATCAGAACAATAAAATCTATGGAAATATTGCAAAGGTTCACCGTGTTCCGACATTTACCGATCTTTATTATGTAAGCAAAACGGAACAGGGAAATCCTGATCTGCTTCCGGAAAATGCGGTTTCATCTGAAATTGGTTACCAATACCAGAACAGTAGAATTTTGGCAAAAGTGAGCGGATTTATGAGAAATTCCAACAATTCTATCGATTGGGTTAAAAAAAGCATGACCGATCCGGTATGGTACGCTCAGAATGTAGGAAAAATAGATACAAAAGGAATTGAGGTAGAATTGAGCCACAGGGTTTTTGACTGGCTGAAGTATACAGCAGGATATACTTATCTGGATAGCAAAATGAAGAAGTCTAATGAGCTTGTATCCAGGTATATACTTGATAATCTGAAGCATCAGATTGTTGCGAAACTTGAAACGAGATTCTTTCAATATTTTACGAATGAGCTGGTTTACAGGTATAATGAAAGAATGAATCTTGGAACTTATAACCTTCTTGATGAAAAGCTGAGCTTTGCGAAAAAAGATTTTTCCGTATATGTGCTGATCAATAATTTGACCAATACAAAATATACGGAAGCCTTCGGAGTAGAAATGCCTCAGAGATGGTTCCACTTAGGCTTCTCTTATACGATCAATATTAAGTAAATGTTAATTTGAAATGAATGAAAGTTAATATTAACAAATTGTTAAATAATTTATTTTTGCAAAAATTTTTTATGAAACTTTTTTTAAGTCTGAGTTTACTTTTGAGTATGACCTTTTTCAAAGCACAGGACCACGTTTCCAGCTTCAATGCAGTGACTCTCACCTACAAGTTTCATCCCAAATTTTTTCTTTATGCCGAAGGTCAGCTGAGAGGAAATGAAGATTACACCTACCCGGATTATTACGAGATCAAAGGGGGAGTGGGATACAATCTTACCAAAAATCACAAACCTTTTGTTGGCCTTGGAAGATACGTGAATTATAAAGAACACAGCCTGAGTAGAGAAGAGTTCAGGGTATGGCTACAGGACGTGATTGACCTCAAAAAAGGGATCGTCAAGTTTGAAAACCGTTTTCGTGCAGAGAAAAGCTGGTTCTATGAGCCGGCAACAGATAAAGCTTCCCAAAGAATGCGTTACAGATACCGTCTGAACATAAGTGTTCCCCTGAATGCAAAAACCGTTAAAAAAGGAACTGTTTTCGCGAATGCTTATGACGAGATCTTCCTGGTAAGCCCAATGAAGCCTACTTTCGCGAGAAACAGGGTATATGGTGGTTTTGGCTATCAGATTGATGATTATTTCGGAATCCTGACGGGTTATCTGTGGCAGCGCGAATTCGAAGCAAAAGGCAATAAAAACCTTCACTTTATCTATCTGGCCTTAAACATTAATATCGACGGTACGAACCATCCTACAAAAACCTATGATTTCCCGGGAGCGGATTAATATTTCTCTATCAGATAACGATACGCTTTCAGGTATTTGTTGAACCTTTTGATATCTTTAGGGCTAAGCTCCCTGTTTACTCTTCTGAGGTCCATATTATCGCGGAGATCATTAAGCTTTACAGCGACAGCCAGAGGTGATCTTTCTGTTCTTTTAACGAATTCATCGTAGTCTTCTTCGGGATCAAATTTGGTAAGGCAGCTTATAGCAAAAATAATGTATTCCGGAAAACCTTCGGTTCTTAGATAATCGAGGCTGAATTCTTCCGGATGATCTTCTACCACATCGTGCAACACCCCTACGATTTTTTCGTCTATGGTTTTACCATACTCCATGACACGCATCACATGAGCGATGTAGGGAGCGTGGTACTTGTCGGTTTGACCTTTATGTGCTTTATCAGCTATCTTTATGGCTCTGTTGAGCATTTCTTCTTTTGTCATTTCTAATAGAAAATAGAATACAAAAATAAAAAATGCCTTAAAAAATAAGACATTTTTATTGAGAATATTTTAAGGAATATCAAATAAGCTGATTTAGGGATAAAAAGTTAAAATTAAAAGGCTAGAAGATGGAAGTTGGAGGATGGAAGTTACTATTGGCCGGTATTAACAATTTCTTTTAAATTTATTGAAGTAGTTTTATAAAGATTACTAAAAATACCCTGTATTTCTATCTTTGGACTTCAATAACTTCCCTCTTCCAGCTTCTGACTTCCTTACATCATGATAAAACTGAAATGTCTTATCCCTGACTCAGTTTAAAGCAGGGTTTCATCCTCTATTGAAGCACCTGGCGCGTTGTTTTTTACAGATTCTATACCGTTTTCCATTCCATTTTCAGATTCATACATCTGGCTGGTTCCTATGATTTGCCCATTTCCTGCTTTTAAATTGAAATAACAGCGGCCATCTTTAGCCGTATTTCTTTCGAATTTTGAATCGTCCTGCGAATTGGTACGTACAGATTCTATTCCGTTTTCACAAGATGACTTTGAGCCATATCCCTGGCTTGTTAAAATTACTTGTCCGTTGCCGGCTTTCAGATTGAATTTGAAGTCACTGTCTGTTCTCTTCGAGATAATAAATTTTCCCATAGTAATTGGTTTTGTGGTTTGTTTATTTTTTTAATTATTTGGAAGGCTGAGCCTTTTTTGTGTCTGCAATTTTTTCAGGAATGTCAGGGTTCAGTATCTTGTATTTTGAATAATCCTTTTTAGGTTCCTTTAAAGCCATATATGCTGCTGTATCTTTTGGGGTTACAGTAAGCATTTTATACTGTTCCTTCCGATCCATACCCATTTTTTCCTGAATTTCTTTAGGATCATTAAGCTTGAGAATCTTGGTGGTATCTGTTTTCAGCAGGATCAGCTTTCTTTCTTTTTTCTGAGCAGTTAGTATAATAGAAATAAGAAGGAAAGGAAATAATAAAATCTTCATGTTTTTAATTTAAAATAAAAATATAAAAAATATTGGAATTTAAGTTCACAAGCACCATAGATTTTACTTATTGGTTTACAATCCTGTCTGTTATGTCTTAATATAAGCTAAAAAAAAGCGCCTCAAAAAAATGAGACGCTTCAATCAAAATTTATGTTATAAAAGACTAATAAGCTCCTTTACCGATATAGTGTGCGGCAACTTTTTCAGTTAAAGCCACTACATTCGGATGATTGGTATATTTCGTGAACCTTCTCAGACCTGAAAGCATCATTCTCTGTTCATCACCTTCCGCGAAAGAAACAATTCCTTCTTTTGCAGCTGCGATGATCTTTTCAACAGCTTTGTAAAGGTTAAGCTGTGCCATTGCTGCTTCTACAGAATCAGCAGAGAAATGTTTTTCAGCTCTTAAAATAGCAGATTCTGCCATATAAAGTTGATTAAGGATTTCAGAAGCATTCAGTAATAAATGCTGTTGTTTTTCAATATCCATCATGTATTTCTGAAGAGCCGCTCCGGAAACCATAAGAAATACTTTCTTAAGGTTAGCGATAATCGCCTTTTCTTCAGCCATGAATGCTGAGTAATCTGGAACATCAAATGAAGGAATTCCCATCAGTTCTTTGCTGATTGCCATTGCAGGAGAAAGCAGATCCAATTCTCCTTTCATTGCTTTTTTAATCAACATTCCAACTGCTAAAAGACGGTTGATCTCGTTGGTACCCTCATAGATTCTTGCAATTCTTGAATCTCTCCAGGCTGCTTCCATCGGCATATCTTCAGAGAATCCCATTCCTCCGTACACCTGGATTCCTTCATCGGCAGTATGCTGTGTTAAATCTGAAACGAAAACTTTCAGAATAGAAGCTTCCACAGCAAATTCCTCAACTCCTTTTAATTCAGCCTGCTGATGGTTCATTCCACCGGCAACCAATTCGTTGATTTTATCTTCAACATCTTTTGCCGCTCTGTAAGAACCAGCTTCAGCAACGAAAATTCCAGTTGCCATTTCTGCCAGTTTCTTTCTGATCGCTCCAAAAGTGGAGATAGAAACTCCAAACTGTTTTCTTTCGTTAGAATATTGAAGAGAGTGGTTTAAGATTCTTCTCTGTCCGTCAAGGTTGGCAGCTGCCAGCTTAATTCTTCCGACATTCAAAGCATTCAGAGCGATTTTGAAACCGTTGTTTCTTTCACCTAAAAGATTTTCAACAGGAACTTTCATATCATTAAAGAAAACCTGTCTTGTAGAAGACGAACGAATTCCCAGTTTATGCTCTTCTTCACCGAAAGAAAGCCCTTCGGTTCCTTCTTTTTCTACGATGAAACCGGTGATGTTTTTGTCATCATCAATTTTAGCAAAGACAATAAAGATTTCTGCAAAACCTGCATTGGAAATCCACATTTTTTGCCCGTTGATGATATAATGTTTCCCGTCTTCGGAAAGTTTTGCTCTTGTTTTTCCTGAATTGGCATCAGAACCAGCATCAGGCTCAGTCAGACAGTATGCTCCGAATTTTGTACCTGTTGCCAGATCCGGAAGGTATTTTTTCTTTTGCTCTTCTGTACCATACAATAGGATAGGAAGGGTTCCGATGCCCGTGTGAGCTCCATAAGCTGTAGCTAATGAACCATTTGCTCCTGAGCAGTAATCACATGCCAGCATAGTATTCACGAATCCCATTCCAAGACCACCGTATTCCTCAGGAACAGCAACTCCTAGAAGTCCCATTTCGCCCAACTGACGCATTTTTTCCTCAGTTAAAGCATAATCTTTTTTCTCAAATCTTTCTTTTTGAGGAATTACTTCTCTGTCGATAAATTCTTTCGCAGAATCACGAAGCATTTTTTGCTCCTCTGAAAGTTCTTCAAGAGTGAAAATATCATTTGCAGGAATTTCCTTTATAAGGAATTCACCTCCCTTCAGTGTTTTATTAAGTGTATTACTCATTATTTTATGATTTTAAATTTTAGATTATAAATTTTAAATTATTGATTCTCTGTTATAAATTTTCGGATGAAGTTTTGATGATTTTGGTCAAAATATTAATAATACTTTCAATTTCTTTCAAATAAGAGTCTATTTCAATTTGAACTAAATTTGAAGATTGATAAAGTCTTAGCCAATACTTTGTTTCTCGTGCTTCTTTGTTGGCTATAGAAAGTTTTGAGATAAAATCTTTTTTAGATTGTGCAGCAATTGCTTCTTCCACATTTGCGCCAATTGAAGTTCCACAGCGAAGAATTTGTTTAGATAAAATGAATTCATTCTGAGATTTACATTGAGTATAAAATTTAATTATTCTTAAAGCAAAGTCAAAAGTTTTTATCTGAATCAAATTGTCTTCTTTGAAACTCATTTCATCTAAAATTTATAATTTAAAATCTATAATTAATTAAAGAAGTTCGAAAATACTTGCTGCTCCCTGTCCTGTACCCACGCACATAGAAACCATTCCGTACTTGTTGCCGCGTCTTCTCATTTCATCAAGAAGCTGAACGGTCAGTTTTGTTCCGGTACATCCGAGCGGGTGGCCAAGAGCGATAGCGCCTCCGTTGACATTCAGGATATCAGGGTTTAGGCCTAATTCCTTTTTGATCGCTACAGACTGTGATGCAAATGCTTCGTTCAATTCAATTAATTCAATATCTTTTAATTCAAGACCGGCTTGTTTTAAAGCTTTTGGAATAGCATAAATCGGTCCCATACCCATGATTCTAGGCTCAAGACCTGCTGCAGCATAAGCCACTAATCTTGCTTCCGGCTCAAGACCTAATTCTTTTACCATTTCTTCGCTCATAACCATTACGAAAGCAGCTCCGTCACTCATCTGGGATGAATTTCCGGCTGTTACACTTCCTCCGTTCGCGAATACGGGTCTCAGTTTAGCAAGACCTTCCAAAGAAGTATCTTTTCTTGGTCCTTCGTCTACAGAGAAATCAAACTTTTTAGACTGCATTTTCTGGTTTTCATCCAGGAAATTATATTCTACAGGAATTGAAACGATCTGATTGGCAAATTTTCCTTCTGCATTAGCTTTCAAAGCTTTCATATGGGATTCAAATGCGAACTGATCTTGTTCTTCTCTTGTAATATTATATTGCTTAGCTACTTCTTCAGCAGTATAGCCCATTCCCCAGTAATAATCAGGGTTCGTTTTGGCAATATCCGTTTCCGGAACCGGCTTGTAACCTCCCATCGGGATGTAAGACATAGATTCTGTACCTCCTGCGATGATACAGTCTGCCATTCCTGCCTGGATCTTTGCCGAAGCAATAGCGATAGCTTCACTTCCTGATGCACAGTATCTGTTGACAGTAACTCCCGGAACCTTATCGGTATTTAATCCCATTAAAGAAATTAAACGGGCAACGTTTAAACCCTGTTCTGCTTCAGGCATTGCGTTTCCTACGATAAGGTCGTCAATTCTGTTTTTATCTAATTGTGGTAGCTCAGCCATTAATTTTTCAATAACTGTAGCGGCCATCACGTCGGGTCTTGTGAATCTTAAACTTCCTTTTGGAGCTTTTCCTACGGCAGTTCTGAAACCCTTTACTATATATGCTTGTTTCATAAATTGTATAATGTATTAATGTATAATGTACAATGTATTTTAAAGTGTTAACTTGAATAAACTTGTTTCAGTTTAATAATCATATTTTGTATATACTGTATTTCAGTAAGTGTTTTTTGAAATCTGTCTTCCGGAAGAAACTCACATTCTTTTGCAATTATAATTTGAGTTTCAAATTCAAATGAAGAACCCAATGCAATATTCAGAAAATGTGAAAATTGAGGCTTGGTATCTCTTCCCGCGCCTTCCGCTATGTTAGAAGGAATGGAATATAAACATCTTCTTGATTGGGAAGTAAGTCCAAATAATTCATCTTTTGGAAATTCCTTTGAAAAGAAATAATACGTTTTACAAAGTTGAATTGATTTTTTCCAAACTTCAAGCTGTCTGAAATCATGCATGTTAAAAATACTTTTTACGTTAATACTTTTTACATTTTACAGAAAAATTAGTTTCTCAACGGTTTTCCATTCTGCAGCATGTACTGAATTCTCTCTAGCGTCTTTCTCTCCCCACAAAGCTGAAGGAATGTTTCTCTTTCAAGATTCAATAGATATTGTTCAGTTACGACAGTTGGTTCGGAAAGATTTCCTCCTACCATAACGTTCGCCAGTTTGTCTGCAATTTTTTTGTCGTGCTCAGAGATGAACTTTCCGGTAAGCATCTGGTCTGTTCCTACGTAGAACATTCCTAAGGCATCTTTCCCAAGAACTTTTACTTTCTGTTCGATAGGCTGTGTATATCCTTGCTCTGCCAATAGTTTTGCAACTTTTTTAGCTTCGGCGATCTGTCTGTTTTTGCTTACGGATACAATATCTTTTCCTTTTTCAAGAATTCCCATATCATAGGCTTCATAAGCGGAAGTGGCTACTTTACCCATAGCGATATTCATGAATGCTTCACGAAGTCTGTTATTTTTAACGTCATCGCTGTGGAATTCTCTGGAAGTTCTCAAGGTAAGTTCTTTAGTACCACCACCACCAGGAATTACTCCAACTCCGGTTTCTACCAATCCGATATAAGTTTCTGCTGCCGCAACCACTCTGTCTGCATGCATAGTCATTTCGCAACCACCACCAAGCGTCATTCCGTGAGGGGCAACCACTACAGGAATAGAGGAGTAGCGTACTCTCATCATCGATTTCTGGAAATAGGCGATAGCCATATTCAGATCATCCCAGTCCTGTTCGATAGCCATCATCAGGATCATAGCAAGGTTGGCTCCTACAGAAAAGTTTGTTCCCTGGTTTCCAACAACCAATCCATCGTATTCTTTTTCTGCTAAATCAATAGCTCTGTTTAGTCCATCAAGAACTTCGCCTCCAAGAGAGTTCATTTTTGAGCGGATCTCAAAGTTGATGATACCATCACCAAGATATTCGATTGCAGCTCCTGAGTTGCTCCAAAGTGTTTTGTTCTTTCTGATATTGTCTAAGATAATAAAGGCATCCTGCCCAGGAATTTTGTTGTATTCTCCTGAGTTTTTATCCACGAAGATGCTTTGACCTTCATCATTAACTTTATAGAAAGTTTCTACATTTTTAACCCAATCTGAAACTTCATAGCCTGCGTCTTTTGCTAATTCTATACCTTTCTGAACACCTACGGCATCCCAGATTTCAAACGGGCCGTTTTCCCAGCCGAAACCAGCTCTCATGGCATCATCAATCTTATAGATTTCATCAGAGATTTCCGGAACTTTATGAGAAACGTAAGCGAACAGGGCACCTAAAGATTTTCTATATAATTCGCCGGCCTTATCTTTTCCACCAATTAAAACTTTGAATCTGTCAATTGGCTTGTCTATATTTTTAGTTAATTCTAAAGTAGGGAAAGAAGATTTTCCCTGAAGCTCGTATTCTAACGTATCAAGGTTTAATCCGTGGATCTCAGATTTTCCTTCTGCATTTTTCACTTTTTTGTAGAATCCCTGTTCCGTTTTAGAACCCAGCCATTTATTATCCATCATTTTCTGGATATAATTAGGAAGGGCAAAAACATCATTGAAATTATTGGCTTCAGCACCGCTCTGACGAACGCCGTTAGCTACCATTACCAAGGTGTCAAGACCTACCACATCAGCTGTTCTGAATGTTGCAGATTTTGGACGTCCGATGACAGGACCTGTTAATTTATCAACTTCAGAAACCGTCAATCCTAATTTCTGTACGTTGTGAAGAAGATCCATCATCGAAAAAACTCCGATCCTGTTGGCGATAAACGCTGGAGTATCTTTAGCTAGAACGGTAGTTTTTCCTAAGAATTTAGCTCCATAAGTCATGTAGAAATCTACAATTTCCGGATCTGTATCATTTGTTGGTATAATCTCTAAAAGAGGAAGGTACCTTACCGGGTTGAAGAAGTGTGTTCCCGCAAAATATTTTTTGAAATCATCGCTTCTTCCTTCCGTTAAGAAATGGATAGGAATTCCCGATGTATTAGAAGAAATTAATGTTCCCGGCTTTCTGAACTGTTCAATTTTTTCATAAACAGATTTCTTAATGTCAAGCTTTTCAACGACTACCTCAATAATCCAGTCTGTATTCTTGATGTTTTTAAGATCATCATCGAAGTTACCTACTTTAATTCTATCTGCAAATTTTGGAGAATAGAGAAGGGCAGGACTTGCTTTTTTCAGTTTTTCAAAGTTTTCAGAAGCAATTCTGTTTCTTACCACCTTGTCATCTTTGGTCAAACCTTTTTTTTGTTCAGCTTCCGTCAGTTCAAAAGGAACGATATCCAAAAGAGACACCTCCACACCAATGTTGGCGAAATGTGCCGCAATACCGCTGCCCATAATTCCTGAACCAAGAACCGTTACATGTTTGATTCTTCTTTTCATTATAATTTATTTTCTGTTATTTAATAATTCGTTTGCAATTTTCATGATTTCGGACATCACTTCCTTGAAGGTTTCAATTTTCTCAGGAGCAATCTTTTCCATCACTTTTTTGTTAAAATTGACGACCACTTCTTTGGACATATTCCTTGAATTCAGACCTTTATCCGTAAGTTTAATGATCACCTCCCTTTTATCGGCAGTCGTCTTTTCCTTATAGATATATCCGTTGTCTTCCAGAAGCTTAATGATTCTGGTCAAAGAGGTGGGTTCAATAGCCATTTTAGGACCTAAATTGGTACTTCTGGTGCCTTCCTTAGGGTCAATTTTAAGAAGAGTGAGGGCCTGTACAGCAGTAGAATCATGCTCTTGGGCAAGTTCTGTGTACATTTTTGAAACAGCCAACCAGGTCTGCTTTAAAACTAAATCTACGTTTTCTATTTTTTCTTTATTATTATCCATCATTCTATCCACTAATGGTGTTACCCAAATTTAGTAAATATTATGCATGCATAGTATTTATTAACGTTAAATTTTGTTAATTAACTGATAGTAAACGGATTAAATTGTATGATTAGCATAATACTATGCATGCATAGTATATGAAATACGTAACAGAAACGCAGTATTAATGAATGTTTTTAATGAAATCAATTATTTCTTCAAAGGATTCGTATTGTTGATTAGAAGTGTCGGTGAGAATTCCCCAAAAACCATTCTTATATTCAAAATGCAGGGCAGAAAGGTCTTTTTCGAAGTTTTTCTGCAGTAAAGAATAAAGCATTTCCTTGTGAACCTGCGGTGCATTAATAGAAGGCGGAACAAAATTCTCATTCACCTGAAACAATGAAACATTGGTAAGTTCATCATGCTTAAGCAATACATCTTCTACAAGTCCGGAAAAAAGCTGATTATCCTTTACATACCATATTTTGTCTGCAAATTCCTTGGCCAGTCGCCAGTCGTGGGAAGAGAATAATATGATTTTATGCTGCTCCTTGGCCAGTCTGCGAAGGTTTTTTAAGATGATGAGTTTATTTTTTTCATCAAGATGGGTTGTCGGCTCATCAAGAATAACAACAGGAGAATTCTGAGCGATAGCCCGGCCTATAAATGCTTTCTGCAAATTACCATCCGAAAGGTTTTTAAGAAGAGTGTGTCTGTATTGAGCAAGATCCAATTCGTCTATGATATGGGAAATTTCCTCCCTGTCTTCTTTTTTAAGCTCGAAATAAAAAGGGTAATAGATGTATTTTCCTAATGAAATAAGGTCTTCAACAGTATGATGTTGCGGAACATTTGATTTTGAGAAAACAACAGCAATATTTTCCGCAGTTTCTTTAACGGAAAGGTCTTTTATATTTTTATGATTAATTAAAATTTCTCCACCTAAAAGAGAGATCTGATTTAAAATGGATTTGATAAGCGTTGTTTTTCCTACACCGTTATTACCAATCAAAAGACACACATCACCCAGTTTCAAATCTGCATAAGCATTTGAAATTAAAGTTTTATCGTAGCCTATATTAGCTTGTTTGATTTGTAGGAACATTGGATATTGATTAATTGCCCAGATGCATTGTTTACAAAAATACTATTTTAAATCTGCTTGATTAAATTCACAATTTACCATTGACTTATTGACCTTTAAATTTTATTCTGTTTCAAAAGCATCAGCAAAATCACCGGTATCCCAAATACAGAGCTTATCACATTCATGGGAATCTGGGTTTTTTCTGCTGTAATAGAAAATACCAGCATGATCAGCATTCCGAGAAACATATTCAGGATCCATTGCTGCCATAATTTGGAAGGGTTATAGATCAGTCTGCAAAAATGCGGAACAATAATTCCGATAAATAAAATAGGTCCCAGAAATGCCGTAATAGAAGCTGAAAGCAGGGAAGAGGCTGCAATAATAAGGATCTTCAACTGATTAAGATTGACTCCTAAGCTCTGAGCATACGATGTTCCCAATGAATTTCCGATCAATGGCTTTATTGTTTTAAAACAGAAAAACACGCCTATAAAAACTAAAACTGATAATACATAAATTTGGTTTCTGGTTACCATATTATTAGCTCCGAAAGACCATAAAATATAGTTTTTCAGACTTTGATTTTCTGCATAGAACTGTAATAAAGAAACTACAGCGCCGGCAAATGCCGAAATAAGGAAACCGAATATAATGAGATAAGATTTATCCTGAAACTTATTCGACATGGATAGTAAAACCAGCATCAATACAAGGCTTCCTACAATGGCTGAAAGACTGAGGAAACTGTTCTGCAGAAATTCCGGGATTAGAAAATCGTGGGAGAAGAAAATATAAAAAGCTACGGATAAGCTGGCTACAGACGTAATTCCTAAAATATCCGGACCGGCCAGAGGATTTTGAAAATATTCCTGCATCAGAAAACCGGATGTTGGAATTGATATTCCCGCCAGAAGCATCACCAGTACCCGGTTGATACGAATTTCGGCGATCTGGCTTTGGGCAGAATCCTGAAAGAAATCCTGAAAGGTTAAATTTAAAAACCCTGTGTTCAGGTTGATCACTGCAGTAAGAATAATAGCAGCCGTCAGCAGTAAACACAGGATTTTGAATTTTTTTGACATGATCAGAAAGAATCTGGATGTTTTATTTTAAAAGAGCATCGACCTTGGAATTTAATACTTCTTCGGTCATCATTCCTAAATATTCGTCAACTTTATCTCCTTTTCTCAAATAAGTAAAGGGAATTGAGCCGCCGTCCCATTGTTTAAAATTATTTGTGAAAAAATTCGCGTCCAGCTTCTGACCATCCAAAAGAATGATATTTGCTGCAAGGTTATTTTCCTGTGCAAATTTTTTCACAGAAGTATTCCATTCAGACTTATCATCAAGGTTGATAAAAGTAAACTTTACCGGCTTATCTTTTAATTCCTCCATTTTGTTCTTAAAATGAGGGATTTCTCTCATACACGGTCCGCACCATGTTGCAAAAAAATTGGTAACGTATAAAGTGTCATTCTTCTGAGCTAAATATTTTCCCAGATTATCCGGAGAAAGTTCCTTAGATGTATAAGCTGTTGTTTCAGAAGCTGTATTGTCCGCAACGGAAACTGAATCTTTGACAGTGGTTTCAACGGTTTTCTGACCTTCTTTTTTGCAGCTGTAAAGAGCCGTAAGAATAAGCGTGGATAAAATTATCTTCTTCATAAATTATTTTTTGACTATTTTTGAATTGAAGTATGGAACAACAAATCTATAAAGGGAAACTGATACAGTTTCATCCGTTAAAAGTAGCGAAAAAGGAACAACTGACCAAAAATACTTTTTCTCTGGAATTCGAGATTCCAGGGAATTTGAAGGAGAATTTCAAGTTTGAAGCGGGACAATTTGTAAGCATAAAATTTATTGCTCACGGTGAGGAAGTCGTCAACGATTACTCAATGACTTCAGCGCCTTATGAGAAAAAAATATGCCTTGGAATCAAGGTGAATTCTTCTGATGGAGCCACTTCGGAGTTGTTCAGAAATTATAATGTTGGAGATGAGCTGATGGTAGGAGAGCCTTCCGGTAGGTTTACACTGGTCTCCAAACCAAGCGAATTCCGGACCATTGTTGCTTTTGCAGCCGGAATAGGGATTACCCCGATCCTGAGTCATTTTAAGAATATCCTTCATAAGGAACCGCGCACCAGGCTTTTTTTATTTTTTGAAAATAAAAGCTCTGAAGAAGTTATTTACAGAGAGCAATTGGATAATCTTGCCAGAATGCACGGTGAAAGACTTCAGATTTTTTACTTTTTTTCAAAGGAAAAAACAGCGGATCAGTTTTTCTACGGAAGGCTGGACGAAAAGAAATTGAGTTTGATTATTAATCAAATTCTTCATCTGGATGATACGGATGAGGAATCTACAATTTGGGATGCGGTAGATGAAGTATTGATATGCGGAAAAGGAGAGATGATAAAATCGCTTGCGAATGCCTGCTATCACCACGGAATTCCGAAAAAGAATATTCATTTTGAACTTTTTGAAGAATATAATGATGACATTTATCCTGTAGAAAAAGAATTTCCGCTGATCGAAAATGTGGAAGTTAAGTTTAAAATGCTTGGAAAAGAATATGCAACCCATCTTCCTGATAACAGAGAGAAGATTCTTCAACAGCTTCTGATCCAGAATTTTCCGGTTCCTTATTCATGCAAATCCGGAATATGCGGAAGCTGCGAATGCTATCTTGAAGAAGGAGAGGTGGAGCTGCTTGAAAATGAATATCTGACTGAAAAAGAAGAAGCACAAGGCAAAATACTGGCATGCATGTCCATTGTAAAAAGTAAGAAAATAAAGCTTAACTTTGACCTTAGTTGAGAGTTATCAGGAACATATTTAACTTGGGGTTTGTATCAGCAGAAATAGGAATTCTGCTGATATGTCTTTGTAATGCATGGGTTTTCGGACTTACCAATGGGCGTACCTATACCAAGATTTCTAAAATTCCGCCACGGGAAGTTGCCCTGGTACTGGGAACTTCTCCAAAGATGAGATCTGGTCAGTCTAATCCTTATTTTACGAAAAGAATGGATGCTGCAGCACTTCTTTATCATCATGGTAAGATTAAAAAGATTATTGTAAGCGGAGAAAAAAGTAAAGGTTATAACGAGCCTGCTGCTATGAAAAATTACCTGGTCAATCAGGAAGGAGTTCCGGGAGACATCATCATAGAAGATCCGAAAGGATTCAATACCTATAAAAGTATTCTGCGCTGTAAAGATGTTTACAAAAAGAAAGATGTGATCATTGTATCACAAGGCTTCCATAATCTCCGTGCCTTATTTTTTGCAAGGAATAACACTATGAATGCCTTGGGTTTTGATGCGCAGGATGTCAGCAAACCGGAAAGTTACTACAGGAATCAGTTCAGGGAAATACTCGCCAGAGTGATTGCTGTAGTTTACTTCATATTGGGAATTTCTCCGGATTAGAAAGGATATCCGAACGCGATATTCAATGTTGGTTTGAAAGGCTGGAAATTCTTGAATCTCCATCGGTCTCCTTCAGGTTTATTCGGATCATAAATCTTATAGGCAAGATCAAGTCTGAAAGTAATGTAGGCTACATTTACCCTTAAACCGAATCCACTGCCGATTCCCATTTGTCCTAAAAACTTATTGAATTTGAATTCATCACCATAACTGCTGTCTGTACCAGGCTTTCTAATACTCCAGGTGTTTCCTATATCAGTAAATATGGCACCTTCATACATTTCATTAAAAGGGATTCTGTATTCTATATTCGTGGTTAGCTTTACATTATTCGTCATATAGGTGCGGACTCTTTCGTCGACCTGTGAGTCGGATGGACCTAGTCCTCCAAATGCTACCCATGCTCTGATATCATTGGATCCACCATTGAAATAAGACTTAATAACAGGCATGTCGGTAGAGTTTCCGTAAGGAACACCCACTCCTATGAACTGACGTAAAACCAACGTCTGATTGCCATTGAATTTAAAATATTTTCTAGTATCAATATCAAATTTAACAAACTGAGCATAGGGAATTCCGAAGATTGTTCTCTGCGGACTTACCACAACGCCCCCGTCATCTCTTTTCTGATTGAATAAGCTTAAAATATTACCTGCAAGCTCTATTTTTCCGTTAAAATAGAAGGCATTGGGATAATCTTTTTTACCAATCTCATTATAAACAAAATTATAGATCATGGAAGAAATAATCACATCCTGGGTCTGTCTGTCTTTATTCACAAGGGTTCCTTTGAAGGCTGTAAGAAGATCCTGCCCCTTCTGGTCAAGCGCTCCCTGATAGTTTGTATCTTGAACAATCTGCCTGGAAACATTGTCAAGGCTGAGTTCACCTGAAAGGAATTTTTGTTGGGTAATCGGGTCATAGGCAAAATAACTCGCAAGTATATCGTCTTTTATAATTTCATCATTACTGAAATAGTCATAATAAGCATCCTTATTCTTCGTAAGACTAATTTGCGTATTGAAAAGGGTAAGCCTGTGTGACACCTGGTCATTGACGTTTGCATGGTAATTCAATCCCGTATTGAAGTTCACTCTTCCTAAGCCGATATTGTTTTGTACTGAAGCTCCCAACAGGATAGAAGAGGTTGGGGTATATCTTTTGGGAAGAAGCTTATAATAATTGAATGGAAGTAGAAGTCTTGGGAAATTAAGAGAAGCCTGCGCTGAAATTTCGTAAGCAAGATCTCTCTTATCAATATCTTTTGTACTTCTTATTGATCCGAATGTTCCTGAAATGCTTGTAGAAAGGTTTTCTGCACCTCTGAAAACATTCCTTGTGGTAAGGTCTACAGAAGGGGATATCCCAAGGTTCAGAATCTGAGAATAATTAATATCTGTTCCCACTTTAAGCTCATATTTAGGAAGCGGCTTCAAGAGATACAGAACATCAACAATGCTGTCATTCGGTGAAGTACCACCACCTCTTCTTAAAGAATCCCTTGCCTTCAGAATACTGAAGTTATTCATCGCGATGAAGTTTCTTTTTGTAAGATCCAAAGCTTTCTGGTCATACACTTTCTTACTGTCTACAATCACGGCTCTCCATAAAGAAGATGTTTTATAGCTTTCGTCCATTTTATGGAACCTTATCCTCCTTAAACTGTCCTTAATGGTATTTTTCGGAAAATCGCCGGCTTCGTTTACAATGGCCACGTCAATATTCCCGATGGTCGCCACTTTATAAGGATGGTCAGCAGAATCTTTATGGATCTCCAGGGTAAGGGGAACCTGTTTCCTGCTTTTCAGTGAATCTGCTACGAAGTAGATCTCTTCATTGGAACTATTAAACCTATAATAGCCGTTTTCCCGCATCAGCTCAGTAATTCTCGTTACTTCTTTTTCAAGAACGGTCTGGTCAAGTCTCTGTCCGGATCTTATCAGGCTCTTGTCTAGTTTCTGCCAGTAAAGGCCTTTCACAGTGGGGTCTGTGATATTGTAATAATAATCTTTAATATAGGTAGGATCATTATGCTTGATGAAATAATTAACGGCTGCCTTCTTGGAAGCAGAATCCATAGAATGCTTGAAAGTGACATCAGCATCCCAAAATCCTCTGTAAACAAGCCTTTTCTCAATAGACTCAGCACTTTTTTCACTTCTCGTCTGATCGAGGATTACAGGCGGGGTTCCCCAGCTATGAAGCAAACGGTCCAAAAACAATGTTTTTCCCACACTGCTTTTCATATTATATTTAATGAAAAGAGAGTCTCTCAGCTTTTGATTTCTCATTTCACTGGGATAAGTCATATATTCGTTGAGTAAGGTATCATATTTAGGATTCGCCATATTGTAAAATCCTAAACCCAGCGGAATGAAAAGGAGTTGCTTTTTATTGGGCTTCTGCTGTACATAATCTTTCAGTTCCTCATCGAAAGATTCTTTCTTGTCTTCAAACTTAAAGTTGTTCCTGGTAAGCAGATATTCGCCGTCTGGAACTTTTTTAGTTGTACTGCACGCATAAAGGAGACCAACAAATGTTGCAAATGAGATAATTTTATAATATTTTTGAGGAGAATTCTTATAATGCTTACAGCTCATACAATAAAAATTTTACAGTCTTTAGATAAAAAGAAGTTCAGACAAAAATACAATTTGTTTTTGGTTGAAGGTAATAAAATCATTTGTGAACTTTCTGAATCTAATTTTAAAGTTAAAGAAATATTTTCTACCGATCCGCAAAAATTGGACCGGACAGATGTACCCGTTACCCAGATCACTGAAAATGAGCTGAAAAAAATCAGTTTCCTTAAAACACCTAAAGATTCTGTAGCAGTTTGTTATCTGCCCGATGAAGAAAAAACGGAGGATAGGGATGTTCAGTTGGTTCTGGACGGTATTCAGGATCCGGGCAATCTCGGAACTATTATCCGCCTGGCAGACTGGTTCGGAATAGAACAGATTATTTGCAGTGAAGATACTGTGGATGTTTACAACCCTAAAGTGATTCAGGCCACTATGGGATCTTTCACCCGGGTGAATATTATGTATACTGATCTTGTGGAATATCTTTCGAAAACGGAGAATATCAATATCGGTACGGATATGGAAGGGGAAAATATCTATACTTTTGAAAAACCTGAAAAACTTAACCTTATTTTAGGTAATGAAGGAAACGGTATGAGGCCCGAGACGGAGAAACTCCTTAAAAAGTGCATTACCATTCCAAGATTTGGCAAATCCCAGTCTACAGAAAGCCTGAATGTTTCTATGGCGGCGGGAATAATTTTAGGGCAACTATTTTCTAAATAGAAATTAAGAAACTAGAAGTTAGATATTAGAAATTAGCTGATGAAGTCTAAATATCACTATTAATTTAGAACAATTTAACAGTGAGAAAATTTTCTTATTCATGAAAATTTCTAACCTCTAATATCTAACTTCTAGTTTCTCTATATCAACTGTTCCAGACTTGAAACACTCTTGTTTTTTTGGTATACTTCCAGCTTCTTTCTGACGTATTTAAGGGCAATAGGAGCCAGATAAATCATAGCCGCACCCAGAAGTTTTTTCTTCCAGTTAGGGCTTTTCATGTTGTTTTTGGCATAATTTCCAACCAAAGCGGTAATTCCCAGTTTTATCAGGCTGTCTGTCACATTACCACCTAATGCAGTACTTGCGATTCCTACAGCTGTTTGTTTATTGATGAACATATCTTTTACTTCGGAAGTTAGATGCCTGGCAATGACATCTTTTCTTAGAACAACCTTTTCATCACCGTCATCATCTACTTTTTCCTGCAGATACTGATCTGTAAGACCATTGGTGAATGCACTCAGGCTTTCTTTTGTGTTTTTAAAGGTAAGAAGGTTTTCCAGATCATTGATCTCGCTTTTAAGCAGTTTTTTCTTTCTTCTTAGTTCTTCAATGCTTTCGTAATTTCTGCCCATAGCTTAATGATTTAAAAATTTAATAACCTGGTCCGCCACCATATTGACAATCTTATTTTTAAAAGCAATGATAAATCCCATTACCACAACATAAAACCCGGCAACGATCAGGAAACCGTAAGAAGTATTATCCAGCGCCTTGCCGATAAGAAATGCCATTCCAAAATTAAAAAGGATAATAAAAAAAGTAAAAGCAACTAGCAGCACTACAAAGTAGGTAATGAGCCCTGCAGAAAGAGAGGATTTTTCAGTAGCTTCAATTTTCAGAAGATCTATTCTCTTTGATGCATATTCTTTAATAGTCTCTATCATTGTTTTTTTTTAAAGTTACAAAAAAAGGAACTTTCGTGCAAAAAGTTCCTTCCCATAATTTACTCAAAAAATAAACTACTTATTTTTTAAGATCGTTCAGTTCCGTTTCTACATCCTTTACTACGTCTGCAGTTTTGGAAACAATCTGATCTTTGTATTTATCATATCCGTCTTTTACCGTATGGGCTACACTGCTGGCCGTTTCTTTGAAAGTAGAAGATATATTGCTGTATTGATCTTTTACTTTTTCAGACACTTCGCCGTATTTGTTTTTAGCCTGGTCTTTTAGGTCACCTGCTTTATCTTTGATTTTTTTTCTTGTTTCTTTACCTTCTTCAGGCGCATAAAGCATTCCTAAGATTACACCTGCTGCAGCACCTGCAAGAAGTCCTGCCAATATACCTGCTGTATTTTTTCCGTTTTTCGACATTTTAAGCTTTTTTAATAGTTAATAATATTAGTTTTCTGTGTGAAAATGTACAATTTGTATACCAAAGGAGGCATTGTATTATTAAAAAATGTTAAATTTTATGGATATGTGAGAGAATAAGATCAATTGTTTCTTCTTTGGTAAGTTTCGTATTGTCAATAACAATAGCATCTTCAGCTTGCCTTAAAGGCGCTATTTCCCTTTCGCTGTCGATCTTGTCGCGATCTGTAAGGTTTTGCTTTACCTGTTCTCTGTCTGCCTGTATTCCCATTCCTGCTAACTCAAAATATCTCCTGTTGGTTCTTTCGTCAATACTGGCAGTAAGAAAAAATTTATAGTCCGCATTTGGCAGAACTACTGTCCCTATGTCACGTCCGTCCATAATAATACCTCCTTTTTCTGCCAGCGAACGCTGTGAGTGAAGAAGAAAGTCTCTTATTTCTTTCTGTTTTGCGACAATACTTACATTATCTGAAACTTCTGTGGTACGGATCTGTTTTGAAATATCAATATGATTCAGGTAAAGAATCAGTTCGTTGTCACTGTTTCTGAATTCAAGCTCGATCTGATCTAAGGAAGAGAATAATTTCTGAAGATCGATAGAGCCGTCATCATTCATGCAGTTCTGTATGGCAAACCATGTAATCCCCCTGTAAAGCGCACCGGTGTCCAGATGTATAAGATCCAGTTTATCGGCAATGACTTTGGAGATTGAACTTTTTCCGGTAGACGAGTACCCATCGATAGCTATTACAGGTTTTTTCATACCGCAAATTTCAAGAATTTTTTTAAAAAATCAAGGTTGTACAGAAAAAAATCTACATTGTTATGTCAATTTTTCGTGTTGAAATTACTCTCCCGCGTGGCTGCTAAGGTCCATAGAGACGCCTATCTGGTTCACGTTGGATGAGTTATGATAACGGATATGGGCATAATCTATACGGAATCTTCGTAATTTAATTCCAAATCCACCCGAAAGCCCCGAAAAGTTTCTCTGATCTGCCACGGCAAGTTCGTTTCCTCTTTTCGCATTATACCCAAGCCTTATATTGAAGCTTTTTTCAGGGAAAAGTTCTGCTCCTATAGAAAAGTGGTCTGCCAGCTTTCTTCCGAAACCTACTTCCTGACCGTTCACATTATATTCCGAAGAAATATCAAACTGTTGAAGATCATGTGCAGTAATGGTAACGGCAAGTGGAATAGCCTTAAGAATTCTGGTATATCCGAGATCTACCCTGAACGGAAGGTTTTCCCTGGTTCCGTTGAAGGATTTCAGCTGAAATCCAAAATTTCTCATCACAAGGGAAAGAACTTCTTTGTTTTTTTTATTATGATAGGTAACTCCTGCGGTTCCGGAGATCGCAGAAGAAGTATAGTTGTCAATTTTTGAAGTGATGAAATTAATGCCACCGCCAATGGTCCAGTCTTCTTCGAACTGATAAGCATAGCCTGCACCTATTGCTACGTCTGAAGCTTTGAACTCGCCGTTTTGTTCACCACTTTCATCGGTTCTTGGAATGCTTCCGTAGGTCATGTATCGGGCATTGATGGTTGCCATATGTCCATTATCAAAATCTCTGGCGTAGGCAACAGTTCCATATTTTGAATCAGCAAGATAAGCTGCGGCATTCACTGAAAGCTGTTTGTCTGAATCTTTATTTAAAAGGGCCGGATTTGCAATAGCAAAGGAAACATCATAGTCTCTGATGGAAATTGCATCGCCACCTAAGGCAGCCTGTCTGGCAGATACAGGGATGTTTAAGAAAGGATAAACATTTGTTCCTGTTTGCGCATAAGAAACAATTCCTGACAGAAATAATGAAAAAATGACAATTTTCTTCAATTCAATTTATAATTAATGCAAAAATAATCCTTTTTCGTACTTATCAAAATATTTCTGCCATTATTTCTGCGTAAATATTTTTCTTTATTCAATATTTTTAATGATTATATTTGCAAAATTAAATTTCGGAGAAAATTACTCCGGTAAAGCTTATTAAAAATTAAAGATGAAATATAAAAGAATCCTTCTGAAACTGAGTGGTGAGGCCTTAATGGGGAACAGACAATATGGTATAGACAATGAAAGACTGCAGGAATATGCCGCAGAGATCAAAAAAGTAGTGAAAAAAGGCTGCGAAGTTGCGATCGTTATTGGAGGAGGAAACATTTTCCGAGGGGTAGCAGGCGCTGCAAAAGGAATGGATAGGGTACAGGGAGATTATATGGGAATGCTGGCAACGGTGATCAACGGGATGGCTCTTCAGGGAGCTCTGGAAGATGCAGGAATCAAAACCAGACTTCAGTCTGCGATTGAAATGGATAAAGTAGCTGAACCTTTCATCAAAAGAAGAGCAGTAAGACACCTTGAAAAGGGTAGAGTAGTGATCTTCGGGGCAGGAACAGGAAATCCTTATTTTACAACGGATACGGCAGCGACTTTGAGAGCTATCGAAATCGGGGCAGATGTGATTTTAAAAGGAACCAGAGTAGACGGAATCTATGATATGGACCCTGAAAAGAATGCTGATGCTGTAAAATACAATTCACTGTCCTTCGACGAGGTATATGCTAAAAATCTTAAAGTAATGGATATGACTGCCTTCACTTTAAGTCACGAGAATAAATTGCCGATTATCGTATTTGATATGAATAAGGATGGGAATTTAGAGAAAATCGTGGATGGAGAAAATGTAGGAACTTTAGTTGATTTGTAGGTGGCAGATTAAAGTAATTGAAAAATTAAAAGATTTAATAATTTAAAATTTCTCATTACTGATCAATTATCACTTATCAGTCATCATTTATAAAAATGTGTAATTTATCAAATTTTAACTATATAATGGAAGAATTAGATCTTATATTAGAATCTGTAAAGCACGACATGGACGCCGCTGTAAAGCACTTGGATCATGCATTTCAAAGAATTAGAGCAGGACGTGCTTCTACGGCAATGGTTCAGGATGTAATGGTAGAATATTATGGAGCTCCGACTCCTATCAACCAGGTTGCCAACGTTTCTGTACCGGATGCCATGACGATTTCTATTCAGCCTTGGGACAGAACTGCTATTGGTGCTATTGAGAAAGCGATCATCAATTCAAACTTAGGTTTTGCACCTTCTAATAACGGGGAAAATATTATTCTTAATGTTCCGCCTTTAACAGAGGAGAGAAGAAGAGAACTTGCAAAGCAGGCTAAAGTAGAAGCTGAAAGTACTAAAGTAACCGTAAGAAATGCAAGACAGGATGGGTTGAAAGAACTTAAAAAACTTGAAGGTGTTTCTGAAGATGTTGTGAAAGGAGTAGAGGAAGAAATCCAGGGTTTTACTGACAAATATGTGAAGCTTTGCGATGAGCATCTTAAGACTAAGGAAGCTGAAATTATGAAAGTATAATTTTAGATTTAAAATAAAAAAGAGGTTTCTTATGTGAAGCCTCTTTTTGTTTACAGACATTTTATTTCTCCTTTCTGATCTTTATGTTTCAATAGGGACCGATAGGTTTTTAACAATTCATCGGTATTGCACTGAATTTCTTTTCCGGATATCTGATCAGAAATATTTTTTTCTTTGCTATCCGATCTTATGCTGTATTTCTTTTCAAGGCATTTCAGCGGCTTATTATGCTGAAGATAAATACGAGTTTCTGTAATATCATCTTTAGTGATCGGTTTTTCCGGAGTTCCGCCATCAAAATTCCACACGGTTTCTTCTCTGAATATGAAGAATGGTTCTCCGTTTTTAATAAAGTATCTTTCAGATGCTGAAAAATGACTGTGCTCAGTATAAAAATGCTCTATCACTTTAATTTCACCCTTGTCGGAAAAGAAAGTAACCTTTCCTGAGGGTTCTTCGTTACAATTGTATGTAAAACCATTGGACCTCAGTTTTTTTGCCTCCAGTTGTGCCTGAAGCATGCCATATTCCTTTTTGATTTCAGCTATGGGATCATCTGTATTTTGTTGGGGTGAATCCTTTTTTACAATCATGCTGTCAGTGGAAACAGATGTCGTATGAGCTGCCTTATCTTTGTCATTTTTACACGAAACAGCAAGCAACAGTATGGCTGCGATGAGCATTGTTTTCATATGATAGTTATTTGGTGGTTTCTAAAATTACAAAAAATCTACAGCAACAAAAAAGAGACTTTCAATGGAAAGTCTCTGTACTTAGTTTTTATTTACAGTTTTCGTTGTAATCCGTGATCACTTCTTCCACAATTTGCGGGACATTGGACATCACATCGTCAATCTGGCTTTTGATCAGTTTTCCTAACCCGGATCGTTTCTTTTCATCATTTTTAAGCGAAGCATAAGAACCGCTTGTTAACTTGCCTTTTGCATAGCTGCAGTCTGCAATGATCATTTTGGCTTTGGCTAAAGTCAGTTCCTCGATCTTACCTCCTTTCTTAGAATAAATGTAAGAAGGGGAATTTCTCATTCTTTCTGTTTCCTTTTCTGCTACTGCGATCTGGCCGCCGGCAGAGAATGTAGTAGGGTAGCCGTATAATTTATAGACTTTGATTTTACCGTCTTTCACGACTTCTGCAAACTGATTACTTTTTGTAAGGTTGTTGAATGCTTTGATATTCCCGCTTAAACCTCCGGTGGCTGTATTGAAGCCTTCTTTGGTATTGGTATACTTGATCATTTCAAAATGCCTCTCATCGTTATTCTCATCAAAAGCAACATATTCTTTAATATCGTCCGGATCGAGGGTCTTGAACTTTTGTTTCTTCTTGGACTTATCGATATCCGACACTGCCACGAATTTTACTTTTTTCTGATTGCTCCACGGATTCATGGCATCTCCGTTCAGTCTTACAATTCCTTCAATTTTCTTTCCACCTTTATCAATGATATAACCGTATTTTTCATCGGTTCTTAATTCATAATCTGTGTTGTCTTCCTGTGCATAGGCATTGAATGACATCAATGTAAACAGGCTAAATAGTAATGTTTTCTTCATGTAATTATTGTTTTTAACAAATTTTTGTAAATATAGCTTTTTATACCTTATGACGAGTTGAAATAAATACCACAACTTCCAATAAAAAGACCCGGAAATTCAGGGCCTGAATATTTTAAAATGATTCAATTTTTAATCTTTCAATACAATTACTGATATCTCTGATGTTCTTTGTTTTTTGAGAATCTCTTTGTAATTGGTTTGAAGAGCGCTTTATATTTTTCGGCATCAAACAGCTGTGAGTCGGTAAGGGCTTTATACGTCATCCATACTCCGAACGGAAGAAGGATAAGGTTAGGAAGCCACGCTGCCAGATAAGGGCTCATTCCTCCTCCCCATGCAATATTTTCAATACCGAGATTCATTACATAAAAAATGATAAAAATAACGATTGCGATGATTACCGGAAGCCCCATTCCTCCTTTTCTGATGATGGATCCTAAGCTGGCCCCAATCAGGAAAAAGATGATACATGTTACAGAATAAGAAACAATTCTCTGCTGGTAAATAACGACCTTGCTGAAATATTTAACATTTGAACTGAATTCATTCTTTTTACCCATGGATGTAGATTTCAGATTATCCAGCCTGTTATAGGCATTAGAAATAATCTCCAGCTTTTTTTGTTCCTTTACGGTATCCAGCTTAATCTGTTGTTTGGCAACCGCTTTGGATTTTGTTTTATCCATATAGCTGATCACCGAATTAGTCTGGCTCAAAACATCGGCACCGATATTCGAAAAGAATTCAGCATTCTCTTTCTTGTTTTTAGCAACGGTTTCATTAAGCTGTCCATACGTCTGAAAACGGTAATCATCTGTGATCTGCTCCTTTTCAATAGCTTTATTAATAACTTCACTGATATCAAAATGTGAAACTAAGGTATCAAATTTAATAGCCTGATCCGGTTGTTTGAGCCTTACATTTTCACCTTTGCCTGCGAAATTGTCTTCAAATATATAACCGTTATAAAGCTCCAGCTTCAGGAAGTTTTTATTAGCTGCAGGGACAAATTTCCCTTTTTCTGCGACAATAGACTGCTGGTTTTCATAGGTGCCGGCTTTTCTGTGTACAAAAACCCCTTCAATATTTTCTCCGTTTTCACCATAGATCTTATCAAATTTCACCATATATCCCGGAAGCTGGTCAATGAATTGTCCCGGTGTAAAGTTTAAAGCAGGTTTGGTTTGTGCAATATTGAAAAGCATATTCTTTGCTTTCTTCTGGAAGTCCGGAATGATATTATTGGAGAAAAAGAAAAGCATGACTGCCAATACCGTTGCCACTCCCATAAGGGGTGCCATTACCCGTGTCAGGGAAATTCCTGCAGCCTTCATCGCAGCAAGTTCATACCGTTCTCCAAATTCCCCGAAGGACATAATACTTGCCAAAAGGATAGTAAGAGGAAGTACCAGACTGATAACACTTACCCCAAGATAAAAAAGAAGTTTGAGGATCTGCCAGTAGCTTAATCCTTTTCCCATAAATTGCCCCAGCTGCACCCAGATAATGTTTACAATAAAAATGAAAAACAAAACACTGAATATAAAGAAAAAAGGGCCAAAGAAGGTTTTTATGATATATCGGTCTAGTATTTTTAGCATGCGTCAAAATTAATCAAAAAGCCACAAAGTTTACTTGTGGCTCTTATAATTTTTATTACTTTTTATATTAACAGGTAAAGAGATAATTGCTCTTGTCCCATTTTTGTCTTTTTAAAGCTCTGTAATGATGTAGTTTTTGAACTTGTTTTTGTCAAAAACAAACATATTAGGATCCAGTGTCTGGTTTTCTTTATATTCTTTGATGGCAATTACAGCTACATCTTTATTGTTGCCATGCTGCTCCAGTTTTACCATTTGCTTTTTAGCAGAATCTACAAAAAGATAGACATGTTGGATTCCGTTGGATTTTACAGGGGTCAACTTAATGAAATCTGCATTCACTCCGTTTACATTCTTTTTCCCATTATAGGTTACGTTATAATCATTTCTGTAGGTTGAAAGATAATTGATAGGGGAGAACATGCTGCTGCTTCCGTTAGGTTTTGCAATGGTTACCTCCATATCGTCTGCATTGATGTTATAGATTTTGCTTCCATCGAAGATCTGTTCCGTATCCATGATCTTCAGCTTATATTTATCTCCTGCAGAATAGTAAATTCCCGGTTCTGTTTTGGTTACCTGTCCGTTCACACCAGTTCCGAAAGAAAATTTGAAGTAAGAGTTCTTTTTAGACTTGTAGTTGGCTGTGATATCGTCAAGAATTTTTTTAGCTTTCGCATCAATTTTCTGTGCATCGGCAAATCCTACAGCACCTATTACAAAACTTCCGACTATAACTTTTGAAATAATATTTTTCATTTTTTTATTTAATAAACTTTAAACATTCTAATGCTTCAAGGTTTAATTTATAAAGCATCTTTCCTTTAACTACGCAAATCTTCCAAAAACTGTTCCAAAGAATGAAGGTCACTGATAATCACCTCTCTTGCTTTTGCTCCGTTAAATCCTCCTACAATACCGGTAGCCTCAAGCTGGTCCATAATTCTTCCTGCTCTGTTATACCCCAGTTTCAGCTGTCTCTGCAACATGGAAGTAGATCCTTGCTGTGTAGAAACAATGATTCTTGCCGCTTCTTCAAATAAAGCATCCTTCTCATTCGGATCAAAAGCGCCTACCGTACTGGTAGAATCTTCAGAAACAAATTCAGGAAGCAGGAATGCAGATGAATAGCCTTTCTGCTCGCCGATATATTCTGCAAGTCTTTCCACTTCCGGTGTATCTACGAATGCGCACTGAAGTCTTAAGATCTCATTTCCGTTGAAATAAAGCATATCACCTTTACCAATCAGCTGGTCTGCACCCGGAGAATCCAGAATAGTCCTTGAATCCACACTGGAAATTACTCTGAAGGCAGCCCTTGCCGGGAAGTTGGCCTTAATCATACCCGTAATTACATTGACAGAAGGTCTCTGCGTGGCAACAATCAGGTGAATTCCTACTGCTCTTGCAAGCTGCGCGAGTCTGGCGATCGGAAGCTCAACTTCTTTACCTGCTGTCATGATAAGGTCGGCAAACTCGTCCACTACCAAAACGATGTATGGTAAATAACGATGTCCATTCTCTGGATTTAATTTTCTTTCCGTAAATTTCTTATTGTATTCTTTTAAGTTTTTACAGAATGCATTTTTAAGAAGGTCATATCTTGTATCCATCTCTATACAAAGAGAATTCAGGGTATTGATCACTTTATTCGTGTCTGTGATGATCGCTTCCTCAGCATCCGGAAGCTTAGCCAGATAATGTCTTTCAATTTTTGAATATAATGAAAGTTCAACCTTCTTAGGATCCACCATAACGAATTTCAATTCGCTTGGATGTTTTTTATAGAGGAGAGAAGTAAGAATGGCATTAATCCCTACAGACTTACCCTGACCTGTAGCACCTGCCATCAGTAAGTGAGGCATTTTTGAAAGATCGGCCATGAATACCTCATTAGAAATCGTCTTTCCGAAAACCACAGGAAGATCCATATCGGTATTCTGGAATTTGTGGGAAGCAATAACCGAACGCATGGAAACCATCGTAGGATTTTTTCTCGGCACCTCAATTCCGATTGTTCCTTTTCCAGGCATTGGGGCAATGATCCTGATTCCTAAGGCGGAAAGGTTCAGGGCAATATCATCCTGAAGTTTTTTAATAGCTGACACTCTGATTCCGGCTTCCGGAACAATTTCATATAAAGTAACTGTTGGACCTATCGTTGCCTTGATCTCAGAGATGCCGACATTGAAGTTCTTTAAAAGTCCTACAATCTTATTTTTATTTTCTTCTAATTCTTCTTGATTGATTGAAATTTCTTCGCTTCCGTAATCTTTCAGCAATTCCACTGTAGGCATTTGGAAACCTGCCAGATCGAGTTTATGATCATACAGTCCGTGTTTTTCTACAAGTTCCTGTGATTTCCTGTCAGAATCATCCAATACATCTACTACCGGAGCGATCTCTACATTAAATTTAATATTGTCCTGAGCTGGAGTAGAAACTGGAGGAACCGGACTAATCGCCGGACTTACCGGTGTCATATCAAATGCTTGTTCCGGAGTTGAAGTAGGAACAGAAGGTTTTGCATTCAGATTTAAGCTGACAGGTTTCTCTTCCTCTTCAAAAGAAGTCTGGTTAGGCGTTACAATAGGTTCTAAATCTGTTAAAGGCTGAACTTCCGGAAATCCTTTAGGAACGTTTACCGGTTCCTGCTCTTTAGTTTTTGCCTTATTCGAAACGTCTGTAACGGTAACATTCTGGCCGGCTTCTGCAGCTTCCTCTTCAAGTTCAACATCCGCTTCAAAGTTTTCCTCTGAGCTTGGCATCATGGATTTAACTTTGCCGATTGTACTGTCATTGATCTTGTCCAGTTTAGCTTTAATAGAGCTTGGACGAAGATTGAATTCCAAAATAAAATATAAAAGAATGCTTGAAACAAGTACTACCCAAAGTCCTACAGGTCCGATGATGGCATTCAGATAATCCATGATCTGGTAACCGTAAACGCCTCCTAAAACACCCTGGCCTTTAGTTACTGCTCCCATAAAAATAGGAAGCCAGCAGATAAAAAACAAAGAGTGTCCGATGGTTTTCCATGGTTTGAAGGTTCTTTTTTTAAGGATAAGCGTTCCCACAACCAAAAATAAGAAGGCAATAATGAAGGATGCGATCCCGATGCTTTCGAATATAAAAATATTTCCCAGCCAGTCGCCTACCTTCCCAAAGATATTTGAAGATTTTATCGTTTTGTCGGTCATAGTTCCTGCCTGGCTCTGGTCTGCTTTCCAGTTCATCAAATAGGAGATGAACGAAAATGCCAGAACGACAGAGAAAAGTATAAAGGTAAGCCCGAAAAATATACGTGGCTTAGATAGTATTCTGCCTTTATCAGGCGATTCAGTCTGTTTTGTCTGTGTCTTTTTATCCATAATATCAATGTGGCAAATTTAATGTTTTTTCAACATTAATAGAATCTTTTTTTCTGCAAAAAAGATAGCGTAATTTAGGGTTATTTTTTAAAATTAAACATCAGTTTTAAGATATTTTTTTTCCTGAAATGTACTGCAGCAGGTACTTTTAAACTCCTTCAAAATGCAGCAGCTATTGCTCCGCTAATTTTGTTCCATAAAGTGTAAAAGTGAAAAAAATATCAAAAATATGGTCAAAAAATATCCCGGCATTTTTGCCTGGCCTTAATTTCGTTATCATCAATCAATATAAAATAAAAAGAAGATGAAGGACACAGTCTTATAATTATTGACGTAATAAAATGATTATTTGCCTGTAGTAATCAGAACTGATCACAGATAAGTAAGTTAGATCCGGAATTTCATGATCTTAAAATCGAATTTTCCTTAATGAATTATATATTATTAAGAATGATTCAAAATAACCAAAATAGGCCTTTAAATGACAAAAAACAGCTTTTTTTAGCCTCTTTGTTGTTTATCATCCTTATTTTTGCATGTCAAGTAAAATAAATCATGAAGAAGCTCCAAGATATTCTTATCTCAACCAGAACAATGGCTGTGCTGTTACTGGTGTATGCATTTGCAATGGCGTATGCAACGTTCTTAGAAAACGACTACGGAACTCCTACAGCTAAAGCGCTAATTTATGAAGCAAAATGGTTTGAATTAATCATGTTTCTGCTCATTCTCAACTTTATAGGAAATATCGCAAGATACAGACTGTGGAGAAGAGAAAAATGGCCGGTTCTGGTATTTCACCTTGCCTTTATCCTTATATTTATAGGAGGTGCTATTACAAGATACATCAGTTTTGAAGGGACAATGCATATCAGAGAAGGTGAAACTTCCAATGAGATTGTAACTGACAAAAATTTCTTTAAAATCCAGATTGAAGAGAAAGGGGATGTTCTTAACTATCAGGATGTTCCTTATCTGATGTCTCCTTTGCATAAAGACTTTAAGGCAACCTATGATTTCCACGGAAAGGAAATAAAGGTGTTTACAAAAGACTATATCCAGAGAAAAAAAGACAGCTTAATTGCTGAGCCCAACGGTGCAGAATATCTTCACCTGGTGTCTACAGGAACTACCGGAAGACAAAATATTTACATCAAACCGGGAGAAACAAAATCTATCAACGGAACTTTAGTAACGTTCAACAGAGCGATAGACGGTGCGGTAGAATTTAAAAAAGAGGACGGAAAACTGTTCATTAAGACTCCTGTTGATGCAGCCTTTATGACTATGGCAACGCAGGCTACCGGAAGTACCAAGAAAGATGAATTCCAGCCTTTGGTATTGAGAAGTTTATATACGATCAACGAATTGAAACTGGTTGTTCCTGAAGGTCTTAAAAAAGGGAGGCTTATGGCTTTTGAAGGCGATAAAAAGAAAGATGCTATGGTCCCGGATGTAATGAGAATAGAACTTCAGGGGCCAAAAACAAAACAAATGGTAGATCTTTCTGTAGAAAAAGGAAACCCGAATGCATACAAACAGGTAACAATGGATGGCCTGAATATTATGGTAGGTTTCGGACCTAAAGTATATACTACACCTTTTGCATTGAAATTGGATGATTTTGTGATGGAAACCTATCCGGGAAGTACATCTCCAAGTGCTTATGAAAGCCACGTAAAGATCATTGATGAAGGAAAAGAAACCCCTTATAAAATTTACATGAACCACGTTCTTAACCATAAAGGTTACCGTTTCTTCCAGTCAAGTTTTGATCCGGACAGAATGGGAACCGTACTTTCTGTAAACCACGATTTCTGGGGAACCATTATTTCTTATATCGGATACGGACTTCTGTTCTTAGGAATGTTTGTGATCTTCTTCTGGAAAGGAACTCACTTCTGGAAACTGAATAAAATGCTGACTGATGTTAATAAAAAGAAAACGGCAGTAGTGCTTTTAGTGCTATTAAGTTTAGGATTAAATGCACAGAAAATTGAAACCCATGGCACAACAGACGGGAGCAGAGAACATATTCATGTGGAAGGAGACAATCATTCTCACGCTCCGGCTCCGTCTGCCCAACCGCTTGATGGAACTGCTCCAAAGCAGAACTCTCTGGCAACACCAATGGGCAAAATGAGATCTATTTCTCCGGACGAGATTATTGCCAGAAACAAAATCAGCAAAGAACATGCAGATAAATTCGGATATCTTCTGGTTCAGAATTTTGAAGGAAGAATTGTTCCTATCAACACGGAAGCACTGGATATTTTAAGAAAATTATATAAGAAAGACGAGTTCAAGGGAACAGATGGAAAGTCTCTTACGGCTAACCAATGGTTCTTGTCGATCAATACAGATACGCCAAGCTGGACTATGGTTCCTATGATTAAAGTAGGAACAAAAGGAGGTGACGAATTAAAAAATAAAACGAAGGCTGATGATGAAGGATATACTTCACTGATGAACCTTTTTCCGGCAGATGCTAACGGTAATCTTACCTATATCCTGGAACACGATTACAACACGGCATTCCGTAAGAAACCTTCTGAGCAGACCAATTATGATAAAGAAGTGATTTCTGTAAACGAAAGAGTACAGATTTTCAACGAGTTTTTCAGCGGCCAGTTTATGAGAATTGTTCCTGTGAAAAACGATGCCAACCACACATGGCATTCATGGCTTGATCAGAAATTTGAGCCGGATATGGAATCCCAGCAGGTAATGGGACCTTATTTTGCAGAAGCTCTTACTGCACAAAAAACAGGAGACTGGAGTAAAGCCGATGCTGAACTGGCAAAACTTTCAGACTACCAGCAAAAGTGGGGTAAAGCAGTAGTTCCTGCAAAATCTAAAGTAGATCTTGAGGTTTTCATGAATAAAGTGAACATCAACTTCAAACTATTGATCTTCTATACTATAATCGGAGGACTTCTTCTGATCTTAGGATTTGTAGAGCTTTTCAAATCCAATAAGGTTTTAAATAAAATAATCAAAGTAATTATTGCTATAGGCATAGTAGGGTATTTATGCCATTTCTTAGGCCTTGTAGCAAGATGGTATATTTCAGGACACGCACCTTGGAGTAACGGATACGAAGCAATCATCTTTATCTCTTGGGTAGGTATTACAGCCGGGTTGATCCTTTACAGAAACGCGAATGCTCTTATTCCTGCAGCCGGATTTATGGTAGCAGTTATTATGATGGGATTTGCACACGGAGGTTCAGCACTTGACCCTCAGATTACGCCACTTGTTCCGGTTCTGAAATCCTATTGGCTGATTGTTCACGTAGCAATCATTACCTCAAGTTACGGCTTCTTTGCCCTGTCAATGATTATTGCTGTAATCTCTTTGGTATTTTATATTATTTCAAATAAAGAAACATATAAGCTTCACCACGACACCACATTGAAAGAACTGGTAATCGTTTCTGAAATGTCGCTGACGATCGGTCTTTTTGCCTTAACGGTAGGAAACTTCTTAGGTGGTATCTGGGCTAATGAATCATGGGGAAGATACTGGAGCTGGGACCCTAAAGAAACATGGGCATTCATCTCTATCATGGTATACGCTTTCGTGCTGCACATGAGATTAGTTCCCGGACTGAGAAGCAGATGGGCATTCCACGTAGCCACGATGTTTGCGTTCTGTTCTATGGTAATGACCTACTTCGGAGTTAATTATTACCTGAGCGGACTTCACTCATATGCAGCAGGAGATCCGGTTCCGGTTCCGGCTTGGGTATACATTGGATTAGGAACTATGCTGGCTTTATCAGCTGCTTCTTATTTCAAGTTCAAAGTATTAACGAAGAAATAGATTTCTTTCAATATAAATCAAAATCCTGGAATTCATTTTCCGGGATTTTTTTTTCACGTTTTAGGATCCAAATAACCTGAAACTAATGACCTCATAATATTCAAACTCACATCCAGAAATCCGCACTAAAAAAAAATAGATTATAGCTCAAAATCTTAAAGTTTATTTATATCTTTATGATATCAAAATAATATCAAATTAAATTACAATCATGGAAAAAGTATTAAAGCCTATGTCAGGCTATCTGGCGTTAGTATTCTGTCTGGTTTTATTTGCCGGAGCAGTTTATTTTTTTATTTCCGGAGTTGAACAGAGTATTACATTCGTGATCATTGCAATGCTTTGCTTTCTGCTGTTCTGTTTCTTTTTAAAGGGACTGATGATCATTCAGCCGAACCATTCAAGAGTGTTGAATTTCTTTGGAAAGTATGTGGGAACAGTGAAAGACAACGGACTGTTTTTTATCAATCCTCTGTATTCTTCACAGAAAATGTCATTGCGTTCAGAAAACTTACAAGGGCAAACACTGAAAGTAAATGATAAAATGGGTAACCCTATTGAAATCGCAGTGGTAATGGTCTGGAAAGTAGGAGATACCTACAAAGCAGCTTTTGACGTTGAGCGTTATTCAGACTTTGTAAGAATGCAGAGTGAAGCTGCGGTACGTCATTTGGCGATGAGTTTTCCGTACGACAATTTAGAAGATGACCATGCGCCGATTACTTTGAGAGAAGGAGGTGATAAGATCAATTCTATTTTGGAGCAGGAGCTTACGGACCGTCTTTCAAAAGCGGGAATTGTGATTCAGGAAGCGAGAATTTCTCACCTTGCTTATGCTTCGGAAATTGCGGGAGCAATGCTTCAGAGGCAACAGGCAACAGCAATTGTTGCAGCAAGAACCAAGATTGTGGAAGGTGCTGTAGGAATGGTGGATTTGGCATTGAAAAAGCTTTCAGAAGAAAATATCGTAGAGCTTGATGATGAAAGAAAAGCAGCCATGGTCAGCAATTTAATGGTGGTGCTATGTGGTGAAAAAGCAGCCCAGCCCATCTTAAATGCAGGAACTCTTTATTAACAAAATAAAGAGAGAAAAATGAAGAATAAATACTTAGATTTCATAAAAAACTTAGCCGGGTAAAACGCCTTGCGAACAGATAGAAAAGTTTATTTAAACGAAATCTTTGCGTCTTTTATGTTATTAAAAAAGTATTACTAAACAGGCAAAGAGAAAAGGATGAAATCGGAAAAAACTTCAAAATCCTCTGAAGCTAAAGGCAAAAAGTCATTCGTCATAAGAATCGATGAAGCGACCTATAAGCTGGTGGAAAAGTGGGCGAATGATGAATTCAGGAGTGTAAACGGACAGATCGAGTATCTGCTGCATCAAAGCCTGGTCAATTCAGGAAGGAAAAAGAAAGACCAAGAAGGATAGGATAAAAATAAGATGAAGATTATTAATCCAATAAAAGGACAATAACAATCCAATTAACCTTACTAAAAAGGAAAGCAGAGAAATTTCTCTGCTTTTTATTTTATACAACTCTGAAGCGTATCAGCTCCGAAGTAGAATATAACGAGCCAAATCAAGCCTTTGATCGTGAAAAAAGCAAATCCTGCCCAGCCTACACGTTTGAACCACTTCTTGAACTTCGAATTATTATTTTCCTGTGAATTTTCCATGTCTGAATATCAAAAAATTACATGACAAAGATAAGTATGTTTATAATTAGTCCAAATAAAAAGCATGTTAAAAATTAAAATTTTGAGGTTCGCATAATATTTCTATCTTTAGAGGAAACGAAAAGTAAACATTTTATGTCTAAAAAAGTAAAGGATTTCGGAATCGAAAAAACACTCAAAAACCTTGGTATTAAAGAAGAAAATAAGGGGACTTCAGTGGGCGGAAAATATTTTGCTTCGGGGAAAACGATAGAAAGTTTTTCTCCCGTAGATGGCAGGCTAATCGCTAAAATTAAGACTTCCGGAGAAAGTGATTATGACAAAGTAATTGAGACGGCTCAGAAGGCGTTTCAGGAATTTAGATCCATCCCTGCTCCTAAAAGAGGGGAGATCGTTAGACAGTTAGGTCAGAAATTAAGAACATATAAAGATGACCTTGGAAAACTTGTTTCTTATGAAATGGGTAAATCTCTTCAGGAAGGTCTTGGGGAAGTTCAGGAGATGATCGACATCTGTGATTTTGCAGTAGGGGTATCCAGACAGCTTCACGGCTATACCATGCATTCAGAAAGACCAGGTCACAGAATGTATGAGCAATACCATCCGCTTGGCGTTGTGGGAATCATCACTGCTTTTAATTTCCCTGTTGCCGTTTGGGCTTGGAACACAGCTTTAGCCTGGATCTGTGGAAATGTTACCATCTGGAAGCCGTCTGAAAAAACACCTTTATGTGCTATCGCTTGTCAGAACATTATGTCTGAAGTATTAAAGGAGAACAATCTTGCCGAAGGTATTTCAAGTGTACTGGTTGCTGATCATGAGATCGGGCAGAAGCTGGTTGATGATAAAAGGGTTTCCCTGGTTTCCTTCACAGGTTCTACAAGAGTGGGAAGAATGGTTTCTTCCAAAGTGGCAGAAAGATTCGGGAAATCTATCCTTGAATTGGGAGGAAACAACGCGATCATTATTTCCAAAGATGCAGATATCGACATGTCAATCATCGGAGCTGTTTTCGGAGCAGTAGGTACGGCAGGACAGAGATGCACATCAACAAGAAGACTGATCATCCATGAAAGTGTTTACAATGAAGTAAAAAACAGATTGGTAAAAGCTTATGGACAGTTGAAAATCGGAAATCCATTAGACGAAAATAACCATGTAGGGCCGCTTATCGATGTAGATGCAGTGAATCAGTATGAAGAAGCTATCAAGAAATGTAAGAAAGAGGGCGGAAAATTTGTAGTTGAAGGAGGTGTTTTAAGCGGAAAAGAATACGAATCAGGATGCTATGTGAAACCATGCATCGCAGAAGTGAAAAACTCTTACGAGATCGTTCAGCACGAAACTTTCGCGCCGATCCTGTATCTGATCAAATATAAAACATTGGAGGAAGCTATTGCTATCCAGAACGATGTTCCCCAGGGATTATCATCTGCTATCATGACTCAGAACCTGAGAGAAGCAGAATTATTCCTTTCTCATGCAGGTTCAGACTGCGGTATTGCCAACGTAAACATCGGAACTTCAGGTGCTGAAATTGGGGGTGCTTTTGGTGGTGAAAAAGAAACAGGAGGCGGAAGAGAGTCCGGTTCAGACGTTTGGAAATACTATATGAGAAGACAAACCAATACTATAAATTATACAGCTCAACTTCCTTTAGCACAAGGAATTAAATTTGATTTGTAAAAATTAGGTTTAAATCAATTCAACAAAAAAACTAAAAATTAATAACCTGAATGTTTAAGACTTTTAATCATTCAATTATTAAATCACACAACTATTTTAATTATGGAACAAACAATTGATATAAAAGCAAATAAAGTAAAGGAAACCGTAGGAAGACACGTTTTGGCAGACGGCTTTGATTTTGTGATGGATATAGAAAAATCCCACGGATCATGGCTGTATGACAAGCTTACAGACAAAGAATACCTGGATATGTTCTCTATGTTTGCATCAGCTTCAATAGGCTACAACCATCCTTATCTGGTAGAAAGATCAGAGTGGCTGGGGAAAATGGCTGTCAACAAACCCACTTTGGCAGACGTGTATTCAGAGGAATATGCCCACTTTCTGGAAGTTTTTGAAAGAGTAGTGATTCCTGAAGAACTGCAGTATGCTTTCTTTATCGAAGGAGGAACATTAGGAGTAGAAAATGCAATGAAAGCATGCTTCGACTGGAAAACCCGTAAGAATTTTGAAAAAGGCCTTCAGACAGAAGCTGGAATCTGTATCCATTTCAGACAGGCATTCCACGGAAGAAGCGGTTATACTTTGAGCTTAACCAATACTTCCGATCCTAGAAAATATCAGTATTTCCCAATGTTTGACTGGCCAAGAATCTTAAACCCTAAGCTATCTTTTCCAATTACAGAAGAAAATTTAGAGGAAACCATCAAGAATGAAAGGCTGGCTCTTCTTCAGATCGAAGAAGCAATTCTTATGAACCCTGATAAAGTAGCTTGCATCATCATTGAGCCTATCCAGGCCGAAGGTGGTGACAATCATTTCAGAGATGAGTTTTTAATGGGGCTGAGAAAACTTTGTGATCAGAACGAAATCTTACTGATCTTTGATGAAGTTCAGACAGGTATTGCCATCACAGGAAAAATGTGGGCATTTCAGCATTTTACAGCAAAACCGGATATTATTTCTTTCGGGAAAAAAGCTCAGGTTTGTGGTGTTTTGGCTAATAAAGAAAAATTTGATGAGATTCCAAATAACGTTTTCAGAGAAAGTTCAAGGATCAATTCTACGTTCGGAGGGAACTTTATTGACATGCTTCGTTTCCAATTGGTGATGGAAGTTATCGAAAAGGAAAACCTGGTTGAAAATGCAAGAGTAGTTGGAGATTATCTGTTGGAAAGATTAAAAGAGCTGGCTCAGAAATACCCAGATAAAATTTCAAATGCAAGAGGAAGGGGTCTTATGTGTGCCATTGATCTTCCTTCCGCAGAACAGCGTAACCGCTTGATGAACGAGCTTTTCAAAGACGGACTGATCATTCTTCAGTGTGGAGATCACTCCCTTCGCTTCAGACCGCATCTGAATGTTACTCAGCAAGAAATTCAATTGGCTCTTGATAAAATAGAGAACAATATTAATAAAATTTAAATTCAAAGATTTGTAATTTTAAAAAATACATCGTATATTTAGATACTCAAACGATATAGAATATGGAAAGAAGTACGAGAGTATCGGTTTTTGAAAGTGACAAGCCTTCAGAAATCCAGCTAATAAAGTCTAAATTGGATGATGCACAAATTACAAACAGCGTCGAGAACAATTATCTTACATTTACGACAACGCCTACCGCAACGTCATTAAAAATTATGGTAAAGTTGGAAGACGAGAAGAATGCATTTGAAGTTATAGATGCTTATCTTCAACAAAGTGAAAATCAATAAAACAATTTCATAATTTTAAATTTTACTACTTCGAACCGAAAATTAATTTTAATTAGTTTTCGGTTTTTTGATTCAAATAATATTAATTATTAAAGATTTAAGTATTTAAAAATTTGAGATGTAGAGATTAGAAATATTGGATCATGACTCAATTAGACTACATTATTCAATAGAGGTGGGCTTTAGCCCGTCTTAAAAATTAAAAAATTACAATTGGCTTTAGCCAAAACTTAAAAACATATCCAAATCTTTTAAATACTTAAATCATTCAATTCAATAAACAACTAACAATGAATTCAGAGACCAAACTTAGAAAAGCAGAAATTGATGACAGGGATATAATTTGGGGAATTATCCAACAATCCATTGAAAGAAGAAAACAGGACGGGAGCACCCAATGGCAGAATGGATACCCTAATTTAGGAACCGTAGAAAGCGATATTGCAAAAGGCTTTGGGTATGTCCTTACCATTGATAGGGAAATTGCCGTTTATGTAGCATTGATTTTAAATGACGAACCTGCCTACAGTACTATTGAAGGAGCCTGGCTAAGCGATGGAGAATTTGTTGTTGTACATAGAGTGGCGGTTGATGGAAAATTTGCCGGCCAGGGTATGGTGAAAAAATTATTTGATCACATTGAAGATTTTACAAGATCTCATGGAATTCAAAGTATAAAAGTAGATACAAATTATGATAATAATGCCATGCTGAAGATCCTTGAAAGTAAGGGTTATTCCTATTGTGGTGAAGTATTATTGGCCGGAGGAATGAGAAAAGCCTATGAAAAGATTATAATTTAAGCCAAAAGTTAAATCATGTTTCATTGAATTTTTAAAAGAATCTTCATTTATAAACTCTATCATGTTTGTTCGTTTAGTTCTGAACTAATTTCTACTTTTGTCAAAATTTTTATATTATGCACCAAAGTATAGAAATTGATGAAAAAATTTTTCAAGATGCTGTAAAATTTTACGGCACCGTTTTCAACCTACCGCCATTAGCTTCAAAGATTTATGCTTACCTGCTTTTCGATTATGAGAAAGTGGGAATTACCTTTGATGAATTTGTGGAAGTACTCTCCGCGAGTAAAAGTTCTGTTTCTACCAGTATATCACTACTGCTGAATGCACAGCTGATTATTGACCACAACAAAATGGATGAGCGAAAACGGTATTTTTTCATCAATGATGAGTATAAAAAAATCAGATTTGAAAAAATTGTTCAAAAAATGGAGGACGAACTCAAACTACTGGATGACTTAAACAACTTTAAAAAAAATCATGATAATGAATACAACGAACGGGTAGAAGCTTACAAAGCACTTTTATACAAAAACATAGAAAATATTCAGGAATCTCTTAATAAACTTTAAAATGAATAATAAGCTAGTTATACTTTCTATTGCAGCGCTTTCACTGACAGCCTGCAAAAAAGAAGCTCCAAAACAGGATGGCCCAAAACCTTATCCTGTAGTTTCTGTGGAGTCAAAAAATATAGTGGGCTATCAGACCTTTCCGGCCACCATACAGGGAAGGGTCAACAATGATGTCCGTGCAAAAATACAGGGATATATTACGCAGGTCTTGGTAGACGAAGGGCAGTATGTAACAAAAGGACAGCCGTTATTCCGTCTGGAAACCAATATCCTGACCGAAAATGCTGCTGCTTCCAAAGCCGGTATCGGTGCCGCAGAATCTACAATTGCCGCAGCACAGGCTTCTGTAAATGCAGCACAGGTAGAAGTCAATAAGCTAAAGCCTCTTGTTCAGAAAAATATCATCAGTAACGTACAGTTGCAGACGGCTCAGGCAAATCTGGCCCAGGCTCAGGCCCAGCTGCAACAGGCCAATGCTGCAAAAAGACAGGCAGTTGCCAATTATAAAGGAGTAGAAGCCAATATTGAGTATTCTATCATCCGTGCCCCTATTTCCGGAGTGATCGGAAGGCTTCCACTGAAAGTGGGAAGTTTGGTGGGACCTACTGACCAGACTGCATTGACAACGATCTCCGATACTTCCGGGATTTTTGCCTATTTCTCAATGAATGAAAAAGAATATTTTGATTTCCTTGAAAAATCTCCGGGTGCATCTATGCCTGAAAAGATTAAAAATCTTCCGATGGTAGAACTACAGCTGGCAAACGGAAGCCTTTATCCCGAAAAAGGAAGAATTGAAGCAATTACCGGACAGATAGACCCTACAACCGGAACCATCCAGTTCAGAGTAGCCTTTACCAATGCCCAGAAACTATTAAGCAACGGTAACAGTGGAACCATCAGGTTCCCACAACATTATGATAATGTATTGGTGGTGCCGGAAAGTGCAACTTACGAGCAGCAAGGTATTGTTTATGTTTACAAAGTGGATAAAGACACGGCTAAAAATGTAGTAATCAATGTGATTGACAGGATAGATAATCTGGCTCTTATAAAATCTGGTGTCAGCAAAGGAGAAATCATTGTTGCAGCTGGTATTGGAGGATTAAAACCGGGAACAGCCGTTAAGCCTAAAAAAGTGAAAATGGATAGCCTTGTTCAATCAATAAAACCGAAATTCTAAAATGATTAAAAATTTTATAAACCGACCGGTTTTATCCACCGTTATATCAATTATTATTGTTATACTCGGGGTGTTAGGGCTTATCTCGCTGCCGGTCACACAGTATCCTGACATTGCACCTCCCACAGTAAGCGTTTCAGCAAACTACACAGGAGCTAATGCGGAAACTGTAATGAAAAGTGTTGTAGTACCTCTGGAAGAACAGATCAACGGGGTAGAAGGGATGGATTATATCACTTCCAGTGCCGGAAATGATGGTTCTGCACAGATTCAGGTTTTCTTTAAACAGGGAATAGACCCGGATATTGCGGCCGTAAACGTACAGAACCGTGTGGCAAGAGCTACACCACTTTTACCTTCCGAGGTAACACGTTCTGGGGTGGTAACGCAGAAACAGCAGACCAGTGCACTGATGTATATGTCTTTCTATTCTGAAAACAAGGATCTGGATGATGTTTACCTTCAAAACTTCCTGAATATCAATATCATCCCTAATCTTAAAAGAATCAATGGTGTAGGGGATGCCAACGTTTTCGGCGGTAAAAACTACTCCATGAGAATCTGGCTGGATCCTGCAAAAATGGCTGCTTACAGTGTAACGCCTACAGATGTTACCAATGCCATCAACGAGCAGAGTAGAGAAGCAGCAGCGGGTTCTATAGGACAGAACAGCGGAAGCTCTTTTGAATATATCATTAAATATGTAGGTAAATTCAATGATAAGGAGCAGTACGATAATATCATTATCAAATCCCTTGGTGACGGGCAGAATTTAATGCTGAAAGATGTTGCCAAAGTAGAGCTGGCAGGCCAGTCTTATTCCGGTGTCGGAGAAAATGGGAACAATCCTTCCATCAGTATGGGACTTTTCCAGACTCCTGGATCTAATGCCCAGGAGATCATTAAAAATATCAAAACCTATCTGAAATCAGTTGAAGGAACCTTTCCGAAGGGAGTTAAATACACCTATAACTTTGATACCAATGAATTTCTTGAAGCTTCTATTGAAAAAGTAGTACATACCCTGATCGAAGCCTTTATTCTTGTATTTATCGTTGTATATATATTCCTTCAGGATTTCAGATCTACCCTGATCCCGGCTATTGCGGTTCCGGTATCTATTGTGGGAGCATTTTTCTTCCTGAATTTATTTGGATATTCACTAAACCTGTTAACCCTGTTCGCATTGGTACTCGCGATTGGTATTGTGGTGGATGATGCCATTGTCGTCGTCGAGGCCGTTCATGCCAAGATGGAACATGGTATTGCAGATGCCAAGAAAGCAACTGTAGAAGCTATGGATGAGATCACAGGGGCTATTATTTCTATTACTCTGGTAATGGCGGCGGTATTTATTCCGGTGACTTTCATTACAGGTCCTACAGGAGTATTCTACCAGCAGTTTGGGATTACTCTTATTATTGCAATCATTATTTCTGCAATCAACGCTTTGACTCTGAGCCCGGTTTTATGTTCATTGTTTTTAAAGCCTCACTCAGAACATCATAAAGAATACAGCAATCTTAATTTCCTTCAGAAATTCTTTTATAAATTCAATATTGCGTTCAAGACAACCACTGAACGTTACGGAAGAGGATTTGTATTTTTATTGAGACATAAATGGGTAACATTGATTATTTTCGCGGTTACCGGAGGTATTTTATTCTGGGCGAGCAGCACCATGAAAAAAGGTTTTGTCCCTACAGAAGACAGAGGAATTATCTTTACAGATGTTCAGCTTCCTCCGGGAGCTTCTATGGAAAGAACGTACAATGCTCTGAAGACCCTTCAGGCCAAAGCTTTAAAAGTTCCGGGTGTACAGAATGTCACGATTTCCACCGGTAGAGGATTCTTATCCGGAAACGGAAGTAACAACGGCCTTGCCTTTGTAAAATTAAAGCCATTTGATGAAAGGAAAAAAGATGGTCAGACCTCTGATGATATCACTAAAAAACTATTTGGAATAGTAGGTTCTGTTCCTGATGCCAAAGTTGTATTCTTCCAGCCGCCAAGTGTACCTGGTTTTGGTAACAGTGCCGGTTTTGAGATGGTCCTTTTGGATAAATCAGGCGGAGAATATGCAGATCTGGATAACAAAACAAATGAGTTCATCGGAAAGCTGATGGAAAGACCTGAGATAGAATTTGCCCAAACCTCATTCAATACAAAATATCCTCAGTATCAGATGGAAATCAATGTTCCTCTGACCAAACAGCTTGGTATTTCCGTAAGTGATATCCTGGCTACCATGCAGGGATATATCGGAGGTATTTATACTGCCGACTTTACAAAGTATGGAAAACAGTTCAGAGTAATGGTTCAGGCACTTCCTGAAAACAGAAAAAATATTGAAAACCTGAATGAGCTCTATGTAAAAACAGGATCAGGAGTAATGTCTCCTATTTCACAGTTCGTCACTCTGAAAAAAGCATATGGACCGCAGTCTGTAAGCCGTTATAACCTGTTTACTTCAGTAAAGGTAACGGGAGCTAACTCTGCAGGATACAGTTCCGGAGATGCCATTACCGCTGTACAGCAGGTGGCCAGTGAAACGCTAAACCAGAATTATGCGGTAGAATTTACCGGATTGACCAGAGAAGAATTAAATTCCGGTTCGCAGACCCTTCTGATTTTCGGATTAAGCTTAGTCTTTGTTTACTTTATTCTTTCTGCTCAGTATGAAAGTTATATCCTTCCGCTAATCGTTGTAATTTCTCTTCCTCTTGGGGTAATGGGAGCTTATTTCGGGCAGAAGATTATGGGCTTGGAAAACAATATTTACTTCCAGATCGCCCTGATCATGCTCGTAGGATTATTAGCGAAAAACGCAATCCTTATCGTTGAATTTGCTGTCCAGAGAAGGCATCATGGCGAAACCATTGTTATGTCTGCCATTAATGCAGCTAAAGCCAGGGTGAGACCAATTTTGATGACTTCATTTGCTTTTATTTTCGGTTTATTACCATTGGTTCTGGCGAGTGGAATTGGTGCGGTAGGTAACAGATCTATTGCAACGGGTGCAGCAATTGGATTATTAATAGGTACAATTTTAGGGCTATTTGTAATTCCGGTTTTGTATGTGATTTTCCAAACTTTACAAGAAAGAGTGAAGCCGATTAAAAAAGAAGAAATCAATTTAGCAGAATAAAATTAATTAGAGAAGTTAGAGGTTAGATATTAGAAATTAGCTCTAAATCTAGCTTCTAAACCTCTAATACCTAACTTCTAATTTCAAATAATGAAGAGTTTATTAAACATCATAAAAGGAATAACTTTTTCAGCTGTCATACTGGGCGCCATTACATCGTGCATGGCCAGAAAAGAGTATGAGAGACCGAAAAGTGTTGTAGACGAAAAGCTTTTCCGTACGGATATGTTGCCTTCAGACAGTACAACAGTTGCCAATATTTCCTGGAAAGAAATATTTACCGATCCTATACTTCAAAAGCATATTTCGAAGGCTTTAGATAACAATCTGGATATTAGAATTGCCCTGCAAAGTATCAATTCTGCAGAAGCTTATTTAAAGCAAAGTAAAGCAGCCTATGAGCCTACTTTAACAGTAGGCCCCGGTTATGCATTTCAGACTCAGTCTCTAAATACACAAACCGGACAGTTGTTTGGGCAACGACGTTATATCAATCAGCTTGATATTACAGCAAGTTTAGGCTGGGAAGCGGATATCTGGGGCAAAATGAAAGCTCAGGAAAAAGCTCAATTGGCTACTTATTTGGGAACTGTTGCGGCTCATAAGGCCGTAAAAAGTGATTTGGTGGCATCTATTGCTTCCGCTTATTATCAATTACTGACTTTTGATGATCAAAAAAGAATTATTACGGAGACCATTAAAGTTCGTGAGAAAAATCTAGAGACTACTAAGGCTTTAAAAATTGCAGGAACAGTAACAGAGGTTGCCGTTCAGCAAAGTGAGGCATTGGTTTTCAATGCAAAATCGTTATTAATTGATATGGATACCCAAATTCAGCTGTTGGAAAACACAATGAGTTTGCTGATGGGAGAGCCATCTCATACCATTGAAAGATCAACATTGGAAAGTCAGAAAGTTCCCATTGATTTAAGACTGGGATATCCTGCACAGCTATTGGCCAACCGCCCTGATGTAATGAGAGCGGAATACAATTTGATGAATGCTTTTGAACTGACCAATTCTGCGAAAGCTCAGTTTTATCCTACTTTAAAAATTACAGGAAGCGGAGGAATCCAGTCTCTTGATATTGATCATTTGTTCAGTGTCAATTCACTGTTTGCAAGTGTGGTAGGAGGTCTGGCTCAGCCGATCCTCAACCGAAGAGCCATCAAAACCAATTACGAAGTAAGTCTGGCCAATCAGGAAACGGCATATCTGAACTTTAGAAAAACAGTTCTTACAGCGGGAAAAGAAGTTTCAGATGCCATCCGTGTATTTTCTGTTCAGGATTCTTTTATAGACTTAAAGCAGAAGGAGCTGAATGCTTACAAAAATTCTGTTGAATACTCTCAGGAACTTGTCAACTACGGTATGGCAAACTATCTTGAAGTGCTCAATGCAAGTGTTAACTCATTAAATGCAGAACTGAATATTTCCAACGCAGAATACAGCAAAATGAAAGCCGCTGTAGAGCTTTATCAGGCTCTTGGTGGTGGATGGAAATAATAATTTTCAGCTTAAAAATATTAAAAACGTATGTCCGAAATGGCATACGTTTTTTATTGGTTAGACTTTTATATTGTTAAAATTTTTATAAAAAAGAAATATTTGTTTGTATATATGTAGTAGACTACGTAGTTTTGTATTGTAAAAATAACAATGATATGAAAGTACATATTCAACAACTGAATAATACGTATTCGGATCAGCTGATTGATCTGATTTTGACGATCCAGCAAAAAGAATTTAACGTACCTATTACGATAGAAGATCAGCCAGATCTTAAGCAGATTGAAAGTTTTTATATGGAACCAGGAGGAAATTTCTGGGGAGCTTTTGTAGAGGGCGAGCTGGTAGGTTCTATAGCATTGGTTAAATATGATGAAAGGGAAGGAGCCGTAAGGAAGATGTTCGTAAAAAAAGAATTCAGAGGAAAAGAGCTGAATATTGCACAGGAGCTTTTGGAAGTTTTGATTTCTTACTGTCGTGAAAACGGAATAGATGCCATATACCTGGGAACGGTTAATGTGTTAAAGGCTGCCATGAGATTTTATGAAAGAAATCATTTTTTACAGGTTGAAAAGGAAAATTTACCCAACCGCTTTCCATTGATGAGTGCAGACAATGTTTTTTATTCTTTACATATAAACCACACGGTATGAATATAATAGATGAATCAGGAATCCTGGCCATATCAACGAGATTGCAGCGTCTCAGTGAGCAGCTCAGAAAAGATGGTGCTTTGATCTATAAGTCATTCGGAATTGATTTTGAACCCAAATGGTTTCCTGTAATCTTTACCTTACATCACAAAAAAATGCTGAGTGTGGTAGAGATTGCCAACGAAATAGGATACACACATCCTTCAACCATAAGCTTACTAAAAGAGCTGGAAAAGCAGAAGCTGATCCAATCGAAAAAAGATAAACAGGATGAGCGAAAAAGACTGATCGTACTGTCTCCAAAAGGTCTTGAACTCATCGAAAAAATGAAACCGGTTTGGGAGTTGGTATCAAAAGTATTGGGAGAAATTGCAGATAATGAAAATCATCTTTTGTCAGCTATTAATGAGGCGGAAGAAAAAATTGCTATGCAGTCTTTTTACCAGCGTGCCATGCAGATGAAGAAAGAAATGGAATGATTGAAAAAAATGAAACCTGTAGTTTTTAATTACAGGTTTCAAAGCTTTTAAGCGTTTGTGATAAGCTTAAGTCTACGCTTTCTTGTGGAGAATACGGGGATCGAACCCGTCACCTTTAGACTGCCAGTCAGAAAATCTGTAATTTTATACGTATTAATGGCGTTTAAGCCCGGCTTTTTGTTATTTTAATCGGTGTAAAGATAATTATTGTTACCGATTTTGTTACTTTTTTTTTACAGAAATCTACCTGATAAAATCAACAAAAGGGACTTTAAGTAGTCCCTTTTTTATTTTTTATTCCTAACCATTTAGTATGTTGGGTCATATTTCCTTTTTTCTTTAGTGATCTATTTGGTGAAAACCTAAATCCATATGAAGGTAATCTGTAACTTTATCACATTCTGATATCACTTCTTTATAGGATGCGATAATATCCTCTTTTTCATATATTATGTGGCTTGCGTTAATATTGAATTGGATCGCTGTAAGATGAAGTTTTGCAGTTAGCAAGTATAACTTGTTTTTTTTAAATCTGCTCAGAAAAAGCATATTTTTGTACAGTACCTTATTGAACTGTTGATATGCTTCTTCAGGAGATTTTGAATCGGTTCCACGATCTACTTTACCCGAACTAATATTACTTAATAAAGCATCATAATTTTGTCTAGTCTGGGCAATTACTTCACAAAGACTTACATAGGCTTTAATTTTATAGGACATTAACTCATCACGCTCTTTTTGTTTCCTATTAAAACGTGCATTCAAAAATGCTGCAACAACAACGGCAACAATAGAAAAAATAGGAACTGATGCTTTTAGTATTTCAAGTATTTGAGCTAATTCATCTTTATTCATGTTTTTTGGCTGTAAATATAAATAATTCAATCGATGCAACAAAAACGGTTTTTAAATCATATTTTATTAAAGTATAAGTTTACATATGTACTTTTAACTTTCAATAAATCAAATATATAAATATTTTTGTTTGTGATATGATATATATGAAAAAACACCCTGAATTTGTTTTGCAACGACAAGTTTGTACTTATCTACGAGTGCAACATCCTCAGGTTCTTTTCATGTCGGACACAATTGCGAGCGTAAAACTTACCGAAGCTCAGGCAACAAGAAATGCAAGTATACAGAAGAGAGGTTTTAAAACCCCAGATTTAATCATTTTTGCACCTCGTGGAATTTATCACGGACTTTTCATTGAACTGAAAACAAAAACACCATACAAGAGAGACGGAACTCTTTTAGAAAATGCGCATTTGAAAGCTCAGGAAGAAACCATTCAGAATTTACGTAATCTCGGATATTATGCAGATTTCAAATGGGATTTACAGGATGCAGTAAAGCTTATCGATTGGTACTTAAATCTAAAGACAAATGAGGATTGATGTAAGAGACGGTGGATGTTCAAAAATCATGTACACAACCGAAAGAGAAGCAAGTGATGTAATTCATAAATGCAAACACGCAAGCAGTAGAAGTAAAATACCAAAGAGAAAGTATTACTGCAAAGAATGTCACGGATGGCATGTAACAAGTCAAAAGAATAAATCTAAATTTCAATAGTATGGATAAAGAAAAATTCATTCTGAGAAAAGCCTCAGATCTTACAAAGAAATCATTAACAAAAGCGGAAGTTTATGAGAATATTACACGATACAATAATACATCAATATATAGACACGCAATACCGCCGGAAGCCTACATCTCTGAAGAAGTGATACTAAGTATTATGCAAGATGGTTTTAAAGTGTCGAAAGGTAATATGATTGGTTTCATAGATGCGTGGATAATTGAATGGTAGAAAAACAAACGAACAGTAATATTTAACATTATTTAATATGGCTAACGTAGATACATACACCGATGAAGAATTAAAGGATGCTCTGATAAAAACATCAGGACAGCCAACAAAAGCAGCTGATATGTTAGGTGTGACGTATATCTCCGTATATGGTCGGATAAGAAAGAATCCGGAATTGCTTGATATCCAAAAATCAGCAAGACAAAAGACCTTCCAAGACATTAGTAATTTTCAAGTAGCTGCAGTTTTAGCTGGAATAGTTAAATCTCCCGAATTTGATGATGAAGGCTCAATAAAAAAAGACGAAAACGGGAAGGTTGTTTATATGGATGCTGTAGTTGGTGTGAATGCGAGAATGGAGTATGCAAGCCGATTAATGACGTTGTTTAAATCTGATGAAGGAATCAAAGACGAAACTGATGTAAATATAAAAACTGCTGTTGATACATCAAAGTTATCTGATGATACCTTAAATGATTTGATGGCAGCACTCAAAAACGATGAGAAGTGATAAGATTTTACTTTCCCAACTAAAAATACAGCTCTTTGAAATCTATGTAGAGAAATTCAGAAGGGGGAATTTTGATTTTATCACAACCCATCAAGGTGAAAAGCATTTAAAGCAAGAAGAAGCATTACAGATACTCTGTGATAAAGACACAAGAGAATTTCTATATGGTGGTGCTGCAGGTGGAGCGAAATCATGGACGGGCGCAAGTTGGTTGCTTTTTATGTCTCTACTTTATCCTGGTTCTAAATGGTTTATTGGACGTGAGGAACTAAAGAGAATTCGATCTTCAACATTAATCACGTTTCAGAAAGTTTGCAAAGCATATTCTATTCCTGCAAGTGAATGGAGATACAACGGCCAAGATAATTACATTCAGTTTAAAAACGGTTCCCGAATAGATATGCTGGATTTACAGAATAAACCGAGTGATCCGCTTTATGAAAGATTTGGTTCTTTGGAGTATACCGGTGGATGGATTGAAGAAGGTGGAGAAATTAATTTCGGTGCTTTTGATGTTTTAAATACGAGGGTAGGCCGTCATATGAATAAAGAATTTGGTTTGGTGCCGAAAATGTTCGTTACCTGCAACCCGAAGAAGAATTGGATGTACTCCCATTTTTATAAACCATTCAAAGCAAATCTTCTTGAGCCTATTCAGAAGTTTTTGCAAGCATTTGTACAGGATAACCCATTTATTGATAAACTCTACATTGAGCAGCTACAGAACACAAAGGATAAGGCGAAAAAGGAAAGGCTTTTAAATGGGAATTGGGAATATGATGATAATCCTTACAAACTTTGTATTTACGATAAGATTCTGGATTTATGGAGAAATGACCATCTGACAAACAGGCCAGAAAAATACATATCTGCTGACGTTGCTCGCTTTGGTTCTGATATAGCTTCGATTGGAGTGTGGCACGATTGGGATTTAATTGAAGTTCATGATTTTGAAATTAGTAAAACCACCGAAATACAAGCGTGTATTAAGTCAATGCAGAAAAAACATAATATTCCTAAAGATATGTGTATTGCTGATGCTGATGGAGTTGGTGGAGGTGTGGTTGATAATCTGGATATCATCGGATTTGTGAACAACGGGCGACCATTTGAGGAAGATACCGGAGATGGCAAAGAAGTTCCAAAATATAAAAATGCACAAACTCAATTATTAGTGTATTTGGCAGAACAAATTATCAATAAAAATAGAATGTTCATTTCAGCGGAATTGAGTGAGCAGCAAAAGGAAAGAATAAAAGAAGAATTGGACACAATCGAGCAAGATCCGGAATTTGATGTGATAACCTTAGTCAATAAAAAAGAAATTAAGGAAAATATCGGAAGATCACCCGATTACCGAGATATGATCTTAATGAGAGCTTATTTCGATTTCAACAAGCCAGTAAGAAACAATTTGAACAGAATAGCATCAATGATATAATGGACGAAAAATTTAACAACCTCAGCACCATCGGTGAAAAAATCGCATATCTCAAGGATAACGGTTTAGAACTTCCCAATATTGAGCAATTCAATAATGAATGGGATGAGAATAAGCACCGCATCATGACTGATCTTTACAATTACCCTGACAGAATTGTGGAGTATGAGTACACGGATGAAGAAGGCAAAAAGAAAGAAGGAAAGCGTATCGAAAAGCTCAACCGTATTCCTCTGGCCTATCAGAAAGAGATTGTTGCCAACGCAGTCACATTTCTTTACGGGAACCCAGTGAAGTATACCAACAATATCGAGGATACTTCCATGTTTGATGCTTACATGAAGATCCTGGACAAAGAAAAGATGATATTCATAGACCGAGAAATTGCCAAGACTAATGGCCGTTTCACTCAGTGTGCTGAATTATGGTGGGTAGATGATGAGGTAAATCAGTTCTATGGTTTTCCGTCGCAGTTTAGGCTGAAGGTTACCGTGCTTTCTCCGGATAAAAATAAAATGTACCCTTACTTTAACGACCAGAGTGACATGGTTGCTTTTCTCCGGGAATACGAAAAGAAAATCAACGGCCAGAAAGTAAAATACTATGAAATTTACACGGCTGAACGGATCGCAATATTACGAGATGCAAATGGTGGAATAGAGGTCGTTTCAGAGACCGCAAATTCAATTGGTAAAATTCCAATTGTATTCTATCAGTTTGACAATGTAGAATGGTCCAAAGCCCAGAAGGCTATCGAAAGATTGGAAGAGATTTCCAGTGATGCAGGGGAGGTGAATAAGAAGTTCTCAGCGCCTATATTAGCGTTGACTGGTGAAGTGACTGGAAGCTTCTCAAAAGATAAAACCGGAAAGGTTCTGCAGCTTACAGGAGATAAAGCTAGTGCGGTATTTGTTCAGCCACCAAACGCAAGTGAGTCACTTTCCAACGAGAAAGAAGACTTGGAAACGATCCTTTACAAAATGACCAATTCAGTCAATATCTCTCCGGAAGCACTCGAAGGCATGGGGAATATGCTCGCAACCGAAAACGCTGCCTACTTATTCATGCTACCTCACCTGAAGGTAATGGATAAAATGAGTGTGTATGTGCCGGCGCTGAAACGTAGAATGTCAATTGTTAAATCATTCCTGCAGTTAATGAATACAAGTTTCAGAAATTCGGATTTAGATGCAGAACCAGTGATTACGCCTTACATCATAAATAATGTTGGTAAGTTCTACGAGATGTTAATGACGGTGAACGGGAATCAGCCATTATTTAGTCAAAGAACTACGATGGAGCAGGCAGGAGTTAAGAATATTGATGAAGAGATAGAGCAAATCAAGTCTGAGCAGGAATTAAAAATGAGTAACGATTTATTATGAAAGGAACATTTGACGGCTTAACCGAAAAAGAAAGAGAAGGTATCAAAGAAATAGGTAATAAGGCTATGCAAGATTATCTTAAAGCTTTGAAAGCTTATGAAGAAATGGTCGCAAACATCAAAAATGGCAGTAAGTGACCCCCGACGAAAGACATATCAAGCGAATAAACAGATACCTCAGGAAAATCAACGGGCTTTTTGACGATCTTGTAAGAGATATTGCTTTGCTAGTTGTAAAACAGAGGCTAACAGGCAAGATATTTCGTTTCAGAGATTACCAGAAAATTACTACCCAAGTAAGCAATGCCCTGAATACATACCATGATAATCTTTTCTCATCCATCCAAACGTACACTAAGTATGAATGGGACTATGGAAATGCTAAAGTCAGTGAAATACTTGCAGAGAACCTAGCAAAAATAAAAGGAAAGGTTTCAGGACTCGCCTATGATGTTAAATTGAAGGAAATCTCTACACACTCTCAAAACAAGAAAGCACTTGAAGCATTCCAGGAGAGAAAGAAGGGTAAATTTACCGTCTCTGATAGAGTTTGGAATATTACCAAGCAAGCCAAAGAAAACCTAGAAATTGCCATAGATGATGCGCTCAGTGAAGGAATGTCTGCTCAGGATCTGGCCAGAAAGATAAAACATAACCTGAATGATCCCGATAAACTATTCAGAAGAGTACGAGATAAGCACGGAAATTTAGTTTTGTCTAAAAACGCGCAATCTTTTCATCCCGGACAAGGTGTTTATCGTTCAGCTCATAAAAATGCACTTCGTTTGGCAGCCAATGAGATCAATACAGCTTACCGAGAAGCAGAACAACTGCGAATCATGAGTAACAATGACGTCGTAGGTCAGAAGATTAATTTAAGTCCTCAACATAAGGTTTATGATATGTGTGACGAGCTGCAAGGAAGTTACCCGAAGGATTTCAATTGGTCAAGTTGGCATGTTGGCTGCAAATGCTTCCGAACTATGATCCTTAAATCTCAATCCGAACTCATTACCGAAATAAACAACAGTCAAAACCTATCACCAGAAGCATCGGCGAACTTTGTCTCAGGTGTTCCAGACAATTTCCACTCATGGCTCTCAGAAAATCGTGAGACTTTGGAAAAGAGAAAAAGTAAGCCTTATTTCTTAGAAGAAAATAAAGAAAAGTTAAAACATTTATTATAATTGTTTTTAAATCTGTTTTCTATTTCCCCAATAATGCATTGAAGCTTCTTTCATTTTATTATCCTCCCATATAAAGAATGGAGGAGTTTCCACTTTTTTATTTCTAATCATGTCATCTCTTGTTTCAAATAAAACTTCAGTGATACTTAAAAAAGATTTGTCAATTAACCATTTAGCAGAAAATGCCAGTGTTGTTGGAATATTCCCATTCTCTTTAGTGAATTCTGGAAAATGTGATTTTAGCGTGTCTGTAACTAAAAATCTTACTTTCTTATTTTCATAACTAATATGAATGTTTCCAACGGAATGTTCCGTGTGAATTAAGTGAGATCTATGTTGTATTAATGGAAATACGAAATTGTCGTCAATTTTAGTGAGTGCTTCTATCATTTCAACACTACAATAAAGATTCTTTTTTTTATTCTTATCTGTTCTGAATGTGTTCCATTTTGGCTTATCTAATTTTTCTTTTCCATGAATGAAATTTATTAAACTGAATAAATAATCGAAGATAGAACATACGTGATATACCATGCTGTCAAACAAAGAGTAAATTTCTTCGGCAGCCTGCCTTTGATATGAATGAAATTCCATTCGATTCTCAATGGGCGACAACTTATTCAAGTTCGTTTCGATAAGATCCTGGAATTGAAGCAAAAGATTAAAATGAAATCTAGCACTTTGTAGTCTAAAAATAACATTATCCCTAAACTTGAATATTTCAGAATCGCCAAATTTATCATTGATATAACATTTATAATCCATCGCTACAGCAAGAAATCTATCATGTAATCTAACGAATTTATCATCTATTCTTTTAGATTCTTGAAGTCTATCACCTATATCACGCAAGTAATTGTTTTCCATAACCCAAATATATTAAAAATCCCCAACCGTAGCCGAGGATAAAACTAATAACCATGAGACAGTAAGATGTCAGCTTAGATTTCCTCGATTGATCTTAGAAGTTCATCTTTCCGTTTATTAAGCTTTTCCAGCGTTTCTTTTCTAACAGCATTGAAAATATCAGTGCCGTTTTTAAAATTCTCAGTTTCACCAATTGCGCTTTCAGAAGAATGACTCCAAGTGTTTCGTTGTATTGTTATACTTGTGATGTGTTCCCAAAGAGATATGTTATTTCTTACTTTAATAAACTCTTCGTGAAGTTTTGATGCTTTTTCTAATTCCTGTAATTCCATATCGTTTTTTTTTATTAGTGCTGGGCTAGGGTGGAATACTATTTCAATTCAGAAATAAATTCCACATATTTATCAGGATTACCACAGTAAAGCTTTTTAATCGCTTCATAAAAATTTATAATCTCTTTGTGATTGCTGAATATTTTTTTAGGCAAATGATAGGTATATTCACCATCGTAATTAAAACTTATTTCAGTGTTTGTCTCAAAGAATTTTATAAGACTTCTGATTATGGTTCTTGATTTATCAGCACTACAAGAAAAGCCTTCCTTTTCCTTTACAAGTCTTAAAAACATTCTCTCAACAAAATTGTAGTTTTCGTAAATAAACTCAATGTCAGGATTTTTTGAAACTGAACAATTGATCATTCCACTTACAAACTTTTCGAACGGATAAATAACAGCAAAGAAAAATTCTTCGGGACCATCAAAGGAAGTTATCTTGTTCGTTTGAATAATTTGCTTGTATAATTCTATCTGTTCTTTTTTGATTGATACAGTTAAAGCATCTAATACGTCTTTAATTTCACTCATGACTAATAATTTTATTTCTGTCTTACAAAAATAGTACAATAAAAGGTACTATACAATATATTGTACTATATTATTTATATTTGCAATATGGATTTCAAAAAGCAAGTCGGGGAAAGCCTGAAAAAAGCACGAAAAGATAAAGGATTGACTATGCTTCAATTAGCTGAATTGATGGGAAAAGACCGTGTGACGATTACTCGATATGAATCAGGAAAGCAAAACTTATCAATTGAAACAATTACCGAAATTTGCAAAGCACTTGAAGTTTTGCCAGAATTAATCCTTAAAAACTCTGAAAAGCCTTAATGACGTCACAAGAACACACCGAATACGACCGCCTCACCCACGAAATGGAGCTACACTTTATAGCTCTCACTCCTTTGTTTATAGAATACTGTGAGAATGTAATTTTCGGTGAAGAAATCGAGGATCTGAGGTATTACTGTTTTCACTTCTACAATGACAACTACCTTTCTCATCTGTACCAGAAACTATCGTACCGGATTGAACGGCTTTATAAGGAAGTAGACTCTAAACAATATCCAAATCTTTCCAATGCCTTTGCTAATCTCCTTATTTACCTAAAAGAACCAATTACCCGGGAAAATGACTTAGAATACAAAGCTGAGAATTTTGTGTACTGGCGAAATCAGATATTGCAAGATCCGGCTTTAGCTCGTAATGGAAGTTTTAGGAAGTATTTAGTAGCGTTGTAGTTTTTGCTTTTTGATAAAGCTTTTTGTTATATTTGTGGAAAATCATTAAATATCATGTTTGTACAAATTTTTAGAAGCACTACACTGTACGTTGTAGTAAATGTTAATCATATTGTGTTCTTAGAGCCTAATGGACAAGAAGGATGTACGGTAAAATTAAGCACAGGAGATTCCTTTTATGCAGTAGAAAGCTATGAAACTATCATGGAAAATATAAACAATGCCATAAAGTAGGTTTTAATTGTATTATCGAAAAAAAACCCCTTAATTGGGGCTTTGTCTTTATTTTACATCATCATCTTCATTGTCGATTTCAATGGATATAATGCTGTTTTTTAGTACTTCTGCTGGGTATATTTGTTCGTTTCCTTTTAGATCTTTATTTGTAAAAGCATCCTGTTTTCCTGAAATACAGAACATGATATGTTCCTTGATTTCTTCTAATTTTTCAGATGCCACATTTAGTTTGAAGTTACCACTAGCATGTCTAATAGTAATAATGAAGTTTTTCATGTTTAAAAAATTTATGTTTATTAATAATTTTTGTTCAAAGTCAGTTCTTTTCCTTTAAGTGCAAAAAGTAAGTTTTGTAATTGATGCACAGAAACCGGCTGATTCCATAATGTCAACACCCTCACAGAAGACGCATTTGAAATAAAAAACTCACCATCTTCAAAATCTAAAGTTTCAAGGCTTGATATTTCAATTGATAATAACTGAGGATGGTCTTTAATTTTACTATCGCTATACTCAAAACCTAGCTTTAAAAGCCATTCTTCGGTTAAGGGTATGGGGAAAAAGCACTCGGCATCACCTTCAAAAGAATCTGTGTATATTTTATTTCCAATTACCCCATTTACTACTATTGGATTAACCTTAGTATTTAAAGGATAATTGATAAAATTTCCCATTCTTAATTCGATTGCTTCCATAATAAATATATCTCTTATTTCATTTTATCTTTTAAAGCATTGTATAATGCCAATCCTTTCCGTTTAGCTTGATACGAGTTGCTATTAATAATATTAGTTGACATTATGCCGAATTGATCGTTAAAATCTTTTATGCATTCTTCAAAAGTTTCATAATTTACCCTTAATCCTAAATCTCTCAATTGTCTTTTATCATCCGCATTAAATCCATCTTTATCTATTTGCTTTTTAATAAAAATTAAGTCCAAAACATCACAATCTAAAATTAGAGATATTTCGTATAATCTCCCATGTATTTCGTATTCGTTCATAATTCAAATTTAAGTTAATTTTATTTCATTTATTACTTCATATCCTTGAGACTTCAGGCTTTCAATTGCATCCTGTACTGGTAATACACCATCTAAGTGATCGCCTATTCTTTCATGTCTCACTGCTACATCATTAATATTTAATGACAGAACACCCCAACGATACCGAATGTACATTGGTTTATTATCAATAGTTCCCTCCCAAATCATTGGACAGCCACCGCAAGTTTCTTTTTGAAGAACAATTACACTACCCATATACTTCAATTTGTTTTAAAAGAAGATCTGCGTCTTCAGTAGTTGTCGGCTGAGGAATCTGTTTAAACACAATTCCATTCTTCGGTGATGCTCCGGTAATAGTTTTGTCTTTGTGTACCGTTAATGAGTTCCAAATGTTCTCGGATAGTTCTTTCTGATAGTTGGTGCAGAAGGTAACACCTGATCCGTCTCTGATTGTTTCCTTCTGATATTCTTTTTCAGTTAGGAAATCGTAAAAATTAAAGTTGCTCATTTTTTATTTTTATTATGTTCGCAATATTCGCTATTTCCGTTAGTGTTTCTCCCATTTTATTTAGTGCTGACACCAATGGTCTTGTATCTATTTTAGAGATATGTTGCAACATGTTTCTAAATTGCTTCATTTGAATTATTAGTACTTTCTTCTGGATTCGTTTTGCATTACTCATATTTAATTATTTACCTGTTAACATTACATTTATTTCTTTTAATCTATTTTCAATCTGTATTTTTTCCTCATTGAGTTCTTTAGACCTGTATGCTAAGGCAGGAGTAATGTTTTGAATTGTAATTTCTTCAAGATGAATTTCATAATATTTCTGTGGCGAAAAGAAATCAATAATATCTTGCCTATCACCTTGTGCATAACCTAATGATTTGGTCGTTTTACCTTCGGCATCACCTTCTGTTGTTACTTTGTAGATTTTCATTTCGTTTAATTTTTAGCTATTACTTTTGTTTTCGCCGCCTCCAAGGACTTTAATTTTATCTCAGGGGTTTTATAGACCAAGGTATCTGTTGCCGTCCAATTGGCTTTTATTTGTTCTAGTGTCATGGCTTAATCATTTGGGTCGATTTCACCATTCTTCACCATTTCATCATAATCAGCTTTCATCGCAGGAGCCAATTCTTCCCAACATTTTTCACAAAACCAATTAGAATCGTCATCACTCGTCATTGTCTCTATATCTGTTTCTTTTTCGCAACTCTCACATTTCATCAATGGAATTACATCACCTACTTCCGTTGTCATAAATAATGGTTGCAAGGGCTGACCGAAAGTTTTCACTGAAAGGAAAAGTTTTTTAGTTTCTTTTAATTTCTCAATTTCGACGTCGGTCAACTCCCAACAGATCGATACATCACCATTAATTGCTGTGTGTGCGGGTAATGGTTGATATTCTGGTTGATTTACTGCAAAAACTGTATTAGTGTATTCAAAGTTAATTGGTATCATCGTCTTTTATTTTTAGGTTTAATAAATTTAGGTTTCAAATTCTTTTTCCCGTTGGGGAGTAAGCCGTATTTCTTCATAGGGAATCACTTTTAACTAATACACATAATTCATGACCTTTCTCTTTTTTGAAATCAGGTGTCCAACGATTGATTTCATAAGCACAACTGCTACAATAATGCATTCGGGTACTATGATTGTAAAACATAGCATTTTGACTATTACAAGCGGTTCTATTGCATTCACCGTGCAATTCTCCTTTCTTAACTTTATGATACATCATGTTCTCAACCTGTGGCCCATAAGTGTCATAAGCCACATCGAAGGCGCTTTCATGATCATCTGCTTCAATGATGAATGAATAATCTTTTTTTTCTGTTTCAAATTTCCATTTCATGAATATTTTATTTTGATGAATTAAAAGGATGGTTCAGTTTAAATTCTTTTTCAACACAATCTAACAGGAATTGTATGGGGTAGTCCATTGTGTATTTGCTTCCAACCAGACTTTCCTTTTGTTGAATATATGTTTCTGCGTAGTATTGTTTCAACTCGTCAAGGGTAGATACATTCCAGCAATCTAAGCAGGTCGCAAATGTTCCTCTATTCTCTAATGTTGTAACGCTTTTCGACTTCGTGCATGGCCAAGGTTTACCACATCGTTCACAGCATGAATAACCCGGAAAATTATCTCTTAGATGCTGATTTGAATTAAATAACAAGCTTTTCATATCCTTTATTGTTTAAGCCACTCAATTACTTTATGAGTATGGAATATTGGTGATTTTCTTTTTTCGCGGTATTCGTAGCCGTCAACGATTAATTCTTCTGGATATATTTTGTTTTCCAGTAACGTATAAACTCTTCTTTTTGATTTGTTCAAAACCTTGCAAAAAGCTTCCATTGTCATTGTAGGGTTTTTTATCAGATTGAACATTTCCGCGTATTCCATGACTTCCAAAACAGTCATATCCGCACATCTCTTTTTAAATATATCATTCATATGTTTCAAAAACAGCTTTTAAAGTAATACTTTAATTAATTACTGCTAATATACATTATTACATATTGTTATACAATAGTATTGAAAGTATTTTTGACGTACTAATTAACAATTAACAATTCAAGTAATGTTTGAACAAGAAATCCTAACACAGCTTAAAACCAAGTATAAAAACTTGGGGTTGAGTGAAACAATTTTGAAAGCCAAAGCAAAACAATTGTCTAAGGCGGTCGAAAAACAGGAAGACATTGAAAATGCAGTAGCAGGGGTAGAGGATGATTTGGCAATATTCCAATCATTCGCTGATCAAAACCGAACGTTGGCTAAAGAGATTGCAGATTTGAAAAAGGAAAAAGGGGCAGCTAATCCTGAACCTACTCCTAATCCAAATCCTGAACCAGCAAATCCTAATCCAGCACCAACGGGCGAACCAGAACCAGCATGGGCGAAAGCAATAAGAGAACAAATGGAGAAACAAAACCAACTTATCTCTGGCTTCCAAGCTGAAAAAACAGCACAAACCAATGCTCAAAAACTGCAAAGCAAATTAGACGAGCTGCAAGTATCTAAATCTTACTTAGACATTCTCCCACAATCACCAACTGAAAGAACCTTTCAAAGTGATGAAGAAATTGAAGCCTTTGCAGCAAGCTTAAAAGCTAAATCAGACGCTTATGAGCAGTCGTTAAGGACTGTATGAGAAGTGGGAAATAAAAACGGCAGGTACGTACACTAATTTCAAAGATGCAAGTGATCAGCCTATTGAAGTAACTACTGCAGATCTGGATAAAAAACTTGTCTACATTAACGTAACAAATGGAGTGTCAAAACTTGATATCACAAGTATTCCGGGAAATCCAATGGCAACAATATATGATTCAAATAATGAAACCGAATCTATTAGTGCAAAAATAACTGATAAAATGCTGTTTGGAAATTTTGACCCAGTTGTTGAAAATAAAAATTACGGTGTTTCAACACAGGCGTCAACAACTAATACGGCTAGTGGTTTTGTTTATTGGGTTTCAGGAAACGTTTTTCCTGAAGCAGGAACAGGAAAAACATTAACCATTAGATGCTTTTCAGCCGGGAATCTTTATTTTAAAGTTTACACAGATAACGGAACAAGCTATGTCCATAGAGCAAGTAAAACAATTGCTGTAACTACAGGATTAAATACATTACCATTAGACGATTTTGCCTTTCAAAAAAATGATGTAATTTTTATAGGAGGGGTACAGGTTTACTTTATTGCTGGGGGAGCAGAGGGGTATACGGGATTGCTAGGATCTAACACATACGCAGCGAGCTCAACCGCAAGTATAACAAAGTCATCTTTATCGCCATCAACAGCTGCTATAGAATTTAGAATTAACTATGACAACACCTCATATGAGCCAACAGGAGGACGTGTAGTATCTGAATTGAAAAGTGATAATAATGATGATCTACACTGGCCATCTATGAAACTGGTAAATTCTCTTATAGGAAATAATGCCGCCAAGCCAATAACGGAGGTCCTATTAATACCTAGTTATGGACAGTCTTTATCAATTGGGACTGATGGTGGAGCTTCTACATTTACTACGCCTGTTGATATAGCGTTCACAACCGGAAATGTAAACTCTAATATTCAAGATATGAATGGCGGGTATGTTGAGATGTTTAAAGAAATGGCAAAACAAAATAACTATACTCTTCCAACAGACTTTAAAATAATGACTTGCTTAGGAGGCGCAGGAGGAAAATCAATCACTGAACTATCGAAAGGCTCTTCATATTATAATACATTAATCAGTAATGTTCAGACAGCTAAAAATACAGCCAATTCACTAGGTAAATCGTTTTCAGTGCCTGCATTTTGCTGGACGCAGGGAGAAGAAGATTATCGCGCAGGTGGTGTAGCGGCTAATTATGGTACAGGAAATTATGTGCCGACTGAATACGCTACAAAACTTATAAAACTTATAGATGATCTAAACACGGATATTAAAGCCATTACAGGTCAAACAGATGATGTTAAGTGCATAATGTATCAACTAGCATCTCATAATCCTTATGGGAGATACCCTAGAATTGCAATCGAACAATTAAAAGCAGCAACGCTAGATAAACGTATAATTCTAGCAAAGACCATGTATGATGTAGAATACAATGCTGATGGCGTGCATCCACCAAACAAAACCTATAGAAACATGGGAAATCATTACGGTATAGCTCTTTTTGACGCAATTGTTAAAAATGAACACCGACTGCCCATTTATCCAATTAAAAGTACTGTAGTAGGATCTTCAATATATATCCAATTTCAAGTTCCGGTGAAGCCTTTGGTTTTTGATGAAGCATGGGTTTCTCCATTAGCAGACGGAAAGAAAGGATTTAGTTTGGTAAACGTAGCAAATGAGTACTCAACAACTGCGACAATTGCAGCATCTTCAACAACTATTACTAATGTTGAATTAGTGAGTTCTGATACAGTTAAAATTACAATGTCTGGAACGCCTGCTGCAGGCACTCGCCTGACATACGGTGTTAACGGAGTTGGTTCAGATGTAATCAATGGCACATACCCTACACTCAGGAGATCAGGAAGAACAGAAGGCGCAAGAGGAAACCTGAGAGACTCACAAACTTATTTTAATCCGGTTGGTAATTATTTCAATCTCTACAATTGGGCTACAATATTTGAAATCATTCTTTAATGAACAACATAACTCTATATAGGAACGGGAATCCTCTTTTCAATTTAATTGAAAGGGGGAAACGTTCTGTGGATTCTGCTTCTCTAAATCGTGTTTTACTTTCTGATGATTCGGTTTCAATCAAATTGAATTCACGAGAAAAATTAGATATACTAATCAATGATTATTTTGTTTTATTCGGCTCTGTATATAGAATCAATACTCTTCCCGGTTTAACAGAGATAAACAGCACACGTTTTGAATATGCTATTACAGCTCAGGGGTTGATGTTTGATTTATTGCGCTGCAAGTTCTTTAATGCGGATGGAACCGGATTCAAAACAGATACAGATTTTCCTTTAATCGGCACAATAGAGACTTTCCTTATTTGCCTAAAAAACAATATGGAGCGATTTTCTACAGGGTGGGAGATTGGAAACTTTACCAATGGGGAAACCAAAACACTGACCTTCGGGGACGACACATGCCTTTCCGCACTTCAGAAAATCTGCAATGAATTCAAAACTGATTTTTGGATCAAATATGAAAATGGCAAGTTCGTAATTCATACTGGAGACTACGGGAAGAAAGTTCCGATCAAATTTGAATATGGCAAGGGAAAAGGATTAACGGGCTGGAACCGTAACAACGTTGATGAAAATGACATCATCAATCGTCTCTACGTATCCGGTGGTTCCAACAATATCCCGAATGAGTACCGCAACTTCAGTACTAAATTAAAACTACCGGGTGCTGACTATCTTGAAGATCCGGCCGCGATTGCTTCTTTTGGACTAAAAGAAGGATCTATAACCTTTGATGATATTTACCCGCACAGGACCGGCAAAATTACCGCGTTAGGAGATACAAAATTCAAGTTTTCAGATTCTACGATGGACTTTGATTTGAACGAAAAAGAAACGGACGGAGTTACTACAAAATATTTGGTTGCCGGAACATCTGCAAAAGTACACTTCAACACCGGAAATCTGGCTGGCTATGAATTCGAGATAAAAAAGGGTGGATATAATCATACGACAAAAACATTTGAAATTATTCCATTCAAAAACGACCAAGGTCAAAGTTTTCCAGACGAAGCTTCTGCGGCTTTTCAATTAGCTTTAGGTGATGAATATGTCATATTAGACATTGTAATGCCAAAAACATACATTGATAACGCTGAAAATGAGTTATTAATAAAAGGGATTGAACAATTCGACTTGCATAAAAACGCAAAGGTTTCTTATGATCTGGAAGTAGATCCGGCATACATGGAAAAGATAGGATTAGGCAGGTTTGATATTGGAGATTATATTCAGGTTTATGATCCTATATTCGGGATTGACAAAGTTCTTCGAGTGAATCAGATTACGACTGATTTCATCCAGAGTGGAGAATATAATCCTTATCGAACAAAAATCGTAATTGCAGATACTTATGAGATCAATTACAGCTCTCAACTTATTCTGGATATCAAGGAGATTAAAAACGTGATGTCGATTACCAACTTGGGGCAGATCAATTACTCGAAGATAGGGCTGAAGACAACTCAGGAGCTGCAGAATCTCGTATTTGATACGGACGGATTCTTTGATCCGGAAAATATACGCCCGAATTCAATTGAAACAAATATGCTTACCGTTGGCGCAAAGAGCCAGCAAATAAGTTGCTCAGTTGTATTTTACGTAATGTTTGAGAACAACAAGAATAAGATAAAAGTTAATGCCGGATTGATTTATTCTCAAACATTTGAAAAGACCTGGAATATTCCGGAAGATGTAGTAACCATACCGGATGACCAATATCGGTACGTTTATGCTGTTTGTTCTAAAACAGACAATACAGCTTCGATGGTTTTTACTCAGGATAAAAAATTGTTTGATGAAGATCCAAACGATTACTATTTTCTTATAGGAATTCTACATTCAGTTGTTGATAATGTGCGTGTGCTTTCTATTACTGTTGGAACAACCACTATAAATGGGGGATTGATCAGGACCGGGATAATTTCATCCCTTGACGGACAAATGACAATCAATTTGGACACACAAGAGATCAAGGCTAAAATAAAATTCCTGAACGGTTCAGACGGATTCACCTCTATTAATGGAGGTGTAGTAACGAGTGAGAGAATAGAAGTGGGTGATGGAACCGAAAGAAACGCATTTATATCAGGAATTACGGATGCAGGAGAAGAAAGCATACGATTTGCAGCAGGCGCTGACTATGATCATAAAGATGACGCGCCCTTCAAAGTACTTGATAATGGAAAGCTGATAGCTGAAAATGCAGAGATAGAAGGTAAAATTTCTTCATCTGAAGGAGTTATAGGCAATTGGTCTATTACAAACGACTCGTTAACTAGCCAAACAGGAAGAATTATGTTTGGAACCGTAGACACGTTTGATAATCTGGAAGATGGATTAATAATCGCAGGTAATACATTTCCAACCAATCCGAACATCTTAAATAACTTTAGAATTCGCAGCAATAAGAACGTTATCAATAAAAATAACATTGCGGCTGATATAGTGGCACAAGGTCCTGGTGCTAACTTCGCTTTAAGCCTAAGTGCGTCTGGAGGCACGGGAAACAATGCTCTTACGATTGATCAAGGAAATATTGCTATAGGGAGTGATGTAGGACAAACGGTTTTAATAACATATAAAGACACTGTCGGGAATAACAAAGCCCTACGTTTTGAAAGGGGAATTTTAGTTGCATACGGCTAAAAAAAATAATCAATGAAAGAATTTATAATTAAAAATCTAATTTCAATTCACTCAGGTGGAGTGGGTGGGAAGATTTGGGCTTCATTAAAATTGGCGGCGGTCCCAGCGGCTGGATGGTCAATTTCTGAAAGAATTACAGGATGGTATCTTGAAAGGGAGACTTACATTATTATACTGGCTTTCTCGTTGATTGCAGATTTAATTTTAGGAGTGTGGAAGCACTTGGAGAATCACAGCTTTTCTTTTGAAAAAATGTTACTGGGGTTTACAAAGAAGCTCGCATTCTCCATTGTTTTTTATTTTTTCTCTGAAGCTTTTTTACAGATTTTAGAAGATTCAGGATATGAATCATTAGCTATAACCGGATTTCTAAGATTTTTACTGTTTGCATGGCCAGCTGGAAACGTAATGGTTAACATGGGAATTCTTACAGGTGGAAAATTTCCGCCGCTATTTGTTCTTAATAGGATTGCTAAATTCAATAAGACAGGAGACTTGAAAGAATTGAAAAATATCACCAATGAGACTGAAAATACTAATAATAATCCTTCTGAGTAGTTTTCTCCTGGGTTGCAGGACAAAGCAAAAAACATCTTTCTATTCCAAGGAAGGTAAGACAGAAATTGAGCGCGCTTCACTGGATTCTGTAAAAGAAAACACAGTGAAAGAATCAACAAAGAAAGTAACCGATCAAGCCGTCAAAAAGCAAACTGAAGATTTTTCCGGAGACATCGTGATAAAGGGCAAAAGCGATACGCTGAATCCTTTGATCTTTCATAACGTAGTTGCTGGGGACACGCTTCAGAGTATTTTGATACGTGGAAAAGCTGATTACTACATTTCTAATCACTATAAGAAATCAAACGAGGACAAAAAGGAAATGTCCAGCGATGAAAAATTAAATGTGATACAGCAAACGGCCCGGGATATGGTTTCAAAAGAGACGATTAAGGATGTTGCTTCTAAAGTTGAGCAGGGAACTAAGAAGATAAAGTCAACAGGTTTTCAGGCTGGTTTATGGGTAGTCTGTGCAGTATTGGGAATTGTGGCAATTCTAATTTTTGCCATCTATAGATATTTTAAAAGAAAATGACAGAAACAATGCTAAAGGTTGGATTGATCTTTACATATTACTTACTCGGTTTGGGCTCCGGCATATGTTTAAAAACAATAATTGACGAAATACTAGAAAAATGAAAACATCAAAAAAAGGAATAGATTTAATTTTGTCATTCGAAGGGTTTAGTTCTAAGCCTTATCTGGATGCTGCCGGAATACCTACGATTGGATATGGAAATACTTACTATCCAGGTGGGAAAAAGGTGACCATGAAAGATGCATCGATTTCAAAAGATAAAGGAGAAGAGATCTTTGCTGCAGTTCTTCCGGTGTATGAAAAAATAGTAATGAATAAAATTAAGGTGTCACTAACACAAAACCAATTTGACGCACTGGTTTCTCACACTTACAATACAGGAGGTTCAGATACTTTATTTTCACTCATCAATAAAAATGCATCTGATGATTCGATCCGAAATTGGTTTACAACAAAATACATTACATCAGGTGGTAAAGTCTTAAAAGGCCTAATCCGGAGAAGAAAAGCTGAAGCTGATTTTTACTTCTCTAAATAGCTTTACGAGAACACTTATTTTAACATAATAAAAAAGTTAAAAAAAAATAAGGCTTCCCATAATTGTGAATAAAAAACAATTTGTATACTTGTATTAAGATTGCAATCACAAAATTTAACAATTTAAAAATTAGACAATTATGAGAAAAATTATCCTATTAGCAGCTTTCGGAGTTGCTGGCCTTATGGGGGCTAAAGAAACAGTTGAAAACAAAATTGAAACCAAAGGAAGTGCTAAAGTTGCTTTTGAGCTTTGTGGAGTAATGGTAACTTATTTTGATGCCCAAGGAAAAATGTATGATCAAAAATGGTTTACCTCTGATCAACCCACTTTATCGGCTTGTCAATCATATCAAGATGGGGTTATTTCCAATTTACAAAGTCAGGGATATAGAGTTGAAAAAGCTGCTACTGGAGCAAGTACTGATGTAAATTAAAATTATGAAAAAGTTTCTTTTTCTTTCCTTTATTCTTTTTTTGGGAACCTTATCAGCTCAAAAACAGATACATATAAAATACATGAATGTAAGGTCTACTATTGCAAATGTGTATGAAGATCTGTATAGTAATGGGAAAAATGTAATTTCTAAACAAGACGGAAATATTATATACACAAATCCTGAATTTGACAAAAAAAAGAAAGGAAAAGATTATTTCTTCATTTCTGATATAGATAACAATACAAAGGATTCAAAAGTTTTCTTATTCACAGAGAGTTTAGGATATTCTTCGGAAAGTGATTACTTTGTACATGATAATGTGCCGAAAATAAACTGGATAATAGATGAAAGTTCTACTAAGTCTATTTTAGGCTATGAATGTACAAAAGCTACAGCAGTTTTTAGAGGATCAAATATTACTGCTTATTTTGCGAAAAAAATACCATATTCAATTGGCCCTTTCAAATTTTATGGACTACCTGGCGCAATTTTGGATGTCCGAGTAGATGGACAAAATTATGATTTATGGAAAGCCATAAAAGTAGAAACGGGCAATACAGATGAAATCGAATATAAACCTCAATTTCCCAGTCTTGAAAAAGTTCAAATGAAAAAACTTATAGAGCTAAAGGACAAGGATCGGGAAAGATTTTCAAACAACATCAATGTTCCTGGAAGTACCGGAAGAAGTGTGGCCAAAAGATTTGGTGTAGAAAAAGTTTTTGAATGGGAAGAACAACCCACTAAATAAAAAAAGGTTGCCTCACTTTGGGGCAACCTTTTCTTTGTATTTAAAAATTATACTTTGTCTCTCGTATCCCGGGAGGCTTTTTTTTGTGGATAGCTTTTTAATGCGTCACGTTTTGTCGCATAAGATGCGTTGTTTTGGTGAGTAAATTTTTTCTCTCTGATAAGTGCATGGTTTCAGGGAAAATGTATTTTGATATAAAATGTATCAATAGTTTTTACATATTTTGATTTAAAATATATCTAATTTTGTCACATGGAACGTGCAATTGTACATATGGATTTGGATACTTTTTTTGTATCCTGCGAGCGGCTGGTAAACTCTGAACTCAACGGAATACCCCTAATAATAGGCGGTGGAGACAGGGGTGTTGTTTCGTCATGTTCCTATGAAGCCAGAAAATTTGGCGTACGTTCAGCAATGCCCATGCGTATGGCTTTGCGACTTTGTCCTCAGGCAAAAGTAGTAAAGGGAGATATGGAATTGTACTCTAAAATGTCTCATGCTGTAACAGAAATTATCGAAGAAAAAGCACCGGTCATGGAAAAATCGTCGATTGATGAATTTTATCTTGACCTGACTGGAATGGATCGTTTTTTTGGCGCCTATAAATGGACAAACGAATTAGGATCGAAGATTGAAAAAGAAACGGGGCTCCCGATCAGTTATGCGCTTTCAATTAATAAAACAGTAAGTAAAATAGGAACGGGAGAATCTAAACCACACGGGCATATAGAAATACCATCTATCGGGGTTCATTCTTTTTTAAATCCATTGCCTATCAAAAAAATGCCTATGGTTGGCGATGCTACTTTCAGATTATTGTCTCGTGTTGGAATAAGAACTATTGGTACACTTTCCGAAATGCCGGTTGAAGTTCTGCAGCAAATGATTGGCAAGAATGGAACTGATCTTTGGAAAAAGGCAAATGGAATTGATGAAACGGCAGTAGTTCCTTATTCAGAACGAAAATCAATTTCTAAAGAAAGGACATTTAGTAGTGACACAATGGATGTTAACGAAGTGAAGAGGTTAATATCAGGAATGGCTGAGCAACTAGCTCACCAACTGCGCCAGGAGAAGTGGCTTACTGCCACCGTAGTGGTTAAGATCAGATATGCCAATTTTGACACGGAAACGAAACAGTGTCGTGTTGCTTATACTTCTGCTGACCACACGCTTTCCAGAGTTGCTTTGGAGCTTTTTGATAAAATTTATTCTCGACGTATGCGATTAAGACTCGTTGGATTAAGATTCACCGATCTGGTCCACGGTAGCTACCAGATGAATTTATTTGAAGATACGGCCGAATTAATGAGTCTTTACCAGGCAATGGATAATATTAAAAACAGGTTTGGTAGTGCTGCAGTCGGTAGGGCTGTAGGATTTGATTTCCCACATTAATAATCAGAAGCATGTATCTGAATTGTCATTCATATCATAGTCTGAGATACGGAACGTTATCTATAGACGATCTAGTGTCACAGGCCGCGTCTTTGGGCATAAGCGAACTTGTGCTTACTGATATTAATACTATTACCGGAATTTATGAGTTCAAAAAGAAATGTGAATCAAAAGGAATAAAGCCAATAGCAGGTGTTGAAGTTCGAAAGGGTAGTGATCTATTTTATATCACCGTTGCAAAAGAGTTTGCCGGATTAGGAGAGGTAAACAAGATTTTAACAGCTTATAATTGTGATGGCATTGAACTACCGGAACATCCTAACTTTCACCATAATTTCATTATTTATCCCCTTCAAAACAGACCGGGGTCCCTGAAAGACAATGAATATATAGGAATAAGGCTAGAGGAATTAAATCTTTTAATCAGGCCAGAATACAAGGATCTTATTTCAAAAATGGTTATTCTACAGCCGGTCACTTTTGCAACCAAAAAAGAATATAACTTACATTGCATTTTAAGGGCTATTGACAATAATACACTATTGTCATTACTGCCTAAATCAGAAATCTGTCAGAAATCTGAGTACTTCATGTCGCCTGAATTGTTACTGGCTGGGTTTAAGCATTACCCACAGATAATTGAGAATTCTAAAAGGCTTTTGTCTCAGTGCACCTTTGAGTTTGAATTCTCAACACCACGCAATAAAAAGCATTATACAGGTACAAAGGCCGATGATTTAAAGCTCCTAACCAGATCGGCATATGCAGGCTTAGAAAGAAGGTACGGAAGGAACCATCCGGAGGCGAAGGCCAGAATTGATAAAGAGCTGAAGGTAATCGATGAGTTAAATTTTAGTGGTTATTTTTTGATCACCTGGGATATTATCCGCTACAGTAACAGTATGGGCTTTATGCATGTAGGGCGGGGAAGTGGAGCAAATAGTATTGTCGCCTATTGTCTTGGAATAACGGACATATGCCCTTTAGAGCTTGATTTATATTTTGAGAGGTTTCTTAATTTAAATAGGAAAAGCCCGCCGGATTTTGATATAGATTGGAGCTGGCAGGAAAGGGATATTATTCTGGATTATATTTTCAATCGATACGGTAAAAATTATGTGGCTTTCTGCGGTACCAATGTCGAATTCAAATATCGCTCAATCATCCGGGAGGTTGGAAAAGCGTTTGGTTTGCCGAAAGAAGAATTGGACGAACTCAGTAAAAACCCTGAACGTGTATTTAAAGATGAAATCGTGCAGAAAGTTCAAAAATATGGAAAATTGCTTGAGAAGTTCCCTAATCAACGGAGCATGCATGCTTGTGGTATTATTATTTCCGAGGAACCGTTGACAAATTTTACAGCATTGGAGATGCCACCAAAAGGCTTTCCAATTGTACAATGGGATATGCATGTGGCAGAAGAGCTGGGGTTTGAAAAATTCGATATTCTTTCACAGCGCGGACTCGGTACCATTAACGATACAGTAAAGCTTATTGAAGAGAAGCGGGGGATTACTGTGGATATTAAGGATACAACAATTTCGAAAGACGAAAAAGCGTGTAATGAGTTTTTGAGTCAAGGCCGAACTATTGGATGTTTCTATATAGAATCACCAGCAATGAGGGGGCTTTTAAGAAGGCTGAAATGTGATAATTATAAAGTATTGGTTGCCGCTTCATCAATAATACGCCCTGGAGTAGCCCAATCCGGAATGATGAGAGAGTATATCTTCAGGCATAATAATCCTAATCAGTTTGAATATTTTCATAAGGTATTTGAAGAGCAGCTGGGTGAGACCTATGGAATTATGGTTTACCAGGAGGATGTGATAAAAATCGCTTTGCATTTTGGAGGATTGTCTGCTGCTGATGGTGATATTCTCAGAAGGGCCATGAGTGGTAAATACAGATCATTGGATGCTCTGCAAAAAGTAAAGGATCATTTTTTTGAATCATGCCGGAACCTGGGACATTCGGAGGACTTAAGCAGGGAAGTCTATAGGCAAATTGAATCTTTTGCGGGATATTCTTTTTGTAAAGCGCATTCAGCATCATATGCAGTTGAAAGCTACCAGAGTCTTTACCTTAAGGTTTATTATCCGCTGGAATTTATGGTTTCAGCAATCAATAACATGGGAGGCTTTTACAGGACAGAAGTTTATGTTCATGAGGCTAAAATGGCGGGTGGAAAAATACTTAACCCCTGTGTAAATAAAAGCGAATATGAAACAACGATCTATGGAGATGACATTTATCTGGGGTTGATGCTTTTGGAGAAAGTAGAGTCGAAAATTGCTCAATTGATTCCGGAGGAAAGAAGGAGAGGTGGAAAATATAAATCGATGGAAGATTTCGTTAAGAGGATTCCGGTAGGTATAGAAACCCTACAAACTCTAATTTTCATCGGAGCTTTCAGATTTGCAGGGGTTCCAAAGAACGAACTGTTGCTTAAAGCCAGAGTATTGCTTGGAGACTTTAGGCCGGACCGTAGACTTCAGACCTTATTTGAAGAGCCGGTAAAGGATTTTAAATTTCCTGAATTGAAACGAAATATCTTTGAAGACGCTTTTGATGAAATCGAAATATTGAGCTTTCCGGTTTCGTGTACTCCGTTCGATCTTTTACAGACAAAGTATAGAGGCCATGTTATGGCTAATGAGTTGGTCAAATACCATAAAAGAGAGGTTAAAATGCTTGCCTACTTGATTTCAAGAAAGCATGTACCAACTAAAAGAGGAACGATGTTCTTTGGCACCTGGATAGATGTTGAGGGAAACTATTTTGATACCGCGCACTTTCCGGACTGTCTGGAAAAATACCCGTTTCAGGGTGGGGGCTGCTATCTTTTGTTGGGTATTGTGGAAGTTGATTTCCATTTTCCGACGATTACCATTACAAAAATGGCAAAGATGCCCTTTATTCCAGATCCGAGATATTCCCATGATGAAGAAAAGAGATATGAAGCACAGGAGCGAATTAAGGAAGATGTTAGCATGACATTTAGAGCTCCTTATCCACAAGAGCATGAAATCGGACTTCCTAGAAAAAAGATATAAAATAGCCCCTGTTAATGCAGGGGCTTTGTTTTATTTCGGCAGCATAATCATTTTCTGATTAGCACCTTCTCTGATTACTATTTTATTTTCGTCAGCCATTCTCTGAAGAAAAGCATTACGATCTTCGATTGATAGATTCAATATATGGTCAAAATCACCCATCTTATTGCCTCCGTTTCCTCCGTTTTTAATTTGTTTCGCCTTAACGATCTCCAGTATCTGTTTTTCTAGTTCTTCTCTGTCCATGAGACAAAGATAATTATTACTTTGATAACATCCAGCGTAAAAAGTAAGCTACTCCAGCTATCCAAATCCAGGCTAAAACTCCGATCATTTGCATTTGAGTATCTTTATGTTGAAAAAGCAAGCAGTCTTTAATAAATTGTTTCATGGTTTCAAATTTAGTTATCTTGTTTTGTTTGGGGTTGTGGGTTTCCGTAATTAATCAGGTATAAGTGGTAATTCTCCCCACAATATAACCTTGCCAATATCCCATTCAAAAAAATTACCTACAATCCAGAATTTACCTGTCCATTTTCCTATCTCCATTTCTTTTTTTCCATTCTTTTCTATAACACATAAAACTTTTTTACTCTCATCGGGCATTTTTGTTGTTACTTTATACCATTGCATTGCTATCATCTTTTACAGTATTTCCAATATTCTCATGTTATTCTTTTATTGTTAGTTCTTCTCCGGTTAATGCGAAATATAAGTTTTGGAGCTGGTGGACGTAATAAATTAATCGATACCCGCCTCCATACTTCGTAATATTCCAACAATTTTCCTTTGTTTCAAATTCTTTATCCAATTGTAATTCGTGTTCATAATTTTCATTAAATGCTATACAATGAGAATTAGATTTTTCTATCTCAAACCCAAATTTCAACAACCATTCTTCTGTAAGTTCGATTGGTTCAGAACCACAATAACTTTCAACACGTGGGATATATAAATTTTCTAACATATAGTGCCAACCTTCACCTAATGCTCCATTTTCATCAATCCCAGTGATTCTGCACAGTCCTTTATACTGCTCATCAGTTTCGAGATCTTCCCATATTCCCGTTACTAAATTTCCAATTCTGTATTCTTGTACGTTTTTCATGATTTAATTTTTTGATGTCTGTATTTTAAAAGCTGTGAACTCAATCCATTCACCGTAATATTCAGCGCCAAATGAATATGTATATCCTAATTTATGACAGGTATTTTTTAATAATTCCTGATTCTCTTTTCTAACCGGGAACCCGTCATTAGTAACATGTGTTTCTCCTTTTTCCATTCGGTCGTATAGTTTTCCATATTCAACCCCAGCACAGAAGCTTTTACTTTGGTCTGGAAAGCTTATAAATAGTTTCATGATTTATTGGTTAAAGTTGCTTTGTTGATATACTGATCTTCAGAAAGGTTGAAGACATTGAAATGATGTTTCAATAAAATCTGTATAATCTCATAAGGCTGGCGCATCATGTTTTTGACACTTAACGTATGAAAGGTATACTCTTCATCAAAATCTAATATGATCATATCTTCATTTTGAATAATAGAAAAGCTTTGATCGGGACTGATTACATTCGCTATTTCATTGATTAAAAATACCCCACCTTCTATTTCCTTTGTTAGGTAGGATAGGTCGTAGAGTATTGGTTTTGCCTGATCGAGGTCACATAGATAATATCCATTCTCAGCGGTTATCACTAATTCGTAATTTCCATGTTCTAAATTAATTTGAGTTACTTTTCCAATTCTTTCACTATCGGGCTGCAGGTAAGTGTCTTTATCTACTCTAGCTTCCAAACCATACGGAAAGTATGCAGCGTATATTTTCAATTGTTCTTCTTTTGTCATAGCTAATAGATATTCTGAAGTATTGTGTTCATTGCTGTGTCTAATTCATCTTCGCTAATTTCAATTTCTAAAAGATTACTTGAAACTTCTTCATGCATATTAATTCTGATTTCGCCATCCGGTAATTGACAGAATCTTTTAACAATGCATCTGAATGAAATATAATCACCGTGATCATAAACACTATCAAATAGTATTTCCAATACTTTTAAATATTCAAACCATTTTTCTTCTGAACTATAAGAGTTTTCATATTTATAATATTTACCAATGTAGCATGTTAATTCATCATGGTACTCATCAGAAAGTTGATTTTGATATAGTTCATTTATTTCCCGTCTTCTTTTATTTAAAGATTCTAATTCTTTTTTGTAGGCTTCTTTTGTCATTGTTTTGTTTTTAGTGGTTAAAATCCATCAAATTCAGGCAGATTATTATATTCTTCTTCACTCATTTCGATAACATAATTTCAGACTGAATATTTTCACCTATGTTAACACCTTCTTCTATTTCTAATTTTAATGTTTCAATAATATCATCAAGATTATGAGATATTAAATAGCTCCCGTTAATTTCTAGTTTATAACATTTAATTTTTTCCATTGGTTATTTTTTAATTAGTGAGTGTAGAAAACTTATCAGTTCCGAGGATTGGTCTTTTAAATAGTGTTTTGACATATCCCATTCAATCCAGTTTTCAAACTGATCATAAAAACCTCTCGTAAAAAATCCTTGGCCGTTATTTTCAGTAATTTCAACATGCTCATCATACCATTCCAGCACATCGTTAAGCATCGGTTCTTTACCAATTACTTTTGAAAAAAGACTCATTTCGTCCTTAAAGTAAGTAACAATTCCTCCTGAATTTTTCCAGAGTATGTGCAGAGGATTTCCATAGTTAAGTATTGTTCCATACCAACTTTGCGATCCTTTCAGCTACTCTCGGTTCAACTTCATTACCTCTTTCCATAGCTGAATTATAATACTGCGGCTCTGGTGGTGAAAGCATTTCAGCAACACAATCTGAAACGTAGGTTTTTGCACCCACTGACAATGCCTCAGATTTATTTTTTGGCTCTGAAAGAAGCTTGTAAATCTCACTTGCTGTAAAGTAGCTCGCACGAAAGCTCAACCATTCTTCGTCGTTTTTGAAGCCTTTATAATTTACCATGAGCTTGCATTTTTTCTGTATTAGACTTTCCGGTTTCTGCGAGATTAGAATCTAGCGTAAAAGCAACTAAGTCGGCTCTATTAAGGTTTGCGCCGAAGATGTTACCAAACATATCACAAGCATCTTTAACTGCTAGTGTTTTTGCCAATGGAAAAGCCATTGAAATTGCATTGTTATTGATGTTTTGCAGATCGGATGGACTTGTACCAGATTTTGTCTGTAATTGACTTGCACCGATGCCGTCATGAAAATACCATTCACCATTGATAGGGCTTTTAAAATGAACTCTTACCGTCACCCAGACGCCATTGAATGATGATCCTTGACTAGTTATTTCAATCTTGTATTCTTTGAAAATCTTTCTCAAAAGATGTTCTACCTTATCAATAGGCAAATACTCATAAGGTTGTTTTTGTTTTGCACCATTAATAATCACTTCTTTCTTAATAATAGGGTGTTTCACAATCCATTTTGGCGGCGGATTTTGACTCAATAAAAAATTCAATTGGTCATTCTTCCATGCTGATTCTATGTCAGTTGTCAAGTCTGCAAGGGTTGGTAGGTTTTTATTGCTAGTACTCATATTTTGTGTATTATTTATTTTGCTAGTTGACGGGCCATAGCTTCAAGAGCGGCGGTTTTAGCCTTTCGGCTGGCGGTGTTCGATCCCACTCGTTCACCGCCATTGGGCTTTTTGGAAGCGTTTTTTTGGTCGAGAAACCGATAAATGTGTTCAATCGGTATTTGCTCTAATATTTTTGTTGATAAACTTTTCATGCTAAATGTAATTTTGCTGATATCTGTTGTCTAATAGTGTATCGCCAATTATTTAGAAAATGTGGATTTGCCAAGCAGGCAACTACACCCGATTTAAAGTCTTTAGCTGTAAACCATTCTACCCATTTTTGATGTGATACAAAACGGTTCTTGAATCTATTTTTTAGTCTCATTGTGGTTTATTTAAAAAGGTGATAAATTCATTTACATACAATCTCAAAAAGCCCGAAATCATTAACCCTGCGGCTGCAAGAATTGAGTTTGAATAATTCAATGCAGTTCTATTTGCATTTGCCTCACAATCACTCATGATAACCAGTATCGATGCAGCGATTAAAATATTTAATACTGTTTTCATACTAATATTCTTTTTGTAGTTTAATTCTCATGTCTGCAAAGTCATAATCATCTTCATTCATCTCAATAGAGTAGTTGTCTTTCAAGTAGTTTTCTACCGCTTTTTCAAGATCATAGGTCAAGTCAGCGATCTTTTCACCCTCATCAGCCAGACAAAACTTTGAATCTGTAAAGTCAATGCAGATTGTCGGTGTGATCTGTAAGTAACCAGTATACACCCCGTAAGTCGGATTAAAATCAACTTCACCAGTGATGAAATTCTCATTTTCAAGTCTTTGAAATGCGATGTTTTCTAGCTGTGGTATTGAGATGGTTGTATGCATGATGAAAGAATTAATGGTTGAATAATATTTTTAGATGCAGTCGATGACTTTTTTAATGTCTCTTTTACAATTGCTAGCCTGTTTCATTTTTGCATCAGCATTTTCACAAGCTTTAATCAATAGAAGTTTCAAGGCGGGTAAATTGTTTTCTGAAACTGAATTACCTCGGTAAACTAGATCTCTCAACGTTGAAGAACTAACACCATTTACTTTGCTTATTACATCGGCCCTATCATACTTTGTTGTGAATTCTCTCAAGTGATCTGAAATCTTAACCGAAATCGGTTCTCTTATTTTTAGCATTAGCATAAATTTTTATTACTTTTGTTGTTTTAGTTGTTTTTGTATTCTAATTACAGCCCTTATCGTTGTAATTGTAGTACAAATATATTACACAAATTGTAAAATATAAAACATTTTGTAAACTATTTTATTTTACATTATGTAAAACATTGATAACCAGTGAGAAAAATTTAGTATGAGAGAACGTATTTGGTACGAAATGGTAGATGCAAAATATAAGAGTATCTATTGCGGTATCTTTTTATCAAGGCAAAGGATTATTAATAAGTGGTTTAATGTATTTATATTGGCATTTTCTACTTCTGGGGTAATAGGGTGGCCATTTTGGAAAGGATTCCCTTTTGCTACAAGTATTATTATTATGATTATGTCTCTTGTAAAATTATTAGGGACCGAATTAGTGCCAAATGATAACACATTTAAAAAGGCTGAAAAAGCGATTGATATGTACTGTGATTACTTTAACACATTAGAAAATCTATGGTATGAGTTTGATCGTGAAAATATAAATGAGACTAAGGCAATGAAGAAATTTTATGCAATAGTCTCTAAGGAAAAAGATATAAGTAAAATTGTAAATGAAATTATCAAAAGTAAAAAATTAGCTTTTCAGAATAAGGCTGAGATGGAGTGCGATAATTATTTTAATAACATATTTAATACCAATAATAATGGCTAAACAAGAACAACCAAGGCCGCAACAGCCGCCACAGCGTCCAAATCAAAATCCCAACCCAGACAAAGGTAGCAATAACATACCTACACATCGGAACCCACCGCCACCGCCACCTAAAACGAAATAGTCTAATATGAAGAATGATTTTTTAATGATTTATCTTTTAGAACATAAAAAAAGTAGAAACATTCTAGATAAAATAAAGCTTTGGTGGCTAAAAAGGGATAATCCATCATATAAAGAAGATCAATTCTTAGTTAATGATTTGAAAAAAAGAGGGTACATATCCGATGTCAACCAATTGGAGACGGAGTTGGCTCGTTCATTAGAGATTTGTTTAGCTACCTTAAGAACTGCTTCTTCGACAAGTAGCCTACCGCCATTACTATTAGAAATTGGGAGGTCGCCGGTTTCTATAAAATGACAGATAATTGATCCAGTAACAATCGTGTCAATTGGTGTATTGAAAACATATTTCTTAGAGTTTAATAATTGGAGCATCACTCTTTCTCTAGTTTTTTGAAGACTTTTTGGGCCTGCAGGTAAATTTTTATAATCCATAACCATTTAATATTTTATACAAATATATGAAAGAAAAACAAAATGATACACATAATGTAAAACAATTGCCGGATTTGAGCCTTCGGTTTCTGCAGATTCTTGAAGAGAATAATCTAACAGGGTATCGATTAAAAAAAGACAAAACAGCAATTACTCCTTCCAAGCTGACTCACATTAAGAATGGTAGGAATAAAGTCACAGATGATTTGATTGATGCGTTATTGAATTACATACCTAATTTAAGTAAAGTCTGGCTTTTAACCGGTGTTGGCGAAAAATATAAAGACAATCTTGATAAGAAGAAAGCTCCTAAAGAAAATGAAACAGCGAGCGTTGCCGACAGAATTAAGGATAAATCGTATGATGACCAAATGAAAAAACTTCATAAAGAAATTAACGATTTAAGGAAAGAAGTTTCAGATTTAAGAGCAACAGAAGAGAATCATACTAAAGCTATATTACAGGCAATGCGAAATGAATTTACGGCGGTATTCGATTATTTTAAAAAAGAAAATGTAAGAAAAGAAAAAGAGAACACAAAATAGAGTTCTCCTAATTTAAATTGTACTGGACTATAAAAATACCTTTTCGAAATCGATCTAAACAGTCATCAACATCTATCGCTGTAAGATAGTTGAAGTCGGTTGATTCCATTCTAAATAAAGACCTATTTAATCGATCCATTATGAGGGCGTGATTTTCAATATATTCCTCGAACTCTATACTGTTTTGTTTATAAAGCCTTCTATTCTTTTCAAGCATTTTTTCAAGGAGTAAATATTCAGGAGATCTCATGTTGATTATTTTCAAGTAAGGTTATTTTATTTTTCAGTTGTGAATTTTCGTTAGCTAATTTGTCAAATCTATCTTTTACGTCCTCTTGGAAAATATTTTCTGCATTTTCAACTATAGTTAGTAGCCTAACATATCTTAAAACATACATAAAGCATAGAGTCCCAACAACCGAAATGACGAAAAATAGCCAGCTATTTAATTGCAAATAATTTACTTCTTTTCCAATTATAGGCGAAAAGTAAACAGCACCCGCATACAAGAACATGCTTAGGGGGAAAAAGTACAGTCTTGGGTTTGGTTTGAAATATGTTGCTGTTATTAGAATAACGGGCGCAATATATAATGTTGCTAACCATATGTTAACAGTCATTAAAACGCCTCGAGAATCTCTAGCATCTTCCATCCCTGGAATAAGCCATTTTGACAAAACATCCAAACTAGGTAAAAAAGCCGACACTATTACTAGTACCGACCCGATATAAGCTGATTTTGATTTCTTAATTTTATTTCCTTGGTGGAACGTCTTTTGGGTCTCCTCCTTCACTTGGGTCAATATTGTTTTCTGGATCTAAACCGGCCCCATCTGTAGGGCTTGCTAGTATTGTATCACCAACCTTAGCTGTTTCTTCTCCTGTGTTAGTAATTTTTAGTTTTTCTATTTTTACAACTTTAGATTCGAGAGTAGGCTTTACGGTCTCATCGTCGTTTCTCTCATGTGTGCATGAAAATAGCAATACACTTCCTGCTACAGCTAAAATAATTAGTTTTGTCTTCATTGATAATAAAGTTTTAAATTCTTTATAAAATTACTAATTAAATCAGTCACTTACTTCATTATATGTCACTTTTCCTTGAATTGCTAATATAAATAAATATTTCAAATTACAATGATTTATTTTTTATTTTCATTTATTTTATAATCATTCAAAAAAAGGGGGTATTTACGGATACCCGTAATGGAGTGGAAGTATTATATTTATCTTTGCAAAAAACATATCATGAAGAAACTGCTACTTTTTTTTATAACAATGTCAATTCTCATAATGCAAAGTTGTGTGAATAATTCTGATCAGGAAAATGAAAATATCCTGCATGATGGAAGCCGAATTCAAAAAGAGTTGATCGGAACATGGAAATTCTGGGGAAGATTTTCTATCGAAAGGAATAATTGGATTCCTGCCGATCCGGATCAGAAGTTTATTTATATATTTAATTCTAATAGAACCTTTTCTTATTTTGATGAAGCTTCGGGAACAATTTTGAGTGGCGACTTTGATATTATTCATGCAACGGGAAAAACAAATCCTTATTTATTGCTTCGCAGCAAGAGCAATGGGGAAATATTATCTAAAAAAATACTTATCATTTCCCTTGATAATGAATTTATTTCTATATTCGAGCATACTAATGAGGATAGATATCAAAGACAATAACCATGAAAAAGACACTAATATTTTTTGCATTTATACTAACTACAATTCTGTTTTCCCAAGAACTAAAATACGAAGAAGTTGTAAAAGTAGACTCTACCGTAGCTAAAGATGAGTTATACAACCGCGCAAGAAGCTGGATTGCCAATACATACAAAAGCGAGAAGGACGTTATGAGTATAGAGGATAAGGCATTGGGTGAAATATCAGGAAATGGATCAATACGATATGATCCAAATAAATTTTATTTTGGTGCCGATTGCGCAAGAGGCTATATAACATACAAAATCAATCTTTATATAAAGGATGGTAGATTCAAATATGTATTGCATTCTTTTATCCATGAAGGTACTAGGTGCGAAGGTGGGGGAATAACTTCTTGCGGAGTGCTAACAAATGACTTGGAAGCTCCTGAGGATAAATGTCCAAATAAAGGATGGCGAGAAATTAAGGGCCTGACTAATTCCAGAATAGAATCTCTTGTTTCCGATTTAAAAGAAGCAATGAATAAGAAGTACGAGGGGAGTAATGACTGGTAGGATAAACCCAAACTACATTGCAGCGAAAGCTTTGCTTGACCTGCTTTCTACTGATGAAAAAAGAAAGCTTTGCGCTGAAATACTTGAGGGACTACCAACCGAAAAAATCGACAGGAAGAAGAGGGTAGATGATTACAAAAAATGGCTTGATAAAAAATAAAAAAGCCCCAGATTGTCGGAGCTTATTATTTTATGAGAATATAGTTTCGTTGAATACAACTTCCAGAACGTTTCTAGGGTAAAGTTTGACTTTTCCAAACCGTGGATCCGGAACTTCGTCTGTCGGAAAACCGTTTTTCTTACAAATTGCAGCGGCTTTTCTGCCAATCGACGAAGCAATCGTTAATCCTACGGTTATTTTATTCAATATCGCAAATCCCATTACAGAAAAATAGTCCGGTCTTGTTGCTGATTTGGCTTCAATAAGATTTACTTTCGATTCCAGTTGCTCGATTTGCTGCTGCTGTTGAATTTGGTTCATGCGTAATTGAATAAACGGATCATTTTGATATAAATTCATTGAATTAGATTTTTCTTTTTCTAACTGCTCCCATCTTAGAATCACCTTTGCTCTTGCTTCATCATTGAATTTTGTAGCAATAAATAAGCACTCAGTTTTTGATAATTCGAACATTGGCCTTAATTCTCCTTTCACATCACTGTAATTAACGAGGGAAAATTTTCCTTGGTTAACATTCGTCCATGCTGGCTCCATTCTTCTAATTGACTTCATCAGGTCTGAATGAGGTTTTCCAGTTAACTCTGCAAGCATCAAACTTGTCATTTTTTCATTGCCATTATTCCCGGCAAAATTGTTTACATTTGCATTCATAGTGAAAAATAAAAGCCACAATAAGGGGTGTCAATACATCATACATTTAGAGAAGTGTAACCCTTAAAGTGGCTTTTTTATGTTTAGTAATTCAAATCGGATTTGATATGACTATATTGACATGACAAATTTAAATCGTGATTTCCGATTTTCCAATAGCTAATTTACAATTACTTACCGGTTTTATCTAAATCTATACTTTAATTTCTGTTTTTTTGTATCTTCCGGAAAAATTTAGTATTTTATGGTTTATAATTTTCTTTACATAAAGAAAGGGACTACTTAAAGTCCCTTTTGTTGATTTTATCAGGTTGTTGATTTAATCCGTATGCTTTTTTGAGCCTCTAATCTTCTTTTTTCACGCCCAACAGTATATATGGAGGTTGTTCTGTCGTCACGGTGTCCTGCCATAATTTGAGCACTGTAATGGGCTGCCTCAACTTTATCAAGCCATGTGTACTTTAATTTATATATTGTTCCTATTCTGATCTTATTCTTCCAAAATTTATAAATGTAATCTCTGTGGAGTTCTGTATTACCTGGAATAAATCCATAAGAAAAAACAAATTCATCATCTGAAATTTTCGTTAATTGCCTTTTCCAAAACTCCAAAGCGTCAGGCACGATCGCTCTTTTTTCTCTTATATCTAAACTTCCTTTCTTAAGGAGTATAGTAAATTCCTGCTTTTCCAAATTAACATCTTTAGCTTTCAATCCAAGCATTTCGGGAACACGACACCCGGACATATAGAAAATCTGATAGAAATTATAGAATTGAGGTACATCTTTTAAAATACGCTCAACAATGCGTTCCAGTTCTTTATCTGTAAATATTTCCTTCTTCTCTACAATGTGCTTTTTAGATTTAATTCCCGTACATGGGTTAACTTTCAGGCACGCTTCATCTACAAGATCAGTAAATAAGGAGGATAGCATTTTCTTGTATTGATTGTAGCTGTAATTCGTAAGTTCCGAATATTCTAGAATTTTTTTGACATGGATAAGTTCCACATCTTTAATTTTCAGGTAATCCAGTTCAAGCTTTTCAGCAGTTTCTTTAAACTTTTTCAAACAGCTCTCAACAACTTTCCGGTGCTCAGGCGTGTAGATTTTTTTCTTTAAAACAAGTTCCAGGGATTGTAGCAATGACAAATTAGGGTTAAGTTCATCATCCATGAACATGAATTGCTTAGTTCGGGGATTGTAATCTTTTTCATCAAGAAGAGAAGTCATCTGTTTTAAAAGAAGTCTTTCAATCTCCTTTCGTTCTTTCTCAGACTTGAAACGATTTAGCTTACGACGATAAGTAAAGGGTTTTTCTCGGCCTTCTTCATAGAAGCGACATTGAATAAACCAGTCATCATTTGAACTGGTCACAAGGAACTCGGAGCGTCTGCATCCGAAATTAAGATTTTTCATACGTATTAATTTTTGTTACCGATTTTGTTACCGATTAATACGCTTCCAAAAATTTGATTTAAATCAAACCCTTTGTGGGAAAGGGTTTGAATGAGTGGAGAATACGGGGATCGAACCCGTCACCTTTAGACTGCCAGTCTAACGCTCTAGCCAGATGAGCTAATTCCCCTTTTCCTTAAAGCGGTACAAAAGTAAGTATTTAAACGATATTTCCAAATTTTTTCTCATTTATTTATCAGAATTTATAATGATTTTTAAAGCTTTAATATGCGATACAAAATTTTAAGTAAGCTTAACAATCTGATTTGAAGGCAATTTTATCGTGAAATGAATCAATTATTTATTTTATCAAATTCTGTTTCAGATTCTTTCTTTAAATAGCTTATAAACAAGGATGGAGACAAAGAGGTTACTTTTTTAAATACCGTCGTAAATTTATTGGGTGAAGAAAACCCTGTTTCATCGGCTAAGGTAGCTACTTTATATTTTCTATATTGGGTTTCGGAACTTTAATTCCATTTGAAGAAAGCCCGTATTTTATAATTTATTAATTTTACAAGAAGATGTTAACGCGAATAAATTAACAACAATCTTTTCAAACCCTACAATGATAAAGGAATTTTCATACAAAAAATTTGGCAACCTGGAATTCAGCAAAAACTCAATTCAAAATGATGCTCTCACAACAATAAATGAACATATCAAAGTCCTGTTTATTCCTCAAAACGCTATTATTCAAGTGGATTTTCAGGAAATCGAAATGAAAACCGACACTTTGTTGTTCATTAATCCCCATGTCATTTTAAAGCCCTGTGAAACCATCGGAGGTCAGCTAATGCATTTTAACAGAGATTTTTATTGTGTAGAAATTCATGATCATGAAGTGGCGTGCGATGGTATTTTGTACAATAATGTGTTTGAAATCCCTTTTATAAATTTAAACGAAGAACAGTCTACCGAGATTCAAAAGATCATCAGAGATATTCAGTCTGAGCTAAGAAATGAAGATTCCGGTACAGAAGAGATGTTAAGGACCCTTTTAAAATTAATTATTCTGAAATCTACTCGAATCTGGAAACAGCAGCATCAATTATCTGACAAAGAGCAGCAGGCTGATGTGCAGTTTTTAAGAAAATTCAGCAAATTGGTCGAGCAACATTATAAAACGCTTCATACTGTTGCGGATTATGCAGATTTGCTGTGCGTTACCCCAAAAAATCTGAGTAAAAAAATAGGATTAGTGAGCAAAGACACTCCCAATGAAATTATAAAAAACCGCATTATTCTTGAAAGCAAACGGCTTTTAGCACATACAGCAATGAACGTGAAAGAAATTGCCTATAGTCTGAATTACGAAGATGATGCTTACTTTGTCCGCTTTTTCACAAAACATGTTGGAATATCACCAACCAGTTTCAGAAAACAGTTTTAAAGGACCATCTTTTATATATCATCCTATAATAAAGCACAATCTCACAGATCGTGCTTTTTTCGTATGTACCCTAAACCCGGTTAGGCAAAAAGTGCAATTCAAAGCGAAAACCATCCATTGATATGACCTTACAATTCCCCCAACTTTGTACTATCAAAAAATAACAATTATAACAACAACTAAATATTTAAAAATCATGAAAAATTTAATTTTAGCAATCGTATTATTTACAACATTAATTTCAAGCCAAGTATTTTCACAAACTAAAAGAAGCCCCGCCTCCTTTGGAAGGGAAGAATATATTGAAGTAGAAAAGAATGTGCGGCTTCATGTAACCGACCTTGGTGAGGGGGAGCCTATTGTTTTAATTCACGGATGGCCATTGAGCGATGCTATGTATGAATATCAATATGCCAATTTTATTCAAAAGGGCTACCGGGTGATAGGAATTACATTAAGAGGATTCGGATTATCCGATAAACCCGGAGGAAAGTATAACTATGATGTTTTTGCGGATGATATTAAGGTCGTTTTAGATAAACTGGACATTAAAAATGCAACAATCGGTGGATTTTCGATGGGAGGTGCAACGGTCATTCATTATGTAGCCAAATATAATGCGGCCCATGTTTCCAAAATGGCATTGTTTGGAGCAGCGGCACCTGTATGGACAAAACGTGCGGATTTTAATTATGGTTTATGGACCAAAGAGGATGTTAATGGATTGATTAATCTCAACAATACAAACCGTCCAGAGCTATTCGCCACATTCGGTAAAATCTTTCCTGCAAATGACAACAGTGTGTCTCAAGGGCATGGAGCCTGGTTAGGAAATATTCAGGCTCAGGCATCACCTTACGCAATGGCAGAAGGGCTAAAAACCTTAAGAGACAGTGACTTGCGTAATGACCTGAAAAAAATAACAATTCCAACACTGATTTTACACGGTAAGTTAGATAAAATCTGTTCCTATGATCTTGCTGAACAAATGAAAGCCTTACTTAAAAATGCCACTTTGGTTCCTTTCGAAAAAAGCGGTCATGCCCTTTTCATCGAGGAACTGGAAAAATTTAATAACGAATTATTCAACTTCATCAAAAAGTAAGTGAAAAACAAAAGAGGTTAGTTTTCTACAAGCTAACTTCTTTTTTATCTCATAAAATCAATTAACATGAGCAAATTTATATTTTTACTGTTTTCGCTGACATTGGTGTCATGCAGTATAAAAAAAGAAGTTATGGCGGTAAAACATACTGATTTACCAAACCCCATAGGCCCTTATAGCCATTCAACACATTATGAGAATCTGATATTTATTTCAGGCCAGATCGGATTGGATCAAAAAACAAACAGTTTAAAAGCAGGAATTGAAGAACAGACAGTTCAGATTTTTGAAAATTTAAAGATTATTCTCGAGGACAATCATTCCGATTTTGAACATATCACAAAAACAACCATTTTTATGACCAATATGAAGCATTTTGAAATAGTCAATACAATATATAGCAAGTATTTTCATAATCATTTCCCCGCAAGGAGTACTATTGAAGTAGTGTCTTTGCCTCGAAATGCAAGTATTGAAATTGAATGTATAGCTGTTAAAAAATAAATATTTCAATAAATAAAAATGCTTAAAAAAATGGATAATTAGACTTTGTAATCCTAATTACCCATTATCTGATCCATAAAAGCTAATCCGGCTTATCTTGTTGTATAGCCGCCGTTTGCAAAAATAGTCTGGCCTGTAATCCACCAGCCGTCAGTCACTAAAAATTCTACCAGCGGAGCGATGTCATTAATATTCGTCAACCCACCTAATGCTGATGCTGATTTGTGATAAGCTACTGCATCTTCACTTTCCTGTCCGTAGAAGAAAGGCGTATCCATTGGACCTGGAGCAACAGCTGTTACAGAAATTCCTCTGGCTCCGAATTCTTTAGAAGCTGCTCTTGTAAAATGTTCTACCGGAGCCTTGGCGCCTGCATAAGTGGAATATAAACCTGTATAAGCTGCCAGTAATGAAGTTACAATAGTACAGATTTTACCATTATCATTTAGCTTTTTACCGGCTTCCTGTAAAAAGAAATAGGCTGATTTGGAGTTGATTCCGAACATTTTATCATATTCTTCTTCAGTAGTTTCTGTAAACGGTTTTTTCAATACCATACCCACTGTATTGATCGCAATATCAATACCTCCGAATTTAGCAATAGCTTCATCAAAGAATTTAGTAACGTTTTCCACTTTGGTGAGATCACCCTGAAATAAAAATGCTTCTGCTCCTAAAGCCTGAGCTTCAGATAAAGTTTTTTCACTTTCTGCTCTAGAGCTTTCGCTGTTGTAATGTATGGCAAGTTTTGCTCCTTTAGCTGCAAAATCTTTGCTTAGTAATCCTCCCAGATTTTTACCTCCTCCGGCAATTAATACAACTTTGCCCTGTAAATTATTTTTCGACATAATATTGTTTTTAATTTTTGTACATACAAATATGACTATTTAGTTATGTCTAAACATGGTGAACTTTTCAGAAGTTGTTAGAAATTCCGAATTTATTTGACCTTGCTTGAAATTAAACCCTGCTATGACCGAAAATTCAATTCATTTGAACTTACAGTAATGCATAATTATAATTCTTGATTTAAGTAATACGAAGAGTATAAACTCATGTCAAAAAAACATATTTTTACATAATGCAATTAATATTACATGAAGAATCTTTTTCAGCACCCCAATGGCTAAAAATAATAGTGTACATTTTGAGCCCTGCTTTAATATTGCTGGGAATTACTTTATTAGTGTTTAAAGATGCAGTCGGGGAGGTTATTTTTTTGGTTCCCTTGATATTTCTAATTGCTGTTTCTATGTTTTTTTATACCAGGCTAAAATTGGTTATTTCCGATAAAGGAATTTGTTTTACCGGTGGACTGAGGAAACATGTTATTTCCTGGAACGATATTATAAAAGTAGATATGGTTAGATTAGGAAAATACAAAACACCCAAAGTAATCATCCATTATTCTGACAGAAAACTGGAACTGGATAAAGGTTTCTATCTCAAAGTAAAGTTCAGCAAGATTTTATTGCTTTTAGAGACGAAAATTACTCCGGAATTATTTACGGAACAATATCAGGATATCCGCCGTAATATTAAATAATATATCGATTTAGTGATTATTGGCTGTCTTTGCAATGATCTATAAATTTTAACTAGAAACTAGAATTATGCATTCTCAAAAAAAAATAGCCGCATAATAAAATACAGCTATTTTCTTTCTATAAAAAATGTTTACTAGTTACTTCTTGAGCGTGATATAGATAAGAGATAGACAAGATGGGCAAACATACTTCTTTTCACAGACTCTACTTTGATATCACCAGTTGTCTGATTGATGGTGGTTACCAGATCCGCATTACATTGCCCGGAGAAGGATCCGCTTCCCAAATAGTTGGCCGCATTCGCAACAGGGTAGGAGATTCTGGGATAATCGGGGGCAACCTGTTCAGCGGCTGTTAGTCCGCCTACATAACCTTTATTATCAATAAAGCGCGCAGCCCAGGTTCCCAAAAACTGTCCATTACCCGTATTAATAGTTTGCCCTACCACGATTTGAGTATCTATTGCCTTCGTAAAACCAGCACATGAGCTATAATGATTTACACTAACCGTGCAGGAAGAGGCATTATCAGTCGGTTGGAAACATTTTCCTTCATAAACGGTCAGCCTTTGTTCAGCAGGAGACATGGAGGTGTTTAATAATGCTTTCGGAGAGAAAATTTCTTCAGGTGAAACTAACGTTAAAACTCCTTGCGGATCTGCAGCAACTATTTTTCTTTCCGCATTGGCAAGCCCTCTCACCCGAACCAGCCCGTTGACATCCAGGGTATGGGTAGGTGATTCTATATTAATCCCTACCTGTGATTTCACACCGCCGGAAAAGGCTATTGCAACAAAAAATATTAATCCTGTTTTCATCTTATTATTTGAATTTTAATAGTTATTTAGATTTTTCACTAAAGTAAGAAATATTTATAATCTTGAAGATAAATTTCATATAAATTATTTCTGGCAGGAAAAAAATCATGAAAAGTTGAGTCGTGTAATAATTAATTAAAGTAATTGCTATTGAAATAATGAAATACCGCACCTATTTTTAATATCTTACCGTGTAATTGCTTGTTTCCATTTAGTAAATAATTGTATTTTAGCCAAAATATGCAGCTTATTCATAAAAATATAAACAGCTGATTAAAATTCAGACAATCTGAATCAAAAAAATTAGTAGATTTGCACGGAACAAGCCAAAATACTTATTCAGTTTTTCTATTTCTAAAGTAGAAGATGAATAAATAACAATAAAATTTGATTAGCTTATAAACTATTAGAAACTATGAAGAAACTTTTTTTACTTCTTTTAACAGCCTTTTTATTTATCGGATGCAGCTCTGATGATGATACTATTTATGATTATATAGGAACATGGTCAGGAAAATATACCGGAAGCGATGATGGAACCTGGAATCTTGTGGTTGCCAGTGACGGGAAGGTAACCGGAACAATGCATTCTACAGTCAATGACGAAAATTATAACATTTCCGGAAATTTAACTGATACCGGAGATCTTACTGCTGTAGTCGGGCTTCCTTCCGATGGAGAATTCAAAGGAACTCTTTCAAGAGAAAAAAATGGAAACGGAAATTGGTCAAACGCTGTTCCTACACCGGCTAGATCCGGAACCTGGACAGGAAACAAACAATAAACAGAAAGCCTGCAGATTAATCTGCAGGCTTTTTTATTTCAATAAATCCCATATGGGTAGTTTCTCCCTTACTTCTAAGCACTAAAAAACAGAGTAGGAGCCCGGCATCCTGAAAATGCCTCCTAAAACGGATTTCTGCATCCTGCTTTACCAAAAGTTGATCTTCAAAATATTCAGCAGAATATATTTCCAGATCCGGGTGTATGGTGATTATTACTATTTCATCTGCTGGCAGATTATCCGCTACATTCAGGACCATATCTTCCTTTTCTTCAAAAACAAAAAAATCACTGCTGAAATTCTTTTTATTTCCAAATTTAAATTCCTTGAGAAACGTCATTCCTCTTTCAGTAAGAAGGCCGTTGTGCACGGTTCTTTTTCCTTTCTCTGAAACAGCATCATAATCCTTAATCACGGTCATCAGTTTCGCAAACCTTTGGTAGAGCAGAGGCTCACCGGTTTCCTTAATATAGTTTTCAATACAGCTTCGTATCGTTTTTCCTGCTTTCGAACAATGCCCGAATTCAGAACTGTTCTGCCTTACTTTTTCATAAGTAGGACTTTTCTTGAAAGCCGTTTTATTGAATCCACTTTTCTTCCGTACCACATTTTTCCCGTTCAGGCTGTAAAAAACCAGATCGCCTACGCTTCCATTGATCTTTATTAAACTTTCGTACGTTGCCATATCACAAAATTGGACTCAAATATACTAATAAATATATGAAATTATAATTTTAACATATATTTATTATATAGTTGTAGTATAGTTATACTATAGTTAAAATATAAAAATGTATATTTGCCATATAATTAGTTACTTCATTTAAAATCAGATGACTATGATACCGGGATTATTTGAAAAAAACTTAAGAATAAAGCAGCTTTCCGTTCTTATGATTGCCTCTGTTATTGCAGTTTCCTGCGGATCTTCAAAGAAGGTATCTTCAAAAAAAAATACAGGAAATAAAACTGTTGTAAAAACTGAGAATCTCAGAAAACTAGATTCAAAGTTTAACGGAAGCATTTCCAGATCAGTCAGCGATATCCTGAAAGATGCTGAAAAATATATCGGAACGCCTTATAGATTTGGAGGAAATACATCTTCAGGTTTTGACTGTTCAGGATTCACCGTAAAAGTTTTTGAAGAAAATGATTTCTCCCTTCCGCGAAGATCATCAGACCAGGCCGATGCTGGTAAAAAGATTGACATCAAGGAAGTAAAGCCCGGAGATCTGCTTTTCTTTGCAACAGCCGGAGGAAGTAGGGTTTCCCATGTAGGTATTGTTCACGATATCGGGGCAGATGGAGAAGTGAAATTCATCCATGCTTCAACTTCAAAAGGGGTGATTATCTCTTCATTAAACGAAAAATACTGGAATAAAGCCTATCTCCACGCTCAGAGAGTACTATAACTAAGACTATTATTTGTGAATAACAGTATGCAGGGTCTGTGACTTAACTTGTATACTATGACAATCTTTTGTATTTTTGGCCTTCAGAACTGTGGGAAGCTGCAGGGATAATTTATACTAAAATCAAACAAGAAACATGTCGTTACAACAAACTATTGAAAACATTTGGGATAATAGAGATTTATTACAGAACGAAGACAGCAAGAAAGCGATAAGAGAAGTTATTTCTTTATTGGATTCAGGAGAACTTCGTGTTGCTGAGCCTACAGAAAACGGATGGCAGGTGAATGAATGGGTGAAGAAAGCCGTAGTAATGTATTTCCCGATTCAGAAGATGGAAACTATTGAAGTAGGTCCGTTTGAATTTCATGACAAAATTCCTTTGAAGAGAAATTATGCCGAAAAAGGAGTAAGAGTTGTACCGCATGCAATTGCCAGAGAAGGATCTTTCGTTGCTTCAGGAGTGATTTTGATGCCGTCTTACGTAAATATCGGAGCTTATGTAGATTCAGGAACTATGGTTGATACCTGGGCAACAGTAGGAAGCTGTGCACAGATCGGTAAAAATGTTCACCTGAGTGGTGGAGTTGGTATCGGTGGTGTATTAGAGCCTTTACAGGCAGCTCCTGTTATCATTGAAGATGATTGTTTCATCGGCTCAAGATGTATCGTTGTAGAAGGTGTTCACGTCGAAAAAGAAGCCGTATTGGGTGCTAATGTTGTACTGACTGCTTCTACAAAAATTATTGACGTTACAGGTGACCAGCCTGTTGAGATCAAAGGAAGAGTTCCTGCCCGTTCAGTAGTAATCCCGGGAAGCTACACAAAACAGTATCCTGCAGGAGAATACCAGGTTCCATGTGCATTGATTATCGGCCAGAGAAAAGAATCTACAGATAAAAAAACATCCCTTAATGATGCTTTAAGAGAGAATAATGTAGCCGTATAAGCTGTGTTTTCCCTAAATTTTAAAGTTTCATTTTAAAATTTATATAATAAACCCTGAATAGTCATTTAGGGTTTATTTTATTTATACCTTTAAACAGTTAAAAAAGCTTATTAAAAACTTTGATATGAAAATTGCCTTCGATGCAAAACGTTTTTTTCACAATACGTCCGGATTGGGCAATTATTCAAGAGACCTTGTCAGGATTCTTTCTCAATACTATCCTGAAAACGAATACCTGCTGCTGAACAAAAACAGTTCAGAGAGAGGTAAAGAAATCCTGGAAAAACCAAATGTCCGGTTTGTATCTACCTCAAAAGGAAATCTTTCCCGACAGCTTAAAATGGGAAAAGATGCCCAAAAACAGGGAGCAGATATATTTCATGGTCTTTCCGGTGAACTTCCGTTGAAATGGGGGAAAGAACCTATCAAAAAAATTGTAACGATCCATGACCTGATCTTTATGAGATATCCGCAGTATTATTCCTTCTTTGACCGGAAAATACACCTGTGGAAATTTAAAAAAGCTGCTTCTTCAGCAGATAAGATCATTGCTATTTCAGAACAGACCAAAAGAGATATTATCACCTATTTAAAAGTTCCTGAAAGCAAAATTGAAGTTATTTACCAGGGATGCCACAAAGCTTTTAAAGAACAGCAGTCTAATGAATTTACTCAGGAGGTAAAGGGAAAGTTCAGTCTTCCGGAACGCTATATTTTAAACGTTGGAACCATCGAAGACCGTAAAAACCTTCTCAATATTGTTAAAGGAATCAGCGGAACAGATATTCCGCTGGTTGTTGTTGGAAGAAAGACTAACTACTACAAAAAAGTAGAAGCCTTTATCAGGAAGAACAAAATGGAAAAACAGGTGATCTTCCTGGAAGGGGTTTCCATGGATGAATTAGCTGTAATTTACAAACTGGCAGACATCTTTGTGTACCCGAGCTTTTTTGAAGGCTTTGGAATTCCGGTAATAGAGGCCCTTTTTTCAAAGACAGTGACAATCACAAGCAATGCCAGCTGCTTGCCGGAAGCAGGAGGAAAAGACTCCGTTTACATCGATCCTGCCAATTATCTCGATATCGGTGCCAAAATAAAATTTCTCTGGGAAAATGAATCCGAAAGAAAACGCCGTGCAGAAAAGAGTTTCGAGTTTGTTCAGAAATTTAATGACGAGCCTATTGCCAAGCAATTGATGGATCTCTACAAAAAAAATCTGTAAAAAAACTTTGCAGTTTAAAAATAAATCCTACATTTGTACCACAATTCAAAACAATGAAACCGAATTTTTTAACACTTCATCATTACTATCATCATCTCTGCTAAGACGGAATTGGTTGATAGAAACATGTGTTAAAATCAAAAAATAATTAAAACCGTCTGAGTAAACAGACGGTTTTTTTGTTTCCCGGATTCTTCCGGACGTATCCAACAGATCAGTTTTCATTTACTCAGATTTATCTTAAAATAATACAATGAGTAAATTAAAAATTGCGATTCAGAAAAGTGGCCGGCTCTACGAAGATTCTCTTCAGCTCCTCAAAGACTGCGGTATTTTTGTTAACAACGGGAAAGACCAGCTAAAAGTTTCCGTAGACAACTTTCCCATGGAGATCATGTATCTCAGAAATTCAGATATTCCACAATACCTTGAAGACGGGGTGGTAGATATTGCCATTGTCGGCGAAAATCTCTTAGCTGAAAAACAGAAAAATATCCAGATTGTCCAGAAGCTTGGATTCTCAAAATGCCGTGTTTCCTTAGCCGTTCCCAAAGATGTGGAAACCGATGATCTTTCCTACTTTCAGGGTAGAAAAATCGCTACCTCTTATCCCAATACCCTTAAAAATTTCCTTGAGGAAAAAGGAATTGCTTCCGATATTCACATTATTTCCGGCTCAGTGGAAATTGCCCCGAATATTGGTCTGGCAGACGGCATCTGTGATATTGTAAGTTCCGGAAGCACACTGTTTAAAAACGGATTAAGGGAAACCGTTACGATTCTGACATCAGAAGCAGTTTTAGCAAAAACCTCTTTGCTCGATACTCAAAAAGAAGCCATTCTGGATAAATTCCTGTTCAGAATTAAATCCGTATTAAAAGCCAAAAATTCGAAATATATCCTCATGAATGTTCCTGATGATAAAATCAGCGATATTGCTTCGGTTCTTCCCGTATTGAAAAGCCCTACCGTCATTCCTTTAGCTGAAAAGGGCTGGAGCAGCATCCATTCCGTAATTGACGAAGAAAGATTTTGGGACGTGATTGATGAACTGAAAGAAAACGGAGCCCAGGATATACTCATTATTCCAATCGATAAAATGGTTATTTAATTATGAAAATATACAGATATCCTGAAAAAAAAACATGGACGAATCTTGTACAACGACCTGTTTTTGAGCGTAAAGAAATATCCGGGCTTATTGCAGAAATATTTGAATCTGTCGAAAAATATGGGGATCAGGCACTTATTCAATTCAATAAAAAATTTGATAAAGCAGTGACTCCACAAATCAGAGTGTCAGAAACCGAATTGGCCAATGCAGAAAATGAAATTTCTGAAGAGTTAAAGAAGGCTATTCAGCAGGCAAAAGAAAATATTTCAAAATTCCATGCTTCCCAAATTGTAGAAACACAAAAAATTGAAACGGTAAAAGGAGTAATCTGCTGGAGAGAAAACCGTGCAATTGAAAAAGTAGGTATCTATATTCCGGGAGGCACAGCACCTTTATTTTCAACAGTCCTCATGCTTGCAGTACCAGCGAATCTGGCAGGATGTAAAGAGATTATTCTTTGTACGCCACCGGATAGCAAAGGGAATATTAATCCGGCTATTCTGTATGCAGCGAAGCTTTGCGGTATTACAAAAATCTTTAAAACCGGAGGAGCACAGGCCGTTGCAGCGATGGCTCTGGGAACAGAAAGCATCTCAAAAGTGTATAAAATTTTTGGACCCGGAAACCAATTTGTCGTTGCAGCGAAAGAATATGCACAGCGTTATGGTGTGGCGATTGATATGCCTGCGGGTCCCAGTGAAGTTCTTGTTATCGCAGATAATAAAGCCGTTCCCGGGTTCTGTGCAGCAGATCTGCTGTCGCAGGCAGAACACGGAAGTGATAGCCAGGTCGTGTTTATCACCACAGATTATAAGATTTTTACAGAAACCGTTGAAGCCGTTGAAAAGCAGATCAAAAAGCTTCCGAGAAATGAGATGGCCGGTCAGGCGTTGGATCACAGTCTTTTTATTCTGGTCAATTCTATTGATGAAGCTCTGGAATTCAGTAACCTGTACGCTCCGGAACATCTTATTCTTGCGTTGGAAGATTTTAATCAATATGTGCCAATGATTGAAAATGCAGGATCCGTTTTCCTCGGAAATTATTCCTGTGAAAGCGCCGGAGATTATGCCAGCGGAACCAATCATACACTGCCAACCAATGCTTATGCAAAGAACTACAGTGGGGTTTCTCTTGACAGCTTTGTCAAAAAAATTACCTTTCAGCATTTGTCTAAAGAAGGATTAAAGAAAATAGGAAAAACAATAGAAATAATGGCAGAAGCCGAAGGCCTTATTGCCCACAAAAATGCAGTATCTATCAGATTAAAATAATATAATGAAAGAATTTAACCTCAATACTTTAGTAAGAAAAAATATACTGAGCCTACAGCCTTACATCAGTTTCAGAGATCATAATGAATTCAAGGCTCCTGTAATGCTGGATGCGAATGAATGTCCGTTCGGGGAATTCAACAGGTATCCGGATTCTACACAAAAAAAACTTAAGAAAAAGCTGGCAGAACTTAAAGACGTTTCATCCAATCAGATCGCACTAGGGAACGGAAGCGACGAACTGATCGATCTGATCATCAAAATTTTCTGCGAACCTAAAAAAGATGCTATTCTGATGATGAACCCTTCATTTGCTATGTATGCCTTTTACGCTGCAGTGAATGAAAATGAAGTTCTCAAGCTGAATCTGGATGAAAATTTTGAAATGGTAAAAGATGACTTTTTAAAGATTACAAAAGAACGTGAGATTAAAATTTTCTTCCTGTGCTCACCGAATAATCCGACGGGAAATAGCGTTGAGGATATCGAATTTTTCGTTCAGAACTTTGATGGTATTGTTGTCATTGATGAAGCCTATATTGAGTTTTCAGGAAACAAATCTGGAATTGAACTGCTGAATAAATACTCCAACTTAATTGTTTTGCAGACATTTTCTAAAGCCTGGGGAACAGCCGGAGCGAGAGTAGGAACTGCTTATGCATCCGAAGAGATTATTCGCCTGATCAATACAGTGAAAGCTCCTTATAATGTGAATGTCCTAAGCCAGGAAGTTATTTTAAACCTTTTGGACGATAAAAATAAGCTTAAGGAAAATGTTGATAGTATACTCAAGGAAAGAGCCTGGCTGGAAGAGCAATTTAAAGCCATTGAATGTATCGTAAAAGTGTTTCCAACGGATGCCAATTTCTTCCTGATTAAAATGAAAAATGTTGAAGAAGTGTACAATGGAATGCTTGAAAAAGAAATTCTTACCAGTAAAAGAGCACCTGCGATCCCGGACTGTATCAGGATCAACATAGGAACCCGTGAAGAAAACGAAAAATTAATCAATGTTTTAAAAGCAATTGCATCATGAAAAAAGTACTCTTTATAGACCGTGACGGAACTCTTATTATAGAACCGCCAGAAGATTTTCAGGTAGATTCGCTGGAAAAGCTTGAATTTTATCCCGGAGTTTTTCAGAACCTTTCCAAAATTGTTAGGGAAATGGATTACGAATTGGTGATGGTAACCAATCAGGATGGTTTAGGAACAGAAAGCTTTCCCTATGAAGATTTTATCAAACCACAGGAAAAAATGCTGAAGACCTTTGAAAACGAAGGAATTATTTTCAGCGATATTCTGATCGACAAAAGTTTTGAGCATGAAAACCTTCCTACGAGAAAACCTGGCATTGGAATGCTTTCAAAATACATTTACGGAAGTTATAACCTTGAAAATTCTTACGTTATCGGAGATAGGATGACAGATGTTCAACTTGCTCAAAATTTGGGAACTAAAGCTATTTTTATCAATGAAAGCTTTAATGAAAATGCTGCACTTACAACAACAGATTGGTCTGAGATTTATCGCTTTTTAAAGCAGGAATCAAGAAAGGCTAAAGTCTACAGAAAGACCAATGAAACTGAAATTGATATTGAAATAGATCTCAACGGGAAGGGAATTGCAGAAATTTCAACGGGACTTCATTTTTTTGATCATATGCTGGACCAAATCGCCAGACACGGAAATTTAGATCTTAAAATTAAAGTTAAAGGAGATCTTAATGTGGATGAGCATCACACTATTGAAGATACAGGAATTGCTTTAGGAGAGGCTTTTGTAAAAGCGCTGGGTAATAAAAAAGGGATTGAAAGATACGGGTTTCTGCTTCCGATGGACGATTGTCTTGCTCAGGCTGCCATTGATTTCGGAGGCCGGCCATGGATTGTTTGGGATGTTGATTTCAAAAGAGAAAAAATAGGGGATGTCCCGACAGAAATGTTTTTTCACTTTTTCAAATCATTTACAGATTCTTCAAAATCCAATCTGAACATAAAAGCGGAAGGCAGTAACGAGCACCACAAAATAGAAGCTGTTTTCAAAGCATTTGCAAAAGCCGTTAAAATGGCGGTGAACCAGTCGGACAGCAGTTTTAATTTACCATCAACTAAAGGAAGCTTATAATATGATTGCACTAATAAAATATAACGGGGGGAATGTAAGCTCGGTCCAGAATGCTTTGGCCAGGCTCGGTATTGGTTCCATCATTACAGATGATCCTGAACTCATCTTAAAAGCTGATAAAGTTATTTTTCCGGGTGTTGGGGAAGCTTCTTCAACAATGAAAGTCCTTAAGGAAAAAGGTCTTGATACGCTTCTTCCAAGTTTGAAACAGCCTGTTTTGGGAATCTGCTTGGGAATGCAGCTGATGTGTGGTGATAATGAAGAGGGTAACACAAAAGGAATAGGAATTTTTGATGTGGAAGTTAAACAGTTTCCGCCCGAAAATCTGGTTCCCCATATGGGCTGGAATACTATTTCCGGGCTGAAATCTCCACTTTTTTCAGGAATTGAAGATAACAGTGATCTTTACTTTGTTCACAGCTATTATTGTGGGCAATCAGCGTCTACCGCTGCGGTATGTGACTATATTCTGCCGTTCAGTGCTTCCTTGCAGAAAGATAATTTTTTTGCGGTACAGTTTCACCCGGAAAAATCTGGGGTAACGGGCAGCAGAATATTAAACAACTTTATAAAATTGTAAATGATGAAGATTATTCCAGCTATTGATATTATTGACGGAAAATGTGTCCGCCTATCAAAAGGAGATTATTCTACCAAAAAAATATACAGTAAAGATCCTGTAGAGATTGCCAAAGAATTCGAAAGCTTTGGAATCCAATTTCTTCACCTTGTTGACCTTGACGGAGCTAAATCTAAGCATATCGTGAACCAAAAAGTCCTGGAAAATATAGCCAGGGAAACCTCTCTTCATATTGATTTTGGAGGTGGATTAAAGACCGGGGATGACATAGAAATTGCTTTTAATTCAGGAGCAAAGCAGATCACTCTCGGAAGCATTGCCGTACAGGACCCGGAATTCTGTTTTGAAATGATTCAAAAATATGGCAATGACAAGATCATTTTAGGGGCTGACTGTGAGAACAGAAAGATCAAAACGTCCGGATGGCTGGAAGAAAGTACTTTAGATATCATAGGCTTTCTCCTTCAGTATCAGAAAAAAGGAATCAGCCAAACGATCTGTACCGATATTTCAAAGGATGGAATGCTGGGAGGGCCATCTACAGATCTATATAAAGAAATATTGGGTAAAACCTCAGTAAAGCTTATGGCCAGCGGTGGAATTTCCTGTATGGAAGATGTGTACAGCATGAAGGAAATCGGATGTTCAGGAACAATTATCGGAAAGGCTATTTATGAAGGAAAAATAAGTTTACCACAACTTCAGAAATTTATTGAAAATGCTTAAAAAAAGAATCATTCCCTGTCTGGATATTAAAGACGGAACAACGGTAAAAGGAATTAATTTTGAAGGGCTCCGGAATGCCGGAGATCCTGTTGAGTTTGCGGTGAAATACGAAATGGAAGGGGCTGATGAGCTGGTTTTTCTGGATATTACGGCAACTCTGGAAGACAGAAAAACATTTGCAGATCTGGTAAAGAAAATTGCCCGGGAATTGAGCATCCCATTTACAGTAGGTGGCGGAATTTCTTCTGTGGACGACGTTAGGAAGCTTCTGGAAGCTGGAGCAGACAAAATCAGCATCAATTCTTCTGCCGTTAAAAACCCGCAACTGATCTATGACCTTGCCAAAGAATTCGGAAGCCAATGCGTGGTTGTAGCTGTTGATACCCGGTTTACAGATGGATCAGATCTTGTATACGTCAGAGGTGGAAAACAGGCTACCAGCTTAAATACTGTAAACTGGGCAAAGGAAGCAGCTTCTTTGGGAGCCGGAGAAATCTTGTTGACCTCGATGGATGGTGACGGAACAAAAAACGGATTTGATATCCGCATCACGAAGCTGGTTTCGGAAGCTGTTTCTATCCCTGTGATTGCTTCAGGGGGAGCTGGAAGCGCAGATGACTTCATTAAAGTATTTGATGAAACAAAAGCAACAGGAGCTCTGGCAGCCAGTATTTTCCATTTCAATGAAGTGCCCATTCAGGAATTAAAGCAATACTTAAAAAATCAAAAAATACCCGTACGATGAAAATAGATTTTGATAAAAATAACGGACTTGTCCCGGTCATTATCCAGGACAGCAGAACACAGCAAGTACTCATGTTAGGTTACATGGATGAGGAAGCTTATAAAAAGACGGAAAAGGAAGGTATTGTCACCTTTTTCAGCCGTTCTAAAAACAGGCTTTGGACTAAGGGAGAAGAATCGGGCAATTTTCTGACCGTAAAAAACATAAGTATAGATTGTGATCAGGACACCATTTTGATTCAGGCCGTTCCTACAAATACAGTCTGCCATACCGGAAGCTTCAGCTGTTTCGGTGAAAAAGAAAGCAAAGGATTTTTATATGAATTAGAAGCAAAAATTGCTGAAAGAATAGATCATAAGACAGAAGATTCTTATACATATGCTCTTTATCAGAGAGGCATCAATAAAATGGCTCAGAAAGTAGGAGAGGAAGCTGTAGAACTGGTTATTGAAGCCAAAGACAGCAATGATGATCTTTTTAAGAACGAAGCGGCAGATCTGCTTTACCATTTCCTGATCCTGCTTAAGGCAAAAGGATTTGAGATGGAGGATATTGAGACCATTCTTCTAAGCAGGGATAAATAGACAGGGAAAGTATACACTGTGGGAAGAATAAAACGAAGGCTTAGAGTCGAATCGATTTCTGATCGATTCCTCCTTTGCGACCCTTAAGAATATATGGGTTCGGTTTAAGAAATATTGATCGTATCTGTCTCCATACTAATCCAGGAATAGTTTATTAGAAAAGGAAATTAAAAAACTGACTTATAGTTTTGATTTTAAATTCAAATTAGATTAAATTAAAAAGCAGGAAAGATTTTTCCTGCTCACATTTCATATTTAATTTTTCAATTATCTTTCAATCAGAATTTTTCGTACAGCAGTCTGTCCATCAGCTTTAATAACGCCAATATAAGCTCCTGCGGCCAGTCCTGAAACATTGACTGTCTTTTCATTAGCCGCCTTAAGAAGTGATTTTCCTGAAAGATCTGTAATTTCGAAGCTGAAATCTTTTCTGCCGGTATCGGGAAGATCAATATTGATGGTATCTTTAGAAGGATTGGGATAAATGGATAGGATTGTTTCAAGAGAATGATTTGAAGCGGTTTCCTTTGCTCCCAGTACGATGGAACTTACCGAAGTGGCAACTGCAAAATGCTGTAGTGCTCCAACCGTTGCTTTTCCTATTTTGTAAATATAAACAGGGTCTGTATTGGCAAAAGTATCATCAATGGAATGCGGGTAAGTACTTCTTATTCTTTCAAAAAAGCCAGTGATCACTTCTCCTTTTCTTTCAAATGGGATGTAATCTGTATCCTCTGCAGGATCCACAGCCGTCAGAAGAGGGGAATATAGTGCCGTACAGTTTCTGAGCTGCTGCGTTACTGCTGCCGAAGCGGCATTATTGCTAGTTGGCCCAGCCTGATCCTGATCACAATATACCGTATTATTGTTGTTGCCCATAACACCGCCTACCTGGTCAAGATTGAATACCAGCTTGATATCCAATACCCTTGTCCCGTTCTGATAAGCTACATTATTAGCGTAATGGGTGCTTCCTCTCAATCCCTGTTCCTCACCGGAAAAATGGATGAATTTAATTGAATATTCCGTAGGAACATCTTTTAAAATCCTTGCAGCTTCTAAAATAATAGAGGTTCCGCTTCCATTATCATTCACCCCAGGGCCGTAGATACTGTCAAAATGCCCGCAGATGATCACATACTTATTAGGGTAAACCGTTCCCGTTTTAGTAATGACCAGATTTTTAGAACTTGTACTCCCAAATGTGAAAGGATCTTCTACGATCTGGCTGGCAGAATATCCAAATGAAGTATACTTATTTTTCAGCCAGGTTAATGCATTGGCATTTTGGAGTGAACCCGTAGTTTTGATGCCCAGGTTTGAGAACTGCTGTAAATTCGTGGTAATATTGGTTTGTGAAACCAGATTGGCCCTGTCCTGATAAGCCTGTATAAAAGTCTGGGCCTTACTGCTGAATACTGCAAGACAAACAGACAGCATGGTGATTGTTTTTTTCATTTTAATTAGTTTAAGATTGTGGTGATTGGTGTGAATCTGAACAATAAAAATCCTGGATAAATGCCGGGACTTTAAGGTGTATTTACTTTTCAATAATGATCTTTCTGGTAACACTTGAACCTTCGGTTTTAACAGTGCATAAATAAATTCCGTTGTTTAAATGTGAAACATTCACCTGAGACCGGTTTTCTACTTTCAATAGAGAAAGTCCTTTTAGATCGGTAATTTCAACGGTGAAATCTTTTATTGCTGGATCAGGTAATTCTACTGTTAAAATATCCTTCGCCGGGTTTGGATAAATTTTTACAGATTCCAATAATTTTACTGGCTTTTCTTTACCTGCAGAAACGGCTGTAACGGTTGAAGATGCTGTTGCAAAATGCTGCATGGCACCTACCGCAGCTTTGGCTACTTTAAATACATAAACAGGATCTACATTAGCAAAAGTATCGTTCACCGTATGTTCAGTATAACTTCTTGTATATTCGTAAAAACCGGTGATCACATATCCTTTTTGTTCAAAAGGCATATAATCTGAGGAATAGGCGTTGGAAATACTGGTCTGAAGAGGAGAGTACAGGGTAGTGCATGTTGCCAGTTGCTGCGTAACAGTGTTGGAAGCTGCATTGTTTCCAGACTGGCCTGCAGTATCTCTTTCGCAGATGATTTTACTGTTGAGATTGCCTAGTTTACCACCTACCTGATCAAGATTAAAGACTAATTTGATATCCAGCTTTTTCACCCCGCTTTGGTACGCAACATTGTTGGCATAATGAGAACTTCCATATAAGCCCTGTTCTTCTCCTGAGAAATGAATAAACTTGATGGAATATTCCGTAGGAATATCTTTTAGAATTTTAGCTACCTCTAAAATAACCGAAGTTCCGCTTCCGTTATCATTGGTTCCAGGACCAGTAATCGTATCGTAATGTCCACAGATAATCACATACTTATTAGGATACAAAGTCCCAGTTTTGGTAATAACCAGGTTCTTGGAGCTTGTACTTCCAAAAGTGAATGGATCCTCTACAATCTGGCTGGCAGAATATCCGTAAGAGGTATATTTGTTCTTGATCCAGGCCAGGGTATTGGCATTATTCAATGATCCCGTCGTTTTTATCCCTAAATTGGAAAATTCCTGAAGATTGTTTGTTATGCTGGTCTGCGAAACCAGATCGGCTCTGTTCTTATAAGCCTGAATGAGAGTTTGGGCACTGACGTTTCCGGCCGCTAATGCAGCCCATAAAAAGATGGTACGTTTTTTCATATTAAATATTTTGGGTTGGTGTGTGATTATTTTTCTATAATGATTTTTTTTGTGATGCTGTTTTTATCGGATTTTACAGTGACCATATACGCTCCGTTTGCCAGACCGGAAGTATTCATTTTCTTTTCGTTTTCTGCATTTAAAATTAAGCGGCCATTCATATCACTAATTTCTACCTTAAAGTGACCGAGGTCCTTTGGCAGCTCAATATTTAGAACATCACGGGCCGGATTAGGATAAATCCTGATTGCTTCTAATGAATTTTTGGTCTGTACATCATCTGTTGCCAGGGTAACGGTTGAAGCTACTGCAAAATGCTGCAATGCGCCCAAAGCCGCTTTTCCGACATTAAATACATAAACAGGATCCACATTGGCAAAAGTATCATTAACGGTATGTTCGTTATAGCTTCTGGTTGTTTCGTAAAATCCTGTGATAATGTCCCCTTTATTTTCAAATGGCATATAATCCGAACTATAGGCATTTGACATGGTCGTCTGAAGCGGTGAATATAAAGTGGTACAGGTAGCCAATTGTTGTGTCATCGCCAATGATGCTGCGTTATTACCGGTTTGCCCGCTCTGATCGCTTTCACATTTAATATTATTATTTACATTCCCCAGTTTTCCTCCAACCTGATCGATATTGAATACAACTTTCAGATTAAGCTGGCGTACATTATTCTGGAAAACAACATTATTGACATAGTGTGTACTTCCCAAAAGATTCTGCTCTTCACCGGAAAAATGAATAAATTTCACAGAATATTCTGTAGGTACATCTTTTAAAATTCTGGCTGCTTCCAGCATAATAGAAGTTCCGCTGCCATTGTCACTTACTCCGGGGCCAACTATGGTATCATAATGACCACAGATGATTACATAAGTGTCTGGATAGACGGTTCCTGTTTTGGTGACAATTAAATTTTTTGAAGTGTTGCCGTTATAGGTGAAACTGTCTTCTGTGATCTGGCTTACATCATACCCGTAAGACTGGTATTTGGTTTTGAGCCAGTTCAGTGCATTTGTATTTTCTACGGTACCAGTCGCTTTTACACCAAGATCTCCAAAATTCTGTAGGTTTGCTGTAATATTGGCTTGGGATATCTTATCAACCCTTGTTTGATAAGCCTGTATAAAATTCTGGCCCTGAAGACTGTAAGCTGATAAAGAAAGGAGTAAAAGAGTCGTTATTTTTTTCACTTTTAACTAAAGATTTATAGATTTAATAATTCAGCAAATGTAGATAATAAAAATCAATTTATTTTATCCAAAATGAAAACTTTCTAATATGATTTTATTTTTTAATCTGCTTTCCGAAACACGAAATTCCTTTAATTTATATGGATATAAAAAATCCCGGACATAGCCCGGGATTTATATTGATAACAAAAAATTCTACATTATTTTACTTGATCTACAACTGCTTTGAAAGCTTCAGGATGATTCATTGCTAAATCAGCTAAAACTTTTCTGTTAAGCTCTACGTTGTTCTTTTTAAGAGCTCCCATAAACTGAGAGTAAGACATTCCATGCTCTCTGGCACCCGCGTTAATACGAGTAATCCAAAGTGATCTGAAGTTTCTCTTTTTCTCTTTTCTTCCACGGTAAGCATATTGCATTGCTTTTTCTACCGCGTTTTTAGCTACAGTCCAAACGTTCTTTCTTCTACCGAAAAAACCTTTAGCTTGCTTAATAATTTTCTTTCTGCGAGCTCTTGAAGCTACTGCATTTACTGATCTTGGCATAATTTAAATTGTTTTTTTGAAAGGGGCGGCAGTTAAACTGCTCTTAGTGGCACCATTTCAGGGTTAAATTGTTGAATTTGTTTGAATTCTTATAAACCGAATATAGATTTATAAAAACTACTTAATGGCTAATTGACGTAGAACGCTTTTTGTATCCACAGCAGCAACGTAAGAAGTCTGCGTAAGATTTCTCTTCTGCTTAGTTTCTTTCTTAGTTAAGATGTGGCTTTTGAAAGCATTCTTTCTTTTAATCTTCCCAGTTCCGGTAAGTTTAAAACGCTTTTTAGCACCTGATTTCGTTTTTAATTTTGGCATTGTTCTGCTTTTTTATTGTTTTGTTATCAATATCTTGTCCTTGATTCCTGCAATACAGAGGAATTACAGTTTGCAAAGATACAAAAAAAATCAATCCAAACTTTCATTATCTGTGATTTTGTCAGATATAAATATAAAAAGCCGTTTCTCAATGAAACGGCTATAAATAAAGGTTTTTATTATAAGAAGTCTTCAACGATGATATCGTTTCTTTCTTCATTATTTCCACCTAAAATAACTTTAATTCTGAATCCTGAAGGAATTGCAGCTCCGGTTCTTGAATAAAGCTGAAGCTTAACGTGCGGATTGGCTACATAATAGTTAACTGCGGTATTGGAACTCCAAAGAGCATTTCCGTCTCTGTAAATCACCATATTTCCATCGTTTTGTACAATAAGCCTAGGAGTACCTGAGCTTCTGTAGGTATTGGAATGCCAGATTACATTAGTTAGACCTGGTCTTTCCCTGTACAGAACAAGATTATTGTCCGTCTGCATGATAAATTTGTAAGTGCTACCGCCGTATTCCATAGTGATGGATTGACCGGCTTCTAATATCTGCGGATGGTTGGTGCTCTCTTTTAAAAGGGTATAGCGTGTAAGATCCAAAATACGGGATTCATTGTTTTTACCTGCCATGTTGTGCTTTTCATTTTGCACATTCGTATTTACATTGTCAAGAACATCATCCTGAGCGCAAGATGCAAGAAGCATCGTAAGACTTAATAAAGTCAGTAATTTAATTTTCATAGGTTATGATTTAACATTGCAAAAATAGTAATTATAATATTAAATCACAATTGTAAGATTAAATTAATGTAAACAAATCCTTTATTAATGGTAGTTTTAAATTAAATTTAACACACTATTAAGTGTATTTTAAATATTAAACCGCCATTTTTTTCAAATGACGGCTTTAAAATATTATAATGTAAATTGATTATGATTGAAAAAATGATAATAAATCTTTATTGATCGTTTCTGCTTCTGTAGTAGGCATTCCATGTGGAAATCCGGGATAAGAAATTAATTTTCCGTTTTTAAGAAGGGTAGCGGCAACCTTGCCGGTAGTTTCAAATGGTACAATCTGGTCATCTTCACCATGTAATACCAAAACCGGTACCTCTACACTTTTAAGGTCTTCTGTGAAATCTGTTTCAGAGAAAGCTTTAATACAGTCATAATGAGCTTTGATAGATCCATTCATTCCTTGTCTCCACCAGTTCCTTTGGATACCTTCAGAAACTTTAGCTCCTTCTCTGTTATACCCGTAAAAAGGGAATGTAAGATCAATATAGAATTGCTGTCTGTGATGAGCAGTATTATTACGGATATCATCAAAAACAGACATGGGTACACCATTCGGATTGTTTTCGTTTTTAACCATAATTGGCGTAACGGCACTTATTAAAACTGCTTTTGCCACTCTTCCTTTTCCATGCTGTGCCACATATCTGATCACTTCACCACCTCCGGTAGAATGTCCTACATGGATAACATCTTTAAGATCCAAAGCTTCTACAATTTCTGCAACATCAGAAGCATAGGTGTCCATATTATGTCCTTCTGCAGTCTGTTCAGATCTTCCATGGCCTCTTCTGTCATGAGCAATAACTCTGTAGCCCTGTTCCAGGAAAAACAGCATCTGCGCATCCCAGTCATCACTGGATAATGGCCATCCGTGATGAAAAAATACAGGCTGTCCTTTTCCCCAGTCTTTGTAATAAATTTCAGTTCCGTCTTTTAATGTAAGTGTGCTCATTGTTTTGTTTTTTATGATTAATAAATGAATAGTGTTTATATATCACAAATGTATATGGAAAATATTTGCAATATGTTGATCTAAGATAATATATTGATTAAAATATAAAGCAACATAATGCATTATTAACGCTAAATTAATAGAGCATCTAAGGAAAACAGTATCCTTTTACGATTAAAGTATAACTGATAAAACGGAATAAACTAAAAAACCCCATTATCAGGGATATTTTTATCTAATACCTTTGATTATCTTTAACTCAACGATTATGGCCTGAGAAACACTGTTTCGAAACAGGTTAGCGGGTATTTCCCTATATTTACGTTTTTTAATTGAATAAAACTTAATAGAGACAAGAGTTTGATGTACAGACTGTTACTTATTTTTACTTTATGTATTTGTCCGTTTTTTGCTCAGGCACAGAATGTTTTAAGCAAATTAGAAAAGGAATATGACCATGCTTCAAAAAATACAACAGAGCAATTAAATCTGGCTCCCAAATTCGCTACTGCTTTATTTTTCCATAAATTTAAATCTAGATCTTACCAGATTTTAGAAACAAGCATTCCCATTGCAACCAAACAGGCCGATGGAAAATACGCTACCATTTTGTATGCTGTACAGGCTATGAATTATCGGCTTGATAATAAAGAAGCTGAATCTTTAAAAAGCCTGGACATGGCAAGGATATATAGTTTAAAAACGAGCAGCAGCGAAGTTAAAGGCTACTTCCAGTATGCAAAGGGCTGGATTCTGATCCGTAATAATAAAACGGCCGATGCTGTTGCTGCTTACTTAAAAGCCATCGACTATTACGAAAACTCGCCCACAACTTCTACACTGTACGGAAGATTTGGCAACGCGGCTAAAGAGTTGTCCACTATTTATTCTAACCTTAATGAATACCAGCTGGAAGAAAAATACAGTAAACAGTTTTTGCTGTTGGCATCCAGGCAAAATGATCCTAATCTCATCTTCGATGCCTATATGCGGATGGGTTACGTATATGAACAGAAATACGCTCAAAATCCATCGGACACAGCGTTGAGAAATAAGGCAGAACAATATTATTTACAGTCTATTGCAACTTTCAACAAAAATAAAGAGGCTATGCTCAACAGGAGCAGTCTTTCATATGCCGCCATCAATTTAGCGAATTTATATACTGAGTTTAATAGAGATAAGGCGATGCAATATGCGCAATTAGCCAATAGTGTGAGCCTGGAAACCGGTGATGCCATTCATATTGCTTCTTCATTTGGGATTTTGGCAGAACTGGCCCTACAGAGTAAAAATTATGATTTAGCCAAGTCTTACTTTCTAAAAGCCTCTATGGAAATTGAGAAAAGCCCGGTCAGAGATCATAATATAGAATTATCTATTCTTGAATCTTTATCCCGAATTAGCGAAGAACAAGGCAATTACAAAGAAGCGCTGACATACTATAAAAGCTATGTAGATAAATACAAAAGTATTTACGATCAGGAAAAACTGGATATTACCAAAAGGCTGGAATCGCAGTTTGATAAAGAACGACAGGAACAGAAGTACATAAAGCTCCAGCTGGAAAGTGATAAAAAAGCACAAGAAATCAGGTTGATCAATATTCTTCGGGCACAACGTGAACAGGTTTACAACAATTTAAAACTGGTGGAAGAAAATCAGCGGGAACGACTGAAATTTTCAGAGCTTGAATCGGAGAAAAAAGAGCAGCAACTCCGGTTGGCAAAATTAGAAACCAAGCAAAAAAACAATGACATCAGCAATTATAAAAAGCTTTTGACATTCAAGGAAAAGATCAATACTTATTACATTATTTTTATCTTTATTTTCATCGTTTTGATCGTCTTATTGCTGTATGCCTACAAGCAACGTGCAAAATCGATGAAGCAAAGAGACGAGCTGCATGCCTTAGCCATGGAAAAAGAGAAACAGAATTCAAAAATATCTACGCTTACTGCATTGTTGGAGGGACAGGAGCAGGAGCGAGGCCGTTTAGCCCGCGATCTTCATGACGGATTGGGTGGTTTGCTTTCTGGAACTAAACTTCAGCTTTCTTCTTTAGATCTCCATCAATCCGAAAATATAGAGGATGGAATTTCAAAATCAATTAACCAGATTGATGGTGCTGTGGAAGAGCTGAGACGTGTAGCACATAATTTAATGCCCGATTTATTAATGAAATACGGTTTAGAAGCAGCTATCCAGGAATTTGCCACTCGCATGTCCAACAGCGCATTAGACATCCATACCGAATTTATTAATTACAGTAACTCCATACCAGAAGACAAGCAACTGATCTTATACAGGATCATTCAGGAATTGGTCAATAATGCCATAAAACATGCCGATACTTCTGAAATTATTATTCAGATAAGTGAAGAAGAAAATGTATTACATCTTACGGTGGAGGATAACGGTAAAGGTTTTGACCCTGCAAGCTTAGACGTAAGAAAAACGGCAGGTTTTCATAATATAGAATCAAGGGTCCAGTTTTTAAAAGGAACGATGAACATCACCTCCGAATTGAATATCGGGACCAGTATAGAACTTCAAATTCCTATTCATTAACATGATAAAAGTAGCCATAACAGACGATCATCCACTTCTATTGGAAGGATTAAAGAATATTTTAGGAAACAGCGATACGATAGATGTAGTAGATTGTTTCAAAAGCGTTTCAGAAATGAATGCAGGCCTGGCAAAACAGGCTGTCGATATTTTGTTGCTGGATATTAATCTGGTAGATACCAACAGTATCGAACTCATAAAACCTTTAAAGAAAAAGTACGGGAATCTCCGGATTATTATGCTTAGCGTTCATAATGAGCTGCCTGTGATTAACAGCACTCTGGCTGAAGGTGCTTTGGGATACATCCAGAAGAATGCTTCAGTTTCCGAAATTCTTGAAGGTATTAATGCTGTATATGCAGGTAACCGGTTTTTATGCTCGCAAACCAAGTCTGTTTTGGAGAAAAAATCCGCGGATGGGCTACATCAGGTTCCAAAACTGACGAGAAGAGAAAAAGAAATTTTAGCCGAAGTAGCGAAAGGACTCACGACCAATCAAATGGCAGAAAAGCTTTTCATCAGCCCGCACACCGTAGAAAGTCACCGGAAAAACCTTATTGAAAAATTTCAGACTTCTAATCTTAGTTCAGCCATTAAACTGGCCATAGAATACGGTTTGATTATCGAATAGATAGGACTCTTGTGAACTGCAATCTGGAATTTTTATAAAACGCAAAGATAAGATTTGATTAATTATTAATAAGGGAGCTAAGAAAACGACAAAGTCGCTGATGAAGCTCTAAGGATACGCGTATGCTTAGAAAGAAGCAATGAAGTATTTGCTTAAAATATAACATCAGATACTGAAATCCTTATCAAAAAAGGCCTGCTTACATCGTAAAGCAGACCTTTTTTATATAAATCAAATAATTAGGTGTGTAATAATTAATCTTTGAATTTCAATACAGCTTGAAATAGGTTTTTCTTTCCTGTTAAGTCATATTCATCATTATATATAGACTCATACATGAATACATAAGCATTTCCGTCAAAATCTTTTAAATTGATTGCCTGGTCCGCCATAATGTCATAAAACCTTGTAATGGTACGCGTAGCCGTCCATTGTTTTAAACTGCCTTTAGGGTTTTTATCGAACCTATGATCTTTGGCATCGGTATAATACCAATAGGATGGTGCCGTATCCATCAAAAACAGCTCTTTGTCTTTGTTATATAATTCCTCCGCCATTCCCGTATTCTGAAACCATGGAACCTCGGGGTTATAAAGACCTGCAGCAGCCGTATAGATATCCTTATCCGTAGTGGCTCCAATTAAAAAACCTTCCAGATTGACAGAAGTAATTTCGAATAGGAAAGCAGTTTTTTTCAGTTCGTAAACATCATTGACAGGTTCAATGACTTTGCCGTCTTGTTTAATAACTACTTTTAACGCTTGTGCAAAAAACAAACAACTTAGTAAACAAAAAAGGAGGGTTAAACTTACTTTTTTCATTATATCTCTTTAAATAACTGCAGCAAAGATATTGGACTTCAGCTCCATAAACACTGGCTGGTTTCAGGGGTTTTTTATCTTGTTTTTAAGGGGATCAGTGTATTCAAAGCATCAGCTAACAAAACGGTTTATAGATATAAATGGCTGAAAGCAGGGATATGTTAAATGGTATATTTTAGAGAATTTTACAAAAGATAAATTAAGTATTGTAGACACATGAAAAATGTAATAATCAACTTTTCACTTGTGATAGCTTTGCTGGCTTCTTGTTCACCTTCTACAGAAAAAAAATTAGACCAGGTAGCTTCTACAACGGTAAAAAAAGATACTGTTCAGAGGTCCGGTTCGGTAAAGGATCGTATTTCAAAAGCTGATATGCCGACTGATTTTTCAGCGTTGGTTCCTATTGATGTATTAAACAGCAAAAGCACAAATATGTATGAAAAATATGGTATAGAATTTTCCGGCAATTGTTATTCATGCGATTTGGCAAGCTTATCCATCACTAAGGATAAAATGATATGGACCAATGTCTGCGATGAGAATGATACTTTTAAAATTGATGAGTTCTCATTCTCTGTCGAAGGAAGCAAAACTATTTTAAAAACATCAGAAAGAACATATATTTTAACCCAAATAGATAAAGCACCTGTCTACGAGCTGGCTATAGAAGGTCAAAAGCTGGAATTAAATAATAAAAGAATATCCAGATATTTTACAACCCACAAAGCTTTGTCTCTTTTCAAAGAGCATGATTGTGGAGATTTTGAAGGATAACACAATCTTATAAATTATTTTGAAAATAAGCAGTTGACTCACAACAGATCAGTCTTAAAAGTTGAGGGAGAATCTTTAGTTATTCAAAGAAATTTACATTAAAATGATCTACTTATATAAAAACACAATACTATATAATCATTTTATTCGTAAGTAAATTTAGCTTCCTCAACTTTAACGATTGATCCGGATCAACTATTTTTTTCTATATCTTTTAAAACTTTCCCTGAAAACTTTAATATAAAAAAACCTCAAAATATTTTGAGGTTTTTTATATAATAAGTAACAGACATTGAGTCTGTTAAAACTATTTAGCTGGTTTTTTAGGACTCATCATCATGATCATTCTTTTTCCTTCAAGTTTTGGAAGTTGATCTACTTTTCCAACATGCTCCAATTCCTGAGCAAGTTTTAGAAGCAAAATTTCTCCCTGGTCTTTAAAGATAATTGAACGTCCTTTAAAAAATACGTAGGTTTTTAATTTTGAACCTTCTTCAAGAAACTTTTCAGCATGCTTCTTCTTAAATTCATAATCGTGATCATCAGTCTGAGGTCCGAAACGGATCTCTTTTACAACCACTTTTACCTGCTTAGCTTTTAGTTCCTTCTGCTTTTTCTTTTGCTCGTATAAAAACTTTTTATAGTCTAATATCCTTGCAATGAAAGGCTCAGCCTTATCGGAGATTACTACCAGATCAAGTTCCTGCTCTGTGGCAAGTTGTCTTGCTTTGTCAATCGGATAAACTCCCGGCTCTACGTTATCGCCCACCAAACGAAGCTCTCTCACACGAATTTTATCGTTGATCAAGTGTAAGTCCTCCTGTACCGGACGTCTCTGTGGGCCCCTGTTGTTAAATCTTTGTGCTATTGTATTATAATTTTATTGGTTAATTACTAATTTTAATTGAAACATTTAAAATTAAAAAGATGAATTTTTTATTTCAATTCTTTATTCTTTAAATGTTCTTAGATTGCTGCCTCTTTTTTAAAGTAAGAAACAAAATCTTCCATATTCATGACTCCAAGATCACCTTCACCACGTCTTCTTACAGAAATTGTGCCGTCATTCTCCTCATTTTCACCTACAACCAACATGAACGGAATCTTTTTCAACTCCGCATCACGGATCTTTTTCCCTGTTTTCTCATTTCTGTCGTCAATCAGACCGCTAATATCGTGATTTTCCAAAAATTGTGAAACTTTTTTTGCATAATCTACATATTTTTCACTGATCGGGAGAATAATGAACTGATCAGGGCTTAGCCATAACGGGAAATCACCTGCAGTATTCTCTAAAAGGATTGCGATAAAACGTTCCATAGAACCGAATGGTGCTCTGTGAATCATTACCGGTCTGTGCTTCTCATTATCGTTTCCGATGTAGTGAAGATCAAATCTTTCCGGTAAATTATAATCCACCTGGATGGTTCCCAGCTGCCATTTTCTTCCCAAAGCATCTTTCACCATGAAATCCAGCTTTGGACCGTAGAAGGCTGCTTCTCCGTATTCCACAATGGTTTTTAATCCTTTTTTCTCAGCTGCATTGATGATTGCGTTTTCGGCCTTTTCCCAATTTTCATCAGAACCGATATATTTCTCTCTGTTATCAGGATCTCTTAAAGACACCTGAGTTACAAAATCTTCAAAACCTAATGATTTGAACACATAAAGTGTTAAATCAATTACTTTTTCAAACTCTTCCGAAAGCTGATCCGGAGTACAGAAAAGGTGGGCATCATCCTGAGTAAATCCACGAACTCTTGTCAATCCGTGAAGCTCTCCACTTTGCTCATATCTGTAAACAGTCCCGAATTCTGCATATCTCTTCGGAAGATCCCTGTAGCTCCATTGCGAAGTTTTGTAGATCTCACAGTGGTGAGGGCAGTTCATAGGCTTCAGCATGAATTCTTCTCCTTCATTCGGAGTTTTAATCGGCTGGAAGCTGTCTGCACCATATTTATCCCAGTGTCCGGAAGTCACATACAATTCTTTTGACCCGATATGTGGCGACATAACGAATTCATAGCCTCCTTTTTTCTGAGCATCAGAAAGGAAGTTCTCTAATTTTCTTCTTAAAGCAGTCCCTTTTGGCAACCATAACGGAAGTCCTGCACCCACTTTTTCAGAAAATGCAAAAATGCCCAGTTCCTTACCCAGTTTTCTGTGGTCTCTTCTTTTGGCTTCTTCCAGTTTTTCAAGATATTCAGTAAGCTCTTTCTGTTTAGGGAAAGAAATACCATAAACTCTTGTTAATTGAGGATTTTTTTCATTTCCTCTCCAGTAAGCTCCGGCTGCATTTAAAATCTTAACCGCTTTTACAATACTTGTATTGGGGATGTGTCCTCCACGACATAGATCTGTGAAATCATCGTGTGTTACAAAAGTGATTTCTCCGTCATTAAGATTCGTAATAAGCTCAACTTTGTAAGGATTATCTGCATATGTTTTTAATGCTTCTTCTTTGGAAACAGGATATAAAGAGAATGTGGAACCTTTCTTGGCATTTTCCAAAACTTTCTTTTCAATCTTCTCGAAATCCTTTTCAGATAAGCTCTCGTCCCCGAAATCCACATCATAATAGAATCCGCTTTCAATGGCAGGTCCTATGGTTAGCTTAGCATCAGGATAAAATTCAAGGATAGCCTGCGCCAGAAGGTGGGCAGAAGAATGCCAGAACGCTTTCTTTCCAAGATCATCATTCCAGGTTAACAATTGTACCGTTGAATCCGTGGTTATAGGTGTGGTCGTTTCTACTTGTTTGCCGTTTACAACTGCGGAGATGGTATTTCTAGCCAATCCCTCGCTTATAGATTTCGCCACATCTAAAGGAGTAACTTCTCCTTCGAATTCTTTGACACTATTGTCTGGAAGTGTAATTTTTATCATTGTTTACTAAGAAATTTTAAGATGCAAAAATACGCATTTTTTAAATAATATGCTATTTTTAAAGTATATTTGAAGTAAGAATTACTGTTGAATCTTCAAATTTAGATCCGTTATTTTAAATGTATCCATCCCCAATCTGAATTTTTCATAAAGAAACACACTGACATTATCGTTATTTTGTAGTAACAATGCTATGATAATGAGGTTTTTGTGCTGTAAATTCTATGATAATTCAAAGAAAAAGAAACGATAATATGTACGATGATATGAAAAACTTTAATATTGACCTGCACTGTGATTTATTATACTATTTATTAAAAGCGGGCTCCACAATTGATGACAGAGAGTTGGGATGCTCACTTCCGTATCTAAAAGAAGGGAATGTAAAACTCCAGGTTATGGCAATATATGCATCAACAGATGCAAACAGTACCGTTGAGGGTGTAAAACAGAGTGAAATATTTTCAGATCTTTTAAAGAATGAAAACTTCTTTCTGTTTGAAAACGGGAATTATAAAAATACTGAAAACAAAGATAGAGTAGGTATTATAGCTTCCATTGAAAATGCATCTGCTTTTTGCGAAGAAGATGATACTCTGGAAGCAGGGTTTAAAAATCTGGAAACCATCATCGAAAACACACAAAAAATTCTTTACCTGGGAATTACCCACCACACTGAAAACCGTTTTGGGGGAGGGAACAACTCTGAAGCCGGCCTGAAGGATGACGGAAAAGTCCTGATCGACTATATTGCAGACCGGAGAATTGCTATTGATATTTCCCACACAAGTGATCAGCTGGCATATGATATTCTTAATTATGTAGACCAAAAAAATTATAACATTCCTATTTTAGCAAGCCATTCCAATTACAGGAATATTCAGAACAAAAAAAGAAATCTTCCGGATGAACTGGCGAAAGAAATTATTAAAAGGAAAGGACTGATAGGGCTCAACCTTATCCGTGAATGGCTTGATGAAAAGAATCCGGAGAGATTATATGAACATATTCAACATGGGCTTGATCTGGGAGGAGAGGATGCCATTGCCTATGGTGCAGATTTTTTCTACGACAAAGGGCATCCGGATAAATCCCGCTATCCCTTTTTCTTTGAAGGCTATGATAATGCATCATTATTTAACACCACCAACAGCAGAATTGAAAAAGATTTTTCCACAGAGATAATGGAAAAGATCAGTCATAAAAATGCATTGGACTTTATAGAAAGATTTAAGTTTTAGTCTGATGGATGAGGAGCCGAAGCCATCAGATACTATTTTATATTTGCTTAAAAAAACGAAAATCCTGTAGTTGGTTGAAATTATCGGAGCCATCTGCAGGATTTTTAACTCTTCCTCTTATATCTTACTTTCTGCTTGATAATCTCTATCACATCCACGTTTTTTACCTTAGATTTTACCCAGCCATGGATATCAATATAGAACAGTGATCTCCTGTAATATTCATTTTTAGAAAATCCATCAAGCACTTCATCAAAAGCATCAAAAGCTTTATGATGTTGATCTAATACCAGACTGTTAATGTTTTTAAAAAACTGAATGCTTTCAAAATGAAATGCTTCCGGTTTCTTCATTTTTCGGGCAAATTTAAGGGTAGAATTGATGAATTCATCATAATCTTCATCATTCCCGGATTCATATTTCGCCATTAGAATCAGGATCCTTGTGTGGAATAGAAGATCTTCCTGAACATTACCCTTACACTCAACAACCTTCATGGAATATTCGATGGATTTTTTAAACTTTTTGCTTCCGAAAAACATGGCTGCCATTTTCAGATAGAGGATCATAAAATGATGCTCGTCAATTTTTTCCCGAAGTCTTTCCATCTTCAGTTCAATCTCAGGGATAAGTTTTGTCCCTGTGAAAAATTCACCTTTTACAAAATGAATGTTCATTAAAGTATTGTAATGGGTAAGAAAGATCAGTGCCTGCAGATTTTCATTCTGAGCAAAATTCTGTGAATTGACCATCGCATTGAAATGCTCAAAATGCTCCTCCAGGATATCAATATTTCCATAAAGGAACAGAATTTTCAGCAGGTAAGTGTTTCCTTTAATATACCACACCGGATGGCTGATGATCATCTCTGGTTTCTTGTGGAAGAGATCTACCCACTGATAGGCATATTTCAATGTATATTTGTAATCCTGAAGCAGTTGGTTTTTCCACACATGAGCTTTGAAATACCAAAGCTTTTCTGTGAAATTCAGTTGATCTAGTTTAATTTTCTTAATCTGATCATTGAACAGATTCAATACTTTTTCCCGGTCTGTATCATTTTTCACATAACCATACGTAAGCATTTCACTGTATAATTTCAGCGACAGATTAGAAAGCTCTGTTGCATAATGATTCTGTTTGCTGATTTCTGTAGATTGCTTAATCAGTTCATCGGCACGCCCCTCAATGCTTCGGGTAATAAATTGTGATTCAATGACTTTTTCAAGATTGATACTTTCAGATGCAATGCTTTTTTCATCCAGTTCCAGGGCAGACTGTTTGGTCTTATCCAGTATTTTCAAAGCCTGCTTATAAAGTCCTTTTTGATATAAAATATTTGCAAAATCAAGCTGTTCACGAAGCTGTATCCTGTAGTTCTGATGACTGGGATTCATTCGTAGGCTTACGAGGATCTGCTTATAAAGATGGGCTTTCAGATTGGAAAGCTGCTGTTTGGTAGAAATTTTTTTCTCAATGATGATCTGCTCATCATATTCCTTCATCTTATCCAGTTCCGAGAAAAGGAGCAGAAATTTGGCATCAACATTAATTCCAAGGCGGTTCACATACAGCCTGAACTGTCGTTTTTCAGAAGTGGTTAATGACTTAATCAGTACAAACAAAAAATCTTTCTGCAATTCTGCCATTGTAAATTTATAAAATGTAATAAATTGATTATTAAGTAAATGTAGTTATTTTTCCGGCTGTTGAATATTGTAATTTTCAGTCAAGGTGAAAATGTAAAAATATTGTAAGCAGTAGTTTTGATCAAAATTAAGTAAAAAACTTCATTATGAATTCCGAAAAAATCGAAATTTTTGATACAACGCTGAGGGATGGGGAGCAGGTTCCCGGATGTAAACTGAATACAAAACAAAAACTGATTATAGCAGAAAGGCTCGATAAGCTAGGAATTGATGTAATAGAAGCCGGTTTCCCGATTTCAAGCCCCGGAGATTTTGAATCTGTTTCTGAAATTTCAAAACTGGTAAAAAATGCCAAAGTCTGCGGACTGACAAGAGCTAATAAAAAAGACATTGATACGGCTGCTGAAGCATTGAAACATGCAAAGAGGCCTCGTATTCATACAGGAATCGGAACTTCTGATTCTCATATTAAATATAAATTCAATTCAACACGTGAGGATATTCTGAAGCGGGCAGTAGAAGCCGTAAAATATGCCAAAAGCTATGTAGAAGATGTAGAATTTTATGCGGAAGATGCAGGAAGAACCGATAATGCCTACCTGGCAAGAGTCTGCGAAGAAGTAATTAAAGCCGGAGCCACCGTTTTGAATATCCCGGATACAACAGGTTATTGCCTTCCCGAAGAATATGGTCAGAAAATAAAATACCTGAAAGAAAATGTAAAAGGTATTGAAAAAGCAATTCTGTCGTGCCATTGCCATAATGATTTAGGTCTTGCTACAGCCAATTCCATTGCAGGGGTCATCAATGGAGCACGCCAGATCGAATGTACGATAAACGGTTTGGGAGAACGGGCTGGAAACACAGCATTGGAAGAAGTGGTCATGATTTTAAAACAGCATAAGGACTTAAATTTTCATACAGATATCAATTCAACAATGCTTAATGAAATGAGTTTGATGGTTTCAGATCTGATGGGAATGCCGGTACAGCCTAATAAAGCTATCGTAGGAGCCAATGCTTTTGCACACAGCTCAGGCATTCATCAGGATGGAGTCATTAAAAACCGTGAAACCTATGAAATTATTGATCCAGCAGAAGTAGGCGTCAATGCTTCATCTATTATTCTTACAGCGAGAAGCGGGCGTTCTGCATTAGCATACAGATTTAAGCATATCGGTTATGATATCACTAAAAATGAACTTGACTTTTTGTATCAGGAATTTTTAAAAATTGCGGACCGAAAGAAAGAAGTTAAAAATGACGATCTGTACATGATCATGGAAACATGCAGCCGGAAAATAGGATAATATTGATTTAAAATCAACGAGAATTGAATATGGACAACAATAAAAAGACACTTTTTGACAAAGTTTGGGATGCTCACGTAATAGAAACGATTCCCGACGGCCCTCAAATCATTTATATAGATAAACACCTTATCCATGAGGTAACCAGCCCTCAGGCTTTTGCAGAACTTGAAGCCAGAAATCTTGAAATTTTCAGACCAAAGCAGATCGTAGCTACGGCAGATCACAATGTTCCGACCATTAATCAGGAACAGCCTATTCGGGATGAACTGTCCAGAAATCAGGTGGAACAGCTGACAGAGAACTGCAAAAAAAACAATATCGAATTATTCGGATTGGGACATCAGTATCAGGGAATCGTACACATCATTGCTCCCGAATTGGGAATTACCCAGCCGGGAATGAGTATTGTATGCGGCGATAGTCATACCTCTACACACGGCGCTTTTGGTGCTATCGCTTTCGGGATTGGAACCAGCCAGGTTGCTCAGGTCTTTGCCAGTCAGTGCTTGCTGCTCAATAAACCAAAGTCAATGAGGATTACAGTCAATGGAAAACTTAATGATAATGTTCAGGCAAAAGATGTCATCCTTTATATTATTTCCAAAATCGGAACTGATGGTGGAACAGGATATTTCTGTGAATATGCCGGAAATGTTTTTGAAGAAATGTCCATGGAAGGAAGAATGACTGTCTGCAATATGAGTATTGAGATGGGAGCACGAGGAGGAATGATCGCACCGGATCAAACCACTTTCGATTATGTAAAAGGAAAAACATTTGCGCCTAAAGGAGAAGAATGGAAAGATAAACTGGCCTATTGGAAAACTTTAAAAACGGATGAAGGCGCTGTTTTTGATAAAGAGCTGACATTCGATGCTTCGGATATTTTCCCAATGATTACTTACGGAACCAACCCGGGAATGGGAATTTCAGTACACGAAGTCATTCCGGTTCCTCAGACTGAATCTGAAGAAAAAGCCTTACAATACATGGGATTAAAGGCTGGTCAGGAAATTTCCGGCATTAAAGTACATTATGTATTTATCGGAAGCTGTACCAATGCACGGATAGAAGATTTCCGCTCTGCAGCACAGTATATCAAAGGAAAAAGTAAGTCCGAAAATGTAAAGGCCTTAATTGTTCCGGGTTCTCAACAGGTTGTAAAGCAGATCCATGAAGAAGGATTGGATAAGATTTTCAATGATGCTGGATTCCAGATCCGCCAGCCTGGATGTTCTGCCTGTCTGGCAATGAACGATGATAAAATTCCTGAAGGAGAATACTGCGTCTCAACCTCAAACAGGAATTTTGAAGGTAGACAGGGACAAGGCGCGAGAACCATTCTTGCCAGTCCGCTTACTGCAGCAAAAGCAGCGATAGAAGGTAAAATTTCTGCTTTTGAAAATTTAAACTAAATCCATTAAAAAGTACATGCAAAAATTAGTTGTTTTAAAATCCCGTGCAGTACCGCTGCCGGCAGAAAATATAGATACAGACCAAATTATTCCGGCAAGATTTCTTAAAAGTATTGACAGAAAAGGTTTTGGAGAGAACCTGTTTAGAGACTGGAGATTCAATATTCATACAGGAGAACCGAATCCGGATTTTGTTTTAAACAATCCTAAATTCAGTGGTGAAATTCTTGTTGCGGGAAATAATTTCGGCTGTGGAAGCAGCCGTGAACACGCGGCCTGGTCTTTGACAGATTATGGCTTCAAAGTAATCATATCAAGCTATTTTGCTGATATTTTTAAAGGAAATGCCCTGAACAACGGACTTCTCCCTGTGAAAGTTTCTGAAGAATTTTTAAAAGAAATTCTGGAAGGAATCCAGGAAAATCCTGATAATGAAATTGCCATTGATGTGGAATTACAATCGGTAAGCTTTAAGGATACAACCGAAACTTTTGAGCTTGATTCCTATAAAAAAATATGCCTGCTGAACGGCTATGATGATATTGATTTTTTAATCAGCAAAAAGCAGGCTATAGAACAATTTGAACTAAAAACACAAAAGTATGAGCAACAGTTATTTTAAAATAGCAGTTCTTCCCGGCGACGGGATTGGGCCGGAAGTGGTCAGTGAAAGTATTAAAGTATTGGATGCTGTGGCTGAAGTCTTTAAATGCCGGTTCCAGTTTTCCTATGGATTAATGGGCGCTGAAGCCATTTTTAAAACTGGCGATCCACTTCCAGAAGAAACATTAAAGATTTGCAAAGATTCGGATGCTGTTCTGTTTGGAGCGATTGGAGATCCGGTTTTTGATAACAATCCTGAAGCAAAGGTACGACCTGAGCAGGGACTATTGAAGCTCCGTAAAGAACTGGGATTGTATGCTAACATCAGACCTCTGAAAACCTATCCTTCACTGATTGATAAGAGTCCTTTGAAAAGAGAGATTATCGAGGGAACGGATATCCAGATCTTCAGGGAGCTTGTGAGTGGTATTTATTTCGGTGAAAAATTTACAGATCCGGATGGTAAATATGCCTATGATGTCTGTAAATACAGCACGGAAGAGATTATTCCTATTGCCCATATGGCTTTTAAGGAAGCTGAAAAAAGAAAAAAGAAGCTTACGCTGATCGACAAGGCTAATGTTCTGGATACTTCGAGACTTTGGAGAAAGACCTGCCAGAAAATTGCCACTCAATATCCTGATGTACAGCTGGATTATATATTTGTTGATAATGCAGCTATGCAACTTGTTCTGAACCCCAAACAGTTTGATGTTATCCTGACCGAAAATATGTTCGGAGATATTATTTCCGATGAAGCCAGTATTATTGGCGGGTCCATCGGGCTTTTGCCATCAGCATCAATAGGTGAAGAGAATGCTTTATTTGAGCCAATCCATGGCTCTTATCCACAGGCTAAAGGAAAAGGTATTGCCAATCCTGTAGCCTCAATCCTAAGCGCAGCTATGATGCTTGATTATCTTGATCTTCCTGAAGCGGCTGACAAATTAAGAAGGGCAGTAGAGCATGCTATTGAAAACAGGTATGTTACGGTAGACCTTAATGCTGAGCAGCATTATTCTACAAGTGAAGTAGGTAGTTTCATTGCAGATTATATTAAGTATTCTGAGAAATCTTATTACAATTTTGAAAATATCAAGATCGGAAAATCTACCATCGTATGATCATTTAAGTCCATATAATAGATTAGTAAGAAAGGTTCTGTTCATTTGAGCGGAATCTTTCGTTTTTATCTGCTTAAGATTTACAAGAACATGCTTTTTAAACCACAAAAGTCACAAAAGCTTAGTTGAACACTTTAATTATTTTAAGGTTAATACATTACGCATACGAAGTACACTTAAGTTATATTAAAATCTTTGATTTTAGGTTTATGTGTACTTAATATTTTCAGGATATAAAACTTTGAAACTAAAGTGTTTTAAAGTGTTAAAAAAACAAAAAAACTTTTGTGACTTTTGTAGTTTAAAATTTCCAATAAAAAAGATTCCACTCACTTGAGTGGAATCTTTTCGTTTATTTTTTAGTGTTATCCATTTTTCCCGATTTGTTTTTGGAAGATTTCTGAACATCTTCTTTATCAATATCAGGTGGATTGCTTTTTTCGGAGGAAGCAGGAATATTTTGAAAATCCTGATTCTGCTTTTTCGTTTCTGCTGAATTGGCAGATTCCTTTTTTTTGTTGTCTTCTGAATTCATAGCTTTACATTTTTTAGAGTCCTAAAACACCGAGCTTGCCGGTTTCATCTTCTATGGTATAATCCAAAGCTTTTGCCAAAACGAAAATATTATTAAGATTTTCCATTAATTGTTTGCGGCCTTCCGTTCTCAGCTGATTCTCATTAATAGATTTAACCGCAGTTTCTTTAGCCTTTTGGGTCACATTTTTAATGTCTTTTTCAGAGATCCTGTTGAAAAAAGAATCGTCCAGCGACTGGATCTCAACGCTTGGTGTTATTCTTATTTCCGCATCGGGAAGTTCAGTGATAACCAGTTTTTTGTTGATAGAATCTACTTCTATCTTCATTTTATTAAGATCATAAGAAACCTGTGCATTGGTTTTGGTGTAGGTAATAATGCTGTTGTTTGAAACTTCTTTACCAAACACCTCATAGCCCATCTTGGTTTTCTGCATGCTGGATACATTCTGTTCCATGACGACCATTTTGTTCATTTTAGAAATCTGGTTGGTCAGAATATAAAAATCCGACTTCTCTGTCTTTCCACCAAGGTTTAAACAGGATTTAAGCCCGAAGAACAGGATCAGCATAACGAGAATTCCTGCTGCAAATGATAGGATTACTTTATAATTTCTCAACACTATTTGTTAAAAATTTCTTTGATTACCGAACTGTCATCTTTTTTCAGAATGTTTACCAGATCTCTTTCAATATATCCGCTGGTAGGCATTTCTATGATTCTTCCGATCTCTTTGCCATATTTTTCTACAATAATAGTAGGGACTTTCTGGATATTATAGCGTACCTCGTCTCCGGTAGGAGATTCTTTCTTGCGGTTAACAGCAATGATCGTCAGTTTGTTATCAGGATATTTCAATTCCTCAAGGATTTTCATCAATCTTGGGAAATCTCTGTGGCTGTCTTCACACCAGGTCCCCATAAAAACAACAAGAGAATACGAAGTGAGTTTGGCTTTTCTAAGTTCACCGATTGCCTTTTGGTCAATGGCATATTCGTCATGCTCTTTCACATACCAGTCTGCGTACGGAGCCTTTAAGAACTGCTCTTTGAACTGGTTTCCCAAAAGCATTTTGCCATCGTTCTGAGTTTCTACTTCACGGTTCATCACCACTTTCTGGGCACTGAACTGCTGGGAAGCCAAAACAAGACATGAAACGGCAACAATATTGGTAATAAATTTTTTCATATTATTTTTCGATAATTGTTTTTAAATCTGCAGGGGAGTAGTACTTATTCTTAAGAACTTTATGGTCTGCTTTTCTGTAGACATTAAATTTCTCTCCTGATTTTTCATAAAAAGATTCTACTTCTTTTTCTTTATAAAATGCTACAGTTTCCTCTGCCTGTTCTGCATTATCGCATGCTTTAGACATATTGGAACGCTGTACTTCGTTGAATAGCTCTACAAATTTATTGCCAAGTCCGAATTCCAGTACAGCTCCGCTTAAAACATATTGAAGATCACACAGGGCATCAGCAATTTCTACGATGTCATTATCAGCAATAGCCTGCTTTAATTCATTTAATTCTTCCTGAAGAAGCTCAACTCTAAGGTTGCATCTTTCCTGAGACGGGATTTGTGGTGTATCTAAAATAGGGGCTTTAAAAGTGGTGTGGAATTCTGCAACTTGGTTCAGACTGTCAATTTTATCCATGAATTTTATTATTTACAGCAAAGATAGAAAACGATTTTGGAAAATGTGTAATACCCATTAGATATCTGTTCTGATAAAAGGTTAAATAATCGTTGACTACAAACGTGTTTTCACTAACAATCCACAGTTTAAACTGTGGATTATATTTTTAATTTTGAAATGTATTAATGAAAATTTTTGAACCTTTAATTCTAAACCATTAAGGATGATTAAGCTTTTAAGGATATTAAGATGAGCTTCGCCGTTTTAAGGATTTACTTGAAAAATCCTCTTGATTTTTCTTAACTTTTCTTAATGGTTTAAGAATATAACAGCTATTCCAGTTCTTCATATTTCCAGATACAGGAAATGTTTAAAAGTGTTAATCCCGGCTGCCATTCCCCGTAACTGAATACGCAGATATATTTTGATTGACAAAATCTGCAGTCTGTTCCAAAATATAGGGTAGGTAAATCACTTACCGTTAACTCTCCAAGATATAATATTCTACGGGAAGTTTCAGTAACGATTTTGTTTTCTAATAATTCGTTCCTGGATAAAACTTTATTTTCATTGTAAATCTCAAAAATCGGGAATCCGGATTTATAAGGAAATATTTCAATTGAATTTTCCTGACCACAATCACAACATGTGAATTTTGTTTCAGCAGCCGGAACTGTTTCATCATTGCTGAAATGATTTTTTGCAATAGCCGCCTGCCTGATAAGTTTTATTTTTTTTGATATTGAATACATCTGAGTTTATTTATTGCTGAATCACTGTGCCGACCTGATTGTTATATTTTCCGCTCGGACTTTTCTTGATGGTAATCTTTACATAGCCTTCCTGTGCCAGCTTATTCCATGTTTTCTGATAGCCTGTTGTAACATCAATCGGGATTTTCCACATCGTCTGTTTTCCTCCGCCAATCTGGTTAAACCAAGGAATGACATCAGCCGTTTGAGACTTGAAAGGTAGTAAATTATTCAGGACATCTATTTCATAGTAGAAATCATATTTATTTTCAGGCTGATTTAAAGCTCTTTGTGAGAAAGTATACACATATCCATTGATGATCGGGCTTGTAAAGCTTCCTCCTAAAGTAGGAACGCCTGTTCCGTCATAGCTGCCAATAGCGCCGCTATACCTGTCGAATTTTTGCCCTGCCTGAAACGGAACATCATCAACGATATTGTACCCGCCGTTTGCAGGAGGCCAGCCACCATTAAGATTATTAGCGTTGAATAATGCTTCTAACTCACTCCATTTCCCCAGTTTATACAAATCAAATGCCTGATTTCTGATGGCCTGGCTTACAGTTCCGGCCGGATCGTAGGTTAAAGCGAATTCATCTGCGTTTTTATAGAACACATGGGTAACGACTCCCGTAGGGTGATCAGTTTCTTCATTGTCCGAACTACAGGCAACTGAAAATAATACAGTTGTCAATAAAAAGATGTACTTAAATAAATGTTTCATGGTAAAAGTTTTTATAGTTATTTTTTTAAAGCTGTTCTTTAATTTAAAATATTGGTTTTATGAAATAAGCTTACTTCAACAATTTATCATTGCAGGATCATTTTGAGAAATAAAAATTAGAATGAGAGGCTTATATGCTATGAATTGAAAGACCAATATCAGAATGTATCTAGCCTGATCGAGTAACGGTACAAAGAAATTTGAATGATAAATTTAAATTAAAATTTTTAAATTTTAATGAATTTTATTTAAATAAATAATTATAAGTAAATTTTAAATACTTATGCGTTGTTTTTGAAGTTTAATTTGCATTGTAAATTTCCGTGGAAATTTTTAAAATCATCTGGCATAAAAAAAGACTGCCCGAAGGCAGTCTTCCAAAGTGTTTACTTAATGGTTATTAATTTTTAATGAATCTCTTGGCAGCTTCTCCAACCTGGATCATATAAGCGCCTTTGATAAGTCCGCTTACATTTACACTACCTCTTTCCAATTTTCCTGAATTGATTAGTTTTCCACCCATATCGAAGATTTTATAATCTTCTGATGTCGTGTTTGAAATATGTAATATATCTCTTGCAGGGTTTGGATATAACTTGATATCAGTGATCAGATCTTTGGTATCAGTAAGCTCTCCTCTTCCTGAAGAAACGATATTCAGGGTATAATCTTCAACCTGACCATAAGTATAAGCTTCACATGAAGAAGTAGGTATAGAACTATACTTCATCATGACTCTCATTCTTGTAGCACCAACAGTTGCAGTTGCAGGGATAGTAATACTTCCTGTTACAGGAGTAGTGGTAGAACCCGCTTTAGACCAAGCTAATTCTCCGCTGTCCGTAAAGTCACCATCACCGTTGTAATCAATATATACAGCATAAGCTTCGCTGTAAACAGTTGAAGTCCATGTTGGAGTTATTGAGATAGTGTAAGCGCTTCCTCTTGTTACATTGGTGGAAACTGAAGTGAAGTTTTCATAACCTGCTGTTCCTGTTGAAGTATTGTTAATAGTTCCGAATTTCACATTTCCGATTCTTTCATCCGCTGTATTGCTTGCAGAAGATGAGCAGTAAGTTACTGTACCTCCTGAAAGGGTAGTAACACTTACTGTATTACTTGAAGGCGATACATTTCCTGCTGCATCTTTAGATTTAACACTAAAGCTGTATGTTGTCGCAGGTGTTAAACTTGTTACCGTATAGGTTGTAGATGCTGTGGAACCGATCAATGAAGCCCCTTGATAAACATCGTAACCTGTAACCGCCACATTATCCGTAGCGCCGCTCCAGGAAAGATTAGTCGTAGTAGATGTAGTTCCGGAAGCTGCAAGGGTAGGAGCCGTAGGAGCTACCGTATCTGTGCCTCCTGAACCTGCATTTACAGTGATATTTGCATTATTTACATCAAAGAAAATATGGTTGGATCCTTTTACCATAATTCTTCCCGTTGTCGTAGACGAATTTGGAATAGTTACAGCCTGCGTTCCATCATTTGGAGTTCCGGCAAGAAGGGTAGTCCATGTATTTCCGCTGTCTGTTGACCAAAGGATATCTACATTCGCTGCATTTACATTATTGGCTGTTGTTCCCGCCACATTCCATGTTACGGTTTGTGAGCTTCCTCCTGAATAGGTAGTAGCTGAATTTTGTGATGAAACACTGAAAGGTCCTGCTGTTGCATTTACAGTAATCAGGGCATCATCAGAATTATTTCCTGAACCTCCGGCTCTGTTATCACGAACGGTAAATCTGAAATTTAAAGATCTTGCTACATTGGACAGTGCTTCCACTGTAATTTCTGAACCTGCAGTAGTAGTGCCTCCTGTTAAGATGGATGCCATTCTTGGGAAATATCTTGTTGGAGAAGTGGTAGGGGTCCATGATCTGAAAGTAGGACCTGATGCTTTGGTAGCACTTGCTGCAGAGCTTGCTCCGGTTTGGGATGATGATGCATTATCCATCTGTTCCCAAATGTAAGTTAATGAATCTCCGTTAGCATCAGTTCCTGTTCCCGTAAGCATAAACGGTGTTCCTTTCGGAATGGTATAATCAAGGCCGGCATTCGCTGTAGGAATGGCATTTCCTGTAGAAGTGCTTACCGGACATGTTTTAGCTTTGATATTATTGGTGATCTGCTGAATGCTTATCGCATGGAAAAATGCATCGGAATGAGGTTGGATATCCTGAGCAGTAATCCCTGCATACCCCATAATGGTTGATCCTGAGCCCGGTTCCATATTAGCACCGGTTCCTTCATTATTCATAGAGAAGGTATGGTTTCCTCCAAATTGATGTCCCATTTCATGGGCAACATAGTCGATATCAAAATTATCTCCTGAAGGAATAGCGTCTGCCGGTGAAGTATATCCGCTTCCTTTTGAACCGTTTGTACAGACACATCCAATACACCCAGCGTTTCCGCCACCTCCGGAAGCTCCGAATAAATGCCCGATGTCATAATTGGCTTCCCCGATCACTGAAGTCAGTGTGCTTTGAAGCTGTGAATTCCAGTTGCTCATTCCTGAAGCTGCAGAATAAGGGTCTGTAGAAGCATTGGTGTAAATGACAGCGTCATTGTTGGCGATCAGAACCATTCTTGCTGCAAAATCTTTTTCAAAAACACCATTTACACGGGTCATTGTATTGTTAATGGCAGCAAGAGCATTTGCTTTAGTACCTCCAAAATACGTTGTATATTCTCCTGTAGTGGAAAGAGCTAACCTGAATGTTCTCAGCTTGGCATCATCTGCATTCGGTCTGGCAGTCTGGGTATTATTGGATACTCCTTTTTGGGCTACGTCGATAACTGTACATTCAAATTTATTGAGATCGTCTTTTTTGTCCGATTTTCTGTATACGACATAAGACGAAAGATCTTTGGCGTAGGGTTCAATAAAAACTGCAGATTTGTCACCATAAATCTCCATAGAAGAAAGACCAAGTGAGGAAATACTGAAATAAACTGTTGAATTAGAATCCGTCAGGCCTTCACCTACATAAGATTTAATATCCGGATATTTCGCGGCTAACTGAGGGTCAAAATTTGAATTTTCTCTTACTTTAAAATTCTCCATCTTTCCTTCAGAATTAGGAAAAGAAATGATAATTTCTGATTTTTCTCCCGGGGCAAGCCTTTTTGGAGCTCTGTTGAGAGCGTTTTTTAATCCTTCAAAATCTAGACTATAGATTTTCGGATTGTTAATTGAGGTTTTGTTTTCAAAAATTTCTGAAGGTGCTTTTTTTGAACCTTCACTCCAGAGACGATCAGTCTGCGCGAAAGAAATGCCCGTAATAAGAAGCATTCCAATCATGGATAGTTGTTTTTTCATAAATTATTCATTTAGATTGTGGAATATCAAAGCTAATAAAAAATAATTTACGAAAAACAAAAATATTTAAGAAAAATTTAGAATATACATCTAATTTATTATGCAATACATTGAAAATATATTATCTCAAAAAAAGTAAATAGCATACGCAAAATACGTATGCTATTTACTTATCTTAATATAAGTCTAAATTTACATCTGGTCGTCAGCAGTCGGTCCGTATAAACCAGGAACGGTATTTCCTGTTGCTCTCAGATAAACAATCAGCTCACCTCTGTGATGATATAAGTGATTGTATAAAAAAGAACGGATCACCTGAATTTTTGGCATAGGAGGAAAAAGTGCATTTCCACCCATTTCCATTTTCCATTCGTTAAAATAGTTTCCTTCATCTGAATTTTCTAAAACTTTCTGAGCTTTAGCAACATTTTCTTCAAATTTTGCTAAAATATTCTCGGCTTTAGAAATATCACCTTTGTCATATTGATAAGTTCCCATATCAAAAACATCAAGATTAAAGGTAGAATCATACCAGTTATACACTTCTGCAATATGAGAAGCTAATTGTCCGGTAGTCCAGTTTTTTTCAGATGGCTTCCAGTTTAAAGCACTATCAGGAATTGCTTTTAAAAGATTTCTTGTGCTTTCTGCTTCATGCAGAAATTCACCTAGGAGGGCTTGTTTGATCATTTGTGAGTGTATTTAAATTATTTTGTAATGTCTCTTCCTATTACCAGTCTCTGGATCTCTGATGTACCTTCACCGATAGTACATAATTTAGAATCTCTGTAGAATTTCTCAGCAGGGAAGTCTTTTGTATATCCATAACCTCCGAAAATCTGAACAGCATTGTTGGAAATTCTTACACAAGCTTCAGAAGCATACAGTTTTGCCATTGCTCCCTCTTTGGTCATCTTCTGCTTAGCATTTTTCAATGTTGAAGCTCTCTGAATCAAAAGTTCAGCAGCATCAATTTCAGTAGCCATATCTGCCAGCATAAAGTTGATAGCCTGGAATTCAGCGATTGCTTTTCCGAACTGATGTCTTTCTTTAGCATATTTTAAAGCCGCTTTATAAGCTCCTCTTGCAGTTCCTAAACTTAATGCTGCAATAGAAATTCTACCCCCGTCCAGAATTTTCATAGCCTGTTTGAATCCTTCTCCTACTTCTCCCAAACGGTGTGAATCCGGTACACGAACATTATCAAAAATAAGTTCAGCGGTCTCAGAAGCACGCATTCCCAGTTTGTTTTCTTTCTTTCCTGAAGTAAAACCAGGCATTCCTTTTTCCAGAACGAAAGCTGTAGAGTTATTTTTAGCACCTATTTCACCTGTTCTTGTCATTACTACGGCAATATCTCCTGAAATAGCATGAGTAATAAAGTTTTTCGCTCCGTTGATGATCCACTCATCACCGTCTTTTACAGCAGTAGTAGACATACCTCCTGAATCAGAACCTGTATTGTGCTCTGTTAATCCCCATGCTCCGATCACTTTTCCTGAAGCAAGCTGCGGAAGCCACTTATTTCTCTGCTCTTCATTTCCAAACTCATAGATGTGATTGGTGCAAAGTGAATTGTGTGCTGCCACAGAAAGACCAATTGATGGGTCTACCTGAGAGATTTCATCCAGAATAGTAACATATTCATGATAGCCTAAACCGGAACCTCCGTACTGCTCAGGAACTACAATTCCCATAAATCCCATTTCTCCTAACTGGTGAAATAAGTCTTTTGGAAACGTTTGGCTCTCGTCCCATTCCATAATATTCGGTCTGATATTTTTCTCAGCAAATTCTCTTGCTGTTTCTGCTATCATTTTAATGTTGTCAATAGTCTCTGTGTTCATATAGATAAAATAGTTAGTTCCCAAAGATAATTAAATTGACGGAAAGCCAAAAATAATTATTTAGCTCATAGGGCTATATACGCAATATTTTAATAATCAATTTTTTATATTTTGATAATTAATGATTTTTTAATAAAAAATTCAGAACTTCAAGTGTTTTAATTTACTATTTTAGTCACCCAATTTTTAAGAATGAAAAAACTTTTACTACCTGTCATTTTAATTTCATCATTTGCTGTTGCCCAGGCTCCTGCCGGTTATTATGACGGAACAGTAGGGCTTACAGGCTATGCACTGAAATCTAAGCTGCACGATATTATTTCTGAAAAAAATGTCAACTGGCATTATGGTGATTTACCCAATCTATATAATCAGACAGATCTGGATAAATATTATGATCATGGACCAGCCAATACTACTATTTTATTGGATATTTATTCAGAGATCCCTTCCGGTCCTGATTCTTATGAATATACATCAGCCAGCTTAATAAGTACTTCAGGTGCTGAAGGATTGGGATATAACAGAGAACATGTAGTTCCGCAAAGTACTTTTAACAGTGATTATCCTATGTATTCTGATTTACATTTTGTGATCCCTACGGATGCAAGAATCAATCAGCTTAGAAATAATTACCCTTATGGTGTCGGGAATTCCACGGTTCATTATACATTTACCAACTCATCCAAAATTGCCAATAGTGCTATTCCCGGTTATATTTATACGAATAGAGTGTATGAGCCTGTGGATGAGTTCAAAGGAGATGTTGCTAGGATGCTGCTCTATTTTGCTGTAAGATATGAAGGTAAACTGCCTTCATTTAATTACTCAACCAATATTAATCCTGCGATAGACCGATCTCCCCTGGATGGAACTGCAGAACGGGCTTTTGATCCTGCCTATATTTCGATGCTTCTTCAATGGCACCTTCAGGATCCTGTATCTCAAAGGGAAACAGACCGAAATAATGCCATTTATACCATTCAGAAAAACAGAAACCCTTTTATTGATAACCCTCAATGGGTAAATTCTATTTGGGTGCAGACACCTGATGCTTTGGCGCCACAGGCTCCTTTAAATTTAAATTCCATTCAATCCGGAGCTTATTTCACTCATTTAACATGGTCACCAAGTACAAGCTCAGATGTTATCGGATATAATATTTATCAGAATGGCGTTTTATTAACCACCACAAAATCTACATCAATAGTTATTGATCATCTGACACCTTCTACCTCTTACTCATTTACGGTAAAAGCATATGATCAGGGCTACTTGCAGTCTCCTGACAGTAATGCAGTTACTGTATCCACATCAGCTGCAGATACAAATTCAAAGGATCTTTTCATCGTTAAATATATTGAAGGGACGGGTAACAACAAAGCTTTAGAAATTGTAAATAAGACGGGCCATGAAGTAGATTTAAACAATTACAGCATAAAAGTACAATATTACAATAGTGTAAGTGATTCTTATTATTTTGGTAACAGTTTTGAACTTGAAGGAAAAATACCTAATAACGAAAATTTCGTCATTCTGAATCCCAAATCTGCATTATCATGTTACACCAATAATGATGCACGCTTTCTTACAGCAGGTGACGCTTTGACTTTTGCAGGAACCCAATATCTAGAGCTGGCCTATAAGTCAGCAACAGTTGATGCTATAGGAAGCAAGTTTGTAAGTAATTCATACGGAGATGTTTCTCTTTACAGAAAAGCCACGGTAAGCCAGCCAACAACTACTTTCACTGTAGGTGAGTGGGATTCCTATCCCGCAAATTATTGTCAGAATTTAGGTGGAACCTTATCTGCAACCGATCTGATTACTTCCAACAAAGAGTTTAAAATATATCCGAATCCTGTTCATGATGATCTTTTTGTAAGCGGAGAAACTCAGAATATAAAAACAGCTCAGGTATTGGATCTTTCGGGGAAAGTAATTTATACAGAAAATGATCCGTTCAGAAATAAGAAAAATATTTCCATACAGAATCTTTCAACAGGATTATATCTCTTAAAACTTGATGATAAAACGTATCAGTTTATCAAAAAATAACAAGTAAATGTCATTGCGAGCGGAGCGAAGCAATCTCATAAAATATACTGATGGAGTTATTATTTAAAGCATCATTGATATAAGCAGATTCACTAATAATCAATATCTATAAGTGTTTCTGCTTATATTTTTTATTTATAAGTAATTATGCTTATATTTGCATAATGATAGCGGTCATAACCGGTGATATTATAAATTCACAGCATGCAGACACAGAAGTTTGGATCACCAGACTCAAGAATCTCCTGGAAAACTGGGGAAGCTCACCGCTCGCATGGGAAATCTACAGAGGAGATGAATTTCAGTTCAAGTGCAGTATTGATGAAGTATTTTGGCGTTTTCTAGCCATTAAGTCCCTCATAAGAAGTCAGGAAAATTTAGATGTAAGAATTGCAATAGGCATCGGTGAAGAGAATTTTTCCTCTGAAAAAATCACCGAATCCAACGGAACGGCCTATGTACATTCCGGAAGACTGCTCAACGACCTTAAAAGTGACGGGCACACCGTTTCTATAAAAACTTCAAACGAAGCTGTAGACAGGGATCTGAATATCCTTCTGAAATGGTCTTCAAAAGATTTCGACAGCTGGACGGTAGCCACGGCTGAGATCATTCACGAAATGATCATGAACCAGGATATCACACAGGAAGATCTCGCCAGAAAATTTGCTATTTCACAGTCCTCGGTAAGCCAGAGACTGAAGCGCGCCAACTACGACCTTATCGTAGAAACTAATCAATATTTTAGAAAGAAAATCTCAGAACTGTAAGCATGATTTTTACTAAACTCATATTGGCACATCTACTCGGAGATTTTATTCTTCAGCCAAATTCCTGGGTTGCAGATAAGGAACGCCGTAAGCTGAAAAGCCCATATTTGTATCTTCATGTTCTGATCCATACCGTTTTAAGCTTTGTTTTTCTCTGGAATACAGATCTGTGGTGGATTTCATTGCTTGTCGGGATTACCCATTTTATTATTGATGCCTCAAAACTGATCTTCCAGACTGTAAAGAACAAGAAAAGATGGTTCTTCATAGATCAGCTGCTGCATATTCTTGTCATTGCTGGGATCTCATTTTATTTCAAAGAATTCAGTTTTGATTTTCTGCAGAATCAGCAATTTTTGAAAATATTGTTGGCTGTATTGTTCCTTACAACACCGGCTTCAATTTTTATTAAGATAGCATTGTCTTCCTGGACTCCGGCCCCGGAAACACAAAGCAGTATACAAACCGAATCTCTGTCGAGTGCAGGAAAATATATAGGAATTTTGGAACGTCTCCTGGTTTTCACCTTTATTATGGTGAATCATTGGGAAGGCGTGGGTTTTATGGTTGCTGCCAAATCAGTTTTCAGATTCAGTGATCTGGCACAAGCTAAGCAGAGAAAACTGACGGAATATGTGCTTATTGGCACATTGCTGAGTTTTGGACTGGCTGTTTTAACAGGAATTTTAATTAAGTAATATAAAATAAATCTAACTAATACGAATTTAGAAATGGAAAAGAAAGAAATGTTGTACGAAGGTAAGGCAAAACAAGTATTTGCTACCGATAATCCTGATCAAGTAGTAGTACGTTTTAAAGACGATGCTACAGCATTTAATGCTCAAAAAAGAGGATCTGTTGATTTGAAAGGTGAAATGAACAACGCCATCACAACTTTGATTTTTGAATATTTAAATGAAAAAGGGATTAAGACTCATTTCATTAAACAATTGAACGAGAGAGAACAATTGGTAAGAAAAGTATCAATCATTCCTTTGGAAATGGTAGTAAGAAACTACTCTGCAGGAAGCATGGCTCAAAGATTAGGAGTGGAAGAAGGAATTAAATCTCCGGTTACCATTTTCGATATCTGCTACAAAAAAGACGAATTGGGAGATCCGCTTATCAACGATCACCACGCCGTTTTCTTAGGTGCTGCAACCTATGAAGAGCTTGATGAGATGTATGAGCTTACTTCTGATATCAACGAAATCCTGATCGATCTTTTCGACAAAATGAATATTATCCTGGTCGATTTCAAAATTGAATTAGGAAAAACTTCTGACGGTGAAATCATCCTGGCAGACGAAATATCTCCTGACACTTGCAGACTTTGGGACAAAGACACCATGAAAAAGCTGGATAAAGACAGATTCAGAAGAGATTTAGGAGAAGTTACCGAGGCTTATGTAGAAATCTACAATCGTCTTAAAACTCTTCTTCAGAAATAAGATTTTAGATAAAAATTAGATGTTAAGTTTTTGTATTTAACATAATATTTAATTTTCATCTAATTAAAATCTATCAAAATAAAATCTAGATTAGAAAAAATAGAAATGAAAAGTTTAGACATTCATAAAAGTGAATATTTAAAACAATTTGAGACTCAAACCTACGGAAGAAATCTTTTCAGAACGCAGGAAGAAGAAAGATTGGATGCTCCGAATGAGGAGTGCGGAATCTTCGGAATGTATTCTGATAATGATCTTGATACATTTTCTCTTTCGCAGTTCGGGCTTTTTGCTTTACAGCACAGAGGTCAGGAGGCGTGTGGTATTTCTGTTTTAAAAGACGGAAAAATTACCAATATGAAAGATGAAGGTTTGGTTTTGGATGTTTATAAAGAGATCCAGGATCCTGAAGCTTTTATGGGAAATTCTGCAATCGGACACACTCGTTATACGACTGCAGGTGACAAAAAGAAGTATAATTTCCAGCCATTTTTCGCGAAAAACGAATATGACCAGATTATTCTTTCTATAGCGCATAACGGTAACCTTACCAATGCGAGAGAATTAAAAAATGAATTGGAAGCTGAAGGCGTAGTTTTCAGAGCTACTTCCGATTCTGAGGTTATTTTAAGATTAATTCAAAAAAATCTTGATTTAGGACTTCGCGGAGCCATTAAGGCGACCATGGAGAAAATTGAAGGCGCGTATTCCGTAGTGGGAATGACAAGAAATAAATTCTTTGCTTTCAGGGATTTCAACGGAATCCGTCCGTTGGTTTTAGGAGCTGTTGACGAAAAAACTTACGTTGTAGCTTCCGAATCTGTTGCATTGGATGCCGTAGGTGCCCAGTATGTACGTGATATTTTACCTGGTGAAATCATTTATACGAATGAAAACGAACCGGGTAAGCTTAATTCTTACATGGTCAATGAAGCAAGAGGCAAGCAAAGGATCTGTTCTTTTGAATATATCTATTTCGCAAGACCTGACTCTACTTTAGAAAATATCAATGTATACGAGATCAGGGAGAAATCCGGTGAAAAGATCTGGGAACAGGCCCCTGTAGAAGCTGATGTAGTAATTGGAGTTCCCGATTCAGGAGTTCCGGCTGCTATTGGTTTCTCCAAGGCCTCAGGAATACCTTTCCGTCCGGTTCTGATTAAAAACAGATACATTGGAAGAAGTTTCATTGTTCCTACACAGGAAATGAGAGAAAGAGTAGTGAACCTTAAGCTTAATCCTATCATTTCTGAGATCAAAGGCAAAAGAGTTGTGATCATAGATGATTCTATTGTAAGAGGTACCACTTCCAAAAGATTAGTAAAAATTCTGAAAGATGCAGGAGTAAAAGAGATCCATTTCAGAAGTGTTTCTCCACCTATTATTGCCCCATGCTACTTAGGAATAGATACCCCTTCGAAAGATGATCTGATTTCTGCCAACATGACTACCGAAGAGCTTAGAGATTACCTGGGAGTAGACTCTCTGGAATTTTTAAGTACAGACAGCCTGAAAGAGATTTTAGGATCTTCCAACCACTGTTTCGGATGTTTTACAGAAGAATATCCGGTAGGAAAAGGAGAGGAGGTAGAATTGTTTAATTAATATTCTATCCATTTGAAATAAATGAAAGAGCCAGATTTTTATATCTGGCTCTTTTTGTTTTTATAAATGTATCAAAAGTTTAATATTCCTGTATCATACAATATAAAAGCAAGTTTTAATTTTATGCTATTAAAACTTCATATGAAAAACGTATTCTTAACAGGTATTTTTCTGGTATTTGCCCATTTGTATTCCTCTCAGTCTTTCGATAAGCAGGCACACCGCGGAGGAAAGTCCTTATATCCCGAAAATACAGTTCCGGCTATGAAGAATGCTCTGAAAATGAACATCACAACGCTGGAAATGGATCTTGCTATTACAAAGGACAAAAAAGTAATCCTTTCCCATGACGCTTTTCTTTCTCCCGAATTAGTAACAAAGCCCGATGGAACTTATATTCCCAAAGATTCAGGTTTTTACTATAAAATTTATGATATGCCTTATGCTAAAATTCAAACATTTGACGTAGGCTTAAAGAAACTTGATAACTATCCTGATCAAAAGAAAATAAAGGCCCAAAAGCCTCTCTTTTCAGAAGTAATAGATGCATGTGAGGCTTACTCCCGTGAATTGAAAAGACCTTTACCTTTTTATAATATAGAAACAAAAACACGTCCTTTTTCTGACCATATATTTCATCCTAAACCAAAAGAATTTGTAGATCTGATGATGAGCATTATTCTAAAAAAAGGAATTCAGGACCGGGTAATCATTCAGTCGTTTGACCCCAGAACATTGGAAATCATTCATAAGGAATACCCTAAGATCATGACTGCTTTGCTGGTGGAAAAAGTTGATGATAAAAAGTTGGCACAACAGCAGGCTCATTTCAAAAATATCCCTGCAGAGAAATTCAGGCAGTATCCTGATCATCTGAATGGTGTATCAGGAGATATGAAATTTCTGAGTTTTACCCCAACCATTTACAGTCCTGATCACACACTTGTTACTTCAGAGCTTGTACAGGAATGCCATGCGTTGGGTATGAAAGTTATACCATGGACTGTCAATACCAAAGAAAGGCTAAAAGAATTAAAAGACATGGGAGTAGATGGAGTGATCAGCGATGATCCACGAATATTCTAATAATTTGAGTTACGCGGGTACGGGTTTGAGAGTCAGAGAGTTTTGGGTGCCGTTGACAATTGGTATAAGATTCATTATTCTAAAATCACTTTCTACGTCAGTAAAAACGAAAGTCCGGACTTAAAATTTTTAAGTCCAGACTTTACTATAGGTTAAATAATTGATTGTCCTCTATTAGAATTTATAATTCAAGCCTAACTGAAACGCTCTGTGGTTCAATGGCTCAGTACCCTCAGGCTTTTGGTTTCTCATATCCGTAAGACTGTTGATATATCTTGCGTTGATCCCAATATTTTGAGTAATATCATATCCAAGACCTAAACCGAGACCTAAGTTAAACTTGTTAACATTATCTTTATTAATGTCTTCAGAGTTAGATACAGACTGAGTGGTTGTAACTCCTCCTGTAGTTGTAGAAATAGTACTGTTTCCGGAATTTTTCCCGTTAATGAAATAGCTGAATTCAGGACCTGCTTCTACATAAAATTTCTCTGTAGGTCTCATCTGTACCATTAAAGGAACTGAAATATAGTTCATGGTAGTTTTGTAATCGCTTTTCGTTTTAATATTAGTATCACCAACAGTTACATCAGTGGAAGAGATTACACTTTTCGCTCCTAACTGGTTGTATAAAACTTCCGGCTGTAAGCTGAATTTCTGAGAAAGTGGAATATTAACTAAAACCCCCGCATGAAATCCGATTTTCTGGTTGTTAAGGCTTAGTTTCTGCTCACTGAAATAAGATGAGTTTCCACCCGCTTTAATACCGAATCTGATAGGTTGTGTTTCTTTTTTGATTGGCTCTGTGCTTACTGTTTTTGTTTCTTGAGCAAACGTCATCATGCCAGCAGCAACTGCCAACCCTAGAAATAACTTCTTCATAATTTTATTTTTTAATTTTACTATTTTACTTTTCACCTGATTTTTCAATCAGACTTGATTTATTTTGCAAAATGCTTGCCAAACTCCAAAAACCCTTATTTAAAGGGCTTTTATGAAGGTTTTTCATATTACCTTGTCTATGCTTTTAACTGTTTTTTAAGAAAAATTATATTATGAAAATTTGTTTTTGAAAGATGATTGTAAGTGAAATTGACTTTATGTTGATGATTTGACACAAAGTTAAAATTGAAAATATGAAATGTTGTTTCCCCTGATAGGATACAAAAATGCCGGACCAAAAAAGATCCGACATTAACTTGAAAATAATATATCTCTATTTGAATTTATAAGCTAAACCAACCTGTAATGCGTTGTTTCTAACGGCATCGTATGAATTGTACTTGTAGATATCTGTAACTCCGGCCGTGAATCTGGTTGTAACTGCAAGATTTTGAGCGAAATAATAACCAGCTCCGATACCTATTCCAAAATTGAATTTATTGAATAAGTCCATAACAATTTTATCAGAATAACTCTGTGTACTGCTTGCTCCGTCCTGATTACTGGTTTGAGTGAGGTCACCTTTGGATCTCCCACCCAGAAGGAATCCGAATTCCGGACCTGCTTCTACATATAATTCAGGCAACAGATTGTACTGAAGCATTAATGGTACTGAAAGATAGCTTAAAGAAAGGGTTTCTTTATTGTTCATTCTGGCGTCAGGAATATCAAAGTTGATTGTGCTTTCTATTTTTGAGCCCAATCCGTTATATAATATTTCCGGCTGAACACTGAATTTGCCTGAAACCGGAATATTGACGAAAACTCCTGCATTAAATCCAATCTTTGACTTTCGCTCATAATTTGACCAATAATAAGTATCCTCATTTCCATCAGTGTGAGAAGAAATGTTCATTCCTCCTTTTACTCCAAAAGTAATGGGAGATTTAGATATAGTCTCTGTTTTTTCCTGTGCAAATACCAATGAGCCTGCCGTAACGGCTAATCCTAAAAATAACTTTCTCATATTATTATTTGAATTTATAAGCCACACCCACCTGGAATGCATTATTTCTAACAGTATCTGCACTGTTTTCTTTAAAGATATCTGTAATACCCGCAGTAAATCTGGCTGTTACCCCAAAATTCTGTGTAAAATAATATCCTGCTCCAATCCCGATCCCGAAATTGAATTTATTATATAAATCTTTAACAATTTTTTCTGAAAATGTTGTTGTCTGCGTAGTCGTAGTATTTCCGGAAGTTTTGGTAGTGGTAATATCACCTTTATCTTTTCCTCCTAACAGAAATCCAAATTCCGGACCTGCTTCTACATAAAGCTGAGGAAGGATATTGTACTGTACCATTACAGGTACGGCAAGATAGCTCAGTGTCTTTTTATAATCTACTTCTCTGGTGTATCTGTCAGAATTGGAGTAATACACTTCTCTTTCTTCAGTTTTTGAACCTAACTGGTTGAAAAGAAGCTCCGGCTGAATGCTGAATTTCTCTGCTACCGGAATATTGGCAAATACTCCAGCGTTAAAACCAGGCTTCAGTTTCTGGTCATTATCATACTGATCCACTTTGCTTAGTGTTGAAGCGTTGAATCCAGCTTTAACCCCAAAAGTAACGGGTGTAGAAAATTTTGTTTTTTCTTGAGCATTAACCGAAAGGCTTGCTGCAATTGCTAATCCTAAAATTAGTTTTTTCATGGCTATAAAGTTTTAACTTATTTCTCCGTACTTCAGCAAAATTCCCGCCAAAGAGAATAAAATGACAAAAATCATGTTAAAAAGCGAAAAAGTCAGGCTTAAATGAATAAACCTGACCTTTTCTATTTGAAATCAATTTATATATGAAGAAACTTTGCTGTAGACACTTATAAAATATAAATGCTTTCAGCTTATCTACAAATGGCAAAATTCTTGCCAAAAAAGATGAAGATATTGTGTGCATAAAAAAACCGAATTAAATAAATTAATCCGGCTTTCTATTGAATATAAAATTTGTTTCTGAATGTTAAGCTTACTATTTGAATTTATAAGCTAATCCTACCTGGAATGTGTTATTTCTTATAGCATCACCAGAATTGTCTTTGAAAATATCAGTTACCCCAGCTACATATCTTGCTGTAATTCCTAAGTTAGGAGTAAAATAATATCCTGCACCAAGACCGATACCAAAGTTGAATGTTTGTAATTGGTCTTTGTAATTATCAGAAGTGGTAGAGTTTCCATTATTTTCGTTTTTCAATTTGTTTTTAGCACTTACCAAAAACCCGAACTCTGGTCCAGCTTCTAAATAAAGATTTGGAATTAAGTTATACTGGAACATTACCGGTACAGCGATATAATCTAATTTAGTTGAAGAAGAATACTTAGTCCCTAATAGAGTGTAATCTGCTTTTGCACCATATTGAGAATACAATACCTCCGGCTGAACGCTGAATGATTCTGCAATTGGAATATTTGCAAATACACCTGCATTGAAACCGATTTTAGATTTTTGATCATCCAAACCTTCGTCTTTAGAAAGAGAAGATACGTTCATTCCACCTTTTACACCAAATGTTACCGGGTTAGAAGAAGATGATGGAGTCTGCTGAGCAAACGCTAATGAACTTGCAGTTACTGCCAATCCTAAAATTAACTTTTTCATAACTTTAATTTTTTTAATATTTTACTATTCTAATTTTAAATTTTACTACTGTCAAAAACTTACTACTGAGTTTGACGCAGATTATCTTTCAAATTGCTTGCCAAAAACAGATAACATGATAAAAGTCAGTAAAAAAAGCAGCCTAAATTACAAGCTGCTTTTATTTAAAATATTGATTATTAATAATTTACATTAAAAAACAAACGTTTGTTTAGAGATAATCTAAATTATTAATTCCATTAAAATAGTAAAGAAGAATGATTCTTTTGTATAAATAATTTAAGCATTATTCAATTTTCTGTAAAAATCAAGAGACTTCAAAATGTTTTCCTCACTGCATTGGTGGTCATAGGTACACGAACCGATTCCTGAAAGTAATGAAAAATTAATTTTGCGGTCTGTATTCTTTTTATCGTTCAGCAAAAGTGCAGTAATACTTTCATCCGTAAAATCACTGATGTCAAGATAAGGGTAGTACCTCTGAATGTTTTCCACAATATCCGCTGCATCCTGTTGGGTAATAAGATCTTCAAGATAAGCCAGATGGGCTTCACAGATCATTCCCATGGCAACAGCTTCACCGTGAAGAATAGGGTTTCCTTGGCTAAGGCAGAGACTTTCTACGGAATGTCCGATTGTATGTCCGAAATTTAAGGTCTTCCTAATGTTTCTTTCATGAAAATCTTTTTCCACGACGTCCTGCTTGATATCCATTGAAGTCTGGATATGGGGAACTATAGCTTCTACATCAAGTTTGTGGATCTGAATAAGACTTTCCCAATGCGCTTTGTCAGCAATAAGGCCATGCTTCAGCATTTCTGCAAAACCACTCCGCAATTCTTTAAACGGAAGTGTTTCCAGAAACTTAGGATAAATGAAAATCTGTTCCGGAAAGGCAAAAGTTCCTACCATATTTTTATAATGCATAAGGTCTATCCCTGTTTTTCCTCCGATAGAGGCATCACACATTGATAAAAGGGTAGTAGGAATATTAATGAACTGGACTCCTCTTTTATAGGTAGAGGCTACAAAACCACCCATATCCGTAATTACACCGCCACCAAGGTTAATGACTAGCGCTTTTCTGTCTGCCTGCATTTCGGTAAGAATCTCCCATAGCTGGTTGGCGGTCTGGATATTTTTCATTTCTTCACCAGCCTCAATCTCAAGAATTTCGAAGTTTAAGTCTGTTTCCATATTGCCTAATAGAACCGGAAGACAATATTCATGGGTATTTTCATCAACTAAAATAAAGATCTTACTGAAAGATTTTTCGTGAAGGAAACTATTTAATTGAGAAAAATCATCGTTTAATATTGTTATCATTATTGGAGTTTCTTTAAAATTAAAATAAAACTATTCTGCAAAGTTATGATTCTTAATTTTTAACTCGTAACTAAATTACTATCTTTGCAGAAATTTTTAGAATGAGCAGAGATAACAATAATTCAGAAAGACCAAAAAGACCAAGAACTTCAACAAGAAACAATTCTGATGATTCTCGTGCTTCTAGATCTGGAAATTCTTCAGGATCAAAACCTTTTAAGAAGCCTTTTCCAAAAGCTGGTGAAAGAAATACTGACTATAAAGGAAGCAATTCGAAGTTTGAGCCGAAACCTTTTAAGAAAAGCGGAGATAACCCTACGAACAGAGATGAGGACTCCGAGGCAAAAACTGAGAGCAGAGCTTATATTACCAATTCAAGTGAAGGACGTGAGAGAAAAACTTTTGGTAAGTCAGCACCCAAAAAAGGCGGAAAAAGTTTTGACACCAGAGACAAGTATGAAAGAGGCAGCCTGAAATACGGAAGAAGACCATCCGCTGGAGATGACAAAAATGATGATAAGGCAAGATCTTTTGTACAGAAAAGAAGGTTAAACAAAATTGAGAAAGATGTTCATAAGGACACCATCCGTCTGAACAAGTATATTGCCAATTCCGGGATCTGCAGCAGAAGAGAGGCTGATGAACTGATTACGCAAGGACTTGTGGAAGTAAACGGACAGGTGGTAACTGAAATGGGATATCAGGTTCAGAAGACTGATAAAGTAGTTTTCGACGGCCAGGGTATTACCCCAGAAAAACCGGTATATGTGCTTCTAAACAAGCCAAAGGGATACATATCTACAACTAAGGACGACAAAGCCAGAAAAACAGTAATGGATCTGGTTGCTAATGCATCGCCATACCGTTTGTTTCCTGTAGGAAGATTGGATCGTTCTACAACCGGAGTTATTCTTTTGACAAATGACGGGCACATGACGAAAAAGCTGACACATCCTTCTTTTGATGCCAAAAAGATCTATCACGTAACCCTGGATAAGAAACTGACCCATGAAGATATGAAACTGATTGTGGAAGGGATCCGCCTTGATGAAGGAGTAGCTGTTGTAGATCAGATTTCTTTTATTGAAGGAAAACCGAAAAATGAGATAGGAATCGAAATTCATATTGGCTGGAACCGTGTGATCAGAAGAATTTTCCAAAGACTTGGATATGAAGTGGAAGCTTTGGACAGAGTGATGTTTGCAGGTCTTACGAAAAAGAACATCAAACGTGGCCATTGGAGAATCCTTACAGATCTGGAAGTTAATAATCTTAAAATGCTTTAATAAGTTTGAGTTATAAATTATGACTGACGAATCTGCTGATTCTGCATCATAATTGAATATTCGGCTTAAATCATTTAAGGAAATTATACGTATTAAAAAGGCGCAGAAATAAAATTTCTGCGCCTTTTTCTTATCGGTATATTTTATAATTGAAAACAGTTTATGGCTTTCAAAATTATATGTAAATCCTATCCGAGAACTGTAACTCCTTTTTGGATCATCTCATAAATAGCATCTCTGCCATTATCCGGCTTTACATTAACGGCTTTCGTTCCATTGAAATGAAGGCATGTGATATATCCGTTTGCAAGCGCATCTGTACACGTAAATTTCACACAATAATCCATTGCAAGACCAACAATTTCAAGCAACTGAATTTCATGATACTTTAAAAAATCATCCAGCCCTGTTTTCATAAAGTGATTGTTGTCCTGAAATCCACTGTAGCTGTCAATTTCTGAATTTTTTCCTTTTTGGATAATGTGGGTTACTTTATCTCTGTTCAGATCTTTGTGGAATTCTGCCCCGAAAGTACCCTGGATACAATGATCCGGCCACATGAACTGTGGTACGCCGTTCAGGATAATGCTTTCGCCAACTTTTCTGTTGTTGTTGCTGGCAAAACTTTTATGATCGGCAGGATGCCAGTCCTGTGTAAGGACGATCTGGTCATATTCATTTTCTTCCATCAGAAGATTAATATAGGGGATGACCTCATTGGCTTCAGGAACTGCTAATGCGCCGCCTTCACAGAAATCATTCTGTACATCTACGATTATTAACGCTTTTTTCATATTTAGATTTCTCGAATTTTGGATAAAATTACTCAAAAAACTCTCCAAAACTGAATTATCGGACAAATCGGCAATATAATTTTTAAAAAACAGATAGGAGCAAGGTCTGAGAAAACTAAAATTAACCTGAGTTCGGGATAAGGCATTTCTGTTTTTAACATGATAAGGAAGCCTGAAGCTGGAAGAGGGAAGTTATTGAGGTCGTAAAAAATAACTATACCTCGGTTTTTTATTAATTTTTTTTAAGAATAATAATTCAATTTTAACTATAGTCCAATAGTAACTTCAAGCACCCCTCTTCCTGCTTCCAGCACTTCAATCTTAATTTCTTATCCCGAACTCAGGTTAAAATTATTAGACTTTTGCTTGTAGGAGATACAATTTCGGGCTATCTGTCAAATATCAATAGCTTATCTTTGCACCAAATAAGTATTTTATGTCATTTGAGTCGTTAGGATTATCACACAATATTATTCGTTCTGTCAACAAATTAGGTTACCTGAAGCCATTTCCGATTCAGGAGAAGGCTGTTCCTGTAATTCTGCAGGGAAAAGATCTGATGGGAATTGCACAGACGGGTTCCGGAAAAACGGCTTGTTTTGTGATGCCTATTTTAGAAAAATTACAGAATTCAGAAGTTAAAAAAGACCGTAATGTTCAGGTTTTAATATTGGTTCCTACACGCGAGCTCGCCATTCAGATTGATGAAGTTTTCAGGGCTTTTACCGAAAATCTGAAACGTGAGGTACGTACTATGGCTGTTTATGGTGGTGTTTCTATCAATCCGCAGATGAAAGGAATGTTTGGAGTGGAAGTTCTTATTGCAACGCCCGGCCGTTTATTGGATTTAATTGATCATAACGCATTAAGTATTTCAGGAATCCAGCATTTAGTGATTGATGAGGCAGATAAAATGTTTCAGCTAGGTTTTGGTGAAGAAATGGATAAGCTTTTCGCACTGATGCCTGTAGTGAAACAAACGACCCTGTTTTCAGCAACTTTAAATGATAAGGTTTCTGAAATGAAGGAACGCTTATCCATTAATCCTGTAATTATTGAAATTAAAAAAGAAGAAGTAGAAATTGATAATATCGAGCAGCTGGCCTATCATGTTTCTCCGGAAAATAAAGGTCCTTTTTTACGCTATCTAATTAAAGAGAAGAAGGTTGAAAAAGCGCTGATATTTGTTTCCTCTACAAGATCTGCAGATAATTTAGTGGAAAAGCTTAAAAAGAATAAAATTAAAGCCGTAGCCATTCACAGTCAGAAATCACAGGGTGCCCGTAGAAATAATTTAGAAGAATTTAAAGTAAATGGAGCTCAGATTTTAGTTGCTACAGACCTTATTGGCCGTGGTATCCATATCGAATCTTTACCTTGTGTGATCAATTATGAATTGCCGCGATCGCCTTTAGATTACATTCACAGGATTGGCAGAACGGGACGTGCAGGCGAAAAAGGAACTGCCATTAATATTCTGACGGATGACGAACTGCAGCATTTCAGGGTGATCCAAAAAAAGATGGGCAGGAAAGTGACTTTACAGAGAACGGAGGGAATTGATCTGCATGGTTATTAGCAGATGAATTTAATTATATAGCTTCAATTTAGAATTGAAGCTTTTTTATTTTCTCACTCAGTATAATTTTTTGAAATTTTATTTTTTATTGTCTTTCTGCTTTTCTTGTAGTAATTTTATCACAACAGAAAACTTGATTAAACATACCACCAAGAAAATTAAAAATGAACGATTTAGAGCAAAAGAAATTTCCCATCGGTCAGTTTCAGCAGTCTGAAAATATCTGTGACACGAAGCTGGATGAGCATATTAAAGTCATCAAGAATTTCCCGGCAAGACTGAAAGATCTGATTGAGAATTTCACGGATGAGCAATTAGATACCCCTTACAGAGAAGGAGGATGGACGGTCCGCCAGCTTGTTAACCATATTGCAGACAGCCATATCAATAGTTTTATACGTTTTAAGCTGGCCCTTACAGAAGATAATCCTGTGATCAAACCTTATGATGAAGCCAAATGGGCAGAACTTCAGGATAGTGCCAATATGCCTGTAAAGCCTGCGATGAGAATGATTAAAGGAACGCATCAGAGATGGACGGTTCTGCTTAATACTCTTACCAATAAACAATTCGAAAGAACTTTCCGACATCCTGAACAGAATAAAGATTATGACTTAAGACATTATCTTGCTTTCTATGTATGGCACTGTAATCATCATTTTGCCCACATTGAAAATCTGAAGAGAGAAAAAGGGTGGTAAAGAAAAGTCTGCATAATCCTGTTTATTTTGAAGAAATTGTCTACAGAATTTCTCTTCTTACTAAAAATACTCCACAAAGATGGGGGAAAATGAACGTTTCCCAAATGCTGAGACACTGTGATTTTGTTATTCAGATAGCTCTGAGAAAAGTTGAACTTCCGGAACTTAATTTCTTTCTTGCTGCAATAGGAATAGTAACCAAAATAGAAATGCAGATCTTTAATAACGGAATTCCCCGAAACATGCCTACTTTTCAAAAACTAATCGTTAATTTTGAATGTGATTTTGATGAATCAAAAACCAATCTGCTGAATACACTGAAGGACTTCCGGACAGCATCTGAAAATAAAGATCTTCCGGACTACCACAGATTATTCGGGAAAATGACTGAAAAAGACTGGGGATTTTTAGAATACAAACATCTTGATCATCATTTAAAACAATTTAATGTATGAGTTTTTTTGATAAAATATTCGGAGGAAAAGAAAACAACCCTGAGCATCAATCCTTCTGGAAAAAAATAGAATCTGAGGAAGACCTGGCCAAAGCCATTGCAGCATCCCATCACCATAAAATTGCTATTTTCAAACATTCAACACGCTGCTTCATCAGCAAAACAGTATTGAAAAACTTTGAAAAAGAAATAGATAGTTTGGATAATAAGCTGGATTTATATTTCTTAGATTTGCTGGAATACAGATCCATTTCCAATAAAATTTCCGAAGACTTTGGAATCAGGCATGAGAGTCCTCAGCTGATCATAATTGAAGATGGAAAAGTCATTAACAGTGCATCGCATGAAGATATATCCGCAAGCCAGATTTCATAATGAAGAATATTAACACATATTTAGCCAAAGTATTAAATGTTCCTTTAGAAAAAGTGAACATGTGCAGCTTACACTATGAAGTGAAGAAAATACCTAAGAATCAGTTTCTTTTACAGTATGGTGAAATCTGCAGGCATATATTCTTTGTAGAAAAAGGGCTGTTGAAAATGTATTCCATTGACAAGAACGGAAAAGAGCACATTATACAGTTTGCCCCCGAGAGCTGGCTGATTTCTGACCGAAGCAGCCTTTACTTCAACGAAAAATCAATTTACTATATAGAAGCGGTGGAAGATACAGAGGTTCTGTTTCTTCACCCCGATTTTTTCAATAATCTCGTAGAGCAATTTCCTAACAGTATCGAAAGAAGTGATTTTCTTTTACAGAAGCACATCAGAAGCCTCCAGAACAGGATCAATTCTTTATTAGGCGAAACAGCAGAAGAAAGATACATGAAATTCATTAAAATGTACCCCGACCTTCTTTTGAGAGTTCCCCAATGGATGATCGCATCTTACCTTGGAATCACGCCTGAAAGCCTGAGCAGGGTAAGAAAAGAGCTGGCACGGAAAAATTTTGTTCCTGACAGATAAATCAGATCCTTTTTGCGAGCGTTCCAACCTGCTGAAGACATAGCCTGGTTTCTTCTGTCCACGGAAGACCAATACACAGACGCATGCAGTTTTCAAACTGATCCTGCAGGGTAAACATCCTGCCCGGAGCAATACTGATGTTCTGTTTAATAGCCAGATCATAGAGTTCAGTGGTACGGATATTTTTATCAAACTCCACCCACAGGGAAAGACCGCCTTGCGGGCGGCTTGTTTTTGTGCCTTCAGGGAAATAGTCTGCGATAGTCTGCACATAATTCTGATAATTGTTCTGAAGAGCTTTCCGCATTTGATGGAGGTGCTTTTCATACCTTCCGGACTTGAGGAAATTGGCTACCGCTTCATTAACAATAGAAATAGATGAAGTAGAATGGAGCAGCTTGAGCTTCATTATTTTATCCTTATATCTTCCGGGTGCAATCCATCCTACGCGATACCCCGGAGCCAGCGTCTTTGAAATTGAGCTGCAGTACAGCACATTTCCGTCTCTGTCAAACGACTTACAGCATTTCGGACGGCTCGCTCCAAAATAAAGATCACCGTATACATCGTCTTCTATCAGAGGAATCCCGTTTTCAGAAAGAATTCTCACAATCTCTTTTTTATTTTCATCCGGCATACAGCTTCCCAGCGGTGAATTGAAATTGGGAATTAATAAACACAGATCTATCTGTGGAATCACTTTTCGCAGGGCTTCTATTTCAATACCTGTTGTCGGATGGGTAGGAAGTTCTAGTACATTTAAACCCAATCCGTGTGCCAGCTGTAAAATACCCGGATAACAGGGACTTTCAATGGCTATTGTATCGCCAGGTTTGCCTAAGGCCATCAGGCAGAAAGATAGTGCATTCATCCCACCGTTTGTGGTAACCAAATCGTTTTCGCTGAGATTTCCGCCCCATTGAAGTGAACGCACTGCAATCATTCTCCGCAACTTTAAATTTCCCTGAAGTTCCTCATATTCCGTTCCGCCATCTTTTAATTCACGGGTTGCATTAATGATCTCCTTCTTTAATTTGGCCTGTGGCAGAAGGTCTCCCGAAGGAATTCCGATAGAAAAAAATGTCAGCCCTTTTTTACCCATATTTTCGTAAACCTTGCTGATCAGTTCGTCCGGTTCGTCATTATTGGCAATCAGAGAAGGCCGGCTTACTTCGGGAAGAGGAAGCTTCACAGACATTAGTCTGCTTACAAAATAACCTGATTGAGGCTTGGACTCAATTAAAGACTGTGACTCAAGCTCAAGGAAAACACGTTTTGCCGTATTCATGCTTACCTGATGTTCCTGGCACATCATTCTTACTGAAGGCAGCCTGTCTCCGGCCTTCAGGACGCCATTTCTGATCTGGGAAGCAATTCCCTCAGCAATTTCTGTATAGATAAATTCTTTGCTCATTTTTCACAACTGTACTCATGCAAATATACAAAACTGAGACTGTGTTTATTCATTTCAGTGCTTTAATTTTGAATTATCAAAAAAATATAGAAAATGATGACAGATAAAATTTCTAAAGATGAAAATATAAGCGGGTTGATTAACGGCTTTATAGGTGTGTTGCTATTCAGTGGATCTATGCCTGCTACCAAATTGGCCGTAATGGAAATGAGCCCGATTTTTGTTACCATAGCCCGTGCTGCTATTGCAGGAATTCTGGCGCTTTCCGTTCTGATGATTTATAAAGAAAAACGGCCTGAAAAGAATCAGATATTTCCCCTTTTGCTGGTTTCTATCGGTTGTGTAGTTGGCTTTCCACTTCTTTCCGCATTGGCACTTCAATACCTTACTTCGGCACATTCCATTGTATTCTTAGGAATGCTTCCTTTGGCAACTGCTGTATTCGGAGTTTTTCGTGGAGGAGAAAGACCACATCCTATATTTTGGTTTTTTTCTGTTATCGGAAGCCTTTTGGTAATAGGATATGCTGTTTCGCAGGGAATATCCGCCTCACCTGTTGGCGACATCCTTATGCTTCTTGCGGTTATCCTTTGCGGTATGGGATATGCCGAGGGGGCAAAACTTTCAAAAACATTAGGAGGATGGCAGGTAATTTCCTGGGCTCTGGTATTAGCTTTGCCGGTGATGATTCCTCTATTTTTCATTTATTTTCCAGATCATATCGAGACCGTAAGTTTCCAGGGATGGTTTGGGATGGCTTACATTTCCCTTTTCAGTATGTTCATTGGATTTATATTCTGGTACAAAGGTCTGGCGCAGGGTGGTATTGCTACGGTAGGACAGTTACAGCTTTTGCAGCCTTTTTTCGGATTGGCACTTGCTGCTTATTTTCTTCATGAGCAGGTGAGCATAGGTATGGTGGGAGTAACCATTGGGGTTATTTTATGTGTTGCAGGAACCAAAAAGTTTGCGAAATAATCAAAATAAAGCATTATGATCCAAGTCATAAAAGGACATTTAGTAATGAATTATCTTTGGAACATATTACAAAATATATCTATTATGAAATTTACCATCGCATTAATGCTATTAGGCTTGACTGTATTGAGCTGCAAAAAGGAAACAAAAGTAGACACTTCTACCACAACAACAGACAGTGTAATTATTGATAGGGCACCGGCAGACACCGCTGTTGTTACTACTCCTGTGCCTTCCGATACTTTGCATACTGCAAATCCTGCAGCTACCAAAAAAACAGATACAGCTAAGGTTATCAAAAAATAATTTTTATCATTCATAGATTTTAAAGCCCGTTTTATTTAAAGCGGGTTTTAATGTCTTTTACAGCAGCTGTCGGGATTACAGCTTATATTGAAAACTTATATTTATTAATATGATGATTTAATCTCTAAGAATTCAATAATATATTTTGTTTTTGCTAATTTATTTAACTTATTTTAACAGTTTACAAATTAATAAGGTTCAATATTTGTATTTGGTTTGATTGAATCTGATTTCATAAATTTTTTACTAAAACCATTAGGATAGCAGATAGAGAGCAGAAAATAAATTTTCAAATATTTTAATCTGAAAAATTTATTTTAAACGTGGTTTCAATAATAAATTTCACTATTTTTTATTGAAAATAAAATAAAAAAACTATGAAGACAATAAGCTGCATGAATATAGCCGAAGAAGTGCTATACTCATATGGAGGAGAAACCAAACAATACAAAAAAGGTGAGATTATATACAGAGAGGGAGACCATTCTCTTTATTACTTACAGATTACAGAAGGAAAAGTGAAGCTGAACAATTATGATGAAGAAGGAAAAGAATTCATACACAACATTCTCGGAAAAAATCAGAGCTTTGGGGATTCAATGCTCTTTTTGGATAAGTTTTATCCTATGAATGCCATTTGTATCAGTCCTTTGGAAATTATAAGAGTTCCGAAAGACCAGTTTCTCCAATTAATAAAGACAGACCCAAAGCTTTCTTTGGAAATGAATGCATGTCTTTCCCATAGGCTTTATTTTAAAGCAATCATGATGCAGAATATGGCCTCTCTGAATCCTACTTCAAGGCTCACTGGGCTTCTTAATTATCTTAAAAGCTATCATGATGACAGCTGTGGAAGCTGCTTTCATGTACAGCTTACAAGACAGCAGATCGCCAATCTGGTAGGTTTACGCGTAGAAACAGTGATCAGAGCTTTAAAAAAAATGGAAAAAGAGGGAAGCATTACCATAGAAAACAGGAAAATTATTTATTAATGCAGGGCTTAATATGACTGAGGTCATAAAAAAGTGAATTATTCAGGCGTACATTTGAAATATAAGTTTCAATACAATTCTTAAACCAGGTAAGGGCAGTTTAAAGCTTCAGGCTTTTCAGATGATTAAAAATTCCGGTCATTGCTCTACAGCATGAAGCAGCAGATTGCCATATGCCATTCATATTGATTTTATAAAACTCAGTAACAATACTGAAAATAGCAGCAGTTCAGAGAAATTGATGTTGAAACTTTTCCCGAAAGTATATAACCACAATTACTCAAATATGGATTGTCATAAAATAGTAAAAACATTAAAGCATAAGGATTTCATTAAAGTTTCTAACAGAGGAAATTGGTTTGAAGATGGTGCAGCTATCTATGCCAAAGAAATAAAGAATAATATTTTTTTATTATTTGTGATCCTGAAAGACATAGAGATTGAGAATATACAGGCTCTGATTGCACATTTCGACTGTTTCGGCAGTATAGGGCTGAAAGAACCGGAGCAGATCATGTTCTATCTTTCAATCAAAGACAAGGAGGACCTTCATTATTTTGAGAAATATTTAAAAATTTCCGATAACTAATAACCGCTACGAATATGATATTTGAAAACGACACTTTAATACATTCCGGATTATATGATAAAAACAATATGATAGAGAATGAATCTCTTTTCCCAAGTGCTATCAATTCTTACGGAGTTACCGCTTTTCTGATCAAATCATTAGAAAAGATAAAAAATAATGCAAAATGTGACATTCTGAAAAATGTAATTGACACTTATATTAAAGAATATATTCTGAATATCAGCGAGTATCATGGTAAAACTACGTTACCTCCGGAAAACTTGAATACAGAAATAAATATTGAAAATTCACACTTTACGCTCTATGCCAAAACAGCATACTATAAAGTATTAAAAGAAGAAGAATACCTCAATAAACTGCTAAGCACTTTGGAAAAAGAAAGGGCAGAAAAAGAATGATCCATAAAAGATTTTTAGTTTGATTTTAACCTTCACACCACATTAAAAGATAAATTGATATGAAAAAGGATACCCAAAACAACAAGAAGTTAGACCAATTGGAAGCACACAGCACTTCTAATGAAAACGAAAAACTAACAACCAACCAGGGGCTGAAAATCAACAATAATCAGGATTCGTTAAAATCCGGAGACAGAGGTCCTACCTTGCTGGAAGACTTCATTCTTAGAGAAAAAATAACCCATTTCGATCACGAAAGAATCCCGGAAAGAATTGTTCATGCAAGAGGCTCCGGGGCACATGGTGTTTTTAAACTCAAAAAAAGCCTTAGCGCCTATACCAAAGCGAAATTTTTATCAGAAGTAGGGAAAGAAACTCCTGTTTTTGTAAGATTTTCAACTGTAGCCGGAAGTAAGGGAAGTACCGATCTGGCGAGAGATGTAAGAGGTTTTGCCATTAAATTTTATACAGAAGAAGGAAATTATGACCTTGTCGCGAATAATATGCCAGTCTTTTTCATTCAGGATGCCATTAAATTTCCTGACCTGGTTCATGCTGTAAAACCAGAACCGGATAATGAGATTCCGCAGGCTGCTTCTGCACATGATACATTTTGGGACTTTATTTCGCTGATGCCGGAAAGCATGCACATGATTATGTGGCTCATGAGCGACAGAGCCATCCCTAGAAGTTTGAGAATGATGGAAGGTTTTGGAGTTCATTCCTTCAAGTTTATTAATGACGAAGGAAAAGCTCATTTCGTTAAATTCCATTTTAAACCTAAACTGGGAGTACACTCTGTAGCCTGGGACGAAGCTCAGAGAATCTCCGGAGTAGATCCTGATTTCCATAAAAGAGATTTATGGGAAGCCATTGAAAACGGAGCTTATCCGGAATGGGATTTTGGTGTTCAGCTGATCCCGGAAGAGAACGAACATCAATTTGATTTCGACCTTCTGGATCCTACAAAACTGGTTCCCGAAGAAGAAGTTCCCGTAGAGATCGTCGGAACTTTAACCCTCAATAAAAATCCTGACAATTTCTTTGCAGAAACAGAGCAGGTAGCATTCCATCCAGGACATTTAGTTCCCGGAATAGATTTCAGTAATGATCCTTTGCTTCAGGGAAGGTTATTTTCATACACCGATACCCAGTTATCGAGATTAGGATCACCTAATTTTCATGAAATACCGATCAACAGATCTATCAATACAGTCCATAACAACCAGCGTGACGGGCATATGAGACAGCAGATTGCCAAAGGAAAAGTAAGTTATGAACCCAATTCCATCGGAGGCGGATGTCCTTTCCAGGCCATGATGTCAGAAGGCGGATTTACTTCCCATCAGGAAAGAGTTTCGGGTGAAAAGGTCAGAAGAAGAAGTCAGAGCTTTGTAGACCATTACTCACAGGCAAAATTATTCTATAACAGCCAGTCGGCTCCTGAACAGACCCATCTTCAGAACGCCCTTGTTTTTGAACTCTCGAAGGTAACAATACCCGAGATCAGGGAAAGAATGGTTGGTCAGCTGGCCTTTATCGACAATATCCTCGCTAAAAAAGTTGCAGAAAAATTAGGAGTAAAAGTTAAAAAATTAGAACAGCCTAACCACAGTATTCCTGCTGATGCTAATATCGCAGACCTTCAGAGTGAAGAAAGAGAGCCGAAGACGAAAATATCCCAGGCACTAAGCATGAAGGATACCGTTAAGGACACTATCAAAAGCAGAAAGATCGGGTTTATTATTGCCGATGGTACAGATGGGGCCGCTCTTACTGATCTGAAAACTAAACTTGAAAGTAAAGGGGCAAAAGTAGAAATTATCGCACCGAGTTTGGCTCCCGTTATAACCGATAACGGACCAGTAATTCCAAAGCACTCTCTTACCAGTACGGCCAGTGTCTGCTTTGATGCTTTGTACATCGGTGCCGGAGAAAAGTCGGCAGCAGAATTGATGGCTCCCGAAAACAAGCATCTTAGTCTTCGCTTCATCAATGAAGCTTATAAGCATTGCAAGGTCATTTATTTCGGGGCAGGCACAGAAGAACTGTATAAGAGCAGCAATATAGCCATGAAAAAACATGAAGATCGTGCTGTGATTATTTCAAAAGACGGCGGAACTGATAAGCAGTTTATGACAGCAATAGCCGGACACAGAGTCTGGGACCTTGAAATGGAAAGAAATATGTAGACGAAAATACAACACACCTTCACACCACTAAATATTTAAAATTATGGAATTTCAAAAAAGTCTTTTAGAATATATAAGCCAGTCCCTCATGAATGCGGATGAAACAATTTCAATTGCAGAAAGCGTTACATCAGGATGTCTGCAGCTGGCTTTTTCACAGATGCCGAATGCCTCCCTGTTTTACAAAGGAGGCATGACAGCCTATACGCTCCCTCAGAAAGTAAAACTGCTGAATGTAGACAGGCAGGAAGCTGAAGAATGCGACTGTGTATCAGAAAATATTGCACGAACTATGGCTCTTAATGTAGCCAAGATATTTGAATCCGACTGGTCAATTGCAACCACGGGATACTGTACGCCCATCAGAAACTCATCTTATAAGATATTTGCTTACTTTGCTTTTTCTTATAAAGGGGAGATCATTCTTACCAAAAAGCTGGAGCTGCATCCTAAAACCCAGGCTCTGAATGCACAGTTATATTATACAGAATTTATTTTAGGATGCTTTAAAAGTGAAATTAACCAACTTCTAATTTTAAAGTAATTTCAGATGGGGGAATTAAAAGATAAATCCGTTCTTATTACAGGTGCAGACAGTGGAATAGGCAAGGCAACAGCGTTACTTTTTGCAAAGGAAGGGGCCAATATTGCCATCATTTATTATAAAGACGATAACGATGCCCAAAAAACAAAAGAACAGATTGAACAGCTGGGCAGAAAATGCATCATTTTTAGTGGGGATATCAATGATTACGATTTTTGTGAAGATACCACGAAGAAAGTAGTTTCCGAATTTGGAGGCATTGATATCCTCATCAATAATGCAGGCGTACAGTTTCCGGCAGAAAACATAGAAGATCTTGAAGAAAAAAATATCAGGAAAACTTTTGATTCCAATATTATAGGAATGATCCTGCTGACAAAAGTTGTTTTTCCTTACCTGAAAGAGGGTAGCAGTGTCATTAATACGACTTCTGCAGCGGCTTATCAGGGGCATCCCGAGCTTCTGGACTATGCCGCAACCAAAGGTGCTATTGTATCTTTTACACGTTCTCTGGCACTTCAGGCCAAACCAAACGGAATCCGCATTAATGCAGTTGCACCAGGCCCGGTTGCAACACCACTTACTCAAAAAACCTTTGGAGAGGAAAAAGAAGACCCTAACAAACCTCCTTTCGAAAGAAATGCTACTCCGGAAGAAGTTGCAGCCAGCTTTTTATTCCTTGCAGGTAATGGTGCCGCCCAGATCACGGGACAGGTTATTCACCCGAACGGCGGTCTGATTGTCAACGGATAAAATTCTGCAGCAATATCCAGCTTTGGGATTATAATTTTGATCTTAAATTTTTAACCTGCTGATTATGTCTAAAAAAAGTTTCTTTTACCGTAACAGTTTAAGTATTGTTTTGCTTTCATTAATGCTTTTGAGCCTTGTAGGACAGTTTTTCATGGGATGGAAAACGCTGAACAAAGACCTCGCAGAAGAAGGCAGCTCAATGCTCAGCCTGGGAGCCTATGTCCGGAGCGGACATTTTATACAGGCTACCTTCGAAAACTGGGAAAGTGAATTTCTTCAGATGATGCTGTATGTTGTACTTACGGTCTCGCTGAGGCAGAAAGGTTCCAGTGAATCGAAATCCCTGGAAGAAAAAGAAGATGTAGACAGGGAACCAAAAGTCCATGCCAATGCTCCGTGGCCGGTAAAAAAAGGCGGAATATGGCTGAGTATTTATAAGCATTCCTTATCCTTAGCTTTTGCTATTTTATTTATTCTCAGCTTCGCAATGCATTTCTATGGAAGTATGAAGGAATTCAATGAAGAACAGGTCATAAAAAAAGAACCCACCGTTACTGCAGTACAGTATATATCAGGGTCCAGGTTCTGGTTTAAGTCTTTTCAGAACTGGCAGAGTGAATTTCTGGCTGTTGCCTCTTTAGTCATTCTTTCTATATGGCTCCGTGAAAAAGGATCACCGGAATCCAAACCGGTAGATATGGCTCATGATGAAACTCCTTAACTTAGTTTTTTTACTTTGGGTTTGGCTTTCATGATAGAATAATAAGAAGATGTAAAGGCAGACAGGCTTTGGTAACCCACTTTATAAGCAATCTGGCTTAAAGTATACTGCCCCGTATCAATCAGTTCTATGCTTTTTAATATTCTGACGAGCTGCAGGTATTTCTGAAGGGTAATTCCTGTTTCATTCTTAAAAATCCTCTGTAAACTCCTTACGGACATCTGTGCTTTTTCTGCCAGTTCATCAGTGTTCAGGCTGTATTTAAAATTTGAATTAATAGAGGTGCAGACCGGAATAAGACGGACATCCGACGGAACCGGGATCTCAAGATAGCTGTTTTCTCTGCAGAAATTGGGAAGACTTTTTAGAATGGCTTTAAAAAACAAATCCTGTTCCTCATCTTCTTCGATCAGCTGATTCCATTTTGAGGCATATAAAAGCATTTCCTTCAAAACAGCAGGAACAGCAAAGACGCAAACATTTTGATAGAAATCATCATCAAAAACCGTTTTAAACAGAAAAACCATTAAATTGACCGTTTTTGCTTCTGAAGTTATCCTGTGTGCTTTTCCTGAAGGAATCCAGATCACATGATGCTGAGGCACAAGATAGATCTTCTGGTCTATATGGAAATACTGATATCCTTCTTCCACAAACGTAAGCTGGGAACGCTGGTGAGCATGCTCGTGATCATCATGTTTCCAGCCTTTTTCACACCAGACATAAGCTTCTTTTTCAATGGTGTCTACAAATCGGCTGTCGGTCTGTTCTGTTAAACCGCATTTTACGATGTCGTTCTGCATAGAATTTTTGGCAAATTTAATAAAAACGACAATACTAATTTTGTATTGTAATTATTATTCCATCAAAAAATGAAAAAACTAAGTACGGTTTTTGTATTAATTCTATTATTAAAAATAACCACAGTCATGGCACAAGACAGTAAAGCTAAAATATTGGTTCTTATTCACTCGGACAACGGCGGAACCTATGAACTGGCCAAAGAAATAGCATCCGGTATTGAAAGCAGTAAAAATGCATTTGCAGTTATCAAGCAGGTTAAAGAATCTTCCAATCCTAAACTGAAGAACATTCCTGTAGCGTCAGTAGATGAACTGCCTTCCTATGATGGAATTGCTTTCGGATCCCCGGTTTATTTTGGGAATATCAGTACCGGAATGAGTGAATTTTTATCCAAAACTGTTCAATTATGGACCAGTCATGCACTGGAAGGGATGCCTGCAACAGTTTTTATGTCTGCCGGAAGCGGGGCAGGAAAAGAACTTGCGCTTCAGGCTTTCTGGAATAGTCTTGCTGTTCACGGAATGGTTCTGGTTTCCAACGGAATCAGAGGAACAGATAATATCAACAAAGCTATTCCACAGGGAAATACGGTTTTAGGAATAACAAGCATGGCATCACTGAAAGATGTTGAAAGACCTACAAAAGATGAGCGTGGACTGGCAGAGCTGCAGGGAAGGAATTTTGCCAAAACAGCTTTAGCCCTTAAAGGAACATTCTCTAAAAAACTGGCAGCAGTAACAATTCCAGAAAAATCTCAGGATATCAATGATGTTTTGAAGCAGAAAAATATCATTCTTCCACAGGTTCCGCAGCCTGCCGGTAATTACAAGCCGTTCGTACGCGCCGGAAACCTGGTATTCATCAATCAGGTTGCTTTGAAAGAAGGTAAAATCTTAAATCCCGGCAAATTGGGCGTTGACGTTACCGAACAGCAGGTAAAAGAGGCTGCAAAAGCTACCATGCTCAATATTATAGCTGTTTTGAAAGAAGCTGTAGGCGGCGATCTCAATAAGGTGAAACAATGTGTACAGCTGACAGGAATTTTCAATACAAAAGATGATTATACAAAACATGCAGACCTGATGAATGTAGCTTCGGATCTTACCGTAGAGATTTTTGGAGGAAAAGGAAAACATGCCAGAGCCACTTTGGGAGCTTCCTCTATTCCCGTGAACTCTTCTGTAGAAATTCAGGCCGTTTTTGAGGTAGAATAAATTGCTTTTATCATTAAAAAACTACTGGCAGCCGGAATTTTGGACTGCCAGAGTTTTTAGCACTGGATATTAATATGCCTTAGTACAGTAAAATACTGAAACCAAGGCCGTTTTTGTTCTTTTAAATAACGGCATTGCCTTCTACACCGTCAGAATTATTTGTTTTAATTCCGGTAATAGCAGCGGTTACAAAGCTGAACAGACTGACAAGTTTCCCGGCTTTTGTATCCCAGTAATAAGTTTCTTTAGGCTCTACGCGGATAATGGTAACGTCCGGATCATCTTTTCCGTCAAACCATGCCTTGGCCATTGGCGACCATTTTTCTTCAATCGTAGCTTTGTCTTTATAAACGGATGCTTCACCATACACAGAAAGGTATTGGGAATCGCTGTTGTTCATAAAGAACAGCTGTACTCTCCGGTCTTCCTTTATTTCAAAGTTTTTATTGCTTGAAGCACTGCTGATAAACCATAAATTTCCACTATCATCCGTTTCCTGCAGGGTCATGGGACGGGAATTCACCGGTATGGTTTCAAGTTCGGTACAGAACATGCATATTCTTGCCTTTTCCGACAGTTCTTTGATCTTTTTAATAGCTTCCAGGTGGGTTAAATTCTGTGTTGACATAATATTATAATTTTAGTGATTGGTATTGAATTAAATTGATTTCCTCAGGAACCGGAATCAATAATATTTATTTCATTAAATATTCAAATACCTGACCAAACACCACTTTTTTGTGGTAGTAAAAGTTAAAAAAATTCTTTAAAAACATAAATCAAAGATGTTTTATTCTATGTAGCTTTGCATTATGCAGATCAAGCCATCCAAGCATTTATCATCATATATCCGGCATTATATCTTTTTAGAAAATGCAGGAAATGATTGTAAACAGCTAAGGTTATTTACAGATGGCAGTACCGGGCTGATTTTATCCGGCAGCCGGAATTTTTATGCAGCTGATTCAAATGATCAGGTTCCTTCTTCATTTTTTTACGGACAGCCTGCGGGATACAAAGATTTTACAGCAGCAGGTTCATTTTCCATGATTGCAGTCGTTTTTCAGCCATATTTTTTTAATGTTCTTCTTAATCTTTCTGCAAAAGAGGTGAAAAACCAAATCATTTCAGCTGAAGATGTTTTAAAAAATGAATTGTTGTCTTTTCAGGAAGACCTTCTGGCCGGAACAGATCCCAGGTCTATCATTATTAAGCTTAATCATTTCTTTAGCAGATTCATGTCCGGAAAAATGAATTCCGATGATGAGCTGATCAGGGTTGTACAACAGTTTATGCTTAAAAACAAAGGTTCGGTATCTTCAAAAGAGCTGGAGCTGTTCACAGGGTATTCTGAGCGGCATCTTGAAAGGAAATTTGAAAATTATATGGGCATTACCCCGAAGAAATACGGAAATATCATCCGGCTTCATCATTTCATCAATCTTTTGAAGGAAAATGCAGGAAGTGAAAGTACGGCCTGTCTTTCTTATGATTCAGGCTACAGCGACCAGTCCCATCTGATTAAAGATTTTAAAAGCAATACAGGACTTACTCCCAATCAATATTTAAAAACAGAAAAGCTGGCAGTCAATTTTATCCAGTTACGCTGAAATGTCGGTTTTTTACAATCTCCTGATTATCCTGAATGATAGCTTTGCAGAAAAAAGATGGACAATCTCAAAATTTCTACTGCACAATTTGAAAATAAAAGCGGTGACAAAGCATATAATCTTTCAGTAATAGAAAAGCTATCGGCTGAAGCAGCGGCTAAGGGCTCACAGGTCATTGCCTTTCACGAATGTTCGGTTACCGGATACACTTTTGCCAGAAACCTTTCCAAAGAACAGCTTCTGGATATTGCAGAATTTATACCTGCAGGCGAAAGCATAACAAAATTACAGCAGATCGCTGCAGAGCATAACATCACAATATTGGCAGGGCTCTTCGAAAAAGATGAAAATGATCATATCTTCAAAGCTTATGTTTGCGTTGATGAAACCGGACTGAAAGCCAAATACAGAAAGCTTCATCCTTTTATTAATCCCTATCTGACTCCAGGAAACCAATACTGCGTTTTTGACATTCACGGGTGGAAATGTGGCATTCTTATCTGCTACGACAATAATATCATTGAAAATGTAAGAGCTACAAAACTTTTGGGGGCAGATCTTATTTTCATGCCGCATGTTACCATGTGTACACCTTCTACCAGGCCGGGAGCAGGCTTCGTAGATCCGGAATTATGGAAGAACAGGGAATCTGATCCTACCTCGCTCCGCCTTGAATTTGATGGAATGAAAGGAAGAGACTGGCTGATGAAATGGCTGCCCGCAAGAACTTATGACAATGGAATTTATGTAGTCTTCTCAAATCCTATTGGCATGGATGATGATCAGCTTAAAAATGGCTGTTCTATGATCATTGACCCTTTTGGGGATATTATTGCGGAATGCCGTTCGTTCGATGACAGTTCTGAAACCGTTACCATTTTCCCGGAAAAGCTGCATCAGGCCGGCGGAAGCAGATATATCAAGGCAAGAAGACCTGAGCTGTACAGGGATATCATTGGGATGCCCCATCATCCGGAGCAGAAAGTGGTGTGGATGAAGGATAATGCTATTTAATCTGGCTTAAGGGGCTGAAAGTTGGAAGATATTTTGTCAAAGCTTTAAATTTTAACAAAGGCACACCTCGAAATTACCTCAGGATAGTCTATTCAATAAAAAATTTAATGAAATAGAATCATAGCTGTTTTTAATCTCAATAACTTCCATCTTCCAGCTCCCAACTCCTTACTTTATCAATCCCTGAAGATCACTCCAGGCACCGCCGTTATGCACATGCCTAAAACCTCTTTCCTTTAAGATCTTTTCAGCCTTTACACTCCGTAAGCCATGAGAACAGACTGTGATATAAGTTTTATCCCGGTTAAGTTCAGTATACCTTTCTCTGATGGTTCCCAAAGAAATATTAACAGAACCTTCAATATGGCCCGTTTTAAATTCTTTCTCTGTCCTCACGTCCAGAATAATGGCTCCTTTTTGGATTAATGTATCAAGGCCTTTATCTAACGTCTGGTATCTGTACACCCTGTAAACAATATAGACCGTAAGAATAATTCCGCAAAAAATCAGCCCATTTTTCATAATTTGCTTAGGATTTTATAGTCAATATAAAAGGTTCCGAAAGGAATAAAGCACGCCAGAATTACTTTCCAGGTAGTCTCCCGGAATTTCCACTGCTGTTCTACACCAACGCTTAACGTATTAAACAGAAAAAGCAGGAACAGGCTTCCGTGAACTGGTCCCATTAGTTTCACAAAAGAAGGGTTTCCGAGCCAGTATTTCACAGGTACAGCAATGAATACGAGGATCAGCAGGGATATTCCTTCCAGAATGGCCAGAATTCTCAGGCGTCCGGTTTTTGTTTTTAATAAATGTATCATAATTATCTGAAATAAGGTCTGTTGGCAAAAGGAGAGAACGGCCACGGAATGGCAATAAATATAACTACCAGTGCAATTGTGAACCAGATGAGCATAGTTTTAAATTTTTCTCTGTCCGTAGGTTTCCGTTTGGCTAAAGCGGAACCGACGGTGATCAGAACAATAGCCGTAATCATAAGCAGGATGTGAATCATCCCGAAGAAAAGCAGGTCTAAGGATGTTTTGGCCTCACTGAAATTTTTCCAAAAGTATTTTACAATTGGACTTTTCGTATAGAGAATGATCCCGAAAATCAGTTGAACATGAGCAATTGTAGCTGTCCAGTGCCTGACCAGATCTTCTTTTTTTGTAAATGTTTTATGATAAAAATAGCCCTTAAATGAAATCCATATGGCATAAATAAGACTTAATAAAACCACCCAACGGAAGAGGGAATGCAGAAATGTAAGAGTCTGGTACATTTTGAATTTTTTATAACATTCCAAAGGTATATAAAAACATACTAATTAGTATGTTTTTTGATAAAAAATTATTGAAAGGATTTGAAATAAGTCTTAAGTCCTTTTAAATAAATAAGATACACTGATTTTGAATTTTCCAGTTTTCCTAAATTTCTTACTCCCCAATAGCCGGACATTACAAAAACAGCAATTTCTTTTGCATCGGTATCTGCTTTTACGGCCCCATTTTTCTTACCTGTTTCAATACATTCTATGATTGCATTTTCCCAATGAGCAGAAAGTGTGTTCAATGCTTTTGTAAATTCTATATTCCATGGGGCCATTTCCTGTGTGAAATTAGATGCCGGGCAGCCGTATTCAACCTTTAAGAAATCGTTTTCCATTAAAATTCCGTACATCAGTTTGTAAATGCTTTCCAAAGGATGGTCACTGTTTTTCAGGGGTTCAATGAAAGTGCTTTTGAAATTGCTGATCAGAAGTTCGTTAATAATAGCCAGTCCCATTTCATCTTTTGTTTTAAAATGGTAATAGAAAGCCCCTTTTGTTACCTGGGTAGTGGCAATGATCTCATCAACGCTTGTGGTCTGATACCCTTTTACATAGATCAGTTCAAAGGCTTTCTGAAGAATATTCAATCGGGTGGCTTCTGATTTTTTCATTGGGATAAGCTGGCTTTACTGCAAAGGAACGGAAATTTTAAAAAACAAATCTATTATTATTCTGATAACAAACTAGAATTTAAATAATTTTTATAATACAATTATTCATCGGAAATTTGCATAGTCAATTCAACAAAATTACAACGCAATGAATAATCAGAAAGAAATACAGATGAATATCAATTCTGCTGTGAAGAGCAAAGGACTTCCGGCAGCATTATGGGCATTAACCATAAGTGCATTTGGAATAGGAACTACAGAATTTGTAATTGTAGGGCTTCTTCCTACAGTGGCCGGAGATCTGGGAATCAGCATTCCATCAGCCGGGCTTCTGGTAAGCCTGTATGCCATCGGGGTAGCTATAGGAGCTCCGATACTGACAGCACTGACAGGGAAAATACCGCGCAAATCACTTTTAATCTCAATCATGATCCTTTTTGTTATCGGAAACGGACTGGCATCTATCGCCCCGGGATTTATTACTCTGGTCATGGCCAGAATCTTAACCGGGTTTGCACATGGCGTTTACTTTTCCATTGGCTCTACTATTGCAGCATCGCTGGTTCCGGAAGAAAAAAGGGCAACGGCTATTTCAATTATGTTTGCAGGACTTACCCTGGCTATTGTAACGGGAGTTCCCCTGGGGACTTTTATAGGGCAGCATTTCGGCTGGAGGGCTACTTTTATTGGTGTTTCTCTCCTTGGAATCATAGGGTTGCTGGCAAGCATGCTTTTGGTTCCCAAAAACCTTAAAAGTGATCAGACGGCTTCTTTAAAAAGCCTTCCCAAAGTATTCGGAAACAAACGTATGATCTTTGCATTTTTAATGACAGCAATGGGGTATGGAGGAACATTTGTTGTTTTCACGTATTTATCACCCATTCTACAGCAGATCACAGGATTCCAGGAGTCTACGGTTACTTTTATCCTGCTTATTTATGGAATTGCCATTGCTCTGGGAAATCTTTTAGGCGGAAAAACAGCGAATAAAAATCCTTTAAAAGCACTTCTGTGGATGTTTGCAGCTCAGGGACTGGTATTATTTGCCTTTTATTTCACAGCTGGTGATCAGGTTTTAAGCATTATTACCTTATTTCTTCTGGGAGGCTTGTCTTTTGCCAGTGTGCCGGGACTTCAGCTTTTAGTAGTACAGATTGCAGAAAAAGAACTTCCGGGAACTGAAGATGTAGCATCAGGGATCAATATTGCCGCGTTCAATATAGGAATAGCGATAGGGTCATATACCGGAGGAATTGTTGTAACATCTTCATTAGGCCTGGCGAGTACACCATGGATCGGAGCTTTATTCCTGTTGGCTACTGTACTGATTACCCTATACAGCATCCGTTTAAATAAAAATTAAAAATAGTTTTCACCTTTGGTATATTTTTAAAGACTGTCTTTTAACGGGGCAGTCCTTTTATTTCAAAATTGAAGGCTGATACGGCTTATATTTCATGAATCTCAGAATCTGTAAAAACATAGAATTTTCCGCCTTTAGGAATATTTTTAGTATCCAGACCGGTAAATTCACTGAACGCAGGAAGCAACAGCTGATCTTTTGTCTGCACGAAACACGGCAGCCTGATATTTTTTACCGCTGAATTCAGGACAACACCGGGATGAATATGCCCTGTGATCTGGAATTCAGAAAGGTTTTTATCAAAATCATGCACGAAAGTAAAGCCATCAATGGTAAGAGATTCGGATTTAAAATTCAAACATAATTTTTTTTCCAATTCCAATGACAAGCGATCATGATTCCCTTTAATAAGACAGAACTGAAGATCGGGATATTGATTTCTCCAGCTGCAGAACTCATCTACATCAGAATTATCCCCGGCATGCAGAAGATCCCCAACCACAATAAATTTTTCCGGCTGAAAATATTCAATAAGAACAGAGAGCCTTTCCAAATCACTTTTCATGATATGATTGGCCAGAGCAATTCCGTTTTTCCGGAAATGGGCAGTTTTTCCAATATGAAGATCGGATAAAATTAAGGCTTTCTCTTTTTTCCAAAAGGCTGCACGCTGGTTGGTTAAAGTGAAAACTTCGCTGTTAAGACTGATATTTTTAGTGGCAATATTCAATTTTTGTATAGTTTTTATTTTAACTACCCCGTCTTTTTGCTTTGCAAAAATCCACCCCTTCAGAGAAGGGGAATGGGGATCGAGAAAGGTTGGACGGAATACTTCCAGTCTGAAAGCGGAAACTGAAATTCTCAACCCCTTTTCCTTGCCTGTTCCACCATCCTTTTGATCCTCGAATCCAGGCTTTCACTTGAAAGGGTCTGTCTGAGGCTGTCTACTTTAATAGGGAAGCTCAGGGGTGTAAAGGTATGGGAATATTTTAAAATGATTTTTGATTTTTCTATTCTTTTAAATGCTTCCACCAGACGCGGTTCCTGAAGCTGCATATTGAAAACTTCGGTATAGGCCTGTCTGACAAGGAAATGATTGGGATCATAATCTTCCAGCACTTTAAAAATCAAGCCTGCAGAGCTTTGAAGGGATTTGTTGGAGCGCTGCTTTCCTGCATAGTTCTGGATGACCATTCCTGAAATTACTGCAATATCCCGGAATTTTCTTCTTGCCATTTCTGCAGAATTGATACTGGCTATCACATCATTCATCAGATTTTCCCGGGTCAATATTTTATCCAGATTGTCTTCATTTAAAGGAATTTCCTTATCACTGAACAGTTCAAAGCCATAATCATTCATAGCCATGGAAAAGGAAATAGGAGCCAGCTTTGAGACACGATAGGCAATCAGCGCAGCCATTACTTCATGTACGAGGCGTCCTTCAAACGGATACATGAAAAGATGATAGCCTTCACGGTTTTTGATCAGCTCTACAAGAAATTCATCATCTTTAGGAATATGGGAATTTTTTTCCTGGCTGGCTAATAACGGATGTAAAAATTTAAGTTCTTTTTCTGAAGCTTTCGGGTTTAAAGCATGGGAAAGTTTTTCTCTTAAAAAATGCCCTAAATTCGAACTTAACGGAAGCCTTCCGCCCAGATAGCTTGGAGCCATTGCTTTTCCTTTTGCAGCCCGCACATATACGGTCATATCCTTGATCATGGCTACTTCAAGCGTTCGTCCGGCCAGAATGAATTTTTCTTCTTTTTTTAATTTTGAAATAAAATATTCTTCCACCATTCCGATATAGCCTCCGGAGATAAATTTTACCTTCAGCATGGCATCACTCACGATAACCCCCATATTCATACGATGAAGCATGGCGATTTTCCTGGAGGTTACTTTATAAAGACCGTCTTCCATGATGACGATCTTATGGAACTCTTCATAGCTTTTTAAAACACTTCCGCCAATGGTAAGGAAATCAAGAATACTTTTCCATTCTTCATCGGTCATTTCCTGAAAAGCGAATACTTTTTTAATCCTTTCGAATGTTTCTTCAGGGTAAAATCCGTCTCCCACAGCTAAGGTCATCAGAAACTGTACAAGCACATCAAAGCACAAAACCTGGGGTTCCCGGGGTTCTATCACTTTCTGTTTTACTGCTTCCTTGAGTGCTGCTACCTCGATCAGCTCAAGAGAATGAGTGGGGACGCAGTAGATTTTAGAGGTTTCAAAAGGGGAGTGCCCGCTTCGTCCTGCGCGCTGAAGAAATCTGGCAACTCCTTTTGCCGAACCGATCTGAATAACAGTATCTACGGGTTTAAAATCGATTCCGAGATCCAACGAGGAAGTCGATACTACGGCTTTAAGTTTTCCGGCACTTAAATTTTCTTCGATCCAAATCCGGAGATGAGCATCGATAGAACTGTGATGGATGGCAATCTGGCCTGCAAAATCAGGATAAGCATCCAGCAAAAGCTGATACCACATTTCACTCTGGCTCCGTGTATTGGTAAAAACAATGGTAGATTTTGAATCCAGAATAATGGGAACAATTTTATCGGCTAATTTAGCACCCAAATGTCCTGCCCATGGAAGAATGTCAAGCTCATCAGGAATAACCGGAAGAATATCTATTTTTTTATGTTCTCTGGCCGTTATTTTTGTTTTTTTAATATCGTAAGGAATTAAGACATCCATTGCTTCATCCAAGTTTCCAATGGTTGCTGTGATGCCCCATATTTTTATTTTCGGAACATATTTTTTCAATTGCGAAATGCCCAGCTCAACCATAACCCCACGTTTTGAGCCCAGCAATTCATGCCATTCATCGACTGCGACGCATTTCAGATTCTGAAAGAAACGGTCATGATTCTTCTGTCCTAAAAGCAAGTGCAGACTTTCGGGAGTAACGACCAGAATTTCAGGCATATTACGGACCTGCTGCTGTCTGATTTTAGGGTCTGTGTCCCCGTTTCGCACCCCAACGGTCCAGTCGAGGCCAATTTCATCCATGGCTTCCTGCATCGCTTTGGCAATATCTTTGGACAGGGAGCGCAGGGGAGTGATCCAGATCATTTTCAATCCTTTCTTATAGTTTTCAGGATGATTCATGAAATCTGAAATCAAAGCCAAGAAAACAGAAAATGTTTTTCCAAATCCGGTTGGTGCAACGACCATTCCACTGTATCCGTTCCCGAATTTCTGCCATGTATCTACCTGGAATTTAAAAGGGGAAATACCTTTATCAGCCATCCATTGCTGAATAACCCTGAACCCGTCTGTATTTTCAAATGCTTTCAATTATTGGATCAGTTTTTTTATTTCTTCCAGTTCATCTATTTCCTCTACGGTTTTATCTTTCCGCCACCTTACAATTCTTGGAAACCTTAAGGCAACACCGCTTTTATGCCTGCTGCTGAATCCTATACCTTCAAAGGCGATTTCAAAGACCAGCTCAGCTTTTACTGTACGGACAGGCCCGAACTTTTCAATGGCATTCTTATTAACAAACTTACTGACTTCCATGATTTCTTTATCAGTAAGTCCGGAGTAGGCTTTTGCAATGGTGACAAGAGCATCACCGTTTTTTACTGCAAATGTATAGTCTGTGTAATAGGCACTCCGTCTTCCGCTGCCTTTTTGGGCGTAAATTAAAACAGCATCAATCGTTAGCGGACTTACTTTCCACTTCCACCAGTCACCTTTCTTCCTGCCGGCATGATAAGGGGAGTTTCTTTGTTTCAGCATTAAACCTTCGCTGTTGATGTCTCTTGATGCTTCCCTTATTGTATTGAGATCGTCCCATTTTTCAAAGTTAATGACCTGGGAAAGCTTAATATTTTGAGGGGTTTCGTACAGCAGTAATTCTTCGAGCATTGCCCGTCTGGCTGCCATTGATTTTTCACGGAGGTCGGTTCCCTCAAGCTCCAGTAAGTCATAAACAAAAACTTCAATAGGAATATCTGCTAGCATTTTTTTGGTTAAAGTTTTCCTGTTTAATCTTTTTTGTAATTCATTAAAATTTAAAACATTAGAATCCTTTACCGCAAGTATTTCTCCATCTAAAACAAAATTACCTTTCATGGCCTGTACGGTATCTTTTATTTCCGGAAACTGGTCTGTGACAAGTTCTTCACCCCTTGACCATATAAAGACTTCATCATTTCTCCTGATAATCTGTCCACGGATTCCGTCCCATTTGTATTCTGTCTGCCAGTCTTCAGGATCTCCCAGTTCTTCAAGCTCTTTTTCCAGCGGATAAGCCAGGCAGAAAGGATAGGGTTTTGAATTATCAGGATTAACATTTTCTGCCGAAATCAGTTCCTGAAATGTAACTTCACCGGGTACCCATTTACCCATCAGGCTGTGCATAAGAGTGCTGGATTCCTGGGAAGAAAATCTGGTCAACGCATTGATGAGTGTTTTATCCGAAACACCGATTCTAAAGCTTCCGCCCAGTAATTTATTAAAAATTAAGCGTTCTGTATAATCCAGTCCGTTCCATGATTTTAATACAAATTCTTTTTTTTCAGCGTCTGATTTATCTTTTAAATGAACAATATCCAGCATCCATTGGGATAGGGTACGGTCGATTTTTTCGGCTGGTGGGGGAAGGATGAGTGAAAGTGTTTCTCCCAGGTCTCCCACTGAAGAATAGCTTTCCTGAAACAGCCAGAACGGCAGCTGTGTGATTTCCAGGGCCCATTCTTTCATATAATTGGTATTGACATTTCTCTTAGGCCTTTTTCCTGTAAAGAGAGCAATAAACCATACTTTATCCTCATCCGGAGCTCGTTCCAGATAATCGATGATGGCGTCTATTTTCGCATTGGTCTTATTGGTAGTTTCCAAGGCATTGATCAAATCTGCAAAATGTTTCATGGCCCGGGGTTTTCAATGATTTCTTTTTCAGATTCTTCTTCATCTTCTCCAAACTGGGTTTGTACAACATCTGACTTGATATTAATTTCATTTAAATATTTCGAAAAAACTTCGGTCTGTCCGTGGGTGACGTGTACAATTTCAGCTTCCGTAGCTTTCACGGCCTGCAAAAGCCCTTTCCAGTCGGCATGATCACTCATGGCAAATCCTGCATCGGCACTTCGCCATCTTCTGGCACCACGGACCTGCATCCAGCCGGAACAGATTGCTGTGGCTGCATCCGGTATTTTTTTAATAATATTGCTGTCAAGCAATGCTGGGGGAACAATAACAATTTCATGCTGAACTTCTTTAGCATTCTCTCTGAAATCGGCGATTGTATAATCCGGAAGATTAATTCCGACAGATTCAAAGGCTTCATTGAGTTTTCCGATGGAATAGTGAACATAAATTTTTCCCAAACCCTCCACCGCTTTCATAATACGCTGTGCTTTTCCTAAAGAATACCCTATAAATACGGATGTTTTTGCATTTTCCTGGTTTTTGAGGACCCAGGTCTGAAGTTTTTTATTGAGATCAGGGACCTCCAGCCAGTTGTAAATGGGCAGTCCAAAAGTACTTTCAGTTACAAATTCATTGCATTTCACCAGCTCAAACGGGGTACTCAAACCGTCTTCCTGTACTTTATAATCTCCGGAAATAACGGTAACATATCCTTTGTATTCCAATCTGATCTGGGCTGAGCCAATGATATGTCCGGCAGGATGCAGCGAAACTTTTACTCCATTCAGGGTTATGGTTTCACCGTATTCAACACCCTGGCACTCTATATCAGGGCCGATTCTCTGGTAAAGAATGGGTTTTGTATAATGATGGCAAAGGTATTTCTTCATTCCCCAGCGGGCATGGTCGGCATGTCCGTGTGTGATGACCGCCAGGTCTACAGGTCTCCAGGGATCAATATAAAATTTACCCTGAGGGCAGTAAATGCCTTTTTTTGTAAATGTTATCAGCTTCAATGGAAAATATTTTGATTTTCTATAAAACGTTCTGTATTTATAGAAGTTTGGTTATGTTTTAGCCTTCAAAAATCTAACCAATCATACATTTTCCACGAAAATATTAAAGAGTTTAAAATTAAAACTTTAGAATCAGTTTTATTTTGTATTTTTATCTACCTACTAATAGATAGATATATGAATACCAAAGATAAGATTATTGAAATAGGAAATAAACTGCTCACTGAAAGAGGCTATAATGCCTTTAGCTATGCTGATATAGCAAAAAGCATTAATATCAAAACATCTTCTATACACTATCATTTCCCATCCAAAGCAGAGCTTTGCCTGGCCATTATTGAGCTGCACAGGCAACGGATCCTGAGTCTGAAAAATTCCCAGAATACATTCTCAGCAACGGAAAAACTGCAAAAACTTTTTAATTATTACCTTTTTCTAATTGATAAGCAGCAAATCTGCCTGACCGGCACTTTAGCCTCTGATTATAATTCACTGGATGAAAAAATCACAGAAAAATTAAAAGAGTTCAACGAGACCATTCTTTCCCATACAACAGCAATTCTGGAATCAGGAATTGAAAAAAAAGAATTCCGTATGATTAAGAACTGCCGGTTAAAGGCTTTGGAACTTTTATCTCTGTTAGTTGGGCTGGCACAGGTAGGAAGATTATATGCGAAAGAAGATATTCAACTTTTAATGGACGAAATTATTAATAATCTAAAACTTTAAAAATGAGTTTTTACCAAAATGTAAGCAAATACGGAGCAAAGATTATCGGACTGCCGAAGCTCTTTAAATGGGCCTTCAATGTATCTCCTATGTACCGCAGAAGCACTGCCAGAATACAGTCTGTATCCGAAGATTTATCAAAGATCTGCATAAAACTTCCTATCAGTTATAAGAACAAAAATTATATGGGAACCATTTTTGGAGGCAGCATGTTTTCTTCAGTAGATCCCATCCCAATGGTACAGCTGATATATCTTACCAACCATCAATACGTTATTTGGGATAAATCTGCAGAAATCTATTTCAAACGTCCTGCCAATAATGACCTTTATGCGGAGTTTATTTACACAAAAGAGGAATTGGATGAAATAAAAGAACGGATAAAAACCGAAAATGAAATTGTCATTGTAAAAACAACACAACTTACAGATAAAAATAAAGAAACCCTTTACTGTGAGATAAAGAAAACAATCTACATTGCTGATAAAAATTTTTATAAACAGAAGCGGGAATTAAAAAAGCAGAAACCTGAATAACATACCCGCCTTCAAATACCATTCATAAATTACACAAACATTAAGGCAAAAGTGTTCTGTATTCCTTACGGTCATTGACAAAAGTTAATGATCATCTCTCCACAAGCTTAAACTCTCTTGTTCCCCATGCATTTTTAAGTGATTTAAATACTGTTCAGTTTGAAATGATCAGTATAAATCTGTTTTTTATATAGAGCTTTCCAGCAATAAAACATTGAACTTTTCAGCAATAAATATCTTACTGAAATCTATGAACTTTGTCCTGTAACAATAAAGAAAACAAAATGAGCAAAACAATTTTAATTACAGGCGCAGCAAGCGGTTTCGGAAAAATAGCCGCATTTGATCTGGCTAAAAAAGGCCACAAGGTTATTGCAACAGCACAAGTGTATCCACAGATGAGTGATTTAATCAGGGAAGCAGGCGAACAGGGAATCGAACTTACGGTTGATAAACTGGATGTAACGAATTCACAGGACATCAATTATATCCTTAAAAAATATGATATTGATATTCTGATCAGCAATGCCGGTATTATGGAAGGAGGCCCTATTGCCGAACAGCCACTGGAGCTTATCCGTTCTATGTTCGATGTGAATGTTTTTGGCGGATTGCAACTGGCACAAGGCTTTGTTAAAAAATTCATTGAACAAAAGAAGCCAGGCAAGATTGTATTCACAACTTCAATGGGAGGATTATGGACGGTTCCATATGTAGCAGCTTATTGTGCTTCAAAGCATGCTATGGAAGCTATTGCTGAGGGATTAAAAACTGAACTGGCTCCGTTCAATATCAAGATCGCAACCTGTAACCCGGGCGTTTTTGGAACAGGGTTTAATGACAGGGGAGTAGACTCTATTTTCCGATGGTATAATCCTGAAGTGAACTTTACTCCTGAATCTGCTTTTGACGGGGCGGCCGATTCTCTTGCCCACCAGCTGGATCCGCAGTCTATGGCAGAGGTGATTGTGAATGTAGCGCTGGATGACAATTCTAATTTCAGGAATGTACACCCTAAAGAAACGGAAGATTTTGTAAAACAATTACAGGCCGATGCATGGACTGCAAAAAGTTAAACAATGAGTATAACGTATAACCAGGCTGCAAAAGCGCTTCAGGCAGCCACAGAAAAAGCAAAATCCAACAATATTCCTGTAAGTATTGCCGTTGTGGATGCAGGAGGACATCTTGTGACCATGGCAAGACTGGACAGTGTTTACGGTGTTATCGATTTTGCAGTTAAGAAAGCGAAAACTGCAGTAATGTTCGGTGTCGACAGTGATGTGATGGGAACAATCATTGCGGGAGCAGACATTCACGGATATGGCATGCTGAATTCCAATGACGGGCTTCTTACCATTGCTGGCGGAGTAGTCATCAAAGATGCTGAGGGAAAAATCATAGGTGCAATAGCGTCTTCCGGGGGAACTCCTGAACAGGATAAAGAGATTGCAGAGGCAGGTGCTGCTGTTATGGCTTAAATTTCAGATATTTGTAGTATGGAGAAAACTTCGGAAATCATATTTGATAAACTGGTATATTCCTGTGCTTTTGAAATGTACAGGGGGCACGAGGAATTTATTCCCGATCATTTTCTGGGCTATCAGCTGTCCGGCGAAACCCATGCTTTTCATGATAAAGGCAAAACTGTTATAAAGGAGAATACAGTAGTGCTTGTCAGAAAAAATCAACTGATCCGAACGGTAAAACATCCTTCAAAGAATAAAAAGTACCAGTTTCTGTCCATAACTCTCGACCAGGAAACGCTCCGGCAGTATGCAGCAGAATATAAAATGATCCCATCTGAAAGATTTCCAGATAATGAAAGGCTTTTTTTTGAGTCTGATGAATTTTTCAGCGGATATTTTACTTCACTGCTTCCGTATATTGACAAAACAAAAACAGCCACTTCCAGACTGGCGGTTTTAAAGGTTAAAGAGGCAATTGAGCTGATTCTGCAGGCCAATCCTGATTTTAAAAACCTGCTTTTTGATTTTTCAGAACCGCATAAGATCGATCTTAAGGAGTTTATGAATAAGAATTTCAAATTCAATGTGCCGGTGGAAACATTTGCAAGGCTCACAGGCCGCAGCCTTTCGGGGTTTAAGCGTGATTTCAATAAAGCTTTCAACATGACGCCTAAACAATGGCTTAAAGAAAAAAGACTGGAAGAAGCGTATTATCAGATCCGGCATAGGAATAAAAAGCCATCTGATATTTATCTCGAACTGGGATTTGAAAATCTGTCCCATTTCTATTATTCTTTTAAACAAAAGTTTGGTTTAACGACCAGCAAGGTTTAATAAAAACACATATCTATAAAAAAGGAGCAGCTTACCGTTGCTCCTTTTATTTGTTAACATGCTTAAAATTATGACCTATAATTGCAAGTGTCCGGAAAAGCAAAGTTTTAATATATTTGGGGTGGCTATCTTAGATGATAAATCCGGATTATAACTTATAGAATAAAATTCGTTTAACCCTGAAATTCATTTTATAGGTTGTTTACGAATATTAAATTTAGAAATGAAAAATTCAAACCTGGCAATTTCAGCAACACTTTTAGCGATTATCTGTGTACAGGGAGGTGCTTCCATTGCTAAACAGCTCTTTCCTCTGATAGGCCCTATTGGGACTGTTAGTTTGAGGATCGGGCTTTCTGCTGTGTTGCTCATTTTGATTAACCGTCCGAAATTTTTGCAGTTCACCGCACAAAAATGGAAGTACTGTGCAATGTATGGGATTGGTCTGGCAGCGATGAATCTCGTTTTCTACATGGCTATTCAAAGGATCCCGTTGGGGCTGGCGGTTACGGTAGAATTTGCAGGGCCTTTATTTTTGGCCATTGCTTTATCCCGGAAATTGCTGGACGTAGTATGGGCATTGCTGGCCTGTATTGGGATATTACTCATTGTTCCGTGGCAAAGCGATCATGTTGATCTGGTTGGAATTGGATTGGCTTTTCTTGCAGGAATGTTTTGGGCGGTATACATCGTCATGGGTGGAAAAGTGGCTAAAATTATGGATGGAAAAGATGCGGTTACCACCGGAATGGTATTTGCAAGTCTGGTTATCATCCCTTTTACCATATGGGACGGAGCTGTATTCAATCTTACGCCTTCTATTTTTGTAAAAGGTTTAGGAGTGGCTATTTTGTCTAGTGCGTTGCCATTTTCACTGGAAATAATGGCATTGAAAAGACTTCCCGCAAAGACCTTCAGTATTCTGATGAGCCTGGAACCTGCATTTGCAGCTCTTTCAGGTTGGGTATTTCTGGTAGAAGAACTGAGTTTTTTACAATGGATTTCAATCAGTTGCGTCATTGTGGCCAGTATAGGAACAACTGTTTTCAGTAAAGCGACGGCTCAGAATGAAATTGTTCAAAGCAAAGAATAAGCTTCTGCATAAAAAAGGTGTATCATTGTATCATTTTTCAGGCTGATTCTTCAAATAATTAATAATTCCGATCACATCATCCTTACCGAAACCATCATCATGGGCAGACTGGTAGGTTTTGCTCAGAACCTCAGATAGAGGAAAATCAGCACCGGCATTCTGAGCTAATAAAATATCTTTCAGCATGAGATCGAGAGCAAAAGCAGGCTCATATTGGTTTTTGATCAGCATAGGTGTTTTTACTTTGGTAGCACCGCTTCCGCTGGCACTTTCGTTGATGATTTCCAGCATGGCAGTTCGGTCGATTCCCAATTGATCTGCAAACAGAACCGTTTCCGCCAATCCCTGGTAAATAGCAGACAGGAAATAATTGATGGAAAGTTTTCCTGCAATTCCTTTTCCGTTTTCACCTAAATGCTTTACTGCTCTTCCAAGCTTTTCAAGATATGGCATGGCCCGTGAAAGATCTTTTTCTTCACCACCTGCCATAATGATCAGCGTTCCTTCTGCAGCAGGAACGGTACTTCCGGCTACCGGCGCATCGATGAAAGCTGCTTCTTTTATCTTAATAGCTCCGCTGAGCTCTGCCGTGGCCTGTGGAGAGATCGTACTCATGTCTATAAAAAGTTTTCCGGTAATATCCGATTTCAGGATATCTTCATAAACTGCTTTGGCAGCATGGTCATCGGTAAGCATTGTAAATACGATGGTGCTGTTCTCCACCAGATCAGAAATCTGAGTGTAAACGGTTGATTTTTCTTTAAAGTCTTTAGTTTTTTCAGATGATCTGTTGTAAACTGAAAGCGGGAATCCTGCTTTTTCAATATTTTTTGCCATAGGATGGCCCATATTTCCTAACCCTATGAATCCTATTTTCTCTTTCTCCATGCTTGATTTTTTTACGGCGATTAAACAATGGCATTTAAGCCAAAATATAAAATTATTTACACTGGAAAAATGAATTTCATCATGTAAACCTGCTCTATTTGCATCAAAAAACCGACCAAAGCAAGGCTGTATTTTTACAATATTTTTTGTTGATTAACTTTTAAAACCCGGAAAACTTACGGAAATTTGCAGCAAATAAAAATCAATGAAGATCATAGACGTCGAAAAATGGAACAGGAAAGAGCATTTTGAATTTTTCTCAAAAATGGACAGCCCATACTTTGGATTTACCACTGAAGTAGACTGTACAAAAGCTTATGCCTATGCAAAGGAAAACGGCCATTTTTTTTTCGCGACCTATCTTCACAGGTCGATGGTAGCCGTAAATGCCGTAGATGAGCTGAAACTGCGGATTGTAGACAATCAGGTGGTTTTATATGATGCCATTCATGCAGGAACTACAATAGGAAGGGCAGACGGGACTTTTGGTTTTGCATTTATCCCTTTTTCAAACGACTTTAATACATTCAATGGTATTATGCAGGAGGAAATAGAGGATGTACAGCGTACATCAGGGATCAGGATGAATAATGGCGAGCTTGGTAAGGATCTCATCAGGCATTCAACCATTCCATGGAATTCTTTCAGCGCCCTGCTTCATCCTACCAGTTATAACAATTCTGAATCTGTTCCGAAAATTACATTCGGTAAATTCAGCATCCGTGACGGAAGAAAGTTTCTTCCGGTTTCTGTGGAGGCTCACCACGGGCTGGCGGATGGAATTCATATCGCGAGATATCTGGAGGAGTTTCAGAAGCAGCTTGATGAGTTTTAAATCCTGTAAAATTCTATTTTATTAAAGTAAGAATCAGTACATAATTTTTCTATTCTCTATTTTCAAAATCTTATCTTTTTCCATACTTTTTATGGCTCTTATTACTGTTTCTACGCGCAGACCGGTAAGGGAAGCAAGTTGTTGTCTCGTCAGAGGAATTTGGAAAGAATAGGGTGTTTTGCCCTCATCATAGCTTTTGAAATAATCCATTAGCTGTTTCAGCTTCAGCATAGGATTCTGGAAAGAAAGATTATAAAGCATCATATATTTGTAATACATTCTTTCTGCCATACATTGATAGACATTCAGGGAAACTTCCTGGTTTTCCTTTATTAAATTCAAAAAATTCGATTTTGGAAGTTTGAAAATTTGGGAATCCTTTATAGCGATTGCATTCATTGGATAAGGACGGTCTATAAACAGAAGAGACTCTCCAAAACTGTATCCGTCGTAAAATATATTCTGAATAAATTCTTTTCCGTTCTCCGTATAATTATTGAGCTTAACCTGCCCTTGCTTAATCTGGTAATAAAACATAGGAAATTCTCCTTCGCGGAAAATGATATCACTCGATTTATATGCTTTAGTTTCTGCTCCAAATGAAATTAATAAATCTTCTACAATCATGGTATAATAAGCTAATTAAAATTTTAAACAAATGTTTAACCATTCATGTCTTTCATTATGCAATAAACAGAAAAGCTGAAAATTTCAATAATGTAAAGAACGGCAATTTTAATGAGTTTCTTCAATATGTCCTACCACATACATACCACAATATTTTGATAGCCTCATATTAAAATCTTTTAATATTCACCAGTAATAGAGAATATAATCCTTAAGAACATTGATTAAGATCATAAAAAACAAAATTTACATCTGCTACATTTGTTGAAATATAAAATATAGTTTAACCTAAATTTTGAGCTGGAAATATAATAAATACACTAAGTATAAGCGGGGCGTGGTATGTATGTGGTATTTTAATTCTGTAGAATTTTAATCATTTTCTCTTTCTTTGTTGCTTTTAAAATAGTTAAAGAATGAGCGTCAGATAGAGGTTTGCAAGAAAAAATACCGATCCGGAAAGTGTATTTAGAATTATAAATTATAGACTGTAATCTTAAACTTCCATAACACCATAAACAACTGTTACAATAACAGGAAAAGAAGAATAGGTACTGGTGCTGTACATACTAAAGCACCGGAAATAAGTAGAGATGAGAAAATATTATGAAAAACGAAAAACCGCAATCTAATTTAGAAGATTTGAATCAAAAGATTTTTATGCAGGACGAAATTATCACTTTAGCTAAAGAAAATTCACCACGTCTGTTGAATAAATTCAGGTTAGTTTACCCTGATTTTTTTGACAAAATAGCTAAAATACACCCCAATCTCAAAAACTCTGAATTGATTTTTTGCATTTATCTAAAACTTAACTTCACTACTAAGGAAATTGCAACTTATACTTTTGTGACTCCAAAAGCCATTCAGAACAGAAAAAACCGGATCCGGAAAAAACTTAATATTCCTTCCGAAATGGATATTTACAAGTGGTTTAATGATCTTTAAAAACAATTTTTTGCATTAGATTATATTTGGATTACTGCTTTGGCCAGATCGTGGTAAAGCAGTATTTTCCATTGTTCATCAGCAGCTTCTTTCTGCCATTTCAGTCTTAATTCCATTGCTTTTCTACCATCAGAATCACTTTTATAAGCAAGATGGTATTTAAGGTAAGATTCCTGGGGAAGATCATCCGCTCCGTAAAAAACAGTTTCCCCGTTTTCTCTGATCCAGAATACCTGCATAAAAGGGGTATGGCCACCCACCACTTCAAAAGAAATCCCGCTAGCGATCTCTCCCTGATCTTCACTCATCCATACAATATTGGGAAGGCTGATCAGTTTTTCCAATGTATCAAAATCAAAAGAAGGATTCCCTTTATTTTCCATTGCAAAAGCCAGTTCTCTTTTTTGAATATAAATTTCTGCGTTGGGAAATGCCGGCTGAAAATCATTGCCGTTCCGTATGATACTCCCATCAATATGGTCTTTATGAAGGTGTGAAAGAAGAAGTTTTGTGATCTGTTCCGGTTTTATATCCTCTTTTTCCAATAGCTCGGAAATGATAGTTTTTCCTTCAGCGTTTTTCCAACCTATGCCGGCATCAAGAAGGATATAATCATTGGCTGTAATAATAAGAAACGGCTGCACAGACATTTTAATTCCTTTCACTGTATCAAAATTTTCATCTGTCAATAGTGTAAAGTCCTTTGTTTTGCTGGCCGAGAAGTTGCCTTCTTTGAGCGGAATAATTTTCATTCTGCAAATTTCCCAAATATTTCTAAAACCTGAAAACCTTTTTTTCAATAGAGCTCATCGGAAAAAACGATCATCTTACCAGCTGTTCAACCCGTTGTTCAGAGCTCTGATATAATTTTCTTCATCAAAAGAGTAGAGGTCAGGAGCTTTATGGGCGCCACCGCGTCTCTGTTCTTCAAGCTTTTTCAGGATTCCCAAAGACTTCATTTTCGTATAGAAATTCCCACGGTTAAGTTCTTTTCCCAACACAGCTTCATATAATTTCTGAAGTTCAGGAAGCGTAAATTTTTCCGGAAGAAGGTTTCGCCCGATAGGTATTGCTGCAATTTTCTGCCTCAATATGAGAAGAGCTTTTTCAATGATCTCACGGTGATCCATCGCAAGTTCAATTTCCTGCAGTTTGCTGAGGAAGATCCATTCGCAGGTCTCACTGTATTGATCGGGAATGATGTTAAGCATTGACGGGTTATAAAGTGCATAATATCCTACAGAAATAAACCGTTGCTTTTGAAAAAGAGTTTCATCAAAATCCTCAAAATAAGATTCACTTCTGTTTTTTCTTCCGAACACTCCGAATTCTTCAAGATAAACATCTGCAACACCGGTTCTTTCTTTGAGGATTCTTTTAACAGCTTCATCCAGATCTTCATCTTTTTTAACATAGCCGCCCGGCAGCAGCCATTTTTGCCTGTAATTGGTCTTTAGAAGCAGAACTTTAAGTTCATTATACTCAAATCCAAAAATAACGGGATCGGCTGAAATATGAGGCAGGAAAATTTCTTTTGCCTCGGCAGATTGCTGTAAAAGCTGTTGTTTAAAATCCATGGAACTAATCTGAGATTGTGTCTTATTACAAATTTGCTGAAAAAAAACGAAAAATCCTTTACATAGAGACTTTAAAAAAATCACTTTAATAATCTTAAAAAAAGAAAAGCAACTACAAAATATTTACAGATACTTTACGTTAGAGATAAGACACAAAATACATGGCTGACTTTCTGTAAAGCTATTAACTGACGAAAAACAATTCCCGCTTTTACTGCTGACAAATTATTTTAAGATTAAATGCCATAGTTGATTGAAAGAGGCCGTTCCAAATAAACGGCCTCATTATCTTTGCTAATCTTAAGCTGAACTTTTTATTTGGCTGTTTCAACCCTTAAACGTTAGCAGTTCATAATTCTAATCATATCATGCAGGCAAATTTATCCTCTGGCATCTCCCGTACTGTAATTTGGCTTATGGCTGTTATTTCAGGTCTTGTGGTAGCCAATAACTATTATAACCAGCCATTATTGGCACTGATTTCGGACGATCTTCATGTTTCTGAAAGTGCAGCAGGAAGAATTTCTGTGCTTACCCAGGTAGGCTATGCGCTGGGGCTTTTACTTCTGGTGCCTTTGGGAGATAAATTTTTCCGTAAAAAATTAATCTTATTTGATTTGGTTCTTGTATTCGGATCGTTGCTTTGGATGACCTTTGCCACCGAATTATGGATGCTGTACGCAGCAAGCCTGCTGATAGGAGCGACTTCCGTCATTCCACAGCTGTTTGTGCCTATTGCAGCAGAATTATCTTCGGATAAAGAAAAATCTTCCAATATTGGACTTGTAATGTCCGGGTTGCTTCTTGGAATCCTTTTGTCACGCTTTATTGGCGGTATCGTAGGCGAAGTCTGGGGTTGGAGAGCTATGTTCGGAATTGCAGCGGGATTAATGATCGTAGTGTGGATCGCCGTATACAAAATGCTTCCGGAAATGCAGCCAAATTTCAAAGGAACGTACAAGGAACTAATGCAGTCCGTGGTTCATCTGGCAAAAACACAGCCTATCTTACGTCTCGCTTCATTCCGGGGAGCGATGGCTTTCGGGTCTATGTGTGTTTTATTTACAACGTTGGTCTTTCATATGGAAAAGCCGCCTTTCAATGCGGGCTCTTCCGTAGTAGGGAGCTTCGGGCTGGCCGGAGCTGTAGGAGCACTGGCAGCCGCAAAAGTGGGTAAACTTCAGAAATATCTGGATATCAACAGAATCATATTGTACTCACTTTTTATAGTAGTGGGAAGCTGGGCGTTTACCTATTTTGCCGGGGAAACTTATTGGGGCCTGATCGTTGGCGTTATCCTGGTAGACCTGGGCGTACAGTCCAGCCATATTATGAACCAGACCAATTACTTTTTAATCAAATCCAATGCGGTTAACAGATTGAATACTGTTTATATGGTTTCTTATTTCATCGGCGGATCCCTCGGAACGTGGCTGGCTTCTATAGCCTGGCAATATGCACAGTGGGAGGGAGTATGCTTTGTAGGAGCATCTTTTGGACTGCTGGCCATTTTAGCTCATCTTGTATTCAGTAATAAAGTAAACGCACCCCAGCCTTAATTTTCAGCCTCTGCCTTACCCATATTTTCCTGAACCAAGTCCCTGTGTTTGGTTCCCCATTTTTCCAGATCTTCCCAGATCGGGATCAGTTCTCTGGCAATATCCGTGAGCTCATAATCTACTCTTGGCGGAACTTCAGCATGTACTGTTCTTTTTACCAACCCTTCTTTTTCCAGTTCCCGGAGTTGAAGTGTGAGCATTCTTTCGGTAATTCCACAGATCCGGTCGCGCACTTCACTAAAACGCAGTTTTCCGTCTTTTAACCTGTTTAAAATCAAAAGCTTCCACCTGCCTCCGATCTTGCAGACAGCATAAGACAAATCACACTCCTGTATGTACTTTTTATTGATGTTATTCGTTGAATTTTCCTTTATTTTTCCCATAGCTTACAAATTTGTTAGTACCGTACAATTAGCTGTATACAGTGCAAATGTAAGGTTTGAAAATTAATTTTGCATTCAGAAACTGAAAATAAACAGCAGTTCCGGAACAAGAGCGCTCAACGTTCCAAAAATAGTATTCACATAAAAAATAAGAACAATGCAGTTAACAGAACCTATCAATCAGATTTTAAATCACTTAGAAAAAATACATTCATTCAATGCCAAAAATCCATTAGAGGATACCCGAAAATACCTTGAAACCATGTCCCTTCAGCTTAGCAGAAAAAAAGAACCTGTTGCCATGATAGAAGAGCTGAATATTCCTCTGACAAACCATCAGATTCCGGTCCGGATCTACCGTCCAAAAGGGAAAGATATCCGAAATTCATCAGCAATCATTTATATTCATGGTGGATGGTTTATTGCCGGCAGTTTTGAAACCCACGATGCTGTAGTTCGGAAACTGGCCAATAAAACCGGATCAGTGGTGATCTTTGTGGATTACCGCCTAGCTCCCGAACATGCTTTTCCTGCAGGCTTAAACGATTGCATCGATTCTGTAAAATGGGTCGCAGACCATGCGGAATCTTTGGGAATTGATGCCAACCAGATCGGTATTATCGGGGACAGTGCCGGGGGCGCACTTGCAACAGGTGTTTCTACCCAGATAGGAGAGCTGTTGAAATTTCAGGTACTGATTTATCCTGCTGCAGATCATCAGCTCAATACAAAATCATGGAAGACGTATGAAACAGGCCCTGTTCTTAATAAAGAAGGAGGTATCCAAGCCTGGAAATGGTACCATCCTGAAGGAGCAGACCATCCAAATCCTTTGGCAATACCTATTTTGATCAAAGATTTTAAAAATACGCCACCTACATTAGTTCTTATTGCAGAACATGATGCTTTGAGAGATGAAGGAGAAGAGCTGTCACAGCATATGAAAGACGCAGGAATTCCTGTTCGTATCAGCTTTTATAAAGATATGGTTCATGGTTTCATGCATATGGGAGAGATCCTGAATGAGGTCCAAAAGGCTACTGATGAAATAGCAGAGTTTGCACATCAACATCTTAAAACTGCAGGAAAATAAGCATGAAAAAATATGCATATATCGGCTGCCTTGGATTCATTGCAGTTATTACCAGTGAATTTGGGGTCATTGGAATTCTTCCGCAAATCGCGGAACATTATCAAATAGGTATAGATAAAGCAGGGTGGCTGCTCAGTGCTTTTGCTTTGATCATTGCTTTAACGGGGCCTTTCATGACTTTACTAATGTCCGGATTTGATCGCAGGAAAGTAATGCTTGCCGCAATTTCCATCTTTTTGTTTACTGCTTTAGTTTCCTCACTGTCGCCATCGTTCTGGCTTCTGATGCTGGTGAGGGTGCTTCCGGCTTTTCTGCAACCTGTCTATATTGCCACAGCATTGTCTGTCGCTGTGTCCGGTGCTGATGAAAAGCAGGCTAACAAACTGATGGGGATTGTTTTTATAGGGGTTGCCCTGGCTATGGTGACAACAGTTCCTTTTGCAACATGGCTGGCCAGTGTATGGATATGGGAATCTTCTTTCATTATCCAGAGTGCGGTCAGTATGATAGCTTTGGCTGTTATCTATTTTTTACTTCCTCCAATGCCTGTCAAAGAGAAAAAATCTTACAAAAGTCAGCTTAAAATTTTGACACAGCCAACATTTCTCATCAGTACTGCTATGAATTTTTTCATGATAACAGCCTGGTTTTCTACCTACAGCTATTTTGCAGATTATCTGAATAAAGCTAAAGGAATGGATGGACCGATGATCAGTTATATGCTTTTTCTGTTTGGAATCATTGGTGTTTTTTCCAATTGGATAGCAGGGAAAATGTTAAGCTGGAATGTATCAAAAACAACAGCTCTGTTTCTTTCCGGTACGGTCATCATGCCATTTTTACTGTATTTTTCCGGAGACAGTCTGCTCGCCAATATTATCAGTATAGCAATCTGGGGGTTCCTGTATTCTCCAAGTTTTCAAAATGCTTCAACCTATATGATTTCTTCTGTACCGGGTTCTCTTGAATTTGCCAACAGCTTAGCTACTTCTTTTGGAAATCTGGGGGTAACACTGGGGACTACCTTGGGAGGCTGGATGATCGTGACTAAAGGGGCCGCTTACAATCCATGGATCGGTTTTGTATTTGGTATGCTGGCATTTTTAATGATTATAGGGAGAAGTATTCTGGAAAAAAGAACTGAAAAGAAAAAAACAATTATTCCCTGTCAATAATGTAACAAATTTTGATGGGCAATAATTAAAAAAGGAAAAATGAAAATAGAAGTATGGTCAGATGTATGTGTCCGTTCTGCTATATCGGAAAACATAATTTTGAACAGGCTCTTGAATAGAATTAGAGTGGAAGAGCTTTCAGCTAGATTTAACCTTAGATGCTGCCTCCACACTATATAATATTGATAACTGTTAAAAGCCTATTTGCTATACTAAAAACATTTTCTTCCATTTGGTAACAGAATTACGGCTTAACTTGAAATGGTTTGCCAATTGGATGTTATTAAGGTTGTACTTCTTCTGGTACTCCAATATTTTCAGAATATCAGACTTGCGGTAAGAACGGTGTTTTTGATTGAAATTTTCAGTTTGATTATCTGATGTCCCAAAGATGATCGTATTCAATTGAATAATATGCAAAAAAGACAGACTGTCCATATTAAGCAATACTTCACATTCTTTTCGCTTGTGAGGAAATTTCTTGGTCAGTATATCGGAATAAATGTTTTTATAATTAGGCTGATTATTTTTCATATGTATAGATTTGATAAAGAGAGGAATAGCTTATTCTACCTTTTCTTTGTGTTTTATTAACCATTTGTAAAGTGTTGTTTTGGGAATCCCGTATTCTTTTATTACCCCCATCCTGGTCATTTCTCCTGTGCTGATCTGTTCCAGTATAAAATCAATGATTTCTCTGGTGTAGATGCTTTTACGGAACTGAGGAAGCGTTGTTTTTCCGGTTTTCTGTTTGGCACTTGGCGGAGCATAAATAATAAGGTGTTGTGAATAAATACGAAAAAAATCATACTCTAACAGTTTGCTCCACTTCAGCAAAGTCTCCGTATCAAGGCTTTCCTGCTGATACATTTGTTTAATCTCTTTTTCGGTACATTTAAAAAAATTACATATTCGCTGCAATTCTATCTTGCTTTCTGCAACGCCTTGTTCAATGATTTGTCCGATATGAATACTTTTGAAATTCATTTTTGTGTTTTTTTAAATGATAGATTTGACTTTCCTTTCTCATAATAAAGCCGGCAGCAAAAGAAATACTGCAAAAGATTACTACATAAAAACTTATATTAAAAAGCTGGCCGGCTAAGTTTGATTTTATTTTTGGTTTTTTCCTATGATAAAAAGAAGCTCCCATTAATTCTTCCCATCATTTGTGTCTTTATGTTCAGAAAAACGGGAGCTTCAGTTTAATTAATCATTTAAGCCGACATTCTTTGTGCTGTCATAAAGACACGTCGGATGTTATTGTTAGGATCGGTATCATTCAGGTTATCTACAGAAACATAAACTGTTATTCTGTACCAAATTCCATCTACAAGTAAATCCACTGTTTCTATCTCCTGAGAATTATCACTAGAGCTGGTAGCTATTACAGGAATTGAACTGCTGTTCATATTGTCTCCCCAGTTAAGATAAATTCCGTTATCGGTTTCCAGATAACCTCCCGGAGCGACTAGGACATTAGCACGACGATAATTAGTTTCATTTGATAATGCTGCATACCACATTTTAACATTAGAAGTAGAGATATTTACCAAACGGGGATTGTAGGTAACTGCCCCGGAACCTTGATTAGAACTTGCATTAAAATTAATATCCAATCTTACCTTTTGTCCCAGAATAGCATCATAAGTACCCCCAATATATGTACTCAATAGTCCAATATATGTCGCTGGTAATGTAAAAGTAAAGAACTGATACTCTCCAGGAGCAAGTACTTTTCCAAGGCCAACTGTTGCACTACAGCTCTGTCCTCCGATTGAAAGTGGAAATGTTGTTGTATTCGGGCTGGATACCGTTGGTGTCCCGGAAATAGTATAGTTTAAAGTACCGGATCCCTGTGCAAAATTACCCTGCGGAAGTGTTGCCGTAAGTCCGTTTACAGGTCCTATAGTCTGTGCAGCATATATTCCTGCATTTCCTCCTGTATAGGGAATAGACATTGTACCACTATAAGGGGTACCTGCAGTATAGGAGATCGGAAACAGAGAAGCACTTGCACAGTTCAGACCACCTATTGTACCCGGCTGTAATGAGCGTCCATCCAAAGGTCTCCATTGGGTTCCGTCCCAATATACATATCCTTGAAAGGCAAGGGCAGCTGTTCCTAAGTTGTACACCAATAAGCCAACTGCAGGACTGGGAATTGTAGCCGCGTCGTTATGGGCTGTTAAAGCTACTCTCGGACCTAAAAATCCTTTTTGACTTCCCGATGCAAGCTGGCTTACATTAAGCTCCAGAATAGCAGATGCGTCGGGAGCTGCTCCGATACCTGTAGATCCTGATGCAGTTACAATAAAATCATCTTTTAATTGTGCCGCTGTTGGAGTTCCTGTGGCCACATTATTTTTGGCACCATCTATATTGAAAATACCTTGTGGGTTTTGTGTGTTGATCCCGACCTGAGACCAGGCTAAGGAAGATGTTGTCAAGGCTATTGCTAAGTATATATTTTTTTTCATTGTTGTTTAATTTAGAATCGGTTGAATAACAGGGTCTATATTCTGTTATTATTTATTTTTTTATGTTTTTGTAACAGATTTCGATGGTTAATGACATCTGGTTACAGTTGAGGGATATTCTTACTTGTTTGCTTATAGCTTTAAAAAGGGGGAGGCCGGATACTGAAGACTTTTATATGGGAATGGGATACTGTATTATTATTACGCTCCCATGATACATCTTTTGGGAAAACAAAAGAGTTAAGGCTGAAACAGTTCTCGTTAATCAGCTGTTTATGATAATCGTTGTATGTGGAAGGGATAAAATATCTGCTATCCGTAGCTAAAATGAAATATTTTCTTTTGCTATCTGTTGTAAAACAAATGTTTATAGGTTTAGCAACCTTGCTTTTCTTTACTTCAGTTGGTTCCTTATATGCTTTTTTAGCTAGGGATCTTGCAGATGGAATATTCCTTTTCTTTTCCCCGTCAATAAAAATATTGTGTCCATTATATAGTATGGTTCCTTCTGAAATAAAAAGAATCTTGTCTGTTTTTATTTCTTTGGCTTTATTGGGAAAAGAGAATGGAGCCTTTGTAATGCTATGCATTTGATCTTTATTGAAAACATAAGCTCCTTCAGATACAAAAATTACAGTGGATTTATTTTTTTTATTACTTTTGCCAGATTCGATTTTTTTTTGATCAAATAAAGGACGCATAGCATAAGCATACAAAGTTCCCAAAGTGAGAACATATATTAATAAAAAGCTTTTTGCTATGGTCACAATATTTTTCATCATTTGTATTTCGCAGCAAAATTATATGCATAAGTGGAGATTGAAAAACAAAAGAGGTCAAAGCATCAATGAAAAATCACTTTTTAATTAAAGATGAATAAGTTTCGTTATCAGTAATAGTAAACAAATTAAAATATTGATAAACAACATGTTGCATAAAGTAAAGATCACTTTTCATTGGTTATTTCAGTAAATAATACAAAAAAATGGATAATACAAGACTAAGAGAACAGGAGATCTTAAGACTAAAAGAAGAACTTTCAATAAGATATAATTATCTGATGGGAGCTATTTTATTATTATTTACATTAATATATCTTTTCATCGTAAAAGAAAAGTTGTTCGGATATTATTGTTTGGTTGGGGCTATTGCTTTGCTAAGCCATGTATATTTATTAAATACTTTTTTTCCATCACTTTCTTTAGAAAAAAGAGTGCGGGGCTATCTTATTATTGCGCCCATTTATACTTACTTTATCATACTTTATTTCTGGAAATGTTCCATTTTTCAATTTTGCTGGCTGGTTCCTGTGCCACTTGGGGCCTATGTTTTCCTTGGTAAAAAAGAAGGTTCATCTTTTTCAGTTTATACCTTGTTTATTGCAGTTGTAGCTATCTTTACTGGTGATATTGCTCCGCTTCACACTAGAATAAATTCTTATGAAAATGTTTTTCGGTATAATGACCTGCTTTCATTCGGGTTTAATATTGTAATTGTTTATTTGCTCATTTATTATAAGGATAAAATAAGGGAGCAGGAACTTCTTTCCATTATAGAAAAAAAGAAACGAATTACGCTTCCTATTACACTGGATGAAAAAGAAATATCCGGTGCAAAGTCATTATTTGAAAAAATAGAAAATGAAATCATCACAAACAAGCATTTCACCAATCCGGAGTTTAATATTTCGATGTTATCTACCATTCTGAAAATCAGCAATAACTATATTTCAAAATCAATAAGGATACAGGGATATTCTAATTTTAATACCTATGTCAACTCTCACAGGATTGGTTATGTAAAAGAATTAATTGCAAAAAGCGACCTGGAAAAAGTAACCCTGATGTATATCTATACCGAAGCAGGATTTATTAACCAATCTACCTTTAATAAAACGTTCAAACAATTTGTAGGAATGACTCCAAGCGAGTATATTCAAAAGGAAAGTAGTAAAACTTAGTACCAAATAGGATTTGGCACTAAGTTAAAGTTATAACATATAAAGAAAGAGGCTGTTTCAAAAGGTAATAATGCTCTGAGAATCTCCTAAATGGCAAAGTTGTCATAGGGAGAGCTGAGAGAGTTACTTTTGAGACAGTCTCTTCTTACATCTTTAATTGTTTTTAGAATCGCATCTTATGGAGCTGTAATCTGATCTATTTTTATAAATACTTTCATTGTTAACGGGTTAGTGCTCGTCTGTCCTCCAATTGCTCCTGCCATCATAGTTGCTGTATAGGCTACTTTTGTTGTAGTAGATGTATCTATCCAGGTATAATATCTATATTCAGGTCCATTATTAGACCCTTGATAAATACCTGGGTCCCCCCAATATACTCTTGAAGCGGTTGTGCTGGTACTCCAAGTATTTCCTGTATTAAGATCCCCTCCAAATAAATTGGGAACAGCTGTTAAAGTATTCCCCGCCTGGCCGATGTATCCTCCGTATTCAGTTGAGTTGTTCCACATCAAAACTTTATTGGCACCAGAATTATTCCTTATCTGCACATCTGACAATTGTACCTGTGTTGTGTTATTGGTAGCAGTAGCTGATGCCGTTTGATTAGAATGCCATAAAAATACCCTAAAAGTATATAAGCCATCAGGCGTTGTCGCTTCAACAGAAAAACCTTTAGTTCCATTTGAATCGGTCACAAATTTCAGATAATCCATTACCGCAAGGCTTTTAATATCGGCAGTTACTTGTTTGCCAACATTTATACTGCTGCAACCGGTAAATCCCGGATTCAACGTGATAAATGGCGTTAAATCAAATGTAATCCCCGTAGGAGAGTTTTGAGATGCAATAGGGGTCCCTGAAACACTAAATGATAAGGAACCTGAACCGGATTCAGTTTTACCATCTGAAATAGTTGCAGTTACAGCAGCATTACCTACGGATGTAAGTGTTGTCCCGACAAATTTACCGCCATTAGCAATAGTATATGGAATTTTAATAATTGTTCCTGCAATGAGAGGCGTACCACCTGTTATAATCTGCTGAGGGTCTAATATGGCTCCATTACAATTTAATGTGGCTATGGCATTAACTGCAGAAGAATTGTCCACAGCTCGCCATTCTGTACCATTCCAAAAATAAAAGCCCTTAGGTAGGGCCGTTCCGGTATTATAGACAAATAAGCTAACTGCATTGGCAGCAGTGCCTAGCTGAACCGTTGTTGTTGTTAAATTTACTCTAGGAACAAGTATTCCTTTGGTAGTGGATATAACATCCAACACCGAAGAAGGATCTGGCACCGTCGTGTTAATACCTACTTGAGCACTTACTGTCAAACAGGTAAAAACAAAAAATAATGTTTGTAAATGTTTTTTCATGTTTTGTCTGGTTAAAGTTAATATTATATAAATTTCAATACGATTAATTTTGTATTGTCAAAAATTTAATTTAATAAAGTAAATATAATATATTTTTTCTTAATAAATGTAAATTTTTGAATAATTTAAAAACATAATATATTGTATGCAATAGATTATGTTATAAGTAAAAAGACTTTTGCTTGATACAGTGAGGAGTCAAATAAATTTAATGTATTCTATAAAATTGTATTTTCGGTATTCTGGGACTATCATTTCTCAGAAGCATTATTGAGAAAAAAATAGAAAAACAGAAGAGCACAATATACTGTAATAAATTTTGTTACAATTAAGAAATATATTAATTTTGTAGTCTGATAATTCTATCAGAATTAAAATAAATAAAGAATGAAAATAGAAATATGGTCAGATATTATGTGTCCGTTCTGCTATATCGGAAAACATAATTTTGAACAGGCTCTTGAAAAGTTGCCATTTAAAGACGAAGTAGAAGTAGAGTGGAAGAGCTTTCAGCTAGATCCAACCCTAGATGCTGCTCATCCTCAGAATACAATTGAATATTTTAAAGAAAAAAAAGGTTTTCCGGCAGACCAGGCATCTCAAATGATCGGTCAGGTCGCCCAGATGGGAAAGGGATCAGGAATCGATTTTAATTTTGAAAAAGCACTGATCATCAATACTTTTACTGCTCATAAATTACTTCATCTTGCCAAAAAGTATGATAAATCGAATGAGATGGAAGAAGCTCTTTTTAAAGCTCACTTTATTGACGGAAAAAATGTAGGAGATATTGAAGAACTTATTTTTCTTGCTAAGAATTTAAATATTGATGAAGATGAGGCAAGACGGGCTTTAACATCAGATCAGTTTGATTATGAAATCAGTCAGGATATCCATGAGGCCAAAAACAATGGTATTTCCAGTGTTCCTTTCTTTGTTCTGAATGGAAAGTATGCCGTATCCGGGGCACAGCCTGCAGAAGTTTTTGCTGATGCCCTTCAGCAGACGTACAAAGAAACAGTAAGTCCGTTTAAAGACCTTTCCAAAGAAGGAGGTGCATCGTGTGATGCTGATGGATGCAGTGTGTAATACTGTAAGGAAGCCTGAAGCTGGAAGAGAGAAGTTATTGAGTTCCAACTACAGAATGATAATGTACTTTATTAAATTTTTAAGATTAATTTCTTAATTTTTATTGACTAAAGTTACTTTCAACCTCCCTCTTTCAGCTTCCTGACTATGTTAATTTCCTAACCACAAATAACACTAATAGATTCACGAATGTTACTATTGAATGTCAGCAACATTCGTGGAATTTGTGAAAAGATTAGTGACATTAGTGTTTTAATGAATAATAATTTAGCATATTTAATATAAAACGCCTCAAACCGGGGTGTTTTTTTATTCCATACAGATTAATAAAAAAAGAAGAAAGAATTCCTGTTTTAGGTGTTCAATCCTTATTTTTGTTTAAATATTTATGTTCAATGATAAAAATCAATACCGAAGCTCATTATCCTGTTTCAGAGACCCTGTTTGTCTTTGCTTTGGATTCGGAGGCCGGACAGGCTTTTGAGGGGAAAAATAAACTGGTAACAGGAATAGGAAAAGTAAACGCTGCTATTGAGCTTACCCGGGAAATTCATTTCCGAAAACCTAAACTGATCATTAATTTGGGTTCCGCAGGAAGTAAAAGTTTTGGAAAGGGTGAAGTAGTATGCTGTACCAAATTTATTCAAAGAGATATGGATGTAAGAGGCCTCGGTTTCAGTCTTTATGAAACGCCTTTATCCGGAATTCCTCCAGTTTTGGAATATGGTCTTCAAATGAACGGCCTGGAAGAAGGAATTTGCGGCAGCGGCGACAGTTTTGAGATGAATCATTTGGAAACAGACTATAATATTGTAGATATGGAAGCGTATCCGCTTGCCCTGATCGCAAAAAAAGAAAATATTCCTTTTCTGTGTCTGAAATATATTTCTGATGATGCAGGAAGTGATGCCGCAGACGACTGGTCAGTTCAGGTACACCTGGCTTCTGAAGCGTTTAAAAAAATATTATTTTCATAGCATAAGTCCTGAGGAAACTTTCGAACATTATTTTGTGTCTGTTATTAAAATCCAGTCTGCGATTATATGAAAGTTACTTTTTATCAACCGGTAAATCCTATACTTAAAAAATATATTGAAGGATATTATTTTGTAGAAAAAGATGAGAGCGATAAACCGGTCAGGTATCTTACTTTTCCGGACAACTATTTCATTGTCTCAGCCTGTCAGAATGTGACTATTGCCCAGGATAAAGGATGGGTGGAAATCCAGAGGTCTTTATCCGAAAATTTAGTGATTGACTTTGTTGCCAGATGTTCTGTTCCTACTGAAATTTTTTATCAGCAGTCTATTAATGAAATTACGGTTTATTTTAAGCCGTTGGGAATGTATCATTTTTTTGAGGCCGATAACAGTGATATTATGCAGGAACATATTCATTTTTCGGATTTTAAAGAAATCTCGAATACAGTTTTTAATGAGCCCCACAGAAAAAAACAAATTGAAATGCTGGAAAAATATTGGCTTTCAAAATTTCAATATAAAAATTTAACGTTAGCTTACTCCATATTGACTGATTTTGAAACTGAACTCAGCATTGAGGAGATTGCAGTAAAAAATGGTATAACCAGACAATATCTGAATAAAATTTCTAAGCGGTATCTGGGTAAGCCGGCGACTGAATTCAGAAAAATACAAAGATTTCGTAAAGTTCTGATATCCAATAAAAAAGTAAGGAACCTCACAGAGCTTTCCTATGAAAATCTTTTTTACGACCAGTCCCATCTTATTAAAGATTTTAAAGAATTTACTAAAATTAGTCCCAAAAAGTTCTTTGAAAATGTAGATATTGAACAAAATAATATCTGGCTGTTTATCTAAGTTTCCATTTTTACAATTTATAGTATGATCATTGAAATACTTTTACTGAAATATTAAATCATATTTCAATGAAAAAAATACTGTCCGGAATTTTCCTTTCCCTTTCTCTGGTTTCTTATGCACAGAAAGATGACACCACTGTAGTGCTCTCTGATATTACAGAAAAAGTGAAGAGTCACTACATTGATAAGAAAGCCTACCAAAAAGTAGATTCTTTATTTCAAAATGAATCTGAAAAAGGAACTTTTAAGAATTTGAGTAAAAAAGACTTTGCTGCCTTTCTGACTCAAAAATTGAGAACAACTATAAAAGACAAACATTTTTTTGTTAAATACCACGAAAACTACAGTCCACAAAAAGCTGTTGATGAGAAAGAAAGAGAAAAAGAAAACAATTTTCATAACAGCCTTGAAAATTTTGGATTTGAAAACGTTCAACGCCTGGAAGGTAATATCGGTTATATCAACTTCAAAGGCTTTGCATCGCGGGAATCCAGTGAAAAAACATTGGCTGCTGCCATGAATTTTATTGCCAATACCAATTCCCTGATCATTGACCTGCGAGAGAATGGCGGCGGAGACAATGACATGCTTCTGTTATTCTGCAGTTATTTTTTTGATAAAAAAACGGATCTTTATACTACATACTTCAGAAATAAAGAGGAAACAGTGATAAACAGTACCCAATCTAAAGTTGCCGGACAGAAATATCTTCATAAAAAAGTCTACATTTTAACCAGTAAAAAAAGTTTTTCAGCAGCAGAAGGCCTTGCCTACTTTTTACAGGAACATAAGCTGGCCGAAGTAATCGGGGAAAAAACAGGGGGTGCTGCCAATCCGGTAGATCATTTCATCATCCAAAATCAATATTTACTATTGGTCCCGGCTGGGCAAATAAAATCCGTCATAAGCCATAAAAACTGGGAACCTGTCGGCGTGATTCCTGATCAGGAAGTAAAAGCTGAAGACGCTTTAAAGGCTGCTCATCTTAAAATTTTAAAAAATATTTTAAATACAGAAACAAAAACAGAATTAAGCATACCTGAAATAAAAAATCTTATTAATAAATTAGAGCAATAAATGTATAATATGCCATCAATAATCATTCATAAAGCAGGAATAGAAGACCTTGAAACCATTCAGCGTATTGGGAGACAGACTTTTTCAGAAACCTTTGCAGAAAGTAATACTGAGGAAGCAATGAAAACATATCTCGAAGAAAGTTTCAGTACGGAAAAAGTAAAGTCGGAATTAAATAATCCTGATTCCTATTTCTTTATAGCCTGGGAAGAGGATAATCCTGTTGGGTACCTCAAATTAAACTCTGGTGCTGCGCAAACAGAATTACAAGACGATACTTCCCTGGAAATAGAGCGTATTTATGTCAAAAAAAGCCATCATGGACAGAAAGTAGGCCAACTGCTTTATGACCAGGCTCTGGAAACTGCTCAAAACCTGAACAAAAGTTATCTATGGTTAGGAGTTTGGGAGAAAAACCTGAGAGCCCTTCAATTTTACAGGAAAAATGGTTTTGAGGAATTCGGAAGCCACACATTCAGGCTGGGTGATGAAGACCAGACTGATTTAATGATGAAGAAAATTTTAGATTAAATTATTATCAGCTTTGAAAGACCTTTTAGAACAGATTAATAGTTATTATCCGCTGTCAGAAGAAACGGTGAAAGCCCTGATGAATATCTGTAAGGAGGAAACATATCACAAAAATGACCTTCTCCAGGAAGCTGGCTCTGCCGCCAGATACTATTATTTTATAAAATCAGGATTGGTAGGATATTATACTGTAGACGAGCAGGGAGATTCTGTGTATAAGATTTTCTTTGAAGAAAAAAGTTTTGTAGCTTCTACGGCAGCTATTATCAAAGATAAGCCCAGCGACTTTAATATCATTGCTTTAGAAGACTGTTCAGTGATAAAATATCCGGCAAAAGCTTTCAGAGAACTCATCAATCAATACCACGACCTGGCATTATTTCACATCCATTATCTGGAAAAAAACTGGGTAGTAAAAAAAGAACCGCTGGAGATCTCTTTAAAGCATGAAACAGCCAAACAGCGTTATTTACAGCTTCTGGAGAACAAACCTCTTCATGATAGACTGAAACAGCATCATATTGCTTCTTATCTGGGGATTACACCCACTCAGTTGAGTCGCATAAAAAAAGAAATAAACTGACAAAAGCTTCAACATATGTTGAGGCTTTTTTATTTTCTGAGCCCCATCTTTGTCCTATAAATAAGAACAATTGTACGTCTAAATAAGAACAAGAGAAAGAGAAAGAGAAAAAAAAGATGATGAGTCCGCTTCATAGAATCAATGTCAATTGATTCCCTCTTAGCTCACTTAAATAATCATCATAGTAGTAAATCTTTGCGTCAAAAAAAGTGAAAGCAATAAAATTTCATTTTAAAATAAGACCGCTTCAATTGATTTCAGATGTACCAGTTCATCAATTAAATTCTATCCTATGAAAAATTTAGTAAGCATCGTCTGTGTATTGACGGTATCTGCACAGCTTTCCGCACAGAAAGTCACTCATCAAGAGGTTTTCAGTGCCAAAATGAATAAGAACGTTAAAACGATTATCATCACACCGGATGTGCAGCAGGGCGCAACCTATCCTTCGGTTTATATTCTTCACGGTTACAGTGGGAATCCTGAACGGACAATCAAACAGGACATTCCGGATCTGGTTCAGAAAGCACAAGAGTATAAAATGATTTATGTACTGCCGGATGGAAATTATAATTCGTGGTATGTAGACAGTCCGTTGGTTAAAGATTCCCAGTACCAGACTTTTATTGGGCAGGAACTTGTAGATTTTGTCAATAAAAACTATCCGGTGAAAAATGATAAAAAATCCCGTGGTATCCTGGGTTGGAGCATGGGAGGTTATGGTGCTGTGAATATTGGGACTGCATACAATCATACATTTGGCATTGTGGGAAGTTCTTGTGGTGCTCTGGACTTCAATTCATTCGGGGAAGGGTATACTCATTATCAGGTAGATAAAGTATTAGGATCTGCAATATCATTAAATCCTAAATTTCTTACAGACAATAAAGTGAAGACTATGGCTACAGCAGAACAGCAGTACATTTTCGATTGCGGTACGGAAGACACACAAATGATTGAAATGAACAGAAAATTTCATAAAAAACTCACAGACCTTAAGATTCAACATCTTTATATAGAGTCCTTAGGAATCCATGATCCTAAATACTGGAGCAGATCTTTATCTGAGCAGTTGACTTTATTTGATCGATTTTTTAAGCTATAAAATTAGCTTTATATAAATTGATGTATCTAGTTTTATTATAATTATTTATGCTACTTTATTTGAAGTTGAAATCAACATCTCCTAACCATGTCAAGGTTTTTAACCTTGACATGGTTAACAGGGCTCAATCTTTAAACTTTAAAAAGCGAAGCTTATCTTAATCATCTTAAAAACTTAAATATTCTTAATGGTTTAAATATTTTATTCAGGTTTAAAAAAGTATTCAGCTAAAAAAATCCTTTTAAGCATAAAGCTTAAAAGGATCCATCATAATTATTATCAAATAAATATCTAATAGAACATTTTAAATGTTTTCGAAATTTTTACCCAAATGTTCTTCAATTACAAAGAACGGATCTTCTGTAAGCGTATGCGCTCTCATTTCCATAAGACTCACTTTACTCATCATCCGGAGCATAATTCTTCTCTGACATTCGTGCTCTACACCATCAACATTTCTTACCCCGGCTCTGAAGGCAGATCTCCCGTGGGCACATAAATGGTTATTCACCAATATCACATCTCCGGCCTGTGGCGTAAACCCTGAATAGATCAGATCTCTTGCCTCTTGCCAGAATTCTGTCAGATGATGATGGGCCTCATCACTTTGTTTAATGCTTGGATTAAACAGCTGTTCTGCTGCATCGAACCGCATGAAAGGCAGCTCGTGATTACCATACAGAACAGCTTCTAATGCTTCTTCTTCCTCTGCAGCTGTTTCCAGATTGGCATCTTTTGGAATTTTATACATCCGTTCAAAAAGAGGCCTGAATTTTTCTCCCATAGATTCATGCGAACGGATAGAATATAGGGTAGAAGGTACCTGCTCTTCATTACGGATATACATAAAGCTTAAAAAGTCTGCCTGATGTTTCAGGAAAGCATCTTCGGTATGTACATAAAGATCTGTTGCAGATCCCGATCCGGTCTGCGTTTCTCTCATTTTTTCATCCGGAATGATCGCATGCATTAATCCGCCACCTTTACGCTGCGAATAATATTGTACGGGCTTCGACGGAAGTGCTCCGTGGATCAAAGCACAGGCAAAACCATAGATATTGAATTTAGAATAATCGGCAGACTGCCAGTTCGGGGGAGTATTTCCTATACTTTCCTGATCAATATCCATTAATCCTCTAAACACAAGCGCTCCGTACTGATCTTTTGAAAAGTCGCTGGCGAAATCAGCCGCTATATGCAGAATTCTTTCCGGTAAAAAATAAGAGGCCAGCTGATGAACATGGGTAATGAAATCTCTGTTTTCATAGCTGTCATATTTTCTCTGAAGATGCACCGCTGCATCTTGTATCATTCTTCTTTCCTGAGAGGTGATCTCAATGACTCTCGGAAGCAGTTTTACCGCAGTAATACTGTCGTTATCTAAAATTTCTAGCGAATTCATTAAAAAAATATTTGGTGTGTGAATATAATTTCTATATTTGTTTTTAATTATTCTAAATAACAATAACCGGTTCAAATTTATGAATAATTTATCAACCACCAAATAAAAAGTAAAAAAAATGTAAAAAATAAAAACTTGACTATCAGGTATATACATCTATATACTATACACTTTTACACAACTTATTGATTTTAAAAATCACCTTACAAATACGTATATGAATAACAATCAAATGCCCGCCGGAGAGATCCTGAGCGACTACTTACCTCACATTTCGGGGAATTTTGGAAATATTTTTCATTCTGATAATTACGATCATTATCGTTCCGCTGTCGAAGAAACTTTAGACCTTGTAGGAACTTTTCTTCACAGAACCGACAAACCCTTCAGCGGAATAGAAGCCAAAGAAATGAAAGGCATGGTACAGCAGATAGACCTTAATCAAAAACTGTCTTCGTATCAGGAGCTACTTGAAGAAGTAGATACTATATATGTAAAGCATGCGACTGCTTTTCACCTCCCACAATACGTGGCACACCTTAATTGTCCCGTCGTAATTCCCGCTTTGGCAGGAGAAATCCTTGTCAGTGCCATCAATTCTTCACAGGATACTTACGACCAGAGTGCTGGAGGAACCTTCATGGAAAGAAAGCTGATCGACTGGACCGCAGAGCAGTTAGGATATAATGCAGAAACCAGCGACGGCGTTTTCACAGCAGGAGGATCACAGAGCAACCTGATGGGACTTGTGATGATGCGTGACTGCTTTTCCCAGAAGAGATACAACCATAATATTAAGCTGGATGGTCTTCCACAGGAGGCCGGACATTTCAGAATTTTTGTTTCCGATAAATCTCATTTCAGCAACTTAAAGAACGCCTCTATCATGGGATTAGGCGAAAAATGTATTGTTAAAGTGCCTACAGATGAAAGATTCTGTATGGACATCGGTTTACTGAAGAAATACATTAAGAGAGAAGAGCAGATGGGAAATATTCCTATCGGAATTGTAGCAACGGCCGGAACCACAGACTTCGGAAACGTAGATCCTCTGGAAGATATCGCCAATATTGCTGAGCAGTACAATATCTGGATGCACGTAGACGCGGCTTACGGATGTGCTTTATTATTAAGCGAAAAGTACCGTCATCTTCTGAACGGCATCGAAAGAGCGGATTCTGTGACAATCGATTATCATAAATCTTTCTTCCAGCCGATCAGCAGCAGCGCTTTCATCGTTAAAAACAAAAGGGAATTAAGAATCCTGAAACACCATGCAGACTATTTGAATCCTGCGGAAATGGATGAAGAGGAAATTCCTGCACAAATCAACAAATCCATCATCCAGAGTACCCGTAGATTCGATGCGTTGAAACTGTGGTTTACCTTAAGAATGATGGGCAAAGAACAGCTCGCAGAATATACAGACACAGTGATAGACCTTACCAAAGATATAGCGTCTATGATCACTGAAAACCCTCACTTCGAACTGCTTTCCGATACGGATTTGAGCGTTTTGGTTTTCCGTTATATCAGACCTGATATTGAAGACCTGAATGCTTTGAACCAGCATATCAAAATGAAGCTTTTCTACAGCGGGGAAATTCTGGTGGCAAGTACCAAAGTAGATGGAAATTTCTACCTGAAGTTTACTTTCCTGAACCCGATTACAACAACAGAAGATGTTCACCAAATTTTAAATACAATCAAATCGCATGGAGAAGATTTTAGTACAGCAAACTAAGCTTACGGAAAAAGCACAGGAAATCACGATTAGAATCCTGCTGAACGGAATGCTTCGTGAGCTTGGAAACGGAAAGTTCTATCAGGGAGTTCCGAAATATGATGCCCTTACGGCTCAGGCACTGGAAAACAGCATCTATCCGCTTCATATAAGATTTGAATTAAAGAAAAGCGACATCTTTTTATTTGCTCCGGTTTCTTACCGTTCTGAAAGTGCTTTCCACAACTATGGATTGCCTTTATGGGTGGTTGATCATAAAAATCAGAAGGTTTTTGAACCGGATGTTGATCAGCTTACCGAACTGGTATACCGCGAACTTTCTGAGCAGTTCAGTGAAAAAGGCCTTGAATTATTTATGAAAAGAATTCACAGCAGCTTAAAAAATCTGGAAATGATCATGGAGGAAGGTTTACAGGATCAAGATGCTCTAACGTATTCTTTCCTGGAATCTGAACAGCAGCTTCCTGTAGGACATAATCTTCACCCTTTCACAAAAGCGAGAATGGGATTCTCCAGAGAAGAGCAGGTTCTGTATGGTCCGGAATTCAATAAAGGCATTCAGCTGGAGTATTTCCTGGTGCACAAAAGCTGTGTTCAGGAGCAGTCGGTTTTGGAGCAGCCTTACAGCGAATTTCTGAAGAGTATCGTTTCATTACCGGAAGATATTGAAGCGAAATACCTTAAAGAAGGCGAGAAGATTTCTGATTTCTATACGGTTCCTTGCCATCCTTGGGAAGCTACTTATCTTTTATCTATCGAAGAAGGGGCGGAAATGATCAAAGACCGTACTCTGATCCATATCGGAGCTTTTGGAGAAGAATTTTATTCAACCTCTTCCATCAGAAGTATGTACAGCCCTCATATTCCGTGGATGCCTAAGTTTTCTTTAAATGTTCTTTTAACAGGATCGATAAGGATCAATACGGAGAAGGATCTGAAAAGAGGCTATGCATCAGCTTTATGGAGAAAACATGCAGGCGCAGCATTTGAAAAGGATTTCAACCGGTTTAAACTGCTTTTGGAGCCTGTAACATTAGGTGTTTATCATCAGGATAAAAATATTGAAAGCCTAAATCTTCTGATCCGCGAAAATCCGTTCCAGCCGGAAGATAAAATCCTTCTTTTAGCAAGATTATGTCAGGACGAACCTGCAGACGGACAGAATTTTATTCAAAAGTTCTTTACAGATGTTTCTGAGAAACTGGGAACAAGTCCGGAAGAATCGGTGACCATTTGGTTTGCAAAATATATTCATCTGCTGATTGCTCCTTTAAACCATTTATACAGCCAATACGGCATGGCTCCTGAAGCACACCAACAGAATCTTTTAATCCAACTGGATGATCAGTTGCTGCCAACGACTCTTTTTGTAAGAGATGCACAGGGATATTTATTAAGAGAAAGCGCACGAGAACAGTATGCAGAGCTTTCCAAAGCGTACCCTGAGATTGAAGATCTTTTCATCAGGGATAAACGTCTTTTAGATATTATCTCTTACCATGTTCTGGTGAGCAATCTTTCAGCACTTATCGCTTCATTAGGAAAGACAGGATGGGTGAAAGAGAGAACATTAATCGATATCCTGCACAATGAATTTGAACAGGTTCATCAGGAAATGCCTTCAGATTTTACGCGTTATGCACTTAAAAACCGTCATTGGGGAACAAAAACCAACTTTAAGGCGGTTGCTAATGAAATTGATGGTATTACAAGTGCAGCAGCCATTTCTTATGCTAAAGTTCCGAATCTTCTTCACTACCATTACTTCTCAGATCAGCTGATTCATCCGAAAGGGAAAGAAGCTTTCTTCAAGCGTTATTTCCAGAAAGATGATGTCACGGTTACGATGAGACCTGTTGACCTTGATATTGACCTTGAAATGCTTCATGAATGGTTTAACCGTGAACATGCGATCAAAATCTGGCAGATGAACTGGCCGATTGACGAGCTGGAAACTTATTACCGTTTAATGCTGCCAGGTGATGAAGCACACAGCTACATTGTCATGAGTAATGGCGAACCTACATGTAATATTGAGGTTTACTGGCCATGCAGAGATATTGTGGGCGATTATTATGATGTATTGCCTACCGATTACGGAACCCATCAGTTTATCGCACCTACAGATCCGAAGAAGAAATACGTTTCTCCTTCCACACAGTCTATGGTAGATTATGTATTTGCCCAGCCTGAAGTTGGAAAAATGGTAGGAGAAGGCTCGGTAGATTCTCTGGCGTCTATGATGAACAAGGCTCATGTCGGGTTCAAAGTAGATAAAGTCATTGAAATGCCTCATAAAAAAGCCAACCTTAATTTCTGCTACAGAGAATGGTACTGGGAAAAATTCCCGCAAAACAAAGATGTAGAATTCACCGTAAAAATCACTGAACATGAATAACGAAACGATATATAACGTGATCGGAATAGGTATTGGCCCTTTTAATTTAGGATTGGCCGCTTTATCCAATCCGATTTCTGAATTAAAAACACTTTTCCTTGACCAGAGAGACGGTTTCGACTGGCATCCGGGATTGATGATTGACCATGTAACCCTGCAGACGCCTTTTCTGTGCGACTGCGTATCCATGGCAGATCCTACGAATCCTTTAAGCCTTCTGAACTATCTGAAAGAAACAAACAGGCTCTACAAATTCTTTATCAGGGAAGATTTTTTCATTCCGCGTAAAGAATATAACCGTTACTGCCAATGGGTGGTGAGCCAGCTTCCACAGTGCCGTTTTTCAACGCAGGTGGTTGATATTGTGTATGAAGACGGACTGTATTTAATCACAACCATCCATACCAAAACCAAGGAGACGGAAGTTTTCAGAACAGAAAGACTGATCCTGGGAACAGGCACACAGCCTCACATTCCTTCGTTTATTCCGAAAGAGGATTCCCGTATTCTGCATACAAGCTCTTATCTCTACCGTAAGGAAGAACTTTTAGCTCAGGGTAAAAAAATTGCCGTAATTGGTTCAGGACAAAGTGCTGCAGAGGTCTTTTATGATTTATTGCAAAGCCGTGATGAAAATACCCAATTGGGTTGGTATTCACGTCCGGACCGTTTCTTCCCGATGGAATATTCAAAGCTGACGCTTGAACTGACATCTCCTGATTATGTGGATTATTTCTACAGCAGGGATGAAGCGGCAAGAAAATCAATATTAAGTAAGCAGCAGGCTCAGTTTAAAGGAATCAATTACGACCTCATCAACCAGATCTATGATTTCATCTACGACCTGAATATTGATAATGCTGATCCAAACCTGACGATCATTCCAAATAGCCAGTTGGATAGAGTAGATAACAGCAATCCGGATCATTTGACTCTTGAGTTCACACAATTAGAACAAGAGGTTCCTTACGAACAGGAAGCTGACTATCTGGTAGTAGGAACAGGATACCGTTATCATGAACCGGCTTTCTTAAAAAATATTCAGTCCAGAATTAAAAGAGATTCCACAGGACTATTTGCGGTCAACAGGAATTATTCCATAGACCATAACGGCGGGGAAATCTATGTGCTTCACGCAGAAGTACACACCCACAGCTACATTTCTACGGATCTTGGAATGGCGGCGTACCGTAATTCCTATATCATCAATGACATTTTGGGAAGAGAACATTATAAAATCGAAAAGAAAATTGCTTTCCAGGATTTTGATGTAGAGAAACACGCTGCTGTATCAACTGTCAAAATATAACAGAACAATGAACACCAACTTAAAAAATAATACAATCAGCCAGGAAATCTGGTTCCAGGCCAATAGAGACCTTATGGCCAAGACGATTGCAGAATTAATGCATGAAGAACGGCTGAAACCTGTTGCCGTTTCACAGGATGAAGAAGGATTTACGGTCTTCAAACTGGAAACAGGGATCGAAACTATAGAATACATTTTCCGCGGACAGGAAAGGATGATGGATTACTGGCACATTGATACGCAAAGTATCGTGAAAATAGAGAATGGCGTACCCACCTCAGCGCTGAATATTCCCCAGTTCTTCCTTGAAATGCAGACCGTATTCGATCTGGATGCCAATACGCTGGCGAGATATACCGAAGAATTGCTGCATACGTTATACTGTGACGCATTAATTTTATCGAGAGGCGTTATGTCTTCAAAAGAACTGGCATCCAGTAATTACCAAACGGTAGAACATCAGATGACAGGCCATCCTTGGGTAATCGTTAACAAAAGCAGATTAGGATTTTCTCCTACCGATCTTGAAACGTTTGCTCCGGAAGCGGGAGAGGATTTAAAAGTGTTATGGCTGGCTGCTCATAAGGACAGATCAGCGTTCCAGTCGCTGGAACATATAGATCAGGAAGGATTTTACCGTTCTGAAATTGGAGACGAATTGTATCAGGTATTTCAACAAAGGTTGATTGATTCCGGAAAATCTCCCGAGGATTATAATTTAATTCCCGTGCATCCATGGCAGTGGGAACATAAGCTGAAAATTCACTTTGCAGGTGATATCGCATCTGATATTCTGATACTCTTAGGAGAAGGAAATGATATCTACAGCCCGCAGCAGAGCATCAGGACTCTATTTAATACAGATCATCCTGAAAAAAGATACCTGAAAACCGCTGTTTCTATTTTAAGTACAGGAAATATCAGAGGACTGTCGCCTAAGCAGATGAAAATTGCCCCATCCATTACAGACTGGGTGAAAGGACTGATCAAAGGTGATGCTTATCTTGAAACAAAAGGAACCATATTTTTAGGAGAAGAGGCTTCTATTGCTTATCTGCATCCTCAATACAGTGCGATTGCCGGTGTTCCTTACCAGTATAACGAATTTCTGGGAGCTTTATGGCGCGAAAGTGCTTCCAATTATTTACAGGAAGACGAAGAAATGTTTACTATGGCTTCCCTGCTTTTTGTAGATCAGAATGGAATTCCATTGGTACAGGCTTTTGCAGAGCAGGCAGGAATCAGTATTCAGCAGTGGATTACAGATTATCTGGATGCTTATCTTACGCCGTTACTTCACATTTATTACACCCATTCTCTTTGTGTAACACCTCACGGAGAAAACATCATGGTGGTATTAAAAAACGGAGTGCCACAGAGAATTGTGATCAAAGATTTTGTAGATGATATTGTCCTGACCACAGAAGCAAGGGAGAAACTTCCTGATCATCTGGCAGACGGACTCATCCAGTCTTCCAACAAGGAAAATGTTCCGCTGTCTATTCTTTTGGGTGTTTTTGATGCGTTCTTCAGGTATTTATCCAATGTTCTGCATACCCATTCCAATTTTCAGGAAGAGACCTTCTGGACGCTTGTTCACGATTGTATAGAGAACTACAAAAACCATAATCCTCATCTGAATGAGCGGTATGAAAAATATGATCTGTATATTCCTACATTTAAAAGGTTCTACATCAACAGTCTTCGTTTGAAAAACAATGGCTACAGTGAAAATAAAGCATTTGCTATTCCAAAGAAAGACGGTGCACTGCCGAATCCTTTGTATCAGATTGCGAATAAAAACTCTGTAGCGACGGTATGAGAAAGTTTCTGCATCTTGTAAAAGAAGGCTCTGTATTTGCGTACGGAGCTTTAGCGGGAAAAAAAGTAGAACTTACCTCAGGGAGTATCAACCGTTCTATCTTCAGCCTTGCCATTCCTATGGTGATGGAGCTCGTGATGGAATCTGTTTTTGTCAGTATCAATCTTTTAATTATTGCAAGATTAGGAGATAAAGTCTTGGGCTTGGTAGGAATTGCAGATAACTATATCAATTTTGCCAATGCAATTGCCATTGGTTTGGGTATCGCTGCTGCAACACTTACGGCGAGGAGAGCCGGAGAAAAAGACCAGGAAGGTATGAGCCGGACTGCTCATTATATCATATTGCTGGCATCTGCCTTTGCATTACTGATTGGTGGCCTGTCATTCCTTTTTGCGGGTGAAATCATCAGTTTCCTTGGATTCAATACAGGGATTGTAGAGAACGGACTTCCTTTTTCCAAACTGGTGTTTCTGAGTATCGGTCTGGTGATTCTGCGTCTGTCTATCAATGGTCTTTTCAGAGGAGCAGGAGATGCGGATCTGGCGATGAAGTCGCTTTGGCTTTGCCATATCTCCAGTATGGTTTTTGCGGTAATTCTTGTTTTCGGACTTGGTTTTATTCCTGCTTACGGATTAATGGGACTGGCGTATGCTACCATATTATCCCGGTTACTGGCGGTTTTATATCAGTTCTTTATTCTTCTTACACGCAAGACCAGTGTGAATATTCTGGTCAGGTTTCATCTTGACCTGCCTTTAATTAAGAAAATTCTGAAAATTACTTTTGGCGGACTGGTTCAGTATATTATTCCTGCTTCCAGCTGGCTGATCATGGTTAAGATCATCGCCACCTTCGGGACTACCGCTCTGGCAGGATACATTATTGCGCAGAGAATTGCTTCTGTTGCGACGATGCCTGCCTGGGGAATAGGAAATGCTGCAGGGGTTCTTACAGGACAGAATTTAGGAGCCGGAAATCCGGACCGCGCAGAGAAAACGGTATGGAGAGCCGGAGGAATCAATATGACTTATCTGATAGCCGTCGCTATATTCTGGCAGTTCGCTGCGGAATATGTGGTGACGTTCTTCACCAAGGAAGCTGAGGTAGCACGATATGCCGTACAATACATCCATGTGGTGTCTATGGCTTATCTCTTATTAGGCTTTACAATGGTGATCAGCCGTGCCCTTAACGCGGCTGGTAATATTATGCAGGTGACCCTGCTGTACATGATCATGTTCTATGTGATTCAGCTTCCTTTAGCCTACCTGCTTGGGGTAAGGCTTCAATGGGAGCTGAAGGGAATATTTACGGCTATTGTTTCTTCGGAAATCGTACTGGCTGTACTGTTCCTCATGATCTTCAAAAATGGTAAATGGAAAACTATAAAAATTTAAAATGCACACAACAGACGAATTTTATGAAATTATCGCATCAGCAATCGCTGTGAAAAAAGAATTGGTAGACGAAAACCTTACCTATCAGGAAATTCCTGAATGGGATTCCATGTCGCATCTGCTTATTGTAGAAGCGTTGGAGCAGTTCTACCGTGTCAAGTTTGACTTCAACGACATTCTTGAAATGGGAACCGTCGGGAAGATCCGCGAAAAAATGAAAAAATACGATGTACTCGTAGAAAACTAAGTATATGAAAATTTTAGAAAATGTAATTGCCAACAAGAACTTGTTGTTTACAGATGCTTCCACCGGTGCTTCCACGCCGGTTGGAACACTGTACAGGTCTTTAGGCCTCAATCCTGTAGAAAAAGGATTGATCTTTTTGTACAATGACAATCAGGTACCCAGTATTGAAGTGTTCTTCAATTTCTATGGAACCGCACATGCCATTGCTATTTTGGGACAGAAACTGCATCCGGAATTTAAAGAACGTCTGGAAGCGGAATACCGTCCCAAATATATCTTTGATCCTTCAAGAGATGAGGTTCAGGGATATTCGTTAAAGGAGTTTTCGGAAACAGTGAAAATCTTTGCTAAGGAAGATTATCAGCCGGAAGTGACCATTCATCCTGACATCAAAATCCTTTTAAGTACTTCCGGAACCACCGGAGTTCCAAAATTGGTGAAGCTTTCGGATGAAAACCTTTATCAGAACGCCGTGAGCATCCTTCAATACATGCCTATCCTGGAATCTGATGTAGTTCCGCTCAACGTACCGATTAATTTCGTGTACGGTTTTTCTATTTTTACCACCAACTGTATGCGTGCGGGAAGAATAGTCTGTACGGACAAAGACATCATGCAGAAAGCATTCTGGGACGAAATGGAAGAGTACGGCTACAGCACGCTGGGAGGCGTTCCGTATCTGTATGAAAACCTCAACAGAATCGGATTTTTCAGAAAAGACAGCACCAGCCTGAGATACATGACCCATACGGGAGGGGTGATCAATGCTGAATTGAGAAAAACCATCTTCAATTACTGCCTTGAGTTCGATAAACAGTTCTTTGCCCAATACGGACAAACCGAAGCAGGCGGAAGAATGGCTTATCTTACTACAGACGGACTTCTTGAAGAGGAAACATCTATTGGCACTCCTGTACACGGAGGAAGCTTCCGGATCGATCCTGAAACGGATGAATTACTCTTTTTACATGCAAGCATCAGCGGAGGGTATGCTAACAAGCTTGAAGACCTTTCTACCTACGAACAGCCAAGGCTTCTTCATACCGGAGATACAGGCAGAAGAGGGAAGAACGGACTGTACTACATCACAGGAAGAATCAAGCGGATCATGAAGCTTTTCGGAATCCGTCTCAACCTGGATGAGGTAGAGTTTATCCTTAAGAATGAACTGGAAGGCAATACAGTAGTCTGTCTTAACGGCAATGACAAAAAAATCATTGTTCTGTATGACAATATCAACATTGATCCCCAAACCATTACAGAAACCATTAAAAATAAACTGCGAATCAACCCGCAGTACGTACGCACCGAACACATAGAATCATTTCCATTATCACAAAACGGCAAAATCAATTATCCTCTGTTACAAAACTTACAGCATGAAAATATTTAAAACCCCTATAATACTTTTATTTCTTGTCGGTCTTCCATTATTTGTTTCTGCCCAGCAGAATGAACGTGTCAACGGAAAGATTATGTTGTCTGAAAAAGTGCCCGTGAAGAATGCGCTTTTAAGATTAGTCAATACGCCGTATCAGGCTAAGACCAACAGTTTAGGAGAATACTATTTTGATAATGTGCCACCGGGAGAGTATACGCTTCAGGTGGTTTTAAATGATATTGAATTGATGCGTGAGCAGATCCGTATTGAAAAAGATGTCTTTGAAATTCCGGTGATTTATCCTGAGACAGAAAATAATGTGATTGAAGGAATTACAGTATATGCCTTCAGTAGAAATAAATTTCTGGACAGAGACAGTACTTCGATCTCTAAAATGCCTTTGAAAAACATTGAAAATCCTCAAATGTACACAAGCATCAACCAGCAGATTCTGAAAGAGCAGTTGGTGTATGATATGTCCGACGCTTTAAAAAACGTTCCGGGTATTGTAAAAATGCAGGGAAGTGCGGGTAGAGCGGGAGACGGAAGTTTCTACTACAATTTAAGAGGTTTTCCTACGAGAGTTTCTATGGTAGACGGTGTTCCTGCGACCACCAATTCAGAAATTGACCCTGCTGATATTGAGCGTATCGATGTGATCAAAGGGCCTTCCGGAACTTTATACGGAGGCGCAGTCAATTCTTTTGGAGGATTGATTAATGTCGTAACGAAAAAGCCTAAAGATTATTTCGGCGGAGAAGCTTCTTATCTTTTGGGAAGTTATAATCTGAACCGTGTGACGGCTGATGTATACGGTCCAATCACGGATTCAAGGAAGACTTTATTCCGTGTGAATGCAGCGTATCAGTATCAGAACGGATTCAGAGATTCAGAGTTCAGAAAATCCATGTTTGTGGCGCCTACATTCAGCTACCAGGTGAATGACCGTTTAAAATTTAACCTGGGAGCTCAGATTTACACCTATGAAGGAACCAATACGCCGATCATCTTTTTACCGAGAACCAGACCATTCATTGCAACCACTCCGGATGAGCTTGGATATGACTGGAAAAAGTCTTATTCCAATAACGATATGAGTTTAAAAGCGCCTTCCATCAATGTAAAAGCTGAGGTGAATTACAAAATTTCAGATCAGTGGAGTTCCCAGACTTTGATCTCAAGAAATTACAGGAAAACGGAAGGATTGTATCAGTATCAGTTTATGAGAGGAGCTACAGATAATCTTCTGGAGCGTAATGTACAGTGGCAGAATGGCGAAGGAGCGTCTACCAGCGTTCAGCAGAACTTTAACGGGGAATTTAAAATAGGAAAAATCAAAAATAAAGTTCTTGTAGGATTAGATTATTTAAACCAGTCTTTGAACAATAACCTTTCTCCAATTGTTGTATTTGATTACATTGACCCTAAAAATCCTACAGCACCGATAGCGCCGCCGGTAACAGGATTATATGGAAATATCACCAGAGATTTAGCGTTACAAAAAATTCAGACTTCTACAGCACCTTTAGTAAGAAATACAGCATCAAGCAATATTTATGGCGCTTATATTTCCGATGCGGTATACATTACAGACCGTTTGGTTACTTTGCTGAGTTTACGTTTTGATCATTATGAAAGCAATGGACAACTGGATTTGATCAAAAATGTAAATACGGGGACATTCAATCAGAATGCGTTATCTCCAAAATTTGGTTTATCCTATCAGATCCTTAAAGATCGCCTGTCTGCCTATGCTAACTATATGAATGGTTTCAGTAATTTAGCTCCGGTTGCGCAACCGCTTGCAGACTATAGCGGAGATTTCAAACCGCAGAGATCTAATCAGTGGGAAATGGGATTCAAAGGAAATCTTTGGAGAAACAGAGTAAATTTCACGGTAGGATATTATGATATTCTGGTTGACAATATGTTACGGGCAGATGTTGTGACCCGCGACGGAACAAACTATAATGTGACCATCCAGGACGGAGAGCAGAGAAGTAAAGGGATCGAAATTGAAACCATCCTTAATCCAATTCAGGGGCTGAACATTATGGCGGGATATTCTTATAACGACAGTAAGTTTGTAAAAGCTGCTGCCAATGTAGATGGCCGTCGTCCATCGTCTTCAGGTCCGGCTAATGTATTCAATTCATGGGTAAGCTATATATTGCCGATCAAAGGACTTTCAGGTCTGGAACTTGGTTTTGGAGTAAACCACGTGGGTGAGCAGGTTACTGTAGACAATGCAACTACCGGACAGTTTACATTCCCGGCTTATACTTTAGTGAACGCTTCCGTATCTCTTGAAAAAGAAAGATACAGATTAGGATTTAAAATGAATAATTTAGGAAATGCACAGTATTTCGCAGGGCAGGGTGTTATAGTAGCCCAAATGCCCCGTAACTTTGTAGCGGAGGTTACTCTTAAGTTTTAATATGAATTCTATACTAAGAAAAACAGCATATCAATTACATCTATGGCTCGGACTAGCGTCCGGGCTTATAGTTGTGATAATGGCAGTTACCGGATGTATTCTCGCTTTTGAAAAAGAGTTGAAACATGCCCTACACCCGGAAAAATATTTCGTCAAAACCATAAAAAAAGAAAAACTGCAGTTTTCCGATCTCAAGCTCAAAGCTGAGCAGGCACTTCCGGATAGTTTAAAGGTAAGCAGGGTAGAAATATCCTCAGATCCATCCAGAAGCTATGCGTTCCGCTCCCTGAAAATGAATAAGGAAGCTTTGACTTATTGGGGTTCATATATTTATTATTACAGGGTTTATGTAGATCCTTACACCGGAAAAGTTCTTGAGGTGGAAAACGCCAAAAATGATTTTTTTGAAATTGTGATGGACCTTCACCGCAGACTTTTATTGGGTGAAAAAATCGGTAAAACCATTACCGGATATTCTACGCTGATATTGGCGATCATGCTTTTTTCAGGACTGGTGATCTGGTTTCCGCGCAAAATGAATAAGAAGGCACTGAAAGGAATGTTTTTCATTAAAACGTCTGCTAAATGGAAAAGAATCAATTATGATACGCACAATGTCCTGGGATTTTATGCCGTTATTCCTTTATGCCTCATTTCATACGCAGCATTGATATGGAATTTTGAAGATTTAGACCAATGGGTCAAAAAAACACTGAACGGAAAGACGAAAACCGAACAGAAGGCTAAAAGTACTATTCCTTCCGAAGAATATTCAGACAAGAAAAATATTTTAAATATTGTTGGAAACAGGGTAGAACAGAGCCTGGCGGATAAAAAATCTGCACTCATCAGCTTTCCTAAAACAGAAGAAGGAACTTATTATGCTGAAGTAACGTATGGGAATAAGCAATACCAGAATGAGCAATTCAATTTTGATCAATACTCAGGAAAAATCCTAAAGCATCAATCCTACAAAGACAAAAACATCGGCAATGGAACCGCATTAAGAGAAAGAAATTATGACCTTCATACAGGAAGCATCTTTGGAATGACTGGCAGGATTTTATATCTATTTGCAGGAATGATCGCGGCTTCACTTCCCATCACAGGATTCATTATCTATTTGAACAGAAAAAAGAAGAAATCCAAGAAAAAGAAAGCGAAGATATTGACTCCCTCCAATTAAAAAACAACAAAAATTAGATAAGTGTAACCCGGGTGTTACACTTTTTTTATTTCAAAATCCCCTTATTTCACAGCCGCATACAACGCAAACATCTGTGCAAATCCGTGTCATCTGTGGTTAATTTTAAAGTAAAACACAACTTTTTTTCTCACTTAGATTTTCATCCTACGCTTTTTAAACATTAAGATAGCTGAAGATAATAAGGTTAGTTAAGAAAATCAAATGATTTTTTTAAGTTGTACGCGTTAAAGCGAAGCTCAAACTTCATATTTTTAAAGACTTAATAATCCTTACTGGTTTAAAATTTTGCTTTCTCGAAGATTAAAAAAGATCAGGAAGATTTTCACAAAAACTTAAGTGTCATTTTACAGTAGGTTCTTAAACTTTAAATAACTTAAGTGTTTCAAGAAAACTTTTGTGACTTTTGTGGTTATAATCGGCAGGTAATTTTTATAACAATTTTTTCACTTGCCCAGAAAGGATTTCAATACTCTTCTCCATTTCCTCAAAATTCAGATTTCCAAACCCCAGTCTCATTGCCGTAATATCTTTCGTCTGATAAAGCAGTGTTTTAGGAATAAACAAATTATTCTGGGCGCAATTCCTGCTCAACTGCATAAGATTGACAGGAATATTCCATTCCAGCCAGAAAGCAAGACCTCCCGAAGGCTTTTGAAACTGTATCAATTCATCTAAATTTTCCTTAAGAAGTTCTGCAAAGTGATTCCGCCTTTCCTGATAAACCTTTAAAGACTTTTTAAGATACCGGTGTATTTCTCCTTCTTCAATCATTTCACCTAAGGCCCTTTCCATTAAGATATCACCCTGACGGTCTATAATTCCAAGATATTTCCTCATCTCAGCCATCAGATTTTCCGGAGCAACAATAAACCCGGTCCTGAATCCCGGAGCCAGTGATTTTCCGAAAGATCCGATATAAATCACCATTCCCTTAGTATCTGCACTTGCCAGCGGAAGAATGGGGCTTTTATCATAATGAAATTCATAATCGTAATCATCTTCAAGGATGATAAAACTATACTCGTGGGCAAGGTCGAGCAACTCAAGTCTTCGTTGTGCACTTAAAGCAACAGTAGTAGGATAGTGGTGATGCGGAGTAAGATAAAGCATCCGGATTTTCTGCTTTTTACAGGCTTCCCGAACGTGCTCAACGATAATTCCTTCTTCATCTATCGGGAGTGATACAATATTCACACCTGCTTTTTGAAAAATCATATTGACGGAAAAATAGCTCAAAGCTCCCACCAATACGGTATCTCCCGCAGAAAGAAGAATTTCAGAAACGATATAGATACTCATTTCCGTACTTCGGGTAATGAGAAGATTGTTCTTTGAAATAGGCAGTCCGCGGGAAAGATTAAGATAATGCGACAGATGTTCCTTAAAAAATTCACTTCCGTCATGATTGTAATGGCCCAGCATTTTCTGATTGGATTTCCTTTTAAGAATAGAGCTGTAAAACCTTGAATGCTGCCCGATCTGAGTCAGTCTGATATCCGGAACGCCGTCGTTGAAAACATATTCGCAATCCGAATGTTCAAAAGGATTATCTAAAATATTCGAAGTTTTAAATGAAAAACCTGTCGTTTCAGGATAATTCTGAAGGTTGTTTTTTGCAAAATCCTTAACCTTTATCGGTTTTTCCTGATTTTCTCCGATGATGAACGTTCCCTTGTTCGGAAGACTTTCAACCCAGCCCTGTGCTGACAATTCATCATAAACAGCAACGGCGGTATTCCTGTGGATTTCCAACACTTCACTGAAGGCTCTGGTTCCGGGCAACTTGGTGCCGTATGGCAGAAAACCTCTCTGAATAGCATTGATCAGTTGATTAGCAATCTGCATATAGATTGAAGTCTCTGAATCTCTGTCAATTTCTATAAAACTTTCGTAAGGAATTTTAACCGGACTATCCATAATATTAAAACTGGCACCTTTTAGCAGTCCGGCAATATACTAATTTTGGTTCAAAATAAAAATCTATGGAATTTCAACAATTGCTTGAAAGAATTGTACAGGATGGCGGAACTCATGCCAAATGGCTGAACACGCTTTCGTTCATGGAAAATGCCGGTGCCAGAAAGATCTCTAAGTGTGAGCATCCGGTTTCCGTTACGCTGATTCAGCTGAAACATGCTGCCGAAGAGCACCGTCATGCTTATTATCTAAAAAAACAGATCAGCAAAATAGATCCCGAATTATGTAAAACCTATGATGCAGACGAACTTCTGGCCCCTATTGCCACAAGACAGTATCTTCATTCGCTGGATGTAAAGGCTTGCAGGTATCTTCAGACCGTATTTGCCCTGAATAAGGAAGAGTTGAAATATGCAGCTTATCTTTTTGTGACTTATGCCATTGAAGTTCGTGCAGATGAGCTATATCCGGTTTACCAGGATATTCTGACCAAGGAATCTTCGAGAATTATGGTGAAATCTATTATTCTGGAAGAAGAAGGGCATCTTGAGGAAATGATCAATCAATTAAATGAATTCTCCGCAGACTGGAAATTGCATGCAGAAAATATCCTGACGATAGAAAAAGAACTGCATGATGAATGGATTAATGCTATAGCTGAAGAAGTTTCTCAATTAGACTATGCTTAAAAAATTTCAGGACGCTCTCGATAAAAGAAAGGAAGCAGGAATATTAAGAACGTTAAAGCCAAAACTTAATGGGATTGATTTTTATTCCAATGATTATCTTGGCTTAGCGAGAAATGAAGAACTTCAATTACAGTTGCTTCGGAATGTTCAGGAAAATCCCAAGCTTCTTTCAGGAAGCTCTGGCTCGAGATTGATCAGCGGAAACAGCAATATTGTTGATGAAACAGAAAAATACATTGCTGAACATCATCAATACCCAGCAGCTCTTCTTTTTTCTTCCGGTTACAATGCAAATCTGGCTTTGTTTTCTTCACTGCCGGACCGTCATGACACGATTATTGTTGATGAGCAGATTCACCGTTCAGTTCATGATGCCTGCAGAATGTCTCATGCTAAAAAACTAAAATTCCGGCATAATGACCTGGCAGATCTGGAAATTATCCTGAAAAAGCAAACGAGACACTGTTATGTTGCTATCGAAAGCCTGTATTCAATGGACGGAGATCTCGCACCCCTTCAGGAAATCGCAGCTTTAGCAAAAAGATATAATGCAGCACTGATTGTAGATGAAGCCCATGCTTTTGGTGTTTTCGGATATGGCCTGATTGAGAAGAATCAGTTACAGAATGATGTTTTTGCCGCCGTAATGACTTATGGAAAAGCTTTAGGAGCCCATGGTGCAGCTATTTTGTGTGATGAAACCATAAAATCCTATTTAGTGAATTTTGCATCTCCTTTTATCTATACCACTGCTGCTCAGGATTTTTTATGGATGGCTATTCAAACAGGCTATGAATTCTTAAAGCAAAAACCAGAACTGTCAGAAAGACTTCAAAAGAATATTGAAATTTTCAGGAATCAAAATATTAAAACCCCATCTTCAGAATTGAGCCCGATACAGGCCGTATTGATACCGGATAATCAACAATTAAGAAGTTTACAGAAAACACTATCTGATAATAATTTCTTAACCTACACCGTCTACAGTCCCACTGTAAAAGCAGGAACCGAAAGACTCAGAATATGCCTCCACAGCTTTAATACAGAAGAAGAAATTGTAGAACTCACAAGAATTATTAAAGAATTTATTTAAGACGAATCAATAAACACCAACCCCACAACGCTGTAATCTGTAACATCAAGTGAATCAAATATTTATCACCGGAATCGGCACCGAAGTAGGAAAAACAGTATGCTCCGCTGTTTTAACACAATATTTTAAAGCAGATTACTGGAAACCTGTGCAATCCGGGGATCTCGACTATACGGACAGCCATAAAATAGAATCATGGACAGAGAATACTGTCTGCCATCAGGAAACTTACCGTCTTCAGCTGGCTGCATCACCACATCAGTCTGCCAGGGAAGAAAATATAGAAATCAATTTAGATCAGTTTCAGCTTCCCAAAACAGATAACAAACTAATCGTAGAAGGAGCGGGAGGGCTTATGGTCCCGCTTTCGGATGAGATTTTTATGATAGACCTTATTGAAAAACTTAATCTTCCTGTAGCGTTAGTCGTCAGAAATTATTTAGGATGCATTAACCACAGTTTACTTTCCATCATGGCCTTAAAACAAAGAAAACTTAAACTGGAATATCTGATCCTCAACGGCGTTTTTCCTCCAGATACCGAAAGAGTGATCTGCAACTTTATTAAAAGAGAAACGAGAACTATCTACATTCCTGAAATCGACCAGCCAACTAAAGTCAGCATTAAAGCTGCCGCAGAACAATTAACAAAAACAAATTTATGATAATGGACCAAAAAACAACCGTAAGAAACAACTGGACAAAAGAAGAAATAGAAGAGATTTATCACCAGCCCTTGCTGAAACTGATCTATAAAGCATCAACAGTACACCGTGAATGGCATGATCCGTCAGAAGTACAGATTTCCACCTTATTATCCATCAAAACGGGAGGATGTCCCGAAGACTGCTCTTATTGTGGTCAGGCTGCCCGTTACCATACTAATATCAAAGTGCAGGCATTGCTTCCGACAGAAACCGTGATTGCCCACGCTCAAAAAGCAAAAGACAGTGGCTCTTCCCGTTTCTGTATGGCTGCAGCGTGGCGTGAAGTCCGTAACAACAGAGATTTCGACAGGGTAATCGATATGGTAAAAGGCGTAAATGAGCTTGGACTGGAAGTGTGCTGTACGTTAGGAATGCTTACCGAAGAGCAGGCCATTCGTCTTCAGGAAGCAGGTTTATATGCTTACAACCACAATCTAGATACTTCTGAACAGTATTACGAAGAAATTATCTCAACCAGAACCTTTGATAACAGAATCAATACCATCAATAATGTAAGAAAAGCAGGAATAACGGTATGTTCAGGAGGAATTATAGGTCTTGGTGAAACGCACAGCGACAGAATTTCAATGCTTTTAACCTTAGCCACCATGCCAAAACATCCGGAATCAGTTCCCATCAACGCTTTAGCGAGAGTAGCAGGAACGCCGCTTGAAGACAACGAAAAAGTAGATACCTGGGAAATGGTCAGAATGATCGCTACCGCCAGGATTGTCATGCCTTCCTCCATGGTGAGATTAAGCGCCGGACGTATTGAAATGAATGAAACAGAGCAGGCGTGGTGCTTTATGGCCGGAGCCAATTCCATCTTCACAGGAGAAAGAGAAACTTTATTGGTAACCCCTAATCCGGGAGTTTCCGAAGACATGCAGATGCTGGAAAAACTGGGCTTGAAGCCGATGAAGATGAAGGAGAATAGTTGTTGTTAATGAGTTTCGGGATGAAGGGGTACCAGTTACAGGTTATAAAGCTACAATTGGCTTATGGAACGATCATCTCCACTAATTTCTCTAACTTTTAATTAAAAAAAATGAATACATCAATACAATCTCTACAGTCAAGAGATAAAGCCGTCAACTGGCATCCCTACACGCAGATGAAAACAGCAGGAGATGCAGTGCCTATAGTACAAGGAAAAGGCGTCTATTTATATGATGAGGAAGGAAAAAAATACATTGATGCCGTTTCATCCTGGTGGGTAACTTTGCACGGTCATGCTCATCCCTATATTGCAGAACGTGTTTTTCAGCAGCTGAATACTCTGGAACAGGTTATTTTTGCGGGATTTACGCATGAACCGGCTGTTCAGCTTTCAGAAAACCTGTTGAACCTGCTTCCGAAGAACCAGAAAAAGGTTTTTTATTCGGATAATGGTTCCACAGCGGTGGAAGCAGCGCTGAAGATGTGTATTCAGTACGCCTATAATTCAGGGAAAGAAAAAACGAAGATTCTGGCTTTTAAAAATGCTTATCACGGCGATACCTTCGGGGCGATGTCTGTGAGCGGGAGAAGTGTCTGGACAAAACCTTTCGGAAGTATGCTCTTTGAGGTGATCTTTATCGATATACCTAACGCAGAAAATCTGGAAAGTTTAAAAATTCAGATTAAAGATCTGGCAGAAGAAACAGCCTGTTTTATCTATGAACCATTGGTACAGGGCGCAGCAGGAATGCTGATGTATGAGGCTAAACATCTGGATGAACTGATGAAATTCTGCAGAAGCAAAAAAATTCTGATGATCCAGGACGAAGTATTCACAGGTTTCGGGAGAACCGGAAAACTGTTTGCGGCCAATCACCTGACGGAAGTGCCGGATATTATGTGTTTCTCAAAAGGCCTCACCGGAGGAACAATGCCTATGGGAATTACCACCTGTTCGCAGGAAATTTTTAATGCCTTTTTATCTGACGATAAGTATAAAACCCTGTTTCACGGACATTCTTTTACGGCTAATCCTTTAGCGTGTACTGCGGCTCTGGCCAGCATAGAGCTTTTATTGCAGGAAGAAACATTAGCAGCCATTGATCGTATCAACAACCAACATTCCGATTTTTCTAAAATTCTTTCAAAGCATTCACATGTTGAAAATGTACGTCAGACCGGAACCATTCTGGCTTTTGAGTATAAAACAGATCAACATACTTCTTATTTTAACCAGATTGGAAAGGTTCTCTATGATGAATTTCTTAAGCGCGGGATCATTATGCGTCCGCTGGGGAATGTTATGTATCTGGTTCCGCCGTATTGCATCACATCAGAAGAACTTGATTTTATTTACCGAAATATTTTGGAGGTATTGAATACTTTTAAGAATCAAGATCATTGCCCCATGCATGCAGCTGATCAAGAATAGGACCTAATTTCCGGGCTTTATCAGTCACCTTATAATAGACTTCAGGAGGAAAATTATAGACTTCAATCCGTTGAATGATATGATTTTCCTCCATCTGTTTCAGCTGTTCAGAAAGCACTTTCTTTGAAACCCTCGGCATTTTACGCCACAATTCTATAAACCGTACCTGATCTTCCTCAAAAAGATTCAGAAGGATCAACGGTTTCCATTTTCCGGAAAGAATATCAAGGCTTCGTCTAAGCCCGCAGTTTTTAAATTCTTCAAAATTCATCGGTAACTTTTATATATATGGTTAACCTTTTGGTAACCGTCTATTATTTACCTTTGGTTTAACCATAGTTTTGCAAGACAAAATTAAACAAAATGAAACTGGAATTATGGCGTAATGCCACATTACTGCTCCAAATAGGAGGAAAAAATATTTTAATTGATCCCATGCTTGGGGCAAAAGGTTCTTTGGGAAAGCTTCCAATGACAGATAGCGAACTGCTGAATCCCTTGGTTGACCTTCCGTTCAATGAAGAGGAATTAAAAGATAAACTGTCAAAAATTGATGTGGTAGCTGTAACTCATCTTCATCCTGATCATTGGGACGAAAAAGCTATTGAATTTTTAGATAAAAATATTCCTGTGATCTGCCCTGAGATCATTGCAGAAAAGATAGCCGAGTCAGGTTTTAAGAATATAATTTCTATTAAAGACAGTATCATCTGGGAAAATATCAATATTTCAATTACAGAAGGGCAGCACGGAACCGGAGAAATAGGGGAGAAAATGGGTAAAGTAAACGGATTTGTCTTTAAAACAGAAGATCAAACTCTCTATGTCGTTGGTGACAGTATCTGGTATGAAAGAATTGCAGCAGAGATCGATAAGCATCTGCCTCAGCATATTGTTGTAGCCGGAGGTGCAGCCACTTTTGCAGTGGGAGATCCTATTATTATGACCAGTGAAGACATCATCAAACTTTGTGAATATGCACCCAATGCCTCCATCTTGGTCACGCATCTTGAAGCAGTCAGCCACTGTAAGGAAAGCCGTGAATACATTCAGAAGAAGATCAATGAAAACAATCTGGAGAACAGATGCTTAGTTCTGCAGGACGGGATGGAATATTCTTTATAATTAATTTAAAAGAGTTTAAAATCTATTAATCTTTAAGAAGAATGGGTTGGGGGATGGCTCATTTTTTGGATACCTTCTCTAAATTAATTTCTATGCTATCCCTATTTCTCTTAGAACTCAACTGGAAAGAATTATTTCTGGGACACGAAGAATGGTCTTTTCTTCTGGAAATCATATTACGGACTATGATCATGTTCCTGGCCATTATTATTGGCCTGAGAATTTTAGGAAAAAGAGGGGTAAAGCAGCTTTCTATTTTTGAGCTGGTCGTTATTATCGGTTTAGGTTCTGCGGCTGGTGATCCTATGTTCAATAAAGATGTTGGTATTATTTCTTCCATTCTCGTTTTTATAGTCATCATTCTTTTATATAGTATTGTCACTTTTTTTATAGGAAGAAGCAAAAAATTTGAGAAACTGGTGGAAGGAAGTTCCATCTGCCTGATCAAAGACGGTGAATTTGCTATTGAAAACTTTAAAAAAGAAAACTTGGGAAGCGATGAATTTTTTGCAGAGCTCAGGTTGAAGGGTGTTTCACAGCTTGGGCAGATTGAAACAGCTATTGAAGAAATTTCCGGGGAGATCAGTGTATTTTACTATGAAGATAAAGATGTAAAATACGGCCTTCCCATTATGCCGGATTCATTAAAAAATCCATTAAAAATAATTCATAAAGAAAGTCAATATTCATGTATCTTCTGTGGACATACCGAATTTAAAACGGAAGGAAATGCCGGAAACTGCTCAAAATGTCAAAAAGATGAATGGATGGAAGCAAGTGAAAAAAGAAGAGTGACATAAATCAATATATCAGATATACAGTGATCAACCTTTTATTTTGTACTGGAAGACTTTCCTCCTGCGGACATCTCGCTTTTAATTTTCTGTCTATGCTGTATTCCCCATCTGGTCATAGCTCCTACCAATTCTTCAAGGGTATGACTGTAGGGCAGCAATTCATATTCAATACTTACAGGATAGCCAACAGAAACTTTTTTTACAATAAATCCGTTCAGCTCCAATTCTTTAAGCTCACTGGAAAGTACCCTTGCAGATATGCCGTTCACCTGTCTTTGAATCTCTGTAAATCTTTTATTCCCCCTCGCCATTGCAATAATAATCATCAGTTTCCATTTGCCTCCAATAGCATAAAGCGCATCTGAAACGGCCATTAAAACAGTACTGCATTCTTCTGTAAATGCCTTGCTATCTGATTGATTTTCTTTCTCTTTTGCCATAACTAAGGTTTTCATTAGTCACTAACCTTTTGGTAACGACTAATAAATTGTAAGCAAATATACTATAGTTTTGTCAGACAATAACAAGCAAATAAAGATTTTAAAACCTTATTAAAATTAAAAGTATGACATTAGAAATTTTAAAAACAAAAGAAGAATTAAGAAACTTAATTGATGCCTATGCATCCTTGGGCGATGAAAAAAAGATTGCAGAACAAATGGAATTATTTACATCGGATGCTACCTACAAAGCATATATGGGAGACTTTCTGGCAGGAGAAACTGTGGGAAGAGAAAAACTTGAAAACGAATTTAATGGCCATGCTTCGCAGGTTAAAAACTATTTCACACTAAACGGACAGCATACTGTGGAAATAGATGGAAATACTGCTACAGGTACCTCTTTTTCCCAGATTAAAATGATTCGTGAGACAGAAGGCAAAGATACTCTGACGGATTATAGTGTAAAATATGATGACCAATATGTATATCAGGATGGGAAATGGCTCATAAAAGATCGTATAGGTTATTTCACCATTGTAGAAGCCAGGCTTTTTTAATAATTCAGATGAATGTAGGCTTAAATAAATGGAGAAAATAATTTCATATGAAGAGCAAATGTTCTCTTACTTTTGAGCTTTTCAAAGATTAATTGAACCTCACAGAGATTTCTTTGTGAGGTTTTAATTTTGTTTTGTTTTAAAACGATGAAAATGAAAAAAAATACAGAAGTCTCTTAGTGTGACTTCTTTTATTTTTTTTAATCTTCCACACATTTATTCCTGGCCGCCTTCATTCCGAAATAAAACATCAGGATAACAGCGAAACTCAAAAAATAAAAAGAGCTTTTCCAGGATGCATCCCAGTCATGAAGTTTTCCAAAAACCGGAGGCCCGAATGCAGCAATCAGGTACCCCACAGACTGTGCCATTCCGGATATTTTTACCGCATTGGCGCTATTTTTCGTTCTTGTTGAAAAAAACAGAATAGACAGGCTGAAAGACAACCCATTAGAAATACCGATAATGACAGCATTAGCATAGATCCATTGCGACTGCAGCCAGACGAACATCATCGTACTTCCGAACATTAAACTGCAGATAAGTATGATCAGGATCCGCTGATCCTTCATTTTCCCGGCAATAATCGGAGCACAGAAAGTAATCGGGATCATGGTAATCTGAATAAAAAACAGGACCCATCCCGCATTTTCACCTTCCATTTTACAATCAGTAAGAAATGAAGGCAGCCAGGCCATCATGCAGTAATAAAATAAAGACTGCAGCCCCATAAATACACTGATATTCCATGCCTGCGCAGATTTAAACATATTAAAATCAGAAACACTTAAAGCTGCTTTTGCCTGTCCCGGATTCTTTTTATTGAATATCAGCTCCAGGATAAGGACAAAAAGTCCCAGTCCGGCAATGATCAGCCAGATTCCCAGGGAGCCACGCCATCCGAATCCCGTCCATTCTCCGATCCTTACGCTGAAGCCTGAGGCTAATGCAGCTGTAAGATTCATAGAAACTGCAAAAATTCCGGTCATCAAACCGATCTGTTTAGGAAAATTATTCTTGATATAACCCGGAGTAACTACATTTCCGATACAGATTCCCAAACCTATAAACACAGATCCTGTGAAAAGAGTCCATAGAGATCCCGTAATCCTTAGGAACAGTCCGAAACTTAAAATAATCAGGGAATACATCAGAAACCGGCTGATACTGAATTTATGTGAAAATCTGCTCACTAAAACGGAACATGTTGCAAACATAAACAGTGGAATAGAAGTAAGTAGGCTCACCTGAAAACTATCCAGATTCAAGGCATGCCGTATATCACCCAATACCGGGGAAACAGAGATAATAGGAGATCTCAGATTACTGGATACCAGGATCACAACCAGTATATTGACCACCATCAGAATATAAGAAGCATTCTTTCTTAATTCGCTCTTCATCATATAATTAATATTTGATGCAAAATTAATTCAGCAGTTTTATTTAATTTTGCCAAAGTTTTAACGTAAAACGACATGAATGTTCACGACACTATAGATATTGATCAGCTGAAGAAGCCCTATTTTGTCTGGTTTGAAGAAGGCTGGCGGCATGATGACATTCTTCATTCTCACCAAAAAGGCCAGCTCGTGTATGTAGAAAGTGGATTCCAGTATATTACGGTCGACGGGAAGATCTACCTTCTTCCACAAAACCATGCAGCCTGGATTCCTCCGGGTGCCATCCATAAAACCAATTCACACTCTGAAAAAATTAAACTGATGATCATGTTCGCCGATGTAGAAAAAAGCAGTGCTTTTCATCATAAGATTAATGTTTTTTCCGTTCCTCCTGTTCTGAAAGAAATGATAAAGTATGCAGAAAAATGGTCAAAAAGCATTTCAAAAGATCCGGATGAAGCACTTTTCTTACAAGCACTTTTTAATGAGCTTCCTCATTTTGTGGAACATTCCTTACAACTTTATATCAGACTTCCTGAAGATAAAAGGTTATCTAAATCTATTGAATATCTTCACAGTCATTACCAGGAGGACGTAAGAATGGAAGATCTGAGTGAAATTTCAATGCTTTCCTTACGCACAATAGAACGCATTTTTAAAAAAGAGACCGGAATGACACTGGCCAAATACCAGCAGATACTAAGAATTATTAAAAGCCTGGAACTGCTGAGCTCCGGCGACCATACCATTTCCGAAACAGCATACAAAGTAGGGTATAAGAGTGTTCAGGCCTTTACAAGAAGTTTCCAGTCTGTAATGCAGTCCAGACCTACGGATTTTATAAAAACTACTCAATAATTCAGCTGTAAAATTATTATCAGAGCAAAAAAAATCTCCAGGTTGCCCCAGAGATTCATATTAATCTAAATAAGTTCTAGAACTTAAATGTGCATCCGCAAACGCTCATTTTGCCTTCAACGACTGTTGTCCACTGTCCGTTCCAGGTTCCTCCGTAAGAAGCACAGATTGAAGGGCATATTTCTTTAGCATCTTCGTTGCTCCAGATTGGTCCTGCTAAAACGTCCATAGTATATTCTGTACTTCCTGATGGTTGCGTATCATATTCAACTTCGATAACGCTCATCTGACCTTCGACAATAGTGCTCCATTGTCCAGTGAATTTTCCTAAATGTGCCGCAGCAATACGACCTCCGATTTTTTGTGCTTCATCATTGCTCCAAAGCGGACCTGCAATGATATTGATTTTGAATGTTGACATGGTGTAATGTTTTTAAGTTGTTTAACATTACAAAGTTGTCACTTTAATGAGATATATGATAGCGTAGAAAATACCAAATTTACCATTCCGTATTTACACTTAGTTGCAAAAAATCATAGGCTAAAATGAAAAAGGTCCCCTAAAGGAGGAGACCTTAAAAAAACACAAATGATGAAAAAAAATTATTTCGATTTACAAATATAAGTAAAAAATATATTATGCAAAACATCATATAAGCATAAATATTAAAAAAACATTCATTCTAATTAAAAATAAGGACTCGTTCAATAATGCTTTTCTTACCATTAACCGTGAAATTTAGCAATCATATATTATCATAAAACAAAAAATAAATTAAAAAGATTCCAATAATATAAATGGTACAATTGAATAATTTCATCCAATGATTCAGGGCAATTTAAAAAAGGTAAATAAAATATTTTGCCATTCTGTATTCTTACTGTTTTTTCTTTCTCCATTTTCTTTACGATCCTTATAACAGTTTCTACACATAAGCCGGTAAGGGAAGCCAGATTTTGTCTGGTAAACGGAAACTGATAAGAGTATTTGTCCGTATAACGGTTATAAGATTTCAGGCAGTCCATTACACGCTTTTCTTTGGTTCCCGGATCGGGCGTAGAAAGATTGTTCATCATCACATGCCTGTAATACATTCTTTCTGTGGTATAGCTACAGAGTTTCGGGAGAAGGTGAGGTAAGCTTCCGATAAGTTCCATGAATTTGTTCTTATCCAGTCTTATAATCTCACAAATACCCATTGCTATTGCATTCACAGGGTAGCGTTTGTCGATAAACAGGAAACTCTCTGCAATGCAATGTCCCTCAAAAGGAACACTGTGGATAATTTCCCGTCCATCTTCATAGTAATTATTAATTTTTACCGTTCCGGTTTTAATCTGAAAATAATATTTAGGCTGATCATTTTCTTTGAAAATAATATCGCCCCCTGCATAATTCATCAGTTCCGCCCCTGAGGAAAATAAAAGCTCTTCATCAATTACCATATTCATACTACTATTCTGAACTTACAAATATAATTTTAAATTGATTTTTCTCTTTATCACTTTTTAATTTTTATTCAAAAATTATTCATAAAAAATAATAGTGCTTTAATGCAAACTCATTCATACCGTCATGACTTGAATCATAAAATATCTTATTTATTCAATCTATTTTTGATAAATGCATTTAAAATCCATTTATCCCGATCCATTTAAGTTTTAACATCAGCCTCTCCATCGAGAGGCTTTTATCATGGGGTTATGATCGTGCTCATAAAGAAACACTTTCATATTTTATAAATTAGTATAAAATCCAGTACAATGAAGCCTAAGCAGATCAACAGAGTTCCACAACAGCAATCCGGTGGATTTCACGATACAGAAAGTCAGAAGCAGTTTGAACCGACACTTTTACCGATCAAGTTTGATATTTTGAAACAAAGATTTTTTTCAGTGAGCCGTTGGAAAAGCTATTGCGGTGAAGGATTTGCAGCCTTTAAACTTTATGATTCAAAAGGAAATATTGCTGAAAGACCACCTCAGAAAGGAGATTTTATGAGAATTGATATTCCCGGACCGGGAGAAACTGAAGCCAAAGGGTATGACTGGGTAGAAGTTACTGATATCTGCTTTCAGGAAGATAACTATTCGGAAAGCATTTTAATAACGTGCAGACCCTCCATAAATCCTCAGGACAGAAAAAACAGTCATATTGCCCATTTTTACAGCTCTATAGCAACCTCAACTTTTATGATCGCGAGAACGCCTACTCATCTAAAAGCCGCAGTCTACGGACGGAATGAAACGCCGAATTTTAACGCCGGATATATTGATGTTATCAGAAATCTTATGGTTGCCGTAGGAGGAATGATGGGAATTTCTAAGGTCCAGTGGAAAAAGCTGACAGATGGTTTTCTGGATTTTGAATAAATTCCTGTAGGTTGTTTTTTGACTTAAGTCAAAGTTTTTTTTTGTCTGTAACAGGACATTTGCACCGAATATTTTAAACAAAATTATGAGTGCAACATTAGAAAAAGGACAGACTATTAATTTCTATACAGCCACAATGCCTATTATCCTATCAGTATTTGCCATATATCTTACGATAGGAATTTCTTTAGGTGTGCTTCCGAAATTTGTCCAGAACAATTTAGGATTTAACAGTATCATCATAGGAATGGTAATCGGGTTACAATCACTGGCAACACTTTTAACCCGTGCTTACTCCGGAAAAATTACAGATACAAAAGGAGCAAAGAAAAGCAAAATGCTGGGAGTTTTGCTATCCGTTATTGCAGGTATAGCCTATATTCTTGCGGTAAGTTTCCAGGCATCACCCCAGACAGCGCTAGTATTTCTCCTGCTTGCCAGAATGATTCACGGTGTTGGTGAAAGTTTTCTGGTTACAGGAGCATTAACCTGGGGGATTGGCCTTGTCGGGCATCAGAATTCAGGAAAAGTAATGACCTGGAACGGTATTGCCATGTATGCCGGAATTGCTGTTGGTGCTCCGTTGAGTATCTGGATGAGTAAAGATTTTGGAGTGCTTCCGGCATTTATCCTGATCATGCTACTGCCGTTTGTCAGCTGGATTTCCACAGCGAAACTGCCTTCCATTCCTGTGGATAAAGGGCATATAAGAACTCCTTTTTACAAAGTTATAGGAACGGTATCCGGACAGGGATTAAGCCTTGCATTTTCCTCTATGGCATTCGGATGTATTGCTTCTTTTGTGGGACTGTTTTTTACGGAGAAAAACTGGGGTGATGCGTCACTGGCTTTTATAACTTTCGGGGCCTGTTATGTATTGACAAGAATTTTATTTGCTTCATTTCCTGACAAATACGGAGGCTTCAGAATTGCTTTTATTTCCCTGATAATCGAAGCTGCAGGGCAGATCATCATCTGGACCTCGGCATCAAAAGCAATGGCTATTCTTGGCTGTGGGCTTACAGGAGTAGGGTTTTCCCTGATTTTTCCGGCATTGGGTGTGCTGGCCATTCAAAAAGTAAAACCACAAATGAGAGGAACAGCTTTAGGCGCCTATGTGGCTTTTGTGGATCTTTCACTGGGACTGGCGGGCCCGGCTGCAGGTCTTGCTGCGGGATGGTTCAATTATCAGGCGGTGTATCTGTTTGGAGGATTGAGTTGCGTCATTTCTATAATCATTTTATTATTCAACAAAAAATAAACTTGAAGCAATGACAAATAATCCAGCTATATCAAGAAAAATACGTTCGGTATTTACCGTTAAAAATAAACAATATCTTAGTCCTCATTTTATCAGAGTAATCTTTAAAATTGAAGAAAATCAGGTTGAATTATTAAGAAACGTACAATCCGGATCCAACAATAAATTATTTATTCCAACAGGTATGACAGATCAAAATCAGGAACCTTTATTCCTGACCAGAACCTATACCAACCGCAAGATCGATCTGGACAGCCGCGAACTGACGATTGATTTTGCTGTTCATGGTGAAACCGGCCCTGCCTCTCTATGGGCGCTTAATGCAAAACCGGGGGATACATTGGAAATAGGAATGAAAGAAAGCACCCGGCCACTGGTTCCTGATGCAGACTTTTATTTACTCGTTGGTGATGCTACGGCACTTCCTGTGATCTGCGCTGTTGCAGAACTGCTGCCTTCCTATGTAACCGCAAAAATACTCCTCGAAGTTCCCGGAAAGGAAGACGAAATCATGCTGTGTTCAAGAGCAGAACTCTCCGTAGAATGGCTTTATAATCCTCATCCCGAAAAAGGAAGCTGTATTGCAGATCTTGTCAAAAAAATTGAATTTCCCGCTGGAATACTGAAAAAGTATATATATGTCACGGCAGAATACAGTACTGTAAAAGAACTCCGGAGCTATTTTAAAACAGAACTCAACTGGGATTCCCACGGCATGCATGCAGTTTCTTACTGGAAAGCAGGCCAATCGGAAGATGAAACCTCCAAAGACAGGTCGGTACAGGGAGATTGAGCTTTTATTGCTACATTTGCTCAGGACTGATTTCAGATTATGGAAGAACTATTAGCTTCATACATTAAAAGCAAAATATCGGTAACAGAAGAGGAGCTGAACATCATTCTTTCCCATTTCAGACCGATGAAACTGAAAAAGAATGAGCTGCTGCTCGCCAACGGGCAGTCCAGCCAGCGGACTTTCTTTGTGGTTAAAGGTTGTCTCCGGATTTTCTTTATCAATGAAGAAGGCCAGGATTCTACCCGGTATTTTGCTTTTGAAAATCAGTTTGCTACCGCACTGGTCAGTTTTATCACATCAGAACCTTCTGATGAATTTATACAGGCTGTGGAAGATTCGGAGGTGTATTATATAACGCACGGCAGCTTTTATCATCTGCTGGATGAGATTCCGCAGTGGGAGAAATTCTACAGAAAATACCTTGAAATGGCTTATGTAAACAATACCAGGAGATTGATGTCTTTTCTGGTGCAGGACGCCCTTGAAAAGTACCGCCAGCTGCTGGATGAAAACCCTATTATTGTACGGAGGCTTTCCAATAAAATGGTGGCTTCCTATCTCAATATTTCGCAGGAAACATTAAGCCGGTTAAAATCAAAACTTTAAGTTTCTTTTTTTGACCCAAATCAATGTTTCAGGATCTGACAGTCTGCAAATTTGCAGTCAATCATCAGAACTATGAACAATAGCGAGCGCCAACCTTCAGATATTTTTACAGGCATTATTCTTTCAAAAAATAAAATTGCATACGACACCTTTCACATCAAGGTTCAGAGCCGGGGTTTTTCAACGATTCAATATGCCGCAGGATATACCGCCGAAATTTTCCTTTGCGATCCTTATTATAGTCCGCGCAGCAGGAGTCGGGAATATGCCTTCTGGAATTATGAACCGGTTTATCATACTGCGGATTTTGTTATCACAGCAGAAGACAACAGTGTAAAAGATTGGATGTGTACAGCTCAGGAAGGAGACAGTGTATTTTTTCGCAGATTTTTAAATGAAACGGTGACAGATCATTCCGTAAATCAGTATTTTCTGATAGGAGATCATACAGGTTTATCTTTTCTTTATGAGATCAACAGAGCTCTTGCCGTCAGCAAAAAAGTTGAAAGTTTTATTTACAGTAAACACCCGGGCAGACTTTTTCCGGATCTTGATCACAGCTTTCCTTTAAATTTTTCTATTATCAATCCTTTACATCCCGAAAATATTCTAGAATACATCAGAAAACACTTTCCGGGAAATATAAAAAACAGCAGAGTGTATTTGGCAGGAGGTATGAAAATAAATTCTTTGATATCTGAATTTCTTCAGAAGGAATATTCTTTTGAGCCCAAGAATATCTATTTGAAAAACTTCAGGAGTTGAGTTATCACATTTGAGTACTCCAGAAGGGGAGAAGCTTTGAAACAATGATATTTAACATATTTCCGATATTACAAGTATTATTTAATGCATAGCTAATATTAAAATGATAAATTTAGGTCAATTAAAGTTTTTGAACTGAAGCACTCATTTCAATATGGATCCACCATTCCGGGATTTTAATTCATTTTCAGCGAAAGAATTTTTATCAGAATAAAATGACACATAAACCATTACACAACTTCCATATTCCGGTAATGGGCCTGGCTTATACTATAGACAGTCCAATCCGTGTTGCCCAATATGGAATTTCTTCCGTGATTTCCATTATTGATGATGAGATCCTGGAAAAAATGAAAAACTTTTATAGTAAGAAATTCAGTCTTGATTATTTAGGAATTTCAACAAAAACTGAGGATTACAGGGCTAAAAGAATTACAGCTTACCTGGATATGGTAGATGATATCGTGAATGAAAAATTTGAATCTTTCAAACAGGAAATCACTAGAAATAAGGAAGCATTAAAGAACTTTATAGCCATTCTGCCCAATACTTCAGATCTGAAAAGCAGACTTCAAAATCTTGTGAACCAAAAAGACAATTTAGGCTCAAATATTAAGAACTTTATTGAAAACAACCTGAAACCGGGAAGTATCGATGTCAATATCATGACAAAAGTTGATAAAGACAACTATAAAAAAGATCAGCAACTTCCTGTAATCTTTAACGATGCCCATGCTTCACTGCGTGGTTTTGCCCAAAGTAAACTATCTTCTTCAATGGTACTTTCCGCAGGAATGAATCCTCGTTTGTACAGCTATATTGAAGAATTTGATGATTTCTTTCCCGATGAGAAGGGTATTTTAAAAAAGAAAATCATTCTGAAAGTAAGCGATTTCCGTTCAGCAATGATCCAGGGCAATTTTTTAGCTAAAAAAGGACTGTGGATTTCAGAATACAGAGTTGAATCAGGACTGAACTGCGGAGGCCATGCATTTGCTACGGAAGGGATGCTGCTGGGGCCTATCATGGAAGAATTTAAACAGAAAAAGAACGACCTTATCCAGTCTGCTCACGCCTTAATGATCACCGCCCTGGAGCAAAAAGGAAAACATACCGTTTCCGAACCTCTTGAAATGAAAATTACAGTTCAGGGTGGAGTGGGAACCTCTGAAGAACATGAATTTCTGCTTGAAAACTATAATGTAGACAGTGTCGGATGGGGATCACCATTTCTATTGGTTCCTGAAGCTACTTCTGTAGATACGGAAACCAGAAATCTACTTTTAAAATCTGGAGAAAAGGACTTCTATCTGAGTAATATCTCACCTTTGGGAGTACCTTTCAATACGGTTAGAGGAACATCTAATGAGCTATTAAAAGAACAAAAGGAATCTGCCGGAAAATACGGAAGTTCTTGCCCGAAAAAACTACTGGCTCTAAGCAAAGAATTTTCACCGCAGGGAACCTGTACTGCCTCTAAGAAGTACCAGGATATTAAACTGAAAGAACTTCAGACAGATCCTGAGCTTACTGCTGAAGAATTTAGCAAAAGGAAGACTGAGATTACAGATAAAGCCTGTCTCTGTGTAGGATTGGTAAATGCCGCTTATATGGAACAGAATCTTGAAATAAAGGGCGAAAAACAGGGGGTCGTTATATGTCCGGGACCTAATCTGGCTTTTTTTGACAGGGAAGTTTCCCTTTCCGAAATGGTACAACACATCTACGGGAACGCTAATATCCTTCCGGATAACCAGCGCCCGAATATGTTCATCAATGAACTGAAAATGTATGTTGATTATCTTAAAAAAGAAATCAGTAATTCTTCAGTACAGATCACAAATTCCCAAACCAAAAAGTGGAATACATTCAAAAAGAATGTTCTGGAAGGCATTGAATATTATCATCACATGTTTCATACATCCACTTTCTTTAAAAGCGGATTGAATACCATAGAACTGCAGCTGCAGGAACATAAATTGATACTTACAGCCATTGAGATTCCTCAGGCTGAAAAGTAACAGTATTTTTTTAAATTGATAGATAAACAGCTTTCATTGTGAAGGCTGTTTTTTTATGTTCATTCTAATAAAATAATCAGTTACCTTCTCCTCTTAAATGTAAAAAAGTGAGGCAGAATAAGCTTTTCTATTTATAATAACTATAAGCCATATGCTTATTTTGAATCTGAAATCCTCCATGATAATCCTTACCTTAGTACATGAAATTTTAATTCAATCTGTTTTTATGGAAAAAAGAAAAATAAAAAATACAGACCTGTCAGTAGCCCCAGTTAATTTTGGAGGAAATGTTTTTGGATGGACGCTGGACGAGAAGCAGTCCTTTGATATATTGGATCAGTTTACGGATGCCGGGTTCAATTTTATTGATACAGCAGATACCTATTCCTGGTGGGTCAACGGAAAAGGAGGCCAGTCTGAGGAAATCATAGGAAAATGGATGAAAAGTCGTTCCAACCGTCAGGATATAGTTCTGGCTACCAAGGTGGGATCTGAGACCAAAGAACACGGTTTTGACATCAGCAAAAAACATATTTTGAAATCTGTGGATGAATCCCTTCAAAGGCTTCAGACCGATCATATTGATCTTTATTATACTCATTTTGATGATCATACCACTCCCGTAGAAGAAACGCTTTCTGCCTACGACGAGATCATAAAAGCCGGGAAAGTACGCTATATTGCTGCTTCCAATCTTTCCCCGGAGCGCCTGAAGGCATCATTTGAGGCTTCAGAAAAAAATAACCTTCCCAAATATGTAGCCCTACAGCCTCATTACAATTTAATGGAAAGAGAAGGTTTTGAAAAAAATTATGCTCCGCTGGTAGAAGAATTTGGATTGAGTGTATTTCCGTACTGGTCCTTAGCTGCCGGTTTTCTTACCGGGAAATACCGTAATGAAACAGATTTAGGCAAAAGCCAGAGAGGAGAAGGCGTAAGAAAATACCTGAATCCAAAAGGTCTTGAAGTATTAAAAGTCCTGGACCACGTAAGCGAAAAGCATAAAACAACACAGGGGACAGTCGCCCTGGCATGGCTTCTGGGCAATCCTTTAATCACTGCACCTATTGTAAGTGCGACAAGTGCCTCCCAGCTTGATACTTTATTCAATGCCCAAAAACTTATTCTAGACCAGGAAGATATTGAATTGCTTAATCAGGCAAGTCATTAATTAATTTCATCTGAAATTAAAAATATCCGTTCGGTTTGCTGAACGGATATTTTTTATGTTTTTAAATGATGAAGTTTGATTCTGAACTTTATGTTTAAAAAATTAATCAGAATATTCTTTCAAAAGCTGTCTGTAACTCATCAAGATAGATGATTTTGAAATAAACCCTATAAAATCATTGTTTTCACTGGTTACCGGAAGGTTCCATACGCCGGTATCATCAAAAATCTGAAGAATTTCCAACGGTTTATTGTCCCGGTGAATGACTGCAGGCGGAGCTTTCATAATTTGCGCAACTGTCATGGAGCTGTCAGCTTCTTTATTAAAAAGATAGGGACGGATATCATCCAAAGTAAGGATGCCTTTCAGTTTTCCTGCCTCATCTGTTGCCGCAAAAATATTTTTAGTTCCATTTTTCACCTGCTCAAACAATATTGTAATGGAAGCATTTTCATGGATTGTTTCTGAATATTTATCTATAAAATCTTCGGTTCTTAAAGCAAAAAGCAGGTTTTTATCATGCTTGTTAGTAAATATTTTCCCCTGATCAGCCAAAGATTCCAGTTCCGGGGAGATCGGGGAGAACCATTTTGCAATAAGATAAGAGATAATGGATACGATCATCAGCGGAATAAAAAGATCATATCCAAAACTGGATTCAGCGATCAGAAATATAGCCGTAAGAGGAGCATAGAGTACACCGCTCATTGCTCCTGCCATTCCTACCAGAACAAGATTAGTTACCGGAACATCCGTAAACCCGATATGCTGGCAGACTACTGCAAATAAATAACCCACCGTTCCTCCGGCAAAAAGAGACGGGGCAAAATTACCACCGTTACCACCGCTAAATATTGTAAAAGACGTAGCAAAAGCTTTTAACAGACATACCAGAACCAAAAATATGATGATGGTCCAGTCTCCGATCTCAAAATACCGGAAAAAGCTGTTTCTGATAATAGAATGAGTACTTCCGTTGGTAAAAGCCTTCACTGTCTCATATCCTTCTCCGAACAATGGCGGAAAAAGAACACATAACAATGACAGCACCAAACCTCCGAACATAGCCTTACGCATCCTTGAAAGCTTAAGCCCTTTGATGAAATGTTCTACTTTTTGAGAAATCACGACAAAATAACGGGCATACAGTCCCGTCACAATTCCCAGTATAAGATAGTATGGAACATTTTTATAGTTAAAGGGTTCTCTGGTATAAAACCTGAAAAGCACATCTTCCTGAAGCAGAATCCTTGATAAAAGGCTTCCGCAGACAGCAGCCACTACCAAAGGAATGAAATCTGTAAAAACCACACCTGTCAAAAGAATTTCAAAAGCAAACATGATCCCCGCAATCGGAGCATTGAAAGCTGAAGCAATACCTGCGGTGGCTCCTGCAGCCAACAGGAGAGTCCTTTCCTTATAGCTGAGCCGATAGGTCTGTGCATAATTGGAACCGATGGCGGCCCCTGTAACTGCAATAGGACTTTCTAATCCCGCAGATCCTCCTAAACCAACTGTCACGGCGCTCTGAATGATCTGTGAATACATTTTTACAGAAGCTACAATACTTGAGTTCTGAGCTATTTCATACAAAATTGCACCGATTCCTTTTCTGTCCTGGCCTTTAAACAGAGTAAGAACAATAGCTGTAGTAAGAACGATTCCCAAAAAAGGAAAAACAATATAGAATAAGATCTGATATTCAAAATGTACCTTATGCGTAATAAAATTATGGATGGTATGTACAAGCGTTTTCAGGACCACTCCGGCAAGACCAGCAGTACAACCCACGAGTATTCCGGAAAGTACCAGAAACTGGTTCCTGCTGAGCCTGTTATTAAGCCAGTGAAGAATCAGTTCATAGCTTCTGGCTTTTTCCAGTCCGTATTCCTGGAAGTCTCTTTTAAATTTTAGAAAGCTTAAATACTTTTTTTTATTGTGAATTTTCACTTGGAAACCAATTTTAAAACCGTAATGGTTTCGTAAATTTATGAAATATCTTTATAAATGTCTGGTCATGGATTACTAAAAAAGCATTAAAGCTTATCGCAGCATAATGAAATTCAATAGGTTATATCATTATAAATATTTCTCATAATTTTAATTTCATCCTGCAATTGAAAGATCCATCCGGAAATCTCAGGTATTTTTAATCATATTGATTTAAAAGCACTGTAAAAATTTTAAGAAACCGATTCCAGATTGTCTTTTTTCAGATTATTAATGAAATAGGAGGGACTTACTCCGGTTTCTTTCTTGAAAATTACTGCAAAAACTTCTCTCGACGAAAATCCACAGGCTTCGGCCAGATAGCTGATCTTATATTCCCGGTAAATGTGATTTTCATACAGCTTATTGGTAATATAGTTGATCCTGAGACCATTGATGTAGTTATTATAGCTGTTTCCTTTATACTGTTTGATGATTTCCGAGAGGTATCTGGTATTGGTATTCAGGTCATTGGCCAGGGAAGTAAGGCTCAGATCTTTTTTAATGAATTTTTGTGATTTTTCAAATTTTTCCAGCTTGGTCAGGATCATTTTTAGTGTTTCGTCTGTGATATTAATGCTTTTCTCAGAAGAAATTTCCAGCTGTACATTTTGTGCCGAAGGATCATTGGTCTTTTTAAGGTTATTAATGACTGTCTCATAACTTTCATGAAGTTTTCTCTGGTTTCTTTTCCAGAAAAATAGACCACCCGCCACAAGAAGTATAATAAAAGTAAAGACAATCATCAGCATTTTCTGAATATTCCCGGTATGAACTTCTCCCTGCTGATCCATCATCTTTTTTACGGGAGTATTGATAGTTTTCTTTTCTTCGTTAACGAGACTGTCATTCAGTTTCGTGTAGAGATTCATATACTTTTTTGAAGCTTCCTTTTCTCCAAGCTCTACATAAGATTTGAAGTTAACTTCATAAATATCTCTGCGGATATAGGGTATACTCATTACTTTTTCCAGCTGTTCGGCCTTTTCTGCGTAGTGTACAGCCTGATCATATTTTTTTTGGTCATAATACAGCCATGCATATTCATTCAGAATAGTAACTTCCAGGTTTTTAGATACTCCATAATGTTCATTTTGAGCTATCTTTAATGCTTTGTCAAAATAACCCTCCGCATCATGGATCCGTTTGGACGCGACGCTTGTCATACCCAAGTTCATATAAGACAGCGCAAGAAGGTGGTATTTTTTTGATATAAAATCCTTGCTTTCTCCAATATGAACTGCACTCTCCAGGCATTTTTTCTGATAATGTATCACAGAATCCAATGGGGCATTCACATGGGCCAAATATGAACTTATACCTGTATATATCAAAGATTTCAAATAATTCTTTTTGTCTTCAGACTCTATTTTTTCAGATATTTTTAATGCATTTCTAAAATCTCTGATACTTTCATTGTTAAAGCCTAATTCTGTGTAAGATGAAGCTCTTAACCTGTAAATATTGGCCAGTTTTGCATCATCGTTTGCATCTATAGCGAGCTTTTCACCTTCTGTACTCAGATCGATTACTTTTTTATGATTTCCTGCGTCATAATATCTGGCCATAAGGATAGAAGTGCTTTCCAGAAGCCCTTTTTTATAGCCTGTCTTTTTAGAGGCACGGTAAATCTCATTTGAAAGTTCTATTGATTTTGCAGGATTGCTCTTAGACAGCTCTTCAGCCCGGATAATTTCAGAATCAATTTGTGAATTTGTGGGAGATCCAAAATCGAGTTGAGCATGAAAAAGCCCGAAAATAAAACAGGACAGAAATAAAACGGTATTTTTCATCATGTGTTTTTTGAAACAGCAAATTAAGTACAATATTAATGATTATCTTACAATAATAGTGTTAGTTTTTCAGAATTTACATTGTTAATTAAATTTTTCAACCAACTGATTTTAAATAATTTAAATTTAAATAACCGCTTCAAATCCTAACTGTTTATCTTCATATAAACAGCTCTAAAATACCTGCCTTTTTTCGGAAATCATTTCGTATTAAGCTTTTTCATAACCAGCCAAAGTTCTATTATTGTACTTCTTATTTAAAACACAACATATGAAAAGCAATAATTTTGTAAGGTTTCTCATTTCCTTCAATTATAAATTTATCATATTACTTTTCTTTATCTCTCTATTCCAACCGCTGGAGCTTATCCTGTAATTTATATAAACACAAACAATTTAGAAAATATATGGATCTAAAACATCTGCACATTGGATCAATGATAAAAGAAATGGTTACCAAAAGCGGTATAGAAATACACCGAATATGCAAATTCCTGAACTGCAATGAAGAAGATGTCATAAAAATGTATGAATCTCCTACTTTTGACACGGAAGTCCTTCTGCGCTGGTCCAAAGTCCTCCAATATGATTTCTTCAGACTTTATTCTCAACACCTGATTTTGTATTCTCCACAGTCTTCTATGAATTATATTCAAAAGAAAAAAACAGATAATCTACTCCCGGCTTTTCGTAAGAGCCTTTACACCAAAGAGATTGTAGAATTTGTCCTGCACAAGATCAGAAAAGGGGAAATGACAAAATCCAGTGTAATTTCTGAGTATAAAATTCCCAAAAGTACACTCTACAAATGGCTTCATAAATATGATATGATGAATAAATAAAGGCATAATGAAAAATATTCCGGATTACAAAAGAATCTATACAGACCTTATCAATGAAAAATATCCTGATAAAAAGGAAGCATGTAGAACCATACTCTCTAAAAAAACTTTGTCCATATTGGATGTTATCGCTTGCAGCAACATTCTTACGGATAAGGAAGATAAAAATACCTTTATTTTTAATCAGAAACATCGTTTTTATGATAAACAATCGATTCTTGAAATACTAAATTACCAGGAAAAGTATGGATACAATAACGCACAACTGGCCCGGCATTTTAAATTAAGCAGAAATACGGTTGCTAATTGGAAAAAGAAACTTATTTAGCAGATACGGTATGTAAAGTGTATTTTAAAACATAATCACTTATATATCAAATATTTACAATCTAAAACCAATGTGTTTATTTCAGTAAATATTACACCATACATTTTATATACTGAAAGAATTTGCCAATTTTTGTATTGAGCCTAAATCATTAACTAAGAAAACCTAAATTTGCATGTTGGTATCAAATTTGTTAATAAGCAGTTTTATATCAGAAGTTCCACTAAATCCTGACATCTTAAAAACACAATTCAAATGAAAAAAAAATTGCTATCCCTAGCTTTTATTGCATCATCTCTCTTGAATGCACAGATAGGAATTAGTACCAGTAATCCATTGGGAATTTTGCATGTTGACGGTGCAAAAGACAATACAGCATCAGCCACTCCCGCACAAATCAGTAATGACCTTATTATTACTAATACCGGTTTTATAGGAGCAGGCGTTTCAAATCCAATAGTAAAACTTGATATGCGTTCAGCAGGACTTCAGAATGCCGTTGGGCTGGGCTCAACAACTATGACAGCGAGCGCAGCGGGAGCAGGGGCCGTGCGATATGAACCTACTCAGGCAAAATTTCAAGTATCTGACGGGAATGTATGGGAAGCAGCAATTATCCTGCCCACTAAAGCTGTGGTGGTTGCCAGGCTGACAAGTCCGTTCTCGGTTCCTTACAATACTGATGTAAATATTACAGGATGGGACGAGATAAGAGATCTTTCCAACAGTTTTGATCCTGTTACAGGGATTTTTACGGCTCCAAGAACCGGAGTTTATACGTTTTTGATGACGTATAATTTTGTTTCCGGATCAATAGTCAATTCTTCTGAAGTCACCAGCCAGTTTTACAGCCCAACTACTGCAGCTATCCTTGCACGTTCTTACAAGACCTTTGCCCGCAGCAATGAAGATGCTCAGGTAGGAGGTTCCGCCACCATTACAGTAAGCCTGACTGCCAACCAGACTGTGCGGCCACAGCTTAATCAAAACATCACAGGATCCGGGCCAAGAGCTTTAAGAGCAAATGCAGACTGGACCCACCCGGATGCAGGTTTTAACAATATGACCATTATTGAAAATTAAAAAATACACAACATGAAAATTAAAAATTTATATCAATTACTGGTTTTTTTTCTGTCATTCTCTATACAGGCACAGACAGGTTTCTTCACCAAAGATCCAATGCAGACTTTTCATTTAGACGGTGCAAAAGATAACAGCAGTGTACCGCCTTCTGCACCTCAGATATTAAATGATGTAGTAGTAACCTCCAATGGTAACCTGGGGGTGGGACTGTTAAATCCCAAAACAAAAGTAGATGTCCGCTCTGCCGATCAAAAAGGGATTATAGGATTGGGAACAAGCTCACAGACTGCCGCAGCAGCAGGTGGTGGTGCCATCCGTTACAGCACCGGAAATATTATCCAGTATTCTGACGGTGTATCGTGGCATAATCTTCCAATGACCTTACCGCCTAAAGCAGTGGTGCTGGCTAATAAAAGCAGTGCGCTTACCCTCACAAATAATACCACCGCTCTTGTAAACGGATGGACTGTAGTCACAGATTCACAGTCTAATTTCAATGGTACTACTTTTACTGCACCCAGAAACGGATTTTACATCGTTTCGTTCAATATTACCTTAGCTGATGGGAATATTGCCCAAAACTCAAGAATTGAAACCATTATTGAAAGTAATACAGCCACTAATAATATCCAGACATACAGAAGTGTAAACTCATACCCGGCATGGGACGTTAATACAGTGAATAATATTGTAGGAGGTAACTGTACGGCTATTTTCAATTTGGTAGCAGGTGATACCATCCAGTTTAAAGTATTTCACAATTTCGGAAGCAATAAAAGTATAAATACAGCCAATACCGGTACCAATAACAGTATCAGCGTTTACGAACTATAAACAAACAAAGATGAAATTAAATAAAAAAAATATATTATTTCTGGGGTTGGGACTTCTCCCAAACTTATTTTTAGCTCAGATAGGTATTGGTATTAATAATCCGAATCCTGCCAATTCCATTGAAATTAACACAACTGAAAAAGTCATTATTGATAAAACAGGAAAAATAGGGGTTGGGGTAGCTACTCCAAAAATGGCTATTGACCTAAGAAATGGAGCCAACGGTTCTATGGCTATAGGAATGACCAATCAAACCGCAGCCGAGGCCGGGGCAGGAGCTATGCGTTACAATCCAAGTCCAGCCATCGGGGTCCAGGGTTATATAGAATATTCTGACGGAACAGTATGGGTTCCTATTCTGCCATACGGAAAGCCAAGAATTGTGGTGATGGCCGAGAAAACCAATAATAATTCCACTGTTTTTGAAACCGGTTTGTGGCCTATAGGAAACTATACAGACGGAATCCCCGGAAGATCTTCTGCTTATCTTACTTCATGGGCAGAAAAACTGGATTCGGACTCCGGGCAGCCAAGAACTAATTTTGATCCTGCTACAGGGGAATTTATTGCTCCGAGATCGGGCGTATATTATGCTACTTTTACTTTTGCTCTAGCACCCAACCAGGTAAATACCAGTTCTGGACAAAACCAGACGGAAGCGATCTGGGAAGTAAGAAACTCTTCCAATACGGTTATACAGAGGATAAAAACCAATAACGGTTATCCTCAGGACACAGGAGTTGCTCCGAATGCTGTGATCGTGGGATCTGCCTGTACTGCGAGCCTGTATCTGAATGCAGGAGATAAGCTAAGACCTTTTGTATGGATCAATGTATCGTGGGACCCGGACAAACGTCCTCTTCTTAATACAGGAGGCTATAATGTTTTAACAATTGTTGAGCAGTAATTTCATTTTCTGCCTAAACAATAACTATATCAGAAAAGCGAAAAATCACCTCTCGTTCGGGGTGATTTTATATATCCTTTAGTTTTCTCTGCACGATGTTTGCATTTTATTTATCACCAACACTTAAATACAATCATATGAAAACAGAAGTTTTAACAGAAAAGCACAGATTAGGAATAGGCGGGGTGGCGATAGGAACGGCCTTCGAAAATATAAGTGATGAAGAGTCTTATAAAATACTTCAGACCGCCTGGGATCTGGGAATCCGCTATTATGATACATCTCCCTGGTATGGCCTTACAAAAAGTGAAAGAAGATTCGGACACTTTCTGAAAGATAAAGACAGGAGCGATTTTATATTTTCAACTAAAGTAGGGAGACTGTTTCATGAAGTCCCTGAATCAGAAGTTCCACCTACGATGTGGAAAAAACCGCTGAATTATGATTTTAAACATGATTATACAGCAGACGGAGTCAAAAGATCTATAGAAAACAGCCTTCAGAGAACAGGACTGGATTATATTGATATTATTTACGTTCATGACCTGTCTGAAGATCAGGTAGGGGACCGGTATCCTTATTTTCTGGAACAGGCAAAGAAAGGAGCGTTTAAAGTTCTTTCCGAGCTGCGGGACCAGGGAGTGATCAAGGCATGGGGAATGGGAGTCAACAAAATTGAACCTATTTTAGACTGTATTGATTCTGCTGATCCTGATATTTGTCTTTCTGCAACACAATATTCGATCCTTGAACATGAAGATGCCGTCGACAGGCTGCTTCCGGCAGTTAAAAAAGCCGGTGTAAAACTGGTCTCGGGTGCTGGATATAATTCCGGATATATTGCAGGAAGAGAAAGGTACAATTATAAGGATGTCATTCCAAAAGGAATGGCCGAAAAACGTGCCGCAATAACTGCTATTGCTCAAAAATACAATACAGATGTTGTACATGCTGCGCTTCATTTTGTTTTGGCTTCAGATGAATTTGCTTCTATTATTCCCGGAGCCGGCAGGCCGGAACAGGTTAAAGATAATGTGGAAGGTTTTAAGGCCACTATTCCGTCTGAATTCTGGAACGAATTGAAGTCTAACGGACTGATCTATGAAAAGGCGCAGGTTCCTAAATCTTAAAAAGCAATTTAAATAATAGCTTATTCTTATTCAATCAGATATACAATAAACCTCTCATTATGGGAGGTTTTTGTATTTGTCTATACCACTTTTGCCTTACGGACAATCTTAGCCAACAGAGAGGGGAAAAATCTTTTGAGATAGGTTCCCATTACTTCCCGACCGCCAATAGATGCCTGATTTTTCTTTTTTTCAATAGCCGCAAGCATTTTTCTTGCAAACACATCTGCGGGCATTCCTTTATTCGTAGCATCATCCATTGTTCTCTGCAGAGAGCCGTTACCCGTTAATGCATTTATAGAAATATTGGTCTGTACAAAGCCGGGACAGATGATGGTCACTGTAATTTTTTTCGTATATAATTCAGCACGCAGCGAATCAAAAAAACCGTGAAGTGCATGTTTTGCTGCCGCATAGCTGCTTCGCATCGGAGCTCCGAAAATACCCATAAGACTGGAAACAACAGCAATATGTCCGCCGCCGTTCCTGATCATATAGGGAAGCACAGATTTTGTAAGGGCTACGGTTCCTATATAATCAATATCCATTAAACGTTTATCAACTTCTATGTCAGTTTCTATAGCCAGAGAACGCTGAGACAGTCCTGCATTATTGATCAGAATATCAATCTTTCCGAATTTTTCTACAGCTTCTTCCACAACATCCGGCATTTTTTTATAGTCTTCAAGGTCCAAAGGCAGAACAAAAAAACGATTTGCTTCCAGTCCGGCCCTTTGAGCCACAGCATTTAACTGATCTTTATTTCTTGATGAAAGGATAACTTTCGCATTGCTTTTCACTGCCAGCTCTTTTACCAGAGCTTCCCCTATTCCTGACGAAGCTCCTGTTACCCAAACCACTTTATGATCAAAATAAGTATTCACTTTTGTTTTTTTTTATTTTAATATTTTACTCTCTTATTCTTACAATTCACCATTCAGTTTCAAAGAAGAATTCACGATCTGACCTTTAAAGTCCGGCAATATATTTTCCGGCTTTCATGCCTGAAAAAATACACCCTCCAAGAAATGTTCCTTCCAGTGCACGGTAGCCATGCATTCCGCCTCCGCCAAACCCCGCAGCTTCTCCCGCTGCATAAAGCCCGTCGATCACCGTATCATCATCTCTTAAAACCTGTCCGTCAAGATTCGTTTTAATACCTCCCAGGGTTTTCCGGGTAAGAATATTGAGACGGACAGCGATCAGAGGACCATTCTTAGGATCTAATATTTTATGCGGAGCGGCAACCCGGCCGAGTCTGTCACCTAAATAATTTCTTGTATTCCTGATATAATTGACCTGTGTATCTTTTGAATATTTATTGTCCAGCTCCCTGTCTCTGGCTTCGATCTGTGCTTTTATCTTCTCATAATCCAAAAGGGAAGTTCCGGACAGTTCATTCATCTTTTCCACCAGGGTTTTCAGATCATCCGAAACAATAAAGTCTTTTCCATGTTCTTTAAAAGCCTCCACAGGTCCCGGAGCTTTTTTTCCAAAAATTCTTCTCAGAAAAAGAGCATAATCTTTATTGGTAATATCGGGGTTCTGCTCTGATCCGGAAAGAGCAAATTCTTTTTTAATGATTTTCTGGGTCAGGATAAACCAGGAGTAAGAAAACCCTGTTTCCTGTATATATTTCAGGGTTCCAAGCGTATCAAATCCTGGCAGAAAAGGAGCGGGAAAACGGTTTCCCCTGGCATCAAACCATAAAGAAGACGGTCCCGGCAGTATTCTGATGCCATGTTTCGGCCATATCGGGTTCCAGTTCTGTATTCCTTCTGTATAATGCCACATTCTGTCCGGGTTAATGATGTGTGCACCGGACTTTTCTGCAACACCAATCATTTTTCCGTCCACATACGCAGGCACACCACAAACCATATTTTCGGGAGCTTTTCCCAATCTTTCCGGCCAGTTCTTCCGCACAAGTTCATGGTTGGCTCCTATGCCTCCTGATGCAATGATCACATGAGAGGTATGGTATTCAAACTGGGAAATTACGTTTCTGTTGGTGGCAACACCTCTTTCTTTATGATCATTTTCAAGGATATCACCTTTCACGCCTTTGGTTTTACCATTTTCTATGATCAATTCCGTGACTCTATGTCTGAATTTCATCTGTAAAAGACCTTTTCCTTCTGCTTCATACGCTTTATCTACAAAAGGCTTCACAACTCCTGTCCCGGTTCCCCAGCTGACATGGAAGCGTGGTACGGAATTTCCGTGGCCGGTTGCTGATCCGTCTCCACGTTCGGCCCAGCCTACCATGAACATAAACCTGACCCCCAGCTTAGAAACATAAGCATATTTTTCATAGGCTACGAATTTCAAATAGGCTTCTGCCCATTTTCTGGGCCAGTAATCTTCCGGACGATCAAATCCAGCTGTTCCTTTCCAGTCCTGCAGAGCTAGTTCATAAGAATCTTTAATTCCCATTTTCCGCTGCTGTGGCGAATTGATAAAAAACAAACCACCGAACGACCAAAATGCCTGTCCGCCAATATTCTGTTCAGTTTCCTGATCCAGGAGAAGTACTTTTTTTCCGGCATCGGTAATTTCCATAGCGGCAGTGAGTCCTGCTAACCCTGTTCCCACAATAATAACATCAGGCTGGAATTTTTCCTCCATTGTATTGAATTACTTTTGTTTATACTTTCATTATATCCTATAATAAATATATAAAATATTCAGACGTATACCTTAAGATTTATCATCAGATATTTTTGGCAGTATCAAAAAAACAGGTCAGAAATGATTTCTGACCTGTTTTAATCTGTTATTCAAAAAAGCTTTAATTATTATCAAAGTGGCCTTTTGCCGGAAATGATATTATAAAGAATTACAATAATAGCAATTACCAAAAGAACATGCACTAAGTAACCAGTACTTATTCCCGGTACGATATTTAACATTCCCAGAAGCCAGATAACGATACAAATGACGGCTACTAACCATAATAAATTTCTCATGACTCAAATTTTTTAATGTTATTGTTTTTATTAAATACATATTCCATGCCTTTATGAAGAAAACCAGCAATAATATCCAAAATGTGGTATCTATACTGTATTTACAACTGAAACAAATTAAGATATATTATAATATTCGAAAATCATTAAAATCTGAGGTATCTACTTTGTATGAAATGATTTCTTTTGACCCAGGGCATAGCAGTTATCTTCTATTCTGCTGATCAGAATATAAAAGAAAAGAGCATAAATCATTTGTATTCCCATGGCTTCCCAGTTTTCAACGGTACTGCTCCCAAAAAGAAGCATAATGATAAGCCCGGCTCCGGCAAAGTTTGCCCAACGGGTCCTAAAACCAAGAATAAGCAAAGCACCAATAATAAATTCCAGAAAGGGCAGAGTAGTACTGAACAGGTATACGGATGGCTGTGGAAGCCAGCTTTTTTCAAACCCTTTGGTCATTCCCTCAGCAAAAACGGAAAGTTTGGGGATTCTGGCAAGACCATGTCCCAGAAGATTCACTCCCATGGATATACGTAAAAGGAAATAGGCTATATTTTTATTCATAATATTTATTTTTAGTTATTATATTTTTCTTCGCTGTTATCTACAGGCGTTGCGGGATCATTCACTACCATTTTCGCAATATCATCCTTGCGCATAAAAACAACGCCCTGTTTTTCTTTGGTATATCTGATAAATTCTTCCATAGCATGAACCATTGCCGGAGTTCCGCCAATCCTGTCATGGAAGCTGATGCTCATCATTCTTCTCTTAGAAGCTCCTTCTTCATACAGGCGGTCAAACTCGAACTTCAGCTGGGTAAGAAACTGATCCGGGCTCCAGTGTTTACCTTCAATATTCACAATATCATTATTTCTGAGTGTATAAGGCATCACAACAAAGTTTTTACCGTTTACTTGGGTAATGAAAGGCTCATCGTGGCTAAGATCATCTATATGATAAAGGAAACCAAGCTCCTGCAGGATTTTTAAAGTGTTAGGACTCCTTCTGAGCCAGTTACAGTTGTAGCCCACTGCTTTTTGTCCTGTAATTCTTTCCACTGCATCTACGCCATCTTTTACAAACTGCATTTCATCTGTATAGTTTTTGTTCCACTGGCTGTCCCAGGCAAAACCGTGTGCAGCTATTTCATGACCTCCGTTGGCAATAGCTCTGGCAATTTCAGGATATTTTTCAGCAGCAGTACCTACAACATGAGAGGTCACTTTTATATCATATTTTTTCCACAGATCCAGCATACGGTAAATTCCTTCGTTGGCTCCATACCGATACCAGCTTTCTGCTGCGAGATCCGGATGGCCTTTGGGAAGGGGAGTTCCGCTGAAAGGGCTTTCTGCACCTTCAGGCTGTCCTCCTGTTTCAAACTGCATAGATACTGAGATAACCAGCTGAGCACCATTGGGCCAGTATTTTTTAGAGGATGTTCCGGTTTCTGCGGACTGTTTAGCTGTGCTTTTCATATTTCTGTCAAAACAGGAAACTAAAAATATTGCAGATGCGATCAGGAAGACTGATTGTTTTAAATGCTTCATTTTAAAGAGTTTTTGTTCTACAAAATTGAAGAATAAACGGTTGACTTATATTGTAAAAATTTATGCTAAATTTGTAAAAATCCATTCAATATGAAGCGTATTGTCAATTTCAGTTCTTTTAATGTTTTCAGTATTGAAAAGGAGGTCTGGGACATTGAATACCATAATCATAATTTCTACGAGCTGATTGTTATCGAAAGCGGAACAGGAACACACTACCTGAATGGGATTACATTTACCTATAAAAAAGGAGATGCTTTTCTGCTCAGACCAAGCGATGCACACGAATTTTCTATAAAAAACAAAACCAGGTTCATTTATATAAAATTTACAGAACATCATATCTGGGAAAGTCTGCAGACTGATAAAAAAGCTGAGCTTCATAAAGTAGTCCGCCTGATGCTGGAAGACAGCACATTCGTATATGAGTCGGCGATTACGAATACAACAGACAGGAAACACTTGCTACAACTTGCCAAAATCCTTCTTTATGAATTCGGCAACAAAAGTATGTACAGCAAAGAAACAGCGGCAGATATTTTCTCGGCAATAATCACCATTCTGATCAGAAATACGATGAACAGCGGTGGTATGGAGCGAATATCAAAAGGGTTCAATCAGGCGGAAAGAATTCTCTATTATATCAATGTTAATGCAATGGATGCCAACAAAATGAAGCTTGAAAATCTGGCAAAGGAATTCATGCTTTCCCGGAATTACATCAGCATTTACATTAAAAAGCAGACCGGATTCTCCATACAACAGCACGTGATGCATCAGAAAATAAAGGCCGCTGAAAAGCTTCTGAAGCAGAGTAATTATAACATCAATGAAATTGCGGACCGGCTTGGATTTAATGATGCCAGCCATTTTAATAAGATTTTCCGGGGATATAAAAATATGTCACCATCAGCATTCAGAAAAAATAACTAACCGCCTGATTGATTATTACTTTAAAAAAGTCTTATCTTAAAGCTATGAAAACAAGTGCCGGCATTTTATTGTATAAAAGACAGAAAAATACGCTGTATTATTTTCTGGTTCATCCAGGCGGACCTTTTTGGAAAAATAAAGATTTAGGCGCATGGTCTTTCCCAAAAGGGGAAGTGCAGCCAGATGAGGATCCTCTGGAAAGGGCTTTACTTGAGTTTAAGGAGGAGACAGGCCAAACAGTACAGGGAAAATTTACCGCTTTATCACCTGTTAAACAGAAAGGCGGCAAAACTGTTTATGCATGGGCATTGGAGAGTGATATTGAAACAACAGGACTTCACAGCAATACATTACAGATGGAATGGCCACCAAGATCTTCTAAAATGATCGAAATTCCTGAGGTAGACCAATGGGAATGGTTTGAATCAGAAGAAGTCCAGAAAAGAATCAATCCGGCGCAGACCGCTTTCATCACAGAACTGGAAGAATTATTGGATAAACATAAATAAAATTAACTTCAACCAAAATAACACAAAATGTGAGAAAACACCTAAAATTACTATGAATAAGCATTTCCCTCAAAAGATACAAGGCATTAAATCATTTAATCAGTATGTTAAAGCTGAAATGCCAAAGCATGATTGGATAGATATTGGCTTCTATCCTGATAGTTTCATTTTGACCAGCCCTCCTGTTTGTCCTAATTTCTATCGTATTTCAATTAAGTTTGAATTGGAGGATGAAGATGGCAGAAGTCTTATGTTTTTTTCAAGTCCCAATCAACCTATAGAATGGGATGTGAAAAAACCTTTTAAAGGATATTATATTCAAATTACCGAAGATATTATTGCCAACTATCAGCATTTAGAATATTCGTTTCTCACTTATGGACTGCATGAACCGCTTTATTTAGAAAAAGAAGAGGAAATGATCATAACCCAGATATTTAAGGACGCTTTGCGAGAATATGAGAGTGCTGATTTTTCGATGAATTTATTGCTGGCTTATTGCAATCTGATGTTTGCCCATGTTTCAAAATTTTATGAGCGACAGTTTGGTGAAAGAAAAGAAAAATATAATAGGTTGGTTAATGACTTCTTCGAACTCTTAAACACTTATTACAACAACAATAACCAAAATGTTACCCAACCGACCGTAACCTATTTTGCTAAAAAACTAAATATCACTCCTAACTATCTGAGTGACCTGATAAGATTTCACACAGGTAAACCGGTTTTGGAGCATATTCATCTGCAAATAATTGATACCTCAAAAAGTCTTTTAAAAAGCAATAAGCATACGGTTTCAGAGATTGCCTATAAATTAGGATTTGAGTACCCCAATTACTTCTCGCGCCTGTTTAAGAAAGTGACAGGAAAGTCGCCTTCAAATTTTCAAAATCAGTAATTTGTATCCAAACTGCCTTTATTTGTTTTCTTAGCTCTCGGGGTTTTTCAATGAAATTTGTACCATTAACACATTTAAAACTTTAATACAATGTCATTTGAAAAAACCTTAGATTATCAGGTAGATCATACTCTTGCAGGACGTTTGGGTAAAGAGATCTATGAAAAAGCAATTGAACAACAAAAAATTATATCCGAGCAAGATTATGACACCATTAAATTTTTGGGAGAAAGGGCTATTCGGCCACCGTTCCGAACACCAGTCCACAAAACACCTGCCGATCATGGAATGCATGTTTGGGAAGATATTTATTTTCCTTCCAGTGATGGCATTCCTCTCGAAGGTTGGTATATTCCTTCCGTAAAAGGCGAATCCGACAAGCTTATTATTATAAATCATCCGCTACCGATGAGTCGTTCCGGATTTACCGGGCATTTTGGCGAGCCGTTTTCAAGTGTGGACGATTTGGAAATTGATTTTGTTATTGAAATGAAACATTTGTCCGATGCAGGATATAATATTTTGGCATATGACTTGCGAAATCATGGCAACAGTGGAACAGCAAACAACAATATATGCGGAATCGGGCGTTACGAATGGCGCGATGTGGTTGGTGCGCAAAATTATGTAAACAACCATCCTGAATTAAGTAAGATGAAAGTTGCCTTGTACAATCGTTGTACAGGTGGAAATGCAGCCTATGAAGCAATGTACAAACACCCTGAACTGTTTGAAAATATTGTTTGCTTTTTCGGACCGATGACTTTGTGTATGACGGCAATGATGAAAAAATTTGCAGGATATGCAGGTGTTGGTCAGTATATAGAGCTAATGGCTTTTGAACAATTGAAATTAGGAGGCTTTACTCATTACGAAATGGATCCAAAACCATTTGCACCCGCTGTAAAAATGCCATATTTTATGGCAGAAGTTTTAGATGATGCCTGGACAGACAATCCAAATGATGCACAGGCCATATTTGATCTAATAGGTTCAGCTGAAAAAGAATTGTTTTGGATTGAAGGCACAAATCGAAGATTTGATGCTTACAATTATTTCGGACAATACCCGGAAAAGATGATCGCTTTTTTTGATAAGTATATGAAATAAAAATAGGAGATCGCAAAGGTCTCCTTTTTCATAATATCTATAAATCTATCTAAAATTCGCTTCCTTAATTTAAATCTTAGGCTGAGTTCTACTTCTTAATACCTATAGATTTTAAAGCATTTGCCGTAAGATAAATATCATCGAAAACAGTCAATGCTTCAATGTCTGCAAAAGCTGTTGACAGCAGATCATTTTTATTAAAAGAGATTTCAATAGTCTCATCATAGGAAGCTACGATTCTTACGACAGAATATCCGTTGTAAGCAATGGTAAAGCCTTCGAACAGACAGTTCTTTTCTGCAGTCTGATATCCGGCGTATTCCTCAAATCCGGCAGTATCAGTTCGTTTTACGATATTGTGATCCAGTGATTTCCAGGAGGTATAGTTTTTCGGTTCTTTCAATACATTTCCGTTTAGATCTACAGGAACAAACATTCCAAGCGTAAGAGGCCGTCTTAGAAAATTAGCATAGTTTTTCATCAGACGCAATGTCTGAAGATCGGCATATCCTTCGTTAGAGTAGTACTCAATAACAAAATCTGTCATCGGAATCAGCTTGTGGGAAGCTTCAGTCGGCATAATTGGTGTTTTCTTTTATGAAAATAAAAATAGTACTTTTATTTACTTTACCAAACATTAATCTGTTCCAGATACAGGAAAAACTGATGCTGGGATTTTATAAACGTCTAGAAAGCAAACAAACGATCAAGCGGTGGTGCACAAGATTCTATGCTTTGGAACATTTCGGACATATTCCGCTTACTATAAAATTATATTCCTGTGCTATAAAGTCTGGTGGAAGGCTGATATCAGGAATCACATTTTCAATACAAGTCACCGAATGACATTCCTTGCAATTGAAATGAATATGATTGTGAAAATGCTTTTCTGTACTGCATTTCCCACTGCATTTCGCGAAATTCACAACACCGTCAACGTTAACAATCTTATGAATAAGGCCTTCATTTTCAAGTCTTTCAAGCACTCTGTAAATCGTCACTCTATTGCATAGATCGCCCAACTTTTTCTGAATATCCGGTTGTGAAAGAGCTATGTCAGAATGATTAATGACATTTAAAATTTCAGTTTTAGCCTGTGTATTTCTGATTTGCTTCATTTTTAATGCAACAAAGTTGCGTTATTTGAGATTTTATCTATACTTTTGCAACAAAGTTACAATAAGAAATTTAAATCCCTATCTTTATGAAATCAAAAATTCTTGATGCAGTAGGAATTTCTGCAGCGGTCCTGTGCCTTATCCATTGTGTTGTTTTTCCTCTGTTAATGATCATTCCGTTGGGAATATCCCATAATCCTTATATTGATCTTGCCTTCCTTATCATTGGCGCTGTTGTAGTCTATAGAGTGACTAAAAATATAACCAATAGCTGGCTTAAATTACTTTTTTGGAGTTCTATTATCCTTATCTCAATTTCTGTTTTGGCAGATTTAATCTTTGAAATCCATATTCCTTTGATTTACGTAGGAGCAACAGGATTAATTACAGGCCACATCATCAATTTTAAAAATCACAAGCATTAAGATTCTGATTACTTAAAATTCCGAAGCGGAATGATTCAGAATATTAATGATAAAAATTCATAATTAATTAACGCAACTTAGTTTCATTAGTTAGCATTACCCTCTAAATTGCAATACCAAATTTATCCAGATGAACAGACGCAAATTTTTAAAAGGTTCAGCACTGCTGTCAGGCCTATTCACCTTAAATCCGGTTGATTTTTTTGCCAACAGTGCAAAGGAAGTTTCAGGTCCAGGGAAAAAAGCAAAAAATATTATTTTCATGATCAGTGATGGGATGAGCTCGGGAACTTTAGCAATGGCTAATCTGTATTCTCAGAATATCCTGGGAAAAAACGGAAACTGGATGAATCTTTATCTTGAAAATAAAGTTTCCAGAGCTTTGATGGACACTGCTTCTGCCAGCTCTATTGTTACAGATTCTGCTGCGGCCAGTTCGTCTTTTGGCGGTGGATTCCGTGTGAAAAACGGTGTCCTTAATATTGGAGGGAATGGAGAAAAATATGTTCCAATCTGGCAAAAATTTAAAAAGGCTGGAAAAAAGACAGGCTGTGTCACGACAGTAACGATTACCCATGCGACACCGGCAGGTTTCTGCGTTAATTCAGACAGTAGAAATGCAGAAAATGAAATCGCGGAAATGTATGCTGAAATAGGTTTTGATGTAATGATGGGTGGTGGAGATGAATTTTTTAATCCTTTAAAAAGAAAAGATAAGAAAGATATCTATGCCCTTTATAAGCAGAAAGGTTATCAGGTTCTTAAAAATAGGGCAGACCTGAAAACTTCAGAAAAAGGAAAGAAAACTTTAGGGATTTTCAATTCCGGTGCTTTACCATATTCCATCGACAGGGCGAATATTCCTGAGCTGCAGCAGACCCCTTCTCTTGCTGAACTAGCTCAAACTGCTATTCATCAGATGAAAGATCATCAGGAAGGTTTCGTCTTACAGATCGAAGGTGGAAAAGTTGACTGGGCAGCACATGCCAATGATATTTCTGCTTTAATTCATGATCAGATTGCTTTTGATGAAGCTATAAAAACCGTAATGGATTTTGCAGAGAAAGATCAAAATACATTGGTGATCATCACAACAGACCATGGAAATGCTAATCCGGGAACAATTTACGGACCGGATGCCACCAAAAATTTTAACAGCATCTCTGATTATCGATACACCAATGAATATATTCTGAATGCTATTCACCCGGATTTTAATCTTCAGCAAATGAAAGACTGGATCTATGAGACCAACAAAATACGTCTTGCTGATGATGAGGCCAAACATTTGCTCAGTTTTTATTCAGGGCTTGAAAAGCAGGAAGCTGGGCTTTACAACTATAAAAAATTACCTTTTAAAGCTTATTCAGAAATTCAGAGAAAGCATAATTCTGTCGGATGGATCAGTATGGACCATTCCGGAGATTATGTAGAAGTTGCGGTTTATGGCCCGGGGAAAGAACTTCTGCCACCTTTTATTAAAAATACAGATCTGCATTACCTAATGTTAAAAGCTGCACAGATATAAATATCACGAACAGGCATTTTTATTGATACTAACATTTTTAACAACAGTTCTCAGGATCTTGGTTTGCTTACATATTTGTTGCCCCTGACATAAAAACGCCATGGCAGCAGTGCATCTTCCTGAGCGTAGGCAACTCCAATCCTCGGTCCTGAAACGATCTCGTCCGGAGAATATTTAATTCCGTGGTCTTCGATCCATATTTCATTTTCGGTTAAATCCTTTTTGTTAAAAGAGCGGTCAATACCTAAAGCCTTAGCTGCTGAACCAGGTCCTGATGAAATAGCAGTTTTAGAAGCCTGCATATTCCGCCTGATTTCCATGATTTCTTTGCCTATTAATGGTTCCACAGCCCTTACCAATATTGCATGGGGTTCGTCTTCAACGGAGCTTACAACATTAAAGAGATGATGGATTCCATAACATAAATAAACATAGGAAACACCACCTTGGGTATATAATGTTTCGGTACGTCCGGTGCGTCGGCCACCGTAAGCATGGGAAGCTTTATCTATGACACCAAAATAGGCCTCGGTTTCTACAATGATCCCCGCAGTGATGTCCCCATTTATTTCTGTGAAAAGTACTTTTCCCAAAAGATCCTTAGCCAGGAAAATAACATCCTGATTTAAATAATAAGAAAGTGGCAGCTTCAAATCTGTTTATTTATTTGCAGTTTTAAGATGAAGCAAAGTTAAACAACTGATATTAATTATTATTAAAGCAAAGACATTTCATTCAGAAAGATTACAAAAATCCATCTATATTGTTGTTAAGATTAAACAAAACAAAAAGAGACCTTTTGAAGGTCTCTTTAAATATATTGAATTGAGTTTTTATATTGCTTTAGTATTAATGGCAGTATCTGCTATTTTAGTGAGCAGCTCATCACATTTTTTTTCTTCGTTAAGAGTCGCTAATAGGTTTTTTAAGCATACTTTTTCTTTAAGAACTTTAGCATAGGCAGCTAGTGACCCATAAGTCGCAATTTCATAATGTTCCACTTTCTGTGCAGCGGCAATTATCCCGGCATCTCTTACAGCTCCAGCCTCAGTTTCTTCCATAATGCTTTTACCTTCATCTAATAATCCCTGCATGGCATCACATTTTTTAGCCTGGGCTTTTTTGCCGAGAGCAGCAAAACATTCTTCAAGTCTTTTTACATGAATTTCTGTCTCGTTAAGATGCTGTTCAATAGCTGTTTTCAGTTTTTTGTCTGTGGCATTTTTATGCATCTTAGGCAGAGCTTTTACGAGAGCTTTTTCTGCCCAGTAAATGTCTTTCAGTGAATCTTCAAATAAATCTTTCAGCTGTTTGGCTGCATCTTTTTTAGCAGGCGTTTTTCCTGTTTTTTTTGCTGCAGTTTTCGAGGCTGTTTTTCTTGTTGTTTTTTTAGTTTCCATAATAATATATTTTAGTGATTAATTATTCGATGGTACAATATCTACAATTATGGGACCAGCCTGCATTTTCGGGTATGTATGTGGCAGATCATAAAAGTTTACGAATACGGAAATTTTTAATAATCCAATAGGGAAGAGGCTCTTAATTTTCCGTTTCCTTTTTGAAGCTCATCACTTCGTACTCATCATTCGAGCAGTATTTTTTACAGCTGCTGTCATTAAAATGATCAGGATTTTTCGAAAAATCTTCTATATATTTAGCGCTTTCTCCGGTATCGGCAGGTGCAATAATGATATGAAAATTCTCGAGTACAGATTGATCGGCTTTTTTTAAAGCTTCTTTTTTATATTCTAAGGCTTCACTGTATTTCATAAACTTGTTTTTATTTTTCAAAAATAAGTCTACCGTCGAATGGCTCGCTCCATTTTATAAAGATACGGTCATTCAGCCTGGTAATTATAGCCTGAACTGTTTCATATTCTCCGTTTTCATTTTTCCTTTCAACGATAAGGTTCGATCCTTGACCAATTTCCTGAATGGTAAATTCTAACTGATACTGATTTTCATTATTCAATATGAATTCTGCTTTTGTAAAATTTTTATTTAACATGGGATAATGTTTTATTTTTATTGTAATGAATAAATTATGCCAATATAATTCCGGATTTTATTTTTAATATACAACATTCCATTTGATGGAATAATTATTGCCCTCTAAAACAGGTAAATAGTTTCTAAATCATCTCAAACTATGAAAATAGCAACATATAATGTAAACGGAATCAATGGCCGTTTACCAGTCTTGCTGCAGTGGCTGAAAGAAGCCAGTCCGGATATTGTCTGTCTTCAGGAACTAAAAGCACCCCAGGAACGTTTTCCTTTAAAAGAGATTAATGCAGCGGGATATGAGGCCATATGGAACGGACAGAAAAGCTGGAATGGAGTAGCCATACTTGCCAAAGATCTGGAGATCACAGAAGTTCAGAGAGTCCTTCCCGGAAATTCTGAAGACGTGCAAAGCCGTTATATTGAAGCTATTATTGACCAGATGGTGATATGCTGCCTATACCTTCCCAACGGAAATCCTTATCCGGGCCCAAAATTTGATTATAAACTAGACTGGCTCAAACGTTTTAAAAAACGAACTAATGAGCTCATCAAAATGGAACTGCCTGCAATACTTATCGGTGATTTTAATATTATTCCTGAACCCCGGGACGTTTATAAACCTGAACGCTGGGAAAATGATGCATTATTCAGGACAGAAGTCAGAAAGGCCTACAAAGATCTGCTAAATAAAGGCTGGCTTGATTCCATCCGTACGCTATATCCGGATGATACTGTTTACACTTTCTGGGATTATCTGTATAAGGCATACGACCGTAATGCAGGTATAAGGCTGGATCATATTCTTTTAAGTCCATATCTTCATTCAGACTTAAGATCCGGCGGTGTCGACAGTCATGTCCGTGGCTGGACGAAAAGCAGCGATCATGCGCCTGTATGGATTCAATTGGAAAAATAAATATCTATTGCCTACATTTCATGAACCAGGCGGAAGGTTAGGTTGATCCGTGGCTTCATGGGTTTTGCAGATTTGGCAATACGGTGCTCCCAGTTAACCTGCAGATCTCCTTTCATAATCAGCAGGGATCCGTGCTGAAGCGGCAAGCTGTATTTATTCCGATGGTCATCTGCTTTGCGGAAATCAAAATTCCTTATCTGACCAAGACTTACGGAAGCAATGACTGGCCGGTTCCCCAGCTCGCTTTCTTTGTCACGATGCCAGGCTACTGAATCGTTTCCGTCACGGTATAAATTCAGCAGTACAGAATTAAACTTGTAACCGGATGATTTTTCTATCTGTTGTTTTAAGGATAATAATTCAGGAAGCCATGGATTGACATTAAAAGAGTTGCCACCCAATTGATAGGTCCTGCTTTCATCTCCATACCATGCTGTCAGCCTCGGGGTCAGAACCATTTTATCATACATTTTCTGGGTTCTCTGCTTCCACGGAGCTGCACGAAGCAGAAGCTCCTCAAGTTCTGAGGCTTCATCTTCCGGTAAAAAGTGTTCGGTGTACTCGAGCAATTCTTTCGGGAACCGGAAATATTCATCTGAATTAAATAAGCTTAACTGATCCATTTCACTGTTTATATCAGCTTTATTTAGGTTTCCGGCGTCCGGAAACTTTTTGGTCCAGCTGTTTGATATCCTGCTTCAGTTCCCGGAACATTTCTTTAAAATTATAATTATCATAGTCACCGGGCTCGAAGTCTTCAGGAAAAATCCCTGATGCGTACTGCCAGATTTCTACAATTTCTTCAAAAGGGATATCATAAGGTTCGTAGAATGAATTATCGGCACTTACACAGATAGTATTCCCTTTTTTTTCCTTAAAACGTTTATAGGTAATTCCGTCATTTAGAGTGATAAAAACATAAGTTTTTCCCGGTTTCAGCTCATCAATTCCCTCTACATATTTCCCTACGATATAGGATCCGTTCCTAAAAGGCGGCATTGAATCTCCATCTGCAGGGAAAGCTCTGTATTTGCCATTAGTTAGGAAGGGTAGGGCAATTCTCTGCAGGCTTTCAATATAACCTACGTCACTGTAACCTTCAAGGTATCCCATTGATGCTTTCTGCGGAATAATTTCAATGGTATCATTACCCAAATCATCTACAGCCACCGGAAGGACAATTCTGTTATCCGGAAGTTTTAGCATATCTTCAACCGGATATTTACTGATATCTACAGAGACCAGAAGATCAATGCTGACGTGAAAATATTTAGATATTTTTATCAGAAGCCCGATAGGCGGTTCAGAAACTCCGTTTTCATATTTGGAATACCGTACACGGGAAATGGCCAGTTCATTGGCCACAGATTGTTGGGAAAGCTCTCTTTTATCCCTCAAAAAGCGAATATTGTTTGAAAAAATCGACATTGATACAAAGTATATCAACAAAAGTACAAATTCCGATTAAAAAAGCACTTGTTTTTGCAGTACAAAGCTTATAAATCCCATGGAATCAACTTGTTTTTTTTCTTGTTCGTATTTATTAGTTATTTTTCCTTAAGATCAGTGTTGATCTGCTTTTCCGCATTTTTCGCTTTTTGTTCCTGAGCCTGTTTCTCTTTGCGTTGCTGACGTCTTGTCTTTTTCTCGGCACGTCTTTCTTCACGGATCACTTTATTGGATTTTTTATTGTACAGGGCATCAATAATTCCCTGTCCAGTTTTACTAAAAATCTTAATTTTCGGCTGGGCATGGGTTCCCGTCACAACGACAGGAAAACCAATCCATCCGCCCGGTGGCAGCCCAACTCTTATTCTGAGATCCAGTAGTCCATTGAAGCTTGTTGTTCCGCTTATGGAAGGCCTCAGCACGGAAACTTTAAATGTAAATTTATCCACGTGGATCAGGTTGTTTTTGATATGGGATTCAATATTTACTCCTTTCATATCAGGATTATCAAAAGCCTGTGCACCGATGTTATCACCGACAGCAGAGAACATTTTTAAATTTTTCACTTCTACATCACGGAGATTAACAATTCCACCGCCTTCCAGTGACGGATAAATAGGTTTCATATTTTTATCAAAATCTCCTTTCAATTTATAGTCCAGCGATACGATTCCTTTAACATTCCTGGCAGCCGTGGCCATTTCACGCACCATCTCAATTTCTTTATAAGCACGCTGAACATCAAAGTCCTGAACTTTAAGAGAGATATCGTAATTAGCCGTCAGGGGAGACTCATCCTGGTAACGGGCATCAATGTTCATACGGCTTCCGATGATGTCGAATGATGTGTTTTTAAGATAAACCTGGCCTGTATTGACAGAAGCATTTCCTTTAAGATGATGAAACGCCAATCCTTTGAATTCAACTTTTCTAGCATTGGCTTCCAGGGAAACATCAAGATTTTTCGGAATAATGACAACACCGCTGCTTCCCGGATTTTCTACTTTGGCATATTCTACTTCTATAGACTTATCCGTATTATCCCCGTTTTTAAGTGCCATAAACTCATCAATCAGGATATAATTGGAGTTTAAGCCAAATTTTCCGTGAAGGGTTCCTTTTCTTTCAATAAAATAGTTGATGGTATTCAAAAGATAACCGTTTAAGGCAAAATCGGATTTTCCATAGGTTGCCAGGAATTTTCTGAACCACATTTTTTCATTCTCAAACCGGAAGTTTCCTTCTCTGATAAAAAATGATTTTGGAAGATATTCTGTAGTTGCTTTAATATTCTTTAAAATCAGAGTTCCTTTGTTGTCCAGCTTGCTGTACTGACCTTTTGTAGCATAGCTTTGGCGGCCATTAAGCGAAAGATCTGCCATAATGAGACCGCTGACATCAAATCCTTCTTTGGCAAAAACTTTATAGATTCTTCCGACATTCAGGACTCCTTTTGCCCGCACTTTATACAGCAGGTCTTCAAAATCCCGCAGATCAGCATTGACGAAAACTGGATTGCCTTCAAAATCAAAGCTGAAAGGATCCAGCTTTACACCAAGGCTTCTGAAAGTACCGTCTGTATTGACAATATTGGCTACCAAATTGATATTCTGAATAGGGTTGGGGTAGTATTTTGTTTTCACCAGACCGTTTTTGAGATGAAGATAACCGTCAGTTTTGGGGAATAACTTTTTGTCCATACTAAAAATACCATTGGCCTTGATATTGGTATCCATAAGTCCACGGATATCAATATCTTTCAAACCTAAAGCCTGATCAAGTGTCTGAAGATCTACAGCACCTTTTATATCAGCATCTACCTGCATTTCATTCAGGCCTTTGGTTTTCACGAAAGCACGGAAATTATTGTTCGGACCGAGATCAAAGTTTAGTTTTTTTAGGTCGACAACAAGCTGATTGGTATCTAATGACGGGAGATCTATATTCAGATCCATATTCAGGTGGTTCATAGGAACGGGTGCTTTTCCGTTGGAGACAAAACCGTTTTTAACCAAAAGACGTACTTTGAGTCTTGGCTTGATGTTTTTAGGCTCACTGAACCTTCCTTTTATATGGAAATACAGATCACTGTTCCCTTCAATTTGGGTGCCTTTTGCCCAATCGAGATATTGTGGCGGCAATACGGAAATCATTTCCCGGATTGTAGTTTTTTCCGAAGCGGCATTGATATCCATATTGTAGCCATCCCTTAGAATACTAATAAAACCAATGAATTTTAAAGGAAGATCATTAATCCTTAATTCATTTTTCTTCAGAACAAAAGTTAAGGCATTGGTATTAATTCTTGTAATCAGATCGGCATGTAAGGTTTTTTGTTTGGCATAATAGATCCTGTTCAGGCTAAAATCCACTTTATCAATATCAAGATTAGTCTCAAGATCGAAAATATCTTCGCTTAAGCCGCCTTTTCCGGTGTAGTTAAGACCTTTGGCATCAACCAGAACTCTTGCGGAATGATCATTATATTTGATATTCCAGTTTCTGAATTTAATCAGATCCAACTTTATGGATGCTCCTGTTTCTGTAGTATCTTTGGACTTTTCAGAAGTTTTGGAAATGTATACGTTGTAGTTGGCCTCTCCTTTACTGTTCACAAAAACATGGGCATTGGCATCGGTTACATATATTTCATCAATTTTTACTTCACGGTTGAAAATCAGATTTTTAAGATTAATTCCTACTGCAACTTCTTTCGCCGTCAGTAAGGTATCATTTTGAAAAGGTTTTGAACCCTGTAAAACAAGATTATCCACTGAAACCGTAAGGGAAGGGAAGTGCCGGAAAAAAGTAAGATGGGTCTTTTTATAGTCGAGCTTTCCCGCAAGATGTTTATTGGCAAATATTTTTACCTGATGAGAAATTGTTCCCGGAAACAGTATGGGAATAATAAACATCAAAAACAAAATGGCAGCTATTGAAATTCCTGTCCATTTTAGAATTTTCAAAATTATTTTTTTAAACCTTTCCATAGATCCATAATTTTGATTTGTTATCATTATGAACTGATAACAATAATTAGTTATCGCAATCTAAAATCAAGCCATTTGTTAAAATTATCATCATAAAAACAAAAAAGAAAAGTCCGTTTTTACAAATAAAAAACCTGGCTTAATCAGCCAGGGTATCTTTGAGATTGTGAAATTTTTTTGAGATTTTCAGTTCAGTTTTAATTGAGGTGATTTAAATTTTTGGCAATACTTTTTATATCACTTACTTTTATGAACGTTTCAAAAGGCTCATCATACCGATCTTTAATGCATCCTATGATTTTACTATCCACATTATCATCAAATTTCCTTGCAAAAAGATGGTTCCCTGTTTGCAAAAAATCTAAATCTGTTTCAGTGAAAGTTTTTGGCCTCAATTTAATATCGCCATCAGGAATCCAGATAATTGCTCTTTTATCATCATCTACCAAAATACCGTCAAAAGAGGTATTCATCAACACGGTCTGGAAGAAAGACTCATCTGCAATTAAGGTATTCAGATAATAGTCTTCAAACCTTTTCACTTCCGAGCTGTTGCAGATAAATTCACAGCAGTTTCGGGTGAGGATCATCCATTGTCCGCCAATATAGGGAATGACACCTTTCATAAAATCTCTTTTATAGGTTTCCTCTGAAATTTTATCTTCTGATTCTTCGAAGTAATTTTCAATCCGGTTCATCGTTTCTGGCCTGCTTTTCTTCTGATCCGCAATTTTTATATAGCTCTTCCCATTGTTTTTTGACAGAAATTCTTTAATAATTTTCTGTGATTTCAAAGGATAATCCTGGCCGCTTAAGTTGATAAAGTAGTCCCACTTCATCTCCATGTCCAACAGATATTTCATTCCGTCCAGCTCTGCTTGAACCATGCTGTAGCCACCCCAAACAACATTCTTACTTTTAAGAATGTGTACATTCGGGTATTTCTGTAAAAAGACACTGACTTCTTCGCCAATCTCCTGATTGGCTTTCTTGTCGATATGAATAAGATAAAAGTTGGAAGGATCGTAAAGAGCTTTAAAAAGTCGCTTGAATTGGTCTGGTAAACGATGTACTAAGATTAAGTACGCAATATTGATGGATTTCATCGGAATATTACCGATACTATGTCCATTACTCTCTTCAGGGCAAACATTACTCATTTTATATTATTTAAAAATTATGAATGTTTACAACTTATTTTATAAAGTATTAATAGACATTTCCGTAAATATACAAAAATTAAATGGATTTTTTTATATAATAAGCAATACAATATAGTGATTTATACTTAAAATTTAATTGGCACGGTTTTTTATATTATAACTCAAAAAATATGATGAAAATAATTAAAAGAATTGGAGCAGCTGTATTAGTTGGATTATTTGTAGCTTCTTGTGCTCCCAGATTAAAGCCTAATGGAAATCATGGCCTTCCACCGGGACAGGTTAAAAAAGTAACCGGCGCTAAATCAGCAAAGAATTATGCACCAGGTCATTATAAAAAGTAAAAATTCAAAACCTCTCAATTCAATCGGGAGGTTTTTTAATAATTTCTGTTCATTTTTGATGTTCATATTTGTCGAAAAAAATTCTTTAAAATACCAGGTTTAAAAAGTATTGGAGTATTTTATAAATTCAAATATTTGAAATCTAAAAAACAATAAAAATTACTTCCGAGAATGATTTGCCCGTTATTCAAAAAAAAACGGCTAAGTTTAGCCGTTTTTTAATCAGTTACTTTCAAACGTTGTATTTGTCCGTCAACAATTTCGAAATGAAATTTTAATATAATTGGACTCCCAGGAAATGTACCTGAACACTCTGCAGATAAGACACTTGAACTGCCATTTTCTTCATAACTGACAGGCGTCATAACCGATTTGTAACGCTCGTTGGAATCTGCGATCCAATGCTCTATTTCTTTTCTTCCATTGTGTGTTTTTCCTTCATCAAAAACAACAGCTGTATCAGAAAAACAATTTGCGTAGGCAACGCTATTAAAATCGTTCTGAGCTTTTACTAATTCTGTGATTACTTTTGGTAAATTCATATTTTCTTTTTTTTAAGATTATTAAATTGTTGGTACTGTGCCACCATCGATTACGAATTCAGTTCCTGATAAATAGCCGGCTCTTGGTGATACAAGAAAACTAACTAATTCAGCTACTTCTTTTGGTTCGGCAGGTCTACCGAAAGGTATTCCACCTAATGCATCTATTACACTTTGTTGCGCTTCTTCTACAGTGCTGTTTGCGTTTCTTGCAATTTCGCCCAGCCAGGCTTCAGATGCTGTCGTATTGATCCAGCCTGGCGAAACAGTCAGAACCCGAACACCTTTAGGGGTAACTTCGTTTGATAAACTTTTACTATAGTTTCTCAAAGCTGCTTTTGCAGCTGCATAAGGCAAAGTTGAATCGTACAAAGGGAGTTTACCCTGGATGGAAGCGATGTGAATGATAACACCACTTTTCCTATCGATCATTTGTGGTAAAAAACCTCTGTCCAGTCGAACAGGAGCAAGCAAATTAGCTTGTAGGGTTGACTCCCAGTCAGCATCTGTTAGTACAGCAAAACCGCCTGCAGGCGTAGATGATCCCCCAAGGTTATTTACAAGAATATCCAGCCTTCCATAAGTAGACAATACTTCGCTGATTACTTTTTGTGTTCCTTCTGCCTTGCTCAGATCGGAGGCAATAAAATGCAGATTGCTGTTTTCTTTTTCAGGTGCATTTCTAGCAGAAATGATAACTGTTGCGCCAGCTTGTAGCAACCTTTCTGCAATTGCTTTTCCTGCTCCTTTTGTACCTCCTGTTACCAATGCAATCTTGCCTGATAACTCATTGTTGAAATTAAATTGTTCCATTTTTAAGAATTGTTTATAGGACAAAATTGGGGTATAAAAACAGTTTGCACAAGTACGGAATTACGATTCATATAGGGATAAATTATTCCCCTATTGCACTAATCGGAACATACGTTTAATTTTGCAATATGTATGAGAGAAAAATAATACCGAACTTAAATTGCGGTCTTGATCTGATCGGTGAAGTACTTTATGGTAAATGGAAAATACGTTTGCTTTGGTTCATTGATCAGGGACATAAAAGACCAAGTGAATTGCAGCGTAAGATACCGGATGCAACACGACGGGTTTTAAACATTCAGTTAAAGGAATTGGAAGACCACGAATTGGTTACAAAGAAAATTTATCCGGTCGTACCTCCAAAAGTAGAGTATAGTTTAACTGAGTTTGGTAAAAGTTTGATTCCTGTAATAGGTATTTTAGGTCAATGGGCAGATCAACATGAGGATCGGCTAAGAACGTTGATTATAAAAAGAATTCAAGGATCTGCTGATATAGAAAATTTCAGCTAAATTAATCTCAAAAAACGTTAAAGAAGATAATTATAGAGATTGTCTGTCTGGGTTAAAATACAAAAATCTGATAAAAAGGACAGACCTTCAGATCGTGTTCTTACAAAATGGACACCACATACAATTTAACATAATATAAATTATAGGACAAATAATAAATAACATGACAGGAGTATAACCTCTTCAGATTCTGCTATTTTTTTCAAAACTTTTCTGTCAGACATTCTTTAACGGATTCTGAGAATCTTCTTTATTCAAAAACTTTCCTTTTTCAATCTCACCCAATAAACTTATTCTCTCTGATGTACATTGTTAGATTTTTATTCTCTATAAACCGTTTAAATTATTTCTGATTTGCTGTGCATGGCTATACGACATAAAAATCCGATCTTAGAAAAAATAATTACGGCAAGCTCGTGGTCATAACAAGTTCTCCATAATTTTTTCTGTCATAAAGGATGCTTATGCTCTGTCAGCTCAACAAAGATTTTTCAACGCTCACCGCCTTGTCTTTGTATTTGCTCCTGAATCATTGAATTTTCTTTATAAACATTCCGCTCACTGTATTTACTGGTTGACTTACTGGCATCAATATATTATGTTAAATTGGATCATAAATACAAAATCTTGCCCCATGGCAATTTCAGTTATTCCAAAAAGCAATACCTTTATTCTAACCAAAAAATAAAATAATATGAAACCTAAAATGATCTGGGCCAATCTTGGAGTAAGCAACCTTGAGCGTACCCAAAAATTCTATACAGAACTCGGATTCAGGCCTAATAATCCTAATTCTTCCAATGAGCTGGTCAGCTTTTTTTTCGGGGAAAATGAGTTGATCATTCATTTTTTCTTAAAAGAAATACTGGAAGCCAATCTAAAAAATGTAAAATTTGGTGACTCTCAGAGCCCCAATGAAATTATATTCACCCTTTCTGCAGAAAGCATAGAACAGACAAATCTGTGGGCCCAGGAAGTCGTGAAAGCCGGCGGCACTATCGTTTCGGAACCTGAAAGCTTCGGAGACCATTATTATGGTTTTGTCTTCGCAGATCCTGACGGGCATAAATTTAATGTATTTCATATGTAGAATAAATTAAGTTAATATTTCTCACAGATCAGGCAGATGTTGCAGATTTTTATACATTCAATCTGTTTTAATCGTTAAGATCTACAGGAAATATGAAACAATTATTTATCGTTAAACCCTTTTATTTCAATATTAATTACAATTTTCACAAAAAAAACTTGCGTAGTCAAATAACTTCATTTAAATTTGTAGTCAAATAACTACGCAATGAATTTAAGAAGAGATGTATTCCAGGCGATAGCCGACCCTACCAGAAGATCTATCCTGATGTTGGTAGCCGCGCAATCTATGACCGCCGGCGCTATCGCTTCCAATTTTGACACTGCAAGACCTACCGTTTCCAAACATCTTCAGATCCTTACCGAATGCGAATTGCTGAGATCTGAACAGAACGGCCGTGAAATTATCTATCACCTAAATCCCAATAAAATGAAAGAAATAGCCGATTTTATAGAACCTTTCCGCCAGATGTGGGACGACAGATTCAATAAGCTGGAAAGTGTAATGAAAGCCTATCAGAAAAAGATAAGTAATGAGTAATATTTCCGCTCCTACCCAAAACTCTCCCACTCTAATACTGTCAAACCCTCAAACTATCTAACCCAAAACACTCAAAATCATGGAATTAAAAACAAAAATTCACGCCGAAGACGGCAAGCAGGAAATATTCATCATCAGGGAATTTGATCTCCCGGTTGAGCTTCTTTTCAAAGCCTACACCGAACCGGAAATTTTTGAACAATGGATGGGCACCAAAGTCCTTAAAATGGAAAACAAACCGCATGGAGGCTATCACTTTCAGACTTCCAATCCTCAGGGCGATGTGGTTTTTAGCGCCAACGGAACCATCCATGAGTTTGTTCCCGGCCGCAGGATCACAAGGACTTTCCAGATGGAAAATACACCCTTCCCTGTTCAGATCGAATTTTTAGAATTTGAAAAACTAACAGACAGTACCAGCAAAATTACCATTCATACCATTTACAAATCTGTTGATTTCAGAGACCAGATGCTGAAACTGCCTTTTGCACAGGGGCTTAATATGGCTCATAACCGACTTCAGGAATATTTTAAAAGCTAGATACTCGATTTCAGTTACTAAAGGTTAAGAATTGATATACTCTCCAACTCTAATATTCTCAAACTCAAAACTATCACCACTATGAATCCAAAAGTTGATTTTTTCTTTGACAAGGCCGGACAATGGCAAAAAGAATTTGAAAAATTAAGAACGATTATTCTCGATACAGGATTGGAAGAAGATTTGAAATGGGGCTGTCCCTGCTACACTTACCAAGGCAGAAATATTGTTCTGATCCATGGGTTTAAGGAATACTGTGCCCTACTCTTTTTCAAAGGTTCCTTACTGAGTGACACTCAGAATATCCTGATTCAGCAGACAGAAAATGTACAGGCGGCACGACAGATCCGCTTTACTGACCTTAAAGAAATCACTGATTTGGAAAAAGTAATCAGAACGTATGTGTATGAAGCTGTAGAAATAGAAAAATCCGGTATAAAAGTTCCTATGAAGAAAACCAGGGAGTTTGAAATGCCCGAAGAATTTCAAAGTAAACTGGATAGAAGTCCGGAACTCAAAGAAGCTTTTGAAGCCCTTACTCCCGGACGGCAGAGAGCTTACCTGCTCCATTTCTCTTCCGCCAAACAATCTGCAACAAGAGAAGCCAGGATTGAAAAATATATTCCACACATCCTTACAGGAAAAGGCATAAACGATTAACTTCAAAAAAACTATTTATGGAAACACAGAACAAATCTCAAAAAAGAAACAGGATTATCTACTGGATCTTCACGATCTGGATGGCATTGGGAATGGTATCTACAGCCATTGTTCAGCTTATGAAAAATAAGGATGAACTTGCAAACTTCACAAATCTAGGCTACCCTGCTTATCTGATGACCATTATCGGGGTCTGGAAACTCCTGGGCGTTATTGCTGTACTGATCCCAAAACGTCCGCTGCTTAAAGAGTGGGCTTATGCAGGATTTTTCTTTGTAATGTCCGGAGCACTTATTTCCCATATCATTGTGGGGGATACTTTTGGAAGGACTTTTCCGGCTCTGTTATTGCTGATTTTAGTTATTATTTCATGGTATTTCAGGCCTTCAGACAGAAAAATAGCTGTAATAAATCCTTCTGAGCATGTATAAAATGATCGATAAGAACTAAACAGTTAAAATCAAACATTAAATAAAAAAAACTGATATGAGCAAAAAGAAACTGACAGCCGAACAGAGCACAGGACTTTTAAAGGTATTGAAAACCCGTTTTGAGAAAAATATGAACCGTCATAAAGACCTGAGCTGGGAAAAGATTCAGGAAAAACTGGAAGCAGTCCCCGAAAAACTCTGGTCATTGAACGAAATGGAAGAAACGGAAGGAGAACCCGACGTGGTAGCTTACGACAAAAAAACAGACGAATATATCTTTTTCGACTGTTCTCCGGAAAGCCCGAAACGCAGAAGTCTCTGCTACGATTACCAGGCCTGGGAGGCCCGTAAAGCCAACAAACCTGACAGTAATGCTATTGACAAGGCTTCCGAAATGGGCATCGAATTATTAACAGAAGCGCAATATCGCCAGCTTCAGGAACTCGGAAAGTTTGATCTGAAAACTTCCAGCTGGGTAAAAACTCCGGCAAATATCCGGGAACTGGGAGGGGCCATTTTCGGTGACCGCCGTTACAATACGGTTTTTATATACCATAATGGCGCAGATTCCTATTATGCGGCAAGAGGATTTAGGGGGCTATTAAAGGTTTAAAATATGATAATAAATACTGAGAGAGGGTAATCTGTTCCAATTTATAAAAACAATAAATTCATAATTTACCCTACTCTCTTCTGAAAATCATTCGCCTTTCAGATATTTCAAACCGTATTTTTTCTCCATTTTCTAATGGTATTTCTGCTGATATTAAAATGGCTGGCTACCTCACTGTTACTCAAACTGTTATCCTTTTGATAATCAAGAATCTTTTGTACCGTTTCATTATCATACGAACGGTGTCTCTGATTGAGGGAAATTTTTTTCGCATTATTCCCGAAAATAATAATATTAATTCTAATAATGTCGATGCTGGATAGCTGTTCTTTAGATAATATTGTTTTACATTTTTCCTTCTTTTCAGGGTGCTTTAATTCTATAAGGTCTGAGTATATTCTTTTATAATCCGGCCTTATTCTTTCATGTACTTTTCTATCCATCTATATAACGTAGTTTTAGGAATTTTGTACTCATTTACGATTTGATATTTACTTTTTTTCCCGGTTTTAATGAGCTCTAGAATAAATTCAATAATTTCTTTGGTATAAATGTTTTTCCGAAATTCAGGCAGTGATGATTTCTCTTTACCAGAGTCTTCCCCTTTGATTGTTGAGGGCGAAGAGTATAGCATTAAATGATGAGAATAGATTCTAAAGAAATCGTATTCCAATAATTTGCACCATTTTAAAACTAAATCTGTTGAAAGATTCTCCTGTACCAGCATTTCCTCTATCTCAGCTTCAGTACATTTAAAAAAGTTGCAGATACGGGGGATTTCTATATCATGTTCTGCAACGCGCTGTTTGATGAGAGCTCCGATATGTATTTCTTTGAAATTCATTGCTTTTCTTTAGTACGAATAGACTAAATTGTTTAGCATTTTAGTCATCATTTGTGTTTATTTATAAATCTGTGTTTTTACTTATATATTATAACATCTTGTATGGAATCAGCAATTCCTGTATGAGAACTATAGGTCTCTAAACACGAGCCGGAGAATTATTTCCCATAGCTAAAATTGTTTAGGATATATAAGATTACAAAGATATCTTTTCTTCTATGGAAAAAATAGAGCAGCAAACACAACCACTCATAAGTAACTGATAAACAACACATAAACAGATGATAAAATTCGGAATTTCATTAATTTTACTAAAAAATGATGTAATCAATGTTGTGATAGTTTTTAATCCTTTCTATGAGCATAGCATGGCCCTTGTATGTCTGATCTCAAAAATGTTTTCTGGGAAATACAGATTTTATATCAATTTTTTTGTAAATTAGACCATGCAGGATAAGAATGTCAGAATAGTTTGATGGTTATAGAAGTTCTTCCTTCGAAAGTCCGTTTGGTTATGAAAAGTTCCTCGGTTAGTAAAATTTGTTTTAAGATATTTTTTCATTTCGAGTTAAACAAAAAATATTAAAATTCGGAATTTGAGTATCATTATCAATGCTGATTATATTTTATATAATAATTTTATTATTAGATTTGTTACTAAAGAACACCAATGATGAAGCTTGTAAATTAATACAGTTATAACAACTCAATCATATTAAATTAAACAAAAACATTATGAAAGACAAAAATCCAAAAAAGAAACCTTTTTTTGCATCATTCTTAGAAAAGCAAGTTAAAGATCCTAAAAAAGTGAAAGGAAGTGGGCCAAACTATACCACAAAATATCCATCAGACAACGATGAAGCTGTAAACTAAGACAGTTATAATAACAAATCATCTCCAAGGAAACTTACCACTAAGTTTCCTTTTTTAATAAAATCCGGCCAATGATTCTCTGCATTACCCACTCGAATGATTTTTACAATATTGATATTTTTTTTGAATATCTTTCTTCTAAGAATATTCCCTGTTTCAGGCTCAACTCTGACCGGATGAACCATCTCCAGAAGATCAGCGTGAATGAAGATTCATTTGAACTCACTGATGAGGATGGGAAAACTCTTCATTCAAAAGACATCAAAGCAGTGTGGCACAGAAAGGCCTGGGGAATAAGCGTTCCTGAGGAACTGGATGAAGACTACAAAAAAATATTCCTGAGCTCGTACGCAAATCTCCGTTATAACCTGATCACTGTTTTGGAAGATATTCCATGGATTAATCCCTATGAAAATGAAAGGAAGATCGATGGAAACAAAATGCTTCAGCTGAAAATAGCTAAAGACAATCATTTGACTATTCCTGAAACCATTTTTTCCAACGATGAACACCAGATCACCGCCTTTTTTCATGAATTCTGCAATGGTAAAGCGGTTGCAAAACTTCATAGCCTGACCGCAAAATCAATGAGCGGTGAGAACCTTATTTCAACGATGATCATTGAAGAAGATACCCTGGAACATATTGCAGACATTGCTTACTGTCCGATGATCTTCC
>NZ_JAHXYG010000003.1:0-749783 GCF_019970085.1 Chryseobacterium lathyri | reverse complement strand
GGATGATCCATCTTTCGCTGTCTTTCGCCAGGTATTCGTTTTCCCATTTGGTAATTAACCAAACGAGTAAAGCAATAAACATAGAAGCCATAGAATATACCTCTCCTTCTACAGCAGAAAACCAGAAAGTATCTGAAAAAGTAAAGCATAATGCTCCTACTGCTCCTGCAAAAAGGATGGAGATTTCCTGGTGTTTTGTAATTTCATCAAAATCCTTGTTCAGCAGCCGTCTTACAAAATGGGTAATCGTCCAGAATAAAAATAAAATCGTCAGCGCACTGAACAATGCAGACATCGCATTAATTACGATAGAATAATTTTCACCTTTCCCTAAAGCAAAAATGGCTGCCACGGCACCCACAATCTGGAATAAAGCGGCTCCGGGAGCATGCGTTACTTCAAGTTTTACAGCTGAGGAAATATACTCGCCGCAGTCCCAGAAACTGAAATTGGGTTCTATGGTCGACAAGTACGTGAAAAATGCAATGACGAAAATCACCCATCCTAAAACGGTGTTCCATTGCCTAAAAGTCCAATTTTTCATAGTATTAAATCAATTACGCGAAAATAAGGCTTTTATACCATTCTGTGGTGTTTTTAACAAAATTTAAAAATTTTGGCGTAGTATTTGCGATTGTACTTCAGCTAAGATTGCAAATCAGAAAATAAATTTTGCTGAATCGCTGGCTTGAAATCAAACAAAAGTTTAGTAATTATTTATTTTTTTGTATTTTTGCGGTCAGATTTTTATTGAAAATAACAAATAATGAGTAATGTTTACGATAATATTCTTGGCCTAATAGGAAATACTCCTATGGTGAAGCTTAATACTGTTACAAAAGATATTCCTGCAACCGTTTATGCCAAGTTAGAATCATATAATCCTGGACATTCCACAAAAGATAGAATAGCACTTCATATTATAGAAAATGCTGAACAAAAAGGTTTATTAAAGGAAGATTCTGTAGTTGTAGAAACTACTTCAGGAAACACCGGATTTTCTATAGCGATGGTCTGTATTATTAAAGGATATAAATGTATTCTGGCGGTAAGCGACAAAACGAAGCCCGAAAAGATTGCCTATTTGAAAGCATTAGGGGCTACGGTATACATTTGTCCTGCCAACGTGGCTGCAGATGATCCCAGATCTTATTATGAAGTAGCTAAAAGAATAGCTTCAGAAACGCCAAATTCAGTTTACATCAATCAATATTTTAATGAATTGAATATTGATGCACACTACCAGACTACCGGTCCTGAAATTTGGGAGCAGACAGAAGGTAAGGTTACCCACCTCTTCGCCTGCACTGGAACGGGTGGAACATTGTCCGGTTCGGGTAAATTTTTAAAAGAAAAAAATCCGGATATCAAGATTATTGGTGTGGATGCTGATGGTTCTATCCTGAAGAGCTACCACGAAACAGGAGAAATCCATAAAGAAGATGTTCATCCTTATCAGATTGAAGGAATGGGGAAAAACTTGATCCCTGCTGCCCTGCTTTTTGATAAAGTAGATGAGTTTGTAAGGGTAAATGATGAAATGTCTGCCTACAGAACCCGAGAAATAGCCCTTAAAGAAGCTATTATGGGAGGATATACCACAGGAGCCGTAACCCAGGCGCTGATTCAGTATGCACAGTCTCACGAGCTTACCAAAGATGATATTATTGTCCTGATCTACCCTGATCACGGATCAAGGTATATTACTAAAGTATACAGTGACAAATGGATGGCCGAACAGGGTTTTGTAAATAACTGCGTACACAATTACGATGAAGTTTTCAAGACAGAATTCATTAAATAGATTTAAATAAACCACGATACAAATCAAGCCTTTTGTGTTTTACAGGAAAGGCTTTTTTTACTTAAAATTACGATACAAAATGTTGGATATTTTTGAAAGAATAAAAGAAAATCCAGGACCTCTTGGACAGTTTGCAGATTACGGAGAAGGGTATTTCATTTTCCCGAGATTAGAAGGACCTATCGGCCCAAGAATGCAGTTTCAGGGAAAAGAAGTGATTTTCTGGAGTGCTAATGACTATTTAGGATTATGCAACCACCCTGAGGTGCTGGAAGCTGACGCTAAAGCCGCTGCAGAATATGGGATGTTCTATCCTATGGGAGCCAGGGCAATGTCCGGTGAAACAGAACAACACCTTCAGCTGGAAAAAGAACTGGCAGATTTTGTACAGAAAGAATCAGCATATTTATTGAATTTCGGCTACCAGGGAATGGTTTCTACTATAGATGCTTTAGTGAGCAGAAACGATGTGATCGTATATGATGTAGATTCGCATGCCTGTATTGTAGACGGTGTAAGACTTCACTCCGGAAAAAGATTTACCTACAGACATAATGATATTGAAAGTCTTGAAAAAAACCTTCAAAGAGCAACCAAAGTAGCAGAAGAAACCGGAGGTGGTATTCTTGTGATTACAGAAGGTGTTTTCGGAATGAGAGGTCAGCAGGGAAAACTTAAAGAGATCTGCGATCTTAAATCTAAATACAGCTTCAGACTTTTAGTAGATGATGCACACGGATTCGGGACTCTTGGAAAAACAGGAGCCGGAGCTGGTGAAGAGCAGGGATGCCAGGATCAGATTGATGTATACTTCTCTACTTTTGCTAAATCTATGGCTGGTTTCGGAGCTTTCCTTGCGGGAAATAAAGAAATCATCAGATACCTGAAATTCAACTTAAGATCTCAGATTTTTGCTAAATCTCTTACCATGCCAATGGTAATCGGAGGTTTAAAAAGACTGGAACTTTTAAGAACCAGACCGGAAATTAAAGCCAAGCTTTGGGAAAATGTAAATAAATTACAAAGCGGACTTAAAGAAAAAGGATTCAATATTGGAGATACAAACACCTGCGTAACACCAGTAATGATGCAGGGAACTCCGGTGGAAGCCACACTTCTTGTAAAAGATTTAAGAGAAAATTACAGGATTTTCACCTCTGTAGTGGTTTACCCGGTTATTCCGAAGGGAATGATCCTGTTGAGATTAATTCCTACCGCTTCCCATACGGATGCAGAAATTAATGAAACATTAGCTGCGTTTGAAGCCATTCATGATAAATTAGTAAGTGGTTACTATAAAGAGCAAGAACAAAAACTTCTGCAGGAGCAGGGTTTAAGTTTTAAGGCGATTTAATGAAAAGATAAAAACCACTGAAAATTTCAGTGGTTTTTTTTATTACATATTCATCCTATCAAATTTGTGATTAAAAATGAAGTTCAAGGGTTATTTGTTAGGCATACTGTCGTCCGTCTCATTCGGACTGATCCCTATTTTCATCCTGCCGCTGAAGCAGGCCCATTTCTCTATGGATATTACGCTGTTCTATAGATTTTTGTTTTCTGCCTCAATGGTTGGCGGATATCTGCTGTATTCCGGAGAAAGCTTCAGGATCAATAAAAAAGAGGCTTTGATTCTTGCTGTTCTGGGAGTCTGCTATGCCCTTTCTTCAGAATTTTTGTTCATTGGGTATGATTTTCTTACCCCGGGAATTGCTTCTACCGTCCTGTTTATTTATCCGGTTATTGTAGCTTTGATCATGTTTTTCTTTTATAGGGAAAAACTCACAAAACTTTCTATAATCTCTCTGTTTTTAGCTTTTGCAGGGGTTATTGTTTTATGCTTAAAAGAAAATGGCCTGGAGATCAATTTTGCAGGTCTTGGAATTGTGATGCTGAGCTCATTATTTTATGCGCTTTATATGGTGATCGTTAATAAATCTGATCTTAAAGTATCAGGATTCAAGCTCTCATTCTACTCCATGCTTTGTACTTCTGCATTTTTTATGGTAAAAGCTTCCGCTGAAGGTGAATCTTTTGCCATCCCTTCCGTATCCATTTTTTTAAATTTTATTGTTTTTGCTTTTCTCACCACCGTTATTTCAAGTCTGTGTTTGGTGTATGCTATAAAATATATCGGGTCCACGCCAACTGCTATTTTAGGAGCATTGGAACCTGTGGTTGCAGTGATGGTAAGTGTCTTCATGTTTCATGAAAAATTTACGGTAAATCTTCTCATCGGTATTACGCTTATCCTTTTAGGAGTAACCTTTAATGTTATTGCAGACAACAGAAAGTCGAAGCTTACTCAGCCCACATAAAGTGACTGGCAGACAATTAACTGTTCTATAACAATTTTTTATATTATATTTACTCAACAAACTGATGAGCAAATACAATATGCGAATTATTCCGAAGATCGTTTTTTCTCTTATTACAAGAATATTTTTATGTACAGCTTTGTTGTTTTCGGAACCTGTATCATGGCAGTTTAGATTTCTATGCGTGATCATTTTTTGTATTCCCTGGATAAGATTTTTCATGAATGATTTTGACAGGAAAAATATTGATCTGTATCTTAGGTATAAGCTTCTGTTTCTTACCACCCCTGTTTTATATGCCCTTATCCTTTGGAAATTTTTTGAATGGTATCATTTCAGTTTAATTACCCAGTTAATTTTATTCCTTTTACCGGTAATAGTAAGTTTTTTTATTAAAACGAAAAGTAAAGATATTTCAGGCAACACTCAGAACATCCTACAGACAATGAATTACTATTGCATTCCGTTCTTTTTAGCGGTCAATATATCTTTTGATTTTTCCAAACCATCATCGAAAGAATATTTTATTACCTATAAAGCCAGTCCTATAGAAGAAAAATGGGATTCAGAAGGTTACTATAAAATTACGAACTATCAGTTTAAGGTTATTCCAAAAGAAAAAATGAATACTATTGAAGTTAAGAAATATAACATTCCTGCCAAATATAAAAACAATTATGAATATTTGAATTCATATTATTTAAAAGAATCTCCAAAATCTCTTACCATATATGTAAACCGCAAAACGTATCATAAATTTGGAAAAGGAAATTATCTTGATATTGAAACCTATTCCGGATTATTTGGGATAGAATGTACCTATTATCATTGGAAACTTAAGCACTAATCACTAAGCTTTATAAAGAATTAAAAAATACTTTTAAACTTTCCTGCTTAGCTTTTTCATTTTAGATGAATTTAAAATAACTTTGCAAAAATTTCCTGTTTGAAAGATCTTCTTCTCATTACTCCACCTTTTACCCAGCTCAATACTCCTTATCCGGCAACAGCTTATATAAAAGGCTTTCTGAATACCAAAAATATTTCCAGCTACCAAGCCGATCTGGGACTTGATGTTATTTTGGAGTTATTTTCGAAAAACGGACTTGAGAAAATTTTCAGCACAAAAATCAATCATCAGGAACTCTCAGAAAATTCACAACGGATTTATGCATTACGGGAAGAGTATTTAAGAACAATAGATCAGGTGATTCCTTTTTTACAGGGAAAAACCCCTACGCTGGCCAGACAGATCTGCAGCATGAATTTTCTGCCGGAAGCCTCCCGTTTCAACCAGCTGGATGATATGGATTTTGCATTTGGCAATATGGGGCTTCAGGATAAGGCGAAGCATCTGGCTACCCTATATTTAGAAGATCTTTCTGATTATATTATTGAAAATATTGATTCGGATTTCGGATTCAGCAGATATGCAGAACGTCTCGGAAAAAGTGCCAATTCTTTTGATGAGCTGTATTCAAAACTGTCAAATAATCCAACCTTTATTGACAGCTTTACCCTTAAAATTCTTCAGGAAAAATTAGAATTAGTTCAGCCAAAATTGGTATGCTTTTCAATCCCGTTTCCAGGAAATCTGTATGCCGGATTCAAATGTGCCCAGTTCATTAAAAAAAACTATCCCCACATTAAAACTGCGATGGGTGGTGGTTTCCCCAATACCGAATTGCGGGAAGTAAAAGATCAGAGAGTTTTTGAATTTTTTGATTTTATCACTCTTGATGATGGTGAGCTTCCTCTCGAGCTTCTTTACAACAACTTGCATATTTCAGAAGAAACCGCAGAGTACAAGAGAACATTTTTAATTGAAAATCAAGAGGTTACTTATAAAAATAATTCTAAAAGACACGATTATAAGCAGGCAGGTATCGGTACACCAGATTATACAGATTTAAAATTAGACCAGTATATTTCAGTGATTGAAATTGCCAACCCAATGCACAGTTTATGGAGTGACGGAAGATGGAACAAACTGACCATGGCCCACGGATGCTACTGGGGAAAATGTACATTCTGCGATATTTCTCTGGACTATATCAAAATCTACGAGCCTATTTCTGCTAAAATTTTAGTGGACAGAATGGAGGAGCTCATTAAAACAACAGGTGAAACGGGATTCCATTTTGTGGATGAAGCTGCACCACCGGCATTGATGCGGGAAGTTGCATTGGAAATTCTTCGCAGAAATCTTGTGGTTACCTGGTGGACCAATATCCGGTTTGAGAAAAGTTTCACCCGTGATTTATGTTATCTGTTAAAACTTTCGGGATGCGTTGCCGTTTCCGGAGGGCTGGAAGTGGCCAGCGACCGGTTGTTACAATTGATAGATAAAGGTATTTCTGTAGAGCAAGTTGCAAAGGTAACAAGAAATTTCACGGAAGCCGGAATCATGATTCACGCTTATCTGATGTATGGCTACCCTACTCAGACTGTCCAGGAAACAGTAGACTCTTTGGAAATGGTAAGGCAGATGTTTGAGATGGGAATTCTTCAAAGTGCTTTCTGGCATCAGTTTGCTATGACAGCGCATTCGCCTGTCGGAATAAATCCTGAGGAATTTGGAGTGACTCCTCTGAAGCAGGAAATTCTGTTTGCCAACAATGATATTGATTTTAAGGATAAAACCGGAATCGATCACAGCCAGTTCAGCTTTGGATTGAAAAAATCTCTTTTTAATTATATGCACGGAATCAATTTTGAATTTCCGCTTCAGGAATGGTTTGATTTTAAAATTCCAAAAACAACAGTTCATCCTGATTATATTCATGACTGTCTTCTGGATGATACCCAATTCGGCTTTAAAGGCAACTCTAAGGTTGTTTTCCTGACTAAAAACGTAATCGCTGAGAATCGCATAAAAAATAAAAAGAAATACTCCGGTGCATATACGCTTCTTACATTCCATTTAAAAACCAACATTGTAAAGATAGATCTGGAGCAGGATAAAGCGGAATGGCTGATGAAAGTGCTGGAAGAAAATTCTATAGAAAACCCTAAAAAAGTTACAGCTCAACAACTTAAGAATCAGTTTGAAGAAAATTTTGAAGATTTTGAATTATTCTGGTTTTCAAAACCTATACAGCAGCTTAAGGAAAATGGGGTGATTTTAAGTCTGTAATTTTTTAAAATTTATTAGAAAAAAAATCCTGGAAATTAAATTCTCAGGATTTTTATCAATATTCAAAATCAATATATTTTTATTTTTCAGCATTTCCTTTTACAACGTCACCAACAATCACTTTTTCCTGGACTTTAATAAAATTCGGGTCCATAATTGCTATTCTTTCTGCAATGGCTTTATAAGTAGGAAATTTTAACAGAGAAGCCCTGCCGGACATTTCCCTGTAGATGGTAAAAATTTTTCCGTTAGCTGTTTTGATCTGCTTTGTTGTGGTAATATATTTTCCAATATATTTACTTTTAGCATCATATACCTCAATATCTATGAAAGTTTTATCGGTAATGGTATCTTCAGAACCAAAACTTACCGGAAGATTGGTAAAATATCCGACAGGAATACCGTTGCTAATGATCTCTCCTACTTTATTAACCTCAATGTTGAGCTTATCAATTTTACTTCTGGTGGTATAGGCATCTTTGGTTTTGGTATCCAGCTTTCTTTTAGGAATATTTTTAAATATATCATCCAGGTTTTTAATATTGATTCCTTTATTATCAATAATCTTCAGACCTTTAATAGAAGTATAAACTGCTGATTTTTCTTCTCCGGAAAATGCTGACGGAGAAATATAGTCCATTTCTATTGTCTTATCCCTGTTGTAAACCCTGTTGAGTTTTATATAACTGTCTCTTACGGAATCCACTATACTTTTATCTACGAATTCTATGGTATACATCGGGGTCTCGTTCAGATCCATGAACGTATAGATACTGGATTTGTTGGAGATCTTGGCAACATGAACGCCATCAAGACTTATGATACCTCTTTTGGTTTTGAAATTTTGGGCATTACACAAAATTGCCAGAACGGTAAAGAATATGATTGTACTTTTCTTCATAGAATCAGACTTTTACACAACATAAAAAAAGTGTAACCAAAGTTACACTTTCTTGAAAATATATTTAGCTTTTCATTTAATTATTCACAAAGGATGATTCCTTTATCATGATTAAATTCTACAACACCGCTTTTGATAGGGTAAGAAAAAACAGAGTCTTTCTCATTTTCTTTAGTAAAGTTTTTAGCATAAGCTTCACCCACTGAAGATGTGAAAAGCTTTACTTTACCTCCGATCAAAGAAGAAACAATTGCTGCGTGATTTTTCATAATGTGGAATTCACCACTTTTTCCCGGCAACAATACAGAGTCTACTTCTCCTTCAAAAACTACGTATTCTGGTGTTAAAATTTTTATATTCATATTTCTTAGATTAAAGAGAAAAGAGAAAAGAAAAAAGAAAGAGACCATGTCTTTGTTCTTTTTTCTTTATTCTATTTATCTAGTTAAGCGTTTTCAGCTAACATTTTTTGTCCAGCCTCGATAGCTTCCTCGATGGTTCCTTTTAAGTTGAACGCAGCTTCCGGTAAATGGTCTAGTTCACCATCCATAATCATGTTGAATCCTTTGATGGTATCTTTGATATCCACCAATGATCCTGGAATACCTGTAAACTGTTCAGCTACGTGGAAAGGCTGAGATAAGAATCTCTGAACTTTTCTGGCACGGTAAACTACTGATTTATCTTCTTCAGAAAGTTCTTCCATACCAAGAATTGCGATAATATCCTGAAGCGCTTTGTATCTCTGAAGAATTTCTTTTACTCTCTGAGCGCAGTCATAATGTTCATCACCGATAATTTCCGGAGCAAGGATTCTTGACGTAGAAGCCAATGGATCCACTGCAGGATAAATACCCAATGAAGCAATTTTTCTGTCTAGTACCGTGGTTGCATCCAAGTGAGCAAACGTAGTTGCAGGAGCCGGGTCAGTTAAGTCATCCGCAGGTACGTAAACTGCCTGTACTGATGTAATTGAACCGTTTTTAGTAGAAGTAATTCTTTCCTGCATCGCTCCCATCTCAGAAGCAAGAGTCGGTTGATAACCTACCGCTGACGGCATACGACCAAGAAGTGCAGATACCTCAGAACCAGCCTGTGTAAAACGGAAGATGTTATCTACGAAGAAAAGTACGTCTCTACCTTGTCCGCTTTCACCACCGTCTCTGTAGTACTCAGCCAATGTAAGACCAGAAAGTGCTACTCTGGCTCTTGCACCTGGCGGCTCGTTCATCTGTCCGAAAACGAATGCAGCTTTAGATTCTTTCATAGCTTCTAAGTCTACTTTAGAAAGATCCCAACCTCCGTTTTCCATAGAATGCATGAAATCATCACCATATTTAATAATTCCTGATTCAAGCATCTCTCTCAAAAGGTCATTTCCTTCTCTCGTTCTTTCACCTACTCCGGCAAAAACTGAAAGACCTCCGTGTCCTTTTGCAATATTGTTAATCAACTCCTGGATCAATACTGTTTTACCTACACCGGCACCACCGAACAATCCAATCTTACCCCCTTTTGCGTAAGGCTCAATAAGGTCGATTACTTTAATACCTGTAAATAAAACTTCTGCAGAAGTTGAAAGTTGATCAAATTTTGGAGCTGGTCTGTGAATTGGCAGACCACCTTCTTTAGAAATATTTTGAAGTCCGTCGATAGCATCCCCAACAACGTTGAATAGTCTTCCGTTCACAGCTTCACCAATTGGCATTGTAATAGGATTTCCGTATCCGATTACTTCCTGCCCTCTTTGAAGACCGTCTGTAGCATCCATTGCAATACATCTTACTGTATCTTCACCAATATGCTGCTCTACTTCTAAGACTACTTTTTCACCGTTTCCTTTTGTAATTTCTAACGCGTCATAAATACTTGGAATTGCTTCCACATCTGTGAAGACAACGTCGATTACCGGACCAATAATTTGAGAAATTTTACCTTTAATTTGGTTTGCCATTGCTAAATTTTTTCTTGGTGCAAATATAATGATTCTTCATAAACCTACAATTGGTAAAAAAAAGATTTTTATCATACTTTTTTGTTAATGTACCAATATAACAATTTACCAGTCTAGCAATTATTTCTCCGCAAAAAATATTGGTACATTGTTATATTGATACATTGTTACATTATGTATATATTTGCAGTCAAATTTTTTCCGTTTTGAAAGTTTTCAAGAATTTTAAAGATTATCCCTCCCAAAAGCCTTTAGCATTGTCTCTGGGAATGTTTGACGGAGTACATCTCGGGCACAAAAGTATCATCGATGAACTGATTAATGTGGGTACAGAGAATAATCTGGAGACAGCGATCCTTACTTTCTGGCCGCATCCGCGTTTTGTTTTTAACCCGAATGAAGATCTTAAGCTTCTGAATACGCTGGATGAAAAGAAACAGCTGATCGAAAAATACGGAATCAATCATTTGTTCCTGAAAGAATTTGATGAAGAATTCAGAAACCTTACAGGTGAAGAATTTGTACGTCAGATCCTCATTGACAAACTGAATGTTAAATACCTTATTATTGGCTACGACCATTCATTCGGAAAAAATAAGAGCGGAAATTTCGAGCTTCTTCAAAAGCTTTCCAAAGAACTGGATTTTGTTGTTGAACAGATGGAAGCGATCAATCTCCACGAAAACAATATCAGCTCCACGAAAGTACGCAATGCTCTTCTGACAGGAAATATTAAAGAAGCCAATGAAATGCTCGGTTACTCCTACTCTGTTTCCGGAACCGTTGTTCATGGGAAAAAAATTGGAAGGACAATTGGCTATCCTACAGCTAACATTGATGCTGAATCTATTAAACTTCTGCCTAAAAAAGGAGCTTATATTGTAGAAACCGAAGTAAAAGGCCAGCAATATAAAGGAATGCTCAGCATTGGTACCAATCCTACTGTAAACGGAGAAAAATTAACCGTTGAAGTCTATATTCTTGATTTTGAAGGCGATATTTATGATGAAAAGATCACGGTAAGATTCAGGGATTTTCTTCATGACGAGATCAAATTCGAAGGCCTTGAAAAATTAATTGAGAGGTTGGATGAAGATAAAAGGCTGACCCGGGAGTTTCAATTCTAATTATTTATAATTTCTTCTTTTGCTTTTTTCGTTAATGAATTAAAAACCAATTCATAAGACTGATCTATTAACTTATAGATAAGATCTCTTTTCAAACCATCAGCCATGACAGAATTCCAATGGGTTTTATTCATGTGAAATGCGCCTGTGATCTGCGGATGCTGTTCTCGGAGTTCTGCGCTCCATTCAGGGTCAGTTTTTACGTTGATGCTCAATGGCTGTCTTTCAAGTCCCATTAATAAAAACATTTTTGTCCCTACTTTCATCACAAGGGTTTCGTTATCAAAAGGAAAAGTTTCTGTAACTCCTTTTTTAGCCAGGCAGTAATCTAAAATTTCGTTGGCATCCATGGATTTTATAAATGATAAGTGATAATGATTATTGATATTAATTTCAAATGTAGTAAATTTAAGAAAGAAAATACCATCTATATAAATCACAAATATTATGAAAGCTTTGGTTATTGGCGCAACGGGCGCTACAGGAAAGGATCTGGTAAAACAGCTGCTCAGCGATAAAGAGTTTGAGGAAGTCGATATCTTTGTAAGAAAGCCTGTGGATATCCAGAATGACAAGCTGAAAGTTCATGTGGTTAATTTTGAAAAGCCGGAAGAATGGAAAGATAAAGTGAAGGGTGACATTGCATTCTCATGCTTAGGAACAACACTGAAAGATGCCGGAAGCAAAGAAGCCCAGAGAAAGGTAGATTTTGATTATCAGTATGAATTCGCCAAAGCAGCGAAGGAAAATGATGTGGAAGATTATATACTGGTTTCGGCATATGGAGCAAACCCCACATCTAAAATTTTCTATTCTAAAATGAAAGGTGAGCTGGAAGAGGCTGTGAAACAACTTCATTTTAATAAGATCACTATTTTTAAACCAGGAATGCTGGAAAGAAAAGATTCGGAAAGAACCGGAGAGGTTCTGGGTAGCAGAATTATAAAATTTGCCAATAAGCTGGGATTGCTGGAAAGTCAGAAACCGTTGCCTACAGATATTTTAGCAAAAGCTATGATTAATTCATCCAAAATAAAAAGTAATGGTTATTCCAGTATTAAACTTGGGAATATTTTCTGTTTTGCTGAGAAAAGCAACGACTAGAAGCAGACAACTTGAATTATAAACGCTTCGACTCCGCTCAGCGTGACATTTCTAATACTATCTGTATTTTTCTAAGCTGTCACACTGAGCGGAGCCGAAGTGTTGTTTTTATAATTTATCTTACTTCAAATGCTTCGTGATAGCATCATCTGTAGGTTTTGTAGTACTTATGAAAGTATCGATCAGCTTTCCGTTTTCATCGAGCAGGAATTTCGTGAAATTCCAAAGGATGGTAGTGTTTTTTACCCCATTTAAATCTTTTTCCGTTAAATATTTAAAGATAGGAGCTGTATCATCTCCTTTTACAGAAACTTTAGCCGCCAAAGGAAAAGTTACTCCATAATTTTTCTGGCAGAAAGCACCAATCTCAGTATTGGTTCCGGGCTCCTGACCTCCGAAGTTATTGGCAGGAAAACCTACAATAACCAGTTTGTCTTTATATTCTTCATACAGCTTTTCAAGATCTGCATATTGTGGAGTAAATCCACATTCTGATGCTGTATTGACAATAAGGATCTTTTTTCCTTTAAAGTCTGCAAAGTTAATCTCCTTACTATCAAGGCTTTCAACTTTAAAATCATATATTGTTTTTCCCATAAGTTCTTTGGTTTTAGATTGAGAAATTTCACTTTTCTGATTGGTACAGCTCTGTAAAAATGCTACAAAAGAAAGCAGCCATAAGAAAATCTTTTTCATTCTTATAATTTTAGTTGGCAATTTTGCCGCGGTTATTTTCCAAAATATAATGCCGAATATTTTAAATAGGCATTATTTTCTAAATTAAAATTTAAATGTATTGGCAGGAAAAACTTTATTGACATCTATCCTGTTTAAGATCATAACGAAGTCTCCATCCTTTTTAGTACTTGAAGATTCAATTCTAAAAGGCATTGACAGATTTCCTACTTTCTTGTAATCGGCATATACCAACGTTTCATCTTTTTTGATTTCTTTTAAAAGCATGTACGTTTTTACATCAAAGTAATAGATGTTCTTATTTACATTTTTGGTGAGCTCCACTTTGTGACAGTAGATCTCACCTACTTTTTCTTTTCCTGCATATTTAGCATCAAAACCTTTATTTTCCCAGTCAATGAAATCATTATCAAAGCTTTCAGGTATGTATTCAGGGTATACCTGAAGTTTGTTGGCTGCATAATTCATTGCGTATCCTCTAGTACCATCAAAACCTTCAATGGCTGTTTCCTTTCCACCGATACTGATCACCGTTTTGGTAAGATTGGGACGCTGCTGGTAAATTTTTATAGGGTATTCATCTTTGATCCCTAAAATCACTTTTCCCTGTAACAGTACTGAATTTAAAAGCTTCCAATTCGTTAATCCTCCGGACAGTTCAATATTTTTGTCTATAATTTCTTTTGCGGTCTGCGCAAAAGACAACTGCGAAAGTATCAGTACGAATACTAAAAGTAATTTCTTCATTAATCTTATTTATTTCAAATATAAGGGGAATTGCGCGAAAAAACAAAAGGTGATGAGCAATGCTTTCACCATCTATTCTCAAATTAATTTCCGTGCTTTTTCCAGATCTTCGGGAGTATCGATCCCCACTCCGATGAAATTGGTTTCTATTAACTTAATCTTCATCCCGTATTCCAGATAACGGATGCATTCTATTTTTTCTGATATTTCAAGTGGTTTCATTTCCAGTTTGGAGAACTGAAGTAAGGCATGTTTTCTGAAAGCATATACGCCAATATGCTTAAAATAGCTAATGTCATAAGAGATTTCCCTATGAAAAGGAATCACGGAACGGCTAAAATAAAGGGCAAAACCGTTGTTATCCGTAATAACTTTTACATTATTCGGGTTTTCAATTTCTTCTTTTTCTGTTAGTCTGATTTTTAATGAAGCCAGAGAAATTTCCTGGTTAGTATCATCCTTGAAGACGTCGATAAGCTGTCTTAACGGCTCTAATTTAAGGAAAGGCTCATCGCCCTGAACATTAATCACGATATCGCAGTCGATGTTCTGTACGGCCTCCGCAATACGGTCGCTCCCGGTTTCATGCTGTCCGGTCATAACGGCTTTTCCACCATTTTTCACAATTTCATCAAAAATAATTTCAGAATCCGTAGCTACAAATACTTCATCAAACAGTCCCGTCTCGGCAACATTCTGATAGGTAGTCGTGATCACTGTTTTTTCACCTAACATCTGCATCAGCTTTGCCGGAAAACGGCTTGCTTCGTAACGGGCAGGAATGACAGCTATGATTTTCATTTATTATAAATTATGAGTTATGAATGATTAATTGATATAATTTGCTAAAAAGATAATTCCTAATGTTGAATAACTCAACAATTTGGTTTCCAGGAACGGCCTTTTTGGAAGTTTCATTAATAAAAACTAAATTTTTTCCGTATTTCTTATCTTCAAAAAATCGCTTCGACTACGCTCAGTGTGACACTTAATAATAACTTATACCGTGCCGTGTTAAGTGTAGCCGAAGCATATATATTTTTCTTAATTATTTTAAAGCATTCAAAGCATTTTCAAGCTTTGGTAGCATTACTTTGATCTCGTCAACCGCTAAACCTCCCACAGAAGCACGGAACCAAGGCTCAGATTTTGCCTCTCCGAATGCTGAGAATGGTACAAGAGCAACTCCGGCATCATTAATTAAGTAGAATACAAGGTCAGACGAATTTTCAATAACAGATCCGTCCGGTTTTGTTTTTCCGATATAATCTAATCTGATGGTAAGGTACAGAGCTCCCATTGGTTCAATACTTTCCACTGCCAGTCCTTTTCCTTTTAAGTCCTGGATTCCACCGTGAAGAACTTTTAAGCTTTCTTCCAGTTTTCCTTTAAAATCTTCTACGAAAACATTTACATTGTCAGGGTTTTCAAAGAATTTCGCGGTAGCTTCCTGTTCAGGCTTCGGTGCCCAGGCTCCAACGTGCGTTAACAGAGCTTTCATTTTATCTAAAATATGAGACGGACCGAATCCCCACCCTACACGTACTCCTGTTGCAGCAAGGCATTTGGAGATACCGTCGATATAAATGGTATATTCTTTCAATTCAGGGAAAAGAGAAACCGGATCTACGTGCTGTGCACCGAAAGTAAGATTAGAATAGATCTGATCATACATCAGGTATAATGGTTTTTCATCTTCCCCTCTTTTTCTGTTTTCTTCAAGAACCAATTCGCAGATAGCTGAAAGCTGCTCTTTTGTAAACATTGTTCCTGTAGGATTCAGCGGTGAACATAACGCTAAAAGAACTGCACCGCTTAAATGTGGTCTCAGATCATCTGCTGTAGGAAGGAAGTTATTTTCAGGGGTAGTTTTCACCTCTACAGCCTCTGCAGAAGTAAGGTAAGCGTAATGGTTGTTGTTCCATGACGGTGTAGGATATACTACTTTATCACCTTCATCTACGATTGTTTTATACACCGCGTAGATCAACGGTCTTGATCCGGCAGTAATTAAAATATCGTTCGGTGAATAATCCAGGTTCCATCTGTTTTTCAGATCTTTGGAAACTTCTTTTCTTAAAGATAAAAGCCCGTTGGCCGGCGGATAATTTGTCAGATTATTCTGATATGCCTTCTGAATCTCTTCCTTCAGCAGTGCCGGGATAGGATAGAGATTAGAATTCAGGTCACCAATAGTAAGATTGGCAATTTCTGCTCCTTTTGCTTTTAAATCATTTACTTCATTACCAATTTTTACAATTTCAGAACCAATCAGGTTCGCCGCTAATTTTGAAACTTTCACTTTATTTTTATTTAAATTTACTAATAATCGTTTTCCACGTTCATTTTCTCACGAATCTGATCAACAGGTATCTGAGCATCAAAAAGAGCCAGAAATTCCTGAACCCTTTTTGCGGTATATGAATTAGGATATTTTTTTATAATCCTTTTATATTCATTCCTGTTTTCGTCGTATAATTTTCCGTCTGCTGTTTCATACGTTGGGGTATTGTCCATTCCGTACAGATAATCATGCAGGTAATTGTTGTAATCTTTTTTCACTGTTTTCAGGAGCTGGCTTTCGGGATATTTCTTCATAAAATTTTCCCAGAATATCAATCTTTCTCCCAGTTCTTTCCAACTAATGATCAATCCGGCATCTGCAGCATAGTTCTCTTTTGCTTCCATTGCCATCTGAGCAATGTAAGAATTGTAGTCCGGGGTTACCTTATTTTTAAATATGGTAAAATAATGATCAGGCACAGACCAGATTTCGGTGTAACCTTCTCCTACTTCCCTGAACTCCAATCCTTCTTTCTTAAACTGAGCTGCGAGCTTTTTTATATTTTCCGGAAACTTGTAGCTGTCGCTGCCGGAATCATAATAATTGACATATTTATCCAGAATATCGGTATGCAGTCTGCTCAGGCCTTCAATATATTTATTCCTTACTTCAACGTAATCTTCGTACACCTTATTATTCTGCTCCGGACTTCCGGCTGCTATTTCTCTTTCTGTTTTAGATTGATAATACTGAAGCGCTTTTATATAATCCTCCGTTGTATTTTTTGGAGAATAGGCTGTATCAACTGGTTTAAAAAGATCTTCTTTTATTTCTGTTTTGGTAACTGAATCATTAACTGCTTTTACTTCTGTCGTTTTAGAAACCTCTTTTTTACAGGAAAAAACAAGTACAGAAAGCATACAGACCGCAAAACTCTTTTTTATCATTCCTACAAATTTAGTCCAGCTTCAGATCTTTTCTTACGTCCTCGATTTTTGCTTCTAATGATTTTAATTTATCTTTAAAGTCGGTTTCAGAAGTAACCGTATCTTTTACAGAAATATAAAATTTAATTTTCGGTTCTGTTCCTGAAGGCCTTACGCAGACTTTAGTTCCGTCCTGAGTATAATAAATGAGTACATTCGATTTCGGAATATCATTCATTACTTTGGTTTCATTCTTTGAAACGGAGAAACTGGTCTGTTCTTTAAAATCCTTCACTTCTTCTACCAGTGATCCTGCCAATTCTTTTGGTGGGTTTTCACGGAAGTTTTTCATCATGTTCTGAATTTCTTCAGCTCCTTCTTTTCCTTTTCTGACAATATTGACTAAGCCTTCATAATACATTCCAAGATCCTGATAAATCTCGATCATATATTGGTACATTGTTTTCCCGTTAGCCTTACACCATGCTGCAATTTCGCAGGCTAAAACGATACTTCCACAGGAATCCTTATCGCGGACAAAATCTCCGGTCATAAAACCGAAACTTTCTTCACCACCGCAGATGAATTTCTCTCTTCCTTCTGCCTCACGGATCATTTTTCCGATCCATTTAAATCCTGTAAGTCCAACTTTACAGTCAACTCCGAATTTCTTTGCAATGTCAAAGAAAATATCTGAAGTCACAATCGTAGAACCAATAAATTCCTTCCCTGTAATCCTTCCCTGCTTTCTCCATTCATTTAAAATATAATAAGTAAGAATTGTATTCGTTTGATTACCATTCAGAAGCTGCATTTCGCCATCAAGGTTTCTTACGGCAATTCCTAATCTATCCCCATCCGGATCTGTTCCGATCACGATATCTGCATTGGTAATTCTTGCCAGATCCATAGCCATTTCAAGTGCTGCAGGTTCTTCTGGGTTCGGAGATTCTACCGTGGTAAAATTACCGCTCGGGATCATCTGTTCTTTTACAAGATCTATCTTTTTGAATCCTGCTTTTTCCAAAGCCTTTGGAACCGTAGTATAAGTTGTTCCGTGGATAGAGGTAAAAACAATATTTAAGTTCTCTTTTCCTACATTCTGATAGGTTGAATTTTCAATACAGGCGTCAATATACACATCGTCCTGCTCTTCCCCGATCCATTCGATCAGGTCATCATTTCCGCTGAATTTAATTTCTTCGAATTTTACAGAATATACTTCATTAATAATTGCTTCATCATGTGGCGGAACAATCTGCGCCCCATCATTCCAATATACTTTATAACCATTGTATTCAGGCGGATTATGTGATGCGGTTAATACAATTCCCCCGTTACATTTTTTGTCTCTTACAGTGAAAGACAATTCCGGGGTTGGTCTGTGATCTTTGAAAAGAAGCACTTTAATTCCATTTGCGGTTAAAACATCAGCAACCAGTTTCCCGAATTCTTTTGAATTATGGCGTACATCGTAAGCAATGGCCACCTTAATTTCTTCTCCTTTAAACTGTTGAAGCATATAATTAGCCAGCCCCTGTGTAGCCTGACCTAAAGTATATTTATTCAAGCGATTGGTTCCTACTCCCATGACACCTCTCATGCCTCCTGTTCCGAATTCAAGTTCTCTGTAGAAAGAATCCTCGAGATCCGGAGAATTGCTGTCAATTAAGGTTTGTACAGCATCTCTTGTTTCTTTATCGAATGTATCACTTAACCAAAGTTTCGCTTTTTCTAATGTTGTCATATGTGTATTTTGCTCTTTTATAGTTTTGTAAAGTTCCAGTTTTAAATTTAGCAGTTTTTCTAACCCTCCAAATTACTCCAATTTCTTATTTTCAACCTTGGTCGTCTTATCAATTTTGAATGCACGAATCGGGTTATTGTAATAGATAAATTTTGCCGTGTTCTGAATATTTCCTTTTAAAGAATCTTTTACATTAACTTCTGCATAATTCCCATTTTTAGAATCGATATTCAGGTTCTCTATTTTCCAGTACGGCGCGATCAGACTTGCTGTGTCAGAGATCTTTATCACTGCGTTTTTGGTAAGTCCCAAAAAGTTAGCGCGGCTTCTGTTCTGCATTTCTACTTCTGCTCTTCTCGTGTTCACTGAACCCATAAAAGTAGCATAATTTTTTAAATTAAGCCTAAAATTATCGGTCTTAATTTCACTTGAAATATTCATTTCTACAGAATCTGCCACTGAAACTTTTTCAAGGTTATATTTTGAATAGATGGTCACATTATAAAAATCCACCCCTTTTGTTCCTCTTTTTTCTTTGATAATAAGAGTCTTGTCTTTAACATCAACATCCAGATTACTGGCTACGTTTGGGTAAGTTTCGATCTCTACAAAATTTTTAGCCCCTCTGGCATAAAAGACACGAAATTTTCCTTCCAGGTCCAGGTTCACAAATTCTGAAACATCTACATCTTTCCTTTCAATATTTCCTTTCGGAGAAACTTTTCCACAGGAAACCGCCGCTACAAGTAAAAATGGGTATACTATTTTTTTCATATTCAAATTAAAGTATTCTATATAAAATTGCGATGATGACAAGGCTCTCTATTCCCATCAAAACATACAGTAATGATACTCTCCAAAGCAGACCAGGTTTTGAGTATGATTTTTTAAATGCATTCCAATACGTAACTGCCGGAAAGAGAATGAAAAGAATAAATGAAGCCTTCTCCAAAATACCGAAAATCTTCGCTGCGGGTTTCCACAGGCCTATAAGACTTACCATATCATTAAACAAAAATATGATTAAAATTCCTAACAGGCTTACTGTTCCGATGATAAAATGCTCGGCAATATTCAATTTCATTCTTTTGAAAATGAAATAGGCATTGGTCCCGAGTATGGGAATGATGACAAAAAGGATTGTTTTGGAGTATCGGGAGAAAAATTCAAAGATTTTTGAGCTTTCTTTCTGAATTTCGTTCGGATTCAAATCCAAATAAAAATGCATGGTTAAGACATTGAATCCAAACAAAATAAGCAACAAAGAAAATAGATTATAGTACTTGATTCTTTTACCTGAAATATAATCCATTGCCATTCTGCCGGGTCTAAATAAAACATGCTTCAGGCTCCGGAAAAACCTTTCTTCTATATGCCAGATTGATCCTAAAATATCAGTTTTAATCAATGAACGAGGAGTTATTCTTGCTGTATCTGCCTTTTGCCCGCAATGAGAACAAAACTCATCGGAAATTTCATGACCACAATTCAGACAACTTTTTGGGTTCATTATAAAAATTCTTACATTTTATTTTTTTCTGTAAAACCAGGTTTTCGGATCCTTTCCTGCCGACAGCAATAAATAATTTTTGCTTAAGTAAGAAATATTCATTGCAACAGTATCCAGACCAGGATATTTCATCTTCAGTATTTTATTTTTTCTTTGATAACTTCCTTTTTCTTCCATTGAGGTAAAGGAATTGCCTTTATCAAAAGTCAAAGTTCCTGTTCCGTATCTGGAATTATTTTCTTTGGATTTTAAACTATCAATTTCAGTTACCACTCCATCATATAAATCTATGAATTCCCAGGAACCCAGAAGTTTTGATGATCCGCAGGAAGACAGTAAAAGAATAGAAAAACTTATTAAAATGAGTTTTACCGGCTTGTTTTGTGTTGCCAATTTTATAAATTACACACAAATATAAAGAAAAATAGCTTCGGAAATGGTTCTGCGATTGTGTTTTCTGCCAATATTTTATATTATCTGATTTGTTGAATTATATTGGCGTAATGGTTTGAGTTTTCGCAAGGGCGAGAGGGTTTTCACCTACTTTGTGCTGTCAAGGCACTAGGATTTATCTGCGATAAAATGGATTAATGCTCAAATAAACCCTGTTGAAAATCTTTGATTTCCTTGCGTCCTAACAATAAGTAATAATGCAAGGTCGCAAAGACATTTGTTCTTTCCAGTACAAAAAATGACATAAAAATCCCCGGATAGTTTAGATCTTCCCGGGGATTTTATTAGTTTAATGATGGTGTATTTAACGTATTAAATCACTTCATCAATATTATAATTCTTATGTTCCCTGTTGGTTCTGATGATCATTTCTCCTAAGAATCCGGCTATGAAAAGCAGAGTTCCCATAATCATCATTGTCAGAGCAATATAAAACCACGGATTGTTTGTAATCAAATGTCCGTAAATTCCTCTTGCTACATCGATCAGTTTTGAAATTCCCAGCCAAAGTGCCGAAAGAAATCCCACGATAAACATCACAGTTCCCACCGCTCCGAAGAAATGCATGGGTCTCCCTCCGAATCGGCTTACAAACCAAAGGGTTACCAGATCCAGAAAACCTCTGATAAATCTTTCGGTCCCGAATTTTGAAGTTCCGTAAGGTCTTGCCTGATGTTGTACCTCTTTTTCCGTAATTCTTCTGAATCCCGCATTAGCAGCCAGTACAGGAATATACCGGTGCATATCTCCATATACGTCAATTGATTTTACAACCTGCTTTTTGTAGGCTTTCAGACCACAATTGAAATCATGAAGATAGACTCCCGACACTTTTCGTGCTGCTGCATTGAACAGTTTTGACGGAACATTTTTCGTCATTACGTTATCAAAGCGTTTCTTTTTCCAGCCTGAAACAATATCGTAATTATCTTCAGTGACCATTTTATAAAGTTCAGGAATTTCTTCGGGAAAATCCTGTAAATCAGCATCCATGGTAATCACCACTTCTCCGTTCGTTCTTTCAAAAGCAGCATGAAGAGCCTGAGATTTTCCATAATTCCTGGAAAACTTTATTGCATGGATCTGGGGATGCTGAACCTTCATATTTTCAATAATGCTCCACGACAGATCGGTACTTCCGTCATCTACAAACCAGATTTCATAGGATAAGCCGTTGGAATAACAGACATTATCAATCCTTGAAAAAAGTTCTTCCAAAGAGTCCTCTTCGTTTAATAACGGAATAACTATAGATAAATTCATTTAATTTTAATAAAAATTATTCTTGATTTTCGGTTTCCTGGTATACGGATCTCGTTCTGAAAAACGCACCAAAAAACACTGACAAAACTACGTAAAATATAAGAATTGCTGCAAAATATCCCGAAAAATGACTGGCAGTAAGCATATCTTTTCCTTTAATGGCTTCCGGAGAAAAACTTGGCAGCCTTTCCTTGTACTTTTTGTCTAATTCATCAATGTCTTTTTGATGTTTCAGGATTTTTCTTGCAGACTGATACTCAGTATCTAGTTCCGTTTTCTGTCTCTGCACATACTGGTAATTCAGCAGTTTTTTAGCATCAGGATCTACGAAATTAAGGAACGCATAAATGCTGAAAATAGAAAGAATTCCTCCGATAAACATCGGAATAAATGCTCTTGAGAACGCATCTTTAAAGCTTACGACTCTATTTTTGTTCCAGAAAGATTTTACGGACCAAAAAGCACCACCTGCATATAAAATAGGCAGAATAAATGCATTGATTTTCAGAGAGATGTCAAAATAATTGATACCTGAGAAAAAGTAATAGGCTACAAAAAAGATGATCATTGTAGCGATAAAAAGTATAATTCCTAATGTTGATGGACTTTTCGTCATGTTAGATTTTTTAGAAAAAGTTGAAAAATTATTGCCCTAAATTCCAGCTGTTTAGCTTTATTACTGCCTTTTTTCGACTAATTTTCTTTAATAATATTTTGAAGTTTATAAATTATTCCTACCTTTGCAACGGCAAGTCCTAAACAACCAGCTCCTGAGAACCCTCCAGGGTGGGAACACAGCAAAGGTAATTGGTCGTAGCGGTGTGATTTAGGTAGCTTGCCATTTTTTTTGATTTAAGTTGAAGTAAGGTAATTGGATGATTATCTTTTTTTGTTTCCATACTTTTCAGCATTTCCATTCTAATTTCCAGATTACCTTTCATTTTTATTTAAAATTCAAACTCCTCTCCCAGTTTAGGAAGAACCAATTCTACATTTTTATCTGCAAAATGTTTCAATGCACTTTCATGGTTGATCTCAATGGCAGGGAATGTATCGAAATGGCATCCGATCACTTTTGGAGTTTTTAGTAATTCTGCTGCAGCAAAAGATGCTTTTCTTGGGCACATCGTGTAGTGGCTTCCGATGGGAAGGATAGACAGGTCAATATTCCCGAAAAGTCTTGGGAAAAGCTCCATATCAGCCATTACTCCGGTATCTCCGGCCAGATAAATGTTCTTCCCTTCAGGAAGTCTGAAAATATATCCTACCGGAACGCCTCCATAGCTTCCATCCGGGAACGAACTTGTATGGTGAGCCGGTACCATGGAAATTTTAAGATCGTCGATTTTTGCTGATCCTCCTAAGTTCACATCGTCTTTGTTTTTTGCAGTTTTAAAATAAGCACAGACCTCAGGAACACCAATAACTGTTGCTTCCGGATGAAACTGCAACACTTCCTCTACATCAGCAATATGATCACCATGAGCATGAGTCAATAAAATATAATCGATCTTCTGAGCCGATATATCAAAGCCGGATTCCGCTTTTTTGTAATTGTAAAAAGGATCGCTTAAAATTGTTTTGTCTTTGTATGTAAACAAAAAACAGTTTTGTCCTAAAAATTGTATTTTCATTTTAATTGATTTATTAATTAATTTTTAAACATTCAAACACAAATAGCTCAAATATTTTTCACGAATAACACTATAAAATATTAGTGAAAATTTGTGTAAACATTGGTGTTATTTGTGTTTTATTTAAACGCAAAGAGTGCTAAGATTTTTAATAAACTAAATGTTTTTAAATTCGCAAAGGCGTTAACTCAGCGAAGGTTTTATGTCAGATTATTTCTGTGGAAATTTATCCTCAATCAATCTTAAATTAATTCCATGTTCTAAATACGCTTTGCAACCATCGAGAACTGTCGTAAAACCGCCAGTATTATCATTAATTACTTTTAAAAGGTCTTCACCCGTCTGGCTGAACCCATAGCTTTTAATAACAACTAGAATTCCTTTCTCCATTTGTTTGAATTCATAATCTACATGTACTGACGGATCTCCCCACTCTGTTTTTATCAGCTGGTTTGGAATAATCTGGTGAACTTTTACTTCAGATTTTGCGCCATACATTTCCCACTCCCAGGTAATCGTTTTACCCTCCTCCAATTTTCCGGTAGATTTTGTAAACCAGAAATTGGTAGTCACTTCAGGATTGATAAATGCCTCAAAGACATCTTCAATCGGTTTTCTGATAAGCATTTGAGCTTCAACATAGCTATTTGAACTCATAGTAATGGAAATTTATTTATTTAAAAAAATTAAGTCCAATTGCTGTAAGAACCGCCATGGTAAAGGTAAGGATACCCACCTGTTTCAAGAATGGATCCAAGTCTTTAGGCTCTTTTACAGACATAATTTTCCTTCTGAGCTTAGCAAATGGAATTAACAGGATCATTACAATGAAAACGTAATAGTTTTGAGACTGTATGAAACCATTTAATCCTAAAAATATAAGAATTAAGACCAAAGGAAGCTGTAACAGGACCATTTCGTAAATCATTGCATTTTTGAAACCTATCCTCAATGCAAAGCTGTTTTTCCCAGACAGTCTGTCACTTTCTATATCTCTCATATTGTTAAGATTAAGAACAGCCATACTCATCATTCCTACTGCTGTTCCGGGTAATAGCATATCCCAGCTGAAAGTTTTTGTAAACAGAAAATAACTCCCGCAAACCGAAACTAAGCCAAAAAATACAAATACAAAAAGATCTCCCAATCCCATATATCCGTAAGGTTTTTTTCCAACTGTATAGCCGATTGCCGCCAGAATACAGGCTACTCCCAATCCTATGAAAATATAAAATTCATTCATATAATTGGGGATGAAAGCGATATATAAGAGTGCAATTGTGGCAACAAAGGATAATGCAGAAAAAAGGATCACCGCATTTTTCATTTGCTTTGCCGTAATTTTTCCTGAAGCTACGGCTCTGGATTCTGCCTCATTTATTCTTTTGGCATCAGTTCCTTTTACGCCATCCCCATAGTCATTGGCATAGTTTGATAAAATCTGGTATAAAAGGGTTACCAGAATCGCCAGAGCAAAAATTTTCCAGTCCCAGGTACCTCCTTCTCCGTAAAGTCTCCATTTTGCAATGAAAGCTCCCATTATAATTCCGCTTAAGGAAAGCGGTAAAGTTCTTAGCCTTGCGGCTTTTATCCAATCCGACATAAATATTTAGATGTTAGATAGTAGAAGTTAGAAGTTAGATTTAAAACCATATAAGCTTACTATCTAATTTCTAACCTCTAACTTCTTATTTTAAGATATCCATTGATTTTCTCCGAAGTCTGGCTTTCTTTTTTCAAGGAATGCATTTCTTCCTTCCTGCGCTTCTTCTGTCATATATGCCAAACGGGTCGCTTCTCCTGCAAACACCTGCTGACCAACCATTCCATCATCTGTCAGGTTCATTGCGAATTTCAGCATTCTGATAGAAGTTGGTGATTTTGCTAATATTTCCTGTGCCCATTCATAGGCTGTATCTTCTAATTCGGCATGCGGGATAACGGCATTGACCATTCCCATTTCTAAAGCTTCCTGAGCAGAATAGTTTCTTCCTAAAAAGAATATTTCACGGGCTTTTTTCTGACCAACCATTTTCGCCAGGTAAGCGGATCCGTATCCACCATCAAAACTCGTCACATCAGCATCGGTCTGTTTGAAGATAGCATGTTCTTTACTTGCCAGAGTAAGGTCGCATACCACATGAAGTGAATGCCCTCCTCCTACTGCCCATCCCGGAACAACAGCGATCACTACTTTCGGCATAAAACGGATCAGACGCTGAACTTCAAGAATATTCAATCGGTGTCTTCCGTCTTCGCCTACATATCCCTGATGTCCTCTTGCTTTCTGGTCGCCTCCACTACAGAAAGCCCAACCTCCATCTTTGGCACTTGGACCTTCTCCTGAAAGCAGGACAACCCCTATTGAAGAGTCTTCATAAGCGTCATAGAAAGCGTCATACAGTTCTGAAGTGGTCTTGGGTCTGAAGGCATTTCTTACTTCCGGTCTGTTGAAAGCAATTCTTGCTACCCCATTACATTTTTTATAGGTAATATCTTCGTATTCTTTGGCGGTTTTCCACTCAATCATCTTATAAAAATTTTTCCCAAAGATACGGAATTACAGAGAATTTTCAGGGTGAAATTTAACGATAATTAAGGTGAAAATAAAAGCATATTTCAGATCAAAAAATAAAAAACCGGAACATTTCTGCTCCGGTTTCATTTATAATTTAACTAAGAATTATTATTTTGCTTTTGCTTTAAGCTCAGCTTCCTTAGCTTTCAGATCTTTAATTTTATCTGTATTTTTTGTTACGATATAGATCTCTTTCAATGCAGTAAGGGCATCAAGATTTTCCGGTGCTGCTTTGTACCATCCTTCAGCATATGGAAGTGCTTTAGTAAATCTTTCTCTTCTTGCATCGATTAGTTTAGTCGCTTCTTCAGGCTTATCTTTTCTTGTTGCGTTAATCTGCTCTACAATTTTGGAATCGTCTCCAATTATTGTATAAACAAGGTTCTGATAAGCATTATCAAAGTCAGGTTTAATCTCGATAGCTTTCTTGAATGATGCAAGTGCATCCTCCACTGTTGCAGGATTCTTAGACTGCATTACTCCAAGATTATACCAGTTGGTAGCATCGTTAGGGTTTTTAGCAAGCTGCTCTTTAAGTGCTCCGATGAATTTTTCCGTATTTCCAGAATCATAATAAGCTGTAGCCTGAGCTTCTTTAAGTTTGGCATTATTTGGATATTTTGCCAAACCTTTTTCAATAATTGTCAATGCTTCATTAGGCTTCTTTGCGTTCATAAGCAAAGTCGTTAATGTTTCATACAGTTCCGGCTCAACACTTGGTGTTTGCTCTGTTTTGAAATCTGAATAATCAGGATTCTTTTTCATAAGCTCCCAAGTAGCTTTGTCTAAATTCACTACCTGACCAGACTTTTTCTCTTTCGCAGTATACGTTGTCTGAACTCCAGTAAAACCTGAATTAATAAGATCTGTATATATTTTGATGGATTCGGTGCTGTTATTTGCCAAAGCATAGCTCAGACCTGCGTAATACATATATATCTTATCATCCTGGCCATTGGTTTTTAATAAGTTATAAACTTCTAAAAACTTAGGCGCGGCAACGGTATAATTTTTTGCATTATATGCATCCATTGCAGCTTTGTTCGCTTCCTGCAGCTTGGCATTTACATCGCCCTTCTGACCGAAAACGAAAGCAGAAGCTACGATTGCTATACCTAAAATGAGTTTCTTCATAATAACTATATTATATTAATTGTACGTTTTATTCTTCAGAATCAGAATTCTCATTTTCTCCGGCCGGGTTTTCTTTTTCAGCCTGTGGTTCTGTATTGTTTTCTTGGTTATCTGCTACAATTCCTGTCCCTTCTGCATTTTCTTCAGAGTCTTCTTCTGCTACCTCTTTATCCATTTCTACTTTTGCAATGGCTGCAATTTCGTCATTTTTCTTAAGGTTAATCATTTTTACTCCCTGGGTATTTCTTCCCATTACTCTCATTTCATCCATATTCATTCTGATGGCAACACCGGACTTATTGATGATCATCAATCCGTCTTCGTCTGTCACATTCTGAATAGCGATCAGATTTCCTGTTTTTTCGGTAATGTTCAGGGTAATAACTCCTTTTCCTCCTCTGTTGGTGATTCTGTAGTCTTCTACAGCAGTTCTTTTACCGTATCCTTTTTCAGAAACCACAAGAACTGTCTCTTTTTCTACATCATTCACAACAATCATACCAATTGCCTCGTCATTATCGTCCATAGTGATACCACGTACCCCAATGGATCCTCTACCTACTTCTCTTACTTTTTCTTCAGGGAAACGGATACATTTACCATTTTTAGTTGCAATCATGATCTGAGAAGTACCATTGGTAAGGTATGCACCCAATAATTGGTCATTATCTCTGATCTCGATGGCATTAACCCCATTAACTCTTGGTCTTGAGTACGCTTCAAGAGAGGTTTTCTTAATGGTTCCATTCTTGGTCACCATCACTACACTCATTTGGTTTACGTATTCAGCATCTTTCAGGTTATTGGTTCTGATGTAGGCTTTGATCTTGTCATCCTGCTCAATGTTGATCAGGTTCTGTACTGCTCTTCCTTTGGATGTTTTTGACCCTTCAGGAATTTCAAATACTCTTAACCAGTAACATCTTCCTTTTTCTGTGAAAAACAGCATATACTGGTGGTTGGTCGCAGAAACAATATATTCAAGGAAATCTTCGTCCCTTGTAGTTGCTGCCCTGTTCCCTACACCACCTCTGCTCTGAATTTTGTATTCAGAAAGTGAGGTTCTCTTAACATATCCTGCGTGTGAAATGGTAAGAACTACGGCTTCATTCGGGATAATATCCTCGATAGACATTTCTCCTCCTGAATAGTCGATTGCAGTTCTTCTTTCGTCACCATATTTTTCTTTGATTTCAAGCAATTCTTCCTTGATGATCTCAAATCTTCTCGGTTCATTGGCTAAGATATCTTCCAGGTTCATGATCTCTTTCATGATCGTGTCATATTCATCACGGATCTTGTCAAGTTCCATTCCTGTAAGACGTGCCAGTCTCAGATCAAGAATGGCCTGAGCCTGAATGTCAGAAAGTTCAAATGCTTCGATCAAGCCTTCTTTTGCTGCCTGAGGGTTAGCACTGTGACGGATAATAGAAATGGCTCTGTCTAAAGAATCCTGAGATCCTATCACTTTCATGAAACCTTCCAGGATGTGAGCTCTCTCTTTGGCTTTCTTAAGCTCGTACTGAGTTCTTCTCACAATCACTTCGTGTCTGTGCTCTACGAAATGGTGGATGATATCCTTTAAATTAAGCTGTTCCGGTCTTCCTTTAACCAGCGCAATATTATTAACGCTGAAAGAAGTCTGAAGTGCTGTATATTTATATAGTAAGTTTAGGACAACATTAGGAATAGCATCATTTTTCAGTTCGTAAACGACACGCAGACCGTTTCTGTCCGATTCGTCTCTGATCTCATGAATTCCTACAATCTTATCATCTTTTACGAGTTCCGCAGTTCTGGCGATCATATCAGCCTTGTTTACCTGGTATGGAACTTCAGTAACGATAATAGCATTTCTGTTTCCGATTTCTTCGAAATTCACTTTTGCTCTCAGCACTACTCTTCCTTTTCCTGTATGGAAAGCATCCCTTACTCCATCGTAACCGTATATAATACCTCCTGTAGGGAAATCCGGCGCTGTAATATGGTGCATTAATTCATCGATAGTAATCTCTCGGTTATCGATATAAGCACAGATTGCATCAATAGATTCTGATAGGTTGTGCGGTGCCATATTGGTCGCCATACCTACTGCAATTCCGGAAGTACCATTGACTAAAAGGTTAGGAACTTTTGTAGGCAGCACGGTAGGCTCCTGCATACTGTCGTCAAAGTTATTCTGAAAATCAACAGTTTCTTTGTCCAGATCTGAAAGAATCTCATCAGAAATCTTTTTCAGTCTTGCTTCGGTGTATCGCATTGCCGCAGGCGGGTCTCCGTCCATTGAACCGAAGTTACCCTGCCCATCCACCTGGGGATAACGCAAGCTCCATTCCTGAGCCATTCTCACCATTGCATCATATACTGAAGAGTCTCCATGCGGGTGATATTTACCCAAAACATCCCCAACGATTCTTGCAGATTTTAAATATTTTCTATTAGAAAAAACCCCTAATCCATACATACCGTAAAGTACTCTTCTATGAACGGGTTTCAGGCCGTCTCTTACGTCCGGCAACGCTCTTGAAACGATAACCGACATCGAATAATCGATATAAGACGATTTCATTTCATCAACAATGTTGATAGGAATCAGTCTTTCTCCTTCTTTTTGCATAAACAAATTTATTATAATGACAGTCAGACCTTTAGCTGTGCGTCTGAAAATTATTTATTTCCAATTTTTATTAACGGGCTAATTTACGAAATTTTTACCGATTTTTGCACTAGAATTTATCCACAAAATCTTAAAAATTCATAAAATATGAGCTTATTGAGTATAACTTTCCACTGTACGAAAAACAATATCGAAGAATGGGAAAATTATATTGATGAAACACTGGTGCTGATGGCGGAAAACCTTATGGATGTCAATAAATATATTCTTTCTGAAGTACACAGTGATTATATTGAAGAGGGGAAGAATTATAACTTGCTTCTGATGTTTGACAATGATGATCTCAGAGAGGATTTTATCAAAAGTGAAATGCTCAACATTTCGGAAAGAATTGAGAAAAAATTCGGAACGGAAATAATGATCTTTAATACATTCCTGAATCCAAAAAAATCAAGATTTTAATACAAATCAAAAGCCCTGAAAAATCAGGGCTTTTTTATTTTTCTTAATCTCTGTGTCGTTTGTGTCCTTTGTTTTTATGATGATGACCTCTGTTGTCATAATCATAATAATACACTCGTTTTTTCACCTGTCCCGGAGCATAGTATCGTGCACTTCCTCCATACACTTTTTTAGCTTGTCCCGGCGGGAGTCTCCTTACATGATGATCATGCACCACACATGATGTCATCATAAACATAATGGTTAACACCCCTACAATTTTCATTAAACCTTTCATATTTTCCACTTTTTCAAATTTCAATAGGGAGATAACAAGGTTAGTGCCAAAGTACACCGGAGCATTTTTGAAAGGGAAGCTTACGGGGTTTGAAAGCCAATATTTTTAGAACAAAAGTGATTTATTTAATTAAAAATGAAAGATTTAAAGAATTGTCCGGTTCTCTTTTATTTATTCTATACTGTCACTTCGCTTTTCGAACAGTACGACATCTTTCCACTGTCCGTTTAGCTTTCCAATCTTTTTTCTGACTCCTACAGTTCTGAACCCGTTTTTTTGGTGAAATCTTATAGAAGCTTCGTTTTCGGGAAAGATGCTGGCCTGAAGAGTCCAGAAACCATGGCTTTCGCTGTCAAGAATCATCTTTTTCAGCAGAACTGATCCTAAGCCTTTCCCCTGATACGTGTTGTCAAAATAAATGCTCACTTCAGCTACTCCTTTATAACATTCTCTTTTGCTTACCGGCTTCAAAGCACACCACCCTACTATTTCATTGTTTTCATTCTCAAGTACCCAACGGCAATCGTTGAAATATTCCATATTCCAGGCTTCGGCAGTAGGAACTTCTGTTTCAAAAGTGGATACCCCTCCGTCTAATCCCTGCTTATAAATTTCCAGCACTCTTTTTTCATCACCGGGAAGCATTTCTCTTAATTCGTAATTCATTCTATTTAATAGTATTTTCTTTTATTTTTTCTTTTGATTCTTGAATAGTGGGTCTGCTTTTCTTTCTCATCTTCTGAGATAACGCTTATATTACCATCGACTTCAAGAATAGAAAGCTTAACATCTCTTATTTTCTCCACACCGTGTTCTCTTATGGCTTCTTCCAGCTCATCACGGGTGATCTTCACCCTGTTCAGAGCAGTCTGGTCTATTACCCCATCTCTGATCAGGATTACAGGGTCTTCTTCCATAAATGTTTCGAATTTCCGGTTGGAGAACATGAGTCGTTTTAGAATAAAGTTGGCCGCAAACAGAACGAGGGCTGCAATAAGACCACCCTGCAGAGAGGTATTCTGGCCCACCATTGCATTCTGAACCGCATTGGAAATAAGAAGGAGCAGAACCACATCTCCTGCATTAAGCTGGGAAAGCTGGTTTTTACCAAAGAGACGGATAGCGATCACCATAAAAAGGTAAACGCAAAGGGAACGTACTACAACATCAAGAATAGGATTCACAGATCATATTTAATAATCAAATGTATTAAATTTTATGATTGGCTGTTTAAATTATTTTTAGGCTTAAGAAACAAGCTGACAGAATAAAAGATGGCACATGATTTGACCATTGAATTTAAATTTTATTGATGAAAAAAATCTTTCTATGCTTAGGAATTTTTCTCTTTTTAGCAGCCTGCAAAAATAATGGATCCCGTGCAAATTCGGCCGAAGAAACCTCTGTTATACAAAAGGTCAACGAGCTTTACCGTTTATATGGAGGCTCAAATGATGCTCTTTATAATAAACCCTTCTCTGACAGCCTTTTTTCTCCGGAACTCAAAAGAACACTTGAAGAGGCTTTGAATGCTTCTAAAGCTGATATTGAAAAGGTAAAACACAGTGATCATCCGGATGAAAAACCATTATTGTTTGAAGGAGCTGTTTTTTCAAGCTTATATGAAGGATACAACAGTTACAAAATAAAATCTGTTGTTATCAACCCTTCGGGTACCTCAGCGGATGCGGCGGTTACTTTTGAATACATGATGTCTCAGCCTAAAGTTATATGGACCGACAAAGTACATTTGATAAAGTCCGGCCAGGAATGGAAGATTGATAACATCAGCTTTGACAGTATTGCAAATTCGAAAGATCTGAAAGCAAGCCTGAAGAATTTTGCTCAAAGCGTGAAATAATCATTAAATCTGATCATAAAAAAAGCTGCTCTAAAGGCAGCTTGAATTTTTAAGGACATTGAGAAATATGGGCTTCACTACACACTGTTTTATTGAGTCTTTCACAAAATACACAATAAATTACAGGTGCACCCCCATACACTGATTTCAATTCATTCTTGTTAAGTTTCTTTAAATTTTTCATATTGTTTTAATTTGTTTGACAAATATAGAACGCTTTTCCTGAACATTTATTATGTTTTGCACTTAAAATTTTAATTATTTATAAAAATTATAAGAAATTTCAAACAATACTTTAATATCATATATCTTTATGGTGAAATATTATTTATAATATATTATGTATCTTTAAATAAACCAAAACAATAAAATAATATTAAAATGATCACACCAAAAGGAGCCCAGGTCGGGCAATTCGAACCAGCGAAAAAATCACTGATATCCAATGGCCTTCTTTCCGGGCAGGACGAGATGGCCAATTACAACAAGGGCGTATGCCATGATGTGGTAGCTTATGCCTTGTACATGAGAGGTGCAGCCATATCTCCGGATGAACTTGTACAGTTCCGTGCACAGGGATGGCTCAATAAATTCAACTATCCTGCAGGCGATAAGTGGGATGGTTATGCTATAATTCCCAAAGGAAAAGCCATCGGTTTTTACAGGCTAAGAGATAAAACGTGGTTCCATTCGGCGGTCACTACCGGAAACGGTGCGGAGATCAGATCCGTGAACGGATTTTCACTGGGTACGGCATGGTCTGTTCCTGTAGACATGAAATGGGTTCTGGGTAAAAAGAATGAAGACGGAACCTTCAACTACGACGGTACAAAAATAGAAGTTTATATATCCTCTCTATAATTGATTTGATCAATCCATCTATCAAAGGAATTGTCAATGCTAAAACCTGTTAATATTGAAGAGCGAAAACCTGTATGGATCGCTCTATCTGATTTTTATCTGGATACAGAACTTCAGGATTTTAATTTTCAATATATTGTTAAAACAATTCTGGAAAGTCCATATTCTTTTGACGATGTGAAAACCATTAATATATATGAAGTCTTTCCTGTTTTACAGCCCAATCTGTTACAGGCAGCAGGTGAATGGGCCGGATTTAATGAAAAATGGCTGCTGGAAGCCATTACAGATTACCTTAAAACAAAAACCGTTTCTGATAACGCAATGATCAGCACCAATTATAAAAAATATGCTTGGATGCAGGAAGACTATTGGCAGAAGCTTGAAAGCATTTACAACGAAATGCAGGAGAAATAAAAAAGCCACAACAAGTATTATGGCTTTTTATATTTAATTTTAATTATTATTCTAATTCTCTTTTTAGAAACTTACCGGTCAAACTCTTCTTAGATTTCACAATCTCTTCAGGAGTTCCCTGAGCTACGATCTGGCCACCGTGTTTTCCTCCTTCCGGTCCTACATCGATAATATGGTCTGCCAATTTGATCACATCCATATTATGTTCGATGATGATGAATGAGTTTCCTAATTCTACCAGCTGGTTAATGGCATCCATCAGGATCTTTACATCTTCAAAGTGAAGCCCCGTCGTCGGCTCATCTAAAATATACAATGTATTTCCAGTCTGTCTTTTCGAAAGTTCTGTAGCCAACTTGATACGCTGTGCCTCTCCTCCTGAAAGTGTTGTCGACTGCTGTCCCAGTGTAATATATCCTAATCCTACATCCTGAAGGGTTTTTACTTTAGCAAAAATCTTAGGGATCGGTTGGAAGAAATCTACCGCTTCACCAATCGTCATATCCAGAACGTCGGAAATAGATTTTCCTTTGTAACGTACTTCCAGGGTTTCTCTGTTGAAACGTTTTCCATTACAGGTTTCACAATGTACGTATACATCGGGAAGAAAGTTCATTTCAATTACTTTCAGCCCACCACCCTGGCAGGTTTCGCATCTTCCGCCTTTTACATTGAATGAGAATCTTCCCGGCTTATAACCACGGATTTTACTCTCCGGAAGTTCAGCAAAAAGGTTTCTGATATCTGTAAACATTCCTGTGTAGGTTGCAGGGTTTGATCGCGGAGTTCTTCCGATCGGAGTCTGGTCTACGTCTACAATTTTATCAATATGATCAAGCCCTTCAATCTTTTTGTATGGAAGAGGCTCCTGAACGGCTCTGTAAAAATGTTTGTTCAGGATCGGATATAAGGTTCCGTTGATCAGGGAAGATTTTCCGCTACCTGAAATTCCTGTTACTACAACCAGTTTTCCTAACGGAATATCCAGGGTAACATTTTTAAGGTTATTTCCAGTAGCTCCTTTTAACAGTATATTTTTACCATTCCCAGCTCTTCTTTCCGCAGGAACTGCTATCTTTCTTTTTCCGTTGATATAATCTGCCGTAATGGTATCTGCTTTCAACAGGTCTTTCGGTTTTCCCTGCCAGAGTATTTCTCCACCAAATTTTCCGGCTCTCGGACCAATATCCAATACCTCATCGGCCTCCAGGATCATATCTTTATCATGCTCTACAACAATGACGGAGTTCCCAATATCTCTAAGGTTTTTCAATGAATTGATCAGTCTCTCATTATCTCTCTGGTGAAGCCCAATACTTGGTTCATCCAGAATATACAGAACATTCACAAGTTGTGACCCGATCTGCGTGGCAAGACGTATCCTCTGGGATTCTCCGCCTGAAAGGGTTTTAGAGCTTCTGCTTAAGCTCAGATAATCCAAACCTACATCCAGAAGGAACTGAAGTCTTGTTTCAATCTCTTTTAAGATTTCGTAGGCAATGATTTTATGTTTTTCTGAGAATTTATCTTTAACGTCGGATAGCCATTCTTTTAAATCGGATAAGCTTAAAGCATTTACCTCAGCGATATTCTTTCCGTCTATTTTAAAGCTTAAGCTTGCAGGCTGAAGACGGGTTCCGCCGCATTCCGGACAGGTTTCTTCAGTGGTAAAATGTCTTTCCAGCAATACTGCCTCGTAAGATTCTCTTTCTTCAATGATCTCTTCCATAAAAGTGATCAGACCATCGAAGCTTATTTTTATCTTTTTGGTAATCCCTGCGTATTTCAGATCTTTATTAAATTCCTTATGGCATCCGTTGTAGATATAGTCCAAAGCCTCGTCCGGAATATCCTTCATAGGTGTTGCCATGCCCAATCCGAAGATCTCAAGGATATTTTTGATCTGTGAGAGTATCCATTTGTTGGATTTAATATCTTCCAGCGGCAACAGTCCGCCCTGGTTAATGGAAAGTTTAGGGTTTTCAATAAAGTAATCTGTATTGATCTTTTTGATAGTCCCCAAACCTTTACATTCCGGACAGCTTCCTTTCGGAGAGTTAAAAGAGAATGTATTGGGTTCCGGAAGTGCCAGTGAATGTCCTGTTTCAGCATCCATCAGATTTTTCGAAAAATATTCTATATCTGTGCCTCCCAGTTTCTGGATTCCGATGATCCCTTCGCCCATCTCAATTGCGGTACGCAGGGATTTTTCCATTCTGGATTCGGAAGCATTTTCACCGATGATCCATCGGTCGATCACAATGTCTATATCGTGGGTTTTATAACGGTCCAGCTTCAGATCATATTCTATATCCTGCAGCTCACCGTCAATCCTTGCCTGACCGTAGCCTTTTTTTGCCATCTGTACAAAAAGCTCATGGTAATGGCCTTTTCTGGAACGTACTACAGGCGCAAGAAGCATTATTTTTTCGCCTTTATAATTTTCCTTGATTGTGTCCAAGATCTGGTCTTCCGTATAGCTTACCAACCTTTTTCCACTGGAAAGAGAGTATGCATCGGAAACTCTTGCATATAACAAGCGTAGATAATCATACAGCTCAGTTACGGTTCCTACGGTAGACCTTGGGTTTTTATTGGTAGTTTTCTGCTCGATGGCAATTACGGGAGAAAGACCTTCTATCTTATCTACATCCGGTCGTTCCAGACCGCCCAGAAACTGGCGCGCATATGCCGAAAATGTTTCGATATAACGACGTTGCCCTTCGGCAAAGATGGTATCAAAAGCCAAAGATGATTTCCCACTGCCGGAAAGCCCGGTAATTACTACCAGCTCGTTGCGAGGAATCTTTACATTAATATTTTTAAGATTGTGTTCACGTGCTCCGTAAACTTCTATATATTCTGTTGATTTACTCATAATTTGGGGTGATCCTGCCTGAAAATCACAATGTGCAAAATTACGGAATTTTATGGAATTGTATGAACCTGAAAGATTTTATTAAACTTTAATTTTAGTTAAATTTTTAAGCTTCTGAAATGATTAATTCTTCATGAATTTCGTTCGTGAAATTTTGTTTATGCTCTGCGTGATACTGCTGATATTAACTATACTCCTATTCCCGCAAATAAAAAAGACTGATACATTGCATCAGTCTTCTGTTATAGGTTCATACCTTTTTTATTTCACAAATGAATTGTAGGAGTTCAGTACAGATTCGTAGGAGGAATCGATCTGCTGAATATCGCTGTCTGAAATTTTTCCAGTGCCTTTAGCATCACGAATCAGTTTTCGGTAAGTATCCAAAAAGCTGGACGCACTTTTATTAAAGCTTTCAAACAATGTTTTTTTGTAAGAATACTGCGGATCTTTCACATTGAATTCTAATTTTGAATTGGCTTCTACTGCTTTGGCAAGCTCATCATATTTTTTCTGAGCCTCCGCTTCGTTGAATTTTCCTGAATACTGCTTATCCAGTACATCAATATTAGAGTCCAGGGAGTTCATTACGCTTTTGGAAGAGATGATATACTCTTTCATAGGATGGTCTTTCAGAACCACTTCTTCTGCCGCATCTGTTGCAGGTTTGATCTTCGCCACTACATTTTCTCCCGAGGTAAATAAAGCCTGGGCTTCGGTTTCAATATCCTTTGTTATGGCATCTGCTTTTGCTCCTTTGTCATCTTTATAGTCTTCAGAATTCATATAGGATTTAAGCTCTTCGAACTTTTTCTCTATACTTTCCTTTTTAGCTTTATAGGTATTGAAGTCGGCTTCTATTGCTGCCTTGTCTTTTCCAAAACCTGACGGTATTTCTTTGATCTTGCTGAATGAGTAATCCATAGAACCTATTACGGGCATTATCATAGCATTTCCGCCTTTTGCTTTCGCTACAGCTCCATCTGCATATCTCAGAATACTTTCTATATGTTTGGATGTATTCTTATAAGAATCCAAAAAGTTGTTATTGAAATCGATGATAGCATTCGCTTCGTCAGCACCACCAAGGTTCAAAACGGATTTACCCAGTTTACTGACGTCTTTTTTACAGCTGATCACACTGACTGATGTGAAGGTCAGGGCCATAGCAAGGACAATAATCTTTCTCATATTTTATAGTTTAAGTTTAGTTGTGATTTATATTTCGTCAAGATCAATATCTTCATTGCTTATTTTTACTACATATTCGATTCCGTCAATCGCTTTCGAAATGATTTGATTTCTAAGGATATTGGCCATATTTTCCCAGTAGGCCCTTCCATAGAATGAATAATTCTGAGGAATGATTTCTATTTCAACGGTTCTTACAAAACCTTCTTTTGGGCGGTTGCTGATCATGGTTCCTCTTCTTACCCTTACTTCTTTTACCTCATCTTTCAGGACCATTCTGCAGTAGTTTTTAACATCTTCGAGAGAAATGATCTTGTCTCTTGTGGTTAAGGCGTATCTGTAAGCCTGAATACTGTCTGTTCCTTTCTGTTCTTCAGAACCGCCTATAGTTTCTGTGAGAAGTACAACAGTCTGTGATTTTAACTGATTAGAAAGTTCTGTTCCGGGACGCATATGGTTGGCCAGTGTGCAGTGTGTCACCCAGAATGAGGCATATGTATGGTCTGTTTTTTCTACAGGCTCCATAATGACGTAATTCAGTTCCTGTCTGATATTTCTCTTCGCATTGTTCACTTTCTGAACCATCGTCTTCATTTTATCTGACATTTCACTTAGCACTCCTTTGACATTATCCCTGTTTAACAGTGAAAATGCAGCAATTTCATCTCTTGTCAGTTCCAGAACATTGGCGATCATATCTACGGCATTTCTATTGGTGAAACGCTCCATTCCGCCTTTTCTTACTGTATACAATCCTTTTTTAAGATCATCGGCAGGAGTAAAAGGAATCTCAGTATATTTTCTTCCGTCTCCATCCTGAACTTCATCCACATACAGGAAATGTTCGCCTTCGTCTGTAACGAGAGGAATATTGTTTCCCATGATATCCAGGCTGTATTCTGTCTTCTTCCAGCCTCTGTTGTAAATAGGGAAAGCATTCATTACAAATGAAAAATTATCTAAGATCTCCGCAGAAAACTGCGGCGGGAATTCAAAGGTAAGCCACAAATAGCGTTTGTCTCCGATCTGCTTTCTGATCTCTTCTTTTTCGTTGAGAAAGTCTAAATTTTGTGGCAATACGCCAGGCTCCGAAAAGAGGCTGCTTGAAAGTCCGGTGATCTCTATGAATTTATGACGGTAAATACTTTTAATATCTTCAATAACTTTATTCCGGATCGACTGTTCTCTGAACATCTGCTCGTATCCATCCTGCTGGCTGTTCGTAAGATAACTCAATCCCTCTCTTACAAACAAAGGATTCCCATTACTGGTAACGGTAATATAAGGAAGCAGCTTGTAGACGAAATCTATATGCTCAAAAGCAGGATTGGAACAGAATACGCTGATGTATTTGGGGAAATTTTCAGTGGCATATCGGCTTACATCCACTCCTATCGTAATCTTTCTGTAGTCCTCAGGTTTTCCCTGGAATCTTGCAACCGGTATTTTATTCAACCTGTCATCTACACTATAGCAGGTATTTCCTACAAACATTATTGCCGTCTGTATTTTATTAATTCTTACATTTCCTACGGGTGTAAAAGGAATATTAAGCTGTTTATCCGATTCTGATTTTACCGTTGATGTCATCTGCTTGCGGAAAAAGAATTCGGTATGTTCCAGTAGGACTTCCGAAGATTCGTAAGGCAACGTAAAGGCAACCGCATGGGCCGGAATCGGATGGGTATAGATGGATGGTGTCAGAAGTTTTGCCAGTTTCTCAAGGATTCTTGCATTTACTGTCTGAATCTCGTTATTAGCCTTAAAAACTTCTGTACTGAATGCGTCTATCAGTAGTTTTACAAAAGGGTCCAGAGACTGCGGGCTTTTCAGTCCCCACACTTTGGTGGCGTTCTGAAGCATTCTTGCCTTTACAGATTCTTTGGAATATATATTTTGATCTAAGTTCATAATTTTTTCTTGCTTTTAAAAACAATTAGTCAATAGACATCGGGCTTAAAAATAATTCTGTAGAAAAACTGAAACGCTCTCCTGTTGCCTCCATTTTTGCATTGATGGCAATTCTTACTTTCTTTTTGATCTCTGTATGTTCTTTGGTATCGTAGCTGTGCTCTACAAATTGGATGTGGGCATCAATCTGCGGGTTCACGATGCGGGGCTCATATTCCTGAATCTGCCTTCTGAGGCTTTTAATGAAAACGCTCTCCCAAACGGCACTGGTGACTCCATTGTCGAATTCCAGATTCCATACGTCGTTTCCATAATTGTCATCATATCTGTTTTCGCCTTTTTTAGTAGTGATCAGCAGCATGATATTGTGCGCAATGCTTTCGCCCATGTCGCAGATATCAATACTTCCTCCTTCAGTCATGAGTGTTGAAGGCACGAAAGGCATTCTGTAATTTGGTGTGTCCATAGTCAGCTTCTTATTTTACATAGTCTAGTTTTCTTAAAAAGAACTACCAAAATACACATTTTCATGAAATAAATATGAAAAGAAATCAAAAATCTCATTGAAAAAAGGGCTTCCAAACGAATTTGAGAGCCCTGATATATTATAGAAACGGTTGAATCTTAACCTATTGATCTGTCTGCTTTTTCCTGTTGATGAAATAATACACAGGAAGTCCCAGGAGCACCATTAAAAATCCGGGCCATGTATATTGCTGTTTGTAAATCAGGAGAAGTACACAAAACCCTGTTCCTATCAAGAGATAGATAATAGGCGTTACAGGGTAAAGCCATGTTTTATAAGGTCTTTCAAGATCCGGCTTTTTGATTCTTAAATAAATAACTCCGAAAACCGTAATCATGTAGAACAGAACGATCACAAAGGAGATCATGTCCAGAAGATTACCATACTGTCCGCTAAGGCATAGCACCGAAGCCCATATTCCCTGCATCCATAAAGCATTTTCCGGAACTTCATTTTTATTATTTTTCTCTGCAGATTTAAAAAACATTCCGTCTTTTGCCATAGTCTGAAACACTCGGGCTCCAGCCAGAATCAGCCCGTTGTCACACCCGAAGGTAGAAACCATTACAAGAACTGCTATAATGATGGTGCCTGCACTTCCGAAAATATTCTGTGAGGCTGCCACCGCAACCCTGTCATTGGCTGCAAAAGCAATACTGTCCCTGTCCAAAGCATTCAGGTATACATAATTGACTGCCAGATAAAGGATCATCACTGCAGAAGTTCCATAGATCATTGATTTGACAATATTTCTCTTAGGATTTTCAACTTCTCCGGAAACGAAAGTTACACTTTCCCAGGCTACTGAACTGAAAACAGATCCTACCATGGCTGCTGCGATGCCTCCGAGCAGGGTCATTCCACTAATTGGTTCCCAGCCTTCTTTTAGAAAATTACCGCTTATATCTTTTTTAAGGTTATTAAATGAATCAAAACCCAGGCTGAAATTTTCAGCTAAATGCGAAAAATCAACTAGAATAAATCCAACAGCAATTAAGCCCAGTAAAGCAATGATTTTTGAACCCGTAAATACATTCTGAAGCAACTTTCCGCTCTGTACACCTCTTGTATTAATATAAGTAAGTAAAAGGATAACGGCTATTGCCAGAATCTGTATCCACGTGATTTTGAATTCTCCACTCTGGAAAAGAGGAGCTGCATCATTCAGTGACGGAACCAGATAAGCGGTGAATTTACCGAAAGCCATTGCTACTGCCGCAATGGTTCCTGTCTGGATTACCGTAAACAGGCCCCAGCCGTACAGAAATCCCATCTTTTTCCCAAAGATCTCTTTGAGATAGGTATACTGCCCACCAGCTTTTGGAAACAGCGCAGAAAGCTCTCCATAGCTGATTGCCGCTGCTACAGTCATCACTCCGGTAATGATCCAGACTACGATCAGCCAGAAACCGGATCCCAGGTTCCGCATCATATCGGCACTTACAATAAAAATTCCGCTTCCGATCATAGATCCCATTACCAACATAATGGCGTCCCAGAGTTTCAGTTTTTTCTGCATAGTCAAGTATAGACATCAAATATAAACAAATCTGAGATTGATTTTGATATTTGTTGAAAATTTACTGCATCACCTGCTTTTTATCAAGTTTTTATCGAATTGTTATTCAATTTTAATTAGTACTTTTGGAAAAAATATTAAAAATGAAATTCAAGGCTATATTATTTGCAGCAGCTGTAAGTATTTCTACTTTAGCTTTTGCACAGGAGACATCACAGAAAAAGTCTGGACCACCGGAAGGAAGTGCTATTGTAGGTGACGCATATGGAGCCGGAGTAACTTCAGAGTCTAAGGCCATCACAGTTGATAAACTGAGCAAAAAACTTAAGAAAGACAATAAAAAAGTTGAAAACGTAGCAGTTAAAGGAAAAGTAACTGATGTATGTGAGAAAAAAGGATGCTGGCTTACCATCCAGACTGAAGATAATTCTCAGTTTTTCGTAAAAATGAAAGATTATGCATTCTTTGTTCCAACAGCTTTAAAAGGTAAAAATGTTGTATTGGAGGGTACTGCAGAAAGAAAAGTAACTTCAGTAGACGAACAGAAACATTATGCTGAAGATGCTAAGAAACCTCAGGCTGAAATTGATGCCATCACGACTCCTAAAGAAGAGATCAGGTTCGTAGCCAATGGAATTAAAGTGGTAAACTAATCCTATATATACTATCAAAAACGTCCTCAGGAAGTAATACTTTTTGAGGACGTTTTTATTTTATGAAAATCTTAAGCTTTTCTAATCTTCTATTGTAAATTCTACAGGCGCATCCAGTTTCGGATATTTGGTAGCAGATACAAATCTTTTCCCTGTACAATCTATTTCCAGCCAGCCTTTTCTTTTTTTCACATCTCCCACTTCCATCACAAAAGGTACAAATGATATTTCATCCTTACCTTCTTCCATAATTTCGCGGTACTGAACTGCAACATCCAAAATGCATTCATGGTCTGTATTCAGCTTTACATTTCTGTAAATAATATCATAATGTGTTTCCTGGTTTTCGGGAATTTCAAGATATTTTTCCCACCCTTCTGTATCCGAATTCAGCTCACTGATTGCTTTTAAAGCATAATATAAAGCAACCGTATAGTATTTTCTGGTTCCTTTTCTTGTATAATCATCTACGAAATGTCCGCCCTCAAATAAAATAGTAGGCATTCCGGCCTTAATGAAGTTGTCGCCTGTAGAGGTAGGATAAAACTCATCAGAATATCTGCCGATCTGATTCGGAATTAATTCTTTTAAATGATCATACATTCTTCCAATTACAGCCATGCATTTCTTCCTGTTATCCGTTATCGTACGTTCTTCATTTTCAGAGGGAGCCAAAAAAGAAAGCGTTGCCGGATGTATTCCGTCTGTCGTAAAAATAGTCCTCTGTTCATGTAGGTTTAATGCATAATCATATTTTTTTGAGGCCACTATTTTTTTAAGGAATTTAATTTCCGTACTCGATTCATTATGAAAATCTCTATTCAGGTCAATATCTGCAGCATTTAGTCTTGTCCATCTTTCTGAGCCGTCAGGATTGAGCATAAAAATAAAATCCAGCCTGATTTTACTGAAAAGATCTTGCTTCATTTCGGGATTCTTATCCAAAGTTTCCAAAAGGTCAAGCATGGCATGGCTGGCATTGGATTCATTTCCGTGCATCTGTGACCATGCAAGAACATTAATAGTTCCCGTTCCTATGCTTAACTGATAAATAGGCTTGTCTAAATAGGATCTTCCAATCTCCTGAATATAATCGCTGAGATTGGCCTGTAAGTAAGAAAATAATTTTTCAGGAGAAATATAGCGGTTTGAGAAATTAGGATTCGGAGAATAGAGCTGTTCAAAATTCATTATAAATAATTTACAAGAGTCAAATTTAATGATTTTTAGGCAAAAAATACTAGTTAACATTTGTAACTTAATTAAACAATGACAACTGCCATTTTGTCTGTGGATAAAATTGTTAATTGAAAACATGATACTTATAATTATGTAAAATATTTAAATTCAACAACTTATAAAGCTTATATCAATTACATTTAGAATCTTACTTTAAGTGAATAAAAGCCTATTAATCAGTAAATAGGCATAATATTGCTAAACAAAATTAATGTGGAAAACTTCGTTAATTAAATACATATACAAATGTAAATTGTTGTTTTTTTTGTATTTATCAAAGAAATTCAATCTAAATTTAACTATCATATGACCTTCATTACTCTTATCAGAAAATAAGGATTTATTAGTAAACAAAGTTTTAATATATTTATCCATAAAATACTATTAATAAGTTACTTACGATTATAATTTACGTTTGTATACAGCAAATAAAGATCTTTTACTGCTTAAAATCTTTTATTTCTCAGTAAATATGCTTTACTTCTGAATATATTTTAAAACACTACTAATCATTGATTTAGCATATAATTAATAGACAACACCTGAATATTGGAGACCCAACAAAACAGAAGGTTTCAAAGTAATTAATCAAGGAAATTTATCAGCTTAAAATGGTGTTTACTTTGTTAAATAGAGTTATAGTGGAAAGAGAATTATTATAAACAGCTCTATTTAAGCTTATTATATCCATTTACATATGTATATTTATAAAATTAAACTTCGTTTACTTATGTAATTTGCATATGTGAATTTTATTATTTACATTTGTAACATAATTGACAACTTATTTTTATGAGTTTAAACGAAAGAATTTCAAAAGTTATTGAGTATTCCAACCTCAGCCCTTCCGAGTTTGCAGATGAGATCGATGTACAGCGTTCTTCCATTTCGCATATCACTTCCGGAAGAAACAAGCCGTCTCTGGAATTTATTATAAAGATAAAGTCAAGCTTCCCGGAAATCCTTTGGGACTGGCTGGTTACGGGTGAAGGTGAAATGCTGAAATCCGAATTACCGGAAGTAAAATCTGCTTCAGAAGAAAAACCGGAAGATGAAAAAGGGAAACCCACTCCGCTACCCGATCTGTTTACGATGATGAAGGATGATGAAGATTTCGGAGCTGAAGAGGAATCTGACACTCTGAAAGAGAGCCCACGAGAATCGTTTATACCACCCCCATATAAGACTCAGGAAAATTTATCCAATTCTCAGCGATTAGAAAATACTAATGATAAAATATTAAGCCAAGTTATTGGTAATCAAGAAAATAAGATAAAAAGGATTGTACTCTTTTATGAAAATGGAAAATTTGAAAGTTTTGAGCCATAAAAAACCCGGTCAAAGAAAATGGCCGGGATAAAAAATAGTTGAAGAAGAAAACTAAAGCTTACTGCTTTATTAGTTTTGTAATTTTTGTATGTCCACCTTCATTCTTGATCTTCAGAATATAATTTCCTTTTGGCAAATCTGAAACACTATACTCTTCGGAACCTTTCAAGGTCCTTACTATTTTTCCGGAAACATCAATAATTTCTACACTGCTTATTCTGAACCTTTCAGGATTATTGATTCTGAAATGGTCTTTTATCGGATTAGGATATACCTGGATCCTGTTGTCATACTGCATGGTTTCCTGTGTACCTAGCGTAGTCGCTGTAAATGTAATAACAAACGGCATATCTAAAGGGACATCAGGAGCTGAAGTAGGGTTTCCGGCATCAACTAGAGAAGTCCACGTTCCTAAAATGGCATCAAATTGTTTAGCATTAAAGGCAGGAAGTCCCCGGCTTCCAACAATCGTAACCGGTGGTAAAAAGCCTGCATTAGCCATCACCACATTCTGCAGCTGGTACTTTATCCAGTATGTTCCGGCTCCCAGAGTAACAGGGGTATTGGCTGTTATTTTCCATATTTTTCTAGTGGTACCAGGAACTGCTGCAGCAGGTACGACAGTATTTCCAGTTCTATACATGGTAGCATCTACTCCTGCAGAAAACCTGTTGGTAGTATCATCTCCAAATACACTTGTTGCTCCTGCTACGGAAGGGTCAGAATTGAATATGTTTACTCTTACTGTATTAAAAGGAGCCGTAGTTCCTGCATAATTCGTCTGATAGGCAAAAAAATCTATGGTTGTAATCTGCCACGAACTTCCGGCGGGAACAGTAAAATCATCAGCAAGAAAAAAACTTGCCGCGGCTGAGCTGGATGTTCCGCCCAAACCAAGGCTGGTATTGGACTCTGTAGTATTTCCTGTATTATTCTGAAGTTCAGACCATGTGTATCCGGCAGGTGCTGCTGTTCCGCTTTTAGAAGTAGCTCCGGTACTTAAACCTCCGTTATTATAGGTTTGTGCTATGCCAAAATTAGCTGCTATAAAGGCAGCAATGAGTAATGCTTTTTTCATAATATTAGTTTTTAATGGTTTCAATCAAATATAACAAATAACAATGAATAAAACAATATATATTAAATATTTTTATTATATAATTAATAGATATGTAAATATTGTAAATTATAAATAATATTAAACTGAGGAAACTTATAATAGATACAATTCTTTTTCACATGCATATAGCAAATTAAAAAGACCTGCAGTTTCTGCAGGTCTTTTTGTATATTTTATAAAATATTATTTCTTTCTTCTTTCCAATTCTTTCTTGATGAGACCTAGTTCTCTTCCGGTTTGTCCGGCTACAGAAGTGTTTTCTCTGGCTCTTCTTGTAAGATAAGGCACAACATCCTTTACTGGACCGTATGGAAGGTATTTAGCTACATTATAGCCTTTATCTGAAAGATAGAAGGTAATATTATCGCTCATTCCGTAAAGCTGTCCAAAGTAGATGTGAGGATTTCCATTTTCAAGCGCCTTGGATTTCATTTTATCCATAACCAATTCAGATGAGATCTCATTATGAGTTCCAAAGAATGCAGATACTTTATCCAGATGATTCATTACAAAATCAATTCCGGCATTATAATTCTTGTCTGAAGCCTCCTTATTAGGCTGTATAGGATCCGGATATCCTTTTTCTTCCGCTCTGGCTCTTTCCTTTTCCATATAGGCGCCACGCACAATCTTATATCCTATGAAATAGTTCTTTTCTCTGGCTTTCTGAAGATGAGCTTCCATATACTCCAGCCTTCCGGTTCTGTACATCTGGATGGTATTCCAAACAATTGGCTTTTCCCGGTTGTATTTCTCCATCATTTCTTCACAAAGCTGGTCTGCTGCATCCTGCATCCAGGTCTCTTCAGCATCTACCATTACTTTTTTGTCATGCTCATGGCAAAGACCGCATACCTCATCAAATCTTCTTACAACTCTTTTCCATTCTTCTTTCTGACTTGAAGTAAGTTCAGCTCCACTTCCTACCGCTTCATACAGGTCAATTCTTCCAAAAGCAGTCGGTTTGAATACAATAAAAGGAATAGCAGGATTTCCCACAGAAAATCTAATGATATCTTTGATCTCTTTACATACTGCATCAAAGGTTTCCTCATCCTCTTTACCTTCTATAGAGTAATCGAAAATACTTCCCACTCCTCTTTTGAAAAGCTGTTTTACCGCCTTCATACTTTCCTCACGGGTCTCGCCACCACAGAACTGTTCAAACAAAGTACTTTTTACAATTCCGGTCACGAAAGGAAAATTATTGTGAACCGTAAAATTAAGAACAGAAGTTCCAAGACTGGTAAGAGCGGGCTGTTCAATCATTTTAAACATCCAGTACGCCTTTCTCAATTGTGCATCAGACTTGTCTGCAAATGCTACTTTAGTATCGTTAAAAATGGGCATTCCTTTTTATTAAATTTAGTTTTGCAAAGGTAATAATAACCTCAGTTTATTTAAAGAAAATTTTCTAGAATTTGCTTTCGATTCCGTTCAGGAGCATTGCCATAATTCCTACAAAAACCCAAAATCTTAATATATTGAGTGTGAATAACTTACTCCTTCTGGTAGATTTAAGCAAAAGGTAAATACAGAAGATCATTACAAATAAACCTCCGGTAAAGTAATATGCCATAAAACCTGATATCCCTGTTTTGGTGATTAGTTTCATGGAAACGGCCATTGTGGTAATCAACAGGGAAATGATTATGATCTGGGTATTTTTATTTTTAAAATAGTTGGGAATGGTTGTATATCCGAATGCTTTGTCTACACTTTTTGTAAGCATATCTTTCACAATATCGATACACAGAAGGATCAGAAAAAGGAAAATAGCCATCAGCAATACCTTTTTGGAAAAGGTTTCGTAATACACCATCATTCCGAAAAAAGGATAAAGAGTTAGGCTTACAAAAGTAAGATTGTTAATGATCAGTAACCGGCTTAATTTATGACTGTAAAACCACATGAAGAACTGGTATACAAGAAAAAAAACAAAAACCTTATGGGAAATCATCCATGCGACCCCAAGAGAAATCGCTGTCAGAGCAAGGTAAGCATACAAAAAATATTTCTGCTTGATAAAGCTTTGGATTCTGGTCCGGAACGGTTTTACCACATGGTCTTTTTCCAGGTCATAAAACTGATTGATGATTCCACCCGCCAGAATAGTTATAACGGTGCAGAAAATAATACCGTGTACCTTAAAATCGAAGACAAATTTACTAAACGTTTCATCCTGATTGAAGAGAAAAAAAGTAGATACATACAGGGCAAATGTAAGGAGTGCCGCAACAAAAAACCGGGCACCGATCAGAAAACCCACGAATTGTGATAATCTGTAAAATATAGATTTAGAGATATAGTTTTTAGATTGGAAAGTTTCTTTTTCAGAATTCATTCCAGCCTGTTTAAAATCTGTAAATCACTTCTTTTTGGAAGCCTTCAAGCATTTTTTCTGCTTTTGCATAATCTTTAGTGAAACCCAGGATATATCCGCCACCGCCGCTTCCGCAAAGTTTCAGATAATAGGCATTAGAATCGAGTCCTTTTTTCCAGATGTTGAAAATACTTTCAGGAATCATCGGACGGAAATGTTCATATGCCCAATAGGAAAGCTTTTTCAGGTTCCTGAAGAAAGGATTCATGTCTTTTTTAAGGAAAGATTCAATGCATGCGTTGTTGTAACGGATGAATTCTTCTTTCAATGTTTTTCGGAAACCTTCAGTTTTCATTTTTTCAAAGAAAATCTGTATCATAGGCCCTGTTTCTCCTGTAATGCCGCTGTCGATAAGAAATATGGCTCCTTTTCCAGCTTCCCCTTCCGGGATGGAAACTCTATCGAGGTTTTCTTTATTCTCGATAAGGATCGGAAGGTTCATATAGCAGATCAGAGGGTCCATTCCTGAACTTTTACCATGGAAATAGCTTTCCATTTCTCCAAAAACGGTTTTTAATTTTTTCAGATTGTCTTTTGAGATTTGTTCAGGATCCAACTTATTGAGCGCATATTTTTCAAAAATAGCAGCTACCAAAGCTCCTGAACTTCCTACGCCGTATCCCTGGGGAATATTGGAATCGAAGAAAAGTCCGGATTCAATATCATTTTTAAAGCTTTCGATATCTAATTTAAAATCATCAGAAAGGTCAAGCGTTGCAAGGAAATCAGAGTATTTCTGCAGATGTTTGTTCGATTTAAGTTCAAATTCAGAACTCAAATCTGAGAATTTCAGGGTTCCTTTATAGAAACTGTAAGGTACTACAAGCCCCTGGGAGTCTTCAATCATCCCATATTCTCCAAAGAGAATTATTTTTGCATAAAATAGAGGGTTCGTCATTTTGACAATAAATCTTTTTGCAAAGTTAAAATTATTCCGCTGAATATAAGCAAAACTTAAGCCGAATTCCAATTTATTTAAGCAGAAAACGTTTTTCAGGCTTTTCTCACTACAAAGAGCGGAAAACCATTTTATCCGCAGACAGCAAAAAAGCCTGAAAGATCAGGCTTTTATGATAGTTTAATTAATTTTTATTGATAGTTGGTTATAAAGTATCTCTTTCTTTCCGCATATTAACTTTAAGAAACCGGATCAGAACAAGTCCTGCCGCGAAAAATAAAGTCATCGAAAGGGCTGCAATGCGCATATTATTAAAATGTTCAATCAGTGTTGCAAAGATGAATGTTCCGATAATGATCGCAATTTTTTCCAATACATCATAGAAGCTGAAATATGTAGTATTTTCCATAGAGTCTTCAGGCAGAAGCTTTGAATAGGTTGATCTTGACATAGCCTGAAGTCCACCCATTACCAATCCTACTACTGCTGCCACTCCATAGAACTGATATTCTACCGTAGGATTTTCTTTGTTCAGGAAATAAGCCCAAAGACACGCAACAATCCAAAGTACGATAGCGATAGAAATCACGTTTCTGTTTCCTATTTTTCTTGATAACCTGGAGAATATGACTGCTCCGATAATCGCTTCGATTTGAATAACCAAAAGGGTTCCTATCAGTTTATCCTGAGCCAGGTTGATTTCACTTTTTCCAAATAACGTAGCCATCAGGAAAATAGTCTGCATTCCGACACTGTAAAAAAAGAAGCTGGAAAGGAAGAATTTTAGGTTTCTATCCTTAAACAATACTCCACCCACTTTGAAAAGCTCATGAAAACTTTCTTTGGCAATGTCTTTATAAAAGCTCATATTGTCTTTAAGAACCTCAAAGAAACCACCCTGTTCTTCATGTTTTTTAAAGATATTCTTATAATTTAAAAGGACAAGATCTTTAGGCAGTTTTTCTTTAACATCTCCAAACTGAGGAAGATGTTTGAAAGTATACTGGGAAAAACCAAACCACCATGCACCGGTCAACAGGAAGCTTATTCTTGTAAATAAAAGCTGCTGTGCCGCTCCTTTTGCAAAAACCTGAATAAGTACCAGACAGATCACCACAAGAACGACAGAGCCTATATATCCGTAAACATATCCTCTTGCAGACAGCGCATCCTGTTTATCCCGGGTTGCAATATCGGGCAAAAATGAATTATAAAATACCAAACTTCCCCAGAACCCGACACTCGCCGTAATACTGAATAGAAGGCCTAAAAATACATTATGCATTCCCGTAAACATAGCCAATCCCATACATGAAGTTGCCCCAAGATAACAGAAAAACTGAAGGAATGATTTTTTGTTTCCGATAGTATCCGCTAATGAGGATAGGAACGGAGAAAGCAGCACTACAATAAAAAACGATATGGTCAGTGAATATCCGTACACAGCATCCGGCTGGTATTCTTCTCCGAAAATCTTTATCATATGCCTTACCGGAACATCAATCCATGATTTTGTTTCTTCCACATACTCCTTTTTCTCATAAGCAGTTGTCAGTATGGAATAGTAAATAGGAAAAATAGTAGAGGTAATAACCAATGAGTAAACAGAGTTCGCCCAGTCGTATACAGCCCAGGCTTTCATAATCCTTGGATTATTCTTTATGTTTTGAGGCTGTTGATTCTCAATTTCAGACATTTCAAATAAATATTAGTAGCACAAAAATAGAAAAACCATTAAGAAATCGATTAGAATTTAGAAAAATTATCGATTCCTTAATGGTAAAATATTCTTCGAGAGAATATTACATATTTTCAATCACGATAGCAGAAGCTCCTCCACCACCGTTACAGATAGCTGCAGCACCGTATTTTGCATTATTCTGCTTCAATACATTGATCAGTGTTACGATGATTCTGGATCCTGAACTTCCCAGCGGATGTCCAATGGCTACTGCTCCACCGTTTACGTTTACTTTGGATGCATCCAGACCTAGAATTTTGTTGTTGGCAAGACCTACTACAGAGAATGCTTCATTAAATTCAAAGAAATCAATATCAGAAATTTTTAAACCTGCTTTTTTAAGAGCAATTGGTAAAGCCTTTGCAGGAGCAGTCGTGAAGTTTTCAGGCTCCTGAGCTGCATCAGCATAGGAAACGATTCGTGCTAGAGGCTTTAAGCCTAATTCTTCCATTTTTTCTTTAGAAACAAGGATTAAGGCAGAAGCACCATCATTTAATGTAGACGCATTGGCAGCGGTTACTGTTCCTTCTTCTTTCTTGAATACGGTAGGAAGCGTTGCAATTCTGTCAAAATTTACTGCTTTATACTCTTCATCTTCAGAAAAAATTACCGGATCTCCTTTTCTCTGAGGAATTTCAACAGGAACCACTTCTTCAGTAAATTTTCCTTCGCTCCATGCTTTTGCTGATCTTTTGTAAGATTCTATAGCAAAATTATCCTGATCTTCTCTTGAAATACTGTAATCTACAGCACATTTCTCTGCACAAACTCCCATATGCACTTTATTGTACACGTCTGTAAGGCCATCCAGCACCATTCCGTCCTGCATTTTGATATCGCCTAATTTAGTGGCAACTCTTGCATTATAGTAGTGTGGAACCAGCGACATATTCTCCATACCTCCGGCAACAATTACTTCTGCATCACCTGCCTTGATTGCCTGCGCTGCCATAGTTACTGCTTTCATTCCAGAAGCACATACTTTATTGACTGTAGTAGAAGGGGTCTCAACAGACAGCCCTGCACCCAAAGCTACCTGACGGGCAGGGGCCTGGCCTTCTCCTGCCTGCAGTACATTTCCCATATAGATCTCCTGAACATTCTTAGGATCAAGACCGATTTTATTTAATGCTCCTTTTACAGCAGCAGATCCCAGCTTTGTAGCAGGAACGGTTGAAAGGCTTCCCATAAAACTCCCGATAGGTGTTCTTACTGCGGAAACGATGAATACTTCTTTCATGTGTATTATATTTACTTTTTTTAACAAATGCTGCATTCCGACTGCATTATACTATTCTATTTTTTTGCTTTTATATAAATAACCTCATATTGGCTATTTTCAATTTTGGAATGTATTTTCAGGGCGTTATCCTGAGTTTCTACAATTTTATTGCTGAAAACATCTCCTATACGGATACGGCCATCATTGACTGTCTTATCCAGCACGATCGCTTTATAATTGCAGTCGTCCACAAAAACCAGTGAGGATTTTATGTAGTCTTTACCATTATTGAAATATTCGGTCTGAATATTATCTTTAATGGTCATATACCAGATTCCCTCGGGATAATTCGGGCGAAGGAATTTCCCTTCTCTTATATTTTTACATTTAGCCGGCTGATCCGGCTTGTCAAATGTTGTCTTTTGAGACTTAGCCTGAGAAAATATCAACATCAATAAAGCTGCTGATCCTAATTTTAAATGCTTCATATTTGTGTCCGTTGATTTATTTTTTTATTTCCTGCAGCGAAAACCATAAGGAAAGCGCCTAAAAATTCTATAACCCAGCCCCATTTCAGCTTTACAACTCCTGCAAAAGCTTCTCTCCATGATTTGAACGGCAGAAAGCTGAAGTATTCCAGAGACTGCATCTTTACGGCAACGAGTGTAAATGCAAATAACAGAATCAGCAACACTCCAAAGAACCTTACTACTTTCATACTGTTATTGACAATACCAAAAACTGCACATGCGGCAAAGATCCAGCATGCAATAGCCAGATAATGATCCAGTTTCCAGTAATTCCAGTTTCCAATAATGGGAACATGAACAAGAGGAAGAAAACTACCCGCCACCACTAATAATAATCCTAATAACTGAATATTTTTCATATTTACTAAAGTGCCAAAATACAAAAAAAAACACACTTTTAAACAGTGTGCTTTAAAAACGGATGATTCCTTTACAAACATTTGTTAGCCTCAATAAAAATTGATTTAAATTAAATTATCTTTAATAAATATCCGGTTTTATTACTGAATTAGAAAATGATATTTACGAATTCTATGCCGAGCTGAACTCCATATTTATTCTTCAGAATAGCCCTGTCATTGAATACGGGTGTAAAATCTTTCTGAACAAATACTTTAAGACCTCCATAACTGATTCCGAATTTTCCACCGACGATAAAATCGTTCACTCCATGCATTATTCTTTCTCTTTCTACAATCCTTCTGGAGTTTTCATTTGAATATTTTATGTAATTCACACTTCCCACTTTCACACCGCCATAAATCCCCATTACCAGGCTCAGTTGTCTTTTTTTGTTATCAAGATACTGAACCCCGTCATATTCTGTATATTTTGGATTCAATACAAATCTTAAATCTACAGGAATGTATAGGTATGTAATGTTGAATTGGGTTTTCTTTAAATTCCCCCTGTCAAAATCATCTACGAACAAAGCGTTGTCTTTCTGCTTAAAAACTCTTCCGTATTTGGGAACATACTGGTCGAATCTGACTCCTAAACCAACCCGGTAAAATACAGGGCTTTTAAAGCCCCCGATCTGGTCCTCATATCTGATTGCCATTTCTGAAGAGTTGATGATGGTGTTCCTGGTATCAGAATCTTTATTATAAAAGTTAAAAGGTTCATTTTTTGAGGTCAGGCCTGCTCCCATTATACTGCCGGATAATTCTACCGTCTGTAAGGACTGTTTTGGATTTTTTGTCCCCTTTTGCCCCAATTTCATATTAAGACCATTAAATCCCAGCCACATTTCGTTTTTATTTGTACTGTCCCGATCCATAAAAACAGCATTTCTAACCATTTCTGTTGTCGCAGCCTGCAGTTCGTTTTGCTGGGCATCTACTTTTTCATTAATAGTTTGTTGATATTTTGAAGCAATTTCGGAGCGTTTTCTCTTCTTTTCCTCCGTTGTGATTTTATTATCTTTAAAATCTTTATCAACGATGTCCAGCTCTGCATTCATTTTGGATTTCTCTGAAACCACAATGCTGTCAATTTTTTTCGAATAGAGTTTAATCTGCAGATTCATATCCGGTTTTTCCTGAGCCGCACTGTATGTAAAAGCCATTACAGCAGCCATAAAGATCAACTTTGTTCTCATATTTATTTTATTAATTTTTAAACAATATTTTAGCTCTGTCCCTGTTTCAGGCCAGTATTATTTGGATTTTATAAAAAATTCAGTTTTATTTGGATTCCAGATAGACCGTTACTCCCAAAACGGTTACATTGCCTACATTCGGAACAATATTATCAAATTTGAAAGCTCCTAATTTACGTTCATCTTTACTGGCTTTTTCCCGGGCTTTATCAAATTCTCTGCCCAAAAGAAGTTCATCAGGATTGATATAGTTTGATTTTGATTTCTTGACTTCTGCAAGTACTGGAGGATTTGGCATCACAGTATTCTCCGCTTTTTCATTGTTAATGATATTATTTTCCGGTTGAATAACTATATTTTGCTCTTCTTTATGTTCGGCAATCTGAGTATCGTTCGATCTTCTTTCTTTTTTTGGAATTAATGCATGATCAGAACTAAATTTTTCCAGATTTTTGTTTACAATTTTCACTGTATTCTCCCGGATAGGCTCATTCGAAATAAGTCTTTGATCTTCCAAGCCTGCATTTATAGGATTTACTGTCTTTTTAAGAGTTTTTTTAACAATATAATCTGTTTGTTTACTCTCAAATTTTGTTTTATAATTGTTATAATAAATAAATGTTCCTGCAGAAATAAAGAGCAATACAGCAGCAGCATACTTCCACCACTTAAAAGACCGGTTTAACGGCATATCAGGTATATTATCCAACTTCTGGTCTAATTTATCCCAAAGATCTTCAGAAGGCTTAATTTCGAGTCTTTCGTAGTCAGACTTTAACTGTTTCAGTATCTCTTTTTTCATTTTCTTCTGCTTTTAAAAATTCTGTAAGCCATTTTTTAGCTTTGCTTAGCTGGCTTTTACTTGTTCCCTCTGAAATATTCAGCATTTTTGCGATTTCCTGATGTTTTTTTTCTTCAAAAACATATAAATTGAAGATCAGCCTATACCCTGCCGGCATCTTTAAAAATATTTCTTCAATATTGATTTCTTCCAGCCGTTCATTTATATCTTCATCAGAATACTCGTCTGCAATTTCTATATCGGCATAAAGAATATTCCTGTTCTTCCTGACAAAACTGATAGAATCATTGACAACAATTTTTCTCAGCCAAAATGGAAAGCTTTTCCAATCTCTACATTCGTCTAGCTTGGTAAAGCATTTCATAAACGCGCTGATCAGGATATCTTCTGCATCATGAAGATTATTCGTATAAGAATTTGATATGGCAAGCATTTTAGCCGAAAACATTTCGTAAAGAGCCTTTTGGGCCATCCGGTCCTGTTTTTTAGCCAGTAAAAAATTCTTTTCGAGGTTCTCCATGTATCGGTTTTCTAACTATAAGACGGAATTTATTCTAAAAGGTTGCCTGAAAATAAAAAAATTGCACTTTCTTTCAAAAAGTGCAATTTAATATTTTAATAATCAGATCAGTAGAATTAGTGTTTTACTGAAGAAACTTCTTCCGGATTGTGTTTATGTCTGAATAAAACAGCAAAGAAAATGGCCAGGATCAATGCATAAATTGCAAATGAGAGCCATATATTCTGCCAGTCTTTTACCATGACTACAGATGAAAGCGTTCCGTCAGCATTCACTGCTGAATTGAAGCTGTTTTTAAGGATTTCCAGGAAAGTAGGATTATCTGCTGTTGTGTCAAGATAAGCAGATAAATCTGAAGCATTCGTAAATTTGTGCGTGAAAAATTTATCGATAGCCCAACCTGCAATATAGCTTCCGAAAAGAGCACCAAAACCATTGGTCATCATCATAAATAATCCCTGAGCAGATGATCTTATCTTTTTATCAGTCGTTGTTTCTACGAAAAGAGAACCGGAAATATTAAAGAAGTCAAATGCCATTCCGTATACGATGCATGAAAAAATGATCAGTGAAAGCCCAAATCCATCAGGAACACCATAAGCAAAGAATCCGAATCTAAGCACCCAGGCCAACATAGACATCAACATTACTTTTTTAATTCCAAATTTTCTTAGAAAAAATGGGATTGCCAAAATAAATAGTGTTTCCGAGACCTGCGAAATCGACATGATAATCGTAGACCTCTGTACTACAAATGAGTCTGCATATTTGGGGAAGTGTGAAAATTCACTTAAGAATACATCTCCGTAAGCGTTAGTTAGCTGAAGTGCTGCTCCCAAAAGCATTGAAAACAAAAAGAACAAGGCCATTTTATAGCTTCCGAAAAGCTTAAATGCATTAAGGCCTAATTGTTCAGATAATGGAGCATTTTTATCAATCAGCTTCTGAGGCGGACATTTTGGTAAAGTCAGAGCATAGATTCCTAGAAATATCGCAATAGCTCCGCCAATATAAAACTGTCCTTCTGTAGCCTTGTTTCCTGTAAGATTGGTAATCCACATCGCTACAATAAACCCGATAGTTCCCCACACCCGGATAGGCGGAAAATCTCTCACGACATCCAGATTACTGTTTTTCAGGATCGTGTAAGAAATAGAGTTTGCCAGGGCAATGGTAGGCATATAAAAGCACATCGCCAGAAGCATTAGCCAAAAGAAAGAATTAGGATCTGCGGAATGAGGCAATACAAAAAGGATAACCCCATAAAGGATATGCAGTACAGAAAATATACGTTCTGCATTCACCCAGCGGTCGGCAATAATCCCGGTAATGGTCGGCATAAAAATAGAAGCTATTCCCATGGTTCCGAAAACGGCTCCAAACTGGGTTCCGTCCCAGTGTTTTGTACCGAACCAAAAATTAGCCATCGTAATCAGCCATGCTCCCCAAACAAAAAACTGAAGAAAGCTGAGGATGGTAAGTCGTAATTTTAAATTCATAGTTTAGTATAAGTGTTCTTTTAATCAATTCTCTTTTTCCTCCTTTTAATTTCTTCCTGAATTTCCAGAGCAGTATCAAAATCTTCTTCCTTTACGGCTTCATCCAGTAATTTTTGCAGCTCTTCCATAGATACCGCTTTTAAATTATCTTCAGACTGCTCGGTTTCGGAGAACGGCTGTTCTTCTTTTGAAACATCTTCCAGCTCAAGAAGAATTCCCGCTTCATTAAGAACCTGCTGAGTGGTAAAAATAGGGGCGTCAAATCTTACGGCCATTGCTACTGCATCAGAAGTTCTTGCATCCAGGATCAGCTCTTCGTTATTAGCTTTATTTTTGAAATTAATATTAGAAAAAAATACGCCGTCTACGATCTGGTAAATAATCACTGAAACCAATTCATAATGGGCAGAAACTATAAATTTTGTGAATAAATCATGGGTAAGCGGACGGGGCGGATGGATGTCTTTTTCCAGTCCCAGCGAAATAGACTGAGCCTCGAAATTTCCTATAACAACAGGTAATTTTATATGTGATTCTTCATGTTCCAATAACAAAGCGTAAGCCCCCGATTGGGTCTGGCTGTACGATATTCCGCGAATAATTAGCTGCTTATAATCCATAGCTACAAATATAAATTAATTTTTTATTGTAGGTTTCACTTTTAGACAAAAATAAAAGCCCGGAAGCCGAGCTTTTATGCTATTGTTGATAAGTGTCAAAAGTCAATAGTGAATTTTGCTTCGCAAGTGAATTAATTTATCTGAAAAAATTGACAAGCGTAGCGTATTGACTATTAACCATTCACTATTCTATCCTTTAATTGCTTTAATTTTCTCTGTTAATGCAGGAATAATCTGGAATGCATCTCCTACTACTCCATAATCCGCAGACTTAAAGAATGGTGCTTCAGCATCATTATTAATAACTACGATGGTTTTAGAAGAGTTTACCCCGGCTAAGTGCTGAATAGCTCCGGAAATACCTACTGCAATATAAAGATTAGGTGAAATTGCTTTTCCTGTCTGTCCTACGTGCTCTGTGTGAGGTCTCCATCCGATATCAGAAACCGGCTTGGAACATGCAGTAGCAGCCCCAAGAACATTAGCAAGATCTTCAATCATTCCCCAGTTTTCAGGACCTTTCATTCCTCTTCCTGCAGAAACTACCACCTCTGCTTCTTTAAGGTCTAATTTCCCTGAGCTCTGCTCGTGAGAGATCACTTTAGTATCTTCATTAGCTACTGATAGATTCTTAACTTCTTCTGATCCTGATACAGCGCTTTCTTTTACACCGAAAGCATTTTGAGAAACTGTGATGATCACCCCATTTCCTTCAGCTTTTGCATGCATAAACCCTTTTCCTGAAAAAGCTTTTCTTTTTACCTGGAACGGGGAAAGGCTTTCAGGAGCTTCAAGTACATTGGTAATCAAAGAATAATTCTTCATTACTGCAAGCATAGGAGCGATAGAAGAAGCATCTGTAGTGTGAGGGAAAACGATAGTGTTTCCGTCTGCCACTTCACTTACAGCCTGAGCGAATGCCTTTGCTGAAAAGCTTTTAAGACCTTCATCTTTTACATTGATAACGTTTGATGCTCCATATTTGTACAATAAATCTGAAGAATCTGTTGGGTTTACAGAGATTGCCGTAACGGTATCTCCCGCCTGGTCTGCAACTGCTTTAGCATAAGAAACGGCTTCAAAAGCTGCTTTTTTGTAAACTCCATTTATATTTTCTGCGTATACGAATACTGCCATTTTTTTAAAATTTAAAGATTAAAAAATTTAAGGATTAAAAGATTGGAAATCAGATCAGGGCTCAACATATGTCCCTGTTTCAGCTTCTTTCTTTTAAATTTTTAGATTACTTTAGCTTCTTCGTGAAGTAATCTTACCAATTCATCCAAATTGTCAGGAGAAACCATTTTTACAGCAGCTCTTGGCGGCACGCTGTCATAAGTTACTCCCTGAACTTTCACCTCAGAAGAAGCAGGCTCTACTACCTGTAAAGGCTTCGTTCTTGCAGACATGATCCCTCTCATATTCGGGATGATAAGATCTTTTTCATCTACCAATCCTTTTTGTCCTGCGATTACAGCAGGTAATTTTACTGATATCGTTTCTTTTCCGCCTTCAATTTCTCTTACAGCTGTAGCTTCGCTTCCGTTTACATCTAAACCTACAGATGCATTGACGAAAGGCTGATTTAACAGCTGAGCGACCATTCCTGGTACTGAACCTCCGTTGTAATCGATAGATTCTTTTCCGCAAAGGATAAGGTCATATCCTCCGTTCTGAGCTACGGCAGCGATTTCTTTCGCTGTAGAATAGCTGTCTTTAGGATCAAGGTTTACTCTCACGGCATCATTGGCACCAATAGCTAATGCTTTTCTGATCACTGGTTCTGTAGCAGCATCTCCTACGTTGATCACTGTTACAGTTGCACCCTGAGATTCCTGAAGTTTAACTGCTTTTGTCAACGCAAATTCATCTAAAGGATTGATTACCCACTGAATTCCATTTTTGTCGAAGGCAGATTTATCTGCCGTAAAGTTAATCTTGGAAGTAGTATCCGGAACACTACTGATACAAACTAATATTTTCATGTGTACTATTTTATTTTTTCCCTTTTAGGCATAAAAAACCTTAGTGTTTTATGCTGAGATTTTGTTACATTTTACGTTGCTAATATAATTAAAAAATATATTATGCATGCATAATACTTATTTTTTTACTATTCAATACATTAAATGCATTTACTAGGCTGGTTTTGTTGCCCTAAATTCTATTTTGCTGGGCAGAACACGTGGATTCATTTTTAAAATATCCAGGACCAGATTCCCCATATCTTCGGGCTGGATCTTCCAGCTGTCTTTTTCTGAGGGAACGTTTCCGTTAAAATTGGTAGCGACTGATCCCGGCATAATAACCGTAGATTTGATGTTGTATTTTCTCAGATCAATCATTGCCGCCTGAGTAAATCCTACGACTCCAAATTTAGATGCATTGTAACCTGTTCCGTTTTCAAAGAAATTGGCGCCTGCCAGACTCGAAACCGTGATATAATAGCCTTGCGTCTTTTTTAATTCTTCTACAGAAGCTTTTAATGTGTAGAATACACCTGTCAGATTGGTTTCTATCATATCATTCCACTCTTCGGCAGTCAGTTCATCTACAGGTTTGAATATTCCCAATCCTGCATTGGCAATTACAAAATCCAGCCTTCCGAATGTCTCAGTAATATATTTTACAGCCTCTTCTTCACTTTCAAGGCTTCTTACATCTGAAACAATCCCCAAAACATTCTTTGAATATTTCTTAAGTTCTTCTTCAGCATTTTCAACATCATCTCTTTTACGTCCTGAAAATGCTACTGAAATACCGTTTTCCAATAATATTTTCGCTATTCCGAAACCTATTCCTTTGGTTCCTCCAGTTATATAAGCTACTTTATTTTCTGACATATTATTAATTTTAATGCTCTAAATAACAAAAACGCTTCAATTGAAGCGTTTTATATAGACTAAGATTTGTCAGGTATTTCTATAATTAATCTATAACAAAATAATTTATCTGAAAAATAATGAAAACTAATTTCATACAAAACTTAACCTATTTTTTTATAAATTTCTCAGAGAAATTACCATTTTCAGTTCTAATATTGATCAGATAAGTGCCAGCAGGAAAACTTCTAACATCAATTTTATCATTTTCTACCATCGACTGAACCTTTTTGCCAGCCGCATCATAGATTTCAATGTTTTTTATCTTAGAAGAAGTACTTATTTTAATAAAATCTGAAGCAGGATTAGGATACATAATTACCTTATTCTTATTTACAGTACTATTTGCTACAGATAATAATGCCTGGTTATATACTTTAACATTATCAATATAGGCTGTTCCGTCTGCATTATCATGTACGAAACGCAACTGGTTTATATCCATTGATTCTACTGCAATACCGGAATAGATCAAAATCCCGTTCAGATAGTATTTAACATCTGCAGCGGTTCCTACAACTGCAATATGGTACCAGGAATTCGGCTGCCACGTTCCCAATGCAGTGTCCATTACAGGATTTCCTGATAGTGTTTTCAGAACTTTAATTGCACCGGAATTATCAAAATCGAGTCTGACAATATATTTTTCGTCAGCGCTGCTTACTCCCTGAAAGCTAAAAATCGATCCATTAAGTTGGGACATATTGATATCGAAAGAAACCGTAAAACCGTTGTAGGGAAGCAATACAGGAAGATTATCAAATGCGCCGATGATAGGAATGGATTGGGTTCCATAAGTGTTTTCTTTTACAATCTTCAGAGAATTAATTCCGTCTGATGCATTATCCATAGAAATGATCTGGTTAAGCACGTTCGGGGGCATATCACCGGTTGGCGTGCTGATCCAGGTCCCCTGACCATGGATATTCCCGGTATAAAATCCATCTGAATATTCAAACGAAATGATCTGCTGCGCAAAGGAAAACACTGAAAACAAGCAGAATGCGACAGAGTAGTTTTTTTTCATAGTAATTATTTTAGGTTGAACTAAAAATAATCACATACATTAACTAAAAAAATATCATTTGATAGGGATATTACCATAAAAAAACGTAAAGCGCTCCGATTTTGGAACGCTTTACTGAATATGATTATAAAATATTTAATTATTTTGAATAGTTCTGGAAGAACAGCGGAATACTTTCAATTCCTTTATAGAAATTAAACAGCCCGTAATGTTCATTCGGTGAGTGAATTGCATCTGAATCCAGCCCAAAGCCCATTAGCACAGACTTAGCGCCCAATACTTTTTCAAACATTGCCGTGATCGGAATACTGCCTCCACTTCTATAAGGAAGAACTTCTTTACCAAATGCAGTTTCCATAGCCTGCTTAGCCGCTAAAAACTCTTTAGTATCACTTGGTAAAACATATGGCATTCCTCCGTGGTGAGGTGTTACTTTTACTTTAACATTCTCAGGAGCAATTTTTTCAAAATATTTTGTGAATTTTTCCGTGATCTCTTCAGGAGTCTGATAAGGAACCAGACGCATTGAGATTTTAGCAGAAGCTTTGGAAGGAATTACTGTTTTAGCTCCTTCTCCTGTATATCCTCCCCAAATACCATTACAGTCTAAAGTAGGACGGATAGAGGTTCTTTCAAGCGTTGTATAGCTTTTTTCACCCTCCACTCCATTGAGTCCGATAGATTTCTTGAATTCTTCCGGATTGTCTTTCAATTTGTTCATATCTGCTCTTTCAGCATCTGATACGGTTTCTACATTATCATAAAATCCGTCTATGGTAATATGTCCGTCTTCGTCGATTAGTTTAGCAATCATTCTGGAAAGTACGTGAATCGGATTAGGAACGGCTCCTCCATACAATCCTGAATGAAGATCTCTGTTCGGTCCTTCTATTTCAACTTCTACATAGCTTAAGCCTCTTAAGCCAGTTGTAACAGTTGGCTGTTCGTTGCTGTAAATATGAGTGTCGGAAATTAAAATACAGTCGCAAGACAACTTTTCTTTGTTTTCGTTAACGAAGTCTCCCAGGCTTACGGATCCTACTTCTTCCTCACCTTCCAAAATAAATTTAACATTACAAGGAAGAGAGTTTGTCTTCATCATCGCTTCAAAAGCCTTTAAATGCATAAAAAACTGTCCTTTATCATCCGCAGAACCTCTTGCAAAAATGGCTCCGTCAGGATGTAGTTCTGTTTTTTCAATATAAGGTTCAAAAGGTGGTTTTGTCCAAAGCTCCAATGGATCTGCCGGCTGAACATCATAATGTCCGTATACCAATACTGTTGGCAAATTTTTATCTAAAAGTTTTTCTCCAAAAACAATAGGATATCCTTTGGTTTTACATACTTCTACATTGTCAGCTCCTGCATTTTTAAGATATTCTGCAACAACATCCGCACATTTCAAGACGTCATTTTTATAAGCCGGATCTGCAGAAATAGAAGGAATTCTCAATAACTCAAATAATTCATCCACGAAACGCTGTTTGTTTTCATTGATGTAATTTAATGTCTCTTGCATTTTAAAAATTTGTTTCGTTAAAAATAAAAAAAATGCCCTGCTTGAGCAAGACATTCATATACTTTATTGTATTTAAATTATTTTGTAAATCTTACAGACATTTTTCTGTCAGACGCTCTTTCTGCATCAGATGCTTTTGCATCCACTTTTGCAAACTGGCTTCCATATCCTTCTGCTGAGACAACCTGTCCTCCCGCACCTAAAGCGGTAAGCTGAGCCTTGATAAAGTCAGCTCTTTCCTGAGACAATTTTACATTTTTAGCTTCATCTCCGGTCTTGTCAGTATACCCCCCAATTTTGATTTTTGAATCTGGGTAAGCTTTCAAAATTTTAGCAAGATTACTCAACTGCTCCTGAGAACCAGCTTCCAACTGATTGGCAGAACCCATTTTGAAGTTAACATTATCAAAGTCATACCATACATTTTTCAATCCATCTTCTGTAGCAGAAGCATATTGTCCGGATTTCAGGTATTTTACAATGCTGTCTTCCATTCCGTTAGCAAAACCTTTCAGAGCAACCCCATTTAAATCAATAGAAACCTGAGATCTCTTCTCAGCATGTTCAGAACCATGTCCTGCAGCAGCTTCATGACCGTGTGCTTCACCTCCACCCTGTGCATCATCGGAATATCTTTCTACTCCTTCTTCCAGTTTCAGAGTATTCTTGTTTCCTCCTGCCTGGATCTTTTTACAGCTTACGGCTACTGTTGCAACAGCTAAACATATAATGAATTTTTTCATATGTAAAATTTATTTTTTAAATGTCATATGGAATCGCATTATTTTAGCCGGTTATCATATTTTAACAGCAAGCGATTTCATGCTTAAATTTTTGATTGCCCAAAAGTAAGAAATCCTGCTTTTTTCGGCAACATTTTTATACTGATTTTAAAATAATTTTCCCTTTTTTGGATTGTGTAAAAATAAGGTAGCCTTCACCACCGTCTTTTATTCCATATTTCTTTTTGATATCTTCAGGTTTTAAAGGATAATTCTTTGAAATGATATTAAACTGCTCTTTCTTTTTAATCTGCTTAGATTCAACAGATTCCATTTCTAAAACTCTACCGGGGAAATCATTAATTTTCTGATCTGAAGTATAGAGATGGGTATTGGGATGAAGTTTTTTAAGCCCGAATCTTTCTGAGACCAGATTAAAAATTCCGGCTTTTAAAATACTGTTATTGGGAATGTATATGAATTTTTCAGGTTCAGAATATACAGCCTGGGTATTTTCTTCCTCACCAAATGTAAAGGTAAAAGAAGAATCTCCGCTCTCCAGATTAATACAGTTTACCATAATTTCCTTTCTTTTTTCATTGGACAGAAAAACAACGGCTTCTTTTACATCATTTTTCAGGGCTATTATTTCTATCCTGAAAATACCTGGCAATACCGAAATCAGATATTTTAAATCGATTAACGGTGAAAGTTTTATAATCACCTGATCTGCAGTCGCAAGAAGAACGTCTTTAATCTGGAGGATATCCGGCGAAAGATCTTCAAGCAGAAATACTTTATTTTTGTTGTGGTCTCTTCTTGCAGGATCTAAATAAATAACATCAAAATATTCTTTATTCGTGCTCAGAAATTCTTCCAGATTTTGATTGATGAATATCGCCTTTCGGTCTAAAACACCCCAGTTATGCTCGACAATATTCAACAATTCAGTATTCTGCTCTACCAAAGTAACTTCGCCAAAATTTTGGGACAGATAATAGGCATCGATTCCAAAACCACTGGTCAGGTCCGCGAATCTATTCCCTTTAAGGATCTGCGACTTGTAAAGTGCCGTTGTTTCCGAAGAAGCCTGCTCTAAATTAAGTTGCGGTGGAAAAATAATGCCTTCTTTCAGCAGAAACGGAAATTTCTTCTGGGCAGTTTGTTTTCCTTTAATCTGCTGGACGATTTCCAGCATGGAAACATTTGGAAACGGGGATTTTTTTAACAGAAGAGAATGCAGATCTGTATTCAGATTTGCATTGATATAGTTTTGAATTTCTTTGTTTAATAATTTGTTTTCCATAGATTTCCTGGAATTTTCAAATTTTATAAATGAATAATATAAATGATTATAAAATACTTCGACTCCGCTCAGAATGACGTTCTATGACTGTTCATTATATTTTTCAAGGCAATACCTAGATTTTATCTTTTATAAAAAATATAATCTGTCAATATCGGATCGATGCCGTTCTGCTTCAGAAGAGAATTGATCTGGCCTCGATGATAGGTTGAATGGTTCACGGCATGAAACAGCATTTCAAAAATACTATTTTCAAATTTTATTCCTCTTGAGTTCTGATATTCCACTCTGTTATCCAGATCGGATTTTTGAATGATATCAATACTTTTCAGAAAATTCTGCTGATTAATTTCATCAAGAGACTCAAAAGGGTTGACCTGCCAGACTTCAAATGAATTTTCGCCCAATATCCGTGAATTCCAGATCTGCTGGGCATTCAATATATGATTGATCAGGCTGATTGTTTTTTCATCAACTTTCGGCTTGTTTTCTGAAATATATTTTATCATTTCTTTGTTGAAATGATGGGTGTATTCAAAAAGGTCAATCAGTTTTTCTTTCATTACTTTTAGTTTGACTCTTTATGCATTATAATCGTATTGCGGGATAATGGATCTAAAATTTTAGGATCTTCATTATCAAAATCTATAAAAAATAAAAATTCCTTTTCATTAGTAAATTCAATAAGTCCCTTTAAAAATTGAACTTCTTCCAACTGTCCTTCCTGATTATTATAAGAAGCAATCAGTTTAAACCTGTAAGGTTTTGCAGAAAAATCAACATCATATTGAACATAACCTTTTTTACCCTGATTAGGGCCGTCCGGAATTGTATAATCTCTGCCATCGATTACCATTCCACTGTATTCAACATACGTAAAACCATCCGGAAAAAAAGTAAAAGATCCCTTATTATTTTTATCATCTGTTCCCGTCCATTTTCCATATAAATCTTTTACAGATTGTGAAAAACATGTTCCAAAAAACATTAGAAGAAGAAATATCCAGCTTTTTCTCATGATAATCCTAATGTTATTCAAACATTTCAGCCCAACGTACAGCTCTAATCCCTTTTTCGCTGTAAAGATCTTCAATGGACCTTTTAACGTCTAATTTGGGGTATAAATTCACTCCTATCAGCTTTATTTTACCTTCTTCCACCCATTTCTGTTCTTCAACAGCATGGTCATAGATCTTTTTCTGAATAATTCCCTGTTTTAAAAGCTCAAGATAACCGCCCGCTTCTTCTATTTCAACGAACAGTGCCCAAGATTTATCTGCAATCTGGCGGGTAATGGCTTCAACATAATAGCTTCCGTTCGATGCATCTTCAAATACATTAATAATGCTTTCATAAGCGAGAACAATCTGCTGCTTAAAGGAAATCTCTTCGGAGTTGTCGGTGCTTCTGTTTACAAGATAATTATTGCTGAACACCGCATCTGCTCCTGCAATCATTGCGGATGCCAGTTCTAGTGTCGAACGGATCAGATTATTTTCACTGTCTGCAACAGCCTTATTCCTTAAAGATGTCTCTGCAAAAATATATGGTGTTTCATTTAAACCATATTCTTTGGAAAGTTGGTTAAAAACTATTTTAAAAGCTCTCAGCTTAGCCATCTCAAAGAAATAATTCCCACCCACTGCTATTCTGAAAATCAGCTTATTTAAAATTTCAGGACCATAGACTTCAATAAGCTCTTTGGCTTTTGCCAGCGCAATTCCCAGCTGCTGATAAATAGCAGCTCCGGCATTCTGATGAAGTGAAATATCAACACAGATGTTTCTTCTGAAGTCTTTTGATAAAAGTTCTTTAGTCAGCTGGTCATCAATGATGCCTTCATTTTCTTTAAAAACATCAATCAGTGAAAAATACTGGTCTTCTTCTTTCGGGCTGATATGACCGGCAAGGTCTTTATTATTGACAAAAATTGTTTTTTGCTCAAGGTTTTCTACGTTGTGGTCTAAGACAAATGCAAATACATCTTCTTCCAGGCTTTCGTGATATCTTGCTACAAGATGGGTGTTTTCTTCAACTTTCGGCAGGTTTGCCAATGGTTTCTTAACTTCACTGTAAAAAGGTTTTACATCAATTCCTTCCAGATTTTCCTTATTTAAGATGGAATAAATGTCTTCTGTTTTAAGCTGTTTTTTTACTAAATTTTCCCAGTTTGGAAGTATATCTGCTGACATTGGCTGTTTATTATGGGTGAATGGTGAATTTTGCTTTGCAGGCAATGGTAAAATTATTAAAATTGACTATTAACCATTAATAATTCACGATTACGTTTATCATTTTTATGTGAATGGTGAATTTTGCGTCGCAAGTCAATGGTGAGTCATGAAAATTGACTATTGACCATTCACAGCAAAGCTAATTGACTTTCACATTTCAAATTTCTTATTTTTTAGCACTATTTGTGCTGTCTACTACCAAAATGAAGATCTCTTCATCCGGTTTTTTCATAAAATAATTTTCCCTTGCGTATTTTTCTTTTTCCGACTTATTGTTCATCAGCTTTTTATAAAAAGTATCATTTTTTTCGTACTCTTTTTTATAGTATTCAAGCTGGTCTTCATATCGGCTGATTTCACCGTTCAGTTCATTAATAACAAGGAAAGAGGTTTTATCAAAGAAAATCATCCAGACCAAAAACATACAGATTGTAATGGTATATTTATTCAGAACATATTTCTGGATCATTTTAAATGTTTCAGATTTCGGCTGAATGTCTTTAATAAGTTTGTTTTCTTCCATTTTAATGTTTTCTCAACGAATTTTTAATAACAGTAGTTAAAAAATCAATCGCTACGGAATTCTGTCTCATATTCGGAATGATCAGATCTGCGTCATTCTTGGATGGCTCAATGAATTCCTGATGCATTGGCTTCAAAGTGGTCTGATAACGGTGAAGGACTTCACTCAGATCTCTTCCTCTTTCCTGAGTATCCCGCCTGATTCTTCTGATCAGTCTTTCGTCTGAATCTGCATGAACGAATACTTTTAAATCAAATTCTTTCAGCAGTTCTTTGTTCGTCAATACCAGAATACCTTCTACTACCAATACATTTTTAGGTTCTACAGTGACGTGGTCGCCAGTTCGGGAATGGGTTACAAAGCTGTAAATGGGCTGTTCTATAGACTCATTGTTTTTTAAAGCTTTTACGTGTTTTATCATTAAATCGAAATCTATAGACTTTGGATGGTCATAATTGAGCGCCTCTCTCTCGGTCAGTGTCAGATTCGGGTTATCGTGATAATAATTATCCTGAGAAAGGATATTCATTCCTTCAATATCAAGCTGTTGCAGTATCTTATCAACAACTGTAGTTTTGCCGGATCCTGTTCCTCCGGCAATTCCTATTACAAGCATTCTTTTTTGTTTCTTTATAGTTGGTACAAATATACTATTTTAGATGAATGCAAGTAAAATAATAACTGTATTCTATTAAGTTATAATTTAGCTAATTTTGTAGGAAAATAAATTTTTTAGATAAAATTAAAATATGAAAACAACAAATTTATTGAGAATCTTCTTAGCTTCCCCAGGTGATGTAGAGCCCGAAAGAAAAATGATTTATTCACTAAAAGATGAATGGGATTTATTATTTGGCGGAGGAAATGACATAAAATTTGAAATTAGAGGATGGGAAAATTATTCATATCCTGGAGTGGGTGAAGATGCACAAGATGTTGTTAATAAAACCATTAAAGATGATTATGAAATTTTTATTGGGATTTTTTGGCAAAAATTAGGGACTCAAACTAAAAGAGCAGCTTCTGGTACTGTAGAGGAATTTGAAAGAGCAATGACCAAGTTTAAACAGGATAAGGAAAATACACATATATTAATGTATTTTAAAACCTCTACACCTGACAATATCAATGATATCAATTTAGAAGAATTCTCAAGAGTCAAAGAATTTAAAAATAAAATTTCTAAAGAAGAAGGAGTACTCTACAAAGATTTTGATAACACTGATGAATTAAAAAAGTATTTATCAATACACGTATCCTCACTTGTTAAAGATAAGTTCTCTAAAAAAGATGAGAAAAGTGAGAAAAAACAATTGGATATAAATCTTCCAGACTCAAATGAAAAAAATATTAAAATCTTCAATGATGAAATTGAAAAACTTGAAAGGTTGGCTAAAAATATAGATGATGGTGAATATATGGTTGAACAAAAAGAATTAAAGCAATTGGCTGAAAATACTAGTAATTTTTTTAATAGTAATGTTCAAGTTACATCTAGAATTAGCTCTTTAATAAAAGAAATTGGTGAAAAGATGAATATTCGAACTGATGAAATAGGAAAAGCTAATTCTATAAAAGATGAAAGATTAAAACAAAAAAAGGTAAAAAAAATCATGAATAATATGGCTGATGATTTTGATAATTATTCAAATGGTTTAGATTTACTTATACCTGAGTTTTCAGAAACATTTAACTCAGGTATCGAAAACTATACAAACTTGATTCTAAAATCAACATCATCTGATAGTATTGATGAGGAAAATAAAAAGCAGTTTAATGATGTTTTACCTGATTTTTATGAATCCTTAAATGGTGCAACAAATAGTATTGCATCATTTTTAGAAACTTTTACAAGATTATCTGCTGACGAAAAAACAAAATTTGGTAAATCAAAACGAAAGGCTGAATTATCAACAAATAACATTTTCAAAGTTTTCATACAAGGAAAAAAGGTTTTTAAAGAATTATTAGATGTTAACAATCTTTCTTAATTAAAGATTCTTTTTTAAGATTTAAGAATATTTTGATAAATCTATACTCAGAAATAGATACAAAGATAATTTTGACAAAACTAAGAGGCTGTCTAAAAAATAGACAGCCTCATTTCAGTTATGTTAAATAAAAGCTTTATTTTTTAATGAATTTTGCAGATAAATTAATTTCTTTTACGGTCAGGATATAATTTCCGGACGGAAGGTTTGAAACATCAATTCTGTTGCTGTTATTCTTTATCGTTGTTTCCATTACTTTTCGGCCTTCCATGTTATAAATTTCGGCTTTTTCTTCTTTGTTCCCTTTCAACAAAACGATAAGAACATCAGAAACCGGGTTTGGATATACTGAAACTGGGTTTTCTTTAACTGTTTCTTTGGTACCCAGTGTACAGCTGTATTCCGGAAGAACATAGCCTGCAGCTGTAAATTCCTCTGTCATAGCGGTGATATCATTACAATTGAACCCGAACTGTCCCAGCATATCGATACCGGCCTGTCTTACGGCAATGGCCGCATTTTGCTGGTTTGTTGTTGAAGTTGTTAAATCTAGTCCTTCCAAAAACGCTCTGTCTGTTTTCTCTTTTCCTATTCTGTTATAAATTCTCATCAGTGCCGCAGACCAAATCTGCGATTTATCATAATAGGATCCGGATCCCGGATATGTCATTGTAGTATTGGTTATTCTGCCATCCCAGAAAGCATTATGTCCATCCCAGCTGAACATCCAATTGTATTCCGGAGCAGATGAAGGCCATTGATTTAAGCTTCTGCTGTAAGACTGTGCCCAGTAATCGCCGCATCCTTCACTCAGACCATCTGCATTGGAAATTCCTCCTGCCAGCCAGTGATGAATTCCGTGTCCCAATTCATGTAAAATTACATCAGCATCTTCAGCATCGTCTACACCGCCTTCACCAAATCCAAGTGACTCACTTCCTGTCAGATAATGGGAGTTATCCTGACCACTAAAACCATGCGGATCAAATCTTAGTACCCCATTGTTTTGTGAAGGCTTGCAGACAATTCCTAAAGTTACGTTGATGTATCTTAAACTATTATCAAGGTGCCAGTAAGCATTCACTGCTTCAAATCCATCATCACTTCTGTTAAACAAAAACTGATTGGTAGACTGTGTAAAAATTCCTTTTGCAGGTGCCTCTATCTCCTTAATTTCTGCATACGTTCCCTTTAAGGTATAAATTCCGCCTGTAAAATCAATTTCAGGAATTGTCACTAAAGTTCTTGCAGCATCCAGGCTGGCGTTGGTAGCGTCGTTATTATCTACAAAATCACCTGCATAAGCTGATCCTGTTTTAGATAAAGGATCCGGTTGAAAAATGTAGGCACTCCCAGTTACCAAAGCCTTCTTTGATGTTACTTTTTTATCTTTTTTCTTATGAAGTGAATCATTTTTATCATGATGTTTTACAGAAATGTCTTTCATGCTGATCACATCACCTGTTTTTGCATCCACAATGGTTTCCCAGCTGCCGGGATTATCAAAAGAGCTGATCAGTACCCTGTAAACCAGTTTTGTTTCTCCTGAATCTGTAATGTAGATAAACAGCTTATTTTCTTCATAGGTAATCTCTCCTTTTGACCGGGAAGCTCTATGGGCTTTTTTAAGCGCTTCTGAAGCAGACACAGAGGGAACCGTATCAGTTTCTTTCAGGTTTTTCTTCAAACTTTCTGTCCCTGTATAACTTATTTTACCGGATTTGTTGAAATGGACCACAATTTCAGACTGAAAAACAGGAACGTCTTTTATCATCTGCTGAAATCGCAGGGTTTCTCCTGTATTGCTTTTGCGTACCGAGCTTAATGTGAGTCCGCTGAATCCCGGAATTCCTAAATTTCTTGAGTTTTCTTTGATCCAGCTTTTAGCCGGAGCTTCAAAAGATGATTCCTGAGCATGTAATACGGAACAGCATAATATACTCCCAAGAACCAGCGAAGTAATTTTTTGTTTCATTTATTTATATTTAGGGTGTGTCTTAATTGCTAATATAAATAAATATGACGAAATTTTTCACCAATAAGTGTATATTCTCTAAAAAAAACATGCTTTTAATAAAAAACACTGCCAATTGGCAGTGTTTTGCTTATACTATTTCGCTTGTTAATTCTCTCGAAAGCAGTTTTTCATGCATGGGCTTAAGGAGATCCATAGAACCTGTTTTTACTGTGCATTTGCCTTTGTAATGGACGAGCATTGTACATTGCTCCGCCTGTTCCAGGGTATGCCTGCAAATCTCTATCAGACAGTCTATCACATAATCAAATGTGTGAATATCATCATTATGGAGAACCAGTTTATATACTTCATCTGTGTCATCCAAAACCAATACTTCTTCTTCATATTGACGTTTTGGATCTTCGTAATCTTTTATGCTGTTATAAAAAATCATTTCTACCTTTTTAAACTTCCCCTATTTTATCGGCCAGGTCATTAAGTACATTCGGCCCTTCGTATACTAATTCTACGAGCTCTACACTCTTATTATTCATTTTCAGAATCTTGAAATGATAATTTTCCAAATCAAATTCGTCGTTTTCCTCCGGAATATCTTCCAGTTCATGCAGAATGAATCCTGCGAGTGAGTTGTATTCGCTTTCTTCAGAAAGAGGTAATTTTTTAGGCAGATATTCGTTGATTTCATCCAGTGGCTGCGTAGCCTGAACCCAATAAATATTATCTCCTATTTTATCTACCAGCTTATCTTCATCATCCTCTTCATCCTGAATTTCTCCTACAAGCTCTTCCAAAATATCTTCCAGGGTAATAATACCTTCTGTTCCTCCAAATTCATCAATAACTATTGCAAGGTGCTGTTTTTTCTGCTGGAAGATTTTCAGGAGGTCCGAGATCTTTTTGCTGCCCACAACAAAGAATGCATCACGCATAAGATCTTTAAGATCCTCATGGTTAAGGTCTCCTTTTCTCTTTACAAATTCCCTGATAATCTCTTTGGTATAGAAAATCCCAATCACATTATCTATGGAATCAAGATACACGGGAATACGCGAATAGCCACTATCCATGATCTTGTTGATAATTTCATTGATATCTTCTTCAAAGTCAATAGACGTGATATTCTGTCTTGGAACCATGATCTGCTTGGCGGAATGATCTGTAAAATCAAATGCATTTTTAATGATCTCATAATTCTCTTCTTCAATCTCGCCACTATCAGCACTCTGCTTTACCAGAAGCTGAAGTTCTTCGGTGGAATGAATTTCCTGTTCGGAAGCCGGATGTATCTTAATTAATCTTAGAAATGTATTCGACATCAGGTTCATCAACCAGATAAATGGTTTGAAAACCGTGTAAAAAACTCTTAATGGAACTGCTGTAGCCATTGTAGTCGCTTCCGACTTTCTAATTGCAATAGATTTCGGGATAAGCTCACCAAATACAATATGCATCACAGTAATTAATACGAAACTTGTCACCACTGAAATTGTGGTAATTGTTGTCTGGGTAAGCTCCACATTCAAAGAGTGGAAAATACTTTCAACTACGTGGTGCAGGGCACTTTCACCTACCCAACCCAACGCAAGAGATGCCAGGGTAATACCAAGCTGTGTAGCAGACAGGTATTCATCAAGGTGCTTGATAATATGCTCCGCCTGTTTTGCCATAGAGTTACCTTCGGCTGCTTTTAACTGGATCTGTGAATAACGAACCTTAACAATTGAGAATTCTGCGGCTACGAAAAAGCCATTTAGTAAAACAAGAAATAAGGCTAGCAAAAGCCTGACTATATCCGAGTCCATTTAGAAATTGTATAATATTTTAGTTTACAAAGATAGATAAAATATAAATAACAAAAAAAGCATCGATAATATCGATGCTTTAATATTATGTTAAAATAATTCTTTACGAATTTTTCAAAGCTTCTGCTCCGGAAACGATCTCTAAGATTTCGTTTGTAATGGCAGCCTGTCTTGCTTTGTTGTAGAAAATGACAAGATCATTTTTAAGTTCCTGCGCATTATCTGTAGCTTTGTGCATTGCTGTCATTCTCGCGCCATGCTCAGAGGCAACTGAATCTAAAACTGCTTTGAAAACCTGGGTTTTGATCGCTTTAGGGATCAAATTATCAAGAATTTCATTTCTGTTCGGTTCAAAGATATAATCTGTTTCCACCTGAGTTTCTTCAGCTTTTTCAGCCATAGAAATCGGAAGAAGCTGTTCAGTAGTTACTTCCTGAGTAGCAGCATTAACAAATTTGTTGTAGATTAAATAAACTTCGTCAAATTTACCTTCTTTAAAGCTGTTCATTACTCCTTCAGTAACATGAGATACTGTATCAAAGTTTAAGTTATCAAAAACAGCACTTTCATTAGAGTATACCGTACGGGTTCTTCTTACCGCATCAAAAGCTTTTTTACCGATGGTAAGCACTTCAACTTCGTATTGAGACTTATCTCTAAACTGGATGTTAAGCTCTTTTACGATAGATGAATTGAAAGCTCCTGCAAGACCTCTGTTTGAAGTAACAGCGATGAAAAGAATCCTCTTCACTTCTCTTTTTTGAGCATAGATAGAAACCTGATCGGGATCAGAGCTAGAATTTACATTCTGGATGATTTCCTGCAGTTTTTCAGAATAAGGTCTTAGCATTACGATGGCATCCTGTGCTTTTTTAAGCTTCGCAGCGGAAACCATTTTCATAGCACGTGTAATCTGCATCGTAGATGAAATTGACGTAATTCTACCTCGTATTTCTTTTAAGTTTGCCATTAATTTGGGTTCAAAGTTTATGGTCTAAAGTTTAAGGTTTAAAACGGATTCTAAACCTTAAACAATGAAGATTTTAGTTATATTTAGAAGCTAAGTCGTTAGCAGCCTGTTTAAGAACGTTGGTAATATCGTTGTCGATTTTACCTGCTTTAATAGCCGCCATTGTGTCAGGGTGCTTAGATCTTAGGAATTCGATATATTCAATCTGGAATTCTTTTACTTTTCTGATCGGAACGTTTCTCAATAAGTTCTCAGTTCCAGCGTAGATCATAGCCACCTGGCTGTCTACAGGAAGTGGAGAGTTTACCGGCTGCTTAAGGATCTCAACGTTTCTTTCTCCTTTAGAGATTACCGCTAAAGTAGAAGCATCAAGGTCAGAACCGAACTTAGCAAACGCTTCCAATTCTTTATATTGAGCCTGGTCTAATTTAAGAGTACCGGATACTTTTTTCATTGATTTGATCTGAGCATTACCTCCTACTCTGGATACAGAGATCCCTACGTTGATCGCAGGACGAACCCCTGAGTTGAATAGATCAGACTCCAAGAAGATCTGTCCGTCTGTAATAGAGATTACGTTAGTCGGAATATATGCAGAAACGTCACCAGCCTGAGTTTCGATAATTGGAAGTGCAGTTAATGAACCACCACCTTTTACGATTGGTCTTAATGAATCTGGTAAATCGTTCATCTGGCTCGCGATTTTGTCATCAGCAATAACTTTCGCTGCTCTTTCCAATAGTCTTGAGTGAAGATAGAAAACGTCTCCAGGATAAGCTTCACGGCCCGGTGGTCTTCTCAATAGTAGAGAAAGCTCACGATACGCAACCGCTTGCTTGGATAAATCATCATAAACGATCAATGCCGGTCTACCAGTGTCTCTGAAGAACTCACCGATAGATGCTCCAGCCATAGCAGAATATACCTGCATTGGAACCGGATCGGATGCGTTAGCCGCAACAATTACAGTATATGCTAAAGCTCCTTTATCAGAAAGGGTTTTAACGATTTGCGCTACAGTAGAAGCTTTCTGACCAATAGCAACATATATACAATATACAGGCTTACCTGCATCAAAGAATTCTTTCTGGTTGATGATCGTATCGATCGCAACGGTAGTTTTACCGGTCTGTCTGTCCCCAATGATAAGCTCTCTCTGACCTCTTCCTACAGGGATCATAGAATCAATCGCAACGATACCTGTCTGTAAAGGCTCAGTTACCGGCTGTCTGAAGATAACCCCAGGCGCTTTTCTTTCCAATGGCATTTCGTATAAATCCCCAGTAATAGGACCTTTACCATCGATAGGGTTACCAAGAGTATCTACTACTCTTCCTAACATACCTTCTCCTACTTTGATAGAAGAGATTCTGTTTGTTCTTCTTACTGTATCTCCTTCTTTTACTAATTTACTTTCCCCAAGTAGAGCAACACCCACGTTGTCTTCTTCAAGGTTAAGTACAATACCTTCTACATCACTAGAAAATTTCACCAACTCTCCGTATTGTACGTTTTCTAACCCGTATACACGAGCAATACCATCACCGATGGTTAAAACTGTACCTACTTCCTCAACGTTGGATTGAGTGTCGAAGTTGGCCAATTGCTGTTTTAAGATCGCAGATACTTCTGCCGGATTTATTTCTGCCATTGTATGGTTGTTTTTTCTTTAATTTAATTGAAAATCTTTTTTAACCTGGTTAAGTTTTGTCTTTACAGATGCATCGATCTGCTGATCACCTACTCTTAAAATGTAGCCTCCTAAAATATCTGGCTTCACATTTAAATTCAGATCAAAGTTTGAATCTGATTTTACTAGATTGGTAGATCTTAGAATCTGATCAAGGTTCTCTTTAGAAAGCTGAGTCGCTGTAGTAAGAGTTATTCTCTGTACTCCATTGATATCCTCTACTTTATTGATGAACTCCTGAGCAATATTTTTCAGTTGGTTCTCACGTCCGTGCTTGATCACTAATCTGATCAGGTTCTGTGAAGAAACTGAAAAATCTTTAAAGATCTGGTCTGCTACCTCTATTTTCTTTTTTGCATCAATGTAAGGTGTAAGGAAGAATTTATTCAAATCTGCAGATTGAGACATGATCTTCTTTACATCTTTCATTTCAGAAAATACAGCAGCTGTCTGACCTGTTTCATTGGTGAAATCAAGCAGTCCCTGTGCGTATCTTTTAGCTACTTTAGATGTAAGCATTCTTAGTTAAGGTTAGATTTGTTTAAATAATTTTGAACTAATTCGTTTTGAGCTTCGTTGTTATCCAACTTCTGCTTAAGGATAGATTCAGCAATATTTACAGATAAAGCACCGATTTGAGTTTTGATGTCTGCCATAGCAGCATTTTTCTCAGCATTGATTGTCTGTTTAGCTGCCTCAATCATTTTATCTCCTTCATTTTTAGCAGCATCTTTAGCTTCACCTACGATTCTATCTTTAATCTCTCTGGCTTCTTTAAGGATAGCATCTCTTTCGACTTTAGCTTCACGAATAATTCTTTGGTTATCCTCCTTTAAAGTTTCCATCTCTTTTCTTGCTAATGTAGCTTGATTAAGAGCATCAACAATAGAAGTTTCTCTGTCGTTTACTGCATTTACAATTGGTTTCCAAGCATATTTTGCAAGAAGAAACAATAGGATAACAAAAGTAAGGGTCATCCAAAACAAAAGTCCAATTCCAGGTTCTATAATTCCCATATCTGTAAATTCTTTTTTAAGTGTTATTTTATGGATTGTTTTTAAAATTCTTAGCAGCAGCCAACCGCTTCACTGCTAAGAATGTTTTTTTGAGGATAGATTACTTGATGAAAGCACCAAAGATAATCGCGATAAGACCAGCACCTTCAATAAGACCAGCAGCAATAAGCATTGCTCCTTGAATCTTACCAGCTTGCTCTGGCTGTCTAGCGATAGCATCCATTGCGTGACCTCCGATTTTACCGATACCTAGACCTACACCTAGTACTGCTAAACCGATACCTACGTAAACTAAACCTGCTCCAGTTGACATGTCCATAATAAATAAATTATATTAGTTAAAAAATTATTTTAATATTTTTCTTTTCAATTAATTAATGTGCATGTTCTTCGTGACCATGCTCGTGCTCGTGTTCTGCAACTGCAATACCAATAAATAAAGCTGATAATACAGTGAAGATATATGCCTGTAAAGCTGCTACCAATAATTCCAATACAGAAACAAATAATGCTAATGGTACAGATGCAAATCCCAAGAATGGAGATTTGAAAATGAAGATCAAGGAAATAATCGCCAAGATCATAATGTGTCCTGCTGTAACGTTAGCGAAAAGACGCATCATTAAAGCAAAAGGCTTTGTAAAGATTCCAATAATCTCAATTGGGACCATGATAGGATACAATAAGATCGGAACTGGTGGCATAAAGATATGTTTCCAATAATCTTTATTAGCACTGAATAATGTAATTAATAATGTAATGATTGCTAAAACTGCAGTAATTGCTATATTACCTGTAAGGTTTGCTCCAAACGGGAAGAAAGGAATTAATCCAAATAAGTTGTTAAACCAAATAAAGAAGAATGCGGTTAATAAATAAGGCATATATCTTTTATATTTAACAGATCCAATGTTTGGAATAGCCACTTCATCTCTTATAAATACAATTACTGGTTCTAATAATTTTCCAGCTCCTCTTGGCAATTGAGACTTTTTATAGTTTCTTGCCATGCCTATGAATATAATTGCCATAAAAATCACTGACAACAACATTGAAGCTGCATTTTTAGTAATTGAAAGATCAAAAAACACTTCGCTTGATTTTTGTTTTCCACTGATAATTGAAAATAATGTTGCTTTTTCAATCCCTTTAGTAGAAACTACCTGCCCATGCTCTAAAGTATATCCATCATGCTCATGTCCGTGAGATATACTGCTAGAAAGAAAAGTATGCCATCCTTCATTATCCTTAATAATAACAGGCAAAGGGATAGAAACGTGATGTTCTTCACCACTATCATCTTTTGTAGTCCATAAATGCCATTCATTTGAATCACCAATATGTTCCATGATCATTTTGGTTGCATTGAAGCTGTCTCCGGCTTCTTTGTGTTCTACTTTTTCAGCTGACTTTTCACCATCAGTTTCATGTTGTGCAGTAGCAAAACCACTAATAAACACAAATAAAAATGCGAAAAATAATGAAGAAATTTTTCTGTTCATATCTCTTTTTTAATCGTGTGCAAATATATCGATTTTATTAAACTTTACCAATATTAAAAATTGATTTTTATCATCAAAAAAATCAAGACTTGTTAATGAGTTTTATTATGGATAAATAGATAAAGAATGATGCAACAACAAAGCAGATCACGATAAAGAGAAAATTTTCTCTCGTTTTATCAACTATTATTAAAGAAGTAATAATCCAAAAAATATCTTTACCAATATTTATTGTAAGAAATCTCATTCCTGCGTCAGGTTTACCATATAAATATTTTTTAAATAATATGTATATAACAATATTTAGAAATGTAGCTAAAAATACAATAATAAAACTATCCCAAAAATTCATTCTACAAAAATAGAATTATAATTTAGAAAACAAATCTCAATACCTTATATAATATATATTGTCAAAAATTCCTTATTTTTGCAAACCTATAATTTACAATACATATGTTTAATAGTTTACAGGATAAATTAGACAAGGCTCTACATAATATTTCCGGACGCGGAAAAATCACAGAAATCAACGTGGCGGAAACCGTAAAGGAAATCCGTAGAGCGCTGGTAGATGCCGATGTTAACTATAAAGTTGCAAAAGATCTTACCAAAAGAGTTCAGGATAAAGCTTTAGGACAGAACGTTCTTACTTCCCTTACACCGGGACAGTTGATGACGAAGATTGTTCATGATGAATTAGTAGATCTGATGGGAGGTTCCCAGGAAGGAATCAATCTTTCAGGAAAGCCGACCGTAATTCTTATTGCAGGTCTTCAGGGTTCCGGTAAGACAACTTTCTCCGGAAAACTGGCCAATTACTTAAAAACAAAAAGAACTAAAAAACCTTTATTGGTTGCCTGTGACGTTTACCGTCCCGCTGCGATCGACCAGCTTAAAATATTGGGCGGACAGATCGGGGTTCCGGTATTTACAGAGGAAGGTTCTACCAATCCTTCTACCATTGCTGAAAATGCAATTAATTTCGCAAAAGCAAACGGTCATGATGTAGTGATCGTCGATACCGCTGGACGTCTTGCGATTGACGAGCAGATGATGAACGAGATCAAATCTGTACATTACTTCATTAAGCCTCAGGAAACTTTATTCGTAGTAGACTCCATGACCGGGCAGGATGCTGTAAATACAGCTAAAGCATTCAACGATGCGCTGAATTTTGATGGTGTTGTTCTTACCAAATTAGACGGTGATACTCGTGGTGGAGCTGCCCTAACGATCCGTTCTGTGGTTGAAAAACCAATCAAATTCATTTCTACAGGTGAGAAAATGGAAGCTTTAGATCTTTTCTACCCGGAAAGAATGGCAGACAGGATCTTAGGAATGGGAGATGTAGTTTCCTTAGTAGAAAGAGCCCAGGAACAGTTTGATGAGGAAGAGGCTAAAAAGCTTCACAAAAAGATCGCTAAAAACGAATTCGGATTTGATGATTTCCTTAAACAGATCAACCAGATCAAAAAGATGGGTAATATGAAAGACCTTATGGGAATGATTCCAGGGGTTGGAAAGGCAATCAAAGATGTTGAGATCAGTGACGATGCTTTCAAACACATTGAAGCAATCATCTACTCTATGACACCCGACGAAAGAAGAAGACCTTCTATCATTAATACCCAGAGAAAACAGAGAATTGCAAAAGGTGCAGGAAGAAAGATTGAAGATGTGAATCAACTGATGAAGCAGTTCGAACAGATGGGCAAAATGATGAAGATGATGCAGGGACCTCAGGGAAAACAGATGATGCAGATGATGAGCAAAATGCCAAATATGCCAGGCATGGGCGGAATGATGGGAAAATAAAAATAACAAGGCCTAAACAAAAAGACATAAAAAAACTCTCAGAATAATTTCTGAGAGTTTTTTATTTTTATTTGAATTTATATCCTAATCCGATCTGGAAGAAATTCATTTTCAGCTTTTCATCGTTTACTGGATCTTTGATCATATTGGTCAGTCCGAAACTGTAACGGGCATCTACAAATAATCCTTTGTATACGTTATAATCAGCCCCTAGAACCAAACCGAATTCAGCAGACTTAAGGTTATCATCAAAGTTCTTTTCCAGGAATTGTTCACCTTCATTTACAGCCTGTGGATTTGCCATTCCTCCTGATACATCAATATTTACTTTCGTGTTGGTTCTGAAGCTTACAAAAGGTCCTGCGTATACTCCAAGTTCAGGGGTAGCATAATATCTTGCAGTTACAGGAACTACAATTCTGTTGAAATTGAATTTTTCCGTAACAGTAATTCCCATTGTTGAAACTTCAACTTTCCCACCCAGGTTTGCATACTGAACTTCTCCCTGCACAGCAAATTTATTATTGAATTTATGCTCTACCAAAGCGCCTACATAAAAGCCTGATTTAGATTTCAAGCCTCCACTTACCCCTTCAAATGCATCAAGATCGTCATTTGAGTTCAGTTTTGATAATGCATACCCCGCTTTTACACCGAATTTTGTCTGCGCATTCATTCCTGCACAAAAAGCAAGAGCTGATGCCAATAAGATTTTTTTCATGGTTATTTTATTTTAAAAAAGTTTTTAAAGATAAAAAAGCCCTAAAATAATTAGGGCTTCTATTTTTACAAATGCTTTGTTAATTACTTAGCAAATACATATTTAACTCCGAAAGTTACAGAAGATAAATTCAAACCGAACTTATAGTTGTTTACGCTCTTAGCACCATCAACGTCTAATTTAGAAGTGTTGTATCCAAATTCACCGATAGTAGCTTCAATGCTCCAGTTTTTGTTTAAGAAATAATCTAAACCTGGCTTAACGTTAACACCGATTGAAGTATAGTTAGCTTTGTCAGAAGTAGACGCAGTGTTCGTAGTTGATCCTATTGTAGTTGTTGTTGTAGCTTCGTCTTTAAATTGTCCGAATTCCATTGGAACTTCTAATTGACCGAAGATATATAATTTGTCAGCTAAAGTCCAATATTTTCTTACGAAAGGAGCAACAACAAATGCAGATTGAGTACCTTTAGTTTCAGAAACAAAGCTACCACCTGCAATTGATCCAGTTGTAGTTTTAGTAACTTTATCACTTGCATAACCTACTCCTAAACCTACAGCAAGGTTAGTCCCTACAAAGTATCCTGCAGTTGGAACGATTCTGAAGCTTTCTACTTTAGTATCATTGTTGTTGTTTTCTTCCTGAGAATAACCAACTTGTCCTGAAATATATGCAGTTCCTTTTGCAATTTGAGCATTAGATAAACCGAAAAGTGCAACAGCACCCGCTAATAATAATTTTTTCATTTTAAAAAATTTTAATACTTTCTGAGGGCAAATTTACAGTGGCTCTCGCTAATATTAAAATTTGTTAACGTGATTAATATCATCGATAAACATTGGTGTTTTCCGAAAATAAAGCATATTCATTACAGGATTTTGATTTTTTCACAATATTTAGAATAAAAAAATTACAATTTTTCAATAACAGCGAAAAATACTTAGTTTATTTAATTTTACCAATTTCTTTAAATTATGTTTTTTTTCCATAAACATCATGAATAATAAGATTATAAACCGTTAATATTTAACATATTAGTCTTAATATTAAGCAAATATTTATATCTAAAGACAATTTTTCTTCTTTATTAAGTATACATTGTAAAAAAGAAACTCCGGCCTTTAACAGCCGGAGTTCTGAATTATTTTCTACTTTTTCTTATTTGATGAAGAAGTTGTATCCAATATTAATGGCACCTACGTTCCAGTTGGCTGTATACCATCCGTAGTCACGCTTGTTGCTGATTGTCTGGTATCCTAAATAAAGTTCACCTGTAGACATCTGGTATCCAAATTTAGGCTGAGCATAGAAACCACCATCTACTCCATCTTTTGTAGAAATTCCGTATCCAAGATCTAATCCTACAAAGATAGGAGCTCCTGAGAATTTATATTTACCGGAAACTGCTACAGGAATAAATCCGAAATCATCAAAGTTATCTTTTCCAAAGAAATGTGAATACCCTGTGGTAACTCCAAGATCAAGTCCTTTTGTAATGTTCCACATATAGGCAGCATCCACCCCTAATGTAAATGAAGAAGCATCACCAGCATCACCTACCGGAACACCGATGTGACCTCCCAGTTTAAAACCTTCCTGCGCCTGTGCAGCACCGCCTAGCAGCGCAAAAGCACCTAGTAAAAATAGTTTTTTCATTTTTTAAATAGTTTGATTGATGCTGCAAAATTACTAAATATTTTATTATTAACATAAAATTAACGGGAGACGTCTCTTAGAAATAAAAGAAGCGGGCCTAAATTGGCCCGCTTCATATTTTTAACAAGTTCTTAAAAATTAATTTTCTCCGAATTTGAACCCAACACCTACCTGGAAGAAGCTGTTAGTCAGTTTTCCATCTCCGGAATCCTTAGCTAAGTTAGAAACTCCCATGTTGTATCTGGCGTCAAAAAACAAACCATTTTCCAAAGCATACTCAGCACCCAGGAAAGGAGCAATATTCAAAGTGTTAACCTGGTCTTTAATGTCTCTCTCATCATCTGCAGAGATTTCGAATCCTGGAATCATTCCCAAACCAAGATCTGCTACAGTTTTTGTTTTTGCAGAAATGATAAGTCCGAAACTTGCTCCGGCAGAAACTGATAAACCTTCAGTAATGAAGTATTTAGCAGAAACAGGAATCAAAATAGTCCCGAAAGTGGTCTTGTTCTTAATGTTAAAGAATGTACCTGCTTCATCCTCATCTTCCACTCTTTCAGTAATTTTACCTCCTAGTGGCGAGTATAAAACTTCACCCTGAAGAGCAAATTTATCACTTAGTTTATGCTCTACCAAAACACCTGCATAGAAAGTGTGTGAAGGATCTGTATTTTCAGAATTCCCGTCGTCTTTAAATTTTAAAGTTGAAAGTGAGTAACCGGCTTTAGCCCCGAATCTTGTTTCTTGAGCGCTTAGATTAGCGCTAACTACAGCCGCCGCTGCAATAAGTAAAAATTTTCTCATGATTATTTTTTAGTATTCGGTCACAAAACTAAGTTTTTTTTTTAGAACACCAAATAGTGGGTAAAAATATTATCACAAACAATTAATACTAAATGTAAAAACATTCGGTTCAAGCAGTTCCAATTAACCCTTCAGCCTCTTGTCCTCTTCGTTGTATGCCAGAATGATCTTTTTCACAACAGGATGTCTTACAACATCTTCTTCAGTAAGGTGTACAAAACCGATTTCTTTAACATCTCTGAGAATTCTCATAGCTTCTTTCAATCCGGATTGTTGTTTCGGCGGCAGATCGATCTGGGTTGGATCTCCTGTGATGATGAATTTAGCATTCATTCCCATTCTTGTCAGAAACATTTTCATTTGGGCATGAGTTGTATTCTGTGCTTCATCAAGGATTACAAAGGCATCATCCAGCGTACGCCCTCTCATGAAAGCCAACGGAGCGACTTCAATCACTTTCTTCTCCATAAACCCTTCCAGTTTTTCATGAGGGATCATATCTCTAAGCGCATCATATAAAGGCTGCAAATACGGATCCAGCTTTTCTTTAAGATCTCCGGGTAAAAATCCAAGGCTCTCTCCTGCTTCTACCGCAGGTCTCGTCAGGACAATTCTTTTCACCTCTTTATCTCTCAAAGCTCTCGCTGCCAAAGCCACACTGGTATACGTTTTTCCGGTTCCCGCAGGTCCTATCGCAAAAACCATATCTTTTTTCTCGGTTTCTTTTACCAGTTTCTTAAGATTGGTAGTTTTAGCTTTAATGATCTTACCGTTGACCCCCTTTACAATAATATCCTGATCGAAAATCAGTTGTTTTTCATTCTCGTCCTTAATATTCAGGACATTCTCAACGTCTTTTAAAGCGATAGAATTGTTTTCAGAGATAAATTTTACAAGATTATCCAGTTTCTGTCTGAGTATATCTAATGCTTCCTGATTACCCATTGCAAAGACAAAATGGTCTCTTCCGGTAATCTTAAGGGTAGGAAAGCTTGATTTTAATAAGTTGAAATATTGGTTATTAACGCCATAGAAGGTCTTTACATCGATGTCTTCTAAATCATATGTTAATTCAAACATGCAGTATTTTATTTTTATTAGATTTTAAAATTAAAGCTTTTTTTCAAATTTATATCAATTCTTTTCTACAATCTTTTGGGGCTTTCTTTTTATTTTAAATAACTTTGCAGGAAACACTATTTATTCTATCAACGATCCATGTCAATTATTACCCTTACTTCGGATTTCGGAAATTTAGATTACAGAGTTGCCGCTGTGAAAGGCAAAATTCTGTCTTTAAATTCTAAGGTTAATATTGTTGATATAACCCACGAAATTCAAGCTTTCAACCTGATACAGACATCGTATATTGTACGCAACGCCTATAAATATTTCCCTAAGGGGACAATTCACATTCTTTCTGTAGACAGTTTTTACAACAGATCCAGAAAAAACATTCTTTATAAGGCAGACGGCTCCTACTTTTTAGCAGCAGACAACGGACTTTTAAGCCTTGTCTTTTTTGATATAAAACCGGAAGCGATATACGAAATCACTTTGAACAACCGCTTCGATGATGTGGTAAACTTTACTTCCACCGATGTTTTTGTGCCTGCAGCAGTACATCTTGCGAATGGCGGACTTCCAGAAGTAATAGGCCGGAAAATAGATTCGGCAAAGGAACTTCTTTTTCCGAAACCTGTCTTCAATGAATCTGAAAAAATGATCATTGGAGAAGTAACCTATATTGATAATTTCGGAAATATAATCTCAAATATCAGTAAAGATTTTTTTGAAAACACAGGCAAAGGAAATGAAGGCTTTACTATAAAATTCAGAAATTTAACACTTTCAAGGGTATATTCCAGCCATACTGAAGTGGTTTCCGACTGGGAAAAGGAAACAGAATTCCACGGACAGTCGGCAGCGATCTTCAATGATAGTCAGCTTTTGGAGCTTACCATCTATAAAGGGAGTAAAAAAAACGGGGCCAAAAGCCTGTTTGGGCTCAATGTAGGCGAGAATATCTACGTTGAATTTGTCTAAGATTATATATTCCATAAAAAAACCGATTTTTTTTATATATTTGTCAAAATCTAAAAATTAAAAATGGCAGAATACAAATTATTGCTTCCTTCCATGGGAGAAGGTGTTATGGAAGCGACAATTATCACTTGGTTATTCAATGAAGGTGATAATGTAAAAGAGGATGATTCCGTAGTTGAAATTGCAACAGATAAGGTAGATTCAGACGTTCCGACACCGGTTTCGGGGAAAATTGTAAAAATCCTGAAACAAAAGGACGAGGTTGCTAAAGTTGGTGAGGCCATTGCCATTTTAGAAATTGAAGGAGAAGGCGGAAATACAGCTTCAGAAGAAGTACAAACAGAAACTCCGGCAGCCGCTCCGGATACAGAAACTTTAAAAGCTATTGAAGAGCCGTTACAGGCTGCAGCTTCCAATGTAGAGTTTTCAGGAGACCTTTACCTGTCACCATTGGTAAAATCAATTGCACAGCAGGAAAACATTTCTGAATCTGAGCTTAAAACGATTAAAGGAAGTGGTTTAGAAGGAAGAATCACAAAAGAAGATATATTAGCATACGTTTCCAACAGAGGAAACCAGCCGGCTCAGCAGGCTGTTTCTGCACAACCAGCAACTCCGGCAGCGCCAAAAGTTCCGGCTTCAGCACCGGTTTCTACGGTTCCTGTAGCAGCAGGTGACGAGATCATTCCAATGGACAGAATGAGAAAGATTATTGCTGAAAACATGGTAAAAGCAAAACAGATTGCTCCACATGTTACTTCTTTCATCGAAACAGACGTTACCAATGTTGTAAAGTGGAGAAACAAGCATAAAGATATTTTCGAAAAACGTGAAGGAGAAAAACTGACTTTCATGCCAATTTTCGTGAAAGCTGTAGTGAAAGCTATCCAGGATTTCCCAATGATCAATGTTTCTATTAACGGTGAAAATATCATTAAAAAGAAAAATATCAATATCGGTATGGCTACAGCTCTGCCGGACGGAAACCTTATCGTTCCTGTAATTAAAAACGCTGATCAGTTATCGCTTTCAGGCTTGGCAAAAGCGATCAACGATTTGGCGTACAGAGCGAGAAACAAAAAACTAAGACCGGAAGATACTCAGGGAGCAACGTATACCATTTCTAACGTGGGAAGTTTCGGAAACCTTATGGGAACTCCTATTATTCCTCAGCCTCAGGTCGCTATTTTAGCTATTGGTGCTATCGTTAAAAAGCCTGCAGTTCTTGAAACTAAAGACGGTGATGTAATTGCCATCCGTCAGCTGATGTTCATGTCTCACTCTTATGACCACAGAGTGGTAGACGGATCTTTAGGAGGGATGATGCTGAAGCATGTTCATGATTATCTTCAGAACTGGGATCTGAATACAGAAATTTAATACCTGATAACTGATAAGGGACTCATTATTTAAAGGTCATGCGGAACTTATCAAACATCTTACCATACAAAACCTCCGAAAAATCCGGAGGTTTTTTTACTATTAAAAGATTATCTGTACATTTGAGTTAAATACGAAACTAACCATAAAACACAATAATCTTAATAAAAACATCACAACCCCATCTTAAATATGAAAGAAGTAACTTTGCTTGCAATAATTTCGTTATGTGTCATCATTGCCACTTATTTTGTTGAATTTATCATAGGATTTTTCAACATTAATGATATCATGTACGTATACCGTGTTTGTGGCGTAATAAGCCTTCTGGGCTATGTCGGCATCTTACCTTTCTTTATTAAGCTCTATCAAAAACAGCGATAATGGATAATGAGCTAAGAGAACTTTTTGAGATCAAAGAAGATGATCATACAATATTTGTTTCAGAAAAGAAGCCAAATACTGCAAAGCATATTCTTATTCGTCTTGCCATATTTATAGCCGGAACTATAGGTTTTACAGCTGTGATATTTAATGCTAACGGCTGGGACGTTTTAGGTTACCTGATAATTATGTTTGCTTTTCATGCTATCTGGTTTTTTTGTATTCTTATTGAAGCACTCATCCTGCACATCAATAATAAATACATCCTCAGGAATGCCAATCTGAAATTTTCGGCTGTTGTACTGATTCTTTATTGTGTAGCCTATATTGCTATTTTCAATCCACAGTATTAATCATTGCTTTCATCAATATAATATAAAAGCTTCCTTTTGGAAAGCCCCTATATGTATGTATCTCAAATCCGTGGGAACTTTTTTAATAGGATTTTTTAATACCATCTAATTTCCCTATTTTTTCGGTTTAATAAAATGTCCCAGTCCACAAATGCTGAAAATTTTCTCCCTCATCCGAACAGGCCTTAAAAAGTCTTTTGACAATATCCGCAACGAGCAGCTGAAAAACAATCTGCTGCAGGCCATTCCCTTCTGGATCGGTTCTGTGATCACCGGCTTTTTTGCGGTGATGTATGCTAAGATATTTGCATGGGGAGAACATCTGTTGCATTTCATGATGAACTGGCATTCGTGGATGATCTTTATTATTGCTCCCATTGGTTTTGTCCTTTCATGGTGGCTGGTGAAAGAATTTGCTCCCAACGCCAAAGGCAGCGGTATTCCGCAGGTGATGGCCGCTGTAGAACTTGCCAATCCGAAGGAACATACCAAAATCAGGAGCCTTTTAAGTCTTAAAATCATCGTTTTTAAAATTATTTCATCTGTCATTCTGGTGATCGGAGGCGGTGCTGTAGGACGTGAAGGACCTACCATCCAAATTGCCGGTTCTGTGTTCAGAAAGGTCAATGAATATCTTCCCCACTGGTGGCCGAAAATCTCAAAGAAGAACATGATCATGACCGGTGCGGCTGCGGGACTTGCTGCGGCATTTAATACACCTTTAGGAGGAATTGTATTTGCCGTAGAAGAACTTTCCAAAACGCATATCAATTACTTCAAAACCGCTTTATTTACGGCAGTGATTATTGCGGGCTTAACAGCCCAGACTTTAGCGGGATCCTATTTATATTTAGGCTATCCTAAAACCAATGATGTATCTCTGATGGTTATGTTTCCGATTATCCTTGTCGCGGGAACTTCCGGAATCCTGGCCAGCCAGCTTTCCGTAATGATGCTTAAGATGAGTGACTGGAAAAAAAGAAAACTTAAAACAGATAAAGCCAATATTATTTTTCTGGTGCTTTGCGCACTGTTTATTGCTTCCATAGCATATTTTATCAACCGCGAGATTCTTGGATCCGGAAAAGAAATCATGGAACGCGTGCTTTTTACTAGCGACAAACATGAAGAATGGTATGTCCCAATCTTAAGAATGCTTGGCCCTGCCCTGTCTTTTACCTCAGGTGGTGCAGGAGGAATTTTCGCCCCGGCCCTGAGTGCGGGTGCCAGTATAGGATCTGTAATCTCCGGGGCCATTCATTTGACAGCCAACGAAACCAATGTAGTAATCCTCGCAGGAATGGTAGCTTTTCTTACCGGAATTACAAGAGCTCCCTTTACTTCCGCTATTATCGTACTTGAAATGACGGACAGACATTCCCTGATCTTCCACCTGATGCTGGCAGGAATGGTATCTTCCATTGTTTCTATTTTAGTAAGCAGACATTCTCTGTATGATGTGATCAAGGTAAATTTTCTAACGGAAATCAGAGAGAAAGATTAATAGAATCATTATATTTATTAGCGATTCCTGTTATTTTTTGGCTTGAAGTTAGCAGAGGAATTAAAAAAACAGAGTATCAAATCTCTCACTGTCAATTTTAAACTAAAAAACAGCAACCTGTAACTGCCAACTATTTCGCACAACTGTTGTATATTACAAATATATTTTCTAATTTTGCACCTCGAAATAATTAACAAATTCATTTAACATTATGAACAATTACGAAACTGTTTTCATTTTAACTCCCGTTCTATCTGATGCTCAGGTAGAGGAAGCAGTGAAAAAATTTGAAGATCTTTTAAAAGAAAAGAACTGTGAAATCGTTGCCAAAGAAAACTGGGGATTAAAAAAACTAGCTTATCCAATTCAATTGAAAAAGAATGGATTCTACACTTTAATCGAGTTTAAAGGTGAAGGTACTGTAGTTGCTGATTTAGAATTAGCATTCAAACGTGACGAAAGAGTAATCCGTTACCTGACTACAAAACTTGACAAGCACGCTGTTGAGTACGCTGTAACTAGAAGAACTAAAATCAAAGCGGCTAGAGCTTAATTATTAACCCTATTTTAAAAAAAGACAAGACATGGCAATAGACGAAATGGCTAAACAAGCCTCAGCTGGAGGAGAATCTGAAGTAAAATTCCTTACTCCACTTGATATCAATACAAAATCTGAAAAGAAATATTGTAGATTCAAAAAATACGGAATTAAGCACGTTGATTACAAAGATGCTGATTTCTTATTACAGTTTGTAAACGAGCAAGGTAAAATCTTACCAAGAAGATACACTGGAACTTCTTTAAAATACCAAAGAAAAGTTTCTGCTGCTATCAAAAGAGCAAGACACCTTTCTTTACTACCTTACGTAGCTGACTTATTGAAATAAGACAAAAAATAAATAAGAGAAGAGGACAACCTCTTCTTTTGTTGCTGAATAAATAATTTAATTCTAACTTGATTTTAGATAAGAGATCTAAGATTTCAGATAAACAGACATTGTCTTCCATCTAATTTCTAATTTCCAGCATCTAAATTCTAAAAAAAGGACAACAACAATGGATATCATCCTAAAAAAAGACGTAGAAAACTTAGGACTTGAGTTTGATACAGTAAGCGTAAAGCCTGGTTATGCAAGAAACTTCTTACTTCCTCAAGGAATTGCACTTTTAGCAACTCCTAAAAACAAAGCAGCTCTTGAAGCTACTTTAGAAGCTAGAAAAGAAGAAGAAGCTAAATTAATCGCTGCTGCTAACGCTGTAGTAGATCAGTTAAAGAAAACTTCTGTTACTATTCCTGCAAAAGTAGGTTCTGGCGACAAGTTATTCGGATCTATCAACAATGCAGATCTTTCTGCTGCTCTTGCTAAAGCTGGAGTTTCTGTAGAGAAGAAATACATTAAAATCCCAGGGAACACTATTAAAAGAACTGGTAAAGTTACTGCAAACATCAGACTACACAGAAATGTTGAGTACAACTTTGAATTCGACATCGTATCTGACGCTCCGGTAGAAGCTCCTAAACCAGCTGCTCCTAAAGCTAAAGTAGTAGAAGAAACTCCTTCTGAAGAAGCTTAAGATTCTAAAGAGATTTTCTCAAATATATAAACCACTTCCTTTGAAGTGGTTTTTTTTTGTATTTGTTGTATTGATATTTTTTTAACTACCCCGTCTTTTGCGTTGCAAAAATCCACCCCTTCAAGGAAGGAGAATTAGGGTCAGGAAAAGCTTGAGGTAAATATTTATTTCTTTTTCCATTGAATTCCTCAACGCTACTCTATATCACAAATCACGGAACCTCCAAAAAACTCTCAAACTCTCCTACTCTCCACAACCTACTTATCTCCTTTCAGTTTCTGCTGATATTCTGTAGGCGGTACCCCAATTACTTTTTTAAAGATATTACTGAATGAAGAAAGACTGTTATAGCCTACCATCATCGCTATTTCGTACATATTGTATTTGCCTTCCAACATTAATTCCAATGAACGGGTGATTCTCAGCGCCCGTAAAAAACGGACGTAATTCATGCCTAAAATCTCTTTAAACTTCCGAGAGAGAGTTCTGGTGCTCATGCCAAATTCTTTCGCCGTAGATTCAATGGTAAGAGGTTTTTCAAGGTTAGCATGGATGTATTTGGCAATCTTCAGAAGGGTTTCATCTTTTGGAAAAGGATGCTGAACCGGAAAAGCCAGCTTTTTATCTCTTTTTTCGGGAAGAATTCCTTTTAAGGCTTTAAGGAAATAATATTTAGCACCATCATTTTTTGTGATTTTCCCATCCCAATCTTTGGTATACAAGATCATTTCCCTGAGCAAGTGACTGACCGAATAGATATTAATTTCATCAAAGAAGCCACTTTCATTCTCCTCTTTTTTAAAATAAAAATTGTATAAATCTACTTTTGGGCTGGTTGAGAAAATATAATGCGGCGTTCCTGCCGGGATCCACATAAAGCATCTTGCCGGAAGATACCAATGTTTAAGATCCGTAAAAACATGAACAATACCGCCCTCTGCATATACCAACTGGGCAGAACTGTGATGATGAATGTCTGTGGTAACATCTCCTGTAAGCACATTATACACATAAAATTCTGCATCATCATCTTCTACCGCTTTAAAATGGCTGTCATTCATACAATAAAGGTATAAAGAAAATTTTAAATTGGCGTAAATGAGCAAATCTTTTTCTGCTTTCACAAATCAGGTCCCATACTTCGCATCGTAACTTTGCAACATCAAAATCATTTTAGCAAAAATCCTTTAATTAAATTATGAATATGATATTTAACGCATGTAAATATCAGTGCATGACGTTGTACTTACTGCTTACAGGTAGTTTTTTACACTCACAAATGATCGATTATCAGCATATCAGCCTTCAACAGGCTATTGAGACCGGTTTGAAAAACAACAAAAATATACAGATAAGCCACTTAAAAAAGGAAATGTCTGTCACCAGGGAAAAGGATCTTGCCATGGAAAAACTTCCGGATATAGAATTTCACACCAGCTATAGTCAGGTAACTAATCTTTTCCAGCATCAAAACGGCATTTTCAATAAAGCCACGAAATATGATGTTATTAACGGGATGTATGATTTTACGCTTTCGGCATCAATACCTGTGTATATGGGTGGGAAAATCAGGAATTCAGAGAAAAAAGCGTCTATTGATACCGAAATTTCAGCCTTGCAAACCCATCAGGATGAAAGGCAGCTTAAAATGGAGATCATTACTGCTTTTCTTCAGATCCATCATTTAAAGGAACAGCAAAATCTTATCAATGATAAAATGAAAGAGGATTCTGTAAATATAAAACAGGTAAAAGCTTTAAAAGCCAATGGAGTTGTTACGGTAAATGAAGTTCTGAGAACAGCTTTACAGCTTTCCAACCATACCATGAGCTGGACAGAACTGGACAACGATATACAAATTGCTGAACACAAGCTTAAAACCATCCTTTCTCTTCCTGAAAACCAGGAAATGCATGTAGATACGGAGGATCTTATCTCCGACAGAGCTACGATTCCCTATATTGATGAACTGACGGAAACTGCTTTAAGTAAGAACGAATCCGTAGAAATGACCCACAAAAATCTTTCGTTAAAAGAACTGGATCAAAAAATTATAAAAGCAAATTATTTACCCAAAATTACGGCAGGAGGAGAATACTTTATCAAATATCCCAATATGATGTTCTTCCCTCCTGAGCCTTACGCCTACCGTTTGGGAATGCTTGGAGTGAATCTTACTTATCCCATCGAAAATTTGTATAAAAACAAATACAAGATGCAGGAAGCCCGGGAAAATATTGATCTGGCAAAGCTCCAGATTGAAGAGAATGATGAAAAGGTAAGACATACCGTTTATGAAGCTTATAAAAAATTCGAAGAAACCGATCAGAAAGTGAAGATTGCTGAAGAAGCCATTGGCCAGGCCAAAGAAAACTACCGTATTGTAAAGACAAAATATGCGAATAAACTAAGCCTGATCACAGAACTCATCGATGCAGATAATGCTTATCTGGAAGCTGAATCCAATCTTATCTCCGTAAAAATTAACCGACAACTAAAATATTATCAACTCCAGTACACGATTGGAAACTTATAAAAACTATGGCAAAGAAACAACTGACACAAAAGGAAAAAAGAATCAACAAGTCAATTACACTTCTGGCCTGGATCCTGATCATCAGCGGCATCACAGGCATGGTAAGTTTCTATCTCTTCTCAAGAAAAAACGTCACCACAAACGATGCTCAGATCGAACAGTATATTACCCCTGTTTCCAGTAAGGTTTCAGGATTCATTAAAAGTATACGTTTTGAAGAAAACCAGTTTGTGCACCAAGGAGATACCTTGATTGTTATCGATAACAGAGAATTTGTCAACCAGGTAAAAATGGCTGAGGCCGGCCTTCATGCCAATGCAGAAAACATCACAACCATTGAAAGTGGGGTTAATACAAAGAAAAGTGATTCAAAGATTATTGATGCCAAAATAGCTTCAGCAAAAATTGATATATGGAGAACAGAACAGGATTTTAAGAGGTATAAGAACCTGGTTTCTGAAGACGCCGCTACCGAACAGCAGTTTGAGAATATAAAAGCCTCTTACGAGCAGGCCAAAGCCAATCTTTTAGCCTTAGAACAACAGAAAAATTCAGTAAAAGCTGGTGCTAATGAACAGCAGACCAAAGTTGCCCCGGTAAAAAGCCAGATCCAGCAGAGTTCCGCAAATCTTAATAATGCCAGACTTTTTCTTTCATATACTGTGATCACCGCTCCGTACGATGGCTGGGTAGGCAAAAAAACAATCCAGGAAGGACAGCTGATCAAAGAAGGCCAGGCTCTGGTACAAATGGTAAGCAAGGAAAAATGGATCATTGCCAATTATAAGGAGACCCAACTCGGCCAGATTGATACGAAACAGGAAGTAACAATTACTGCAGATGCCTATCCTGAAATTGAGTTTAAAGGAAAAGTAGTTTCCGTATCGCCAGCATCAGGCTCACAGTTTTCTCTGGTAAAGCCTGATAATGCTACGGGAAACTTTGTCAAAATCGAACAGAGATTTCCGGTAAAAATCATTCTCGATACCAATCAAAATAACGAAAAACTGCTTTCCGGAATGAATGTCCTGGTGAGCGCGAAGAAGATATAACGTTTTTGTGTGGGAGGGTTTTAAGTTTTTAGAGTTTTAGAGTTTTAGAGTTTTAGAGTTTTAGAGTGAAAGGTAGTAAACATTACAAATCCAATTTCTACATCAATAACAGCCAGATTAGATTTTTTTTAGCGGAAAGACGAGACTGCAGCGACAGGCTTTTGGTTATTCTTTAGCGTTTGTCATCTTACCTTTACTTTTACATTCTGCTCTTTGTCTTTCCGCATTTTATTTCGATGAAATAGTGAGAAATATCTATGCCTTCACATTAAATTAATAATCACCAATTATCGCATTTACACATCTTATGCAGCATAATACAGTTTATCACAAATGGGTCCCGCAATGGCTGAAGCTGCCGCTTCTGGTGTTGGCACTATTTCCCCACCTGATGTTGTTGTCGCTTTTGCATTCCAATAGCGCCTTCACTTCTTCTTTTATGGATGTAGATTCAGATGACATCCAGTATTTATTGATTCTGATGTATGGAACCTTTGTGGTCACTCTTTTGGTTTTACAGAGGTTTATGGCTTATTTCAGCGTTAAATATTATGTTTTGCTGATGTCTTCCATTTCTGTGATCATTCTTTATGCCCTCTCGGTTACCAACAATTACCAGGTCATCCTGGTCATAAGATTTCTGGAAGGCATTTTCGGGCTGCTGGAAGGCGCTATTTTTCTCCCACTGATCATTGCTGAATTGAAAACCAAACACGCTAAGGTAATAGCCTATCTTTTCATGTATACCATCATGCTCACAGGAGGAACAGTCACTACATCACTACTTAAATCAAGCATTGAAAATTATGATTTCCGGCATATGATCTTGATGATGGTTTATTTTCATGTTTTTGTCCTGGTTATCGGAATCGCTCTTTTCAATACCAACCGGTTTTTTCCTAAAATGCCGCTTTATCAACTGGACATCACAAGTTGGTTCCTGTTGTGGGCCTGTCTTCAGTCAGGAGGGTATGCCATCATTTACGGAAAAAGACTGATGTGGTTTGAGTCTGATACCATTATCATGTGTCTTTTTATATTTCTTCTTTCAGGAGGATTGTTTATGCTGAAGCAAAGGAATTCCAAAAGACCGATCTTTCATTTTGAAGTATTCAGCTCAAAGAATGTGATTGCCGGGATGATCCTTTTTTTTATTTTTTATCTGATCCGTTCCGGCCTGAACAATGTCTACAGCATTATGGCAACGGTCTGGAAATGGCCATGGGACTATATTGTCAACATTCAGTACTGGAATGTGGCAGGGACGTTTATTGGTATTTTTTTATCGGGGATCTGCCTGATGCGTGGCATTTCTTCAAGGATTGTTTTTTTTACCGGATTTTTGCTGCTGGCAGTAGACTGTGCATGGTTTACGTATACTTTTTATCCGGACACTACCCTTTCTACAATCTGTCCGCCTTTACTTCTGCAGGGAATTGCTCAGGGCTTACTGTTTACGCCCCTTGTTTTCTTTCTTATTTCCGGAACGCCGGAAGAATATCTCTCCAATGCAACAGCTTTAGGAACTACAACCCGTTTCTGGACCACTGCTATCGGCTATGCTTTAATGCAGAACCTGATGCTTTTTTTAACCTTAAAGCATTCTGACACTTTAAGCTTTAATCTTACAGATACCAATCCGGTTTTTTACAGTCAATGGAACCAGATATTCGGAGCTCAACTCTCTAAACTGCCCGTGAATGAGTCTTTATCAGTGACTGCCGGAGCCTTTAAAGCAAAAATAACAGCCCAGTCGATCCTCCTTTCCAATATGGAAATTTTCACAGGACTGTTCTGGCTGGCATTGATCACGGCGTTTGCTTTACTGCTTTACCACCCTGTGAAAATTGCGGTGAGAAATATTATGTGATTTTAGGCCGAAAATTTGCTGTACTTTCCGAAATTTGAATTGTAATGGGAATTCAGGAAATCGTAGATCATCAGAAAGCTTTTTTCAAGACACAGCAAACGAAGAATATCAAGTTCAGAAAAATGTATCTTGAAAAGCTCCGTGATATTATTGTAAAGAATGAAGAGCTTTTGTATGAAGCTGTTTACAAAGATTTCGGCAAATCAAAGTTTGATACTTTTACCACAGAGATTTCCTTTGTTTTGAATGATATTAAGTATTATCTGAAGAATTTAAATGCACTTTCAAAACCTAAAAGAGTCAGGACCAACCTGGCCAATCAACTTGGAAAAAGTAAAATTTACCCGGAACCTCTAGGAAATGTTCTTGTTATAGGTGCATGGAATTATCCTTATCAATTGTCGCTTTCCCCTGTAATTGCTGCGCTGGCAGCAGGAAACTGTTGCGTTTTAAAACCAAGTGAAATTGCAGAAAACACGATGAAGGCAATGGTAAAAATCATCAATGAAAATTTCCCTCCCGAATATCTGTATGTGTATGAAGGCGGTATTGGTGAAACCACAGAGCTTTTAAAGTTAAAATTCGACAAAATATTCTTTACCGGAAGCACTAAGGTTGGAAAGATCATTTATCGGGCTGCTGCAGAACATTTAACGCCTGTTGTGCTTGAATTGGGCGGAAAATCGCCCGCTATTGTAACCAAAGATGCAGATCTTGAGGTAGCTGCCAAAAGAATTGTATGGGGAAAATTCCTCAATGCCGGACAAACCTGTGTAGCACCGGATTATCTGCTGGTCGAAGAACCTATCCATGAACAGTTTTTGGAAACACTGAGAAAGTATATTATGGAATTTAAGTACGGACCGGACTCTGAACATTATACAAGAATTATCAATCAAAGAAACTTCCAACGTTTGGTAAAGCTAATCGATAAAGAGAAAATTTACTCTGGTGGAAATTTCGATGAAAGCAAATTGTTTATAGAGCCTACCCTTCTGAATAATGTAAGCTGGGAAGATGATGTTATGCAGGAAGAAATTTTCGGTCCGATACTCCCTGTTATTAGCTTTACCAATTTTAATTTGGTTCTTACTACCATCCTGGAGTTTGAAAAACCGCTGGCCGCTTATCTTTTTACCCGGAATTCTGAAGAAAAAGAAGCGTTCACCACGAAATTGTCGTTTGGTGGAGGATGCATTAATGATGTGATCATGCATTTAGGAAATGACCGTCTTCCTTTTGGAGGGGTTGGAAACTCAGGTATTGGAAGTTATCATGGAATATATGGTTTTGAAGCATTTTCTCATCAGAAATCCATTCTTGAAAAAGCAACCTGGGGTGAACCTGATATAAAATATCCGCCTTATTCGGATAAAAAACTAAGCTGGATCAGGAAGTTACTGTAAATAAAAAACCGGGAAATTTCCCGGTTGTATTTTTTATGACTTTGGAGCCCACTGGTCAAAGAACTCTTTTACTTTTTCTTTGCTGTATCCTTTTCCTTCTTCAAGAACAGAACTGTCTTTTAAAACATGAATCATTTTTCCGTTTTTATCCAAAACTATGAAAAAAGGATAGCCAAGCTTTTCTTTAATGTCCACATATTTAGCAAAAACTTTTTCATTTTTATTTTCCGGGGAATAATTCAAATGATAATACAAATAGTTTTTATCTACAGTTTCCTTCAGTTCAGGAGTGTTCTGAACAAAATTATTAAAGCGCAGGCACCAGATACACCAGTTTCCTCCGGCCTGAATCACAATATTCTTACCTTCTTTTTTAGCCTGAGCCACTAGCTTGTTAATATCAGCTTCAGCATTAGCTTTAGGATCATAAGGTTTGGGAAGTTTTGCTTTTTCTTCTGCTGCTTTCTTCTTCGCATCCAGCTCTGCATGATCAGGTTTTACCAGAAGGGCATTATCCTGCTTTCTTGCTTCCGGTACATTTTTGGTTTCCTGAGAAAAAGCAAGTATGCTTAGTCCAAGAAAAGCTATGATCGACAATTTTTTCATAACATAAAAATAAAAAAAATAATACTTATTGCAAGCAAAAATAGAACCATAATTTTATTATCACTAGATTTGCATGTTTTATGAATTTCCTAATCAAAATATTATATCTCATTTCTAAACTTCCGCTTAAAGTATTGTATATTTTTTCGGACGTTATGTTTTTCTTAAATTATTATCTGGTAGGCTATCGCAAGAAGGTAATTACGCAGAATCTCCAAAACTCTTTTCCTGAGAAGTCTGAGGAAGAAATAAGAATTATAAGAAAGAAATTTTATCTTAATTTTTCAGATTATCTTGTAGAAACCATTAAATCTTTCAGTATTTCTGAAACGGAATCCCGGGTAAGAATGCAGCACATCAATCAGGAAGCATTCCATGAAGCTAAAGCAGAAGGAAAAAATGTGATCATGCTTGCCGGACATGTTTTTAACTGGGAATGGATGAATGCTTTCGCAAGAATTATTCCGCAGAAACATTGCCATCCGGTATACAGAAAAGTAAACAGTGATTTCTGGGAGAACCAGATGAAAAAAGTTAGGAATAAGTTTGGGAATGAAGCTCTAGAAGCCAATGAAGTGATCATGAATATCTTCAGGTCTAAAAATGATGGTGAATCGGCTTATATGTTTGTAGCGGATCAGACCCCGCATGTTGCCCACGTCAATTACGGATTAGAGTTCCTGCACCAGAGAACCCCTGCATTTATAGGATACGATAAGCTGGCTACCAGAATGGACCTTGCCTTCATTTACTGTGAAATGAAGAAAGTAAAACGGGGATACTACCAGGTAAACTACCACAGGATCTATCCTGACGGTGAAAAGTTTACGGAACATGAAGTGGTAAGAAAATTTCATAAGCTTCTGGAAAACACTTTACATAAGCACCCGGACAATTATCTCTGGTCACATAGAAAATGGAAGTACCAGGATTCTATTAAATCGTTTGATGCTGAAAAAATATAATCCTGATGCCTAAAAATTTAGCAGTTGTCATTTTAAACTGGAACGGTAAAAACTGGCTTGAAAAATTTCTTCCCAGTGTTGTTGGTTTTTCCCAAGATGCAGATATTTATGTAATAGATAACCTTTCTACCGATGATTCTATAGAATTTGTACAGACTCATTTTCCTATCGTAAAAATCGTTAAAAACAATCAGAATTATGGTTTTGCAGGGGGGTATAATGAAGGTTTAAAGGAAATAAAAAACGAATATTATTGCCTTCTCAATTCTGATGTGGAGGTTACCGAAAACTGGATCAATCCTGCCTTGAATCTGCTCGAAAAAAATCCTTCTATCTCAGCCGTACAGCCTAAAATTTTATCTTTCAACAATAAAAAGCAGTTTGAATTTGCCGGGGCTGCCGGAGGCCTTATTGACAATCTGGGCTACCCTTACTGCCGGGGACGTGTATTTGACGACCTTGAAGAGGATAACGGCCAGTATGATGATGAAACAGAGATATTCTGGGCTTCAGGATGTTGCTTTTTTATTCGTTCAAAAGATTTTTGGGAGCAAAATGGTTTCGATGAAAGGTTTTTTGCTCATCAGGAAGAGATTGATCTTTGCTGGAGACTGATTAATTCGGGGAAGAAGATCTTTTATACGGGAAAATCAAAAGTATACCATGTAGGGGGCGGAACCCTGAATAAGCAAAGTGCACAAAAGACTTATTTAAACATCAGAAACAATCTTTCTATGATGTTGAAAAATCTGCCGTTTCCTAAACTGATAGGACTCATATTTTTCAGGCTGTGCTTAGACGGAATTGCAGGAATTTATTTCGGACTCAAGAATGGATTTCCACACCTTTGGGCTGTGGTAAGGGCTCATTTCGGGTTTTATGAGCAACTTCCAGGAACATGGAAACTTCGTCAAAGGCATCAGAAAAATATATTCTACCAGTCGAAGTGGCTGATCTTCAGACATTTTTTAGGTGGAAGGAAGTAGGTTTTAGGGATTTTAGGGATTAGGGAAATAAAGTACAATATCTGACGCTTAAAGGAGTATAGTATTTTACAGGAAAAATTCTTAACTTCAAAAAACTTTAAACCTTGAATATTAAATAAAACCAGCATCTAACCAATCAGCAACACATAATTCTTAACTCATCACTCAAAAAAATGGATTTCTGCGCAATAGATTTTGAAACAGCCACTCACGAAAAAAGTTCAGCGTGTGAAATGGGCATATGTGTTGTTCAGAATTCCAAAATCGTAGAAACGAAAACCTGGCTGATCAAACCGCCCAGTTTCCCTTATTTCAGCAGATTTAATATTGGTGTTCACGGGATAACTCCGGAAGATGTGCAGGATGCTCCTACTTTTGATGAGATCTGGTATGAAGCTGAAGAAATGATGTATGGCACCCTGATGATCGCCCATAATGCAAGCTTTGATGCAGGGGTTTTAAGGGGCTGTTTTGAGCATTACGGCATGTTTACCCCAAAACTGAATTACCTTTGCAGCATTCAGCTGGCTAAAAAATCATGGAATTATCTTCCGAAATACGGTCTGAAACATCTGGCAGAACATCATCAGATCAACCTTAACCATCACCGGGCCGGAGACGATGCGGAAGCCTGTGCAAAAATTGCCCTGCTGGCTTTTGAAAAATTAATTATTACTGAAAATGAAGAAATACACGAGTCTTTTCTAAAGTATATTAAAAAATTATAACTTAAAAAGCCTCTACTACCGACTGCTATTCACAATCATTATTTTATTTCCTACATCATCTCAAAAGGAATACTCCTAATTGCTTAACACTTCAGAGAGCAGGTTGAATTTTGGAATCTCAATTTCAAAAGTTTCCTGGGTATCCATGTTTTTAACAAGGTATTTTCCGCTCATATTTCCTACTCCGGACCGAAGCATTACATTGGAGAAATAAGCAAAATTTTCGCTTACAGGAATTTCTGGTGTCAATCCTATTACACCATCTCCTGTAATCTCAGTGTATCCAAAGCCTACATCGAAGATCAGCCATTTTCTTTTCAGTACTTTAATCGGAAAGCTGCCGTCATTTTCTATCGTAATATTATACTTGAAGACGTAACGGTTTTCAGATGGATAACTGTTTTTACTATCATATTCAGGTATTACTGAAACTTTGATATTGGAAGTCATTTTTGAGAACATCATCTTAGTATTTCTTTAACAGATACAAAAATCTCGCCTTTTTAGGGCGAGATTGTGTTAATATTAAAATTTCTTAAAATTTATAATCCAAGACCTTTTCTTTCGTCACCTCCCATTAGTATTTCAACTGGGTTGTCGATACCTTCTTTTACCGCTACAAGGAATCCTACAGATTCTTTTCCGTCGATAATTCTGTGGTCATAAGACATTGCCACATACATCATTGGTCTGATCACTACCTGACCGTCAACTGCTACCGGTCTTTGGATAATGTTGTGCATTCCAAGGATAGCAGACTGCGGAGGGTTGATGATTGGTGTAGACATCATAGATCCGAAAGTACCACCGTTTGTAATAGTGAATGTACCTCCAGTCATTTCATCAACTGTAATTTTACCGTCTCTTACTTTGGTAGCAAGATCTTTGATATTGGCTTCAACTCCAGCGAAAGACATGTTTTCGGCGTTTCTCAATACCGGAACCATTAATCCTTTAGGACCTGAAACCGCGATTGAGATATCGCAGAAATCATAGTTGATCTTGTAATCTCCGTCAATAGATGCATTTACATCCGGATACATCTGTAATGCTCTTGTCACCGCTTTTGTAAAGAAAGACATAAAGCCTAGTCCTACTCCGTGTTTCTGAGCAAATTCTTCTTTATATAGTTTTCTTAGTCTGAAGATTTCAGACATGTCAACTTCATTGAAAGTTGTCAACATGGCTGTTTCGTTCTTTACAGAAACTAATCTTGAAGCGATTTTTCTTCTTAGAACTGAAAGTTTAGTCGTCGTTGTAGTACGAGCTCCTGTTGCCGTAGAAGGGCTTCCTCCTAAAGCAGGAACAGCAGCTAATTCTGCATCAGTCTTAGTGATTCTTCCGTCTCTTCCGCTTCCTGAAACCTGTCCAGCCTCAATACCTTTCTCATCAAGAATCTTTTTAGCTGCAGGAGACGGAGCTCCTGTTGCATACGTTTGTGGAGCCGGTGCCGGAGCAGCTGGTTTTGGAGCTTCCTGTTTAGCTGGTTCAGCAGCTTTTGGAGCTTCTTCCTGTTTTGGAGCTTCTGCAGCCGGTGCGCTTGCGCCTTCAGGTTTTGCAGCATCCATATCAATTAAACAAACTACCTGGCCAACCTGTACTACATCACCCTCTTCTGCTTTTAACGTGATTACACCGCTTTGTTCTGCAGGCAATTCAAGAGTTGCTTTATCTGAGTCTACTTCTGCGATTGGCTGATCTTTTTCTACATAATCACCATCTTTCACAAGCCAAGTTGCAATTTCAACTTCTGTAATGGATTCTCCCGGTGAAGGAACTTTCATTTCTAAAACTGACATATTGAGTATTTTTTATTTTTTTAATTGGGTATTATTCTTAATTACGCTGTAACGGGTCTTTTTGCAGGAGCATCATCTCTGTCGAAAACTCTGTTGATCACTGCATTCTGGTTTTTCTCAAACATTTTGTGGCTTCCCGGAGCCGGAGCACCGCTTGGTACCGGAGCTACTACCTGGATTCCTGTATCTCTGAAGTTTCTCAGGATATAAGACCACGCTCCCATGTTTTCTGGTTCTTCTTGAGCCCAAACCAATTGTGTTCTGTTACTATACTTGCTGAAGATCGTTTCTAATGCATCTGCCTGAAGCGGATACAGCTGCTCCAATCTTACCAGTGCAATATTTTCACAGTTAAGCTCTTCTTTCTTCGCTAATAATTCGAAGTATAATTTACCTGAACACAATACTAATTTTTCTACTTTTTTAGGGTCTGCTGTAGGATCGTCCAAGATCGGCTGGAATGAACCGTTTGCAAAATCTTCCAGTGGAGAAACCACTTTCGGGTGTCTCAACAGAGATTTAGGGCTCATTACGATCAACGGCTTTCTGAATGTCCATTTAAGCTGTCTTCTTAATAAGTGGAAGTAGTTAGCAGGTGAAGTGATATTGGCTACCACCATATTTTCGTTCGCACAAAGCGTTAAGAATCTTTCTAATCTTGCTGAAGAGTGTTCTGCACCCTGACCTTCTGAACCGTGAGGCAGTAACATTACCAATCCGTCCTGAATCTTCCATTTTTCCTCTGCAGCAGCCAGATACTGGTCAACGATGATCTGAGCACCATTCACAAAGTCTCCGAACTGAGCTTCCCAGATCGTCAGTGTATTAGGAGAAGCCATTGCATATCCATAGTCGAAACCTAAGACTCCGTATTCTGAAAGGTGAGAGTTGAATACATCAAATCTGCTTTCTGATACATGTCTTAATGGGATATATTCTTCTTCTGTATCTTCAGTTTTCACCACCGCATGTCTGTGGGAGAATGTTCCTCTCTCTACATCTTCTCCGGAAATTCTCACATTATGCCCTTCCACAAGAAGTGTTGCATAGGCCAACCATTCTCCAAGAGCCCAGTCTAATGAATTTCCTTCGATAGCCTTAACACGGTTATCAAACAGTCTTGTAATTTTATTGATGAACTTTTTATCAGCAGGAAGAGATGACATTTTAATCGCCAGCTCTTTAAGTTTAGCCAGGTCATATTTTGTATCTACAGGAATCTGAACTGCCCCTCTTTTTCCGATTGGATAGTTGGTCCAGTCTTCTGCCATGAAAAGATCCATTGCATTTTTTTCGATCTCTTTGGAAGCATCAAAGTCTTTATCTAAAAGTGCTTTGAAATCTGATTCCATTTTTGCAATAAGATCATTGGATGTAATGCTGTCCTTAAGTAATTTATCTTTATAAATTTCTCTTGGATTAGGATGTTTAGAAATTAGTTTATACAAATTAGGCTGTGTGAATCTAGGTTCATCACCTTCATTGTGTCCATATTTTCTGTACCCTAATAAATCGATATAAACGTCTTTACCAAATTTCGCTCTAAAATCTGCTGCAAAATGCATGGCATGAACTACCGCTTCAGCATCATCTGCATTAACGTGCATTACAGGTGATTCTGTTACTTTTGCAATGTCTGTACAGTATGTTGAAGATCTGGCATCAGCATAGTTTGTAGTAAATGATACCTGGTTGTTGACAACGATATGAACAGTTCCTCCTGTTCTGTACCCTTCTAAGGTCATCATCTGAGCTACTTCATAAGCAATCCCCTGACCTGCAATAGCACCGTCACCGTGGATTACGATAGGAAGAATTTTGGAACCGTCTCCTTTGTATTTGTCATCTATTTTCGCACGGCAGATTCCTTCTACAAGAGCTGCTACGGTTTCAAGGTGAGATGGATTGGGTGTAAGGTTGATGGCCACTTCTTCTCCGGAAGCGGTTTTCACTTTTTTAGATGATCCTAAGTGATACTTAACGTCACCTGAGAATACATCCTCTTCAAATTCTTTTCCTTCAAATTCTGAGAAGATTTGCTTATAAGATTTTCCGAAAATGTTTGATAAAACATTCAGTCTTCCTCTGTGGGCCATTCCTAATACCACTTCATCCACTCCAAGTTGAGAAGATCGTGAGATCAGCTGATCCAATGCGGGAATTAATGTTTCGCCTCCTTCCAGAGAGAATCTTTTCTGTCCTACAAATTTTGTGTGAAGATAGTTTTCAAAAGCTACTGCCTGATTCAATTTTAATAAAATCTCAGTTTTCTCATTAGCAGAAAGGCTTGGGTGGTTTTCGTTCACCTGAAGCCACTTCTTAATGAAATCTTTTTCTTCAACGTTGTTGATATACGTATACTCTACCCCGATAGAATCGCAGTAGATATTTTCCAAATGCTTGATCAGGTCCTGTAATGTAGCAGGCTCTTTCATTCCTGTTTCAACAGCACAGTTGAATTTTGTGTTTAAATCCTCCTTGCTCAAACCGAAGTTCTCGATGTCTAAAGTAGGCGTATAATGTCTTCTTTCTCTGACAGGATTTGTTTTTGTGAACAGGTGCCCTCTTGTTCTGTAAGCCTCGATAAGGTTTACTACCTTGAACTCTTTTTTGATGTGCTCAGGAACTTCTCCGCCGGCTACTGCCTGAGAGATCTGCTGTACTGCCGGAGCAGCATTGGCCGGAGCCTGGATATATTGGATGTTATCGTCATCTCCATAGTTCTCCAAAGCAAAATCAAAGCCTTGAAAAAAGGCTTTCCATGATGGCTCTAAAGAATCCGGGAATTTTAAGTACTGTTGGTATAAATCCTCAATTAACTGAGAATGAGCTGCGTTTAGGAATGAAAATCTGTCCATTATTACAGTTTATCTATTATTAAAATTTATTTGTAGAATTAATCTTCAAATTTAATAAAAAAAACCGAGTTAAGACAGCCTGAAACCGTTAAAAAAAATTAAGAAAAAAATAATCGAAAAAAAATTACTTAAACACTGATAATGAGAGCTTAATATTCACCTCCTGCCCTTCAATCGGACGTTCAATAAAGGTTTGCCGGATATCTCCGAAGCGCATCTCGTCTTTTTTAGCCTTCTGAATCAGCTGCTGAACCGCCCGTATTCTGCCCTCGTAGCTTCCTTTGTAGTACATCACATAATTTTGAGAAGGATTTACAGTCCGGAAATTGAAATTATTATCCGGAACTCCTATCTTTTTGGAAAGAGGAATTCCCAGGAAATAAGAAACTTCTTTGTCTTTGTAATTATCGGCATCGGTAATCAGTACCGGGAAGCCAAATTCATCGTCTTTTTTACCGAGATCCATTGTGACATAGTTATACACTTTGCTGTAATTCATAACGATGTTTTTATACAGTGCTTCTTTCTTGTTGGATGCACTTACATTGATGCCCAGCAACAGCTTATCTTCCTCGTTTTCCACCATGAGACTGTCATACTTGATGGAAGCCATCTGATTGTCTTTTTCCACTTTATTGCCCAAAACATTTTTCAGATTGACCATGCTTTTATTAATATTTTCGGCAAACCGGTCTTCTGTCCAAAAATTTTCCACTCTTCTGAATACGGAAAGTTTAGGCGTATGCACATACCAAGTAATCTTTGTTTTGTCCGCAGAAACAGGCTTGAACTGAACATCCACTACCGTTGGGCTTTCATTCCTGTCTTCAAAAAGCTGGTATCTCAAGCTTTTAGCAGGATTTTCATACCGGATGAACATTTCTCCGTCCGTATCATTTTTCGGATCTACATAGCTTATTGCACTTCCCTGACCTTCATAAGGGGTATAATAATCGATATCAATTGATGGTGAACTTGTAAAAAAATTGTTCCAGCGGGTAAAATGCTGGAGATTATTAAACTGGGAAAAGACTTTATCGATGGGATAATCGACTTCTTTTTCTATCTTAAAATCCTTGTTTTCGTCCACGAAAAAATACATGGAAGCAGCATAGGCTCCTACCACAAGAACAAGAATTACGGCTATTATTTTAAAAAAACGCATCACGCAAAAGTAAGACAAATAAAAAAAGTAACCAATATCTCAGTTATTTTGAAAAATTTATTTCTAAAATAAGCCACATTATAAAAGTGAATTATTCAATTTTTATTTTTGAAAAAACTGCATTATAATTGGAAATTTCAATTATTAATTTATTATTTTATAAAAATAACTCCACTTTTAAATATTGAAATAACGGTATATTTTTTGATGCGTGAAAAAGCCTAAAATTAAATATTTTTCTATGAAGAAGTTATTTGTATTTCCTTTGATTTTACTTTTTTCAACGGGTTTTTCTCAGTATTCAATTTCAGAAATTCCTGAAGACGGCTATCTTAATAAAAGAAGCTTATATATACAGAAAGAGGAGACCCAATAATGTCTCCTCTTTTATGTATAGCTAGTCAACTAACCATATCTTTCATTATCCGATATGGGTTCCCGAAGGAAGAACAGCTCCTTTTTTCACCACTACAATTCCATCCTGTACGGAATGGGTTCCGTAATCGCCATCCGGAATATGCTTTCCGCCGATAATTTTTACATTGTCGCCGATATAGCAGTTTTTATCAAGAATAGCCATTTCAATATAGCAGTATTTTCCTATTCCCATGTTCGGGTACCCGTTTCTGTCATTAAGCACAATTTCGGTAGTATTCTGGTAGAAATCGGCTCCCATTACGTAAGAATTGACAATCGTACTTCCTTTATCTATTCTGGTTCTGTTCCCAATCACAGAATTTTCGATCTTATCGGCCATAATGATACATCCATCCCCGAAAACAGCTTTGCTTACGTATGAACCGTTAATTTTGGACGGCGGAAGCATCCTTGCTCTTGTATAAATGGGTGAAGAGGAAAAAAGATTAAACTGCGGAAAGTCCTGACACAGATCCAGGTTGGCTTCGTAGAAAGATTCTATGGTTCCGATGTCTGTCCAGTAGCCTTCATACTGGTAGCTCAGTGTTTTGTATTTTCCGATAGAATTTGGAATAATATCTTTTCCAAAATCATCCCCGGCTCCATCTTCAAACATTTTTTTAAGAATGGTTCTCGTGAAGATATAAATTCCCATCGAGGCCAGATATTCTTTTCCCTTACGCTTGTTTTCTTCTGAAACTTCAGATTTTAAGCCATCCAGAATATCATATTCCGGTTTTTCATAGAAAGATGTAATGTTTCCGTCGTCGTCAGACTTTAAAATTCCGAATCCTGTGGCGTCTTTTGCCACCACGGGAATGGTAGCAATCGTCACATCACCTCCGTTTTTAATGTGAAAATCGAGCATTTCCCTGAAATCCATCTGATAAAGCTGGTCACCGGAAAGGATCAGAATATAGTCATAATCATATTTTTCGAGATGCTTCATCGACTGGCGGACCGCATCTGCTGTTCCCTGGTACCAGCTATCGTTTTCCACGTTCTGCTCAGCAGCAAGAATATCTACAAATCCTTTGCTGAAAATGTCAAAGTGATAAGAATTCTTGATATGTGAATTTAAGGAAGCTGAATTGAACTGCGTTAAAACCAGGATCTTATTGAGTCCCGAATTCAGACAGTTGGAAATAGGAATATCTACCAGCCTGTATTTTCCTGCAATAGGAACTGCCGGTTTGGATCTTGAATATGTTAACGGGAATAATCTTGTCCCTCTGCCGCCTCCCAAAACAATGGAGATTACATTTCGTTTCATAGGTATCTTGCGTTTTATTGAATTAAATTTACTGTTCTATTCTTAGTGTTTACTGCTAATCTAAAGCACTCTTTAGATTATGATCAGCAAAAGAAATCCGGAAATTTTCGTGATATCAGTTATTATATAAAGCTATATATTTTTCCGCAGATTTCTCCCATGCAAAATCAAATTTCATGTTGGCATGGATAAGATCTTCCATAATTCCTTTTTGGTTATAAATTCCCAATGCCCTGTTCATGGCATGTACTATATCGTCTACTCCCGGATAGGTAAAATTTAATCCCGCTCCTCCGGTTGAAATATCTTCCACTGTATCTCTGAGGCCTCCGGTATATCTTACAACAGGAACTGTTCCGTACCTCATAGAATACATCTGGTTTAGCCCACATGGCTCCACGCGCGACGGCATCAGCAGAAAGTCCGCGGATGCATAGATCTTATGGGAAAGGTATTCTTTATACCCCAGATCCAGCGCAAAATTGGTATATGTGTATGCATATTCTTTAAGTTTGTTTTCAATATAAGCATTTCCAGAGCCCAGGATCATAATATTCAGTGCACCATAACTCTGCTTAATGCTTTTCCAGACTACATCCGGCAGGAAATCCGCTCCTTTTTCGGTAGCAAATCTTCCTATAAAGGCAAACAGAGGAAGTTCCGGCTTCAAACCATATTCTTTGCAAAGCTTTTCTTTATTTTTCTTCTTTTGGGCTACCGCATTTTTAATATTAAAATTAAAATCCAGCATCGGATCGGTTTCAGGGTCCCATACTTCCGTATCAATCCCGTTGATGATTCCGTATGCTTTTCCGAACTCCTGGCGCACCAGGCTTTCCAGTCCGCGGAAACTGATAAACAGTTCTTCAAGATAACCTTCAGAAACAGTTGTAAAAGCATCTGCACATTTGATCATGCTTGCCAGCGGGTTGATGAGTCCGTTCCAGTCCATTAACCCCCATTTGTAGGAATCAAAATGGGGCATATAATTCGCCATATTCCAGCTCATCATTCCCTGGTACTCTCCATTGTGGATGGTGCCGATAGTTTTTACACCCTTTAAAAATTCAAATTCAGGACAATGCTGCGTCATAAAAGGGACTAACCCTGTATGATAATCGTGGCAATGCAATACATCCGGACGGATCTTCATAGCACTCAGCCAATGAAGTACCCCATGCTGAAAGGCTAAAAACTGGAAACTTTCATCCTGATATCCGTAAGGGTTTTCCCTATCTAAAAGTCCGGGAATTTTCAGCATATACAATTCAAATCCCAAAACATCTGTTTTCTCCTTCATGACCTGGACCTGAAGCATATTTTCTCCCTGATGAATAAAACCATCAAAAACTATGTCAAACTCATGATCATGAACAAAAGATTTATTATACCAGGGCATAACAACCTTGGCTTCTATTCCCTTTATTTTGTTCTGATATTTCGGCAGCGCTCCCACAACATCTGCAAGACCACCTACTTTTGCTACCGGATAACATTCTGTACTTAAATGATATATTACCATAATTTCACTGTCATTTATATTTCATCAAACCCTATTGTAGTCCTCAGCATCTAATGATTATTTCTTGTGTTGTTTTATTCTCTGTAATTTATATTTCTTATCTTTTTTCTGTCTTAAAACAATTCCTGCCATTGGTGGAAGTTTTACCGTGACAGATTTTGGATGCCTCATCCATTCTTCCTGCTTCTCACTCAGAATATCAGCATCTACACCGCTTCCGCCATATTTCTGGTCATCAGAGTTGAAAATAACCTCCCAATGAGTCCCTACATTAACTCCGATGGTATATTCTAAAACCTGTGGAACCATGTTGAGAACGACCATCAATACATCATCCCTTCTTTTGCCTTTTCTAAGATACACATAGACTGAATTCTCGAGATCATCCGCTTCCACCCACTCAAATCCGTTTTTATCAAATTGATTTTCATAAAAAGCAGTTTCGTTCCTATATAAATGATTTAGATCTTTGACTAAACTTTGCATTCCTTTATGAACCGGATACTGCAGCAGATGCCAATCAAGGCTTCTGGTAAAATTCCATTCACCGGTCTGGGCAAATTCGTCCCCCATAAAAAGAAGCTTGGCTCCCGGATGAGTGTACATGTAGACATATAGGGTGCGGAGATTGGCAAATTTCTGCCATTCATCACCCGGCATTTTATAGATCAGGCTCGCTTTTCCGTGTACCACTTCATCATGCGACAGCGGCATCATATAATTTTCGTTATACATATACACGGATGCAAAAGTGATTTTATGATGGTGGTATTTCCTGTTTTCCGGAGCTTCTTTAAAATAATCCAGCGTATCATGCATCCATCCCATCATCCATTTCATTCCGAAGCCTACCCCGCCATCATGAACAGGTTTTGTAAGCATAGGGAAATCCGAACTTTCCTCAGCTATCGTAACAATACTGTCTCCAAATTCTTTATAAACAGCCGTATTGAATTCCTGCAAAAAAGCTTTGGCTTCAAGATTTACATTTCCCCCTTCAATATTAGGCTCCCATTCTCCTTCGTTCCTTGAATAATCAAGATGAAGCATAGATGTGACTGCATCTACACGAAGTCCGTCTGCATGATAGCGTTCCAGCCAGAACATCGCATTCGAGATCAGGAAAGATTTCACTTCATTTCTGCCGTAATTGAAAATATAAGACTTCCAGTCAGGATGAAACCCTTTTCTGGGATCTTCATGTTCATAAAGGTAAGAGCCATCAAAACGGTGCAACCCGTTGGCATCTCCCGGAAAATGAGACGGTACCCAATCCAAAATAACCCCAATATCATTTTTGTGAAGCTCATTGATCATAAACATCAGATCCTGCGGCGAACCGAAACGTGAGGTCGCTGCATAAAAGCCGGTAATCTGATACCCCCAGCTTGGATCATACGGATACTCCATAACAGGCATGAATTCTACATGCGTAAAGCCCATCTCCTTTACATAAGGAACTAATTTCTCAGCAATATCACGGTAATTCAAATATTTATCCGGCGCATCACCTTGTCTTACCCAGGAACCTAAATGCAGCTCATATACAGATAGCGGGGCATTCAGACTGTTGCTTTTCCAGCGCTTTTCCATCCATTCCTCATCACTCCATTCGTACCAGGTTGTGGAAACCAGCGAGGCTGCCTGCAGATTTTGCTCCCAGCTTAAAGCAAAAGGATCACTTTTCTCCAGAATTTCACCTCTGGCAGTTTCTACAGCATATTTATATAACGTCCCCCAGGTAAGTCCGGAGATAAATCCTTCCCAGATTCCCGATCCGTCCCACCGCGGAAACAGAATATGATCTTTATGATTCCAGTTGTTGAAATTCCCTATAACGGAAACTTTTTTTGCATTAGGAGCCCAAACCGAGAAATAGACACCTTTTACACCCTCTTTTTCAACAGAATGTGCTCCAAATTTCCCATACAGCTTATAATGCCTGCCTTCTTTGAAAAGGTAGATATCATGATCTGTGAACAGCGTATAGGTTTTAACAGAATTCATCAAGATATAGTTATACTTTATTTTTCTTTGAAACTACGAAAATTCCCCACAATAACGATTAATAATTAATCAAATAATTATTATGTTAATTTCCCGATTTTGGGCACAAATATCAAATATATTATTTTTTATATTTATCTTTTTATGATTTTAAAACAATCTTTTTTATAAATTTAGCTTCAAAATTATATTAAACACATAGGATGAGGTTTGAACTTTATACTGAAGAAAGCGACGACAGACCGGTATACATCACCGGAAATTTCAATAACTGGAATCCCAGAGACTCCAATTATCAGCTTAAACAGCTGGATCCTAACAATTATTTTATAGAAATCGATGACAAGATCCTTCCCGATATTGTGGAATACAAATTTACAAAAGGAGGCTGGGAAAATGTGGAACTCGATAAATACGGAAATATCACTCCAAATCGTAAAGCAGAAAAGTCTGCAGGAAAAACTTCTGATATAATAGAGAAATGGAGACTCAACTGGGGACCTTTCAAAAAGGAGTTTTTCCCAATTGCAGAAGTTATTTCGGATGAATTCTACATTCCCCAGCTTGACCGTTACCGGAAAGTATGGGCTGTACTTCCCTATGACTATTACGTTTCTGAAAAAAGCTATCCCGTACTTTACCTTCAGGATGCCCAAAATCTTTTCAACGAAGGAAGTGGGTACGGAAACTGGGAAATTGATAAAAAGCTTTCTATTTTAGCGGAATATGGACGTGGTGATGTTATTATCATTGCGATAGAACACGGCAGTGAAGAACGTATCAAGGAATATATCTTTGACAATGACAATATTGCGAACGGCTCGGAAGGAAAAAAATACATCCGTTTCATTACAGATACTTTAAAGCCTTTTGTGGATGAACACTACCGCACGAAAAAAGACCGTGACAATACAGGAATCGGGGGCAGCTCATTGGGCGCGCTGATCAGTATTTACAGCGGATTTCTTTATCCTGAGGTTTATTCTAAACTGTTGATCTTCTCCCCTTCACTTTGGGTGGAACCTAACAATAATTTTCCGATGATGAGCTTCAGGGTTCCTTTTAAAACCAAAATATACCTGTATGGAGGTGGTCAGGAAGGTTCCAAAATGGTAAAAAGAATCCATGTTTTTGAAGAATATCTAAAGCGTTGGGAAAAGAAGAATCTTTTTGACTTTGAATTCAGGACCAGCATCAATCCGGAAGGAACCCACAGTGAATTTTACTGGTCCCAGGAGTTTCCCAGAGCCATTGAGTGGCTGTTCTATGACAACACGGAAAATCCGGTAGAAGTAAAACCACAACAACAGAGCATTAAAAATTAAGCTTATGAAACTGATCAACAAAAAAAATAAAAAATACACACAGGTTTTTCACCTTTTCACAGAAGAAGAATGGAAAAAATCCAGCAAAAATTACAATAAAAACATCTCTTCTTTTTTCTCCGGAAAGAAATATGAGGTTTTCATTCATACTGATGAGGAAAGGATCATGTATCTAATCGGTTTGGGCAAATCCACGCTGCAGAATTTTGAGGTTCAGCAGGTAGCCGTTAAATTCTCCCAAACACAAAAAGACAAGCTTCAGGCTATTCCTAGTCTCGTTTTAGCAGATTTTCTGAATGAGAAACAGTTCGAAGAGTTCGTAAAAGGTTTACTTTTTGGAACATACAGCTATCCTTTTGATAAAAAGCATGCTTTCTGGAATCCAAAATTTGAGATCCATTTTGAAAATTTAAGCCAGAAAAAACTAGATACAATCAGCTCAAAAGCTGAAGCGTTAGCCAACGGACAAACAACCTGTCAGGAATGGTTGAATAAGCCGGCTAATCTTAAGAAACCTGATATATTAAGTCTGTTTCTGAAAAATATGGCCAAGAAATATGATTTAAAATATACTGTATTCAATAGAAAAAAATGCGAAGAATTAGGCCTGGGCGCTTATCTGTCGGTTAACCAGGGAAGTGCTTATGATGCCGCTTTCACCATTATCGAATATAAAACTACCGTTAAAAATGCCAAAACATTTGGTTTAGTCGGGAAATGTGTCCTTTTTGATACAGGAGGTATTTCTCTGAAGAACCCGGACAATATGCATTACATGAAATCTGATATGGGAGGTGCCACGGCAGTTATCGGAACCCTGATCTATGCAGCAGAAATGAAGCTTCCGGTGAATATCGTTGCCGTACTTCCTATCACGGATAATGCCATTTCTGAAAAGGCTTTTCTTCCAAGCGACGTTATTACGGCCTACAACGGAAAAACCATTGAAGTAATCAATACGGATGCAGAAGGCAGAATGATTCTCGCTGACGGACTTTCTTATCTTGCCAGAAACTATAAAACGGATTTTCTGATTGACCTTGCTACCTTAACAGGAAGCTCTGTAAGAATGTTCGGCGATACCTGCGGAGCCATGTTCTCCAATCATGATGAGCTGAAAAGCCTTCTGGTAAAAACCGGAGACAATACCAACCAAAGAGTATGGAATCTTCCTTTATGGGATGTATGGAAAGATGATATACAGTCTGACGTTGCAGATCTGAAAAACATCTCTATGAAACCTATCGGTGATTGCATCATAGCCGCTAAATTTCTGGAGCAATTTATTGAAAACCATCCTAAATGGGCACATCTGGATATTGCAGGAGTTGCTTTCGGAAGTACGGGATATTCAAAAGAAAAAGCAGCAACCGGCTTTGGAGTACAGCTGCTGGCCGATTTAATTGAAAATTATCACTAAAAATTAGTTTTTTTCAAAATTTCTCTGTATACTTGAGTATGTATTTTCAAAAACGCAGTTTATTGTGATTTTTAACATTAATTAATCAATAAAAAATTGCTTTTATTTTTGATAATTTACTAAAAACTAAAAAACATTATATGGAGGAGAAAACAATAGTATGTATTTCGTGCTATTACAAGGGCTATGACTTCATGGACGAAATGAAGAAGCTCGGTAATAAAATTATCTTGATAACATCAGAAGGCCTTAAAGAAAAAAACTGGCCATGGCATGCTATTGATGAGGTATTTTATATGTCTGAATTAAAACCTTCTGTCTGGAATCTGGATCATCTGGTCCAGGGGTTTTCACATCTCATGAAAACCAGGAAAGTAGATGCTGTAGTGGCCCTCGACGATTATGATGTGGAGAAGGCTGCATTGATCAGAGAAACATTCCGTATTCCGGGAATGGGACAGACTACACACCGCTATTTTAGGGATAAGCTGGCTATGCGCCAGAAAGCGAAAGATTCGGGTATCAATGTTCCGGAGTTTACAGCAGTTTTTAATAATGATGAAGTGAACAGCTTTGTAGAGAAAGTTCCGGCTCCCTGGGTATTAAAACCCCGCTCAGAAGCATCAGCATCAGGGATTAAAAAATTTTCGTCCCAAGATGAGCTCTGGAACGAACTGAATGCCCTTGGTGAAGAGCGACATCTTTTTTTGCTGGAAAGTTTTAAACCCGGAGATGTCTATCATGTGGACAGTCTGACTTTTAATAAAGAAATTGTATTTACATCTGCTTCCAAATACCTTGCACCACCTATGCAGGTTTCTCATGAAGGCGGTGTATTCAGATCCAAAACACTGGGAAGATATTCCGATGAATTTAAAGCCCTTGAAGAAGTCAATGCCAAAGTTCTTTCCAGTTTCGGATTAATGAACGGAGCTACCCATACTGAATTTATCCGTGGAAAAGCCGATGGAAAATGGTATTTCCTTGAAACATCCTCCAGAGTTGGAGGCGCACACATTCCTGATCTTGTTGAAGCCTCCAGTAATATTAATATCTGGCGGGAATGGGCCAAGATTGAAGATGCCCTTCTGCGTGGAAAAAGCTATAAGGCTTCGAAACCTACAGGTTACTATTCAGGTCTCATTATTGCCCTGATCAAAGATAAAGAGCCTGATTACAGTGTTTTCAGCAGCGAGGAAGCTGTGAAATTCCTTCCGATCGATCATCATGTAGGAATTGTTTACAAATCCAGCGATCCGGACATTATACAGCAAAGACTAGACAGTGCTGCCGAAAAAATCCAGGCGGAAATGCTGAATATTCTGCCGCCCAAAAGTAAACTGACAAGCTAAACACAATATATAATAAAAGAAACTGATCAATGCCGCATATAGAACATACAGATTATTATTCAAACATATTAGGAACAAGTCTTAAAGTGGAGGTTACAGGACATTACGGATATCCCATCGTTATGTTTCCAACTTCCCAGGGACAATACACCCAAAATCACGACTTTCATCTCAACGGAAGTATCAATTGGTTTATAGAACAGGGAAAAGTAAAGCTTTATAATATCCAGACGATTGACAGCTGGAGCTTTTATGATGAAAAAATTTCGCCTCAGAAAAGGATAAAGAATTATGAGCTGTATGTACAGTTTCTGATTCAGGAATTTATCCCCTATATCCAGAAAATTCATAAAACACACCGTGTTGCAGTGGCAGGAGCAAGTTTCGGAGGTTATCATGCCGCTAATTTTGCTTTCAGGTTTCCGGACGTGGTTTCCCATCTGTTCTGTCTTTCCGGAGCATTCAGCATCAGGAATTTCATGGACGGGTATTCAGATGAACTCGTATATTTTAACTGCCCGAGAGAATTTGTAAAGAATGACGAGGCATGGAAATACAAACATATGCACATTGTACTGAGCACTTCTGACCAGGACATCTGCAGGGATAAAAATATTGAAATGACAGAGATCTTAAGCTCGAAGGGAATCGATTTCTGGTACGATGAGAGAAAATGGATCAATCACGACTGGCCGTTATGGAGGATGGTATTTCCTACTTTTATAGGAACTTTTTTCTCATGAAACCGTACATTTAATAAGATAAAATAATAAAACATATACCAATTTAAAAACAGAAATTATGGCAAAAAAAGTGGGAATTCTATTCGGTATGGAAGACACATTTCCTTGGGCGTTTATCGACAAAGTGAATGAGCTGGGCGGCGGAGAAATCATTGCTGAAGCAGTAAATATCGATAAACTTGAGCAGGGAGCTGATTACGGCTATGCAGTCATTATCGACAGAATTTCGCAGGATGTTCCTTTTTACAGGGCTTATTTGAAAAATGCAGCACTTAACGGAACTTATGTAATCAATAATCCATTCTGGTGGAGCGCCGACGAAAAGTTCTTCAATAATGCGCTGATGACAAAACTTGGAATTCCGCTTCCTAAAACAGTACTCCTTCCTTCGCACGAAAGACCTACAGATACTTCGGAAACATCATTCAGAAACCTGAAATTTCCTCACGACTGGGAATATATTTTCAATTATGTAGGGTTTCCTGCCTATATGAAACCTCATGACGGCGGCGGATGGAAAAGTGTATACAGGGTAGAAAATCCTGAAGATCTATGGGAAAAATTAAGCGAAACAGAACAGCTTGTGATGATGGTACAGGAAGAAATTGTTTTCGATGATTATTACAGGGTTTACTGTCTGGGCAAAAAATATGTTCATATTATGCCTTACGAACCACGTAATCCACATCACTTAAGATATGCCACGACACATCAGACCAAAGGAGAGGAACTTGAAAAACTATTAAAAACAATTCATGATTACACTATTACCATGAATGAAGCTCTAGGCTACGACTTCAATACGGTAGAGTTTGCCATCAGAGACGGAATTCCATATGCGATAGATTTCTGTAATCCGGCTCCTGATGCAGATAAAAACTCGGTAGGTGAAGAAAACTTTGCATGGATTGTAGAGCATTCTGCTAAACTGGCTATTGAAAAAGCAAAAGAATATGTTCCTGGAAAACCTAACATCTCTTGGGGTACGTTTGTAAAAGACTCCGTAAAATAAACATTAAAAAAATAAAAAAACACGAAAAAAAAATGCATCAGTTTACTATAGGAATCGAGGAAGAATATCAGATCATTGATGTTGAGAGCAGAGACTTAATATCTCATGTTTCAAAGATCATTGAAGGGGGCAAAGCTGTTTTAAGTGAAAATCTAAAACATGAAATGCATGAATCAATGATCGAAATGGAAACCGGAATCTGCCAGAATATCAAGGAAGCCAGAACGGAGCTGACTAACCTGAGAAGACATTTAATCAATACAGCTCATGAACAGGGACTTCGGGTTTCCGGAGGTGGAACCCATCCTTTTTCTAACTGGGAACATAACACCATCACCAACGGTGAGCGGTATAACAAGATCGTGGATGATATGGGAGATGTTGCCCGCGGAAATTTAATTTTCGGGCTCCATGTCCATATTGGGATCCCTAACCGTGAAGAAGGGGTAAGGATTCAGAATGTGATGCGTTATTTTCTTCCACACGTCTATGCACTTTCTACCAACTCACCTTTCTGGATCGGAAGAAATACAGGATTCAAGTCTTACAGACAGGAAATTTTTGTAAAATTCCCAAGAACCGGTATTCCCAGCTACTTCAATTCACTGGCTGAATTTGACAGCTATGTAGAACTTCTGGTAAAAACCGGAACTATAGATAATGCCAAGAAAATCTGGTGGGACCTGCGTGTCCACCCATTCTACCCTACCATTGAATTCAGAATCTGTGACATGCCTTTAAGGATAGAGGAAACAGTTTGTATGGCTGCCATTATGCAAAGTTTAGTAGCAAAAATCTATAAACTTCACCAGCAAAATTTAAGTTTCAGAAGCTACAGAAGATTATTGCTAAACGAAAACAAATGGAGAGCATCTAAAAGCGGTATTGAAGCCCATCTGATTGATTTCGGAAAAGAAGAATCCGTTCCTTATCCACATCTGTTGAAAGAACTCCTGGAATTCATTGATGATGTAGTAGATGACCTGGACTGCAGAAAAGAGGTTGAATATGCCTGGACCATCCTGGAAAACGGAACAGGAGCCGACAGACAGCTTAAAGTATTTAATGAAACCGGAGATCTTACCAAAGTGGTAGATTATATGATCTCTGAAACGGAGTATGGCATAACACATGGCGAAACGGCTTCGTAATATTTTTGGTAACTTTGCAAAAAATATGAAGTAGTATGAAAGATATTCGAATCGCTCTGGTTGATATGAACAACAACCATGTCAATCAAGGCTTTAGAAATATTAAAGAGATTTCAGAAGCATTCCAACAAAGTTCTGAAGAAAATGTAACGATCAAAACATTTGATGTAAGGTTTAAGAATGAAATGCCTAACGTTGAAGATTTTGACATCTTTATTTCTTCTGGCGGACCTGGAAACCCACACAGAGAAGGTTTGGAATGGGAAGACAGGTATGCCGCTTTTCTGGATGATATTTTAAAGCATAATAAACATAATGAAGATAAAAAATATCTGTTCCTGATCTGCCATTCATTCCAATTGGCAAGTATTCACTGGAAGCTGGGAAATATCTGCAAAAGAAAATCTTATTCTTTCGGGGTAATGCCGGTTCATAAAACAGACGAAGGCAAGCAGGAGTTTTTGTTCAAAAATCTTCAGGATCCTTTTTATGCTGTAGATTCCAGAGCGTACCAGTTTATTGAGCCGGATATGGACCGTTTTGATGAGTTGGGAATGAAAATCACGGCTATCGAGAAATTCAGACCACATATTAACCTGGAAAGAGCTATAATGGCTGTACGTTTTTCAGATGAAATATTCGGAACGCAGTTTCATCCGGAAGCTGATCCCAAAGGCATGATAGAAAATCTGAAAGACGAAAAGAATAAAACGGCAATGATTGAGAACTTCGGCATGGAGAAATACCTTGAAACTGTAGACAGAATAGATGATGAAGACAAGATTATCCTTACCAGAAGCCAAATCCTTCCGAGATTCCTTCAGTCTGCAAAAAAAAACATTTTAAAGGAAAGTGAAGCTTTGGCTTAAGCTTATATAATAGATGCTTCGACTTTGCTCAGCATGGCAATGCTGAACAAATAACAGTCAGTATTAGAGATGTTATGCTGAGCGAAGTCGAAGCATTATTAATAAGATATGGCAATAACCATAACAGATTAAATCGGACAGAAATGTTCGATTTTTTAAAATAAAAACCACAAAGAAAAAATATGATCCCAAAATACAGAAAACAGTTTAACCAGGAATTTTCGCAGGAAAAATATGATCAGCTTAAAGAAAGCCTTGCCCAGAAAGGAAATATTGCACCGGCATTCAGAATTTCAGAAAGCCCGCTCTTTCTTACTACTGAGTTTAAAAACAAACTTCTTGACGCAAGCGAAAGTATTATTGACCAGATAAAAGCACTTCCTGCCGAAGTGCTTTACAAGGCTGTTCCGGATAACTGCAGAGTGCCGAATGACACGCTTCAGCCTCACTTTTTTACCATTGATTTTGGGATCTGCCGAAGCGAAAACGGACAAATTGAACCGCAACTCATAGAACTGCAGGCATTTCCTTCTTTATATGCTTTTCAAAAAGTATTTGAGGACACATTTTGTGAGGTTTACCCTTTTCTTTCTGAGATCAGAAATACAATGCCGCATTCTGAGTTCAAAAGTCATTTAAAAGAGCTGATTATAGGTGATGAGGACCCTGAAAATGTTATTCTCCTTGAAATATTTCCAGAGAAACAAAAAACAGCCATTGATTTTGCTCTAACAGAACAATTACTGGGAATAAAAACAGTTTGCCTGACTAAAGTAAAAAAAGAAGGCAGAAAGCTGTTTTATGAAAACAACGGAAAAACTGTTGAGATTAAAAGGATCTATAACCGTGTCATTTTTGATGAACTGGATAGAATTCCGGATCTGAAAACCGGGTTCGATTTCCGTGATGATATTGATGTTAAATGGATCACACACCCTAACTGGTTCTTTAAGATTTCAAAGTTTCTTCTTCCGATTCTAAAGCATCAATTCGTTCCGAAGAGCTATTTTCTTCACGAATTCCCCGAATCCGAAAGTCTGGATAATTTTGTATTGAAACCTTTATTTTCATTTGCAGGAAGCGGAGTGAATTTAAATCCTACGAAAGAAATTACTGAGGCTATTGAGGATAAAGAAAATTATATCTTACAAAGAAAAGTAACTTATGAACCAATTTTTGAAGATATCAACGGAGAGTTTTCAAAAGCTGAAATCAGATTGCTTTACATCTGGCACGAAAATGACGAACGTCCTATTCTACTGGAAAACTTGGGAAGAATGACTAAAGCTGCGATGGTAAATGTGGATTTTAACAAGAAGGATGCCATATGGATCGGGAGTTCTAATACGTTTTTTGGAGAGGAGTAATTTGACAAATCAAAAAACAGGATAGTAAACAAAACCCAATTAATACAACAAATCCTTCTGCCTTCAGGAGGATTTGCTATTTTTGCAATGATTAGTCTCTATGTTAGCTTACAGAAAGGCTTATGGAGCAATAAAAAATGATATTCATGAATCTTAAAAATGTCGATGAACTGATTTTTCAGCCGCTTGGACTGAAACTTTTAAATGTAGAAGAAGATATAGAAGCCCAAGAGTATTCAGGTTGCAGTTTAGGTCTAAACCAACTGAATATTAAATTCCGAACAGCAAAGATAACACCAACTAAAACAGGCCAGTTTGTGACTATCTGGAAACGTAATGAAAAGGGAGAAACAGCTCCGTTTGATTCTAATGATCTGTTTGATTTTTATTTAATTTCAGCTTCCACGGACAATGATAAAGGAATTTTCATATTTCCTAAAGAAGTTCTGATAGAAAAAGGAATTTTGTCCCATGATCAAAAGATTGGTAAAAGAGGAATCAGAGTATATCCAAACTGGGATCCCACGGAAAATAAGCAGGCAAAAGCGACTCAAAAATGGCAGGTAGAATATTTTCTTGATCTTTCACAGGATACGGAATCGTATCTTAAAAAAGCGAAACTACTATTTGATTTGAAATTTTAGAGTTGCAAAAAAGCTTTATCAGCGGGTTCGCCGCCTCGTTTACATTCCTTAAAGTACAACCTGCTTTTCATAAAGCTTTGTGTTAAAGAAACCTTTTGCAGATTAAACAGATTTTGCAGATCTAATAGATGAAAAAAGTGAATGAAAATTTGTTTAAAATAAAAAACGGCTGAAAATTCAGCCGTTTTTGTATAAATCTTTTATTTTATGAATTTTTATCGTCTTCCATAAGCTCGCGTGCCTGGTAATCCTGTACCAGATCGATTGCATTGGAAATAACGTCACTTAAAGCAGTGATAAAGGTTCCTTCTTCAGCCATTCCCATGGCATGTTTTAAAGCTTCAATTTCTTTAGGTATAATCTCATAGCTCACATCTCTTCCGGCTTCATTAATACCATCGATGATCAATCCGTTGATTTCTTCTTCCGTTCTTCCTCTCAGGTGTTTTTCGTTTCTGATGATGATATAATCAAACATCCTTCCGGCAATTTTTCCGCATTCTCTGATATCACCATCCCGTCTGTCTCCTACTCCTGAAATAATGCCTATCTTCTTGGTAGATTCTACATTTTTAAGGTAATCTTCTATTGCCTGGTAGCCTGAAGGATTATGTGCAAAATCAATAAGAACCTTAAAATTCTTAAATTTAAAAATATTCAGTCTTCCCGGTGTAAGCTGCGCACTCGGAATAAAAGTTCTTAAGGAATTGGAAATGTCTTCGATTCCGAAACCGTAGAGATAACTTGCCAAACTAGCAGCTAAAACATTTTCGATCATAAATCTGGCCTTTCCTTCCATGGTGATCGGGAAATCTTTAGCCTTTCCTATTCTGATCTTCCAGTCGCCTTTTTTAATCGTCACGAAACCTTCTTCATAAATGCAGGTAATTTTCCCTTCTTTGGCAAATTTTACGATATGGGGATTACTTTCATCCATACTGAATATCGCGACATTGCTGTCCAGATCATTAATGATCTTCATGGAATATTCATTATCAGCATTCAGGACGCTCCAGCCATTTTTCTTTACACTGTCCAGAACAACTCTTTTTACTTTTGTCAGGTCTTTTAGATTATGAATATCATTCATTCCTAAATGATCCTCTTCGATATTCGTCAAAACCCCGATATCACATTGTGAAAATCCTAAGCCTGAACGCAGGATTCCGCCTCTTGCTGTTTCCAGAACAGCAAATTCTACCGTAGGATCTTTCAGAACAAACTCAGCAGAAAGCGGTCCTGTAGTATCTCCTTTGGAAAGCATTGTATTTTGTATGTAAATCCCGTCAGAAGTAGTAAAGCCTACTCTGTAACCATTGCTTTTTACAATATGGGAAATCAGTCTTGTTGTTGTTGTTTTTCCATTGGTTCCTGTCACGGCGATAATGGGAATGGTGAACGGCTTCCCCGGAGGATACAGCATATCAACTACCGGAGCAGCTACATTTCTCGGTAAACCTTCGCTTGGCGCCAGGTGCATTCTGAATCCGGGAGCAGCATTTACTTCAATAATGGCTGCGCCGCTTTCTTTAAGAGGCTGAGTCAGGTTTTCTGCCATAATATCGATGCCGCAGACGTCCAGACCTATAATTTTGGAAACTCTTTCAGCCATGGTGATATTCTCCGGATGCACCATATCAGTAACATCTATGGAAGTGCCCCCTGTAGAAAGATTAGCCGTTGATTTCAAATAAACCACTTCTCCCTTCTGAGGGACGGTTTCAAGGGTGTACTGAAGCTTTTCAAGAAGTTCCAATGTATCTTTGTCTACTTCTATTTCGGTAAGCACATTTTCATGGCCATAACCTCTTCTCGGATCTCTGTTCTCTTTATCGATCAGTTCCTGAAGATTCAGTTCCCCATCACCTACTACATGGGCGGGAACTCTCCTTGCTGCCGCAACCATTTTATTGTTAATCACCAGAACCCTGAAATCATATCCTGTAATATATTTTTCTACAATGACTTTTCTGGAATATTTCTGGGCATGTTCCAATCCTATTTTTGCAGCTTCCCAATCGTTTACATTAATAGAAGAACCCTTTCCGTGATTTCCGTCCAATGGTTTTAGTACAATGGGATAGCCTATTCTTTTTATAACGCTGTCCAGACCTTCTTCATCCATCACCAGATCTCCGATAGGAACAGGTATAGCAGCATCATGGAGCATTTTTTTCGTCAGTTCTTTATTACATGCAATATCTACCGCAATTGAGCTTGTTTTTCCTGTAATGGTAGCCTGGAAACGCTGTTGGTTTACCCCATATCCAAGCTGCACCAAAGAATTTGTTCCCAATCTTATCCATGGAATTTTTCTGGAAACAGCCTCTTCCACGATACTTCCTGTAGAAGGCCCCAGGCGGACACGTTCTCTGATCTCCTTCAATTTCTGTATACAGGCATTAATATCGTATTCTTTATTATTTATTAAAGCCTGGGCTATATTTACAGCTTCTTCAGCAGCATAAATGCCTGCATTTTCTTCAATATAATTAAAAACAACATTGTATATTCCCGGTGATTTTGTTTCGCGGGTTCTTCCGAAGCCTACATCCATACCTGCCAGCGTCTGTATTTCCAACGCTATGTGTTCTATGACATGCCCCATCCAGGTTCCCGTTTCTATTCTGTGAAAGAATCCACCTTCCACTCCTTCTGAACACCTGTGGGTAAACAGAGAAGGGATCAGCTTTTCAATTCTTTCTCTGAAACCGTCGATTTTATTGGTAGGATAATTCTCCATTTCTTCAAGATCCAACCTCATCTGTATCAGCTTCTTTCTTCTGATACTCCAGATGTTTGGGCCTCGCAGTGCCTGTATCTTCTCAATTTTCATAATCTATTTGCATTTTATCAGTTAACAATAACTCCTTCAAAAATCAAAGATAATGTAAAACCCTAAACCAAACTATACCACATTTAAAGATTCCCAAAAAAAAATTAAAAAAAATTAACAATTCTAAAACATTAAAAATCATTAAAATGTGGCATGAATTTCGCCAAATGTTAATTATTTTTTAAATTTGCACACTATGATGAGACCCGTTGGAAAATTAATTATTATCGGAGGAGCTGTAAACAAAGGAAGCTTTGCAGAAACCGATTTCGACCAGAACATTGAAAAAAACCTTAACTTTTTTGAAAGAGGAATCTTAAGAAAGATCATTAACGAATCTAAGCTTAAGGAAAATTCTGTCATCGAAATTGTAACCACAGCCTCCCAGATCCCTCAAATTGTAGGCACAGAATACAAAAAAGCTTTTGAATTTCTTGGCGCCAAAAATGTAAATATTCTCGATATCCACAACCGTGAAGAGGCCAATTCTGATGCTATGGCAGCCAGAGCTAATGCAGCAGATGTTGTGATGTTCACCGGGGGAGATCAGCTCAGGCTGACTTCTATTCTTGGTGGAACAAGATTTCACGATACTATCTTACTGAAATACCAGGAGCAGGATTTTATCTATTCAGGGACTTCTGCCGGTGCGGCGGCGGCTTCTGAAAATATGATCTACCAGGGAAGCAGCTCTGAATCTCTTTTAAAGGGAGAAATTAAAACAACGCAGGGGCTGGGTCTTATAGATAATGTAATTATTGATACACACTTCGTACAGCGTGGCAGAATCGGGCGTCTTTTTCAGGCTGTAGTCAACAATCCGAGAACATTGGGAATAGGACTGGGTGAAGACACCGGACTTTTTATCCATAATGATATTATGACAGCTGTAGGTTCAGGGCTGGTGATCCTGGTAGATGGAAGATTTATTAAGGATACCAACCTTACGAATATCAACCTGGGTGAACCTATTTCAATCGATAATCTTACGGTACATGTTATGTCTATGAATGATCATTACGACCTTACCACAAAGAAACTTACGATCGAAAATTCACAGTTCAACCCTATCCCACAGGATAAATAAAAGTTAACGGTCAATGGTGAATAGTGAATTTCACCGGTTAAAATTTTATCATTATCTTTAAAATTGACCATTGACTTTTCACAATTGGCAAATACAATCTTATGAAAATCATTATCCACGGCGGTTTTTTCTCTGAAAGCGATCAAAGTCATGAAGTAAAGACGGCAAAACAAAATTCTTTAAAACAGATTGTCCAAAAGGCTTTTGAATATCTTCAGACGCATTCTGCTTTTGATACGGCAGCTTATGCTGTTTCTCTTCTGGAAGATGATCCGTTGTACAATGCAGGCATCGGCTCTCAGATACAAAGTGACGGTGTGATCCGTATGAGCGCAGCAATTATGGATGGAGAAACGCAGAAGTTAAGCGGTGTAATCAATCTTCAGGATGTAAAGAATCCGATTTTTGTCGCAAAAGAGCTAATCAAAGAGGATGACAGGGTTCTGGGTGGTAATGGTGCTAAGATTTATGCCTCTGAACATGGTTTCGAGAATTTCTCAACGGAGATTCCCCAAAGAAGAAGTGAATATGAAGCTAAACTTAATAATGGCGGTAAAGGAACAGTAGGCTGCGTGGTTCTTGATAAAGATGGAAAGCTGGCAGTAGCAACCTCTACAGGCGGGAAAGGCTTTGAGATTCCTGGAAGGATTTCAGATTCGGCGACGGTAGCAGGAAATTATGCCAATTCAGTTTGTGCAGTGAGCTGCACGGGCGTAGGAGAAGATATTGTAAGCAATGCCACTGCTGCAAAGATTGTAACGAGAACTACTGACGGAATGAGTCTGGAACAGGCTTTTAATAAGACATTTGAGGAGCTTAAAACCATAGATGGCTTTGCAGGGGCTATCGCTATTGATAAAGACGGAAATATCTACCATCAGGATTCTTATCCTACGATGGTCTTTGCAAGTTTTGACGGAGAAGACTTTCAGGTCTTTCAATAATTTTAACATTTTTTTATTATCCTATTTAATTTTTTGGCACGTATTTTACATGTTTACTAGTAACAAGTTTTAATATAAATCATTAAAAATAAAAATCATGGGAAATAAAACAAAAGGGCTATTGGCCTTACTAGGGGTAGGTGCTTTAGCATATTGGAAATACAAGAACTCTACACCTGAAGAAAAGCAGGCTGTAAAAGATAAAATCAATACTGCAAAAGACAACCTGAACAAATGGGGAAATGACGTGAAGAACAAAGCCAATGATGTTGCATCCCAAGTTCAGAATAAAGTAGACGAAGCTAAAACAAAAGCTGAAGATTCTTTAAGCTAAAAACAGATTAGTTTTTTTAACATTCATATATAAAAAGTCATCGTAATCTCAGGATTATGATGACTTTTTATTTTAAATGATACTGTAAAATTAATTTTTATATCCTTTCAAAGCATAAACCAACGGCAATTTATTATCAAACTTTGAAATCCGCCATTTCCCTTTTTCAAATTCTTCCACATGGTTGAAACACGGATAAGGTGACCAGTCAAATTCCTGGAATTTTTCCAGTTGTATATCATGATTTATCAGATTCTGCAGCACTTCAGCTAAAGAATGGTTCCACATCACATACTGCTGAACAATATCTGCAGATTGATCAGCATAGGTTCCTTCGTAGGTTTCTACAATAGGTTTTTCATTAAAATAATTGTAGGCAACTTTCGTAAAATCATCATCAAACATCCAGACGGCAGGATGAAATTCCGCCATTATAAATTTTCCACATGGTTTTAAATAATGGCTGATGACCTCTGCCCATTTATCGAGGTCAGGAAGCCAGCCTATTGCTCCGTAACTTGTATAGACGATATCAAATTTCTGATCAAGAATACCCGGAAGGTTATATACATCCGAACAGATAAATTTGGTATCGGTACCACATTGCTGTGCAAGCTCTTTTCCTGCTTCAATAGCTTTATCAGACAGGTCTATACCAATAACCTGAGCTCCCATTCTTGACAAGGAAATAGAATCCTGTCCGAAATGACATTGAAGATGCAGAATATTTTTACCTTTTATATCTCCTAGAAGCTCCAGCTCTATCGGATTGAGTGAGTTTCTTCCTTTTAAGAATTCATCCACAAAATAAAAATCTGATTTCAGGTGAGGGTCTACTTTGGCATTCCATGAGTTTTTATTGATTTCCAGGTAATTTTCCATGGTGTTTGTTTAATGCTAATTTAGAAAATGTTTTGAGATTATTTTACTTAATACTTATGTACAAACAATCAAATTCCGGGAATAACAATGGATGTATAAGAACTGTAAAGCTCCCACCCCATTGTTTCATAAAGTGATTTTCCCTGCTCTGTTGCCACTAAAAAATTGTTGTAAATACCATTTGATACTGCAATTTTCTTGAGTTCATGCATCAGAAAAGTAGCGAGTCCCTTTCTTTGATGGTTTTCTGCTGTTACAATTCTGTCATAAACTGCCAGATCATCTGCAAGCACAATTCTGCCTATGCAAGCCAACTCTCCATTTTCATCAATAATCTTAACCGCTGTTGTGGAATTGTAGTTTTCATATTCAAGCCGATAGCTTTCGCCCAGGCTTTTCCGTGAAATATTCATCGGACTGGAACAGAACATCATGTATCCGGGAGGCTGAATTATCCATTTTTCTGATACCCTATTTTTTACCTCATCCGGAGAGGCGCAAACCTTGAGGTAAATCCAGGGTTCATCAATCTGTTTTGAGAGTTCAATGAAATCATCATTGATCTCAGGAAAAACATATCTTATTTTCTGCCTTTCTTCTCCTACTTCTACTTTAAAACCGGATTTGTATCTTACCGGAAGAGGAAGTTTTCTGGACAATGACCATGCCCTCAACCATTTCTCTATAATATTATAAGGCACGATGTCCATCATGGTTTGCTCGTTATATTTACAAAGGCTGGTTCAGCAGTTTCTTTTTCTGTTCTGCAAATTCTTCTTCACTTAACACTCCACTTTCTCTGAGTCTCCCCAACTGTTCCAATTGATCTAAAACTGAAGGTTCTGATTTACTTTGAAAATATTCTTTAGGACGGGCCATAAAGTCCCTTACTTTTTCACAAAATAATTCTGCATAATATTTTCCAACATTATCAATTTCAAGAACATTATCCGAAATATGAATATCTATGGAAGCCAGCATTAAGGATTTCTCGTATTGTATAGAACTTACTTTATCGTAAGAAAAATCTTCTACCTTCAGCCCATACATGAATTCTTTATCCACAAAAATAAGTCTTCTTTCCGTTGCTACTAAGATGATATGATGATTAGTCAGTTTATTTCTTCCTTCAATTAAATACACAATTCTTTCATTCTCCGAAAGGACATCCGGTAACGCATGAATTTCTTTTCTGGCAAAAATGGTGGGATTGATATCTAATATTTCCAGTTCATCTTTTATTTCGTCAAGTCTTGATTTTTCACTCATTATTAGCTTTTATAAATGGTAGATATTACAAATTTAATTTTTTTCTAAAATAGGGAAAGACATAAGTCTATTATTTTAAAAATAAATTTAACAGTCATTCTTACAAAAACATAACTCGCACAAGTATTAATACCAGTAAATGCAAAAAGCATTATCAATCGATAATGCTTTTTAATTTTATATTTTCCAGAATATTACCCTAAAAACTCTTCCAAAGAAACTGTTTTCTGTTCTCCAGCTCCCAGATCCTTAAAAGTAACTGTTCCGTTTTTAATTTCTTCTTCTCCTAAAAAAACAAGGTTTTTAATTCCTTTCTTTTCAGCGTAGGTAAACTGTTTGTTCAGTTTTGCATTTTCAGGATACAGTTCAGCGGAAATTCCTTTTTCCCTTAGTTGCATGATCAGTTTTAAAGCTTCTACCGTTTCTTCTCCTCCGAAGTTAGCAAAAAGGTATTCTACTTTCATTGAAGCTTCTTCAGGGAAAAGATTAAGCTCTTCCATCACCAGATAAACCCTGTCCAAACCAAACGAGATCCCGATTCCCGGAATATTTTTAACTCCGAAAACCTCTGTAAGGTTGTCATATCTACCACCACCTCCAATGGAACCCATTGCCACCTCATCCGCTTTCACTTCAAAAATAGCCCCGGTATAATAATCTAAACCTCTGGCCAGCGTAATATTGAATACCAGATTCTGCATATCTACACCAAGGTTCAGAGATTGAGTAAGGACAAATTCAAGTTCTTCCACTCCTTTCAGTCCAATTTCACTGTCAGCAAATTTTTCTTTTAACTGCAGAAGATTTTCCAGCGCATCATCGGACTGATTAAATAAGAACTCCAATTTATCAATAGATTCCTGAGAAATTTCTCTTTCCAGTAATTCTTTAACAACTCCTTCTTTTCCTATTTTGTCCAGTTTATCGAGAGCTACAGTAAATTCAATCAGTTTATCAGTAATACCTGCATATTCTGCCAGACCGGAAAGGATCTTTCTGTTGTTCATATGGATGGTAACAGGAATTTTCAGATCGGAGAATGATTTCAGATATAGCTGAACCAAATCCACTTCCTGTAATAAGCTTTCGCTTCCTACCACATCTGCATCACATTGGTAAAATTCTCTGAATCTACCCTTCTGTGGACGGTCTGCTCTCCATACCGGCTGAATTTGGTAACGTTTGTAAGGAAATGTCAGCTTACCATGATTCATCGCCACGAATCTTGCAAAAGGTACGGTAAGGTCATAACGGAGCGCTTTATCTGAAATTTGAGAAATAAGTTTCTGATGATTTTTATTATCCCAGTCTTCCTGATTCACTTTTGAAGCGTATTCCCCTGAGTTCAAAATTTTAAAGATCAATCGGTCACCTTCTTCTCCGTACTTTCCTGTCAAAGTAGAAAGATTTTCAAAGCTTGGGGTTTCTAGTGGCTGAAAACCGAACAATTCAAAATTATTCTGTAAAATATTAATAATATATTTTCTTCTTGAAACTTCCTGTGCTGTAAAATCTCTCGTTCCTTTTGCTAAACTTGGCTTCATTTGCTGTATGTCATTTTGATAGATGCAAAAATAAGGAATTGAAAGGACTTTTCCGAAAGATAAAAAAGCTGAGGGAGATTTCTCCCTCAGCTCCTGATACATCATCATTAAGAAGTTCAAAAATCAGACGCTTTCAAGAATCTCCAGGATCTCTTCACCATAGTTTTCAATCTTATGTTTTCCGAAACCTTTGATCTCAAGCAGCTCTTCTTTTTTAGCAGGTTTATACTTAGCCACAGACATCAGTTCTTTATTGCTCGCGATAAAATAAGTGGGGAGATTCTGTTCTTTCGCCTTCTCAGATCTCCAGTATTTCAGGGCATCTAAAATTTTCTCTTCATCGGAGTTTAAAGTATCATTATCTGCAGAGTACTTTACTGCCTTTGGTTCCTTCACTGTATTTTTAGCTGTTTTCAGCTCTTCAAAATACAGGATTACGGACCAATAACATTCATCGTTTACAAAAGCGGTTTCCACTTTTATAATTTCGTTCACGTCAAGAAAATCATCAAGCATTTTTTGATCTCTATGAAGAAATTCCTTGGAAAGTCTGATTTTAAAAACTTTTACATTCATCATTTGTGTTTTTAAAATTATTTACCTCCTAAAAGCAGGATCTCATCGATTCTGATCTCGGTTATATAACGCTTAACGCCGTCTTTGTCATCATACGATCTGTAGGTAAGTTTTCCTTCAATTGCAATTTCTTTTCCTTTGGGTACATACTTCTGAAGGATTTCAGCTGTCTTTCCAAAAGCAATCAGATTATGCCATTGTGTTTCTTCCACTTTTTCGCCTTTTGCATTCGTGTAATGATCGCTGGTGGCTAGCGACACGCTTGCTTTTACATTTCCGCTTTCGAAGTTTACTGTTTCAACTTCTTTACCTGTGTAACCAATTAATGTTACTTTGTTTCTTAGTGACATAACTTTAAAATTTTTAAGATTAATAATTCAGATAAGAGACGTTCACTGTCTTTCTCAAATCTCTGTTGCAAAGATTGTTACACCAAAGCATCTTAGTCGGTTATAAACTATTTAAATTCATTTGTATTCGTTTGTTGTCGAGTATTTCCGTATCTTTGATCAAATCAAGCTATGAAAAAGGACATCACTATTTTTGAGTTTCCTTTAAATCTTGGGCTCACTAAAAAGAAGCATGAGATAGAACCGGGAGTAAGAAAACTTCCTGAATGGCTCAGGAAATTTGGTTTTCATAAAGGAATAAATCCCATATACTGGATCCTGATTATGATACAGAAGGGCTTTATACCCAACCTTTCATTGAAAATTTAATTCAAATTATAAATAAACCGACTGAAAAAAATTAAATATGAAAAAGATTACCAGAATATGGCATGGAGTTGTCAATGCTGAGAAGGCAGATGAATACCTTAAATACGTTGAAGAAACAGGTATTTTACACTATAAAAATACCCCAGGAAATCTATCTACAAAAATACTGAGAAAAAAAGATCAGGAAATTTGTCATTTTTTTACTGTTACCGAATGGGACTCTTATGAAAGTATCAGGAAATTTGCAGGAGATGATTATGAAAAGGCAAAATATTATCCTGAAGACAAAAGATTTTTACTGGAATTTGAGTAAAATGTCAATCATTATGAAACTTTTGAATACTAATTAATAGAAAGAAATTGTGAAGAAAACAATAAAAAGAACGTTCAGGGTTTCGAAATATGTGATTTACCGAGAAACACTGGTTGATTATAAAGAGCATTTCTGGTCTTTTTTAGGAGCATTTGTCGGGATCGGAATTATTGCATTTATTCAGTCCCATACTTTGGCTGCCACTGAGAACATCTTCCTCATCGGTTCCTTTGGTGCATCAAGTGTTCTGATCTATGGGGCCATTCAGAGTCCTCTTGCCCAGCCCAGAAATTTAGTGGGTGGACATGTTATTTCAGCGCTTGTGGGAGTTACGGTTTATAAAATCGTTCCTGATATCATATGGCTTGCTGCGCCTCTGGCTGTAGCTTTTTCTATTGTCTTGATGCAGTATACAAAAACCCTTCATCCGCCCGGAGGAGCAACCGCTCTGATTGCAGTAAGCTCTACAGGAAAAATTCCGGACCTTGGATATTGGTATGTACTTTCTCCGGTTTTATCAGGCTGCATCATTCTTTTACTCGCAGCTCTTTTATTCAACAATATAACTCCGAATAGAAGCTATCCTTCTCATACAAGTTTTAAACGGTTATTAAGAAAAAAACATGAACATTCACACAAAATGAAAAAATAAAAGCATGAACTGTCTCGAATGTGGCGAAAAAATTATCGGGAGGTCTGATAAGAAATTCTGTAATGATGCCTGCCGGAATGCCTACAATAATAAGCAGAACAAAGATTCTACTAATCTGATGCGGAATGTGAACAACAAACTCCGCAGAAATTACCGTATCCTTATGGAACTGAATACAGATGGCAAAGCGAAAATTGCAAAATCAAGGATGGATGGCTTAGGTTTTGATTTCGATTATTTCACCAATCTGAAAGTTTATAAAAATGGCTCTGAATACAGGTTTATTTATGACTACGGCTATAAGCTTCTGGAAGATGATTTTGTACTCATTGTAAAGAATCAGACATAATTCCCTACTTACCCTAAATATTCAATTATGAAAGAAATTGTTCTTATCACCGGTGCCGGCGGAATGATCGCACAGAAACTCTCAAAAAAAATAGAAAACGAATACTCCGTACGATTTCTGACGCGAAAGAAAAGGCATGAGAATGAATTTGAATGGGATATTAAAAACGGAACAATCGATGAATCTGCTCTTGAAAATGTTTCCCACATTATTCATCTGGCTGGCGCCAATATTTCAGAAAAACGATGGACCAAGGAAAGAAAGCGTGAACTGATATCCAGTCGTGTAGATTCTGCAGGACTTCTTTTAAAAACAGTAAAAAAGAAAAAAATACAGCTTAAATCTTTTATTTCCGCTTCTGGAATCAATTATTACGGAACGGTAACAACAGAAAAATTTTATACTGAAAAAGATCCTCCCGGAAATGACTTTCTGAGTGAGGTTGTGGTTTTGTGGGAAAGATCGGCAGATGATTTCAAAGAACAAAACCTGGCAGAAAGGGTTGTGAAAATACGGACAGCCGTTGTTCTTTCTGAAGAAGACGGGGCACTGAAGAAAATGGTTCCCACTATAAAATACGGCATTGGGTCTGCTTTAGGGAATGGAAAACAATACATGCCGTGGATTCATATTGACGATATTTGCTCTATTTATCTGACAGCCCTGAAAAACTCTGATATGGATGGGGCTTACAACGCAGTTTCTCCTCAGCATACTACCAATGAGAATTTAACGGAAAAAATAGCTGAAGTCCTGAAAAAACCTTTATTTATGCCTAATGTACCTGCATTTGTTTTAAAACTGATGTTTGGAGAGCTGGCAGATGCTTTACTGGAAGGCTCACGGGCTTCTTCACAAAAAATACAGGATACAGGATTCCAATTTAAATTCCCTGATCTGAGGGGATCTCTGGAAAATCTTCTGAAAGAGAAGTAATTTAGAAACAAAAAAAGTATTATATACATATCCTAGTGAAGCCACACTCAGACTTTCAAATTTTCCAGAACCTTATTAAGCAAAGCTGTTAATGTTTCTAATTCTGTTTTATCTAAGATAGCAGAAGCCTGATCGGCTACTGTTTTTCGGAAATCTTCAGAATTATTGATCAGAAACTTACCTTTTTCTGTCGCTGAAAGATTAAATATTCTTCTGTCGGAAATACTTTGTTTCTGTTCGACCAGCTCATTACTGATCAGGAATTTGATCTGTTTTGATACGGCTGCCTGGCTGACCTTAAATGCCGCAGCAATTTGTTTTCCGGTAACCTGATCCTTCCGGTATATATATTCTATAATATTGTAATGCGTTGCTGTAACACCGCTGATGTTCCCCTTGTTCATATTAGCCAATATAAAACACTGAAGATCAGTAAACGTATTAAAAAATTGATTCTTTTCTATTTCCATAAAAATACTTAACTTAGTTAACTATTAACAAAGTTAATGAATTATTATGAAAGAAATCATCATCACTCACGCAAGACAGAATAATCTGAAAAATATTTCATTACGCATTCCAAAAAATAAAATAACGGTCTTCACAGGAGTTTCAGGATCTGGAAAATCATCATTGGTATTTGAAACGATAGGTGCCGAAGCCCAACGCCAGATTAATGAGACACAAAACAGTTTCATAAGGAACCGTTTACAGCATTTTGGAGTTCCGAATGTAGAAAAAATAGAAAACCTTAATGTCCCTTTTATCATCAATCAAAAGAGGCTGGGAGGAAATGCACGCTCAACAGTGGGAACAGCAACAGATATTTATGCTTCCCTCCGGCTACTTTTTTCCAGAATAGGAAAACCATTTGTGGGATATTCCAATGTATTTTCTTTCAACAATCCTCAGGGGATGTGTCCCGAGTGTGAAGGTTTGGGCTATGTACAGACCGTGAATACGGAAACTCTTTTTGACAAAAACAAATCACTGAATGAAGGCGCGATACGGTTTCCCACATTTCAGCCTGGAGGATGGAGGCTGACACGCTATATTTATTCCGGGTATTTTGACAATGACAAAAAGCTTAAAGACTTTACAGAAAAAGAATGGGAAATGTTGTTGAATGCCAAAGAACATCTTCCCAAAAATCCGACCAAAGAATGGGGAAAAACAGTCCGGTATAAAGGCGTAATTCCCAGAATTGAAAGTTCATTTCTGAAAAAGGATTCTAAAGAGAATATTACGCGAAAAGATACTTTAAAAAAAATCATAATTACTAAACCATGTCCGCTTTGCGAGGGGAAAAGGCTCAATTCAAAAGTTCTGTCCTGTAAGATTGAAGGTAAAAGCATTGCAGACTGTACCTCACTCTCCATTGATGAACTTCTCGTTTTTATTCAGAGCTTGTCATCGGAAATATATTCTTCTATAATTAATGAGTTGATAAAAAAGCTTCAGAACCTAATTGATATAGGTTTGCAGTATCTGACCCTGGACAGACAAACTGACACGCTATCAGGAGGGGAATCCCAACGGATAAAAATGGTAAAGCAGCTGGGAAACAGCCTTGTGGATCTGCTGTATATTTTTGATGAACCCAGTATCGGCCTCCACCCTAAAGATATTGACCATATTGTAGACATCATCAAAAAAATAAGGGATAAAGGCAATACCGTCTTAATTGTTGAACATGACCCGGATCTCATCAAAATAGCCGATCTTATTGTGGATATGGGACCTGATTCGGGGAAAAACGGCGGTGAAATTATGTATCAGGGAACTTTTAATCATTTAAAAAATGCAAAAGGTAAAACAGCCGATTATTTTAACAAAGCCCGTACTTATAATAACGTCCCTAGATCAGCAAAAGGCTATCTTGAAATTAAAAATGCTCATCTTCATAACTTAAAAAATGTGAGTGTAAAAATACCTACAGGCATAATGAATGTTGTAACCGGTGTGGCAGGATCAGGGAAAAGCACTTTGATCAATAAAGTTTTACCCTTATCCTATCCGGTAACCGTAGTAGATCAATCTGTTTTTACAGCCAGTATCCGTTCAAATCTGTTAACGTATCTCAATCTGTCAAATACTGTCAGAAAACTTTTCTCCAATGCCAATAATGTTTCTGAAAAGCTTTTCAGCCGCAACGGTGAAGGCGCCTGTTCCAATTGCAGGGGATTGGGCGTGGAAAAAATAGACCTTGCTTTTATGGATGATATTGAACAGCCCTGTGAAGTCTGTCACGGATCAGGATATAAACCTGAAGTTTTACAATATCTATACAAGGGTAAAAATATCGCTGATATCATGAATATGACCGTTCTGGAAGCCCTGCAGTTTTTTCCCGGACCCGGATTTGAGCATGAACTCAGTCTAATGATTAAATTAGGACTGGATTATCTGACTCTGGGGCAGCGGCTGGACAGCTTCTCCGGAGGTGAAAGACAACGTTTAAAACTGACCAAAGAGCTGAACCGTACAGATAAGATTATTGTTTTGGATGAGCCCAGCACAGGCCTTCATCCTATTGATAATGAAAAGCTGCTTTCTTTCTTTGATGAACTGATACATAATGGGAATACCTTAATCGTTATTGAACATAACCTGGACATCATCGCTCAGGCAGACTGGATTATTGATATCGGTCCTGGAGCCGGAAAACTGGGCGGCAGTATTGTATTTGAAGGAACCGTGAAAGACCTCTTATCAGCACAGCATTCTGCAACTTCCGTATATTTAAAGAAGCACCTTCGAGGTCAATAGAAGCTGAAATGGCTGCTTACTGTTTATTTTGTGATAAAGATTCTCTGATTTTAAGGGAAATTTAGGGGCTTGTTGAAAAAGAAATATTAATTTAGCATTTATATATAAGGCCTATCAGACCCACATCATTAAATATAAAAGAGAAGATATTCCCATGCAGAATCCTAACATTACTATTCTTAAAACAGAAATTTTATCAGACAACTGGTATACACTTAATAAAGTCACTTACAACATTACAAAAAAGGACGGAACCACAGAAACCCATAGCAGAGAAGCTTACGACAGAGGAAACGGAGCGGTTATCCTCCTTTATAATAAGATTTCAGGTACTGTGATCTTAACCAGACAGTTCAGGCTTCCTACTTTCATCAATGGGAATGCCACAGGAATGCTTATTGAAGCCTGCGCCGGCCTTTTGGACAATGATAACCCCGAAGACTGTATAAAAAGAGAAACGGAAGAGGAAACCGGTTATAAAATTTCTAAGGTGGAAAAAGTGTTCGAAGCCTATATGTCTCCTGGCTCCGTAACGGAAATCCTGTATTTCTTTATCGCTGAATATTCTTCTGAAATGAAGATCGCAAACGGTGGAGGACTCGAAGAAGAGGGAGAGCATATTGAAGTTTTAGAACTTCCTTTTAATGATGCCCTTACCATGATAGACAGCGGAGAAATCATGGATGCAAAAACCATCATGCTTCTGCAGCATTTACGCATCAAAAGTATTGTATAGAAATAAAATGAAAAAATTACTTTTTACACTTTCATTGGCTCTTTCTGCAGCAGTCTTCGGACAGAAAACAAGCAGTAAGAATAACAGTCTGGTACTCTACCCTTACCAGACTTTCAACTGCGATAATAAAGGATATTTTAATCCTGGAAAATATAAAAAAGAGGAAATAGACGGGATTTATAAGCTCCTATATCAGTTCAACAGTGGTTTGTTCGACACTCATGCGGTCTTTAAACTTTCGGATCTTGAAGATGTCCGAAAAAATAAAAACATTTATCTGCAACAATTGGAAAAGCAGTATCAGGAAAAGAAAAGCCAGCTGTATAACCTTAAAGTTATTAATCTTCCCGAGTGGAAAAAGCTTCACCAGGAAACCATTCAGACTTTTGAAAATGAATATCAACTGAAAAAAGAAGAGCTTATCGCCTACTCTGATCCTGCATCACTTAAAAATAGCAAATATTACGATACCTGCAAACAATATATTGATGCTGTTTCTTCTCCAGACAAACAGAAAATGTACACCGTTTGGAAAAACTTTGTTGAAGCAAAAAGCAAGGATAATGCTGATCCACAATCTGTAATAGATAGGTTCAAGGCTCAATTCAACGATCCGAAGAAAGATGATTATGCACTGATTCAATTAATTGGTTTCGGTTTCTACAATTGTGCCAACGGCAGTTTCAGACCAGATCCTAATGATGAGGGAGCGCTTTATGAAAAGTTTGATAAGATCTTTACGAAGCTGAAACAGGACTGTGATGAGCCATAATTTTATTTAAAGATTGAAAAATTTAATGATTTAAAAATCAGCCAGCATTCGTTTTCGGGTGCTGTTTTTTGTTTCCGTAAGAAATTTCTCTTATGAGCCTGAAAAAAAATGATTCGCTTTTATTTCAGACAGCTGTACTGATGTGGAAGGAATTCCAAATTTTAACAGCCTGTCAATAATTTGTTCAAGGTGGGCACTGTCTTTTAACACACATTCAGCAATGAGGCAGTATTCTCCTGTGATTCTTTTACAGCTGATGATCTCGGGGAAGTGTTTCAGGTGGTCAATAAATATTTTAAACTCATCATTTTTAAACTTCAGATGAATAATGACTCTCAGGCTATATCCGAGAAGGCCATAATCAATATCTGCTGTAAAACTTTTGATAACACCGGTATCGGTAAGGTTCTGTACTCTCTCTTTTGTAGCAGACTGAGAAAGGGAGATGTTACGCCCTATTTCAGCATAACTTAATCTGGAATTTTCAGACAGTAACCGTAAGATTTTATAATCAAAATCGTCTAAAACTATTTTCATTGTATTTTTAGATTAAATCAGTAGAAATAATCAAAATTATAAAATTTAACCATTAAATCCATTTTAAAACTATATGAATTAGACAGAAATTTGACATAAAAAAATATGACAACAATTGAATTTTCAGACAATGGAAATACACCATTTGAAAAACTTATTGGCCATAACACTGAAATACTATACCACTGGAACAGACTTGAAGAGACTTTCTTCAAAAATACCAGTTTAGACTCTGATTTACTGGAACAGATCCGAAGAACACTTGCATTTGGCAATGGCTGTGAATACTGCATGGTAAAAGGCGGAAGACCCGATTTCAGCCAGTCAGATCTTAAAATTTCTGTAGCCGTAAGCTTCGCAGAGCTATTCTCTAAAGATCACCGTTCCATACTCAAGAGCCATTTCAGCATGTTGAGAGAATTCTTTTCCGAAAAAGAAATTTCGGAGCTCTGCACCTTTATCAGTTTTATCAGTGCTTCCCAAAAACTGGGAAAAATATTTAATCTGACTGAAGAATATCAACAAAATGCAGTAGTGAGAATGGAGCAGTTAATTTTATTTAAAGATTGAAAAATGTAATGATTTAAAAAATTATAATGGCAGTATCCTATGGGTGCTGCTTTTATTTTTAAATACTTACTCCGTGAATATTTTTAACCTCGGCCATCACAAAAGTGCTGTGTGCACTTCCTATAGAATCTAATGAACCCAGCGTATTGAACACAAAGTCCTGGTAATGTTTCATATCTCTTACCTGAACTTTCAGGAGAAAATCGAAATCTCCTGAAATATTATAGCATTCAGCAATTTCATCAATCTGTAAGATATCTTCAACAAACTGATTTCCTACAGAACGGTCATGGATTTTAAGTTTAATCTGGCAAAAAACAGTAAACCCACGGTTCAGCTTTTCTGCTTCCAGTACAGCTGCATAATGCTTGATATATCCTTCCTGCTCAAGTCTTTTCATCCGTTCGAAAACAGGTGAAGGTGAAAGATTGACTTCTTTTGCAATCTCTTTTACAGTCAATTTAGCATTCTTTTGCAGGATTCTGAGCAATTGAAGATCCCTTTCGTCAAGTCTTTCCACAGAATAATATTCTTTTTGAGGTTATGTTTTTCAAATTTACAGAATTTTTAACTTTAAAATAAGACCAAAACAAAATAATATTCCTAATTTTTGCAAATTAACCAATCAATTCACTTTAATCAATACCTTTGACATAGATTTTGTTCTTTAACATACTTCATCAAACAGAAGAGGTTTTACATAACGTAGATTAATAGGGAATCGTATGAGAATCACGAGCTGTCGCGCAACTGTAAGTAACACGACAAAGGTTTTTATCCAAGTATATCCACTGCCAGAAGCGGGAAGGATGATAAAAACTGTTACAAGTCAGGAGACCTGCCTATTCTGAATTGACAATGCTTTCGCGGTCTGAAGCTTCAGCTCATATAGATGATACTTTGAACGTCCCTGCATTACCGGGAAATTACGTCCTCACTGTATCCATTTATATCTTAAAATTCTTTCCAAACAGCATTGCGGAGCATCTAAAAGAGCCTTTAAAATACTAATTGTCTAATTTAAAGTTTAAAAACATGCAAACGCACATTCTTGGCAGCCCGCGTATTGGCCGCCACAGAGAACTCAAAAAAGCCTGCGAACAGTATTGGTCAGGTAAAACATCATTAAACGAATTACTGGAAACCGGGAAAACCATTAGCCGGCAGAACTGGAAAATGCAGCAGGAAGCAGGAATTGACCTTATTCCCTGCAATGACTTTTCTTATTATGATCAGGTTTTGGACATGACTCTAGCTGTGGGAGCAATTCCCGAACGCCATAAAGAAATTGCCTCAAGAGCAGCCAATTCTGAGCTTGATCTATATTTTGGCATGGCAAGAGGCTACCAGAAAGACGGCCTCGACATTACCGCCATGGAAATGACAAAATGGTTTGATACCAATTACCATTACATCGTTCCTGAATTTCAGAAGAACCAGCAGTTCGGATTATTTTCCAAAAAGATCATCAGTGAATTCATCAGCGCAAAAGAAGCCGGAATAAATGCCAAGCCTGTGATATTAGGCCCTCTTACCTATCTTCTTCTGGGAAAAGAGAAAGAAGACGGGTTTGATAAACTGGACCTCATAGAAAATCTGCTTCCGGTATATATCGAAATTTTAAAAGAACTGGAAAACCATGATGCCACATGGATTCAGCTTGATGAACCTTTTTTAGGTCTGGATCTTACTGAAAAAGCAAGAGAAATCTACCCATCTGTTTATGCTGAAATCAGAAAACAGTTCCCGAATCTTACATTTATTCTTGCTACTTATTTTGAAGGTTTAAAAGACAACCTTTCATTAGCAGCTTCACTTCCTGTAGATGTCCTGCATATTGATCTGGTACGATGTCCTGAACAGCTGGATGAAGTTTTACGTACCATTCCTCAAACATTGAGTCTATCCTTAGGTATTGTAGATGGACGGAACATCTGGAAAAATAATTTTGAAAGATCTTTAAGCTTTATAGAAAAAGCGGTCAGCACCATTGGTTCAGACAGGGTTTTCATTGCCCCTTCATGTTCTCTGCTTCACTCTCCTTTTGATCTTGAACTGGAGACGAATGAAGAAACATTATCTCCTGAAATTAAGCAATGGATGGCTTTTGCCAAACAAAAAGTTGATGAAATTGTTACCTTGAAAAAGCTTGCTTCCGGAAAGGCAGATTACCAGGCTCTGCAACAGTATGCCGAAAATAAAAAAGCAATTGACACCCGTAAAATCTCAGCTTTGATCCACAATCAGGAAGTAAAAGACCGTACGGATGTAACAACTGAAGATGATGCAAAGAGAAACAGCCCGTTCAGCATAAGGAAAGAAGAGCAGCAAAAAGTTCTACAGCTTCCCTTATTTCCTACGACAACGATTGGCTCTTTTCCTCAAACTAAGGAAGTAAGGACATGGAGATCAAAATTTAAAAAAGGGGAACTGACCGCTGAACAATATGATGATCTTCTTAAAAAAGAGACAGAAAGAACCATCCGCTGGCAGGAAGAGATAGGTATTGATGTGCTGGTTCACGGAGAATTTGAACGTAATGATATGGTAGAATATTTCGGGGAACAGCTTTCCGGATTTGCTTTTACTCAAAACGGATGGGTTCAGAGCTACGGCAGCCGATGCGTAAAACCTCCGGTGATTTATGGTGACGTTCACCGTCCGCATCCAATGACGGTTTACTGGTCCCAATATGCCCAATCTTTAACTCAAAAATGGGTAAAAGGAATGTTGACCGGCCCCGTAACGATTCTTCAATGGTCTTTTGTACGTGATGACCAGCCTCGTTCTCTTACCTGTAAACAGATTGCACTGGCAATCCGTGATGAGGTGAATGATCTGGAAAAAGCAGGGATCAGAATCATACAGATTGATGAACCGGCTATCAGAGAAGGGCTTCCGCTCAGGAGATCCGATTGGCAGCAATATCTTGAATGGGCTGTAGAAGCTTTCAGGATTTCATCTTCCGGTGTGGAGAATGCAACACAGATTCATACGCATATGTGCTATTCTGAATTTAATGATATCATCGAGAATATTGCCGATATGGATGCCGATGTGATTACGATAGAATGCTCCAGAAGCCAGATGGAACTGTTGAATGCTTTCGCAGATTTCAAATATCCGAATGAGATTGGTCCGGGGGTTTACGATATTCATTCACCCAGGGTTCCGTCAAAAGAAGAAATGGTTGAATTGCTGAAAAAAGCGCAAGCCGTTATTCCAGCACAGCAGCTTTGGGTAAACCCTGACTGTGGTTTGAAAACCCGCCATTGGGATGAAACAGAAAAGGCTTTGGTTGCCATGGTGGAAGCTGCAAAAGAAGCAGCAGAAACTTTTGATAAAGAAGGAAATTTAGTTAAATAATAGGATTTGTGCAGGAGTTTTTAAGCTCCTGCTTTTTTTGTTTTGGTCAAAAAAATTATAGCATCTTTATGATTACTTTTCCTTTTGCACGGCCACTTTCTACATATTTCACTGCTTCATTCGTATTTTCGAACGAAAAAACTTTGTCGATGACAGGTTTTATTTCTCCTGCTTCTATCAATTTTGTAATTTCTGCTAATTGCTTTCCATCAGCTTTCATGAAAAGAAAAGAATAATTAATATTTTGCTTATCCGCTTTTTTTCTGATTTTACGGCTCAACAATTTTGTCACCAATTTTATATACCAGGGCAGGTTAAGTTCATCTGCAAATGCAGGTGTTGGCGGACCGGAAATTGAAATAATTTTTCCTTTTGATTTCAGGATATTGAATGATTTTTCCAGGGTTTTGTTGTCCTGGCTGTTCAGCACTGCATCATAATCCATCAGAATATCTTCAAAATTCTGTGTTTTGTAATCGATCAGTACATCTGCACCAAGGCTCTTTAGGAGTTCAAAACTTTTTTCACTGGCAGTAGTAGCAACCGTTGCCCCTAGATATTTTGCCAGCTGTATAGCAAAAGTCCCTACACCACCGGATCCGGCCTGAATAAAAACTTTCTGACCGGCCTGAATATTAGATTTCTCAATCAAAGCCTGCCAAGCCGTTAAACCCACCAAAGGAATTGAGGCCGCCTCTTCCATTGTCAGGTTTTTAGGTTTTAAAGCCACATCCTTTTCATTAATAGAAATAAATTCTGCGAAAGTCCCTATATGAAAATCTGCTACCCTTGCATAAATCTCATCCCCTACTTTAAAGCTTTTTACTTTTGAACCTACTTTTGTGATGACTCCTGCCACATCATGACCTAAAATCAACGGCATTTTATAAGGTAAAATGAGTTTAAATTCACCGCTTTTTATTTTAGAATCCAGGAGATTGACACTTGCTGCATAGATCTGAACTAAAACCTCATTTTCTTTGACAACGGGTTCAGGCAGATCTATAAGTTGAAGTGCACTGTCTTTTTTATAACGATTGATACCGTATGATTTCATAATTTGAGCTTATTTATGGTTTAAGGTATTGTTCTGATCTCTTAGGGTTTACTAAACCAAATGTGAATTTAGGAAAAAATCTGTGCAGAAAATAAACCAGTTTTGTATCACCTATCCGAATTGTATATTGATCTTTCTGTAATCCTAAAATCAAACCTTTTACGAGTTCTTCCGGTGTCATTTTCTTATCTTTCCTTGCGGCAGTCATTTCCGTATCCACAACCGGAGGAAGTAATTCAAATATCCTGATTTTGCTATCGATAATCCGTAAATGCTCTCTGAGTGATTGGGTATAAAATGCCAGCGCCGTTTTAGAAGCCGAATAGGTAGCTTCAAGAAGTGACGGTACATAGCTCAGGATGGAAGTGGTATTGATAATAGCACTTTCTTTTCTTGATTTCAGCATCTCCAGAAAAAGATTATTTAAACGTATTACCCCTAAATAATTAACTTCCATTTCGTATACAGCATTTTCGATATGTTTTTCGGTGGGAATTCCCAAATTGATGGGCGCCGCACCAACGCCGGCATTGTTGTACAAAATATCAATCCCACCCATTTCTGAAACTTTATCAAAAAGTAGTTTAGCATCTTCAGCAACAGATACATCACTTTGGATGGCCGTGAGATTTGGAAACTGTTTTTTTGCAGCATCAAGTTTATCCTTACTTCTGCCTGTAATAATAACCTTCGCACCTATTTTTAAAAACTGCTTCGCTGCTTCCAGCCCTATTCCTGAAGCTCCTCCTGTTATCAGAATTGTTTTTCCTTTTAATTCCATGATACTCTATTTAAAATGAAACCCCTCTTTTTGTCAGACGATCTGCTCTTCTTATTATCAGAACCCTCAAAGTCCGATTGTTTCGATCTAAGTGGATATTTCTATAAGAGTTAAAAAGAGTATTTTTCATTGTATTGTAAAATTAATTCGTTAAATTCGCTTGCATTTTACAAGTACAAATTTATACAATAACTTTTAAAATGCAAGTTATTTTTTTAATTATTAAATTTATTTTATGTCAACTTCAAAAAAGAGATCAGATTGTCCTATCAGCTGCTCACTGGATATCTGGGGAGATAAATGGTCACTGCTTATTATAAGAGACTTGATGTATGCCAAACAGTGCACTTATGGAGATTTCTTAAAATCCGAAGAAAAAATAGCCACCAATATTCTGGCTTCCCGCCTTCTCATGCTGGAAGAAAACAAGCTCATCATCAAACTGGACCATCCGGAAAGTAAGGCTAAAGTATTATACAAACTCACCCAAAAAGGTATTGATCTACTCCCTGTCCTGATTGAAGTTAATCTATGGGCCGAAAAATATTCTGACATTCCGGAAGACCAGAAACTGATGTTAAAAGAAGTAAAAAAGGATAAAGAAGCTTTTATAAATAAACATATTAAAGAGCTGAGTAAGGGAATACATTAGAGTATAACCGTGAGGCGAAGATTTCAGGAAGGAGCCTTGTCAAGGTCTTAAACCTTGACAAGGCTTTTCTTTTCTTATAAGTGAAAACTGCAAATAAACTTGCTTAAAATTCAATTTATTCCATATTTTCCGATGCTCAATATCTTTATGGTCAGCCCTCTCCTAAGAAAAAAACAAAAATGATAAATTTTCCTGATTTCTCAAGCATCAAATAAATTAATACTGAATAACTTACATTTTTCTCAATTAAAAACCTTAATTTTGCACCCCGAAATAAGGATTCTACAGTTATGAAAAAATTAGGCGAATACAGAAAGCTTCTTGAAGTTGATAAAACCGTTACTTTAAAGGAATTAAAGACCATTTACAGGAATACAATGAAAGATACGCATCCTGATAAATTTGCCAATGACGAAGCCGGAAAGCTGGAAGCAGAGGAAAAAAGCAAGTCTATCATTGAAGCCTATCACTTTCTGGTGAGCATCAACCCGGAAACACAGGAAAAATATAAGGAAGAATATACTGAAACGATTACAAAATCTAATATTCAGGATTTTTACCTTGAAAAAGCAGTTTTGAAAGTTCAGCACCTGAATGGAAACATGTATGAATACCTTGGAGTTCCGAAAAATACATATATTAAAATGGTGAATTCCGATTCTCCAAGCCGTTTTGCAAGAAGACATATCTACGGTAGTTTTATCTACAGAAAGGCTGGCGAAGCTATGGCAGATTAATTTTCTGTATAACAATAAATAAGCGAAGGCTTTCAGTTCATTCTGGAAGCCTTTTTTTATGATTAAAGAAATTAAACGATCATCTTTTTGAAATGTATACTTTCAGGATTTTTTTGACGCAAAGGATTAATTATTATACTTCATAAGAAGGATGCAAAAAAGGAATCAATCAAAGATTGATTTGATTAAGGAAACGTAAAGCGCATCAGAAATCTAATGCGCTTTAATTAATTGAGATCCGGACTCCCGAAAAGATACTTTCAGTTTTATAGTGTGACCACTATTTTACCTACTACCCTTTTTGTTTCCATTTCCAGATGGGCTTTAGCCATTTCCTCAAAAGAAAAAGTTCGATGGATATGAGGAATCAGGGATTTATTCTCAAGTAAGCCAGCAATGGCCTGAATCGTTTCTTTTTTGGAAGCCACCATCATGAATTCAAGATTAATATCCTGTTTTTCCGCTTTATCCTGAGTGTTTTGAGGAATTTCAGGCGAAGGTAAGGTTACAATAACTCCTCCGGGCCGTACTGCATCAATTGATTTCAACAATGTTTCTCCCTGGATGGTATCTATAGCAATATCGATGTCTCTAACCATATCGAGGCGGTCTTTTTGGGTATAATCAATATGCTCATCCGCTCCGATCGACAGAACAAATTCCTTATTATTTGCGGAGGAAGTTCCTATCACATAAGCTCCAAAATATTTAGCGATCTGTACTGCAAAATGGCCAACTCCTCCTGACGCAGCATGGATCAGAACCCTGTCGTTTTTCTTAATTTTAGCAACATCCACCAAGGCCTGGTAAGCTGTTACCGCTGCTAAAGTAGCTGCTGCAGCCTCTTCAAATGTATGATTGTCAGGAATCAGGGCCAAATGACTTTCAGGAGCAGCCACATACTCTGCATAGGCTTTTCCGTTCCCGAAAAAGTTTACCATTCCGAAAACTCTGTCCCCGATTTTAAAATCACTTACTTCCTCTCCGATTTCACTTACCTCTCCTGCAATATCCCAGCCTAAGACCACCGGTCTTATATCACCATATATCCAATTGAGAACACCATCATATGCTCTGGCATTTACATCAACCGGGTTGATTCCTATTGCTTTTACTTTTACTAATACTTCGTTACTTTTTATTTGGGGTTTTTCAGTATCAGCCAGCTGAAGCTTATCAACACCTCCGGCTTCATTTAAAATAATTGTTTTCATTATATTTTTACTTTAAGGTCAAAACAAAAGTAAATTAATGCTATATTACAGGCAAGTATGCACTTTTTTGTACTCTACAAACCAAAAGTATACTATTGCTGATTATCAATATATTAATTTTAATAAAAATCATGAAAAAATATTTAATCGACGAGCCTTCCTGTCCTGTAGACTATGCATTTAGAAGAATTGGCGGAAAATATAAAGGAAGAATCTTATGGTATCTGCACGTAAAAGCTATTATGCGTTACGGCGAATTGCGGAAGACGCTCTCCGATATTACCCCGAAAATGCTTACCCAGACTTTGCGCGAACTGGAAGATGACAGCCTTATCAACAGGAAAGTATATCACGAAGTTCCGCCAAAAGTAGAATATTCTTTAACAGAAGTTGGCCAGCAGCTCATCCCTTTCATTGACTATTTAAGAATCTGGGGAAATGAGCAAATAGAAAAACACAAAGCTAAACAGATAATTTAATATAAGGTAATTGTCCTAAAATTAAAAAGCGCCTCAGAAATCTGAGGCGCTTTTCGGTTAATTAAGGCTAATATCTTAGTCTATGTGTTTAGGAGTATATCCGTCTTCACTTAGTTCTTTGTGTACATAGTCAGCTTTCATTTCAGCTTCGTAGTCTACTTTTTCATGTTTACCCATTCTTCTAAGAATTGAATCAAATAATGAATACACTACCGGTACAATGATCAGCGTCAGGAATAATGATGATGTCAAACCACCGATAATAACCCAGGCTAATCCGTTGTTCATCTCTGCTCCTGCTCCTTTTGCAATCGCAATCGGGATCATCCCGAAGATCATCGCAATCGTTGTCATCAGGATCGGACGAAGACGTGCGTGGTTCGCCTGAATCAGTGCATCATGCGTATTCGCACCTGCTGCTTTTCTCATATTCGCAAAGTCGACAATCATAATCGCGTTCTTCGCTACCAAACCAATCAACATGATCATCCCCAGCATCGTAAAGATGTTTAATGAATTTCCGGTGATGGCAAGAATAACCATTACCCCGATCAATGCCAGCGGAATGGAGAATAATACCACGAACGGATATACAAATGAATCATACAATGAAACCATTACCAGGTATACCAATACGATAGCCGCCATCAATGCAATTCCTAGGGTACCGAAACCTTCGGTCTGGTTTTCCATATCACCACTCCAGATATAGCTTACGCCTGCCGGTTTGGTTTTTTCGTTATCCATAAACTGAGCGGCCCATTCGTTGGCAACATCTCCTACAGGACGACCTACTACTTTAGATTTTACCTTTACAGAAGGCGATTTATCCCTACGTTCCAATAAACTCGGTCCTGAGCCCATTTTTACGTCAGCAAACTGACTCAATCTGATCTGCTCTCCCTGAGGGTTTGTAAACATCAGGTTTCTTACATCATCAATGGATTGTCTGTTGGCATCACCAAAACGGATGTTGATGTCATATTCATATTCTCCGGCTCTGAATTTTCCGTCTGTATTTCCACTGAATGCAGTCTGCATCGTTTGTCCTACGCTGGAAAGATTTAAGCCTAAAGATGACATTTTATCTCTGTCGATATTCACCTGGACTTCCGGATTTCCAGAGTCAGTTGATAATTCTGCATCTACAGAACCAGGAACTTTTTTAAGCAATTCAAGAATTCTGTTCGCTTCCTTATTGGCTGTTTCGTTATCCTGAGCCGTTACCACCATTTCAATAGGTGCATTATCTGCTCCCATTAATCCGATCGGTGCCGTTTTAAATTCAACTCCTGTGAATTTTTCTTCCAGCGCTCTCTTGATTTTTGCAGACTTGATATCTGTGCTTTCATTACGCTCAGATTTATCTACCAGAATCACCTGAATTTCTGACTGATACAAGGTAGCCTGCGCTCCACCAAATCCTGATGACTGCTGACCAACTGTGGTGATCATATCTACAACATCTTTATCATTTCTAAGGTACCTTTCAACCGCTAACGTAATCTGATTGGTTTTTTCTACGGAAGCATCTTTTGGTAATTCCATCTGAACAAGGAACTGTCCTCTGTCCATTTTAGGGAAAAATTCACCCCCGATAAATCCGAATGCTACCAACATGAATGAAGAAATCAAGATAATGAACGTTACGATCACGGTCATGATTCTTCTTAATGAAGATTTCAGCACCCACTCCAAAATTCCTGTGATCCAGTGCGTGAATTTTTCCAATTGCTTTTCAAACCAAAGGATAAATTTCTCAAAAGGATTTTTACCTGTTAAATGCACCAACTTACCATATCTTGAAGATAACCAAGGAATGATAGTGAATGAAGCTAATAATGAGAATAATGTTGCAATAACCACCGTGACACAGAACTGCGCCAGGATATCAGATACCAGCCCCGAACTCATCGCGATTGGCAAGAATACCACCACGATTACCAGGGTAATAGCCGTTACGGTAAATCCAATTTCTGAAGCACCATCATACGCTGCACGGATTCTGCTTTTACCCATCTCCATGTGACGGTAAACGTTCTCCAAAACTACAATCGCATCATCCACAAGAATACCAACCACCAATGAAAGTCCTAGTAAACTCATCAGGTTTAAGGTATATCCCATCAGATACATCCCGATTACCGTTGCAATCAATGACATCGGGATAGAAACCATTACAATGAATGCATTTCTGATGTTATGAAGGAACAATAACATTACTACTGCTACCAGGATAATTGCTAGGAATAAATCGAAAATTACGTGGTCTGCAGCCTCAAGTGTAAAGTCTGTGGTATCATCTACAATATTGATTTTAATTGCCTGGGTTTTATAGTTGTTCTGAACATCAGCAATTGTTTTCTGAATAGCTTCTGAAACGGAGACCGCATTGGCATCAGACTGTTTTTTAACCTGAAGTAAAATCGTTGAATTCTGATTGTATCTTGCCACTTTCTCCACATCTTTTTGGGTATCGAAAACGGTAGCAATATCAGACAAACGAACCTGAGCTCCATCTTTATTGGAAACCACAAGGTTATTCATCTCATCTACACTTTTATACTTCCCGGAAAGTCTGATCGTAGATCTTGACGTTCTGGTCTTCAAAGCTCCCGTCGGGAAATCCAGGTTGGATGAAAGAATGGCCTGCTGAACATCTGCAATAGCAATACCATAACCCTGCATTTTCTTTTCATCTAAGTTGACCTGAATCTCTCTCTCCTGGCCTCCTACAAGATCAACCTGAGCCACACCATTTACACGGGAAAAAATAGGCTCTATTTTTTTATCTAAAAGGTCATAAAGATCTTTATTATTAAGCTTGTCACTGGAAATACTCAAAGTCATGATCGGAAGATCATCCAGTGAGAATTTTTGCAAAGAAGGTGGATCTGCATCGTCCGGAAGGTCTGCCAGAATAGCATTTACCTTTCTCTGTGCATCATTCAAAGCATAGTTTACATCGGCACCGGTATTCAGCTGAACCATAATAACCGATAAACTTTCGTAAGATGAAGATTCAACTTTTTTTACGTTTTCCAGGGAACCCACAGCATCTTCAATTTTTCGGGTTACCGAAGTTTCCACCTCAGCAGGCGAAGCTCCCGGATATACCGTAGAAATGGTTACCATATTGGTTTCAAACTTTGGAATCAACTCGTACCCCATCATGGAGTAACTTAATAAACCACCCAGTGTAAGTATCGTAAACAATACGATAACAAGGGACGGCCTTTTAATGGATATTTCTGCTAACTTCATCTTCTGTTACTTTACGATATTGATTTTTGAACCGTTATCAAGGTTGATTTGTCCGCTGGTAACTACCTGTTCACCACCATTCAGTCCGCTTAAGATCTGAACTTTGTCACCGTATACTTTTCCGGTTTGTACTTTGATCAGTTTAGCCGTTCCGTTGCTTACGATAAATAATTGTCCTGAACTTACTCCGTTCACAAAAGCTTCTGCAGGAACGGTCAGCATATTCTGGGTTTCAGCACCATGATTGGTTTTGAACAAAGCTGTTGCATACATACCCGCTTTCAGGTTTCCTCTGTTCTGAACTTCAATTTCAACAGGGAAATTTAAAGAAGCATCACTTTTAGGAGCAATGAAGGTAATTCTTCCGCTGAAAGATTCTCCGGGTAAAACATTTACATTAATTGGAACTTCCTGGCCCAACTGAATTCTTCCAACCTGGCTTTCATCCACCAATACAGAAAGTTTCAAGCTGTTGATATTAACGATTTCAAACATGGAAGTTCCCACGGAAACCACTGTTCCCGGCTCTACCATCTTTTTATTAATTGTTCCGCTGATCCCTGCACGGATGCTGGTATCATTTACTCTTACTCCCTGAGCTCTTACGGCTGCCTGTGCATTTTTCAGCTGCAGTCTTGAGTTATCAACCTGCTGTTTGGTAACACCTCCGGTTTTGAAAGCATTTTCGTAACGTTGGTTATCAATAATCGCATTTTGCAAATTATTTTGAGCCTGAGAAACATCCACTTCGATTGCGTCTTTTTTGATCACAGCCAAAGTCTGTCCTGCAGAAACTCTTGATCCTTCTTTTACCAGAACGCTTACAATACGTCCGGCGATTTCGGAAGACTGATTCATTTCCTGCTTTGGAATGAAAGTTCCGTTGGCAGTATAGTCTGTGTCAATATTTTCTCTTGCAACAGTGACAACATTTACGTTGATTTTATCCACCTGTTTAGCAACTTCTTTTACTTCTGTTTCCTGTTTCTTCTTATTATCAGCGATTTTATATGCGGCTAAACCAATAAGTACTGCTGCGACGATGATATATATTAAGGTTTTTTTCATAGTTTATTACGGGTTTTGTAGTGTGTTTAATTCTCCTTTAGCCTTGATTAATTTTATTTCCGCCTGTTTGTAATCTAATAAAGCATTTGCATAATTCTGTTTCGCCTGGGTAAGAGCATTTTCAGCATCTAAAACCTCTGTAAGCGTTGCCAGACCATACTGATAGTTGGCCTGAGTATTTTTCTGAACTCTCTCTGCCAATCCTACATTATCTTTCATACTCTCAATATTGATTAATGCATTTTCCATATTGGTAATTGCATTTTTATAATCTAAACTTAAGCTCAGCTGGGTATTTTGGATATCTAAATCTAAATCCTGGATATCAATTTCTGCCTGATTGATTTTAGCTTTGGTAGCTCCCCCGGTGAAAATTGGAATGTTCACATTCAAACCTATCGCTGAATAATCGCTCCAAAGAACTCCGTTGTTAATCCCATTGGTAAGAGGAAATTTTCTACCTTGTCCTCCCCAGCCGTAATTGGCAACCAGATTCACTGTCGGGTATAAATAAGCTTCCGTAGCTTTTTTGTTAAACTGCAGAAGTTCTCTGTTTTTGTTTAAGACTTTGATTTCTGTACGGTTGTCCAGGTTTACATTGCTTGCTATCAATTCAGGTCTTGGCTCGATTGTTTTCTCTTCAAGCTCGATATCCGTAGAAATCGGAATTCCCATATAAAACTTCAAAGCATTTTTTGAAAGTTCAACGGAATTGATTAGCTGCTGCTTATTTGAACCGATATTTGTCAACTGAACATTGGTGCGATCTAAATCGATGGCTTTTGCTAAACCATTATCAACCAGGCTCTTGATTACATTTCTCGTTTTTTCCGTATTGGCGTAGCTGGCTTCAACCGTTTTAAGATTCTCTTCCTGAACAAAAACCTGATAATAAGCTGTTGCTACATTTTCAATAATTTGTTCGTTCGTTAACTGAGCATTTAAAACATAGAATTCTCTGGTAGATTTTGCCGCTTTAAGACCGGTAAAAACTCTTTGATCAAATACTGCCTGCTGAAGCTGTACAGAAGCCGTTGAGCTCCATGGCTGTCCCAGCTGTGCTCTGATTCTCTCCCCGCCAAATTCAAGCAAAGATTCCTGAATAACCGGATTGTAAGTTAGCCCTGCAGTAGCACTTATCTGCGGTAAAGCTCCAGCTCTGGCCTCATCAATTTTATATTCAGCTTTTTTGATCTGTAATGCCGCTTTTTTGGCTTCTGCCTTATTTTGCAGTGCCTGCTTGATGGCTTCCTGTAAAGAAACCTGCTGCTGGGCAGATACGGATGAAAAGCCGAAAATCATAAATGCTGCAGCTATCCCAATTTTTAGCTTTTTAGCAGTTATACGTTTTCTTTTCATAATTTTATACTTCGTTTATTTTTTTAATATAATTTTTCTCGTCAATGTTTTTATTTCTAAAGGACGAATCATTTCTTAAAATACTTTAACATTTTTTTAATTTTTGAAAAGCATGTTGATAATGATCTCTTTTCTTTCGGAAATGATTTTATCATATTCTTCATCGCTAATCATCAGATTCTCCATAAATAAAGGTCTTATAGCACTTGGAAATACAAGTAATGAAACCATATTCAGAATAAACTGAACGGGAGCCATTTTTTCAATATTTCCCAGTTCCATCTCTTTTTCGATGTCTTTATAAAGAGTTTCCAGTACATCTTCTTCTATCTCTCTCTGATGGCAGTTCCCTTTATTAATCTGTGAAACAATATAAGTTTCCAGATATGGATATTGAAGACTGGTGGCAAGGCTTCCTTCTATAAACTTGCTGATCTTCACTTTAAAAGGAAGATCTGCATTTTGAATAATCTTTGATTTTTCCTGTTCCACCCGTTGGGCTTCATCAAAAATGATCTGAATCAGATTATCCCTTGATCGGAAATAATAATTAATCAGTGTTCTGTTCACTCCGGCTGCATCTGCAATCTCCTGGGTAGTAGCATCAAACTTCCCTTTCACAAAGAATAAATTCTTCGCTGTCTCTTTTATTAATTCCTGTGTTTGGTCTTTTTTTGCTTGATTTGACATTATTGTTAAACAATTTTGTGCAAATGTAAATCAAATTTTATTTTTGACAAAATTGTTAAACAAAATAATTAAACAAATTTGTCATGATTTACATCATGTTTTGAGAATAAGCATAAATCAATTAAGATCATGATTCGGAAAGAAATGTCTAACAATTTTGTTTATGGCAAAGGCAAAAAAATAAATTTTGGAGAAGTATAATAAGAAAAAGGGCATTCATTGAGCAAAGGAATACAGGGAAACAATTAAAATCAGGGTGGAAGAACTTATAGTTGTAGCTTCTGGCAAAGAACAAGATACCAAAACAAAACGGGCAGAAAATTCTGCCCGTTTTTTATTTTACAATAATTTTATCTTATCTTCTGAAATATCGACGATTTTATCTTTATACAGTCCGCCGAGTGCTTTTTTAAAGTTCTTTTTACTCATCTGAAGCTCATCTTTGATCTCTTCAGGAGAAGACTTGTCTGACAGATAGAGAAGTCCGTAGTTTTCTTCCAGTTTGTCAAGAATCTTTTGCTTGAATTCATCTATATTTTCGAAACCTTCCGGCTGTAGGGAAACATCAATTTTACCGTCTTCACGGATAGCTTTGATATAACCGCTTTCTTCCGATAAAGGATACAGCTTTTTGAATACATCTGATGCATAAACAAGTCCAATATATTTTTTATTGATCACCACATTCCAGCCCAGCTCACTTTCATTCATCATCAACAGGTCTACCTTATCTCCTTTTTGGAAAGGAAGGTCCTGGTACTGTGGATTTCTTTTGAATTTTGTAGTTCCGGTAATCAGATCAAGGTCTTCATCCACATATAAATAAACCAGGTATCTTTTTCCTTCAATAATTTTGGATTTCTGCTGTTTGTAAGGAATAAAAAGGTCTTTTATAATCCCCCAATCCATAAAGGCTCCACTCGGAAGGCTCTGTACACAGCTCATTACCGCATACTCTCCTACTTCAGCCAATGGAATTTCAGTGGTTGCCTTTAATTTTCCGTCGTCCTGATAGACAAAAACTTCAACCTCATCATCAATTTCCTTATCATCGCTGGTGAAAACTTTGGGCAAAAAAGCTTTTTCGCCTGATTCATCCGTTAAGATCCATCCTGAGTAGTTTTTATCTGAAATTTTTAAAGTCTGGGTTTTTCCGAGTTGCATTGAATAATAGAATTAGCCACAAAGGTACGGAAAATTGAAGATTTCAAACTATGTATCCTGTTTTATCCTGCTATCGAAATACAATTTTCAGTCCACAAAAAAAGAGAAGCAAATGCTTCTCTTTAATTTTAAATATTTGAATTTTAAATCTTTCAATCAAAAATTACATATGAATTGGTCTCTTCCCTGTAGCATCCAATGCCGCTTCTTTAATAGCTTCTGCATAGGTTGGGTGGGCGTGAGAGCTTCTTGCAATATCTTCAGCACTTGCACGGAATTCCATAGCAATTACTCCTTCTGCGATAAGGTCGGCAGCTCTGGCTCCGATGATATGCATTCCTAAAACTTCGTCAGTTTTTTCGTCTGCAATAATCTTTACAAGACCGTCGATGTCGCCACTTGCACGGCTTCTACCTAACGCTCTCATTGGGAAAGAACCTACTTTGTAAGCTACTCCTTCTTCTTTCAGCTGCTCTTCAGTTTTACCAACTCCGGCAACTTCAGGCCATGTGTACACAACACCAGGAATAAGGTTATAGTTGATGTGAGGTTTCTGACCTGCAAGGATTTCAGCTACCAAAACTCCTTCTTCTTCCGCTTTGTGAGCAAGCATTGCTCCTTTGATCACGTCACCGATCGCATAGATGTTGGCAACGTTAGTCTGTAAGTGGTCGTTTGTTTTTACTCTTCCTCTTTCATCAAGTTCCACACCTGCTTTTTCAAGAGCAAGACCGTCTGTATAAGGTCTTCTACCCACAGATACCAAACAGTAATCTCCTTCTACGGTTACTTCTTCTCCTTTTTTATCTTTAGCTGTGATCTTTACAGTATCTCCGTTTCTTTCAACAGCAGAAACAGCCGTAGAAAGCATAAACTTCATTCCCTGTTTCTTAAGAACTTTAGTCAGTTCCTTGCTTAGAGCTCCATCCATTCCCGGAATGATCTTATCCATGAATTCCACAACAGTTACCTGAGCGCCTAATCTTAAGTATACAGAACCTAATTCAAGACCGATAACTCCTCCACCGATTACTACCAGGTGCTTAGGAATTTCTTTAAGGTTTAATGCTTCTGTAGAGGTAATCACTCTTTCTTTATCCAGAGTAATGAAAGGTAAAGAAGACGGCTTGGAACCGGTTGCAATGATGGTATATTTGGATTCGATGGTTTCAGAAGAACCGTCGTTTTTCGTTACTTTGATCTGAGTAGCAGATTCAAAACTTCCCAATCCTTCAAAAACGGTGATTTTGTTTTTGCTCATCAGGTAGTTGATTCCATCTGTATTCTGTTTCACCACTTCGTTCTTACGCTCGATCATTCTTGCAATATCAGCCTGCGGCTCATTGATAATGATTCCGTGGCCTGCGAAGTTGTGCTTCGCGTTCTCGAAATGTTCAGAGCTGTCTAAAAGCGCTTTTGACGGAATACATCCAACGTTAAGACAAGTTCCGCCTAAAGTTGAATATTTTTCAATAATTGCTGTTTTGAAACCTAACTGTGCCGCACGGATAGCAGCTACATAACCTCCAGGACCGGAACCTATTACGGTAACATCGAATTGACTCATGTTATTGTATGAATTTGTTTATTATTATCTTTCTTAATTCTCACAAATTTACATATAAATTACCAAGCACCAAAGTGAGTTTTATCAATTTTAAGATTGACAATTCAGATGGTTGATTTGCGGAACTTCTATTTCAATAATTTTATATTTTCTTCATTTCCTTCTTTCAGATAGATTGCTGTAAAAACAAGAGGTTTTTCTGCTGATGCATTATCAAAGTGAAGGATCTTTACATTTTTAGGTTCATAGAAAGCGTCTCCTTCATGAAGAATTATTTTTGGCTGACCTTCTATCTGAAAAACCGCTTCTCCAGATTTTATTATGCCCACTACGGGACAGGGATGCAGGTGCTTTGGAACTTCCAATCCCGGCACTAGCGTTATTTCCTGAATTTCCGTAGTCTTAACTTTCTGGTTAATGACAGTTTTCAATAATTCTTTTCTGGAGATGGTCTTCTGCTGAGCCAGCATTACAACAGAATTCAGTATCAAAATAACAATTATAAATGGCTTTATGAAATTTCCCATTTTATTTATTCTTAAATTATATGCTAATTCTTTCAAGACTTATGAATCAATCCACATTCAGTTTTCCTTGGCCAAAAGTTCCGGCACTTTCAAAAAACGAACCTCCATACACGTACCATTCAAGATTTTCCAAATAGTCAACTGCATTTTCAGGGGTTATTTGTGTGCGGTCTTTTTTCGAAACAATTCCTTTGTACCATCTTCCTGATTTAGAATAATGTTCAAATTCAACAAAATAGTGAATCCATATTCTTTGACAAAGTTTGCACTGCTGAATTGTTACTTCTGCATATCTTCCGTTGGTATGGTCTATGCCTAATTCAGAACTTCTATATTCAGTATAGTCCGAAGTCGGTTTTTCACAAGCACATCCAATTTTGGGAATTTTAATCATTGATGAATATTGATTTTAAATAAAATTAATGAAGGTCAAATGTAAAAAAATATGGATCTATAACGCAAATTCAGCAATTATTTTTTCATCAGATCCAACAACACCTTCTCATATTTATCCAGAATAATATCCTTCGAAAATCTTGACCTTATGGAGTTTTTTATTCCATCACGATTATAATTTCCCTGCAGAACTTTCATTATTTTTTGGGAGAAATCTTCGTAATTTTCAATATTTGAAACTTCTCCGTTCACCTGGTGCTGGATGATCTCATTAATGCCTCCCGGACAGTTATTGGCCAAAGAATAAGTTCCGCAGGCACCTGCCTCCAAAAGAACATTCGGGAAACCTTCATACCTAGAAGAGAGAATGAAGAGATCTGCATATTTTAGATATTGGTAAGGATTATCCTGTCTGCCATGGAAAATAACATTTTTCAGTCCCAGAAAATCTTTCATCTGAAGCAGTACATCCTTATCTTTACCGTCGCCCAGGATATGAAGCATAATATTTTCGTTTTTAAGTCTTGAAAATACTTTTAGCAAATTGTCAAAACCTTTCCTCGCCGATAGATTTCCTATGGCCACTACATTTTTATAATTGTATTTAAAACTATCCGGCTTGACAGAAACGCCCAATTTTTCATTGATAAAGTCAAAATCGACAGGGTTGTTTATTTTTACAATTTTCTTTTTCTTAATATTAAAATTATCAACAAGATCATGCATCATGTCATCACTTTGGGCAATGATCCTCTGATAATTATTGTAAAAGTTGTAGAAGAATTTGATTTCTTTCCGCGTTACATGCTGTGTTACCACATTCGTTTCCCTGGCAATAAATTTCGTCCTTGGGAAGAGTTTAATGAATAAGGCCAGATAAGCATTTACTTCGCCAAAACCTGAAAACACAATATCTGGTTTTCTGCGGTAAATTTCGCCTAAAATAGGCTTTAGGGAATGCCTGATCCTTTCGGTGTTGATGTCAATGATTTCAACATCTTTTTTCAGAAAATTAAGATATCCGCCCTGTTTGCGAAGCAACAGGATTTTGGGTTCAAACCGGTCTCTGGAAAGATGATTGGCGATAGTGGTAACAATTCTTTCTGCACCACCGGTTTCCAGATCCGGCAGAATAAATATGACAGATATTTTTTTCATCAGTTAAAGTTAGTAAAAAGTTTTATTAAGTTTCAAATATTGATATCCGGAACATTTCATTAAAAGTTAATAAACACAAGTTATTATCTAAAAAAAGCCCTTCCAAAGAAGAGCTTAGATATTAAATATATTGGATTTCTTAATTTGCTACATCGCTGATAAATTTTATTCTCAGCATTCTAACTTCCTCATCCGAAAGTTCATCTCCGAACTCATCGAGAAGCACTTTCATGCTGTCGCTTTCAGATTCAGTCATGAATTCCATGAAGCCATCTACGATATCTTCATCAAAATTATCTTCAATATAATAGTCAATATTCAGTTTTGTCCCCTGATAGACAATACTTTCCATTTCTTTTAAAAGTTCATTCATGGAAAGGTTCTTCGCCCTTGCAATATCTTCAAGGTCAATTTTTTTATCGGTACTCTGGATAATAAAAACTTTATGGCTGGATTTATTAGCCACCTGTTTCAGTACCATATCCTGGGTACGTTCGATATTATTTTCTTCTACGTAGGCTTTAATAAAGTCTGCGAATTCTTTACCATATTTTTTGGCCTTTCCTTCTCCTACCCCGTAAATCTTGGCAATTTCTTCCAATGAAATAGGATACTGAACGGTCATATCCTCCAGACTTGGATCCATGAAAACCGTGTAAGGTGGAATTCCATGTTTTTTGGCTACTTTTTTTCTAAGATCTTTTAACTGGTTGAAGAGATTCTGATCCAGACCTGTACTGGCCTGCATTTGTACTTGTTCACTCTCTGCCTTGGTTTGGGAAAGATCAAACTCTCTGTCTTCCGCAATTAAGAATGGTTCTTTAGATTGTTTTTCTAAGAAGTTTCTTGCCTTATCAGACATTTTCAAAACACCGTAGGTTTCAATATCTTTCTGCAGAAATCCCTGAACCGTTGCCTGTCTCAAAATAGTTTTCCAGTAGTTATCTTTTTCGTCCTTTCCGAAACCGAAATGAGAAGTCTGTTCTAATTTATATGATTTTGTAACTGCATTTTCTTTTCCAACAATTACTGAGATCAGATCCTTAGACTTGAACTTTTCACCAGTATCTTTAATAAGTGTCAGAACTTTTTTAAGGTCCGATGTTGCTTCTTTTAATTTTGGAGGGTTAGAGGAATTGTCACACATATTGGCTCCATCCCCTTTCACCGGATCAAAATTTTCTCCGAAATAATAGAGAATATATTGCCTTCTGCTCATTGAAGTTTCAGCGTAGCCCACCACTTCATTTAAAAGCTGTAACCCGATTTCTCTTTCGGAAACTGGTTTTTGTGCAAGGAATTTTTCCAGTTTCTCAATATCCTTAGGATCATAAAATGCAAGGCAATGACCTTCGCCACCGTCTCTTCCTGCTCTTCCTGTTTCCTGATAATAGCTTTCCAAAGATTTAGGAAAATCATAATGGATTACAAAACGTACATCCGGCTTGTCGATTCCCATTCCGAAGGCTATGGTAGCGACAATAACATCTACTTCCTCCATCAGAAATTTATCCTGATTAGCCACTCTCACTTTCTGATCAAGACCGGCGTGGTACGGAAGCGCATTGATCCCGTTTACCTGTAGCAGCTGGGCAAACTCTTCCACTTTTCTTCTGCTCAAACAGTAAACAATTCCCGACTTTCCTTTATGCTGATTGATAAATCGTACGATTTCTTTGTCTACATTGACTTTCGGACGTACTTCGTAATAGAGGTTCGGACGGTTGAAACTTTCTTTAAAAACTAACGCATCGCTCATTCCTAAAGTTTTCTGGATGTCATCCTGAACTTTTGGTGTTGCAGTAGCTGTCAAAGCGATCACCGGAACCTCAGCAATCCTGTCAATAATCGATTTCAGGTTCCTGTATTCCGGCCGGAAATCATGGCCCCATTCTGAAATACAGTGTGCTTCATCAATAGCTACAAAAGAAATCTTAACTTCTTTAAGGAAATCCAGATAATCGTCTTTGATTAACGATTCCGGAGCTACATACAAAAGCTTGGTTTTGCCACTCCTGATGTCATCAAAAACCTGTTTTGTCTGTGTCTTATTTAATGATGAATTTAAAACGTGCGCTACCCCGTCATCAGATGAAAGGCCGTTTACCGCATCTACCTGATTCTTCATTAACGCTATTAAGGGCGAAACTACTATTGCCGTACCTTCTGAAATAAGTGCCGGAAGCTGGTAACATAATGATTTACCTCCTCCTGTCGGCATTAAGACAAATATATCCTTCCCACTAAGTAGGTTTTCTATAATTTGTTCCTGCTGGCCTTTAAATGTAGAAAACCCGAAATACTTTTTCAATTCGCCTGATAAATTGGCTTTTTTTGCGTTCATCTAATTTTCTATTGCTAAATTTGCATCCAACCCAAAGTTATAAAAATTCTGCTTAAAATAAAAGCGAACGAATTTATAAAAAATAAAACTTATATTAAATATTCTTTTTTAAATATAACGTTTTTTAATGGATTTTTTGTATACCTTAAAATTATAAAATGGAAAGAGCTGACCTTATTTCAATTGCAAAGAGCACTTTAGAGATAGAAATCTCAGAACTTGAAAAATTAAAGAACAGGATAGGTGAAGATTTTGCCAGAGCAGTGGAAATTATTCATTCGGCAAAAGGGAAATTAATTGTTGTGGGAATCGGGAAATCTGCCCATGTAGGTAATAAAATTGTTGCTACTTTAAATTCTACGGGTACACCGTCGCAATTTCTTCATGCTTCTGAAGCGATCCATGGAGACCTCGGTGTAATCCAGAAGCAGGATGTGGTTTTATGCATCTCAAATTCCGGAAATTCACCTGAAATAGCTAATCTTGTTCCTTATTTAAGAGATTATTCTTCTGCCCTGATCGGGATGACAGGGAATAAAAACAGTAAACTCGCCGAATTCTCCGAAATTGTTCTGGATACTCACGTAGATGTGGAAGCCTGTCCTAATAAACTGGCCCCGACCAGCTCTACCACCATCCAGATGGCACTTGGAGATGCTATGGCTGTTGCTTTAATGGAGCTGAATGATTTCAGAGAGAACGATTTTGCTAAATTTCATCCGGGAGGAAGCTTAGGAAAGAATCTGGTTTCAAAAGTAGATCAGTTCTTATCCCCTCAGAAGCCGCAGGTTGAGGAAAATGCACCGGTAAGGGACGTCATTATTTCAATCAGTGCATCAAGCCACGGGATTACAGTAGTGACACAGGACGAAAAAATAATTGGCGTGATCACCGACGGGGACTTGAGAAGAATGCTGATGAAAGGTGATGATATCACTAAAATTCAGGCAAAAAACATCATGTCTGCCCATCCTAAAACCATTGAAAGAGATACTCTGGCCAAGGAAGCTATGAAAATCCTGAAAGAAAATAATATCGGCCAGCTTATCGTTACAGAAAATGGAAAATATTTCGGGATCATTGATCTTCATACATTGCTTGATGAAGGAATCAATTGATTCTATTTAAAATCATTTTATTAATCACAATAAATCAGCAGACGGTATCTACAAAATACCGTCTGCTTTTTTCTGAAAACCAAACATACAAGTATTTCCCTATAAACTTAGACAAAATCACATTCAATAATTCTAAATACTGATTATTATTTCATAATTTCGCAGACTTAAACGGCTTACCTTTTACGGGTTGGCTATTTTAGAGAGACTTAGTATATGGACGAAAAAAAAGAAATGTCCTTTTTGGGACATATTGGAGAATTAAGAGGTCACCTTGTCCGCTCAATTATTGCTATTATAATTGTTGCTGTGGCTGTAGGATTCAATATCAACTGGATCATGGACCATATCTTTTTTGGTCCGACCAGAAATGATTTTCCAACTTTCAGGGTAGTCAATCATTTTTCAAGAATGCTTTTAGGAGAAGACAGTATTCATCTTCCGAAAGATTTTCCGGTTCGTGTACAGCGGCTTTATCAGCAGTTCAATGTGATGATGGCTGTTTCTGTTTTCGGAGGTCTGGTAGGAGCTTTTCCTTATATCGTATGGGAGTTATGGAGATTTATAGGCCCTGCCCTTCATCCTAAGGAAAGAAAGAACTCTATTTTTATTATCAATGCGGTATGGATCCTGTTTATGACAGGAGTTTTATGCGGTTATTTTTTAATCCTTCCTTTCGCTGTAAATTTCGGGGTTATCTTTAAGATTTCCGATATTATCATTCCATTGTATGACTTAAGTGATTATACCACATTATTTTTACAGGTAATTTTAGGTATGGGAGTTATTTTCCTGTTTCCTATTCTTATCTATTTCCTAACGAGCATAGGAATTCTGACCCCTATGTTTATGAAAACTTATCGCCGTCATGCTATTGTTCTGATCATGGTCGTTGCTGCGATTATTACGCCGGCAGATGTTTTAAGTATGCTGATGGCTGCTTTTCCGCTCCTTATTCTGTATGAATTCAGTATTATCATGTGTTCCTTTACTTACAAAAAGGTTCAGAAGAATGCCGGAAATCTGCCAACCGTTCAATAGCACAGATTAAATTAAAAACATAAAACACTATTAAACAACTTCTTACACTAAAGGAGTTGTTTTTTTAAATATTTTATTTTCAATAATTACTGAAAGTTCAAAAATATTTTTACCTTTGAATAAGATTTAAATAAAAGCAAATTCTTAATCCCATGAAAAGCATTTATAACATAGTAATTTATAGCATTGCCACAGTCTGGATGATCAATGGCCTTTTCTGTAAAGTATTGAATTTAGTACCTCGTCATGAAGAGATTGTTGCAAGAATTTTAGGCGGTAATTATTCAAGAATACTAACCCTGCTGATCGGATGTTCAGAAATTCTGATGGCTATATGGATTTTAACGGGAATTAATTCCAGGTTCAATGCCATTGCACAAATTGTAATCATTGCAGCTATGAATATGCTGGAATTTATACTAGCTCCTGATTTACTGCTTTGGGGGAGATTCAATTCATTATTTGCTTTTCTCTTTATTGTACTTATTTATTTCAATGAGTTTCATTTGAATCCAAAAAATTAAATTATCATGTTTGACTTTTTAAAAAACCACCCGTTTGCTGTTGAAGCTTTTTTCGAAAATTCTCTTGTTCTGACCTTTGCAGTATCCAAAGAACAACTACAGCACTTGATTCCGGAGTGTCTGGAGCTTGATACCTTCAAAGATCAATGGGCTTTTGTAGCAGCAGCAATGGTTCAGACAAAAGACTTACGCCCAAAAGGATTTCCAAAGTGTATGGGAAATGATTTTTTCCTGATCGGCTACCGGGTATTCGTAAGATATAGAAACAATACCGGAAAAAAATTGCGTGGATTGTATATTCTTAAATCTGAAACGGATAAAAGGAAGATGGAATTTATGGGGAATTTATTCACACATTATAATTATTCAACCACAGACATTCGGCAGACAGAAAAAGAAAACATAAAAGAGATACAATCTGTTAAATCAAAGTTTAAGGTCAGTATCTGCAAAACAGAGGAAAATATTCCCTTACCCGCAGATTCTCCCTTTGCAGACTGGAAGGAAGCAAGAAGGTTTGCAGGACCATTACCTTTTACTTTTACCTACAATAAAGAAACTCAGGAAGTTCTTATTATAGAAGGCGTAAGACAAAACTGGACTCCTGCACCGGTGAAGATCCTCGATTATAATTTCGGATTTTTAGGTACGCTGAAACTGGAAAATCCCATTTTAGCCAATGCTTTTATCATTAAAAACACTCCATACTACTGGAAAAAAGGAAAAATTGAATCATGGAAACAAAAAGAAGAAAATTTCAAGGCGTTTTAAATATTTTAAGTTTTAACCGCCATTTTTATATCATAGGAATAGGGATTTTAGCTTTAATTATGATCAGTCATCAAATATCTGAGTGGTCAGATTACTTATATTGGCTCATCATAGCTGCATTTCTTTATGGACTTATCATGCCGTTAATCGTATCAGCTTATGTTTATGATTTTTCGGGATATTATAATTTTCAATGGCTAAAAAACTGTTCAGTTGACGAATCAAAAGTACGACAGATCTTAAATATTAATGCCGGCTTTGATGAAACGAGCTACATTATTAAAGACAACTTTCCACAGGCAGATTTAAAAGTGTTTGATTTTTATGATGCGAAACGACATACGGAACCCGCTATAGTAAGGGCCCGGAAAGTGAGTTTTGTATATCCTGATACTCAACAGATGCAGTCAAATTCTATTCCTTTGCCTGATCAATCGGCTGATATTATTTTTCTGCTTTCTGCAGTACACGAAATAAGATCACACAAGGAAAAAGTCCTGTTTCTAAAAGAGTGTTACCGCTTATGCAAAACCGATGGGAAAATAATTATGGTAGAACATCTGAGAGATCTTCCTAATTTTTTAGCTTTTTCAGTTGGCTTTACCCATTTTTTCTCAAAAGCTGTATGGAAAAATGCCTTTAGCAGTGCGGGGTTCGTATCATTCAGAGAGATAAAATTCACCCCATTTATGTCAATTTTTATCTGTACCCCTTAGTCATCTATTTAATATGGAACTTCATTTACAAATAACCGGAATGCTTCTTATTGTTTTAGCATTTGTACATATTATTTTTCCTAAACATTTTAACTGGGAAAAAGAACTCCAGTCGTTGAGCCTAATGAACCGGCAAATGATGTGGGTTCATACTTTATTTATTGCCTTAACAATATTTCTTATGGGTTTACTCTGCATCACCTCTCCACACGAGTTAACAGATACAGGCCTGGGTAAAAAAATAACCTTGGGATTAGCCGTCTTTTGGACCGTCCGATTATTCATTCAGTTTTTTGGATATTCCTCAGAATTATGGAAAGGAAAAACTTTTGAAACGGTTATCCATATTATTTTTTCCCTATTCTGGACATACATAAGTGTTTTGTTCTGGATAATCTGTTTCAAGAAGTAGAAGAAATTATTTTGTGTTTAAAATCTAAATTATTGCCATTAATTTTTCTATTTTTGATAGAATTTAATTTGATTTTAAATGAAAAAGCTGACGTATACACTTTTATTTGCTTCGGGACTTGTTTTTGGGCAATTCTTTGAAAAAGATAAGGTTTTCACAAAACAAGATACACTGAAAGGTTCTGATACCCAGTTCAGGAATTTCTGGGATGTCAAAAAATATGATCTTTCTGTAGAGCCGGATTTTGCACAGAAAAGTATTAAGGGATATAATAAAATCAGCTTTGAGATCACCAAAGATATTACCGACCCTGTTTTCCAGATCGATTTGCAGAAGCCGATGAAGGCAGATAAAGTGGAAGGTAATTTCCCGATTGCCAACTATAAGCAGGATGGAGATTTTATTTTCATCACAGCCAAAAAGAAATTCAAAAAGGGTGAAAAATATACGATTGATGTAACCTATTCCGGAAAACCAACGATTGCAAAAAATGCACCCTGGGACGGAGGCTGGGTCTTCGCTAAAGACGAGAAAGGAAATCCGTGGATGAGTGTAGCCGATGAAGGAATCGGAGCTTCCATATGGCTTCCGACAAAAGATATCTGGAGTGATGAACCGGAAAATGGTATTGTTATGAAGATCATTACTCCCAATGATCTTGTAGGTGTAGGAAACGGAAGACTGACCAGTAAAAAAACGGAAGGTAACAAAACAGCTTATACCTGGGAAGTAAAGAATCCAATCAATGCTTATTCTATCATTCCGAATATTGGCAAATATGTCAATTTTAAAGATACATTTAATGGAGAGAAAGGAAAGCTCGACCTGGATTACTGGGTACTGGATTACAATCTTGAAAAAGCAAAAAAACAGTTCCAGCAGGTAAAACCAATGCTTTCTGCATTTGAATACTGGTTCGGGCCGTATCCTTTTTATGAAGATTCTTACAAGCTGGTTGATTCTCCCTATCTGGGTATGGAGCACCAGAGCAATGTAGCTTATGGGAATGATTACCAAAACGGTTACCGAGGCAGGGACCTTTCCGGAACAGGCGTAGGTCTTAAATGGGATTATATCATCATTCATGAAAGCGGCCACGAATGGTTTGCCAATAATATTACGGCAAAAGATCAGGCGGATATGTGGATCCATGAAAGTTTCACCATGTATTCTGAGGTTCTTTTCGTGGAAAAATATATGGATAAAAAATCGGCGGACATATATGCTGTAGGCATTCGTAACAATATTGATAATGATATTCCGATTATTGGAAAGTATGGCGTGAGAAATGAAGGCAGCGGTGATATGTATCCGAAAGGGGCCAATATGCTTCATACCATACGGCAGATCATCAATAATGATGAAAAATTCAGACAGATCCTGAGAGGCCTGGGTAAAGATTTCTACCATCAGACTGTTACCACAAAACAGATCGAAGATTATATGTCATCTAAATCAGGAATTGATCTATCGAGTATCTTTAATCAATATTTAAGAACAGTAAAAATTCCTAATCTTGAGTATTCTCAAAACGGAGATTCCTTAAAGTTCCGGTACACAGATGGGGTTAAGGATCTTAAACTTCCCATAATCATTAACGGTGACCAGACCATCAATCCTACCGAAAACTGGCAGACTGTAAAACTTAAAAAGGCTACACCGGTAGAATTTAACAAGAACTATTATATCCATTATAATCAGGTTCAGTAAATAAAAAAATCAAAAAAGGCAAATCGTTACAGTACAGGTTTGTCTTTTTTAATTTCAGCTATGAAGCTTTTCTTCGGATCATAAGATCAGTAAGGTTCTTTTAAAATTTTAAGAAAAGTTTAATACTGAACACCGTAACAAAATGATCAAATAAACTACTATTTAACTATAAAGATTTAAACCTAATGAGAAAAACAGCAATCAGTCTGGGTCTTTTCGCCGCTTTTTTGGCTAATGCCCAATCTATAAAAACAACGATTGATCTTGTGAATGTAAAAGACGACAAGGTAGCCGTTACCATGGAGTTTCCGAAAATGAAATCCGGAGATATCAAGTTCCATTTCCCGAAAACCGTTCCCGGTACGTATTCTGTAGATGATTACGGCAGATTTGTGGAAGGGATCAAGTTTTATGATAACAAAGGAAAAGAATTAACCTACACAAAAGTTAATGACAATACATACTCATTAAAAAATGCTAAAGATCTTAGCAAGGTAACCTACCTGGTAAATGACAGTTTTGATGATGAAATGGACAATTCAAAACATAAAGCTGTATTTTCCCCATCAGGAACCGATATCGAGGAAGGTAAGATATACATGATCAATACCCATGGCTTCATTGGGTATATCGACAATATGCAGGATGTTCCGTACCAGCTTATCGTTCAGAAACCTGCGGGCTTCTATGGAACAACAGCTTTAGTGGATCAGGATAAGTCTGATGCTACAGATACGTTTACACTGGCCAATTATGCTAAAGTGACGGATTCTCCGCTGATGTACACGAAACCTGATTATATTACCTTCAACGCAGGAGGTATGGATCTGGTGCTGGGCGTTTATTCACCAACCGGAAAGTATAAAGCAGCAGACTTTAAAGATAATCTTGAAAAAATGGTACTGGCTCAGAAGAAATTCCTGGGTGATATGAATACCAATAAAAAATATGCGATCATGCTTTATCTTTCGGGGGGCGAGGGACCGCAGATCAAAGGTTTCGGGGCATTGGAGCACCATGAATCCACCAGTGTTGTGCTTCCTGAGATGATGCCTAAAGAAGCAATCGATAAAACAATTACCGATGTCGTTTCCCACGAGTTTTTCCATACCGTAAATCCTTTGAAAACACATTCTGAAGAAATCCATTATTTTGATTATGCAGATCCCAAAATGTCTCAGCACTTATGGATGTATGAAGGCGGAACGGAATATTTTGCCAATCTTTTCCAAATTCAGGAAGGTCTGATCAATAAGGATGAATTTCTTCAAAGAATCAATGAGAAGATCACCAATTCAAAGAATTATGATGATACGATGCCGTTTACGGTCATGAGTAAAAATGTTCTGAAAGATGAATATAAAGATCAGTACAGAAACGTTTATGAAAAAGGAACATTGCTGACTATGTGTCTGGATATTGAGCTGAGAAAACTGTCTAACGGAGAGATGGGCTATCGTGATATGATCAGAAAGCTGTCCCAAAGATTCGGGGAAAACAAACCTTTCAAAGACGACAAGCTGATTGATGAATTGGTAACAGTAACCGGTTATCCGCAGGTAAAGGATTTCTATAATAAATATATCGCAGGAAACCAGCCGACACCTTATGCCGAATATCTGAATATGGTAGGCATAGAAGCAAAAAAGAAGGACACACCTCCCCTTTTCTGGTTCATTAAAGACCCGAATCAGACAGGCTATAATGATAAAAATAACACTTTTGTATTTGATGAAAGTTCTGCACTATCTCCTTTTGCAAAGAGCGTAGGATTTAAGATCACTGACGAAATTGTTGCTCTGGATGGAAAAACAATTGATATTCAGAAGGTACAGGAGTTTATAGGATATACCAAAACAATTAAGGAAGGACAGGATGTTACTGTTACTATTCTCAGAAAAAATGGTGATAAAACCGATAAGATGGATCTTAAAGGAAAAGCTATTTTAGACAAAATGACGATTGAAAGTCTACAGTATAAGGCCAACCCAACTCCGGCAGAACTAAAGCTGCAAACTCAGTGGCTGACGGGAAAGAAATAATACAGTAAGAAATTAATGGTTATAAAAAAAGCGGAGAAAATTTCTCCGCTTTTTTAGTATTTCTTATTTACCGCCTTGCTTTTCTAACAGTTCCAGCGTATGCTTCACATGGTCGTTGCCTTTCCATTCATCATGGCCGGGAATAACCTTAGCACCGGAAGGATATTTAGTCTGCAGGTTTTTCATCGTCAGTGGCCATTGCTCTACATTGGCTTCTCCGGTGTAGCCAAGATCAACAGCAGAGCTGCTTTTTACCAGGCAGCCTCCATCCAGAACATTATATTTTGGAAACCAAACCACTACATTATCTGCTGTGTGGCCTTCACCCAGAAAGTCTACAATAAATTCTTCCCCTCCTATTTTATATTTCTTTCCTACTTTTATTAAATTATTTGAAGTTGCTTTTCCTTCTTTTTTCAATAATTCGTTGGTTTTAGCAGTAGCATAAGTTTTGATTCCTTTATTATTGTAAAAGCTAAGGTCTCCAGCCCTGTCAGCATGTGAATGTGTGGCAAATACAGCAATCACGGGTAAATTATGTCTCTTTTTTATAGTATCCATAAGGCTCTGATACTGGGTTTTCTGCCAAGGAACATCAAACAGAACGACTCCTTTTTTGGTGACCAGATAAAGAGCATTGGTTGAATATTCTTTACCTCCAAAAACCCCGAATGTCTTATACAGATAGAGCTTTGAGCTAAGAGGCGGTTCAATAACAAAATCGCGTACCTGTGCATAAAAAAAATTAGTCAGGAATAAAAACAACACTGCAAAAGCCTTAACACTTTTCTTCATAATTTTTTATAGTATTTAATTGATTAGATTAATCGTAGAGAATAACTGGAATATTTTGTGTTTTAAGAGAAACAAAGGTATTTATAATTTGTATAATTAATTCACAATAGAAACGATTTAACTTTTTTTAATACTAAAAAAGCGGTGCACAGGTGGGATATTATACCCCGGAAATAAGTAAATTGATAGGTTTACAGTAAAGATTTAAACAAAGATTCAAAGGAGTTCATCTTAAAAACAGATGATGAACTGGAGTATGCCAACAGTGAAATATTTTAAGACTTTCTGATTGTTATTCTGAATGTAGTTCCCTTTCCTACTTCAGTTTGGGAAATTTTAATATCACCTTTATGATATTCGTGAATAACTCTTCTCGCCAGTGAAAGTCCCAGCCCCCAACCTCTTTTTTTAGTGGAATAACCTGGTTTAAAAGCATTTCTTGCCTGTTGTTTTGTCATTCCGCTTCCGGAATCTTTAACCTCGATCAGGATATTTTTGTTTCTTTCAAAAACGTACATCTCCAATGTGCCTTCTCCTTTCATAGCATCTACTGCATTTTTCACCAGATTTTCGATGACCCAGCTCATCAGGATCTTATTGTGGGGAATGAGAATAGTATAGGTCGGAAGATGCAGGCTGAAATTTATTTTCTTAGAGATCCTTGTTTTTAGGTAATTATAATTCTCCACAATCGTCTCATTGAAATTCATATCATTCAGCTCAGGAACGGATCCTATTTTAGAAAAACGCTCGGAAATAGTCCTCAGCCTTTCAATATCTTTCTCAATTTCGTATACCCCTTCAGACTCCGGATTATCCAGCTTCATAATTTCCATCCAACCAATCATGGATGATAAAGGGGTTCCGATCTGATGGGCAGTTTCTTTGGCCAGTCCGGCCCAGAGATACCCTTCATCTGTTTTCTTAATCGTTCGGAGGAACCAGAATGAAAACAGAAAATAGCATAAAATAAAAAAGCCCAGTATAAAAGGAGAATATCTTAAATCATTAAGCAACCGTGAGTTATCATAATAAACAAACTGATTATTTCCGTCAGGTATTTTTATTTCAATAGGCGGATAGCTTTTTGCCATTTTTTTGGCCAGAAGAGTTATCTGAACCGGGTCATTCTCTATTTCCTGCGGAATATTTTTATGGACCATAGGCCGGTCATCCCTATCCAGCACAATCATTGGAATCGTGTTATTAGAACTGTATATTTTGAGAATCAGCTCCTGAACTTCCAGGCTGGGAGTTACTTCCTGCTGGAATTTCAGCGCACTTACCAAGATATCTACTCGCTTGATTTCCTCTTTCCTGAGAAAATTAATAAGAACTGTTGAGGCCACCACGATAGTGACAACTACCAAAGTCATCAGTAAAAATATAATCCAGTTATTCAGTCTGGTAAGTATGGATTTCCTCAAGCTGTTTTTATTTTAAGACATTCAGAATTTTCTGCAGTTCTGTATTTCCGCTTCCCTGATAGTTATTAATAATGATTGAAAATACATATTTTTTCCCATCCTTGGCTGTATGATATCCTGCAAAAGATTTGGTATCCCTCATTGTTCCGCTTTTCATCTTCATTCCATTATCTTGAACAGGAAAGCCATCGTAATAAGCATCAAACCAGCTCTGTTTCTTTGCATATAGCAAGGCCTGAACTTCAGCTTTGGCGGCAACATAATTTTGCGGGGAAAGTCCGCTTCCATCGGCAAAATTGATCATATTCGGATTGATTCCTTTAGATTTCCAGAATTCTTTTAAATAAGCAACCCCGTTCTTAAAACTGGAATTGCCGTTCTTTTCTTTTCCTAAAGTTTTAATTAAAGCTTCCCCATAAAGATTGATACTTTTTCGGAGAAACCAATAGACTATTTTATCCAAAGTTGGAGATGCATAGGTAAGAATTATATTCTTCGGAGCTCCCGGTATTGCTTTCCCTTCCAGTTCGAGCTCTGAACTGGTGGTTATTTTTCCCGAGAGTTCAATGCCTGACTCTTTAAGCCATTGCTGTACTTCTGCTCCCAGCTGCATCGGCGGATTGGGAACAGCACCCGAAACCGTGACTGTTTTTCCTGCTGGCAGCGTACCATTGATTAAGGCTACATCAGAATGTGGTGCAGTAAAGATAAGACTCTGATCAGAGCTGCCTCCTGCCTTCAGATCATTGAGCCATTTTACATGTTCAAGTGGATAGGAAAAGCCTTTAAACTCTGTCCCGTTAATATTGATGTCAAACTGGTTTTCTCTCCAGTTTACTCCCCAAACTCCGGCTCCGTAATAGTTGCCGAGGTCATCCCAGGGCCATCCGCCTGGAATTGTCTGATGGTCAAAATAAGAATCATCAATCACCAGATTACCGGAGATTTTTGCAATTCCTGAGCTTTTAAAGGCATCAATGAGCTTCTTTTTAAAGTTTTCAGGTTTGTAGGCATCATACCGCCAGCTCCCCAAAGTAGGGTCGCCATTGGAACTGATCACAAAATTCCCGTTCAGAATTCCTGCAGATACATTTCCGGAATAACCGGCTGTTGTTTTATAGGTATAATTTTTTCCCAATGTTTCAAGAGCTGCACCGGCAGTGAAAATTTTCTGCGTAGAAGCTGTTGACAGGCCTTTACTACCCTGATATTCGTAAATGAATGTCCCGTTTTCATCGGTAACATAAAATGATAAACCGGATGACACTGCTCCCGAAGAATCCATAAGATCTTTGGTGGCTTTATCCAGCTTCTGCGCAATATTCTGGGCAGACAGTACCTGAACCGACAGTATAAGAACTGCAAGTGTTTTCTTCATTGCAAGGCTTTTATAAATCTAAACTTATAGTAGACTGCACAAAGCACCTACTATTCAATTCCTGATCAAATATAATAAAAATAACAGCTAGTTTTCATGGCTTAAAGGATACTGCCCGCCTCTATTTCATAAGGTTCTTTGCCTTTTTCAAAGATCCTTGTCATTTCACTGCCCTCTACTGTAATCTTATCTCCGGTTCTTCTGATCCAGTTTCCTTCACGAAGTCCGATTACTTTTGTATCATTTTGGGTAAGGAATTCTCTGATCCTGGTTTCTCTTGTTTCCCCGTTATGCTTTAAATCGGGATTTGGGTCCAGATAGTGCGGATTGAGGTTGAACGGAACAAGACCCATACAGTCGAAACTTGGCGGATAAACAATAGGCATGTCATTCGTGGTTTTCATATTCTGACCTCCGATATTGCTCCCGGCACTGCAGCCCAGATAGGCTTTTCCTGATTCAACATTTTTCTTCAGAACAGACATCAGGCCTTCTTCATGCAGTGTTTTTACCAGTAAGAAGGTATTTCCTCCGCCTGTAAAATATCCCTGTGCATTATTCAACGCTTCTGTTTTATTTTCAAATTCGTGAAGACCCTTTACTTTAATGTTGATGGTTTCAAAGAAAGAACGTGACTTTGCTGTATAATCCTCATGCGAAATTCCGCCGGGTCTGGCAAAAGGAACAAAAATGATTTCATCAACTCCTTTATATAATTTAATTAATTCTTCTCTTAAGTATTCTAAATATTCTCCTCCAAAAAGTGTGGAAGTGGATGCTAATATGATATTCATACAGGGAAATTATATTGATTATTAAAAAAATTGTTGAGTTACAAAGATAACTCAATCCCTGACGAATCAAAAATTAAGCTAAAAAAAACATTTTATCCGTTAATATTCTCTAAAAAAACTTAAAGGTTCTAAAATTTAAGTTTTTGTGGAATTATTATTGAATTTTAAAGAATAGAATTTTAAAAATGTAAGATTATGAAAATGGCTAAAATTAATATTAAAAATTTGTTTTTAGGTTTAATAATTGCAGGAAGTGCAAGTCTTGTCAATGCGCAAACTACTAAAGTGGATAGTGCAAATAACACATCGAATACAGCTGCTACAGCTCAGGCAGGAAGCAATTCCACTATCGATGGTCTTAAGAAACAAATTGAAACCAATCCAAAGGATACAGAAGCTCTCTCAAAATTAGCTACAGCTTATCAGGAGGCTTCAGACTGGACCAATGCAGTTGAAACATGGAAAAAAATATCTGTCTTATTACCGGACTGGGCCCCGTCTTATTACAGCCAGGCTTATGCCTATCAGTCTGCTAAAGATGATGCCAATGCCAAAATTGCTTATGAAAAGTATATTGCCACTGTAAAACCTGCTGAAGTAGAACAAAATAAGAAAAACCTGGCTTATGCTTATTTTTATCTTGCTTTTACAGAACAGAAAAGTGACCCTAACAAAGCAAAAGAACATATTGCTAAGTCTATAGAATATGATCCTACCAATCAGGACGCTGTAAAGCTTAGCAAAGTTTTAAATTCATAATAAAAAAATAAAATCCGGAAAATTTTCCGGATTTTATTTTTCCTATTGGTCTTATCATCTCAAACGGTTTATTTTCAATCAATTTTTTTACCGAAGAAATCCGTTTCCCCATGGAGATGCCTGATGATCTTTTCAATATTCCTTTCGATACTAGCATCAGTTTTCAGATTATTGATATACCGGATCAGTTCGTTTCTTCTTGATGGGATCAGGCTTTCAAAATTACGGGTTGCTACAGCACTTCCTTTAATGGCTGCATCCAGTTTAGGATGAATAGAAACAGTTCGGTCTGAATCATCAAATTCAATAGAAACTTCAATCATTTCACCTATTCTTTTGGGAGAATTTTTAAGCATTAAAAGATTCACATATAGCCTCCATTCCCCCAGATATCTCATCAGGTTCTGTCTAAATTCTTTTCCGTTTATCGTTCCTTTCACAGGAATAGGGCTTTTATCCTTTCCTGCTGCCCTGAAAATTTCAGTTAAGACCTCTTCAGGAACAAAAACAAAAGGATTGATACCGATAATTTCGAGTACGGCTGTAAAACTGCTGTTTTTCATGTTTAACAAAGATAATATTTTATATGAAATGAGTTGCGGGATATGTGATACGAGGTCCTGAGATTCAGGTTAGAGTTTATAAATTATAAGTTACAAACATTCTTCAACTCTTCTACCCTAACTTCTAACTTCTAACTTCTAACTTCTAACTTCTAACTTCTACCAAAATTAAAATTTTCCACTCACAAAGGGAATCATTATCTTTGCATGAATAAATCTAAACGAACGAAATGAAATTTTTTATTGACACAGCCAATTTAGAGCAGATCAAAGAAGCAAGAGACCTTGGAATTTTAGATGGGGTAACGACCAATCCTTCATTAATGGCCAAAGAAGGAATCCAGGGGAATGAAGCGATCAAAAATCATTACAAAACGATCTGTGAACTTGTAGACGGAGATATTTCTGCTGAAGTATTATCTACTACGTATGAAGAAATGATCAAGGAAGGTGATGAGTTGGCCGCTATCCACCCGAATATTGTGGTAAAGATCCCAATGATCAAAGACGGAATCAAAGCTTTAAAATATTTTTCCGATAAAGGAATCAAGACAAACTGTACGCTTATTTTCTCTGCAGGACAGGCTCTTTTAGCCGCTAAAGCAGGGGCTACTTATGTTTCTCCTTTCCTTGGAAGATTAGATGATATCTCAACGGACGGATTAAACCTTATCCAGGAAATCAGATTAATTTTTGATAACTATATGTATGACACTGAAATTCTGGCAGCATCTATCCGTCACTCTATGCACATCATCGACTGTGCTAAAATCGGAGCAGATGTGATCACGTCTCCACTTCCTCCAATCTTGAGCTTGTTGAAGCATCCTTTAACAGACAGCGGATTGGCTCAGTTTGTAGCAGATTCTCAAAAATTAGCTTAATAATTCGCAACAATTTTCAGATATAAAATCCCGAAACTTTCGTTCCGGGATTTTCTTTTATTTCAACAGATCAAGTTCCAGAATATTATTTTCCTTTTTAATTTGATTAATCAATTGCGTTTCTCTAGCATTTCTCTTCGCATTAGAAGTTTTTACCAATTTTCCCGAATCATCAATTTCCAAAACATCACGGCTTTGTGCCTGCATCAGCTTTTCACTTTTCATTGGATCTTTACAGTAGTCTTTAAAAGCTTGTTTATATTTTGTTTCATTCAATTTAATAAGGGGGTCAAGACCATGCTTATTCTCTCTGGAACTCTTCCATTCATATCCTTCCGGAAGTTTTTTAATTCCTTTTAGTTCGAATGAATGCGTCTGACTGGAATCCTCTAACTTTACAATTAATCCGGGAAGCCCATAGAATTTATAGGGTCCGTCCTGAATGAGTACCTCTGTGGTAAACCATGCAATCCATTTTCTGCCAACAAATTCGCAAACAGCTTTTTGAACAGCCAGTTCTCCGATCTTTGCTTTGTCAGGAAGAATTTTCCATTCTTGCTTTCTTCCCTCCTCTACCATATACATATCAATACCCAGAGAATTGAAAAAATTTACCGAATAATCAGGATATGACTTTTCAACACTATAACGAATTTTACCTTTGAACTTAATTTTTGAAAAATCCATTTCTATTCCACGCTTAACATGTATATCCATAGCAGCTGCCCAGATAGAATCTGATTCAGATACATCTTTACTGTAAAACTTAGATCCTTTCGGAATAACATCCAGAAACATTATTTCAGTCTCCTGGACATCTCTTGCTGTAGAATCAATGCTAAACCTATACTCATAAATGAATCTTTGATTCTGAGCACCGACTGAAAAGGTTAATAGGAGAATGAATAAGGTGATTACTTTTTTCATGATAATGATTAATATGATTTTAAATTTTCTTCAACATTTTTAATAACCTTACATGGATTTCCCACAGCAACCGCATAATCAGGAATATTTTTGGTCACAACACTTCCCGCACCTATTACTGCATTATTTCCGATAGAAACTCCGGGCAGAACCACGACGTTTCCTCCCAGCCACACATTATCTCCTACAGTAATCGGATGGGCATATTCCAGGCCTTCATTACGCTGTTTTGCATCCAGCGGGTGTCCTGCGGTGTAGAAGCTGCAATTCGGGCCGATAAAAACATTGTTCCCGAACTTCACCTTTGCACAGTCCAGAATAGTCAGATTATGGTTGGCGTAAAAATTCTCTCCCACTTCAATATTATAGCCGTAATCGCACCAGAAATTGGGTTCAATACAAATATGCTCTTTTGTACTTCCTAGAATTCTTTTGATCTGTTCGTTTCTGTTCCGGGTATCGGAATTTTTCAGCTGGTTATACTCCAGGCACAGGTCTTTGCATGTCATACGTTCACTGATCAGCTGTTCGTCATAATTGGCATTATATAGAAGTCCGGCCTCGCATTTTTCCTTTTCTGTCATAGTATTTAGATTCAAGGTTTAGGGTTTAGGGTTTAGGGTTTAAAGATACGGACAATAACAAAAAAACAGAATAGTCATTAATAACTATCCTGTTCTCTATTAAAAAATTATGTAGATTACTTCACCAGATCAGGTTCGATCGGGTTGTTATTTTTCTGAAGTGTTTCTTTAGTTCTTTTTTCCATTTCCTTGAAGACCTGGTTGGGGTCTGACAACTCTTTTCCGTCCGGGGTTTTCATTTTAAATGCCACTTTCGCATTTGAGTCACCCCCACTTCTCATCAACATTTCTCTCATATTCTTGGTGGGATCATTTACATAGGCTTTCCATACTTTTTTGTACTGTTCTTTTGTGATTTCCAGTTCTTTTCCACCCATTCCCAATATTCTGACATTACCAGGCAGTTGGGTTTCCTTTTCCTCTGCAGGATCCTGTATTGTTTTATTTCCTGCCAGTGTCATGATGTGTGAACCTGTTGCATCTTCCATCTTTACGATAAGTCCCGGAAGACCGTAGAATTTATAAGGCCCGTCCTGAAAAGGAATATCTGATGAAAACCATGCGGTCCATTCTCTTCCGCCATAGCTTGTAACAGCTTTCTGAGTATTATATTCCCCAATTTTTTGTTTATCCGAAAGAATTTTCCATTCTGGCTTTTTATCTTCCAATATCTTATATTTGTCCGTACTGACCGTTGTGAAAAGATAAGTTTTGAAATCGGGGTAGCTTTTTGTTACTTTATAAGATACCTGACCGGGCTTTTCTCTTCTGTTGATGCTAATATTACCGCTGCCTGAGCTTATCTGTTTCTGGACCTCTGCCGCAGAAGTAGAATCTGAAACAAATTTGTCGTGGCTGTAATAGGACGATCCGGTTTTACTGATATCCAGAAGCATCATTTCCTTTTTCACATCTTCTTTATTATTGGAATCGGGAATAAATTTGTATTCATAAAAAAACCTGTTGGTCTGGGCCTGGGATAGTATGCCCAGAAGTAAAAAAAATAAAATTTTAGTTTTCATCATACATTTGAATTTAATAATAAAAAAGCTCTGCCAATATAGCATTGACAAAGCTAATGGTACTTATTTCTTTGTCTGAATTCTTATTTCGCCACGTCTAATATTCGCTCCGTTTTCTTTATTAATGGTAATACTTGCGATATTTTCAGGTTTTATTGCATCCATTTCACTTTTGGTGATTTCCCTCCCATCCAGAAAAATCTTAGTATCATCCAAGCCATTCACCCTGAACTTTTTCACGCCATTCATGGCAATCATTCCGTTGGCATCTTTCTTAATGTAATCTGCTTCCAACTCCATAGTTCTGTTTACTGAACCTGGCTTATCAGTATTCGTGCTTTTATAAAAATAGACATTTCCTTTGGCTCCTTCCGAAATTCTTTTTAATGCTTCCAATCGGACTTTTTCACCTGCTTTTCTTGCTTTTTCTCCTTCAAGCCTTGCTCTTTCACCGGCTATTCTGATCTGCTCTCCAGCTATTCTGACTGCTTCACCCTGTATTCTTCCCATCTCTCCGGCTTTCATCCCTTCAATTCTGGCTTTCTCTCCCATTTCTCTGGCCTTTTCACTTAACTTCATGGCTTCGATTCTCGCTTTTTCTGCTCTTTTGCTGGCCGCTTTTCTTTCTCTGATGGCTTTCCTTGATACCTTTGTATCCCCTGAGTCCCAATTCTGAAACTTCATGACTCTTACTCTCGGAGCATTCGGAGCTGAAGGGGGTACCGGAACATCCGGAAAGTCGATATCCAGATCAGAAAGATCAGGCATTTCCACACCAAGATCTTCAAGAGCTTTAGTCCTGTTTTTCCATTCATCAGATTTGAAAAAATCATTTATTCTTTTTGATTCTGTACCAGGAATGGTAAAAGCCATTTTAAAATCATCAGAATTGGTAATTCTTCCTATTTCTCCTGAAAGTTCACCAATCTCATCCACCTTCTGCTGAAATTCTTTACTTTCCGGCTTCAGATTTTTTAAAGCTTTACTTTTTTCTTCGATTTTCTTTCCGAGTTCTGCTATTTCTTTCTTACTTGAAGATTCTTTGAAGAATTTCGGACTTATGATTTCTCTTTTTTCAGTTTGCTGTGGGGTAATGGTATCTCTTTTAATCTGAGAAACTGCTTCCTTAATCGCTATATTCGTTTCTTTAATTTCTTTGTTCTTGGCATTTACCATATAGGCAAAAGCTACTGAAAATAAAACCGGTAATGCAAAAATTCTACGCGCATATCCGAATTTGGTTTTTGGTTTTTGTAACATTTTGAGTCGTTTTTTTAGATTTGAACTTAGAAACGGACTGGCAGCAGGCAACTGTGTTCCGGAAAAGTGGCTTGCTAAAAGCATCTGCGCAAATGCTTTGGTATCCGATTGTTTTACGGCCTTTTTATCGGCCAGGTATTCGTGGATCAGGCTGATCTCTTTTTTAATGATATGAAAAAACGGATTGAACCAGAAAACAGAGGTAATAATCTCAATAAAGATTTTATCGAAGGAATGTTTCTGCTCAATATGAACCATTTCATGTTTTAAAATCTGTTCTCCTACATCGGAATCCAAGGTGATGGTATTTTTCCAGAAAAGATTTTTAAAATATGAAAACGGAGCTTCTGTCAGGTTTGTACGGTAAAAATTGATCCCGTCAAAACTTTCTTTTTGAAACTGATTTTTAAGTTTCTGGATCTTGAGGACCCCGAAAATTAACTTCCCTAAAAAATAGAGAGAAACCAGTCCCAAAGCTGAAAAAATAATTCTAAAATAAATGTGGCCATTGTCTATGTTTTTATCAGTATTAAAATTCTGTATTTTATCAAGAAGCATATACATATCACTATTCACTTCTATTGTAAAGTCATCTACCCTGATCAGGGGCAGCAACAGGGATACGACCATTGCAAACAGGAGATAAAATCTGTTATAATGATGAAATGTCTTGTCTTTTAAAGACAATTGGTAATATAAAAACATTACACCGGAGCATACAATTACTTTTCCCAAGTATAAAAACACAGTTTCCATGATCAGTTAGTTTTTCTTTTTGAGTTCGTTCAGAAGCATTTCCAGGTCTTCTACGCTCATCTCATTCTTTTCTACAAGGAAGGAAACGGCGCTTTTATAAGAGCCTTTGAAATAATTTTTCACAAGACTTTTCATAGTTTTCCCGGAATACTGTTCTTTGGTAATTAACGGGAAATATTCGTGCTGCCTGCCATATACATGATAATCTACAAATTCTTTGTCCTTCAGTACTTTTAAAATGGTAGAAACAGTATTGGTATGGGGTTTCGGTTCCGGAAAAAGATCCAGAATATCTTTCAGGAATCCTTTCTCGAGTTTCCATAAATACTGCATCACCTGTTCTTCTGCTTTTGTCAAATTCTGAATTTTCATATCCTTTTCATTTATCAATTAAGTGATAGATCTTTTTTATAAATTCTATATCACTAAGAAATTAGTTATACAAATGTAGAAATAAAATTGAATCTAACAACTAATTTTCTAGTGATAAAAAACAAAACAATGTAATCAATTGATAATCAGGACAGTAATTTATATTAAAATATGTTAAATTTTTAATATACCTTATTTATTGCCCTGTTTAATATGCATAAAAACTTAATATTAAGCCCCAAATTCTTAAAACTTGTTAATTTTTATTAAATAAAATTAAAATGTATTTGTTTAAAGTGAGAAAATATATTTATTTTAGTGCTTTAAAAATTTCTCATGAAAAGATATAACTTATTGATTGTACTATTACTGCTTATTTTTAATGTTACTACAGCTCAAAAGAAAAATTCTCCGGCTGCAGATCTCAGTATCTTAAAGGAAACCAAAACGAAGATCGAAAACACCGTTCCATTGGTAATCAAGCACCTGCAGGCTATTGCTGATAAGGAAGGGAATAACAATATCGTTACCAACGGAAAGACTGCTTTAGGAAAAGAATATGGTATTTTGGAATCCGAATGGTTCCTGTACAGAAATAATATGAAGAACTGTATTCTTAACAATTCATCCAAAAAAGCTAAAAAATGTATGGAATACCATACACAATACTTAAGAAATACATTCATCAACTACAACAATTATATCTCAAACCTTACAAGAAAGAACGGATACCTTGGTGTGGAAGGGGATACAAAATTTGATTTCAAGCCGGCAGAAATCAGTACAAAACTAAGCGAAGCCTATTTCGGTGCCAGTGATGCCGCAGGAAGAATGAAAGGTGGCCAGAAAAAAGAGTTTTTGGAACAGACCATGTCTGATGATAACAAGCTTACTCCTTACAGTCAATTGGCTCAGTAAATATTAACTAACAATAATAAATCCTGCTTAAAAAAGCAGGATTTTTATTTTAATGCAATTCATTATTTTCGATCTTTCGTTGATAATCTTCGTAAATTTTAAGTATTGTATTGGGATGTTCTTCAAATTTCCCCAGCCCGATAGAGTAATAATTTCTTCTGGACCTTTCAAAATCAAATGGCCCACTTTCTTTATTCTTCATCTTAACCATAAGGCTGTACTTCGTTAAAGTAGTATAACCGCCACCTTCAGTCGGTTCCCTAAGTTCGTAGGCATCAATCTGAAATCCTGTTATTTCTGTCCAGAGAATTTCATTATCAGGAGGTATGGAAAAACTTCCTTCAAAATGCATAATATCAACAAAATTTCGCCCGTAGCAAAGCTTTATCCCATCTTTGGATATCATTATTTTCTGCTTTACATCCCAAATATAGCCGGAAATAACCACTACAGGCAGAAACAGGGTTACTATGATTAAAAAAATGATAAATATTCTCCCTTCTTCTGCTAAAATCAGCCATTTGATAAGAAAAAATAAGGGGACTGCGCAGAATATGATGAGTATTATGGAATCAGTTACTATTGATTTTTTCTTTTCTGTAATAATAATGGTTTCCATAGGCCCGGAATTTATAATGAAATAATATAAAAATAAACTTTAGGTTTCACTGTACCAAGTTAATCTAAAAACAGTATACCTATTTAAAAATGATAAAAGAGAACTACAGATGCAGTTCTCTTTTTAGTTAGAATATGATATACATTAATCATTATTATATCCTAATGAAAAATTAAGGCCTGTTATTAAAACAGATCTCCGCCGGAAGGCTGTTATGTATTAATCATAAAAACATTCAAAAAAAGTAGAAAATGAAGGCGGAGATCATTAAAAACATAAATAGACTCTTTAACCAGTTTTCTGGCTATTGAGCGATACAAAAGTAAGCTTCAGATCTGTTCCGGTAAAAAATATATTGTAGAATTAAATAAAACATTTTGTAGAAGTAATACTACTTTCGAGACAATAAAAGGAAAAGTCAAATTTTATTTAAACAATTCATTTGATTTATCCTGCCCATAAAAACAACATGTTTCGGATTTTATAAAAGCAATCAGCTTCAGAAATTTGCATTATAAATGTAAAATAATGAATAACATCATCCAGAAAATTGAAAATACAGATTGGCAAACGATCACTGAAAATATGCATCAAAATGGATATGCCATAATATCCGGTTTGCTATCAGACAATGAATGCGAAGCTTTAAAATCAGATTACGATAACCCGACTTTATATCGTAAAACAGTTGTAATGGCCCGTCACCGGTTTGGGCTGGGCGAATATAAATACTTCAATTATCCGCTGCCTGATCTTATTCAAGCAATAAGAACAAATATATATCCGCATCTTGTTCCTGTTGCTAATGCATGGTTTAAGGCATTGAAGATAGATATTGATTTTCCATTGGAACACACAACCCTACTGCAACAATGTTATGATAACGGCCAGCGGAAAGCGACTCCATTAATCTTAAAATACGGGAAAGGAGGTTTTAACACTCTACATCAGGACCTCTATGGAGATATATACTTTCCAATTCAGCTCGTTTTGATGTTGAGTGAACCTGAAAAAGATTTCACAGGCGGAGAGTTTGTACTTACCCAGCAGATTCCCAGAGCACAGTCCAAAGCCATAGTTATTAATCCAAAGAAAGGCGACATGCTGATTTTCACCACCCATTTTAAACCTGAAAAAGGAACTAAAGGATATTACAGAGTAAATATGAAGCATGGTGTAAGTGAGATAAAAGAAGGCGACCGCTGTACATTGGGAATTATTTTTCATGATGCCATCAGTTAACAAATGAAACAGCATATTGAACTCTCACCCAATGCCTTAAGGAGCCAGATCAGAAGCGGGAAAATTAAATTCGGAGGGAACCGCAAACTAAAAATTTACGGGCTACTCCACTGCTCCTCTGGTAAAAGGATGAAACAGGAAAACAGGGTCTTTTTTAAATCTGAAAAAGAAGCATTAGAAAATAATTACCGTCCATGCGGACACTGTATGAGGGAAAAATACAAACAATGGAAAATAAAGGAAAATTGCCTGCATCCATAAAAAATATATAGAAATTCGGGAATCCTGTAATGATACATCACATTTTTTTAATACCATTGTATTATTAGAATGTACAGTCATGAAAATTAAAACATTTGGATTTCTCGTTTTAGGTTTTATTTCAATGTATGGTCAAACAGCTGTGATTGAAGTGAATTATGAGACTAAAATCATTCAGGACAGCATCAATAAAAGCCAGATTAATATTTATTCCTCCACTTTATTGTGCAATAATCTGGAATCGTCCTATTACAGCCGGGAAGCTAAAGCCTTTTACAACAGAAATTCTAATGAAACCAAAACTACAGGTACAATCAATACAAATTACGGAGCCATTCCCAAATATCCCAAGTCGGTAAGCAGTGTTTACAAGAACAGAGAAAATTTAATAGTATCCATGCCTGTTGGCAGATATATTTTCACTTATGAGGAACCCCAGCTGAAATGGGAAATACTGAACGATAAAAAAGAAATAAAAGGCCTTAAAAGCCGACTCGCAAAAACCACAACTGATACCGGCGACACTTTTTTTGCCTGGTTTACGGACGAAATAGCAATTCCTGACGGACCTTTCAGATTCAAAGGCTTATCCGGTCTGGTACTGGAAGTATACAATAACAACAGAACCATTGAAATTTACGCCACGGATATTAAGAAATCCGAAGAAATAATAGAACCCTTACATTATATAACCAATGTCAAGACAAAATCTAAAAATCAATTCTTGGAAGCACGAAAAACCTATCAGGAAAACCCATCCATCTACAATGGAAATATGAGAATATTTGACGAAAACGGAAATGAAACCACTAAAAAGATGACCGATCGTATAAAAAGTCACACAACTTTCCTGGATTAAGTAAATTCAAAGAATGAAATCAGACAAAATTGATTCTACTAAACACATACTTTATCCGGCAACTTAATCTGTGGCCATACCACCATTTTTGCCTGTCTAAAATAAAGTCTCTTATTAAAAAATATACTTTTTCGAATCCTTTACTTTCAATAACGTCCGGATTATTTAATGAAGAATATAAAAACAAAAAAAGAAGCAATAAGGTATTGCTTCTTTTGTCCTAGTAGCGGGAACCGGACTCGAACCGATGACCTTCGGGTTATGAGCCCGACGAGCTACCTACTGCTCCATCCCGCGGTGTATCTTTAGAGTACTTACCGAAAGCACTTAACTTAGTAGCGGGAACCGGACTCGAACCGATGACCTTCGGGTTATGAGCCCGACGAGCTACCTACTGCTCCATCCCGCGGTGTATCTTTAGAGTGCTTACCGAAAGCACTTAACCTTAGTAGCGGGAACCGGACTCGAACCGATGACCTTCGGGTTATGAGCCCGACGAGCTACCTACTGCTCCATCCCGCGGTGTATTTTTAGAGTGCTTACCGAAAGCACTTTCTTAGTAGCGGGAACCGGACTCGAACCGATGACCTTCGGGTTATGAGCCCGACGAGCTACCTACTGCTCCATCCCGCGATATTGTGAGTGCAAAGATACGGCTATTTTTTGAAAATCCTAATTTTTCTTTTAAATAAAGGACTTTTATGAAAACTATTTTATTATTTGTATCTTTGTTTTATGGCAAAAATACTGAAAATTTACCCTGATAACCCTCAGGAAAATCTTGTGAATGAGGTTATTAAAACCTTACAAAACGGCGGGCTTATTATCTATCCTTCTGACACGATCTATGCTTTGGGATGTAATATTTTTGATATAAAAGCCATGGAAAAGCTGGCCCAGCTTAAAAAAGTCAAACTGGAAAAGTCTCAGTTCTCAATTATATGTAATGACCTGAGCCACCTTTCAGATTTTACAAGACCTATTGATACTTCAGCCTTCAGATTTCTGAAAAGCCACCTTCCAGGACCATTTACTTTTATCCTGGATGCCAACAAGAGCCTTCCTTTGGCCTATAAAAATCATAAAACCATTGGTATCCGTGTTCCCGATCATCCGATTCCACAGCTTATTGTGGAAAAATTGGGCCATCCAATTGCTTCAACGTCTATAAAAGATGACGATGAGATTATTGAATATTCCACAGATCCTGAGCTAATTGCAGAAAAGTATGACCATCTGGTGGATATTGTAATCGATTCTGGATATGGTGATAATATAGCCTCTACCATTGTGGATCTTACTTCGGGAGAACCGGAAATCATCCGCCAGGGAAAAGGAATCATTTAATCAGAAGCAGTCAACCGATCATTTGGATTATGAGTTTGTATGGTAAATACGCACTGGGAATTCTTTTTACCTTTGTGCTTCTTGCTGCAGTAATGCTTTATGCATTGCCGCTTATTTACTTAATTACAGGTACAAAAGGAATTACATCCGTTAATTTTTTTTATACAAGGATTGTTCTTTGGATGGTTCTTTTTTTTGTTTTTCTTTATAATTTTTTTGTAGAAAAAAATGCTTTCCTGCTACAGAAAGAAAAGAATTATACTGTGTCATTCTATACAAAGTCAGTAATCCGTTTATATTTTACCTGTCTTATAGGAACTTCCGTTATTGGTATAATTATCCAGCTTTTGACTCAGGAAGGCATGAGCAGCAAAATGGTTCAGATCTCTTCTGCTTTTAAAAATAATTATCTGCTGATGATCTTTATATGCCTTACTGCCGGAGTGGTAGAAGAACTTCTTATGAGAGGATATATTCAGCCAAGAATTGAAAGAATATACAATAATCAATATTGTGGTATTTTCATTTCCGCCCTATTATTTGGAATTTTGCACAGCACTTATGGAACAATCGGACAGGTAGTTGTACCTTTCTTTATCGGAACCGTTTTTGCTATGTTTTATAAACAATATTCGAACATTAAAATTCTAATCATCTGTCATTTTATGTACGACTTTGTGTCTGTGATGATCATGAATTTAATTGATACTAAACATTTATCTGTACTCTAAACATTATGAAAATTATAACTTCTCCAGCGAAACTGATGAACGTTGAGAATTCAACTGACTTATTAAGATCAACCACTCCAAAATTCATCGAAGAAGCTGCATTCATCCAGTCTTATTTGAAGCACAAATCTCCGAAATATCTTTCGGAATTAATGGAAATATCACCTAAGCTGGCCGATGAGAACTGGGAAAGAAACCAGAAATGGAAGGCGAAGCCAACGGCAAAGGAATCTGCTCCTGCCCTATTTGCTTTTACAGGAGAGGTTTACAGAGGACTGGATGCAAAAACCCTGGACAAAAATGCTGTTGACTATTTACAGAAAAATTACAGGATGCTTTCCGGATTATATGGTCTGCTGAAGCCTTCCGATAAAGTAATGCTATACAGGCTGGAAATGGGACGTCATTTTGAATTCGATCAATACAAAAACCTATATGAATTCTGGAGAGAAAAGATCACGGAACAGCTGAACTCCGAGATGAAAAAGGGTGAAATTCTTCTTCATCTGGCCAGCAATGAGTACGGAAAAGTAATTGACAGGAAAAAATTAAATCATAAGATCATCGATTTTGATTTCTATGAATTAAAAGACGGAAAACTGAAAACTATTGTTGTTTATACCAAGCATGCAAGAGGTCTTATGGTAAGGTTCTGTGCGGAAACTAACGCCAAAACCCTGGATGATGTAAAGGCATTCAACTATGAAGGCTATCTGATCGATGAGGAAAAATCTACGGACACTAAACTGGTTTTCACAAGATAAATGACAATATCAGCATTCAAAAAATATTTTAAAACTGAGCTTTCCGAACTTTATAACGATTCGGAAAGTGCTTTTTTATGCAGTGTTTTTATACAGAAAATTACAGGCTTTGACTCGTTTCAGCAAAGAAGACTTTCTCATCAAGAACTTCTTATTGATGATGAAAAAAAGCTTGTTCAGGTTATTTCTGATCTAAAAACCGGAAGACCCTATCAACAGATCCTTGGGGAAACAGAATTTTACGGAATGTTGTTTTTCGTGGATGAACATGTCCTTATTCCGCGTCCTGAAACGGAGGAGCTGCTTGAGATGGCAATTCATACCATTCAAAGTTCAGAATTAAATGTTCAGGGTTTAAAGATTCTGGATATCGGAACCGGAAGCGGTATAATTCCATTGGTTTTAAAAAAACATTTTCCCGGAGCGAAAATTACATCCATTGATTTATCGGAAAAAGCCTTGAAAACGGCTAAGCGAAATGCAGAACATCATCAGTTGGAAATCAACTTTATTCATGCAGATTATCTGAACTTTGAATTAACGGAAAGCTATGATATTATTATTTCCAATCCTCCTTATATAGGAATTGAAGAAGAAATTGAGATCGCTGATTCTGTCAAGGAATTTGAACCCAAAATGGCACTCTTCTCTCCTGTGAAGGATGCATTAATCTTCTACAGGAAAATCGCAGAAGATGCTCAACAATACCTGAAAGACAATGGTTTTTTATTTTTGGAAATCAATCAGAAACTTGGTCCTGAAACCCTTGAATTGTATACCGGATATTTTTCTGAAGCCCAACTGATCAAAGATTTATCTGAAAATGACCGCTTTATTGCTGGAAAAAAATAAAAATTGAATCATGGAAATTATCGCACACTCTGTCAATGAAATTAAAATAGCCGAAATTGTTTCCGCTGACATCATTATTCAGTCTGCTCAGGACGGATTGGATCTTCTTGGAAATATTTATTATCAGGGTTTCGATAAGCTGATTATCTATGAGAAGAATCTCACCCCTGAATTCTTTGATCTGAAAACAAAAATAGCAGGAGATATTCTACAAAAATTCTCTAATTACCGCATGGGCCTTGCCATTGTAGGGGATTTTGAAAAGTATCAAAGCAAAAGCATCAGGGATTTCATTTTCGAAAGCAATAAAACAAAACATATTAATTTCACTGAAACACTTGAAAATGCTTTGGAAAGGCTGGGAAACTGACAATTATTTTAAAAAATATCCATCTGCTCTTTTATAAATCTAAAAACAACACGGATCTGTGGGAATAGTTTAACGCAAAGGTTTACCATTGTTAGTGTTTATTAAAAAAAGCAAAGATGCGATCAACAAGTTGATCTGATGAAGCGGATGGATGAACAGGACTTATATATTCTAGTATTCTAGCTATTTATATCTGTGCGCCAATCTTAGCTTCCTCGCTTTTCTTTTTCAAAAAAGCAGATCGCATCTTCAACCGCTTTATCAACAGGTTGATACCGGATCCCCAATTCCTCTGAAGATTTCCGGTTGGAGTAATAATTATTAATTCTTAAAGCTTTCATATTAGGAGAACTCAGGCTGGTTTTTATTTTCAGTTTTCTCAGTATGTCTCCTATTATTCCGAGTATGGCAAGTCCTGAGCTTGGTATTGGGATCATAACGGGAGCCTGTCCTGTTATGGCATTTACTTTTCCAAAAAACTCTTTGTAAGTCAGGTTTTCATTGGCCAGCAGGTATTTTTCGCCATTTTTACCATTTTCAATGGCTTTTATAATTCCTTCCGCCACGTCTTCTGCATGTACAAAGTTTTTTCCGCCTTTTGGATAGAAAACAAGCTTCTTTTTCCAGGCCCAAAAGATAATTTTCCCCGAACTCGGCTTGCGGTCGTTGGCCCCGATCATGAAGGTAGGGTTTACAATAACTACTTTTGTTTCCTTTCTCTGCTGCAAAAGGTAATTCTCCGTTTCCAGTTTGCTTTTGGCATAATAGGAACGGGTAAAAGGATACAGCTGAGGAGCTTCTTCATTTCCCCAGGGAGCAGAATTTCCATAGCCTAAAGTATTGGCCGTACTTACGAACAGGAATTTTTCTACTCCCACTGATACAGTTTGAGCAAACAGATTAACTACAGCATCATAATTCGTCTTTTTATAATCTTCATAACGCAACAGGTCCTGACTGGTTTCCGCCGCAATATGAATAACAGTACCCACATCCTGCAGATGCTCTGAAATATCCGAGAACAGGTCTCCTTCTATGAGCCTGAGATTTTCATTTTCTTCGCCCATCCAGCTGCTTTTCTTGCGCACCAGAGCAGTAACAGAATAATCATATTGTAATAATTTAATAATGGTATTAGTTCCCAGAAGCCCTGTGGCTCCGGTCACGAAAACTTTTTTCATGCTTCTATTTCTTTTTTAATGGCACTGGTCATCAGAGGCAGCTTAATCCATATAGGCAGGATCTTCATAATCAGCCAGCTTATGGGATTCACCATAATAACGGAATCTTTTTTGAAAAGTTGCCTGATGCAGTAAGCTGCCACTTTGTTTGGGTCCAGGAGGGTAAGCTTTCCTAAAACACCTTGCTTTTCAATTCTTTTGCAGACATCGATATTGGTTTTCATCGCTCCGGGATTCACAACGCTTACAAAGACATTAGTGTCCTTCAGCTCTTCATGAAGTCCTCTTGAAAATGAATGGATAAAGGTTTTGGAAGCCGGATATACCGTTTTGAAACCTATGGGTGAAAAAGCAGCCATACTTGATACATTCAGAATATAGGCTTTAGGCTGTCTTAACAGATTAGGTAACAGCTGATGGGTGATTAGTGAGGTTGCTGTTACATTCACCTGTAAAATGGTATTGATATAAGACGGCGAAGCATCTACAAATTTCTTCGTGCCTCCAAGCCCCGCATTATTGATCAGGATATGAATTTCAAAAGACCGGTTCAGCCATTCTGTAAGCTTCATGACATTTTCATTCACCGAAAGGTCTACTTCATAATACTCTGCCCTGATCCGATAGGTTTCTTCAAGCCGCCGAGACAATTCTTTTAAATGTTGCCCCGGAAGGCTTACCAAAATGACATTGATATTCTTACTGGCTAGGTTTTCTGCAAATGCTTTTCCAAGTCCCTGGCTCGCTCCCGTTACTACAGCATATGATTCTTTGGTATCCATAAAACAATTTTATGATACAAAGCTATCCGGAAAAGTATCTTTGAATGTTCAGGGTTATCTGAGTGAACCTATTTTTAAATTAAAAATAAATCTATATAACATATTGAAAAACAATTAATTAATTAAAAAAGAACGTTAAAACTTATAAACCTGAACCATTTTTATACTCGGAAGGAGTCTGATCTGTCAGCTTTTTAAAAGTGGTATTGAAAGAAGTTTTGGAATTGAATCCGGATTCGTAGGCGATCCCTAAAATTGACAGTTTGCTTTGAGGGTCTTTGAGAAGTTTTTTGGCATACTCAATTCTGTATTCATTCACGTATTGAAAAAAGTTCTTCTTAAATCCGGCATTAATCACATAAGACAGATGGTGTGTAGAAATAGACAACAGTTCGGAAAGCCTGATCAGGTTCAGCTCGCTGTCCAGATAGGGCTTTTGCTTATCCATGATTTCTTCCAGCTGACTTTTGATCTTCAGCAGTTCTTCATCGGGGAGCAGCTTTTTCTTTACTTCTTCTCTCTCGGGATCTTCATCAATAGAAATCAATTCATCACGCTGCTTTTCTTCCAGGGGATAAATTTCTTTCTGCTTTAAGGAATAATACCCTACAAAATAAATAACCAGCAGAAAAGCTCCGTTAATGAAAAAATTCAGGGCAGTGGAATCATAGGATAAATTATAAACTATGTAAGCAATATTAATAATGAAAATAATGACAGTAATATATTCGAGCCAGTTCAGGTTGATACCTTCTGTATTCGCAGAAAACTGCTGGATCCTTTTTTTGTGCTTCCGGATGGTGAAATATGAAAGACCGGTATAGAATAAGGCCTGTACAAGGATTAAGCCGATAAAAACAAAATTAAAAACAGTATGATCATCAAATCCACCAAAACGCTGTAACAGAATATTGATCCAAAAAACAACAGGCAGAATAAGGTATTTCAGGTCTGAAATTTTAAATTTAAATGCAGGATTGGTGTAAAATAACACACTGAAATAGAACATAATGGGCGTGAGAAACTGGATCATCTGAACGGAAATGATGGAATGTACTTCTACCGGAGCACTATTCACTAGGGTAAGAACCTCATCCAGCCAGAAACTTGACCATAAAAAAAGAAATATACCAAACCAGAAGTTGGCCTTTCTGTTTACCCGCAACGGATTGGACAGTTTCAGTAAAGAAAGCAAGACCAATGAACCATAGATTAATACAACGATGAAACGGTTTAATTCTGATGTGTTCATTGGTCTTGATATTTTGATTAAAGATAAATCTTTTTATCCTATTCTTTTCCTGACGAAAATTTCATAGCCCAGATAGATCAGCGGTAGTGACATGATTCCCAGATACAGAGCATTATGCATAGCAGCATCCGGAGCTACAGCCACTGCATAAACCAATCCGAAAAATGCGCCTCCAAGATGTGCCGCATGGCCGATATTATCATGCTGTCTAGGGTTCATCATCATATACACAGAATATCCAAAGTACAGCAGTCCGAAAATATAGCCTTTAACCGGAATCGGAATAAAGAAGATATAGATACCGATATCAGGCATCATAGCTATAGATGCAAATAATATCCCTGAAACACCTCCACTTGCACCTACCGCGGAATACCACGGCTGTTTTTGGTAAATGTAAAGCGAGAGAAAATTTCCCAGCAATATGGACCCCAGATATACAATCGTGAAACCGAGATTTCCGAAAGTCTGAATGATAATCGGTCCAAAGAAATACAGCGTCATCATATTAAATACCAGGTGCATGATATCAGCATGCAGAAACCCAGATGAAAGCAGACGGATGTATTCTTTTCTGCCCAGAATAGCTCCTACACTGAATTTATATTTCTCAGTGATCCCCGGATTGTTGAAGGCAACAAAACTGATAATGGCCGTAATTATAATAAATAAGATGAGAATATTCATAATTTTAATTCTTAATTTTCTGGTTCACCGCCTTCAAACAGATCTCCGATGACGGTCCGGTCATCATCTACAATACCGTCTCCTGTTTCGGGTTCTTCATATACTTCCGGTTCTTCTTCTACAGGTTCAGGAATCGTGATATTGATTGTTTTTACTTTAAATTTCGTGAACTGGTTTCCAATTGCCTTGATTCCTTTTACAGCAATGAACTCGTCAATAGGTATGGTTTCCGGGTCACGGTCTTTGCCTTTATCCTTAGCAAAAATGATTTCTGCTGAAGCACCGTCTGCTACAATTACGTTTTCAATGAATGATTTCGGGTGTTCAGAAGGCATAAAGGTCTGTATATTGGCTGTATTTTCCAGAAGGAATCTTTTGATAAAATACATTTCCTTTTCTCCGTCGTAGTAAATGCAGGTTACCGGCTGTTGCGGCTTCCATTTTTCCAGCACCAGATATTCATCATCGAAACGGTTTCCAAGGTCGAAAGACACCAGCTTCACCTCACCATTGGTATTGATTGTCAGAATTTTATCATCTCCTTTAAAACTACCTAAAAGAGTCCCTCTCGCATCGGCATTCAGTCTTCTTACCGTATCATCAAACCAGATTTTTCTGGGAGCCAGTGTAGAAACGCCTTCTTCCTTCAAATCCACCTTTTTCACAGAATATTTGGTCACCAGGTTTCCTTTAGAATCTCTTCCTTTGATAGCAAGTTCAGAGAAATCAATTTCCATTTTATTTTTCCTGATTCTTGGATTCGGTTTTAAAAGGACAGTTACTGTTTCCGCTTCCCCATTTGGATTGGCCGAGAAATACAGGGTTTCGGAACCTTTTTTATCAGAAGCCAGCGGATAATCTGTGTTTCTGGTCACCGCCGTTACAGAAAAACGTTTCATATAATAAGGTCCGTCTCTGCCTTCACGGTAGATCATATTATAGACTGTTCTTTTATCGTTCTTCTTCCATATGGCAACATGCAGGATATCTTTTCCAACGAATGTTTTGGCATCCACCTTTACAACCTTCATCGTTCCGTCTTTTCTGAATATGATGATATCATCAATATCCGAACAGTCAAAAAGGTATTGGTCTTTTTTCAGTGAGGTACCGATAAATCCTTCTTCAAAATTGGCATAGAACTTTTCATTGGCTACTGCTACTTTTGTGGCATCAATAGTATCAAAAATCCTAAGCTCTGTTTTTCTCTGCTTATCTTTTCCGTATTTTTTCTGAATATTTAAATAGTACTCAATGGCATAAGCAATCAGGTTGGCAAGGTGATGTTTTACCTGTTCTATTTTGCCCTCTAAAGCAGCTATATTTTCTTTAAATTTATCTAAATCGAATCTTGAAATTCTCTTAATTCTGATCTCCGTCAGTTTCAAAATATCCTCTTCTGTTACCGCTCTTAAAAGATGCTTTGTGTGAGGCTTTAATCCTTTATCAATGGTTGCAATAACATCCTCCCAGGTCTTTACCTCTTCAATATCATGATAAATCCTGTTTTCAATAAAGATTCTTTCCAGTGAAGAGAAATGCCAGCTTTCCTGAAGCTCGTGAAGTTCAATTTCAAGCTCTTTCTTAAGCAATGAAACTGTATGTTCCGTATTCATTTTCAGGATATCGGAAACATTCATGAACATCGGTTTATCTCCTACGATTACGCATGCATTCGGAGAGATAGTTACCTGGCAGTCTGTAAATGCATAGAGCGCATCTATGGTTTTATCCGGTGACACATCATTGTGAAGATGAACAAGGATCTCTACCGTATCAGAGGTATTATCTTCAATCTTTTTGATCTTGATCTTTCCTTTTTCATTGGCCTTCAGGATAGAGTCTATCAGGTCGCCTGTATTTTTTGAGAAAGGAAGCTCCGAGATTACCAGCGTATGCTTATCGGTCTGGGTAATTCTGGCTCTGGCTCTTACCTTACCGCCCCTGTGTCCGTCATTATATTCGGAAACATCAAGGTAACCGGCGGTCATAAAGTCAGGAAACAGTTCAAATTTCTTTCCTTTTAAATGAGCAACAGATGCATTGATAAGCTCGTTGAAATTATGGGGAAGAATTTTTGTAGAAAGTCCTACACCAATTCCTTCTACTCCTTGTGCAAGCAATAGGGGGAATTTTACGGGAAGATCAATAGGCTCATTATTTCTGCCGTCATAGGATTTTGCCCATTCTGTAGTCTTAGGGTTAAAGACCACTTCCAGTGCGAAAGGGGTCAGCCTGGCCTCAATATATCTTGCCGCTGCTGCTGAGTCTCCGGTATAGATATTCCCCCAGTTTCCCTGAGTATCTATCAGAAGTTCTTTCTGGCCAATCTGTACCATGGCATCCGTAATGGAAGCATCTCCGTGAGGATGGTATTTCATAGTATTTCCTACGATATTGGCTACTTTATTGTAACGGCCGTCCTCCAGTTCCCGCATAGAGTGCATGATCCTTCTCTGAACAGGCTTAAGCCCATCATAAACGGAAGGAATCGCTCTATCCAGAATTACATAGGAAGCATAGTCCAGAAACCAGTCTTTATAAAGTCCTGAGACTTTTTTCAAGCTCTCACCTTCGTGCGAGTTTTCTTCTGTCGTCATCTGTTTTTAATCGTTTTTCTCTTTATTAATTTGTACTACTTTATTCAGAGAGAGTTTTAAATCATTTACTTCTTTTCTACTCAAATAAGATATTTCATATTTGAGGATGGTAGAGCCATTGTTCTTGCTTGAGATGGTCACGTATAGTCTTTTAATAAAAAAAATACTGACGATCTCGTATGTTATCAATTTATATTTTGGAAATTCATCATGAAGAGGTCTGTCCAAAAAAGGAATGATATTTCTGTTCTTAAAATTCAGTGCTTCTCCATCACTGTCATATTCAAATATTTGTCTGCCGTTCAGGTGAAAAATCACCATTAGTATGACTGGAACAATAAGAAGAATATAACTTTCTTTTCCTACAGCATGAAACCTGTATTCATTTAACAAAAATGCTGCAATTCCAAATATGGCCATCATTATCAGTAATGTATGTACAAAATTGTAAACCGAAGCTTTGTTGCGGTTGCTGAGTCTCATTTGTGATATTTGTGTTTATTGGTTTAATTTTTAGTTTGCTACTTCATCCAAGGTTTCTTTTTTATCAATATCCGGATCTTCCACTACAAGATTTTCAAGAATAAACACCTGCCTGTCCGGTGTATTTTTACCCATATAAAATTCAAGCAGCTGATCTATTGTCTGGTCTTTGCCTATTACTACAGGCTCCAGACGGATATCTTTTCCGATAAAATGTTTGAACTCATCGGGTGAAATCTCTCCAAGTCCTTTAAATCGGGTAATTTCAGGGTTTTTCCCAAGTTCGTTCAAAGCTTTTATTCTTTCCATTTCGGTGTAGCAGTATCTTGTCTCTTTTTTATTTCTCACCCTGAACAATGGGGTCTGAAGAATATAAAGATGTCCATTTTTAATCAGATCAGGGAAAAACTGAAGGAAAAATGTAATCATCAGAAGACGGATATGCATACCATCCACGTCGGCATCGGTAGATATAATTACCTGATTGTATCTCAGATCTTCGAGACTTTCTTCAATATTCAGAGCAGCCTGAAGAAGGTTAAACTCTTCATTCTCGTATACTACTTTTTTAGTCAGTCCGTAGCAGTTCAAAGGTTTTCCTTTCAGAGAGAATACGGCCTGGGTCTCAACGTCTCTTGATTTGGTGATAGATCCGGATGCGGAATCTCCCTCGGTAATGAAAATCTGGGTCTCCCCTTTTCTTTCATTCTTCTGGTCGTTATAATGCTGTCTGCAATCACGGAGCTTCTTATTGTGAAGGGATACTTTTTTTGCTCTTTCTCTTGCCAGCTTCTGGATTCCTGAAAGTTCTTTTCTTTCTCTTTCGGAAATAAGAATCTTTCTTTGGATCGCTTCGGCAATTTCAGGGTTTTTATGAAGGAAATTATCGAGTTTGCTCTTCAGAAAATCAATGATAAAAGTCCTTACGGTAGGTCCGTTGGGTCCCATATCACTGGATCCCAGCTTTGTTTTCGTCTGGGATTCGAATACAGGTTCTTCTACGTTGATAGAAATGGCTGCAATGATAGATTTTCTGATATCTGAAGCATCAAAGTTTTTATTGAAAAATTCACGGATCGTCTTTACATATGCTTCACGGAAAGCATTAAGGTGCGTTCCTCCCTGCGTGGTATTCTGTCCGTTCACGAAAGAAAAATAGGTTTCTGTCTGTGATTTGTCAGAATGCGTAATAGCCAATTCTATATCGGTATCTTTCAGGTGAATAATGGAATACAGAATTTCGTTTTCCATCTCTTCTTCCAAAAGATCTTTAAGTCCGTTTTCAGAATAATAGGTCTCACCGTTGAAAATAATCTTCAAACCGGGGTTCAGGTACGCATAGTTGCGCAGCATTTTTTCTATATATTCTTTCCTGTATTTGAAATGAAGGAAGATCTCACCATCAGGAATAAAGGATATTTCAGTTCCGTTTCGGTCCGAAGTATCTTTTTCTTCATGGTTTTCAGTAATCAGTCCCCTGGAAAATTCCGCCATCTTCATTTTTCCTTCACGGAAAGACCTTACGCGGAAATACTCTGAAAGGGCATTAACAGCTTTGGTACCCACCCCATTCAATCCTACAGATTTCTTGAAGGCTTTACTATCGTATTTTCCTCCTGTATTCATTTTGGAAACGGCATCTACGACCTTTCCCAGTGGGATTCCACGGCCAAAGTCACGGATGCTGACTTTACCGTCGTCCACTTTTATTTCAATTCTTTTCCCAGATTTCATTCTGAACTCATCAATAGAGTTGTCCAGAATTTCTTTGAGCAGAATGTAAATACCGTCGTCCGCAGAGGAGCCGTCTCCTAGCTTCCCGATGTACATTCCGGGGCGCAGACGGATGTGTTCCTGCCAGTCGAGGGTTCTGATATTATCTTCGGAGTAGATTGGATTTATTTCTTGTGACATATATGATTTCAGCAAACACACAAAAGTACGAAATTGTACAAAATTATACGAATTTTTCGATTCGTTTTTTTTCAGTATTTAACCTTAAATATTGTATTATTATTAATCAAATCATATATTTACCGTATTATTCAATATCTAGTGAAAAAAATTATACTTTTTCATCTATTCTCTTTTATATTATCATCATCATTATTATTTGCCCAGATTCCCGGAATGGTCAATTATAATGATGGGGATGGTCTGAACAATTCGTATACCTACTCGCTCAGTCAGGATAAAACCGGGTTTTTATGGATAGGAAGTGATAACGGATTGTTCCGGTTTGACGGAAAGGAATTTAAGCATTTCAACAATAAGCAGGGCTTAAAAAACATCGAAGCCCTGTCATGTATCCCTTTATCCAACGGGGAAATTTTTATTGCCCCTTTTCTGAATGATTTTGCTTATTTGAAAAACGGCAGAATTATCAACTCGGATTCTAACAGCGAATTACAAAAAATGCAGTTCACCGTTAATCCCGACTATTATGTTGATGGTGAATCTCTTTACCTGTTTTCTACCTATAATCCTGACAATATCTACGTGTATGGGAATGAAAGAGTGAGCAGGATTCCTTTGGCAATCAAGAGCAGCCTGACAGCTCCTTATTATGCTTTCGGTCTGAATATCGCTGATCAAATGCTGTATCTGTTCAATCAGGAAAAAACTGAAAACATTCAGGCTTATAATATCATCACAAAAAAGAAAACAATCTGCAATATTTCTCTTAAGAAAAACACGGTCACATTAAGGAAGGGTGACATTTTTGTTTTCAGAAACAAAAGAACGGTAGAGGTTTACCAGCTTTACAACAAAATTTACTTCAAAAAACTTAAAAGCTATACCGCAAAGGAAAATATTCACCGGCTCGTCATAGATCGTAACTACCGGCTCTGGCTGTGTCCTGAAGAGGGCGGAGCTCTTTATTTCAAACAACCTTTATTTGATAACAGCAAACTTTCCGATCCCGTCAGAATGATGGAAAACTACATCCTCAACGATATTTTAGTGGATAAAGACAACAATACCTGGTTTTCTACTCGGAATAATGGCATCTTTTTCATTGCTGACCAGTTTTTTAAAAATTATGTCCATTTTCCGATCAAAAATAATTCATCCAATATAAAGGCCATTGCCAAAAACAGCCATGGTATTTTCCTGGGCTATAACGAAGCTAAAAGTGGCATTTACCATAATGGGCATGTAACGGATCTTGTTTTTGAAAAAAACATTAAAATAGAGCACAAATCTATATTTTCTGAGGGAAACACTGTGATATTCGGGCTTACAAGAAGCCTGTTTCAGTATGATATCCTGACGAGGGAAAAAAAAATTTTAAAGGATTATCTTTTAAAAAATATTGTGCCCTATACACCAGGATCTATTATATTATGCACATCCGACGGACTTGTTGCCTATAATTATAAAACAGGCAGTTATACTGAAATACTCAGCAAAGAAAGAATGTATACAGCTCTTCCCTATGCCAAGGATAGCTTGTTTGCCGGGAACTTTAAGGATCTTTATAAAGTGAATACTACTTCTAAAAAGAAAAAACTATTTCTCCAGGGATATTACTTTACAGATCTTAAAAAGTTCGGTGACAATCTATATATCGGAGCTACCAACGTTAACGGGATCATTATTTTTGATCATTCTAAAATCCTCAGAAAGATTACGGAAAAAATTGGATTGATTACAGGCCAGATCAAAAAAATTGAAGTAGAAAACAACCATGTATTTTGGGCAAGTACCAATTATGGACTCAGCAGGATTGAGCTTAAAGGAACTGATATCAGTATCAATAACTTCACACAGACAGACGGCCTGCCATCAAATTCAGTATCCGGATGTATCATTTCCGGTGATACCATCTATGTGGGAACTTCAAAAGGACTGGGAATTCTTTCTGTTAAAAATCTAATGAGCCAGAAGAAATTTATCAACAAAAAAGTAATCATCAATTCAGTTATCATTGGCGGCAGGGAAATTTTTGATACCAGACAGCCATTAACGGGCCAGACTCCTGATAATGACGTTACCTTCAATGTAAGTTTTCCGGATTTTATTTCCCAGGGAAAGATAAGTTACCGGTACAAAATCGAGGGACTCAGCAATGGCTGGCAAACGGGCACTTCCCAGAAGATCATTTTTTCTTCTCTTCCTCCGGGTAATTATACATTTAAGATCTTTGGGATCGGATACAATGGAAAACAGTCTTATGCCTCAACGAATCTGCAATTTGAGATTCTTCCGCAATTCTGGCAGACCTGGTGGTTCAAGCTGATGATCATCAGTCTGGGTGTTGCTGGCCTGTTTATCCTTATCACCTTTTATTTTCAGAAGAAAAGAAATAAAAAACTGGAAACGTTATACTATGAAAAAAAGATCGCTGAACTGGAACTGCAGGCGATAAAGGCTCAAATTAATCCTCATTTCATTTATAACTGCCTCAATTCTATCCAATATCTTCTGTATAAAGAAGATTATAAAGAAACAGAAAATTATCTTGAGATATTTGCTCAAATGATCCGAAAGACCCTGCATTATTCAGAAAAAACCTTCATGTCTATCAAAGATGAAGCAGATTATCTTTCATTATATCTGAATATGGAAAAACTCAGGTTAAAAGATCTGTTCGACTATAAAATTACTTTATCTGAAAACATCAACGAAAGCTGGGTGCTTCCTTCCTTGCTGATTCAGCCTTTTGTGGAAAACGCCATAAAACACGGAATTGCAGGTTTAAAGGACAGAAAAGGAAATATACGGGTGTCTTTTGAGCATACCGGAACATCAATCTGTGTCACCATAGAAGATAATGGCACGGGCATTAACAGCAAAAGGAAAACCAGCCCTGATTCTTTCGGGGTAAGATTATCCCAGAAAAGAATTGAAACATTCAGGCAACTTTTTGAGACTCATATTATACTGGAAATTTATGATCTCTCCGAAAAAGAGCAAAGACCGGGAACGCAGATTAAACTTTATATAAAACCTTATGAAAACCAAAATACAGGTATGCATCATTGATGATGAACAGGACGGAAGAGATTATATCGCTCTTCTACTGAAGAATGAATTTCCTGAGATCCAGACGGTATTTCAGGCATCAAGCGTAGAGGAAGCTTATATTTATCTTACTAAAAATTCCCCGGATATTCTTTTTCTGGATGTGCAGCTGAAAGACGGTACTGCTTTTGACCTGCTTTCAAAGTTCAGAGAAATAGACTCCCGGATCATTTTCATTACCGCATTTGAAAATTTTGCCATTCAGGCTATTAAAAACGGTGCGGCAGATTATTTACTTAAACCCATTAAAAAAATAGACTTTATCATTGCTGTCAATAAAGTGCTGGAAACCATTAAAAAAAGTAAAAGCCAGCCGGGTATTTCTTCCAGCGAGAACAAGATCAGTCTTCCTACCCTTCAGGGCTTCAAATTGACCAATATCAGCGATATTATCCGTTGTGAGGCAGATTCCAGCTATACCACCTTTTATCTTACGGATAAAACGAAGGTCATTGTTTCCAAAACACTGCATGAATTTGAGGAACATCTTACAAAATATAATTTTTTCAGGATCCATCATAAACATCTGATTAATCTTTTTCACCTTAAAGAATACATTAAAGGGAAAGGCGGGCAGGTAGTGATGGCAGACCATTCTGTCCTGGATGTTTCTGTGCGTAAAAAGAATGATTTTTTAAACAAGATTGAGAATTTAGATTAAAAACTGCAGCCGGAATATATTTCCGTTTTGTTATCTGCCTTCCAGTTTTGCCATCATTTTTTTCAGCATTACCGGAACAATCAATTGGTGGAAAGGACGCACGGGAATGAAATACAGCATTCCCATCCGGTTGTGGTATTTCACGGTAGTTGAAATTGTTAAAACACTATTTTCAGTGCTGTGTTGTGCATTATCATAAAAAATTGAAACCCTGAAATCAAGGTGCTTATCATTCTCACCTATGATAATTTCGTGATCCGTCTTATCGAATATTTTGAAAATTCCTATCTGATCTCCCACTTCAAGTTTAAAATCATCAGGTGATAACGACTTACTCTTATCTGTTCCGGTTTTCAGTCCGAACATTTTAACGATGCTGTTTCTGAAAGCAAACATGTTCTTCCCCCACTGAGGTGTACTGGTGAAAAAAGCCCTGCCTATTTCGTTCGTACTGATATTTCGTTTAGTATTCAATTCTCCTTTAAAACTGTCTGCATAATCAAAAAATTTTTCTTCTTTGAATAAAACAGATCCTTCCGGTATTGCAGTTTTTATAATTTTCATGGTATTAGAGTGGTTTTGGGCTCTGTTCTAACAAATATAACTGGTTTGCTGCAGAAAAGACCTGAGCAATCTCAGCTTTCCTTTTTTTAATTACAATTAATAGCAGCAAGGCTTCACTTATTAGAAAAATGTATTCACTTATTAATTCACATTAAAGAGATTTTAAAAACTATTCTAATTTTAACCTATACCCAAAATAACTATTAATCCTTAAAGTTTTTGTTGGTTTTTGATGTATAAAATCAATATAATATTATGGTAAGAATGTATTTTTTAACTATTTATCTTCTTTTAGGATGCCTTATGGTAAATGCCCAGGCACCATGTTCAGATTTTAATGACCCCAATAATCCTCCCGGACTTTGGACTCCTGCTCCTTATCCCAACGGAAATGTAGGGGTTTCTGCCGGTACCCCGAATACGCTGGATGGTTCCCAGTATATTATTCTTGATGATAAATCAGGTGGATCATGGTATATCAACCCTTCTGATTTTAAAAATCTAGGGCAAAGATTTTTAGGCCAGTGTCTTTATTTTGATTTCTATCTTGAAAAAGATGGTGGCTATGGTGCTCCTATTCATCCTACCATCTACATCATGTCCGGCAATCAGTATATCACTTTTGTAGCCAATGTCACCGTAACTCCGGGAAGCGGATGGGTTCGTGTACGTGCACCGATCGCTAATGGTACAGGAACTACCCTTCCAAGCAATTCGGATGGAACATGGACGTTAGGCTCAGCAGTAACGACTGCTGATTTTAATAACATTATGAACAATTCCACGGCTGTTATGATATCTCCGGATTATACCTCAAACCCAAGCGAAAGAGTATGGTACGATAATATCTGTGTGAAATCATGTGACGGATGTACTGCGGATTTTAAACTTGACACTTCATTCAGCACCGTAACCAATACGGCTACCGCTAACTTAACCCTTACGAATCCTGTTCTGGTTTCTACGCCTAACAATCCGGGAAGTACTTATACCGTGGCATGGGGTGACGGAACTTCTTCACCTTACATTATATCTACTCTAAGCCATACGTATACTACTCCCGGAACGTATACGATCTGCGTTACTGAAAAGAAAGATAAAATGATCATATGTACAAGATGTTTTACATTCTGCTACTCAAAAAGAGACACTGTACCAACAAAAGAAGGCGGAGCAATTGCATTGAAATCTCCACTTTCCGATCTTGAGAGCATTGCTAAAACAGAACTTCAGGCAGAGGAACAAAAAGGAATTATCATGGTTCCTAATCCCGCTAAAAGCCATGTGGACCTACAGACCAACCTTCCTAAAAGAGAACTGGTATCGGTAAGACTGATGGATTTTTCAGGGAAAGTATTGCTTGAAAAATCTGAAATCCTCAACAGCGGTCCCCAGACCCTTACCCTGAATACGGAGAAGCTGGTACAGGGTGCTTATATCGTTGAAGTGAAATCTGAACATATCACAAGTTCACAGAAACTGCTGATTTCAAAATAAAGTCTTATAAAATGATATAACTTCAAAGACTGTCCTTGCATGGGACAGTCTTTTTTTATGGAATTTCTGCTTCTGATTACAAAAAATGAATTAAATTCGAAGTAAGTAAAAAATCCTTTAATGATACAACTTCCATTATCCAAGCTTTCCAATGTAGGAACTACCATTTTCAGCCAAATGACACAGCTCGCAAACGAAAACGAGGCAATCAACCTTTCACAGGGGTTTCCGGATTTCATGCCGGATCCTGAGCTGCTGGATCATGTAGATTATTTCATTAAACAAGGGTTTAACCAATATGCTCCAATGGGTGGAATGATTACTTTAAAGGAAGAAATTGCCAGAAAAATTGAAAACAGCCATCAGGCTATATACCATCCAGACTCAGAGATTACAGTAACTGCGGGGGGAACTCAGGCTATTTTCACTGCAGTAGCCACTTTTGTTAAAAAAGATGATGAAGTGATCATTTTTGAACCGGCCTACGATTGCTATGAACCTACTGTAGAACTGTTCGGCGGAGTTGTAAAACGATTTAAAATGAAAGCCCCGGATTATGCAATCGACTGGACAGCAGTACGAAACCTGGTCAGCGATAAAACCAAAATGATCATCCTGAACAATCCCAATAATCCGTCGGGGAAGATTTTAACAGCGCAGGATATTCAGGAACTGATTGCCATTGTAAAAGGAACTTCCATCCTTATTTTAAGTGATGAAGTCTATGAAAATATTGTTTTTGACGGAAAACAGCATCTGAGCCTCGCCAAATATCCGGAACTAAAGGAAAGAACTCTTCTGGTAGCTTCATTTGGAAAGCTGTTTCATGTTACGGGCTGGAAAATCGGTTATTGTGCTGCTCCAAAAGCGCTGACAGATGAATTCAGAAAAATCCACCAGTTCAATGTCTTCTCTGTTAACACTCCTATTCAGTTGGCGCTGGCAGCTTACATGAAAAATGAAGCTCATTACAATAATTTGGGGCAGTTCTTTCAGGAAAAAAGAGACTTTTTAAGAAAAGGACTGGCCGGAACTTCTTTTGAATTGCTGGATTGTGAAGGAACTTATTTCCAGGCATTGAAGTATGATAAAATATCGGATAAAAATGATTTTGATTTCGCGAGCGAGCTTACTATCACTCATAAAGTGGCAAGTGTTCCTTTTTCGTCATTCTATAAAAATAAAAGGAATGACCATGTGATCCGGTTATGTTTCGCAAAAAAGCAGGAAACATTAGAAAAAGCCATAGAAAATCTTTCCAGGCTTTAAATCTTTATATAAGCGGAGAAAGTAACCTAGCCAGGTGTTCAAAGAATACTTTGGTTTTTGGTCTTTTCCTCCATGATTCGAGAGAGATTTCCTCACAGTCATTCATGTCTTCATGAAAAAGGTTCTGAAGCTTATCATTAATTTCTTCATTAAATACCAATGCATTGACCTCAAAATTCAGTTCCTGGCTTCTTACATCCATATTGGCTGTCCCCACGGAAGAAAAGTTATCATCAACGATCATTGTTTTAGCGTGGATAAAGCCTTTTTTGTAAAAGAAAATCCTCACATTATTTTCCAGAAGCTCTTCGTAATAAGAATATGCCGCAGCATTCACAACCATGGAATCCCCGGATTTAGGAACCATGAGCCTTACATCAACTCCGGAAAGAGCTGCCTGTTTGATGGCATTTAATACGGTTTCTACCGGAATAAAGTATGGAGTAACAATATATATTCTTTTTCTGGCAGAAAGTACCGCAGAAGCTGTACTGAGCATGATGGAAGGCTTGGTATCCGGACCGCTGGCCGCCGTCTGAATAAGCGAATTTCCTTCTTCTTTGTTTTTATAATCAAAATAAAGCTTAGAGATTTCAGGAATCTTTTCTGTTGCAAAGATCCAGTTGCTGAGGAATAAAAACTGAAAGTAGAAAGCAGCTTCTCCTTTTATATAAAGGTGAACATCTCTCCAGTATTGTATGGGATTAGGATTAATATATTTATCGGAAACATTGATTCCGCCTGTAAAAACTTCTGCGCCATCTACAATAATGATCTTTCTGTGGTCCCTGTAATTGACCCTGTTGGCCAGCAGCCTGAATGTAATTTTATTAACAGGAGATAGCTGAACGTCTCCTTCCTTTAGTCTTCTCAAAAGCTTACGACCTATTTTCCCGCTCCCCATATCATCATAGAGAAAACGGACGATAACACCCTCTTCTGCCTTTTTGATCAGCAGATCAGCAAGCCTGTTTCCTATTCCGTCATTATCATAGATATAATATTCCAGATGAATATGATGGACCGCTTTTTCAATGACCTTAAAAACTTTTTCAAATTTACCTTCCCCATTGATCAGTATTTCCGCATGGTTTCCTGGTGAAAGCGGAGAATAGGAAGCATTATAAAGATAATTGACTGTTGTTAAAAACTGTCCTATTTCTTCGGTATGATTTTTTAATGTTTTATAATGTGTTTTCCGGATATAAGCACTTACACCCTGATAAATCTGTTCGTTCCGTGCAATTTTAAAACTATAGAACTTATTTTTCCGGTAGTTAACTCCAAATACAAAGTAGATAATAATTCCTATAACCGGAAGAAAGATGATCAGCATAAGATAAGCCAGGGTTTTGCCTGTATTCTTAGTATCCATAATAATTTTACCGGCCAGAAAAATAATCCCAACAAGATAAAGAACTTCAAGTCCTACAAGAATATATGGGAATTGATCAAAAAACTCTTTTATCATACCTTGAACTTTGCAGATACTAAAGGTAGGTAAAAAGGCAAATAGATAAAAGATAAAAGAACGGGATCGGTAATCTGTGTATCCTGTTTACAAAAAAAATAAATCAGCTCATTTTCAGATCTGGTTTTATTTTTAATTTACAGAATGCCTTGTAATGATATTTTATAAAAACATTCCGCCGGAAGCTTCTATTCTCTGTCCGTTGATCCAGCCTGCATCTTCGGTGCACAAGAATGCCACTACCCCTCCGATGTCATCCGGAAGTCCGGCTCTTCCCAATGCAGTAATACTAGAAATCATTGAATTTACATGCTTATCGTCTCTTGTTCTTCCGCCTCCAAAGTCTGTTTCAATAGCTCCCGGCGCTATAACGTTTGCTTTGATTTTACGGGATCCCAGTTCTTTTGCCATATATTTTGTCAGCATTTCTACACCAGCCTTCATAGAACCGTAAACAGAGGACCCCGGCAAAGCAAATCTTGCCAGTCCTGATGAAATATTAATAATTCCGCCCCCGTCATTAACAAAAGGAAGCATTTTCTGTGTCAGAAAGAAAACTCCTTTAAAATGAACATTTATGATGTCGTCAAGCTGTTCTTCTGTAGTTTCCATGATGGGAGCATATAAAGCTGTTCCCGCATTATTGATCAGGAAATCGATATTTGGGCTGCCTGTTTCAGTTTTCAGATGATCTGTAATGTTTTTCACAAATGCATCAAAGCTTTTTACATCTCTGGTATCCAGCTGATAAGCCACAGCATTTTGTCCCAATGCTTTTATTTCTTTAACCACGGCTTCAGCTTCCTCACTGCTATTTTTATAAGTAATAATAACATCCAAGCCTTTTTGGGCAATCTTAAGAGCGGCATTTTTTCCAAGGCCACGGCTTCCGCCCGTGATTAATGCGATTTTTGTTTTTGTATTCATTGTTTTATATTATTTATTTTATTATTTAATGATACAAAGTTGGAAAATTCTGCGGAAGAAACGTTTGCCTGAATCAATCTGAAATTTGCAAAATTCAAATCATGTGCGAAACTGCATTGGGGTAAATGAAGTCTTTCTTTTGAAAAAGTTGGAAAAATGAGCTATTTCCTCAAAACCCAGCGCATAAGAAATCTCAGAAACATTCCATTTGGTTTGTCTTAAAAGAATTTTAGCTTCCTGAATCATACGGTCGGCAATAAATTCGGTGGTTGTTTTTCCAGTGCTTTCTTTTAATTTTTTATTTAAGTAATTCACATGAACCGCTAGTCTGTCAGCATAGTCTTTTGCTGTTTTTAGCTGTAATCTCTGGTCTGAAGATTCTATCGGGAACTGTCTTTCCAGAAGTTCTATAAATAACGACACTACACGTAATGAGGCATCATTTGAGGCAGAAAGCTTTGCAGCAGGCTGCAGCTTTTGTCCGTAATGAATGAGCTCCAGTACATAATTCCTGATCAGGTCATATTTGAAAATATAATCGGAAACTATTTCCTGTTTTATTTTTGTGAACAGAGTTTCTATTTCGTCTGCCAGATCATCATCAATCTCGAACAACGGAATATTCCCCGGCTGAAAAATCGGCAGGTCTTCCAATGAAAACCGGGATTGCGCTTTGATGAAGAAATCTTCTGTAAATACGCAGAAGCTTCCCGACTGGTCAGGATCTTCCGGAATCCAGTGATACGGAACTTTAGGGGTAGCAAATAATAAAGCATTCTTTTTGATAGCTATGATTTTGTCTGCATATTCTGCCCTATTCTGTCCTCTGATCAGGCTTATTTTGTAATATTTTCTTCTGTTGTAAGGCATTTCCGAAGTAGTTCGCGCTCTTTCGATAGTCTGCCTGATATCGAATACATTGAAATGTCCTATATCTTTATGAAGTCCTTTCGGAAAAATACTTTCAAGATCTTTTCCCAGTTTGGCGGCCATTTCTTTATAGAAATCTTCAAGGGATGAATGAGTGATCTTTTCCATAACTGACTTTTTGTAAAATTCAAATATACAAAGTTAGCATGATTTGAAAAATGAAAAAAATTACTTTTTTCTTCATGAAGTGATATACATATACATATTTTTCTTACCTTAGTTTTCAAACTAACTCACTAAAAATTAAAACAATGAAAAATCAAGATTTACAGAAAGGAAAAAAACTGAACAAAAAGCATTTAAGAAGCATTACCGGCGGATTAATGGACTGCATTGATCCCATGACCGGAGCCTGCAGTAAAATATCAATAGGCTGTGCACAGCTGCAATGCAGACCCGGAATAGAGCCTTAAAGGAATTTAAAAAGCTACTCTGTATAAGAGTGGCTTTTTTATTACTGGGAAAAAGAAAAAATGCTCCAGAGATAATCCCTGAAGCATTTTCAATTATAACTAACTTTAATATATTCTTATACGTTGAATCTAAAGTGCATGATGTCACCATCCTGAACAATATATTCCTTACCTTCTACAGCAAGTTTTCCGGCTTCTTTAATTTTTACTTCAGAACCATAGGTTATATAATCATTATACTTGATTACTTCTGCACGGATGAAACCTTTTTCGAAGTCTGTGTGGATCACTCCGGCAGCCTGTGGAGCTGTCCATCCCTGTCCTATTGTCCATGCTCTTACTTCTTTTACACCCGCTGTAAAATAGGTCTGAAGTTTTAATAAATCGTAAGCTTTTCTGATCAGACGGTTTACTCCAGGCTCTTCAAGTCCTAATTCTTCAAGGAAGATCTCTCTTTCTTCAAATGTTTCCAGTTCATTGATATCTGCTTCAATCTGTGCTGCTAAAACAACGGTCTCTGCACCCTCGTTTTTAGCCATCGCATCAATCTTTTCTATCCATTCGTTACCGTTTTTGATAGAATTTTCGTCTACGTTGCACACATATAACACAGGCTTTTTGGTTAAAAGCTGGATATCATCGATGATTGGCTGCGTCAAATCATTGACCGGAAACTCTCTTGCATTTTTCCCGTCCTCGATGAATTTTTCCAGGTTTTGAAGTGTTTCATAAACAAGGATATCATCTTTTTTTCCGGATTTGATAAACTTTTTAGCTTTTTCAACAGCTTTTCCAACTGTTTCAAGGTCTTTAAGCTGTAATTCGATGTCGATAATTTCTTTATCTCTCATTGGGTCTACAGAACCTTCAACGTGGATAATGTTACCATTATCAAAGCATCTTAAAACATGAATAATGGCTTCACACTCGCGGATATTGGCAAGAAACTGGTTTCCCAGCCCTTCTCCTTTGCTCGCTCCTTTTACAAGCCCTGCAATGTCAACAATTTCAACTACAGCCGGCAATACTCTTTCTGGATTAACTATTTTTTCAAGTTCAAAAAGCCTTTGATCCGGTACAGATACCGTACCAAGGTTCGGTTCTATCGTACAGAAAGGATAGTTCGCAGATTGAGCTTTAGCGTTGCTTAAGCAGTTAAAGAGAGTTGATTTGCCTACATTCGGAAGGCCTACAATTCCACATTTCATATTGTAAAATTCAAAGTTTAATATTCAATAAGTTCAGGCTGGAAGTCTGATGTTTAAATTCATATTCCGACCACCCAACTTTCAGCCTGCAAAGATAGTGATTTTAAAGGGAGTTTCATAATAAAAAAATCTGCCAGAATTTAGGCAGATTTTTAATAATTTTTGTCAATTAATTGTTTTTTATGGATTGTTTCCCGTGGCTTCCTGAGCCAGAGGGACATCATTCGGTGTCTCCTGCAATGTTTTATCTAAAGTAAATAAAGACTCATCGGTAGCACGGTCACCGCCTGCAATTTTCAATTTATCTATCAGGTTGGCAGCCAGTGTTTCTTCTTCTATCTGTTCCTGTACAAACCATTGCATAAAATTCCATGTAGCCCAGTCTTTTTCTTCCAATGCGAGATCTACAATTCTGTAAATTGCTGTAGTATTGTCTACTTCATGTTTAAAGACTCCGTCAAAACAGGCTGTTAAAGATTCCGGATCGGCAGGCGGAGCCGGAATGGCGTCTACTTTTGGTTTCCCGCCTCTGTTCAGCACATATTCCATAAACTTGATAGAATGATTTCTTTCTTCCTGCGCATGTCTGTAAAGGAAATTGGCAATTCCCTGATATCCTTTATCATCTGCCCAGATCCCGTAAGACAGAAAAACGTGTGATGCATGAATTTCTTTGTTCATCTGATCACTCAATGCCTTTTCAATGGTCGGGGAAAGTCTGTTGGTATTCATAATGATATATTTTTGGTGATTATTAGCTAATAATGCAAAAATGGTTCCGATAGAGTTCTATTTTATGACTATTAATTTAAATCCTGTTTACAATCAACTGAATGACATTAATTTAAACAAATAATTTATAGTTATTCTAAAATAAAAAAACCAGTCCTTTTTTTGAACTGGTTATTGTTTTGGTCAAAGTTAAGACATAACACTTTTATTTCTGTACTGCTGATTTTTTGCAATTACAGCCCCATATTTTTTCATTCTTTCAAATTGCTGCTCTTCAAAGAAGTTATTTTATCTTTTTAGCCATATAATCACTTTCATTTCCAAGCCTGTCTACCGCTTTTATGGCCACTGCATTTAGTTTTCTGCCGCCTTTAGATTTTGGTATATCCCTCGAAAGAGTGTCCAATGTAAGGATTTCTGTTTCCCAAATTCCGTTGTACTGAGTGAAAAGTATCCATTGGAAGACATTTCCTATACTTTTGCTACTCCAATTCGTTTGTACAAAACTTCCGTTATCCACTGTAAATAATGTTGGAGTCTGTAATGGAACTGCCTTTATCCATGGTGTTTTCGGAACTAATGCTTTTTCGCTGTATGGTCCGTTTTTCAGAGTAGGAAGCATGTCTGTATTTTTTGTTAATCCAGCGATGCTCCAATGAATTTCTCCGGCATCGTTCTTTAAAATCTGTCTTGAGATTTCAATCTGATTCTTAATTTCCGCAGGGCGGTCGGATACTTTGATCTCAACAGTATTAAGACCCGGCCAAAGATGGCGGTTCATTGTATTCTCGGATTTCCACCAGTCTAATAATGCTTCAAAGCCCTGACCTTTGGCATCGATCGGCCAGTACAGCTGCGGAGAGAAATAATCTACCCAGCCTTTATTCAGCCATAATTTGGCATCAGCATATAATTCGTCATATTGAGAAGAACCCACAATTCCTGCAGGATATCCGGGTTTCCAGATTCCAAACGGACTGATCCCGAATCTTACATAATCTTTCTCTGCATGAATCTCTTTGTAAATTCTCTCTACAAATTTATTGACATTATCCCTTCTCCAGTCTGCTCTGGATAAAGTTCCCCCGTTTCTCTGGTACTCATTCCACGATGCATTATCTGGAAAGTCCGCACCCCTGTTATAGGTGGCGTAAGGATAGAAATAATCATCAAAATGGATGGCATCAATGTCATATCTTTTCACAATATCTTTTACAACATTGGAAACGTGTCCCTGTGTTTTGGGATTGGCAGGATCGAACCAATACATTCCGTTCTTTAGTCTTACCACAATATCAGAAAGCTTATTCACCATAGACAGGCTGTTTACAGCACCTCCGTTCGAATGGTGGGCACGGTAAGGATTTAGCCAGACATGCAGTTCCAAGCCTCTTTTGTGTGCCTCCTCAATCCAGAACTGAAGGGGATCATAATTGGGATAAGGAGCCACTCCTGTTTCTCCGGTCAGAAAGTATGACCATGGCTCTATACTACTTGTATACAACGCATCGGCAGAAGGTCTGATCTGGAAGATTGCTGCATTGAAATTGTTATCTTTCAGCATATCGAGCATGCTTATGGCTTCTGCTTTCTGCTGATCAACCGTTAAATTATTCCTTGAGGGCCAATTGATATTGGCTACACTTGCGATCCAGGCTCCGCGGAATTCTCTTTTAACCTCCGGAAGAACGGTTCTGAAGTTCTCATCAGACGGAGGCACTGCTGTTACAGGTTTTACTCCCGTAGCCGGATCTTTAGGCTTTATGGTATTGTTGTTAGGCTTTGCTGTATTTTTTGTTGGTGCTTCTTTTATTGTATTGTTCTGGACGGAGCAACTGGTATATGACGCAAAAACTCCGGCTAAAACAGTAAGCTTTATGATATTCATTCTCATCGTTTGCAAACTACTTTAAATTTATTTCTTCTAAGAGATTATTATGCCAAAATAAACATTTTAAGACATAGTGTAATAAAAAAGCCCCGAAAAATTCGAGGCTTTTCTAGTATATATAAGAATTTCTTATGCTTTCGCTGATCTGTCCATTCTTTTTCTTTCTTCTTCGGAAAGGATTTTCTTTCTCATTCTGATGAAGTTTGGAGTTACCTCAATCGCTTCATCACCCTGGATGTATTCCATACATTCTTCCAGTGAGAATAAGATTTTCGGTGCAACACCAGTATCTTTATCTTTTCCAGAAGCTCTCATATTGTTCAGCTGTTTTGCTTCTACAATGTTTACTACCAAATCTCCAGGCTTGTTTTGTTCACCGATGATCATACCTGCATAGATTTCCTCACCCGGATCCACGAAGAACTTACCTCTGTCCTGTAATTTAGCGATAGAATATTCTGTAGCAGGACCTTGGGTTTTGCTGATCAGTACTCCATTGTTTCTTCCAGGAATAGCACCTTTGAAAGGCTTATATTCTGTGAAACGGTGCGCCATAATAGCTTCACCAGCAGTAGCAGTCAACATCTGAGAACGCAATCCGATCAAACCTCTTGAAGGAATTTCGAATTCCATATGCTGCATTTCTCCTTTAGTTTCCATAATGTGAAGGTCACCTTTTCTCTGAGTAGCCAAGTCGATTACTCTTGAAGCAAATTCTTCCGGAACATCAACTACCAAAGATTCGTAAGGCTCACATTTTTCTCCATCGATTTCTCTAAGGATAACCTGTGGCTGACCAATCGTCATTTCGTAACCTTCTCTTCTCATTGTTTCAATTAAAACTGACAAGTGAAGAATACCTCTACCAAATACCAAGAAAGTGTTTGCATCATCAGTTTGTTCAACTCTTAATGCTAAGTTTTTCTCTAATTCTTTTGTTAATCTTTCTTTCAGGTGGTTAGAAGTTACATACTTACCGTCTTTACCAAAGAAAGGTGAATTGTTGATAGAGAACGTCATGTTCAATGTAGGCTCATCAATTGCAGTTCTTGGCAATGGTTCCGGATTTTCAAGATCTACGAATGAATCACCGATCTGGAAAGCATCAAAACCTACAACAGCACAAATATCTCCTGCTTTTACTTCTGAAACTTTTTTCTTTCCTAATCCTTCAAAAACATAAAGTTCTTTTACTTTTCCTTTCAGAACTTTACCGTCTGCCTGAGCAAGTCCGATCCACTGAGATTCTTTGATCTCACCTCTGATCACTTTCCCGATTGCAATTCTTCCTAAGAAAGAAGAAAAGTCAAGAGAAACGATCTGCATCTGTAAGTTTCCTTCCTCTACTTTAGGTTCAGGAACATATTGCAGGATACCATCCAATAATGGGAAAATATCTTCTGTCTGTTCTAATGAAGTGTTGAACCAACCTTGCTTGGAAGAACCGTAGAATGTTGGGAAATCAAGCTGTTCTTCAGTAGCCTCAAGGTTGAAGAATAAATCAAATACCTGGTCATGAACTTCTTCAGGACGACAGTTTGGCTTATCTACTTTATTGATAACAACTAAAGGTCTAAGTCCTAATTCCAATGCTTTCTGAAGTACGAATCTTGTTTGAGGCATCGGCCCTTCAAAGGCATCCACCAACAAAATAACTCCATCCGCCATTTTTAAAACTCTCTCTACTTCCCCACCGAAATCGGCGTGACCGGGAGTATCAATTACGTTAATTTTAACGTCTTTATAAGTAACAGAAATATTTTTAGATAGAATGGTAATACCTCTTTCTCTTTCAAGGTCGTTATTATCCATTATTAATTCTCCACTTTCCTGATTTTCTCTGAAAATGTTTGTAGCATGAATAATCTTGTCAACCAAAGTCGTCTTCCCGTGGTCAACGTGTGCGATAATCGCAATATTTCTAATGTTTTGCATGAATGATTTTTACGGGTGCAAAAATAGTGTTTTTTAATGAATAATGAGCAAGAATATAGATTAATTAACAAATTCATAATGAGAAATCTATGCAAGATCTTTTAAAAAATCGGGTAAAATAATATACGTCAAGTTCTGTCGCAGGCTGCATTTATCTTTGCTTCAGTAGATTTCCTGCAGGAAACACAATTTATTAACATCAAAAAACAAAAAAATGGCAACAATTGAATTAAATGATCCATTTACAGGTGAATGGACCTGTTTTTTAGAAACAACACATACATATGATGAAACAACAGATATTGATGATAATATGTGTGATGATATCATCTATAAGAAAATCAACAATAAATATTACAGAAGAATACTAGTTGATGACACGGTAAATGTAAAGTGGTTTGGAGCTAAGGGTGATGGTGAAACAGATGACACGGAAGCAATAAAAAAAGCCATTAAATCTTCTCATTCGGTAAGATTCGACCGTGGTCAATATATCATCAATTCTACGATCGATATTCCAATGGAGTTTTCAGGACTCAGCATTTCAGGAAGCGGAAGTGATATATGGGATAAAAACAGCACCATTCTTACAACGAAAACTTCAAATACGCTTTTTAAAGGTGTGGCAGGGCTAAATACTTTCAAAATTTCAAATCTTATTTTTAACGGAAAACATGATGATCATGCTATCACATCCGGAACTATTGCCATGGATTTTACTGATGGCGGAGGATTAATTCTGGACAGAGTTGTGGTAAAAAATTTCTCTGAATATGGTTTATATTCTGAAAAAGGCATGTTAAGAATAGAAAACTGTTATTTCCGGGATAATAAAATTGGTGCTCAAATATATTCGGACAGTAGTATTTCCAATTCTGAATTCGCTGCCGGAGATATTCCTTTAAGACTGGTTGCCGGAGGTAACAGATTAGTCAATGTATGGTGTAATTCCGGAAAGATCTCATGCCTGGATATCGAACCTTTGAATACCAATACAGGTCATCAAAACACGTCTATCACTAATTTATATATTGGTGAAGTGGACAGCGGCCAAACCGAAGCGTATGCTATTCGAATCAGGGGTAATGATGTTAAAAGAGTTCAACAGGTTCAGATCAGCAATTCATTCTTCGTTCATGCTGCCGGTAACTCAATAAACGGACTCGTGTATGTAGACAAAGCTGACGAAATTATTCTGAATGGTATCAATGTTTTAGGCAAAGGCCTGTATTCAACGGCAAATGATTATACCAGTCATTTTGTTAAAGGGATTAATTCCAATAGAATTACAGTTGCCTCAAGTGTAATTAATGGCATCAATAAAAATGTTATATATCAAGGGAGTAATTGCTATGATTGGGAAATATTTAACAATACCTTCAATAACTGTGGCGATCATATTGCCGTTAATGATGAGGGAGCAAATATTTACGTAGCTGAAACAATGGGAAGAACATCTGTGATCGGCAACAAGTTTTTAGTGGCAAGTGGAAGCTCTGTTCCATACGCTGCATATGTTTCCAGTATTGAAAGCTTAAACTGGGATAGCAATTTCATTTCTTATCCTAACGTCATCATTGTAAAAGACCCTACTTATACCAGCTCGCCTGAAAACAACTTTTCCGGTTCTTTTTATAGAAATGGAAATGATTTTAAAACAATAAACAAAGCAGCTTTGACAGCCAGTTCTTTTGATCATGGATTTGTACGTCCAAACAAAAACTTAAAGCATGCACAATTCTTTTACGATAATAATTACAGAAAGCCAATTTGGTACGATGGTCTGGATTCGACGTGGAAAGACAGCACAGGAACGGTAATATAAATCAAAATAATAAAATACTTCAGGAACACATGATCTTTGTAAAGTATCATATTTACGTAGCAACCTATTTGGTGATATCTTTGGTAAAAACCTGTCAGCAAAAGACGTTGGGAATTCGCAGGCAACCTCTATTGAAAACGAAAATGGATTCCTAGTGATTAAAATAACAGGATTTAACGAACCCAATCTTGGCTATATTATTCAGGGTAACGTACAACTTATTATTTAATACAAAGCACCTCAATCGAGGTGTTTTGTAATTTATCACCTCAGGCTCTACTGTTCATATTTTACATCAGATAAGATTTTGGATCTGACCAGTATTCCAAAGCCAGTAAATAAGCCCGGCCTGAACCAAAACCACAAGTGCAAATTTCAATAAAAAAGACTTTTTCGAAATTTTATGTCTGAAAATAAGCATCCCTAAAACCGATCCTAAAGTTCCTCCTACAAAAGTCACTCCCAACAGGGTGCTCTCCGGAATTCTTCTTTTATGTTTGATTGAAAGCCTTTTGTCCCAGCCGAAAATAATGAAAGTAAAAAGATTTATTACCAACAGAATGTATATCATAATCATAGGACAAAAGTAGTGAATTAAGCAGTGGCTTCCAGTAACATCATTCACCATAAAAAAAGCTGCCTTCCTAAGAAAGCAGCCCTGAGTATTTGTATCTAACAAATTATTTTTTAGCTTTTACATCAACAGCGATTTCGATGTCTTTGCTGATCATCCATTCTGCCGGATCTGCTTCTGAAGTACCGAATTTGATTCCCCAATCTGCTCTGTTTACTGTAAATTTAGCCTGAACAGAAGCTGAACCTTCAGCAACATCTACTTTAGCAGGGAAAGTTACGTTCATTGTTTTTCCAGATAAAGTAAGGTTTCCGCTTACTGTTTTGTTTGCTCCTGCAACAGCATCTTTAGGTGCTTCTTTCAGATCTGTAACACTTGTAATTTTGAAATCTGAAGTAGGATTCTTTGCTGTATCAAAGAAATCAGGGTTTTTCAAGTGAGCTTCAAGATCTCCCGGTTTTTTATCTTTTTCTGTTACTGAAGCAGGATCTACTTTAATAGAGTTCATATCGATCACGAAGTTTCCAGCAGTCAGTTGACCTCCTTCAACGCTTAAATCTCCTGATTTTACGTTAAGTGTTCCCCAACGAGGAGCCATACCTCCTTTGTGGAAAGCTTTCCAGTTTACCACAGAAGTAGCAACATCAACTGCTAAAACTTCACCTTTACTTTCTGCTACTTTCTGCTCTGTCGCAGTTGCTGCAGTATCTGCTGATTTTTCTTTTGTACACGATGCTGCAAGTAATCCTATTCCTACCAATGCAATTACACTAAGTTTTTTCATATTGTTTATTTGTTTAAAAATTTAATTAAATCTTAAATTTCAATTTTTCAAAAATAGAAAAACCATATCAATTATTATCTTAACATACATCAAGAAATTAAAAATTTCAGATTTTACTATTCACAGCTAGCATATGAAGGTGAAACAACCGATTCAGGATTTTAAAATTCATTAACTTTGTACAGGTAAAACTCTCATGATAACTCACAAAGAGATTACAATTTTGAGCCGTTTCAGGTTTGTCAGTGAACTATATCGAAAGAGTTGATAGAGAAATTACTCATCATTAAATCAATCAAAAAATATGAATCAACAGTTATTTGAAAAAGTAGATCAGTACATCGGTAATTTGTTTGCTCCGGAAGACAGTGTTCTTCAGGAAACTATTCAGTCTTTGGATGATGCTTCTATCCCCCAAATCAGTGTGACGCCCAGTCAGGGCAAGTTTTTGCAGTTGATGCTGCTTAGCTGTAAAGCCAAACGAGTTCTGGAATTGGGTACTTTAGGAGCCTACAGCACGATCTGGATGGCTAGGGCAATTCCTGCAGATGGTAAAATAATTACGGTAGAATTTGATCCTCATCATGCCCGTGTTGCCAGCCAGAATATTGCAAAAGCCGGGTATTCAGATAAAATAGATCTGCGAACCGGCAAAGCGATGGATATATTAAATGAACTTATTTCCAAAGGCGAAGAAGCTTTTGATTTTATTTTCATTGATGCTGACAAACCTCCCTATACCGAATATTTTGAATTAGCGTTGCAGCTTTCACATCCGGGAACGATTATTATTTGTGACAATGTCATCCGGGAAGGCAAAGTCCTTGATGAAAATACCACCGATGAAAAAGTGAAAGGAGTGCAGCGGCTTAATCAAATGCTGGCCAACAACCCAAAAGTTACCGCTACTATTATGCAAACCGTCGGTGCAAAAGAATATGACGGGATAGCAATCGCTATTGTCAATTAAATTTCGGCCAGTTCATTTTCTTTAACGAAGAATAAACATTTAAGGTGGGGCAACTCGCCTTTTTTTCATTCTAAAGCCTTATTTTAGCCTTCCGAAAACAAAATAATGACGACCGTAACATTTATACAGCAACAGCTTAATATATCAGAAAAAAGCATCAACAATACCCTACAATTACTGGCTGAAGACTGCACAATTCCATTCATTTCCCGCTACAGAAAGGATAAAACCGGGAATCTGGACGAAGTTCAGATCGAACAGATCTCAAAGATTAGCAAACAGTTTGAAGAAATTGTAAAGCGAAAAGAAAGCATTTTAAAATCAATTGAAGAGCAGAATGCCCTGACAGCAGAATTGAAACAGAGAATTGAGGAAAGCTTCGATATTCTGGAGCTGGAAGATTTGTATTTGCCCTTCAAAAAGCGCAGAAAAACAAAAGCAGATACTGCCAAGGAGAAAGGACTTGAGCCTTTAGCCAAAATTATTATGAGTCAGAAAAACAATGACCTGCAGTTTCTTGCCTCTAAATACCTGAACACAGAGGTTCCATCGGAAGAAGAAGCGCTTCAGGGCGCAAGGGATATCATGGCGGAATGGATCAATGAAAATATGTATGTCCGTAAAAACCTTCGCCGCCTGTTCCAGCGCAAAGCAATGATTACTTCTAAAGTGGTGAAGGCTAAAAAAGATGAAGAGGATGCACAGAAATTCTCACAGTATTTTGAATGGGAAGAAAATCTTAACAGAACACCTTCTCACAGGCTTTTGGCAATGCTCAGAGCTGAAGCTGAAGGTTTTGTAAAACTTAATACAGGTATTGATAAAGAAGAGGCCATTGATTTTATCGAAAAAGCCATCATCAAATCCAATAATGAAAGTTCAGATCAGATTATCCTGGCCATTAAAGACAGCTACAAAAGACTTTTAGAGCCTGCCATTTCTAACGAAGCTTTACAGGAGGCTAAAGAAAAGGCAGACAAAAAAGCGATTGAAATATTTTCTGAAAACCTGAGCCAGCTTCTTCTTGCCCCTCCTTTAGGCGAAAAAAGAATTTTAGCCATTGATCCGGGATACAAAAGCGGCTGTAAAGTGGTCTGCATTGATGAAAAAGGAGATCTTCTCCATAATGAAACCCTCTACCCTCACGCGCCACAGAATGAAAGCGGAATGGCCATGAAAAAGATCCGTTCTATGGTGAATGCCTACAATATTGAAGCAATCTCCATCGGAAACGGGACGGCAAGCCGTGAAACTGAGTTTTTCATTAAGAAAATTGCTTTTGATAAGCCGCTGCAGGTTTTTGTGGTTTCGGAAGCAGGAGCATCAGTATATTCTGCAAGTAAAATTGCAAGGGATGAGTTTCCTTCTTATGATGTAACAGTGCGTGGAGCAGTTTCCATCGGGAGAAGGCTGGCCGACCCGCTCGCGGAACTGGTGAAAATTGATGCCAAATCCATCGGCGTGGGGCAATACCAGCATGATGTAGACCAGACTCAATTGAAAAACGAACTTGATCTGACAGTTATGAAGTGTGTAAACTCTGTGGGAATCAACCTGAATACTGCAAGCAAATCACTTTTAAGCTATGTTTCGGGGATCGGTGAGAAAATGGCGGAGAACATTGTTAATTACCGAACTGAGAACGGCGCTTTTGAGGACAGAAAACAGCTTAAAAAAGTTCCGAGGCTTGGGGAAAAAGCGTACCAGCAGGCTGCAGCTTTTGTAAGAATTGCCAATGCCAAAAATCCGCTCGACAATTCTGCCGTACATCCTGAAGCTTATGGAATTGTAGAAAAAATGGCTAAGGACCTTGGCATTAAAACCAACGAACTGATTGCCAGCAAAGAAAAAACAGCTTTGGTAAATCCTGAAGATTATGTGACAGAAGAAATAGGAATTTTAGGGATCAAGGATATTTTGAAAGAGCTTGAAAAACCTGGATTAGATCCCAGAAAAGCAGCTAAAGTATTTGAATTTGATCCTAATGTAAAAAGTATCCGGGATTTAAAGCCTGGTATGATTCTCCCCGGAATTGTCAATAATATTACAGCTTTCGGGTGTTTTGTAGATATGGGGATCAAGGAAAGCGGACTTGTCCATATTTCCCAGCTGAAAGACGGGTTTGTTTCTGATGTAAATGAAGTGGTGAAACTTCACCAGCATGTACGGGTAAGAGTGACAGAAGTGGATGAAGCGAGAAAAAGAGTGCAGCTGAGCATGATTTTATAGTTATCTGTAAATCTCAATAGTATAATCAAACAAAGTAATCATACATTGAAATATAAAAATTTAATTTTCGACCTGGACGGGACACTTTGGGATCCCAGAGCCACAATCATCAAAGTATGGAATGAGGTCCTGATGAAACATGAGTTGATAAGAAAAGAGATGAAGCCTGAAGATATGAATCAATATCTGGGTTTATTGGCAGATGACATTTTAAAAGATATCATTCCGGGAATTTCTGATCATAAAATTAAAGAAGTGCTTTCTGAAGTTGTACAACGTGAAAGTAAGGTTCTGCGCCTTCATGGCGGTATTTTGTATGACGAGGTTTCAGAAACCCTGAAAGTTTTAGCAAAAAATCACAAACTTTTTATTGTCAGCAACTGTCAGGACGGATATATTGAAGCATTTTTAGACTATTACCAGTTCAACGACTTATTTACAGATATTGAGTGTTATGGTCGGACTAAAAAGCCTAAATCAGAAAATATCCGTTTGATTTTAGAAAGGAATCATTTAAGTATTGAAAATTCAGTGTATATTGGTGATACGCAGACCGATTATGATTCTGCAAAAGCCAATGGATTGCCCTTCGTTTTCTGTAAATATGGATTCGGAAAACTTTCTGATTCACTATACGAATCATCAATTTTTACATTTTCAGACTTGAGAACCTATATTTCTAATGTTACAAAATAGTGAGAGGCTTTATTTATAAAAATATTTTAGATTTTTTAAATTTCACTTATTAAATAATTATAAGCCAAAAACAATATTGTTTTTGGCTTATATATAAAATTATTATACTTAATTAATATTTTATAATAGGCATTAAAGCTGTATTACGCGGACGAGAAGCACCATTTGTAAAATCATTAGCCGTATTAGATGGAGTTGACAAAGTTATTGTTGCACCGGTACTTTGGCTATTATTAGCTCTCACAGTAGCACCATAAATAGAACTAAACTGTGCAGTTGTAGGTAAATCCCATCCCAAGGCAGCTGCTAAGGTAGGCATAGTTGACGAGGAATTAACAAATGGAATTATACTATCAGCATTTGGTCCTGCTCCTCCGGCAAGAAAAGACCCTTTTTGCCATGTTCCCAACAATCTTCCACTATCAATTCCTCTGGCATTATCCCAACCTCTTATAAACTCCCCTCTTAAATCCGGAAGCTTAAAAGTTGTACTTCCATCTCCTGCACCATATGTAGTTGCGATTACAGAAAATAATACTGCATAATCAGTACGGCTTACTTCAGAACCATCGCATTCTAGATATCCGGTAGGTACAGTGCTGCTTGCGCGATAAAACACACTTCCTGGAGGAACTCCTTCTCCTGGAGTTTCTAAATTAACCCATTTCGTACCATCATTTACATATAAACCAGGTATTACGTTGTTGGGTACAGTTCCAGCTGTAGCAGTATTATAAACAATCATTCCACCAATATGTGCACTTAGAGGGGATGAATCATTAGTTGCCACTAAAGCTACTGATGGAAGCTTTACTCCCTTATTAGGACTTGTAACATCTAAAGCTGCGTTACTATTTGGAGTAGTCGTTCCTACTCCCACATTACCTGTATTGGTTACAGTAAAGTCATTAAGCTGCTGAGCTGCTGTGGGAGCTCCGGAAGCAGGATTATCTTTAGCTCCATCAACATTAAGAATCCCTTGAGGGTTTGCAGTATTAATTCCAACCTGTGAAAACCCCAGAATCGAAAATGAAATTGCTGTTAAAATAATAAGTTTCTTTTTCATCTTATTAAAAATTTTAATTATTTATTAAATCACCAGATAACATCTTTATTAAATAACATTTGATAATTATCTTGGAGCAAAAATATTTCCTTCTGATCAGATTAAACAAAAAATGACATATCACAATCGTATCTCACATTTTTAACAATCTGATTATCAGTATTTTTTTTAATTTAAGCGAATCAAATAAATTCAAGATAAACATATCCAAAGTTTCCATTTTTTACTGTAAACCGAATCTATTAAGATGTATTTTATAGTAAAATTTCAAAGTCGTTCATCTATTTTTTCAAACAAAATGCCTGAGATATATACTATCTCAGGCTTAACAAAAACATTAAAAACCACACATTTATTTATAAATTATCAATCCATAGATAAATATCTTTTCCTGAAGGAATATTTAATTTCTTACGCATTCTGTTCTTTCTGATTTGAATAGCTTCTGCTGTCACTTTATTACACCTGGCAATTTCCTGTGTGCTGAAATTAAATTTTAAATAAACACAAAACCTGAGCTCAGAATTAATAAGATTGGGCTTGATCTGTAGAAGTTTTTCACAAAACTCGGGATACATTTTTTAAATCTCAAAACAAATTCTGAAGCATTGTGTTTGCCTAAAATTATAAGCTCTTCTTTAGCCTTATGCAGGCTTATGTCCTGATGTCTACTAACCTGCTGAAGATCTGTAATAGTATTATTTTTTATATTTAATCTCCATATTCTTTCTATAGCAATTCCTACAACTACAGTTCCCAACAATATACCATACCAAACTCTTTTATCCTTTAGATCGGGTTTATAAGATACCTTATCAGCAGAGAGTCTTTCTTTGTTTTTCCTTTTCACTATTTACATCCTCTTTTTAGGTTGTTTAAATGAGAAATCAAGTAATTAAAAAATCATATCTGATATTTTTGTGTTGCAAATTTATTTTTTTTCATAAATTCTAACGAAAAACATACTATCACATAGATATCTCTAATAACACAACAGAAGAAAAATTGTATTTACTGTTTTTAATAGTAAGAACAATACTTCAGTAAATACCACTTTTTTTAAACCTTGAAAAGCTAAAAACAGTTTAATACAAAAGGCTGCCTAATTATAGAATAGTAAGTAAATAATTGAAATTTAAATGCTTATTCACAACACATCCATCCACAGATAAATATCCTCATCAGAAGGGATGTTTAGTTTTTTCCGAATCCTGTTTTTTCTGATCTGAACAGCTCTGGGGGTAACTCCAATGAATGTAGCTATTTCTTTTGTAGTGAAATTAAGTTTTAGATAAGCACAAAATGCAATTTCAGTATTCACCAGATTAGGTTGAATTTGTATAAGCTTTTCATTGAGTTCAGGATATGCTTCTTTGAATTTCATAGTAAATTCAGGTGCATCTTTTTTGGCTAGAATGATAAGTTCCTCTCTGGCTTTACCTAACCTTGTATCTTGAAGCTTATTAATCTGGTTTTCTTTCAGATCAATAATACTATTTTTTCCTTTCTTTATTCTTTTTATTCTGATTATAGCAATTCCTATAATTGCTGCTAAAATTAAAATTCCCAATAACAACTTGCGATTCAGACTTTTATTTTTTGAACTTACAATCTCGCCAGAAATTCTATCAGCAGAAATTTGCACTCCTGCAGCACTAGCCTTAGCCAGACTGTCTTTTGTACTTATATATTTGTTTACATAGAATAGCTCATCGTCATTTTTTTTTAATGCGCGGTAATTATCTGCCAATAATTTATATAAAAATATTCTGTCTTCAACACTTCTTTTATTTTTTGCAAAAGCCAAAGCTTTAAAGCCATATTCTAATGATTCTTCATATTTTTTTTGGCTATACAAAATCTCAGCCTTTTGTATAAAACCTGAGCATTTAAAGTTGTCAAAAGGATTTGCCTTAATTATCTTAAGAAGCTGTTCATTATAATATGTTGCCGAGTCAATCCTTTTTCCACTGTATAAATAATAGTTGGCTAAATTAAAATACAGAACCGTTTTATTTATATGACGAGGTCCATGATAATTTTTATGTATTGCCTTTACTTTATTAAGATAATAAATGACACTATCTGGTTTATAATTTTCGTAACATGCTGAAAGTTGAACATTTGCATAAGATAACATTTCGAGTTTTTCATTCTGGGTACTTCCTAAATCGGCAATGGTCAGTTCTTTTTTAAACTCTGCTATTGCCTGCCTTCTAAAACCTAAAGCGAGATAATTTCTTCCAGCAAGATCTGTCAATTTGAACCTAAAATCTAAATTTTCTGCAATATAATCATTATAATTCTTTCCTAATTTATTAATATAGACAATGCTTTCCGGATAATTCCCGGCATTACACAACCCGAGTGCTATCCAAAGATTGCTTTTTGCAATTCCTTCTTTATTTCCTATCTTCTCTGAATATAGTAAGGCTTTTTTAGCCAAAAATATCGTTTGGGCTGGATTTTGAGTATCCAATGCTGTTTTAGCTAAGTTTAACAAAGAATCAACCTCCTTGATATTTCCAGAGGCAGCTTTGATGTTCGAAGTTAAAAAAAATATAAAAACCGGAATAAATACTATTTTCAATATTATATTCCATGCTTTTTTTTCCATCCAAGTATATTTATTGCAAAAATAACTTATTTTTCATTTTTTTTGTAATTAATAGAATTTTATCTAAAAATATTTATAAAAACATCACTATTTCTGCAATAAAATCCTTTATTTATAATCTTTAGAATTCCTTTTTGGCTCCTTTACTTCCGGCCATTTTACCGTTTCTCCTTTATCATCCTGAGGCAATACTCTTTTTTCCCTGCTCGTAAATTCAGGATCCTCCGATGCCATATAAGCCAATGCAGCCGTTAAAACCACATTATTTTTAACCTCATCAAAAACGATCTTGTCGTAGGTATCTTTCGTCGTGTGCCATGTGTAACCGAAATATCCCCAGTTCAGAGAGCTTAAGGAAAAGCCTGGTACACCCGCCGCTACAAATGATGCATGGTCAGAGCCGCCTCCACCAGGCATTCCCGGGAAATCGGTTTTAATATGATCTCTCACGGTTTTAGGAACTCCGGTTAACCATTTCCCGATATAGCTGTAAGAATCTACAAATCCCTGCCCGCTGATATTAATTACACGTCCGGTTCCGTTATCCTGATTGAATACTGCCTGTGTTCCCTTTATAATCTGCGGGTTGTCTGCTACAAAGCCTCTCGAACCGTTAAGTCCCTGCTCTTCACTTCCCCAAAGGCCAACAATAATAGTTCTTTTATTATTGGGGTAATATTTTTTTAGTATTCTCATGGTCTCAAGCATGGTAAGTGTACCCGTCCCATTATCAGTTGCTCCCTGAGCTCCGTCCCAGGAGTCCAGATGCGCAGAAAGGATCACATATTCTTCAGGCTTTTCTTTTCCTTTGATGATTCCGATCGTATTAAAATTTTTCGCTTCAGGAAGAACCCTGGACTGGGCTTCTACCCTGATCTTAGGTTTCGCCCCTTTTTCTGCCATTCTGTAAAGCATTCCGTAATCTTCAACATCGATGTCTATCATAGGGATTTTTGACGTTTTCGCTCCGAAAATCCTGTTCGCTCCCATAATCCCTGTCCAGTTGGAAATAGCAATTCCTGCTGCCCCTGCTTTTTCCAAAGCTTCCGGAAGTGTATTATTGTCATAGCCAATGTTTTTCACATAATCACGGAAGTCTTTTCCGGCCTGTTCTTTTTCTGCTTTCAGTTTTTCATACAGTTCCGGTGTGGCAAATTCTTTGATCTGCTCGTCTGAACGTCCGATCTTCTGATACTGTGCCATAAGCACTATTTTTCCCTTTGCAGAAGGAAGCCATGCATCGAATTCCGCTTTGGAGGAAACTTTTGGAAGCACCACCACCTCAGCTTCTACTGCTTTTTTGGTTGCAGGGCTCCACGCAAGCTGTGTTGCAGCCAATGATTTTACGCGGGGGTATACCATATCTACGTGGGTAATACCACGCTGCCATCCTTTCCATGTTCCGAATTGCTGAAGGCTGGATTCTATTCCCCAGGAACGGAGTTTAGCCGCAGACCATTCATTGGCAGCCAGCATTTCAGGAGTTCCTACAAGACGCGGTCCTATACCGTCCAGAAGCTCATAAGCCATGTTTTCCAGCTGGGAATTATTATTGATTTCATCTACAAAGCTTTTCACAACAGGATCAAGCCTTTCTTTCGGATCTACTTTCACCTGAGCCCATGAGAACTGGGCGACCAGCATAACCGCTGGTACAGCAAAAAATTTATTTATCTTCATAACCTATATTGAATGCTTAAAGATAGCAGAATTTGCTTGAATACAGAAAAAAGTGCAGAAATAAAAGGATTAATTTACGAATTTTCCGGGCTGACAATTTTGATCAAAGCCTAAATTTGATTGGTTAAATTAAGGCAAAAAAAAACCGGCTCAGTGAGCCGGCTTGGGAACGAATTATTTTTTAGCTTCTTCTACAGAAACTTTTCTGAATTCTTTGAACAGTTTGCTAAGTTCTAAAGCTGATTTACGAGCTCTTGTACCTGCAGCTTTGTTTCCTTTTTCTGCTTGTTGGTTAGCCTCAGTTGCGAACGCTTCGAATTCAGCGTTGATTTTTTCAATTAGTTCTTTCATTATTTTTAAAATTTAGGGTGCAAATATAGGTTTTATGGTAATTCCAGCCTAACTCAGGCAAAAAAAGTTTGGCTTAAAATGCATTTTTTTTCTGCTTTTCTTCTATCCATTTGATTTTCTTTGCATTTATAGTAAAAAATAACGGCTTTTATTAAGTGAATTAGGACTTCTAGACCATTATTCGAATATTTTTCCATCCTTTTATCTGGCCTATTTATTCTTATTCCAAAGTTTTAGGTGCTCTCGAATTCCGGAAAACAGATATTCGTTTACACTGCACTGCGAAAATATATAACCAAAATAACTGTTCCTGATAAATTAATAGGAATTGTATCCCTTTTGAATGCAATAATCTTCTAATTTTGAATAAAAAAGATTCATGAATATAATTTCAAAATTTACAGTGGGTTCTGAAGAAGGAATTTCTGATCTTATAACCATTATCGATTCCTCGGTTTACACCTTGCATAAAGAACTTATTCCTGAAGAAGATATCAAAAAATACATCGCCGGCAATATTGATCCCAGAAAAATGATCAATGACCTGAATGACCTTTCCAACCAGCTTATTATAACGTATGCAGATGATCAGCCTGCCGGTTACAGCATTCTTAAAAGCGGTTCCGGCCATCCTGCCCTGCCGGAAGGGAAAAAGGCTACAGAGATCAGCTTTGTGATCCTTTCGGAATTTGATTCACCGGAAACCAGACAGTCACTCTGGAAAAAATGCAGGTCTGCAGCCAGTTTCACCGATATATTATGGCTCAATATGATGATTCATGACCCACTTTTAGAGTTTTTTAAAGAAACAGGTTTCACCATTATTGCTGATGCTACAGCCGGACCTTTTCAACTGCCGTCGCATCTATTAAAACTGGACATCAAATAATTTCCCGGACTTGTGCCATTTAAAAATAATCTTACTTGATCATACTCCTTTAAAATAATATTAAATTAATATTGCTTTTCGTATCTTTGATTTTTATAATTTCTATATTATGAGTGATCAGCTGGAAACTATTGAAGATTATTACAGACGCGTCCGAAAGAATCAGGTAAAAATGTTTGATTCTGATGATTTTGAAACAGGAAAGTCGCATTTCAATGTTTCTATGCGGCGGTATTGCAGCTTTAAAAGTCCGTATAACCGCCGTGATTATTATAAGATAAGCTTTATTCTGGGAAAAGGCACATTTCAATATGGATCTCATGAATTGTACATTGACCGCCCTGCTCTCTTTTTTCCTTCGCCTAATATTCCGTATTCATGGGAATGCGACGGCGATCTTCAGGAAGGGTATTTTTGCCTGTTCAATCAGGAATTCTTCAGTGGAAATACTGAATTCAATCTGTTTAAGAAGACTTCTCTGTTTAAAGAATGGAGCAAGCCAATTGTTTTTTTAACGGATGAACAGACCCAGCTGACTACCCTTTATTTTGAGCAGATGTATAAGCTGAATAATTCAGCATACCCTTTCCGGTGCAGCAGCATTAAAAGCCACCTTGCCTCTGTGATGCATCTCGCTTTGGAGAACCGTGTGGATGATATCAATCCCAGTGAGCTTCCGGCTAATATCCGTTTATACCGCCTATTTGATGAGCTTCTTAATAAGCAGTTCCCATTGGATTCCCCGGCATATCCGCTGGCTCTGAAAACCGCTTCTGACTTTGCAGATCAGCTTAATGTACACGTTAATCATTTGAATTCATCGGTAAAATCTGTCACTCAGCTTACCACGACTCAAATTATTAAAGAAAGGGTATTTGAAGAGTCCAAAAACCTGTTAAAATATACCAACTGGGATATTGCTGAAATAGGATATACCCTGGGATTTGAACAACCTTCCCATTTCAATAATTTCTTTAAAAAACATGCAGAGGTTTCACCCTTAAAATTTAAAAATGCATTTTAAATCTTTGATTTTTGTAATTTTTACTTTGTCTTTTAAAATTGAATTTCTGTATTCCCGGCTTATTTTTGCCTAGTAAAATAACGAATGAATATGTTGTTGAAAGAAGCATCTGAAAAAAGAATCAGATTAATAACCATTATGGCTTTTGTGTCGATCCCGCTTTCCGGGTTTGTCACTGATATTTATTTACCATCATTCCCATCGATGGCAAAGGAGATGCAGGTCTCTGAAAAGGATATCCAGATCACTTTAACGTCTTACCTGCTGAGCTACGGGATCTCACAGCTTTTTGTAGGGGGAATCCTGGACAGTATCGGGCGTTACCGTCCTAAACTGGTCGCATTATTCCTATTGATCATCAGCAGTATCCTGATTACAATGACCGACAGTATTCTGCTGATCTGTCTGCTCCGTATTTTGCAGGGGGCAGCCGTTTCCGTACTGGTTGTTGCTACACGGGCTATTTTTGTGGATCTCTATGATTCTGAAAAAGTAAAGCATTATCTGAGCTATTTCACGATCGTCTGGTCGTGCGGGCCTATTCTGGCTCCTTTTCTGGGCGGTTATCTGGAAAAACTGTTTAACTGGCACGCCAATTTTCATTTCCTGGCTTTCTATGCGGGAATGCTGTTTTTATTTGAATGGTTTTTCAGTGGTGAAAGCTTACCGGAGAAAAAGAAACTTAATCTTTCCGAAAACATCAGCCTATATAAAATGATGCTAAAAAACAGGATCTTTATGCTGGGAATTTTCATTTTAGGACTAAGCTATTCTATTGTAATGCTTTTCAATATTACGGGTCCTTTTATTATTGAAAATACCTTCCATTTTACTCCTGTAGTTATTGGGTACTGTACACTGATTTTAGGATTTTCATGGATGATTGGCGGTTTTATAGGAAAACGGAGACTTAAACTTGATTTTAAGGAAAGAATTTTACAGCCTATCATTTTACAGCTGATTCTGATTACCGGACTAATTGCGACCAGCTTCTATGCGGAAAGCCTTTTCATTATGATTCCTTTTGCATTTTTTATTCATATCTGTTCCGGGATTTTGTTTACGTCATTTTTTACAACCAGCATGCTTTATTTTCCTAAAAATGCGGGAACAGCTGGTGGACTGATGGGCGGACTAGTGTACGTGATTACTTCTATTACAAGTTTTATTATTTCGGTCAGTGGAACTGTCACAGAACAGGATGGTCTTGCCTGGCGTTATCTGGCGATTGCCATTATACTTTTGGGAATTATCCTGGTCATGCACCAAGCCGTTAAAAAAGAACAAGCAGAGAATTAATCTCTGCTTTTTTATTTTTTCAATGAAATATTATAAAAATGGCTTATTCCCAGATCTATATGCATTCTTACTTTTTAACGAAAGCAACGGCATCTACTTCTATCATCATATCATCCAGTGCCAGTCTGGGAACCGGAATTAAAGTACTTGCCGGGAACTTTTTATTTTTCCATATTTTCTGCATTTCCTCTGTCCATATTTTAAGTTTCTCCTGATCATGATCAACAATTAAAACCGTAATTTTAAGAACGTCATTAACTCCTAACTGATAATCGGCAAGTACGGTTGCCAAGTTTTCCAGAGAAAACTTGGCCTGAGTCCTAAAATCTTTAGAAAGATGATGTTCCAAGCCTTCTCCTCCGCTTTGTCCGGATATAAATACATATTTCCCCTCAACTTCATTCGTTGTAGCATGAGAAAAAGCAAATGGCGCCGGATCAAAAAGACCTTTCGGATTTTTGTGGACGACAGCAGCCAAATTAGTTGTTTTTTTCGGTTTATGGTGATTTGTATTTTGTGAGAAAGCCAAAAATCCTACACAGAGAGTGGATAAATTCAATACTAAACTTTTCATGATATCTATTATTTGTTCTGAAATATTGAAGCAAATATAGATTTCAATATTTTCAGAAAAATAAACATATGTTGACGTTTTTAGCTTTTATAGACGGTATATTTACCAGTTTTTTTGGGGGAATAACGGCAATACATGATATTACTTCATAAATAAGAAGAGTAGTTTAAAGTAAAAAGCACAAATGCAATTGATTTTCTTATCTTAACTAAATATTACAGATTCTCATAAGTCTGATCTATTAAAAAAGATACCGCTTTTTTGATTTTATCACGGCCGTCATCAGTATTAAGATCTATACCGCAAAACACACTGCCATTTACGGATGCATACATGTTCAGGTAATAAAGTCCTGAAACTAAAATGGCCGCTATTGCACGGAAATCCTGCGAACGTTCTCCGAAATGAGGATCGATAACTAACTTAAAAAGAGTTTCCCCGTTTTCTTCCTGCATATTGGTCAGCTTTGTCAGGGATTTCCGGGATTCAGACAAGCGCCACAATAAAAGTTTCTGCAGCTCCTTGTTGCTGCGCACATAATCAAATTGCTGCAGTAACATTGCCTCAGTAAATGCTTTTCCTCCGTCTTTTGGATCGGGCATCATTGTATCGGTGGTTACATTACTCCAATAATCTTGGGACCGGATATATTCATCCATCAAACCATCCATACCGCCAAAATAGGTGTAGATCATTTTTTTATCTACTCCGGCTGTAATTGCGATATCATTTATCTTTAATGCCGCATATCCTTTCGTTTTCAATATCTTTCCAACGGCATCCAAAAATTTCTTTTTACTTCGTTCCTTGTTCCGGACACTGCCTGCTGCTGATTTTCTTTCCATAGCTAAACATTAGATTATACAAGTTTAAGAAAATTTTAATTATTTTAGACACTGAATAGTGTCTTGTTTTGTATATTTGCACAAACTAAACCATTCTATATATATTTAACACAATTTAGGTTGAAACAACTAAAAAAAATTCATAGCGCACCATGGTATATTTTAAGGCAAAACAGCTTTCAGATGATCCTATCGCAAAATGAGTCAGTTTATTTCCTCAGTTTAGGAATGCATCAAAAACAATGAGGGTGAAATGATGAAAACCGTTACTGGGGCATTAAAAATTATGATTTCGAATCTAAACAACTAAGGTAAAAACACTAAATGTGGACAGCATCATTTAACTTCTAATGATGCTGTTTTTGATTTTAAAAAGTAGTCAACATTTAATCTGACAGTTACAATTAAACTGAATAAATTTAAAAATTGTAAACCAACAAAAACCTACTGACACCTACTTGTCACAGCTCCATTCTATTTTTGTAGCCTAATTAAAAATCTTCAACAATGAATTTAGTATCAATACGTATTATCACGGCTAATATTGAAAATTTAGTACCATTTTATGAACAAATAACAGAAATACAGGCCATACAGTATACTCCCGATTTTGCTGAACTGAAAACAGCAACAGCAACCATTGCTATCGGAAGCGTGCGAACACTGCAGTTTTTTGGTGGGGAAGGTTTGATACAAGCTGCTGAAAACCGTTCTGCAATCATAGAATTTTTAGTTGATGATGTAGAGAAAGAATTTGAACGCTTACAAAATTTTCTATCTTCTTCTATTATACAGGAACCAACCACGATGCCGTGGGGGAACAAATCATTATTGTTCAGAGATCCTGATGGCAATCTGGTTAATTTCTTTACCCCTTTAACAAAGGAGTCAATAAAAAAATTTACAGCTAAAGGATAAAAATAAAAAGTGATCATTTAAAAATGATCACTTTTTAATTATACTAGGCCTGCCGGAGGTGCCAACTTAATGGAAAGTATACTTTATATAAATAATTTGGTGTTAATTTTTATCTGTCAGCCTCCAAAACAAAGACCTGGATTACCGCATTACCGAATATTCTTTCTTATTTGAAAGCACATCCAGCATTACTTTTGCAATTCTGGCTCTTTCATCTTCCGAAAGATTAGATCCTGAAGGCAAGCATAAGCTATTTCCGAACAGATTCTCTGCAACTTTTCCTCCGTAATAGGGTGCATCTTTAAATATAGGCTGCAGATGCATCGGTTTCCAGATTGGACGGGACTCGATGTCATCCTTCAGAAATGCCAGTCGTAAATCTTCGTGGTTTTTTGATGTTTTTGTTTTTGCACCCTCAACTGTAATAACGGATAACCAGTGATTGCTGTAAAAATCTGAATCAGGTTCTGAAAATATTTTTACTCCTTCTATATTTTCACAGAGTTCTGAATAAAAGCTATGCATTCTTCTACGGCCTTCTACCCTCTCATCCAGCACTTCCATTTGTCCTCTTCCGATTCCCGCACTGATATTACTCATTCTATAATTATATCCAATTTGAGAATGCTGATAATGTGGGGCATTATCCCTTGCCTGTGTAGAAAGGAATACCGCTTTATCTTTGTCTTCCTGGGAATGGCATACCAATGCGCCTCCTCCGGAAGTCGTAATAATTTTGTTTCCGTTGAATGACAGGATACCGAAACGGCCAAAAGTTCCGCAGGCTTTTCCTTTATATCTGGAGCCTAATGATTCAGCGGCATCTTCAATTAAAGGAATGTCATACTCTGCAGCAATGGATAAAATTTCATCCATTTTTGCCGGCATTCCGTAAAGGTGAACGACAATAATTGCTTTGGGCTTTTTGCCTTTTGAAATTCTGTCTTCTATAGCTTCTTTTAAAGCGACCGGACACATATTCCAGGTATCTTTTTCGGAATCTATGAATACGGGAACAGCTCCCAGATAGACAATAGGATTAGCAGAGGCAGAAAATGTCATAGACTGACAGATAACCTCGTCTCCATGAGTGACATCGCATTCAATTAATGCCAGGTGTAAAGCAGCAGTTCCTGCAGAAAGTGCAGCTACTTTTACATCTTCATTTAAGAATAACTCCAAATCTTGTTCAAAACCATCAACATTCGGCCCTAAGGGTGCTACCCAATTTGCGGCGAATGCTTCTTTAATGTATTTTAATTCGTTTCCACCCAAATGGGGAGAGGACAACCATACTTTTGATTTCATATTTTACTATTCTAAATTTTACTAAATATTTAAACTTCTACTTTTTATTACTTTACCCGGATTGCCTACTACTGTAGCGCCATCCGGTACATCGCTAATAATGACAGCTCCGGCACCAATAGTGCACCATTTGCCAATTTCTATTCCCTGTATCACGCTGGCTCCGATTCCAATATGGGTTCCTTCCCCTACATATACGTTTCCTGCCAGTGCGACATTTGGAGATATATGGACAAAATCTTCGATGACACAATCGTGATCAATAGAAGCATTGGTATTGATAATACAGTGTTTCCCTATCCTTACTGCTGCATTTATAGTCACACCAGGCATAACGATAGTTCCTTCTTCGATTTTTAATCTTTTAGATAGTATTGCTTTGGGATGAAGGAGGGTAACATAATTGAAATGCTCACCCCGATTAACTACTCTTTTCCGTAACCTGTTATTTCCTATAGAAATAAGCACTTCTATATCATAGGGCGGAGCTTCGTGAATAACAGTATAATTCAACACTCTCTCCTTCGACGGATTTTCGTCGATATAGGCTTCAATATTATAACCGCATTCTTCGGCGATTTCGGCCACTACTTTGCCATGACCACTTGCTCCGTATAAATACATATTCTGTCTACATTTAATTTAAATTAATTATTTCCTGTAAAAGCCTCTACCGTGGCCTGATCAGCCTGGTTTATGCCTTCCTTTTTTATTACTTTTTTTAAAGTAAGGAACATCACTTTGCAATCTGTTGCAAATGATACATTCTCTATGTACCAAATATCTAATTCAAATTTCATCGTCCAGGAAATGGCATTTCTCCCATTTACCTGCGCCCAGCCTGTAATGCCAGGGCGTATATTGTGTCTTCGTTTTTGAGATTCATTATATAAAGAAAGGTAATGCGGCAACAGAGGTCTGGGACCTATAATCGCCATGTCTCCTTTCAATACATTAATTAACTGTGGAAGCTCATCCAGGGAAGTCTGACGTATAAAACTTCCAACCCTTGTTAAGCGTTCCGAATCGGGCAGGTAATTACCTTGTCCGTCTTTTTTATCATTCATTGTCTTAAACTTGATGATATTAAATATCTTCTCATTTAACCCAGGCCGTGCCTGCAAAAAGAATGGTTTGCCCTGATTTGCGAAATACAGCAAGACCGTGACAATAATGAAAACAGGTGACAGCAAGATCAGCCCTATTAACGCAATCAGAAAATCTATAACCCGTTTTAAAAAAAACTTATACACGGTAATCTTTTTCTTTAATTAGTTTTTTGTATTCACTCAATAAAGCGTTCCAGATAACAGACTGCTCATAACGAGATTCGATCATCGGCCGGGCATTCATTTTTAATTTCTGATAATAATCTGTGTCCAATTTCATTTTTCTCATTGCTTCACCAAGCTTTTCACTGTTTTTAACCGGAACTATTGCTCCATTTTGGTCTTCTATAATAATTTCGTTGCATCCGTTGATATCAGAGACAATGCTTGGTAATCCCATTGCTCCCGCCTGCATTACTACATTTGGAAACCCTTCCCGGTAGCTTGGAAAGGCCAATGCATCGGAAATAGCAAAATAAGGACGTACATCTTTCTGAAAACCTACCGATATGATATCCGGGTTATTTTCAATTTCTCTTAATGTATCCGGATGCAGAGGATCCAGCTCCTGTTCCAGTGGGCCAACCAGTAATAATTTGGTCTGGCGCTGTGAATTTTCTTTCTTGTTTATGTGAGAAAAGGCTTTGACCAATTCGTTAATTCCTTTATCCCCTACCAAACGTCCTACAAAGACAAACACAAAATGTGCATCTTCTATATTCAATTCTTTTTTTAAAAGATCTTTCTGTGCTTGTGTCACCTGGTCAGTCGAAAAATAAGAAGTATCAATTCCATTGGACGACCCATTTCCAATTACTTTTATTTTGCTTTTATGAGTATAATTATTCTGCAGGATGTATTCATATAGCCCTTTTGAGTTTGGATATACCTTTGTTGCAGATGCATATGTTAATTTCTCTACGAAGTTTAGAATTTCACGTTTCATACCTGTTACTTCCATCAAGGGCAAACCTGCTACGGTATGTAATCGGTGAGGAACTCCAGCCAGCTTTGCTGCCAACATACCTACTATACCGGCTTTAGGTGTGTGCGTGTGTACGATTTGTGGCTTTTCCTTTCTTAAAAGCTTATAAGTACTCCATAAAGATTTAATATCTTTAACTGGAGTAATCTGACGAGACATATCAATAGCAATTACTTCTATTTCCTCATCACTTTTCACCTCATCCAATTCTTTTCCGGGCGAAGAAACTCCTATTACTTCAAAATGTTCTGACATAAATCGATGCTGCCCCTTTAATAATATTTTTAAAGAAAGCGGAATTGTTGTTATGCGAATTAGTTTAGTTTTCAAATCTTTAAATATTTAGTTCTATCATCTTCTACTCCTTCGTAACTAACCCCTTATATTTTAAGGCGTTTTATTACCGAGTTTTTAATGCATATCTATTATGCTTTGAATGAGTTTTAAAATCTAACCTCATTTCACATGAAATTTGGTTCTGAAATCAATACTGCTTTCAAACTAAATAATTTCCGTTCTGTCTTTGTGTATTTTTTATAGAGGCTATTTATGCTATCTAATTGACCTGGAAACAAGTACAATAATCCGTACTTCTATTAAGTCTATATATCATAACGCTCTCCAGATAATCATTTGCAGAAATATCTTAATGATTCTTTAATTCTACTCTGATTTTGTTTTATAGCTGCACCCATTAATATGTGAACTTGCTACTGTCTTTAACATGTTTTAAAAGCGATTCTGTAGAACTATCAATTTTGTTATTGATATTAAATTTATAGTTGTTCATTTGAATCATAGGATATAATCCAAACTGTTCTCTTTTTTCAAAAGGTTTTGCAACATTACGAGTAACAAACTTATCCACTTTAAAATAACCTTTCATCTCTTTAATATCTGGTTTGTTTTTATATCCTGCAATATAAATTCCTGTATTGGAGTTTTCAACGGAAATATTGCTGCAGGAAATTGTAACCGATTTTGACATAGTCCGATTACCATATTGTCCTAAATGCAAATCTATACCTACATTGGCGTTATTTATTTTTACATTATCAATATTGATATTTTCCAAATCATTAGAGCTGTCATCAGGTTCAATATCAATACCAGCCATAGGATTTGTTCCATCAATGTTTGCAATTAACAAATTTTTTATAAATACATCTTTACCTCCAGCAATTGTTATTCCATTTCTTCTAACATTGTTTATAATCCCACCCATAATGTTAATTTTTTCCGTTTCCAATAATTTTTCTTTGGTAATACCTGATCTTATATTCCTCATAGTTTTGACCAATACAATCCCATCACCCCAGCAATCTGATATATTGACATTAAAAATATCAATATTTCTTGAGCCCCTTATATCAATACCGAATCCCCATTCACCTTTAGAATCCAAATGCTTTTCACGATCACCTATTAATGTAGGGTTGTAAATTTTAACATTTTCGATACCATGTAAGCTAATGATCTGGTATCTTACATTGGCTGTTGGTTTTAATATTAAGGAAGAGTTTTTCTGAAAATAGATCTGTGAATTGGATTGTGCAAAAATTCCACTAGTCATTAATGGGAAGTTTGGCATGATGACTTTATTATTGGCATCAATAGCTTTTTGAATATAAGTCGTATAATCAACAGTTCCGTCTTTCACATAACCCTTTGGAAGTACTGTTTCAACTTTGAAAAAATCATCCGTTTGAACAGCAATATTCTGAGTTACTATTAATGATTTATCAATGAATACCTTATCTCTTCGTTGAGAGCAACAAATGATTGAAAAGGTTAACAAACTCAATATTAAAAATGATTTTATAATTTTCATAACAAATCTTTTATATTATTTTTCACAATTCTATATTTACCGCTACCTTCAACAGGAATTTCATTAACATAATGTAAATGTATTTTCATAGCATTCCCCACTCTGTCTTTCCAATTTCCTATAAATACTTTTTCAATTTGTTTTGAATAGATTTCTTTATCAATAACGACATATAAATCCAACTCTTCCAATTTGTTCTGTACAGCTTGAAATCTAATAATTCCCTTTGTATCTTTTAAGGTATTGGAAACATTTCCCAAATTGATTTTTCCGTTTTCAACGGAATAGATAAAGTCATCAATTCTCCCTAAAATTTCTTTTACCAGAGGATTGTTATTTCCACAGCTGCATTTTTTATCCGCATCTTCAAGGGTTATTGAATCCCCGATATCATATCTTACCAATGGAGTAGCAGACGTTGTAAATGAAGTGACCACCAGCCTTCCGGACTGCGCAGGTTGATTATTTTCATCTAAAACTTCAAAAACTCCGGTCTGCAATTCTAAATGAAGATTTCCTTTTTCGCACTCAATGATAAAAGGAGCGCCTTCAGAGGAAGCATATTGATTGTAAAGTTTTGTTTTAAAAAATTTCTCAATATAGTATCTTGTTTCATCGGTAATGGTTTCTGCCGTTGGGAAAACCGCTTTCACGGCATTTTCCGGAAAATCGTATCCGTTAGCTATCCCATATTTGGCAATTTCCAGGATGGTAGAGGGAAATCCCACAAAATATTCCGGTGTGAAACGGATAAGATCTTCCACATAATATTTAAGATAATCATCCTTGATATGGAATGTGGAATAGTAACGGACATGATGTACAAAATCTGTCTTCCAGAATATTTTCTTTTTAACATCGCTATCCGTCAATAAATTTTTACCGGAGAACCAGGCCGTCTTTTTGCCCAGTTCGTATCCGAATCTGGATCTGAAATCATCTAAAAATGCAAATCTCTCCTGACTGTCTCTGAAAAAGAACTTCACTTCCAGGGATTTTCCTGTAGTCCCTCCTGTTTTGGATTTTTCTAATTTTTCTGAAGTTTTTACCGTAATGGCGTCAATATTATTACGGAGCACTTCTTTATTAACGATGGGCAGGCTGGAAATATTTTCTATTAATTCAGCATGTTCGATATTTCCGATCGTTTTTTTATAATAATCCGAGTTTTGGGTTACAAATTCTATGAATTGTGCATACCTGTTTTTCTGATATGCTTTTAATTCTTCTAATGATAAATGGCGGTTTTGTTTCTTCTCTTTCCTGAAATTCTGGTATTCGCCGCCATATCTTCTTTTGTAGGCCTGCCTGTTATAAGCATAGACCAAACAGTTCTGAAGAAAACCGGGTAATATTTTATATACTTTCTCTTTCATTAAAAGCCTTGTTTAATCATTAATTTAGTAAAGTTTCCAAAATCCATATTCTTCAATAATGAAGCATATTTTCTATAGAGTAAATTTTTTAAATATTTTTTCTCGTCTATAGATTTTACTGTAGAAAAGTCCAGATGATAGATGATGGATCTTGTTACATCTGACTTTCCTCCGCTATTGTTTTCTGCCTCCTGCAGGTATAATTCCGTCACTGCAGGGGAATAGGCTATTCCAAATTCTCTGGCCAGTCTCGCCCACAGATCCATATCTTCTCCTCTGGATAAGCGTTCATCGAATAAGTTGGCTTTTAATAAAGCTTTTTTACTCACACAGACGCAGGAGGTATGGATTACGCCTTTTTTAAGAACTATTTTGAAATAGTCTTTGACCAATCCTTCTGTAAGCTCATCCTGTTTTCTATTATCAACAATGTTTCCTGTACCATATTTTCTTGCAAAATTGGTCACAAAAACATCTGCATGGTCCTTATATCTTGTAATAAGCTTACTGATTTCTTCCAAATGATTGGGCAGCCATTCGTCATCAGCATCCAGAAATGCAATGTATTCATACCGGGATTTTTCAATTCCGGCATTGCGGGCTGAAGAAACACCTCCATTTTCTTTATTAAACAGCTTCACTCTTGGATCATCGATTTCACTCACGATGTCCGGACCTTTATCTTTGCTGCCATCATTAACAATAATGATTTCAAAATGCTGATACGTCTGATTCAGCACTTTAAGGATGGTTTCCTTAATATATTTTTCTTTGTTGTACAAAGGGATTACTACTGATATCATTATTTTAAATTAAATATTAAAAACAGGAAGAAACAAATAAAAAATACTCCCAATAAATTGATAAATCCTATTTTTCTGTTGGTCTGCGTGTATGGATACATCAGAAAAGGAATGAAGATCCATGACAGGAAACCAAAACGGTCACTGAACGCTGCGGAGAACATCAGAAAGAAAAAAGCCGATGTAAGCATATACGTTACATAAAACCTTTTATACTTTAACTTCTCCCCTATATTTTCAATATTTTTAAGGGTATAATACCCAATCACCGCAAATATGGTATTGAATACAAAAAAGTTCAGTCTGAACCCTGTTTTGTACACTACTTTAGCCCCTTTTGCATAATACTGATCCAATCTTTCCTCTACCAGAATATTCAGTACCGGGATCTTCCCTAAAAGATCATTAAGATTAAAATTCACCAATGACAGTATGGTAGCCACGATGTAAATGGAAAATATAACCTTGAGGTTATTGATCTTGGTAGACATTAAGAAAACCACAATAGGGATGATAATGGAAGCATGGTTAAAAAATGCAATGATGAAAAACACAATGGCTAACCACTTTTTCTTATCAAAATAGGTTACGGCCAGAAAAAAGAAAGAGAAAGCAATCCCCTGCCTTGTCGTGTTGATCCCCATTGTTTTAAAGAAGAACATACTGACCACAATAAAGAAAATAAGAAATCTGTTTTTCTGGGTCAAATTTCTTATTCCTACAATAATTGGCGTTACGTATAATATGGCATTTAATGTAAAAAATGCTTTATAATTGTCACTCAGCTTACGGGCCAGCATGGAAACAAAGTAAATTCCTATATCCTTGAGTTCACTTAAAGATCTTACCACTTTGGCTCCGGTGAAATAGATCAGTGATCTTTCTGAATCCGAGCCTACTTTCTTGTCCCGGAATCCGATCAGTAATATCATAACCAATGCAAAAAATATTAGTAAAAAATTCTGAATTTCATCAGAGTTTTTTCTTCTGTAGATATACTCATTAATCAAAATGACAGCAAAAAGTGCTACACTTAAATAAACAAGTGTAAATCTTAAATTAAATGCATTTATAATAGCGTCCATTTCTTTTTTTCTACAATTTCTGCATGATACGGTCTAATTCCAGATCATAATTATAACTGTTATAAAATGATTTGGCATTCCTGGAATACTCCGTATAATTTTCCAATATGCTGTGCAGGGTTTTAGCGACCTGATCTTCTTTCTGAAAATCGATGCACTCTCCCATTCTGCCGGCTGCCACCGTATTGATAAGCCCCGGAATATCATTCCCGATCATTGGCATAGAAAAATTAGAAAACTCCCATAATTTGTTCGGTGCACAAAATATATTGTTCAAAGAGGAGTGATCATACGTTAATATACCAATATCCGCATGGCTGGTTACATGCAGATGATAAGGAGGCGCTACAAACGGAATATGGATGATGGAAGGACAGATGGTTTTGAGTTTTTTCAAATAGTCTGTTTCCTTACCCATAATGATCAGTGCAAAATCTTCTGACTGATTGATGTAGCGGCAAATTCCTTCGAGTTCTCTTTCAGGAAAAATAACTCCCTGATAAATAATTTTCTTTTTATCTTTTACAGGTTCCAACAGCTTTGACAGTTCATCCGTCAAAGGAAGATTTCTTTCAGACAACTCTGAATACGGTTTATTCAGAATAACTTCCGGTGTTTTGGCCAGCTTCCACCAAACCCGAAGTATATTCGCTCTGTCCAAATTGGAACAGATGACGAGCTTTGCATTTTTAGCAAATTTTTCAAGGCCTTTGATGTACCTTGGCGCGTAATCAAACAGCTCGTATAGATTAAGCACATAGTTCAGGGACAACAATTTATTCCCCAAAGCCAGGGTGGTATCTGCAGCCGGAATCCAGATCAGTTTATCCTGATACCTATTCTCATTAATAATTTCCCAGAAAGTCTTTCTGATCTTAAACCAGTATAAAAACTTGTTGGATGAAGGTTTTATATCCGTTAAATGAACTTTGTCGCAAAGACTGTTCAGCTCGTCGATCAGGTTTCCTTTTTCAAAGCCTAATACCAGATGAATTTTATAACCGTTTTTATTCAGATACTTTATAAAAGCCAATAAAGGAGGGTAATCTGAAACGCAGGTTTTATGAACTATTACAATTTCTTTATTCTCCATTAAATCTGCTGTTATATTTTTTTACAAATTGGTTCAACATTTCATCTGCTTTTGATCTGAGCTCTGAAATGTATTTCTGATGATCTTTTTCCAGATCTGACTGTACTAAATCATTAAGCTTCGGAATATCAAAATCATTATTCCATAAGGCAAATGACGGAATCTGCTGGGTAAGAATCCTTAATTTAGGCTCTATTTCCACGCAGATCACTTTCTTCCCTAACAAGCCGGCAATGATGGCTCCATGATAACGCGCCGTAATGAATGTGGAAAATGAATTTAAAATTTCTATAAAATCATTGATTTCCATGGTTTCCGGATTCCAGACTATACTTTTGTAATCCTGTATCCTTTTCATCCATTTCGGATCTTTATCTTTTGCAAATACTATAAACGTAACATCAAGTTGCGGATTGGAATTAATAAAACTGATCAGCTGTTCCTGATAATCTGCCGCACTGTTCTTCCACTCCCAGTCTCTCACGATAATTCCTATTTTGTTGGAATCTTCAATCTGTGGGACGTTTTGAATATATTTATTAAAACCGGAGGAAAATACCACATCAGCTCCCAAGAATGATTGGATATTCCAGTCGTTGCAATAATCATAAGAAACCTGATCTCTTACTCCTGTAAAAAGGGAATCTTTCAACTGATTCTTTGCAAATTCTATAGCCTGCGTGTTATTGTTAAACGGCCCCAACCCGAAGCCCAGAAAAGCTTTTTCAAAGCTGGTTACCGTTTCATTTCTCGGTCCAAGCTTCTGCAATACTTTTTTTAGTATTTTAACCGGACTTTTGGATATATTATTCTTTAGTTTGGTTTTAAGTGTAGATTTTTCTATAAAAGAAAAAAACTGCGTTCCTCCACCATAGACCAAAAGATCATCTTTCTGATTATTATTGTATGAAGAATCACATAAAAATTTAGAGACATAGCTATTTTCAGCTCCTATAAAATTCAGGGAACTGTTTTTGATATTGGCTTTGATGAAATCCTCAAACACGATCATCAACAAATCATCGCCAAAATTACTGTCACCATATGCTCCTTTTATTGATATATTCATTATATTTCCGGCTTGATATTTTTTAATAATTTATTTTTCAAATAAATTGCATCTTCAGATTTTAATCTGTAATAATGTTCTGCATCTCTTGATTTAATGACCTGGCAAGGATTTCCCACGACAATGGAAAGCGGCGGTATTTTTCCTGAAACCACACATCCGGCACCTATGATGCATCCTTCTCCAATCTGGCTTCCGGGTGTAATGATTACATTTCCCCCGATCCATACATTTTCGTCAATTTTTACTTTTTTGAATTCAAAAGTTTCATCATAAGGAATAAATTTTGAATCCCTGAACTTATGATTAGCCGAATGAACGGTTAAATTCGGGCCAATGATGACTCCGTTACTGATTTCAACTTCTCCAAGTCCGTTGATATCGGCATTGGGGCCAATATATACGTAGGAACCAATGGAAATCCTGTCAGGATACAGCAGCCTTATATTGGGATTTATATCATTAAGCTCACCAAAATGTTTTAATCTTTTTTTGGTTTTATTAAACTTGATCTGATCGAGAATTCTATTTAATTTTCCAATTAAAAACATGATATCGCTTTTTTGATTAATAAAATACTTAAGTAAGTAACCACCGGTAAAAAGATGATGATAAAAAATTTGATATTAAAAATCTCTTTTTTATATATATCAATATACCGTAACAGTAAAACCACCAGAAATCCTAATAAAAATGAAATTGATATTCCCTTCAGGCCTATATACTGTATCAAAACAATACTTAATGCTATGGATACAACAGCGCCCAGCAAGGTCGTCAATGTGATTTTTAATGTATTCTTTTCTTTCTGATATTTTAATCCCAAAAAACCAGCAATGGCATTAAATCCTACCCCCAGATACAAATAGGGCATATATTCCCAGGTTTCGAAATACTCTTTGGAGACCAGTATTTTGGTCATCAAAGGGGATAAAATACCCAGCGTAAAGGCCAGGGCCAATTCAAACATGATAAACTTTCCCAGTAATCTGTTAAAGGTCAGGTTATCTTCTTCTTTTAAGATCCTATCCTGTAACGGCAGCAGCAAAACAGAATTGATCACCAGAAGCAATGCAGGAAAACGGCTTGCTACCGCATATAATCCATTTCCTTCAGGTCCCATATAATGCAGGATAATAAATTTACTGGCAGATGATATAGCCCACCAGCTCATTAAATTGGGAATCAAAGGCAAAGAATAGGATGCCATAGATTTTATAAGCTCAAGATCCCAATATTTAAATTTAAAATACTGAAGTATTTTCACCTTATACAAAATCAGAATACATGCTACCGTGTATGCTGCAATATTGGCAATAAAGACTCCTTCAACATTTAATTTTAAAACATAAATGAAAACGACATTAAAAATTACAATCAAAAAAGTAGTCAGAATCCCATTGATCGCAAACTGCTTCGTATTTCCCTGTCCTCTTAAAATGCTCTGTAATAAGGGCAGTAAGCAATTCAGGAAAATCAATACGATAAAATATCCCTCATACTGAAAGCTATTAAAAAAGACATAAATGGAAAAACCAATACAAAAAATAAGATACCCTATACATAACGTGATGATAGAATTGGTCATAATTTTTGCCTTCTGGTCTTCACTGATGTATTCTTTATCAATTAACCATCTGTATGTAGCATCAGAAATCTGTAATGAAACCAGTGGCGCAAAAAGACTTATTGTGGTAAGCAGTAAGTCATATTCTCCCAATTCTTTTTTAGTGAGAAAATAGGTGTAAAAAGGGACTAATAAAAATGAAAGAATCTTTGATCCAAAGCTTCCTATGGAATACGTCAAAGTTTCTTTAAACATCTTCTTTTTTAGCAGAGAAGATATATTCATTTATTTACTTTTTATAAAATTTACGATACGTTCACATGCCGTTCCATCGCCATAAGGATTATGCAATTCCCTCATGGATTGGTAACGTACGGTATCATTTAACAAACTCTGCGCTTCTGAAACAATTTTATTTTTATCTGTACCTACCAGAATTACCGTTCCGGCATTCACTGCTTCAGGTCTTTCCGTAGTATCTCTCATTACCAGTACCGGTTTCCCAAGACTTGGAGCTTCCTCCTGTATCCCTCCGGAATCGGTGATGATGATATACGACTGATTCATTAACCATACAAAGGCAGGGTATGCTAAAGGCTCAATCAATACTATATTATTAACCTCAGATAAAATTTCATACACAGGTCCTTTTACATTGGGATTCAGGTGCACAGGGTAAATAACCTGAACATCAGGATTTGTAACGGCAATTTCTTTTAATGCTTCACAAATATTGATAAATCCCTGTCCATGATTTTCCCTTCTGTGTCCTGTAACCAGTACAATTTTTCTGGATACATCTATGATGGACCTCAGTGTTTCTATTTCTTTATTATCTATATGCTCCACTTTCTCTGAGCTGTAGAATAATGCGTCTATCACAGTATTACCTGTGACCAATATATTCTCTTCTTTAGTGTTTTCTGCCAATAAATTAAGCTTCGACTGTTCTGTCGGGGCAAAATGATAATCGGCAATACGTCCCGCTACCTGGCGGTTCATTTCTTCAGGGAATGGAGATCTCTTGTCATGGGTTCTCAATCCTGCTTCTACATGGCATACTTTAGCCCCGGAATAGAAACTGGCTATACTGGTCGCCATGGTTGTGGTTGTATCCCCGTGCACATATACATAATCCGGATTAAAATCTTCTAAAACAGATTTCAGCCCGGTGATAATATCAGCGGTCAGATGATACAAATTCTGGCCAGGCTTCATCAAATTTAAATCGTAGTCCGGCTTGATATCAAAAAAACTTAAAACCTGATCTAACATCTCTCTGTGTTGAGCTGTAACACAAACTTTAGTGTCGAATGATTCTTCTTTTTGGAATTCCTTTACCAATGGAGCCATTTTTATGGCTTCTGGCCTAGTTCCAAAAACAATTAGATGTTTTTTCTTCATAATTTTAAGTAAGCAAATATTTATAATTTAGCATCGCACTCTTTCAGGATTCCTTTTACATCATAAATGATCCCTTCTTCCTTCAGATAGTGATTCAGGTTGATATCCATAAATTCCTTGTGTGCAACAGTAAGAATAATTGCATCAAATTTTTCATCCGGAATCTCATTGATCACATCCAGGTTGTATTCATGTTTTACTTCTTCAGGCTTAGCCCAAGGATCAAAAGTAGTAACGTGTAAAGCATAATCTTCCAGCCCGTGGATCACATCTACCGCTTTGGTATTACGTACATCCGGACAGTTCTCTTTAAAAGTTATTCCTAAGTTTAGAACTCTGGCACCATTAATCGTAATCTTCTTTTTAATCATCGTTTTCACGAGCTGGGAAGCCACATACTGCCCCATAGAATCGTTAAGACGGCGTCCTGCCAGGATAATTTCCGGGTGATAACCGTTCTCCTGAGCCTTCTGAGCAAGATAATAAGGATCTACACCAATACAGTGTCCGCCTACCAATCCCGGTTTGAACGGTAAAAAGTTCCACTTGGTGCCTGCAGCCTCAAGCACTGCATGGGTATCTATTTCTAAAAGGTTGAAAATTTTTGCCAACTCATTGACAAAAGCGATATTGATATCTCTCTGTGAGTTTTCAATTACTTTGGCAGCTTCTGCAATCTTAATAGTCGGAGCTAAATGAGTTCCGGCAATAATCACAGATTTATATAAAGCGTCTACTGTTTTTCCAATTTCCGGTGTAGAACCTGAAGTCACTTTCAGAATCTTCTCCACGGTATGTTCTTTATCTCCAGGATTAATACGCTCCGGAGAATATCCTGCAAAGAAGTCCTGATTAAACTTCAATCTTGAAACTTTTTCCAGAACAGGGATACATTCTTCCTCGGTAGCGCCCGGATATACAGTAGATTCATAAATTACAATATCTCCTTTTGACAATACTTTAGCCACCGTTTCCGATGATTTATATAACGGCGTAAGATCGGGGCGGTTATGCTTATCAACCGGCGTTGGAACCGTAATAATATAGATGTTTGCATCCTGGATATCGTTGATATCAGCAGAGCAGTACAATCCATTTTCATTGGAATGGTGAAAAGGGCTTTCCTGTTTTAATATAGCTTTCAATACTTCGTTTTCCACTTCTAAAGTATTGTCTACACCGGTATTCAATTCCTCAATCCTTTTCTGATTGATATCAAAACCTACAACCGGATACTTGGTTGCAAATAATCGTGCTAAAGGCAGACCTACGTATCCTAATCCGATAACGGCAATTTTATATTGTTTTTCCACAAAGACTCGATTTAAACTTGTTTATTTTAAATTTTCCCAATACCAGCTGATAGCTTCTTTTAATCCTTTTTCTATCGTATGAGTAGGCTGGTATCCTAATAATTTTCCTGCTTTTTCAACAGACGCCAGTGAATGCGGGATATCCCCCACACGGTTCGGACCATAAATGACATTCACATCAGCAATTTGTTCATCGAATTCGCTTAAATATTTTTTAAGGTATCCAATCAGATCATTCAGTGTTGTACGATCTCCGACTGCTGTATTGTAAACTGTATTCACTGCTTCAGGATTCTCGGTAAGCATAGCCAGCTCATTCATCTGAATGACATTATCGATATAAGTAAAATCACGTGAATAATCGCCAGTTCCGTTAATGGTTGGAGATTCGTGATTGATTAACTGCTTTACAAACAAAGGAATCACAGCAGCGTATGCCCCGTTCGGATCCTGCCTGCGTCCAAATACATTGAAATATCTCAAACCGATGCACTGCATTCCGTATGTTTTTCCAAACACGTCTGCATACAGCTCATTGACATATTTGGTAATGGCGTATGGCGATAACGGTTTCCCGATCACATCCTCCACTTTAGGCAATGATGCAGAGTCACCATAGGTAGATGATGAAGCAGCATATACAAAACGTTTTACCTTGGCATCACGGGCAGCAATCAGCATATTTAAAAATCCTGAAACATTCACATCGTTACTTGTAATAGGATCTTTAATTGATCTCGGAACAGAACCTAATGCAGCCTGGTGAAGTATATAATCTACATTTTCTACTGCTTTTTGGCAAACTTTCAAATCACGGATATCCCCTTCAATCAGTTTATAATTTGGGTTGTTAAGGAAAGGCTCGATGTTGTGACGGTGCCCTGTTGCAAAATTATCTAAGCAAACGACATAATAGCCTTTATTTAAAAAATATTCCGTTAAGTTGGAACCTATAAAACCCGCTCCTCCTGTAATTAAAATTTTATGCATTTCTATGATTTAAAAATTTTCTTCCACCAGCTATTTTTATCCTTGGTCTGACTGTAGCCATAGCCATAGCTGTAGTTATATCCATAACCTCCTGCACGTCTGGAAACATCGTTAACGACAAAAGATACATTCGTCAGTTTAGAGTCTCTTACAAGGTCGTTAGCAAAATCTATCAATATATTTTTTGATACTCCGGATCTTACGACATACAATGTTGCATCCGCTGTATCTGCAATACTCAGTGTATCCGAAACCAGCATAAGCGGTGCAGAGTCTATAATAATATAAGCATACTCAGAAGACATCTGCTCAATAAGCTTCTGATATCTTCCATTAGAAAGCAGCTCCTGAGGATTGGGAGGAATTGAACCCGCATAAATAACATCACATGAAGGATTCGTAGTTGATGTGTGGACTAGATCCTCTACATTCACCGAATCATCATATAAAAATTCTGTAAGTCCTTTTCTTTTGGTAGGTTCATTATCATACCGCTGGATCTGAGGATTACGGATATCCGAACCAATCAGAAGAGCTCTTCCGTTTTTATTGGCTATGGTAAGGGCAAGATTAACAGAGACCAGGGTTTTACCCTCACCTTTTACCGAAGAGGTTACCATAATCACTTTGGCAGAATCTTTTGTAGGCAAAACAAATTTAAGATTGGAAACAAGAACCCTGAATGCTTCAGCCAACTCCGAAAAATCGTTTTTTTGCACCAAATGGTTTTCATTATCTTTAAGTGACGGTATATCAACCAGTACCCCTAATGAAGAACGTGCTTTAATATCTTCTCTGCTGTAAATTTTATCATCCAGCATAAATAGCACATAGAAAATGGCAAATGGAATTAATATCCCTAGGAAAAAAGCTCCCAGAAAAATAATATCTTTTTTAGGTGACACCGGAATATCTTCCGTAAAAGCAGGATTCACAATTTTGGCTTTCGGTACATCTACCGACAAATTAATTGCGTTTTCCTCTCTTTTCTGCAAGAGAAACAAAAAGAGCTGCTCTTTAAGATTTTGCTGACGTTCTATGCCTCTGTAAACTTTAGACTGTCCCGGAACCTTTTCTATGACTTTATTACTACTTGTAATTTGGTTTTGAAGTTGAGCAATACCCGTCTGTACTGTTTGTTTCTGTTCATTGATATTATCTCGTATGATGTTCTTCAGAGAAGCAATTTCCCTGTTCATTTCAATAACAGCAGGGTTTTCATTGGTTGCTTGCTTGAGGGTTTTATTTCTGCTGATCAGAAGTAAATTATATTGAGAAATAGATTGTTCCAGAGAAGGATTAAGCCCCAAATTAGAAGGCATGAGCTGACTGTTTCCTTTTTGGGCTTCCGTAGCAAGAGAGTTTAGAAGATCAAGCTGGGCTTGCTGCTGAAGAAGAGCTTTAGTATTTTCACTTGTATTCTGTAGAGCCAATTCTGCCTGCGCCTGCAGATCCACAATACGGTTACGGTTCTGGAAGTCTTCCTTCTGATTTTCTACTCCGGAAAGATCCTTCGTAATCACCTCCAGTCTTTTATCGATAAATTCCTGCGTATTCTGTGCCTGCAGATTCTTATCTCTCTGCCCATCAAGGTTATACTGTTTAGTCACTTCATTAAGAATAGCCTCCGATTTTTCAGGAAGAGATGCTATAAGACTGATTTCCATCAACATCGCTTTTTCATCCGGTAAACTAACCTGTATTGTTTTTTCAAGTTTTTTTACTTTTTCAACGGGATTCCAAAAAATGATTTTATATTCTGATTTAGGCATAAGAGCAGAATTTCTTTGCAATACTACTGTTCCAAAATCAAGCTTTACAGGAATATTAAATTTCCCTGTTGTATTTCCTTTTTGTCCATCCTGAAGGGTAAATTCATCACCCTTTATCTTTGTTATAGTATATTGTGAGGAAACAAATTTCTTTTTATTATAAGCTAATATTTTCGCTGTAATAGGTGCGCCTGCAAACAGTTGCCAATCTTTAAATTCTCCGGCATTAAAATATTCTACATTCAGATTAAGGTTTTTCACTACCTGCATGAGTATAGGCCGAGAATTGACTACGGCCGCTTCACTTTTCAGTTCATCAGCATTACCCAAACCTATACCCAGATTATCCAAATCTGCCAAAGCTGAAGAAAGATCACTTGTTTTTTTATCAAATTTAAGGGTAGTCTTTGATTGATACTGAGGAACACTGTATCTAAGATAAATATAAGCTCCTATTATAAAAACAAACATAGATGCTATAAACCACGGCCATTTATAAAGATATTTAGAAATCGTTTTTCTTAAATCCAACTTCTCTTCTTTTGCCTGAAATTCTGTCTGCTGCATATTTATTATCTTGTTAAAGCAACAATAAGGGTACCTGCCGTTAATAATGCACCAATAATCTGGAATGTAAGAGCTCTATTCGGGTTTGTGTTGGCCATAACCTGCTTATTTTTATCCGGCTGCACATATAATATATCGTTTTGTTTCATATAATAATAAGGTGAACTGACTATATCAGATCTTGTCAAATCAACGTTAACAATTTGGTCTACTCCATCATCTCCTGTACGGATAAGTTTCACATTTGTACGATCGCCATAATCAGTCATATCACCTGCTAGACCCAATGCCTGGAAAATATTTACCTTTTGGGAAACACTTTGTTTTTGACCTGGCTCCTTTACTTCACCCAAAATACTTACATTAAAATTTTTCAGAGTAATGGATACCATAGGATCTGTAAGATACTTCTTCAAACGGGATTCAAGGTCCTGTTTCAGTTGTATCTGGGTCATTCCTTTAGCATATACATTTCCTATTACAGGGAAATAGATAAATCCTTCATCATTTACTAAATACTCGCTTGGCTGTACATACTGACTGTTTCCTGCGCCAGAATCACTTCCTACTTTATTGGCTGTATTAAGATTGAAAGGCTTCACAGCAATTTCGTCCAGTGCAGAAACAAGGATCATGAGAACATCCCCCTCCTGAATATGCAGTCCTTGAAATTTTGCCTTACTAACCTCTTCTTCCATATTCTGTTTTGATATATATACCATGTTTTGCTTGGGCTTACATGAAAGTAAAGTAACCGATAACAGTATTATATATGTAATAATAGTTTTCTTCATATGTTATTTAAGTCTATTCGAATTAATACTTATTTTATTAAAGATACATACAACAAAAGATAGAACTAAGTATATTTTACATTAAATATAAATTCACTTATGTATGAAATGGATTCAAATAAAAATATCTTAATTTTAAAAGTCAATTCATTGTGTAGCAATTTTCATTCCGATTGGAAATAAAACAGTAAAAATATTTGATTATTTTTCACTTATCAACACCATAATTCAAACTATGTTACTGATAGACTTCACGTTCCGGTGTTTTATCTAAAATTTCAAATTCCGAATTATTACTTATAAATTCCGGTACAATTATTTTCAGAATCTGAACGACCTGCAAACTCTCTTTTTTTATGGCCGAACGCATAATCTGCCTGCACAGAAGTTCTATATCTTCAAATTCCATCAGCGGGTCTCTTGAAATCATGATTTTCTCATGATGGGTAGGAATAGTCGTAGAATTATCTGTTAGAAGCTCTTCGTACAGCTTTTCGCCAGGTCTTAACCCTATAAAATCAATTTTAATATCAACATCCGGCGTATATCCGGATAACTTTATCATCCTTTTAGCCAGATCCAGAATTTTAATAGGCTTACCCATATCAAAAACATAAATTTCGCCTCCGTTGCCCATTGTCCCTGCCTGAAGTACCAGTTCGCATGCTTCAGGAATGGTCATAAAATAACGGATAATATCGGGATGGGTAATGGTAACCGGACCTCCTTTTTCAATCTGTTTCCTGAAATGCGGTATTACAGAACCGTTAGATCCCAGCACATTCCCAAAACGGGTTGTAATAAATTTTGTTGTATTATCAGGAGAGTTTTGTAAAGACTGCACAAAAAGTTCGGCAGCTCTTTTAGAGGCTCCCATTACATTGGTTGGGTTCACAGCCTTATCGGTAGATACCATCACAAACCGGCCAACATGATATTGCCTGGATAATAAAGCTAAGTTTCTGGTACCCCCGATATTTACAAAAATAGCTTCATGCGGATTGTCTTCTATTAATGGAACATGCTTGTAGGCTGCTGCATGATATACTATTGAAAAATGGTAATCTTCAAATAATTTTTCAAGCCTGTAATAATTCGAAATATCCGCCAGAACAAATTTGAAATTCTGGTTCGGAAATCTTTCCAGCAACTCAAGCTTCAGTTCATGTAAAGGGGATTCAGCCTGATCTACAACCACAATAAGTGATGAATCCAACTGAGCAACCTGCCTCACAATTTCACTTCCAATAGACCCGGCACCTCCGGTCACTAGGATACTTTTATTAAAATGACGGCTTTTTACTTCTTCACTTTCAATTTTTATCGGGCTGCGGTCCAGTAAATCTTCAATCTGAAGGGGACTGAAACCTCCTACAATACCATCTTCCTTTATTTTGTTGAGACACGGTGCTTTTAACACTTTCAATCCTTTATCCAGTGCAAGTGTCATCCACTCTTCCATTTCTACCTTCTCCATCGTTCCCCGGATTAAAACCGCATCAAATTGGTTAGTCAGACTATGACTTTTAAGAAGTTCTTTTTTATTATAAATCTTATACCCCAGTAACATTGCCTTTTTGGAATCTGATCTGGCGCTAAAAAAGCCTTCCAGCTGATAAGCGTGCCCCGGATTATGAATAATTGCATTGGCTAATGAGACAGATTCACCCCTCACTCCTACAACAGCAACTCTTATTTTGGATGGGATACTCTTATACTTATGATCCATAACCATGCTAAAAAGCTGTTTGGTAAGCATCCTGAAAAAGAACATAAGAAGAGTGGAAATAAAAAAGAATAAAAAAAGTGCCGGATATAAATAAAGCGGCCTTCCCAACACCATATCTGATATAAAATTCAGGCCCAGCAATACTATAAAGGTACTGCCCGAAGACCACAGAATTTTAAAAAAATCAAAAAAAGTAGAATATCTTATTATTCCTGCATATGTTTTGAAGAGGAGCATACATAAAATATTAACCCCAATAACCGTTAAAATTTTTTCATTGAGATATTCAACAAAATAAATTTTTACGTGCAGTTTTTTTAATAACAGATAGATCGTTAAGACAGAAAAGGAAACTATTGAAATATCAATAAAAAAAACTAACCACCTAGGTACGTACCTTAACTCTTTGATTTTAAAAACATTCCCCATACTACAGATAAACCTAAAAATATTTATATTTTTTATTTAATTCAACATTTGGTGGTTTTTAATTTTAAACAAATATAATTAATTATTAATACAGTATTTAGCATCATATGTTAATTTAACATATTATATATTGAAATTATTACCTATTTTAACCATGTAGAACACACAACGCTCATATCTCATTGCAACACAGTATTTTTCAAATTTAAAGCCGATATGTTAAAAAATCATAATGTTAAAAAAATGAAATTTCTTCATGTTTATTTTTAATAATAAATGGCATTATCATTTTTCACCAGGCAATTCTTATAATCTGTGAAATAAAAAAAGCAAAGCTTACGGCTTTGCTTGAAAAAAAATGATTTAAAAATTATTTCAGATACTTTTCAAAAAAACTTTCTAGTTTATCAAATGGAATTATATCAACTTTATCATAAAGATCAACATGAACTGCACCAGAAATTATCATCAGTTCTTTGGGTTCGGAGGCCATTTTGTAAATATCTTCACTGAAATATCTCGAATGTGCTTTCTCACCAACAATTAAAAGCACAGGTCTTGGAGAAATTTCTTTTACATAGGTAAGTATCGGCATATTCATAAACGATAAAGGGTTGGTCAAAAGCCAGGCTCCGTTTGAATTAAGTGAATTGGTGTGAAAACCACGGGAAGTCCTGTAATAATCGAAATAATCTTTTACAAATTGTGGTTCGTCGCCTTTTAGACTTTCGGGAAGGTTTCTTTCGCCTTTGGTTGGGTTTCCATTTTCAGCATCTTTCCAACGCTGTTGACCCAGGTCTTCCAATATTTTTGTGCGCTGTTCCAAACTTATTACATCGTTATATCCTTTTGACATCAATCTGGTCATATCATACAGGCTGGTAGTAGCGACCGCTTTCACTCTTTTATCAACTGCAGTTGCATTCAATGCAAAGCCTCCAAAACCACAAATTCCAATGATGCCTATTCTGTTTCTATTCACATTTTTCTGAAGTCCTAAAAAATCGACAGCAGCGCTGAAATCTTCGGTATTGATTTCCGGTGATGCGAGGTTTCGAGGTTCTCCACCGCTTTCACCGGTATACGAAGGATCAAACGCGATGACAGCAAAACCCCTTTCTGCCATTTGGTTTGCATATAAACCGGATGATTGTTCTTTTACTGCTCCGAATGGTCCGCTAATCGCTAATGCTGCTAATTTCTGACTTTTAACATTTTTCGGAAGATAAAAATCTCCTGATAATGTTATACCGTAACGGTTTTTGAAAGTCACCGCTGTTCTTACTACGTTTTCGCTCAGTTGAAAAGTATAGTGTTCTGCCGTATCCATTTTTGGGGTATTTAAATTTTTGTTTTGGGCAAATATCTGCCCTGTAAAAAAGAGCATCACTGCCAGTGTTATTATTTTTTTCATTACAGTATTTATTTAGTTAATTGATTTTTCCTGAAATAAGCAACTGCAAGAACCACTGACCTTTTGTTCCCGTTCAGGTAAGGAGGACTGTTCATTTCAATCACTTAATTTACAATGCAAAAATAAATCAGATAAATATGCAACTTGTTACAAATAGTACAGTAATAATGTCAAATATTACGTATTTTAGCATTTTATCGACAGAAAGTAATATGGAAACACCGGCTCAACCAAAAGTTTTATTATTGAAAGCCACCGGAGACATCGAATTTCCGGAAGATTTCCAGTTACACTATCATACGCACATCTATTGTCAGCGTGGAAATGCAAGCTTTATTTTTAATGGAAAGCCTGTTCAATGTAAGCAAGGCGAATTTATTTTCTGGCTTGCTGACAGTAAGATTTCAGATTTATCTTTTTCTAAAAACTTTACTGCAACAGTACTGTTTATTGATAATTATTTATTAACAGACAATTTTCCCAGCCTGAACATCAGCATCGACGCCATTGTGCATCATAGAGTTGATCCACTATTACGTCCAGATAAAAAAAACAAAGAAAGAATTCTGAAAAATTTTCAATCATTGTACATTAAGTCGCTTGAAACAGCCAATCGCTTTTATGACGAAATTCTAAAACTTCAAATGCAGCTTTTCCTGCTGGAAATGTGGGATATTTTTATTGACCAGCTTGAAAGGCGAAGCCGCAGTTTGGAAAGCGGAACATTATACGAGCGATTTATTAAACTCGTAGAAGTACACTGTATGAAACACCGCGAAGTGCAATTTTATAGCAGTCTGCTTAATATAACCCCAAAATATCTAAACCAGATTTGCAAAACCAATACCGGCATCACTGCATCGGAGTGGATACAACGTTATACGAAAGACCGACTTATTTTCCTACTGGGTAACAAAACCCTGAATATTTCTGAAATTGCTGACCAAATGGGATTTTCCAGCCATTCATTTTTTACGAGATATGTGAAAAATATGTTGGGAATCAGCCCTAGCGAATTTAGAAACCGGCTATAATATGTATGTTATTTGAGCACTCACCGCAATCTCTTTTCCGTGAAATTAATTTCTAAGATACGAGGAAGACTGGTACTGCTTTTAGAGACATCTACCTATTATCTGCCGGGCAGAAAAAGAATTAGAAGTAACCGGAAAACTGTTAAATAAAAAAAGAAGGCCTGTTTCAGACCTTCTTTCTTAGTTTCATGACAATTGGAATTTATCTTAAGATATTTCAATCAATCGTGGTGGCTTCTGTTTAGCATCTTCTTTCTTCGGAATGGTCAGCAAAAGCAATCCATTTTCATATTTTGCATTGATATTATCCTGATCGACAACATCTTTTGGAAGTTCCAGGCTTCTTTGGAACGATTGATAGCTGAACTCCCTTCGGGTAAAATTGTCCTGCTCCCTTTCGCTGCTATCCTGTTTAGAGGACGAAATAGTCAGAAGGTTTCCATCAAGTTTCACTTCAAAATCTTTCTTGTTCATACCCGGCGCAGCAATCTGCACCTCATAAGCATCTTCATTTTCTCTGATATTAACCGAAGGAACCGTTGTACTGGTCGATGAATAATTGTTGTTTCCCCAGTTAAAAAGTTCACGATTAAAAAAATCATCGAAAAGACCTGGAAAGGCTAAATAGCCATTCGGGTTTCTTTTAATAAGACTCATAATAATCTTTTTAAATTAAGTTAAACAATCATTTTACACACAAATCAGCTGGCCAGCTGTACGTTATGAAAACATCAAAAAAAATACCATGGTGAAAAATGTGTTTTTTTTGCAGAAAAACTGACAAAATTTCACTTTGTACTTCAAAAATTATTTATGCGGGGAACCATAGTAATCCACTCCGAATAATGTATTATGATCTCACTCATAGACGTATTGATGAGTAATATATAATTTTGAATAATTAAAGCATTTAATGATACAGGTGCCTCATCGCCCCGTATCTCCGCAGATAGCACGTCAGGTCGGGACAATATTAATACAAAGACTCATATAGGCGGCAGAAAAACAAGCAATAATAATACAGGCAACGCCACTGGTAATATTAATGCAGCAGTATCAGACAGCGCACGTCCCAGAAGGTAAATTAAACAATTTTTATCGTGTTCCTACTGCCTAATTCCATATAAGATTTACGTATTAGTTTTAGACAAGACCTAATGATTTAATCGAACTATCCCTTGAAGCAAAATATTGCTTCAATAGTTTATTTTATGGTTCTAAATTGAAGATCTTATTTTAAATAACTGAGCTTTAATCACTTGTCTCTACATCAATTGGTACCTGTTGTCAAAAGATAATTTTATCTTACAATGATTTTGGAATTAAACTTTTGCAGGCTTCATAAATTGTAAAAAAATCAGTATTTTCGCAGTCGGAAATCATACGTGATAAGTCTTTTTTGAATTTATTCACTGCTGATGAACACGGCTGCATAGTTTAATGGATAGAACTTCGGATTTCGGCTCCGACAGTGAGGGTTCGAATCCTTCTGCGGTCACTTGATAAAAGAGAATTTGTATATTATTAAAAATTAAATAATTACACATTCTCTTTTTTTTGTTTTGAACTTCCAACGATTACGGACAAAAAAATAAAGCATTACAGCTATAAAAACAAACCCCTTACATTTGGAATGTAAGGGGTTTTATTGTCTTGAAAATTTCTTTAGGCTTAAAAGGTAATCTTCACTCCTCCCAGAATCTGTGCACCTAAGACTTTATAGCCTTTGTAGGTCTGGTAATTGGAGTTTAGAAGATTGTTTCCGATGGCAAAAACACTGAAGTTTTTATGAAATTTGTACTCTGCAGAAAGGTTTAAATCTGCATAGCCTCCTACTTTATCGTTTCTGTTTTCCGTAGACTGATAAACCATATCCGGGTTTGCTACTCCTTCAAGAGCAAAAGAATTGGTTGTTCTGTCGCTGGCAAAAATTCCTTTGAATCCTAACAGTAACTTTTTATCCAACATGGTATATTTTGCTCCGATGCTGGCGTTCACTAAAGGAACGTTGTAAATATCCTCGTAATTCTTCAGATCATATTTGGTAAATCTTACTTCCCCATCTAAAATCAGGTTCTCAAGCGGGAAATACTGTACACTTCCTTTGATATCACTTACATTTCCGTCGTCATAAACTGCAGAGAACGTATTGGCAAAATTATAAGCAGAACGATTCAAAGTATAGACATTGTCGAAAAGGTTGTTTCCCTGGAAAAACATAATATCTTTCATCTTTCCATAACCGGCAGAGAAGTCATATTTGAATGTTTCATCGATGTCTCCTCTCAATCCTACATAAAAATGGTATTTCGTCTCTGTTGGCTTTAAAAACTGATCAGAAACAATAAATGGATTTGCCTGTAAAAGATCTCCAAAAGTATTAAGCTTTAAACCTCCGTCTACCCCGCCATAAAATTTGAATTCTTTAGCGGCAGCAACCTGAAACTCGGCCTGTGGAAACCAGTATGTTTTATTATTTTTGACTTCACCACCAAGCACATCGTTTGAGTTCTTGGCATTTAAGAAAGAAAATGTAGATCCCAGCATTAAATAAGAGTCTCCTTTTCTGAAGGTCACTTTCGGGTCTAGAGTCGTATTAAAGAAATTGGATGAATTTTTGTCTACAATGGCAAATTCTGTTTTCACAGCCTCCAATCCTACGCCTAAGTCCGCATTTAAATTGATTCCTGATTTTCCGATCTCAACAGCATGCTTGGAAAGATTTGCCAAAATGGAAACCTGATTCTCCTGTGCATCAAAATGATCTTTCAGGAAAGATGATTTTACCCTTACATCATTTAGAATTTCGTTGGAATAAAAATCGTAATATCCGTTCACTTTAAACTGGCTTACTCTCTGCTTCAAATCAACATCTGCAGCCGGCTCCAAAGCATAGATCCCGTAATATCTGTTATTATCCAATCCATACTGGGCATTCAGGTTGAATTTTCCTTTTTCGCCATATGAATTCAGGTAAGCTCCGATCGCCGTAGAGCTCTGTTTAGAATCCCAGGCATATTCTTTTTTTAGACCTAAAGTAGAAAGGAAATGGAAATCTGCCCCTACTTCCAGCTTATTATCAAGCGTCTTGGAAATATTGGCATCTGCAAGGATCTTCCCGAAGTTACCCATTCCGAACTGTACATAATTATTCTGAGCTGTTCCTTCGAATTTTGGAGTCACATCCTGTCCCTGAATGGTAGAAGTTTTGAAATCTGAAACCGCAGGCACATCTGTAATGGTATATTTTACAGGGTTCTGAGATTTCTCTTCCGGCGGATAATTCTTGATCGTTTCCACAGAGGTTTTCTTCTTCTCGATCTTCTTCACCTCCGGTTCCCGCTTCTTATTAAGAATCAGTTTCTCCTCCTTGATCTGGGAAAACGCAAACTGCGAAAACCCTAAAAATAATATGGATAATAATTGAATTTTTCTGTTCATTGTTCAATATTTGTATTAATGTATAATGTCGGATGTATAATGTATTTACTGGACTTTGTACATTTTTACATTATACTTTATACACTTTACTTTTTAATCTGCTTTTTAACCTCTTTTGCTTCTGCCACGATCTCCGGGAAATCTTTATAGTTCTCGATGATCTGATCGCATGTATAGCTCGCCTGATAATTATCTTTCAGCCCAACGTAGTTCTTAGCCATCAGTACCAAAGCTTTTGCTCCCCAATAGTCTTCGGATGCATAATTATTGGCCAGCTTAAAGATGGTCTCGTTTGAAGATTTGAATGCTTTTCCTTTATTCTGATAGTACGCTTTTGCATATAATGCTTCAGCCGCCACCGATGTGTTGGATGATTTTTCAAGAGTACTATAAGCTGACTGTGCATCTTTATCTTTTCCTGAATTCATTAAGCTTCTCGCTTTGATCACTTTCGCGGTTTCAATAACTGCAGCAGAGTTTTTCGTATTGGCAATCACTGCATCTGCCAGTTTTTCAGCCTGAGAGAAGTTTTTCTCATCCGCGTACATCTTCATGAGCTCTACATTCGCATAGTTCTTAATGCTGATATCTGAAGAGTTTTTGAGATTCTCAAGGTATTTTTTGGCTTCTGCCGTGTTCCCCTGAGCGATGGAGATCTGTGCCAGACGGGTCTGTGCATCATCCTGGTAATCATTCTGAACCGAGGCCACTTCCTGAAGAACAAGAAGCGCTTTCGTAGCATTATTGGTTTGATAGTAGCTTTCACCCAGCTCATATTTAGCCTGGTAAAGGCCTTCTCCGGTAGGATTCTGCGTTAAATATTTTTCGTAGTAAGAAATAGCGTTTTTGTAATCCTTCTTAGTGAAATACTGTTTTCCGGTAGACAAATTAATTTCATCTATCTCAGAAGCATCTACATTCACGCCGATACTTTTTGCAAAGCTTTCATATCCTGAAACGTCTCCGTTTTTCGTGAAAACAGGTTTTGCTGCCTGAACAATCTTCTCGGCATACGCTGTATTTTTGTACTGCTCTCCTAAAGATTTAAGCTCAGAAAGCGCTTTATCATTTTGGTTCTGGTCAATATAGTTCTGCGCTCTGTAAATAGAGGCGTTTGCAATAAGGTCTTTATCCGAAGATGTTTTGATCACTTTGGCAAAAGCATCATTGGAATTGGCAAAATCATCCTGGGCAGCATAAGCCGTTCCCATTTCATACTGAGCATCATCATAATATTCAGAATCCGGATATTTGGATAAAAGATTCTTTAAATTGGTGATTTTTGCCTGTGTGTCCCCTTTAAATCCTAAAGCCATTGCTTTTTGATATAAAGTATAGTCGGTGGCATCTTCATTCTTATCGTAAATGGCAATTGCCTCGTTCAGATCATTGTTCGCATAATGAATATCTGCCAGGCGGAGTTCCGCATCATTTTTAAATTCAGGTTTCGGATTGCTCAGATACTGCTTGAAATAAGTCTGCGCCTGGTCGAATTTTTTAGCTTTGAAATAGGCATAGCCTAAATCATAAGGCAGCTGCTGTTTTTCAGGGAAGTTTTCGGTCAGGAGTTTCTCATAACGGGTAATAGCGGACGGATAATTCCCTTTCTGGTAATACACCTGTCCTAACCAATATAATGCTCTGTTGTAAAATTCTTTATTGATATTGAACCCTAAGCTCCTCAGGAAATATTTTTCAGCTTCATCATAATTTCCTTTGTTGAATTCTTCCGTCCCCAACAAATAGGAAACCTCCTGATCTACTTTATTAATTTCCGGAGTAGAATCCTGAAGTCTGTCAATTGCATTCAGGGTTTCTTTATAGTTTCCGGAATATAAATAGGATTTCACAAGAAGCGATCTCATTTCAGGAGCATTCGCATCATTCTGATTGTTATTGATATAATTTTGGATTACCGCAGAAGGACTTTCAAACGGGTTCCCGATATCGTAGCTTAGTTTTGCGTACTGTTCGTGAGCTAATTTCTTCACCTTGGCATCGTAATCCATCTGGTAAGAAGAACGGAAGGCCGAAAGGGCTTCCTGCTTTTTATCAACTGCCAGATAAGCATTTCCTAACTGATAGTAAGCATTTTGTGCAAGCGCCGAATTGCTGTTGATAAGCTGGTTGTAATACGAAACCGCTTCATCATATTTTTTAAGCTGAGCGGCTACAAACCCCATTTCGTAAAGGTCATTTTCAGAAGGATTCTGCTGTACGCTCAAATAATCTTTAAGATGTGGATATGCCGAAGTGTAGTCATTTTTCATGAAATAACTTTCCCCGATGATCTTATGAACCTCAGCTTTGTAAGATTCAGAAATGTCCTCGTTCAAAAGGGCGGTTCCTTCGGTAATTGCCTGGTCATAATTCTTGTCATTATAATACATCTGTACATAATAAGGACGCACCAGTTTAGAAAATTTAGGCTGGTCTTTTACAGAATCAAAGTATTGAAACGCTTTATCGCTCTGTCTGTTGGAATAATACAGGTGACCCAGCATATAAGCAATATCTCCTTTTTGGGATTCAACAGCTGTTTTATAGGCTTCCTCCAGAGCATCTGTAGCCCCTTTGGTATCGCCCATCATGAATTTAGCATAGCCCAGCTTCAGAATATACTGTGTATTCTCTTCTTTTGAAAGCTGGTACTGATTTACTTTTTTCAGGGTCTCTAACGCTTTTTCAAAATCTTTTTTAGCAAGATAATAATCGGCCAGCGGTAAATTAGCCTGAGCAAAATAGGCTGAATTAGGATATTCTTTCATGAAGGCCGTTAATCCTTCCTCCGCATGGTTTTTCTGCAGAATCACCCCGATCACGTTATCAAAAAACTGCGCTGCTTCCTTTCTCGATTTGGACAAATTCTGATTATAGAAGTATTGTCTGGCATATTCGAACTGGGAAGCATTGTATATTTTGGTCTGATAAAGATTTTCTGCGAGGTTGAATCTGTAATTGTCTTTCTGTGTAAAGTACTGTGACTGTTGCGCTTCGGAAGTTCCGAAATAAAGCACGGCAGCTGAGAGAAGGATTTTTTTTGAATTCATTCTTTTTCTGAATAAAAAGATTAGTCTATATAAGTTAACGAAAATATTAAAAACTTATTGTTTAAGCAAGTTTTAAAAGGTTTAATAATCCAAAATATCTATTGAATGCATTTCACTATTTGATGATAAAAATGATTACTTTAGTATCATAAAAGTTAAATAAATATCAATATAGAATTATCATAAAATATTTTGATTTAATCCTCATTCTACAGCAGCTAAAAACATACCATATTATGAAAATTAAGATACTTTTAGCATTAATATTTGTCAATCTGATGCATGCCCAGAAGTTTTACTTCCCCAAAACGGCAGTTACAGACTCCGTGGTTCTGGAAAAACAAATGCCTCAGCTAGCATCAAAACTGATCACTCAGGCTCCAATGCTGAAGCTAAAAAAAACCAATAAACTTGCTTATTTGGATAACCTGCTACGCCTGCAGATGGTCGCCAAAGACTATAAAACATCTGTCACAACATTAGCAGATTACCGTAAGGAATTTGCAGATCATAATATGGCAGGAAATAAATTCATTGCCTACGAATTTTACAGCCTGGCAAAACTGATTGAGGAGAAGAAAAAAATAAGTTTTCCTGATGCGCTTCAAAAAGCGTTCAATAAAAAGTATGAAGGCCTTCCTGATCAACTGATCACTAAAGTGGGTATTGCTGTTGATGGAGATGTTCCTGCTTCCAGAAAATTATTAAAAGAAGCGTTGAACAAGCAGAAAGATAAGGATAGCATAGATTATGCCTCGGCTCTGGCGTTATGTAAAAGCTATTTAAACTATAAGACTTTTTCCAGCACCAAGCCTCAGATTGTACAGTTAGTGAAATTAAAAGACCAGGAAAAATTCATTACCGAAACAAAGGATCTGAAAACCAAAAACGGAAATACCCTGACGATCACTATTGTCAGAAAAAAGGAAAACCCGGCTCCACTTCCTGTTATTCTTACCAATAATATCTATGCCGGACCTTTTGATTCATATTTTGGAAAAAGAGCTGCCATTTACAATTATGTAGGAGCTGTTGTAAATACCCGTGGCAAAAGAAACAGCAATGATGAAAACAATCCTTTTGAGCATGAATCACAGGACATTTATGAAGTTATAGATTGGGTAAGCAAACAACCCTGGAGCAATGGTAAAGTCGGAATGATCGGCGGAAGTTACTTAGGTTTCAGCCAGTGGGCAGCGGTGAAGAAATTGCACCCTGCCTTAAAAACAATTGTCCCACAAGTCGCTGTAGGAATTGGAATAGACTACCCTGCTCAAAACAATATATTCATGAGCTATATGCTACAGTGGATTAATTATGTGACCAACAATAAGCTTACTGACGAAGCGGATTTTAATAATTTCACAAAATGGGATTCTATCAATACGGCATGGTACAAAAGCGGAAGATCATTCAGAGCCTTGGATACTACCAGTGGTAAGCCTAACAGGATATTTCAAAGATGGCTGGATCACCCGGGTTACGATCAATATTGGCAGAAAATGGTTCCTTATAAGGAAGATTTTGCGAATATCAATATTCCTATCTTAACGACTACCGGGTATTATGATGATGATCAAATTGGTGCAATGTCCTACTTTAAGGCCCATCATCAATATAATAAGAATGCCAATCATTACCTGGTAATGGGCCCATATGATCATGGCGGTGCACAAAGTTTTGGATTTACTTTCGTTAACGGCAGACCAATAGATCCTGCAGCCAGAATAAGCATTGACGACCTCGCCTTTTCATGGTTTGATTATATTCTGAAAAACGGCAAAAAACCAGCTCTTCTAAAAGACAGAATCAACTTTCAGGTAATGAATACCAATACATGGAAACATGCTCCTACTCTTGAAAAAATGCACACTTCAACACTTAAGTTTTATCTTCAGGACCGTAAAGGCAGTGCATCTGTTTTTAATCCGCCGGCAGAGAAAAGCTTCACTAAACAGACCGTTGATTTTAAAAACCGGGATCAAAAAGATACTTATCATCCAGTAAGCAAAACAGACAGTGTAAAAACCACAAATTCGATGTATTTTGAAAGCGAAGTGTTGGACAAAGATCTTATTATCAGTGGAAACCCGGCCGGATTCTTTAATGTTTCCATTAACAAAAAAGACTTTGATACGGATACATATCTGTACCAGATACAGCCGGATGGCAAAGCTTTCCTGTTATCAACCCATATTGTAAGAGCGAGCTATGCAAAAGACAATGCTTTACGCCAGCTTCTTGAACCCGGTAGAATAGAACAGATCCCTATAAAAAATTCAATATTCATCAGCAAAAAAATAGAAAAAGGAAGCAGACTTGCCCTATTGGTTGGCGTCAATAAAAGCCCAAGCTGGCAGATCAATTATGGAACGGGCAAAGATGTAAGCGATGAAACGATAAAAGATTCCGGTGAGCCGCTGGAAATAAAATGGTACAACGACAGCTATGTGGAAATACCTATTTATCAAGAATAAAGGCCATTAACGCTTATAGTCTCAGTCTTTTTAACGAAATATTATGATTACAGCCAGCACCAAAATAAAAAATCATTACATTTGCTTTTTTTCAAACTCAAATAAATATTGAATGAATCAACTTTTTAGAAGGAAAAACTATTCAGAAACAGATACTTCTACAAGCCTTTTAAGGGTTTTAGGTGTTTGGGATATTGTTTTTTTTGGTATTGCGGCCATTATTGGAGCAGGAAGTTTCAGCAGTTTAGGTGAAGCGGTTTTCAGAGGCGGCCCCGGAGTGATTCTATTGTATTTGATTTGTGGTTTTGCCTGTGGTTTTACGGCATTATGCTACGCTGAATTTGCGAGCAGAATTCCTACGGCTGGTTCTGCCTATACGTATGCTTATGCCAGTTTCGGAGAACTGATCGCATGGGTAATAGGATGGGCCCTGATCATGGAGTATTCTTTTGGTAATATTTATGTGGCTTTTTCATGGTCTGACTATTTCACCAGCTTCCTGGAACGTCTGGGAATGCATATTCCCGATTATCTTACCTGCAGCTATACGGAAGCAAGAAAAGCTTTTCAGAACGGTTCTGAGAATAAAGAGCTTTTAAACGCATGGAAATCTGCCCCATTGATCGGCAGTTTGAAATTCATCGTTGATGTGCCTGCATTAGTGATCAACGGTCTCATTACGTGGCTTTGTTATGTTGGGGTGAAAGAAAGTAAAAACTTCAATAATTCTTTAGTCATTTTAAAACTGGCGGTCATTGTTTTAGTGATCCTGGTAGGCTTTGCTTATATCAATACGGATAACTGGACGCCGGTAAATCCGGAAACACAGGTCGCTTCTTTCATGCCAAATGGTTTTGCGGGAGTAATGAGCGCGGTTTCAGGGGTTTTCTTTGCCTACATCGGTTTTGATGCATTAAGTGTCCTTTCCGAAGAAACTAAAGACCCCCAAAAGACCCTTCCGAAAGGAATGATCGTCTCTCTTGTACTTTGTACGGTAATTTATATTGCTCTAACACTGGTTTTAACAGGAATGGTGGATTACAGGAAATTTGACGGTATTGGAGATCCGCTTTCATTCATATTCGAAAAATCGAACGCCAATGTGGCCTGGATGGAACTTGTGGTTTCCTTCGTAGCTATTGTTGCCATTACCACTGTATTATTGGTGTTCCAGATGGGGCAGCCGAGGATCTGGTATGCGATGAGCCGCGACGGGCTGATGCCTGAAAAATTCAAAACTGTACACCCAAAGTATAAAACACCTTCATTTGCAACTATTGTTACGGGTATTGCAGTAGGCGTTCCTATTCTTTTTACAGATAAAACATTCATCCTCGATTTCACAAGTATCGGAACGATCTTCGCTTTCGTACTGGTATGCGCCGGAGTTTTAATGCTTCCTGCAAAACAGAAGATCAAAGGCAGATTCCACCTTCCTTATATTAACGGTAAATTCATATTCCCGGTTATTTTTATCGGTGGGTTAATAGGTTTCTATTTCTGGCAACCGGAATTCTTTAGCAACCTGATGGACTGGAGCAATCCTAAGGAAGGTGAATTCAAAGCTTCTATCTTTGTTTTCATTCTGATCAACCTGGTGCTGTGTATCTTTACCTTTATCAAGAACTTCTCTTTAATTCCGTTAATCGGTTTAAGCTCCTGTTTATACCTCCTTACCGGAATGAGCCATGAGAACTGGTTTTGGTTTGGACTCTGGTTCGCTTTAGGTCTGGTGATCTATTTCTGCTACGGTTATAAAAACAGTAAGCTCAGAAAAGAAGCAGCGTAAAAAAACAATATAAAAGACATATAATAAAAGGCAAATTCGCAGATCAGCAAATTTGCCTTTTATTTTTTCATCAAATCGGCAGAATTATTGCATAGATTTTATCTGAAACTATAACTAATATTGCCATGTCTGGAAGAATAAAAACTTACGGGGAATTTTATCAGTTCTATCTTACCGAGCACAGTAAAACAGGAACAAGGATCTTTCATTTCATTGGAACACTTCTGGTATTTCTTGTGATCTGGTATGTCATCAGTTCAGGAAAGGAGCGGTTTCTGTGGTACATTCCGATCTTTGGTTATGGCTTTGCCTGGTTCAGCCACGCAGTCATAGAAAAAAATAAACCTGCTACTTTCAAATATCCGCTCTGGTCGTTGATCTCTGATTTCAGGTTATTTTTCGAGCTATTAATAGGTAAACAGAAATTCAGAGGGATAGCTCCGGTGCCAAAGGAAACAGAGGATTCCGGGAATTTGTAGGGTCTTTATTTTTAATAACAAAAGTTACCACCTGAATCTAATACTTAGGGTTAGTTAAATTACCTTTAAGTTTTAAAAATGTCCTGTTTTTAGCGGTGAATTAATATTGTTTTTCCAGAATATCATAATGAACGGTATTCATTATTTTCTCTGCTAAAGCATCTCCATCCACTTTGGTATGTTCCGGTCTGTATGTTGAAAATGTAACCGTTTCGTCTTTATTAAATGTAACAGTTACTTCTTCAAGAATCTCACCTTCAACATAGAATTGAAGCCTGTCATCCACTATCTTCCAGAACGAAAGCCTGGGTTCAGAAGGCATACAGTTTCCTGAGCTTCCTTCTACATAATTATAGATGGCAAAACCGTCTTCTCTTATGGAATAGTTTCTCATCAGGCGGCAATTGTCAAAATCCTTAATTACTTTTTTCTTATTTTCATAAAAGCCGGATTCTTTCAGTTTCCAGAATCCTGTGATATCCTCTTTCTTTAATTGTTGGGCACTGAGAAAGGAACTGACCGTTAAAAACAGTATTCCTATGTATATTCTATTCATTATTAATACAATTGTACTTCTTTTATTTGGGACATTTTGAGAGAGAAAGTTTTTTATATTCGGCGGCCTCCGGCCGCCGAATATAAAAAATCAATCTTAAACATAAACTTTAAGTATAAAAATTTAAAATACTAAATATCAACCTATTTAAACTTTTTCTTAAAGTTAAACTTGATCATATTCATCAGGCCAGGTTCGATAATGTCAATTCCTAATCCAAAATTACTGTCTGCTATTGTATGATGATCTTCACGGAATTTTTCAAACTGATCCTGCGGAATTTCAAGATTCACCAGAGGATTGTATTCTATAAAAACCGTAGCCCCATTTTTAGTAATTTTCTTGCGGCTTTTGTATTCAAAATAAGGATTGCTTATCGTACTTTCCTGGACGGTATATTTTTCCTGGGTATCAATCTTTTGATCTGTATTCAGACTTATCTCATACTTTTCACTATCAAAGTTATGCCAGAAAGGAAGATCTTTATGTATAAAATCCCTTGCGCTTGTTTTAATGACATTACGATCAAAATACATTAAGAACCGGTTTTTCTGGGGATCTGTGTAATATGGATTTTCTACTGTCGCAGTATACTGGATCCTGAATTCATTCAGTTTTTTATCATCGCTCACAATATCAATGGTGGCATCTTTAAAAATATCTCTAATATCTGTTCCGTTTCTGTCGCCAGAGTAATTAAGACCATAAAACAGAAAACTGTTCCAGCTGTCTACGATTTCCCTTTTGTTGGTAGTCTTGAAATACCTTCTCATCGCATTGGCTCGGTTTCCTTTATATGTTGTGGTCAATTTCAGACGACCCGTTGTATTCTGAGCGTTAAACTCAACTTTTTCATCAATACAGTAATACGGAAATTTATATGATTTTCTTTCCTGAAGTACCTGATCCGGTTTCACTTCGAGATAATGCATAAAGTAGATAAAGCCACGGTTTTCAATCAGCCCGAATTCATCCCGGACCGTAGCATCCACAAAATATTCCTGGCCTTTATGGTCAATCTTTACCACCACATGATTAAAGCTAAGCAGTGAAGGCAGATAATATTTAATATAATAGTCGGTATGAAAATTCACAAGGACTACCGAAGAATCAACACCGATATAATTTAAAATAACCTTCAGTAAAACACATTTCGCTTTACAGTCGCCCTGTTTATTCTCGTACGTGACAGAGGGTTCCTGAGGCTTATGCCCATTCATCTCATCGGCATTGAAAATATAATAAATATGATTCTGGACGTATTCTATAGCAAACTGCAGCTTTTCATCCAGGCTAGCAATCGCATCCAGCTTCTCAGCAAGATGGGGCGCAAAATCCTTTAAGGAATAGGTACTGAACATTTCTTCATAAATCGGAGCAATATAATTGGACAACTCTTTCCAGCTGTTTTCGGTTGCAAAATCTATAAACGGAAAAATTTCACGACTCGCATCTACTGAATTAGTGTAATTATCCTCTTCTATAACGAACCTCTCCCCTTTTTTCAGATAATGGATTTCCGGCTGCAAAACATTGCCTTGTTCATCTCTGAAAAAAGTCTTTTTATAAGCAATATTCTCTTCCCGGTCATTGATAAATGTAAACTTAAAGTTTCCGTATGCCCAGTAATTATCCGGACTTACCCAGACATATTTTGAAAATTCTTTTCTCAGAAAATCTCGTTCTGTAAATGCTTTAAACCGCGAATCTTCGAGAATCAGTACATCGTAAAGCCTCAGATCCTTAATGGTAATATTGATCTTTTTATTACTGCTTAAAACTCCGCCGCTGCTCTGGTTCTCGCTGTCCAATACTTTTATTTTGGTATCCGGAATCTTATCGATCAGTACACCGTCTCTCAAAACACTGATCCTGTGAATACTGTAGACTTCATTTTCTTCCACAATAACCTCCGAAACAGAAGCCCGCTCCAGATTCACCGGCTCATTAAGGGTATAGGCCATACAGACATATTCGCTGTTTTCAGTATTGCTTGTATAATATTTTTTATCAAGAAAATAACAGTAATCTCTTCCTTCATCAATCTGTTTTCTGGAAAATTCAGAGTCTTTTATTTTATCAATCAGTTCATGATCTTCTATATTTCCAGCCCATGCTTCAGGTTTCTGAATTTTGTAATTTTCAATGTGAATTGGATTATTCATAGTATATTCTGGTAATTGTCTTTGGTTAAATTTTTAGAAGTGCTCAAATTAAATAATTAAAAAATAAAAAACAATAGAAGAACTGCGTCAAAAACTTCGGCACAGTAATTGGAACCAAGATGTAAAATAAAGTTTTATGAAAATTATCGCAAACATTCTAAAAAGCGCTGTTCCTGCAGTAGCACTATTCGCAATGACACAATGTACCACGACAGCCAACACTGCCGGAGCAGATGAAAAAACTTTCATCGTAGGACCTGAAACTGCAGACTGTACAGGAGTAGCCCCAATGAAATGCCTGCAGGTAAAAGAAAAAGCATCGGAAAGCTGGACGAATTTCTATACAAATATTGAAGGATTTACTTATGAGCCGGGATACGAATACGTTTTGAGAGTAAAGACCGAGAAAATCGCCAACCCTCCAGCTGACGGATCTTCTATAAAATACACCCTGATCAAAGAGGTTTCCAAAACCAAGAAATAATACACAAAACTCCTGGAATTTTCCGGGAGTTTTTATTTTGAATGTTTATTGTTGCTCAGATTAAACCGTCATTCCTATATCAATCCCTTTGATCTTTCTGTAAAGATCGGTTGCAAAGTTATCAGTCATTCCTGAAACGAAATCTACCACACCAAGTACTTTCTGATAATCCGTTCCTTCTTCGTAAACGAATTGTCTCGGAAGCAGTTTCAATGCTTTTTTATCATAAGATTTTCTTTCATCCTCAGGTTTCAGAATAGAGGGAATAAAATGATCCAGAAGTTCATACATTACATTGTAACCGGCATTTTCAATCTCTACTACGGCTTTATGATTATAAATCTTTTCAATGGAGAACGCCTCGATGTCCTGCAGGGCGCGGTTCTCTGATTTATAAATATCCAGGAGCCCGTTATCCAGATTTCCCTGAAGGATGTTCTCGAAATTATGTTTGTAAATTTCAAGGGATTTATTGATCAGGGCATTAATCGTTTTTGCTCTCAGGTAAGAGATCTTTTCATTTTCATTGGAAATGGAAGCCAGCTTATTTTTCACCCTGTCCGTATCATTGCTTTCAGATTTGATCAGTTCAAAAAACAGGTTCTCGCAGTCTGCAGTGGATACAATTCCCAATCGGTGTGCATCTTCCATATCAATAATATTGTAACAGATATCATCTGCTGCTTCTACAAGCCATACGAAAGGATGTCTTTTGAATATATAAGGTTCTTCATTCTCCAAGATCAGATTCGTTGCTTTTGCTATTTCAAGGAAAATATCTTTCTCATTCTGGAAAAATCCGAATTTCTTTCTGTGAATGATCCCTTTTTTCCTGGCAACGGCTTCACACGGATATTTTGCAATACTCGCTAAAGTAGAAAAAGTAAGCTGGATTCCTCCATCATCTTTTCCCTGCTGACGTTGGGCCAGAACTCTTATAGCATTGGCATTTCCTTCAAAATTAACAAGATCTGCCCATTCTTTTTCATTAAATTTCAGCTTCAGATCCTTTTCATTCCTCTCAAAATAGCTCGCAATTGCATCTTCCCCGGAATGTCCGAAAGCCGGATTTCCGACATCATGACACAGACATGCCGCAGCAATTACATTTCCTAAATTATGAAGATAAAAATTTTTAGAATCTTCCGCAAGGTCATTTTTATAGGTTTCAAAGATAAATTCCCCGATAATGCTTCCTAAACTTCTGCCTACTGACGAAACTTCCAGTGAGTGTGTCAGTCTGTTATGCACAAAAACACTCCCGGGAAGAGGAAAAACCTGAGTCTTATTCTGCAGCCTTCTGAAAGCAGAAGAAAAGATAATTCTATCAAAATCTCTCTGAAAATCAGTTCTTGAAGCTTTAGTATGCGGATTGTTTCCTGTACGCTGATTCGTGAAAATCTGGTTTAAATTCATCATTTTTCAAAATTACTCCAAATTTTATTTTTACGGAATAGTATTTGAACTTTTGTTGAAAAGTAAAGCCATGCCTGAAGGACCATCCATTATTTTAATGAAAGAAAGCCTGCAGCCGTTTACCGGACATCAAGTAACGGAAGCTTCAGGCAATGCCAAATTCGAGAAAGAACCATTGATTGGCCAAACACTTCGCGAAATCCGCACATTCGGAAAACAGACATATCTTGTTTTAGACAATACAGCTATTCGAATTCATTTGCTGATGTTTGGATCATACAGTATTGATGAACAGACCAAACCGGATAAAAGCCTGCGCCTGTCAATTCATTTCAAAACCGGAAGCATGTATTTCTACACCTGCTCCGTCAAATCTATAGAGTTAGAATTTTTATCCGGGATAGCCTGGGAAGCCGACATCATGAGTGATATCTGGAATCCTGAAAAAGCAGAAAAGAAACTGAAATCCAAACCGGAAATGATGGTCTGTGATGCTCTGATGGATCAGGATATTTTTTCAGGCGTGGGAAATATTATCAAAAACGAGGTTCTGTTCAGAATTGGCGTTCAGCCGGAAAGTAAAATAGGGAATCTGCCTGCAAAAAAACTCAAGGAACTTATCGCTGAAGCCCGAAATTACAGTTTTGAATTCCTGGAATGGAAGCGGGAATTTGTTTTAAAGAAACACTGGCTCGTCCATACCAAAACAACATGTCCGAAATGCGGGCAGAAACTCGTGAAGAAACAGACGGGACTGGGAAAAAGGCGAAGCTTCTACTGCGAAAAGGATCAGAAGCTCTATTAAAAAATTTACTGCAGCCTTCATTTCAAAACCTATTTACAAAATCTATTTTCACCAGAGCTTTTTCCATTCACGGAAACGGCTGGAAACATCCTATATTTGGGTCTTCAATGAAAACTATGATTCATCAGTGACTGATGAGCAACAAATAACCAAATAACACTTACATTCTTACAAATGACAGATAATACATGGCTTGACAGATGGAATGACAGGTACAGCAGTGAAGAATTCGCTTACGGAACAGATCCCAATAATTATTTAAAAGAACAGTTAGAAAAATTAGACCCCGGCACTATCCTGTTTCCCGCGGAAGGTGAAGGCCGGAATGCTGTTTTTGCAGCAACAAAAGGATGGAAGGTTTCCGCTTTTGATATCAGCAACGAAGGTAAAAGTAAAGCGCTACGGCTTGCTGATAGTCAAAACGTAGTGATTGACTATCAGATTGGTGAGCTTGAGGCCCTGAACTTTCAGACGGACCAGTTTGATACCATTGCTCTTATTTATGCACACTTTCCGGCTGAAATCAAATCTTCTGTTCATCAGATGCTGGACCGGTATCTGCGTAAAGGAGGAGTTATTATTTTTGAAGCATTCAGCAAAAATCACCTTGATTATGTAACCAAAAATGAGAAGGTTGGCGGCCCCAAAGATATTGGGTCGTTATTCTCAATGGATGAGATCAAAGCTGATTTTCCCAATTATGATATTATAGAGCTGGAAGAAAAAGAAATAGAACTCAGTGAAGGCTTATTTCACAACGGAACAGGTTCTGTGATCCGTTTTACAGGACGAAAGCGGTAATCTATCCCTCAGAATTCAGAAATCCACCGGCATATTTTGTGAAAAAATCGGATCTGTAGACTTCACCCAGGGGAATCTCAGATTCATCAATATAGATATTATGATTATCAAATGAATCAATAAAATCAAAATTGACTACATAAGATTTGCTTACGCGAAGAAAGGTTTCCCACGAAATTTTCTGGTGGATGGTTTTCAGGTTCATGGCTGTAATGAGTTTCTGCTGCCTGGTGTGGATGACAACATAGTCTTTCAAACCTTCTATAAATTTAATATCTGAAAAGCTGATCTTATAGAATCTCCGGTCTGCTTTGATGAATAAAAAATCTGCCGTATTGGACTCTACTGTATTTTTTACGGTGTCTTTGGATAAAAGCTCTGTGTAAAGAACAGCCTTTTCTATAGCCTTATCCAGTCTTTTGGCGTCTATCGGCTTCAGCAGGTAATCTACTGCCTCCAGTTCATAGCTTTTCAAGGCATACTGGGCATAGGCTGTGGTAAAAATAATCAGGGACTTTTTGGGAAGCATTTCAGCAAATTCCAATCCGGTTACCATTGGCATTTCGATATCCAGGAAGATAAGATCTACATCATTTGTTTTAAGGAAATCCAGAGCTGAAGGAGCATTGGAAAATTCTCCCAGGATTTCGGCTTTTGATGCTTCATTAATCAGCGAACGCATTTCTGTTCTTGCCAAAGGTTCGTCATCTACTATAATACAGTTCATACAGGAATTTTTAAGTTAACGGTGTATTCTTTTTCTCCGGAAATGATTTCCAGGCTGAAGGTGTTTCCGTAGAGGAGCTCGAGCCTTCTTTTAATATTGGCAAGTCCCAGACCGCTGTAGTTTGTACTGGATATAGTCAGGCTTGGATTCATTGAATTGGTGCAGGTGAAATGGAGACTTCTGTTTTCAACACTTATATGTATTGTCACATATGATGTTTTACTGCTGATATCTACACTGTGCTTTACAGCATTTTCAACAAAAGTGGTAAATAAGTTGGGAGGAATAAAAGTACTTTTTAAAGTTCTGCCTTCTGTTTCTGCATTAATATCAAAGGAAAAATTTTCTCTTCTTATTTTTTCAAGATTAAGGAAATTGGACAGAAAATCTATTTCCGAAGTCAGGAGGGTTTTTTCTTCTCCATTTTCATACAGCTGGTACCTTAAAAACTCTGAAAGTTTAACAATTACTGCGGATGCTTTTTCAGGATCTGTTCTTGTAAGCGCTTTTACATTATTCAGCATATTAAAGAGAAAATGCGGGTTGATCTGGTTGCGGAGTTCATTCAGCTCCATCTGCAAGGTAAGATTGTTGAGCTCGGTTATTCTTTTGGTATCATTGATCCATTTCTGAAGCAGCTTCACTGTAGTTGTGGTCAAAATAATCGGGATGCACATTAATATCCCTTCATAGATGCTGCCCTTCTCCCCTTCCTTCTTAATATTTTCCACTCTGAAATCTTCAAAAAAAAATTTAAAACCGTTACCTATCATATTCAACCCGATCACTCCCATAAGCACCAGAAGAATCAGATAGGTAATATATTTTGTTTTAAAGAAAAATTTTGGCACCAGAACATAGATATTAATATATACCATTACAATCAGTATAGCATATACAAACAATAAAGCATAATACTGATAAATTCCGGAATACCAATGCCAGAATCTTGCGCTGTACAGCAGGAAGAAAAAGAAAATAAGGAACAGCAGGTGCCTGCGGAACTTAAACCGGTCTTCAACCAGAAAGTCCATGACAAGTGTTTCCTTAAATTTTAGTGCGCTGTATTTCATAGTATTCTGCCGGTTTTAATACAGAACAAAAATAGAGAATAACGCAAGAAGTCTCCATAATATTATACAAACCCTGCATTTTTTTATACGAATTATAAAGTATAAGGATTTCGTATAAAATAGAAGCGGTTTGGTATAAAAAAAAATTCCTGCTCTATTATTCTGTCTTCCTTTGCCCTGAATTTTATGCTTATGGAATTAGCCGTTTTTCAGGAACTCACAGAAGAAATAACCTCAGAATGCTTTTATATGACAGAATCCCAGCAAGAAGAGAAGATCATACAGATGATCGACCTGCATCATTTTGTAGAATGCTATCATTCGGAAATCAGGATTTTAAACTACATTAAACATCCTATTAATACCGTAGAAGAAAATGGTATCAGAAAAGGAATTTTATTTTATAATCTTAAACATTCTGCCCCGTTCGACTGGAATGCCTTTGAGGAGTACAAAAGACGGAACCTGCTTAAAGAAGTCTGGTTTGTCTTCGTAGAGGAAGATGCTGTTTCCGATACGTTCCGTCATACTGATTTTATTATTGAGAATAGTCTAGAGATATTTTATGACAAAATATTCGTGTTCCATTTTTTCCAATCTGTCATCCATACTTTAAAATAAACTATGAAAACACTGAGAAAAGTTTTTGTTCCACTTGCCATGCTTCCTTTAAAGAATATTGCTTCGGCCCAAAAAAGAGACAGCATTCCGCTGAAAGTAAGAGCATTTTTTGCTGATAAATTTCCACAGACCCGCGATTTTAATATTGATTATACCGTAACTACACCTTATCAATTCTCTTCGAAACTTCAGGGGGCGGATTTGCCTGACAACAAGGTGAAAAGCTTCCAGCAGCTAAAAGCCAATGCCAATATTTATTTCATCAAAAAGAAAAACCTGCTGTTAAGTACTACCCTGAATTACCGTTATACAGCATTCAATACGGAAGCACCGGTTTTATCCGAAACAGATAAAAAGAATGATTACCATTATCATTCCGAAGCGGTCAACCTGAGTTATTTTACAAAATTATTCAATAAAACAGCAATATATACCGCCACTGCTTCAGTGGACGGAAGCGACCGACATTTTGAAAGAATCAGAGGGATGCTGACTGCTTCTGTTGTTTTAAAAGCTACTCCAAAGACAAAAATGCTGGTGGGCCTGGCCGGGTTTATTGATCCCAGCGCGCAGATTCCTTTACTTCCGATATTTACTTATGAAAACAGATTCAACAACGGTTGGGTACTGGATATTCTTCTTCCTAAAAAGTTACTGATCAGAAAGGATATTTTTGCCAACGGCAGGATTTCCCTGGGAACAGAAATGGAGAATACATCATTTTATATTTACCGGAATAACAGAACTTATGAATTCCGGCAGCTGGAAATCAATTCGGGGCTATTTATGAACATAATCTCGGCAGTAATTTTATAGGAACTTTAAAAACCGGGATCAGGGCAGTTCCGCAGGCAAGAGTGTTTGATAAGGAGGAATCTTTTAAAGATTATATTTTTGAAGCCAGCTACAAACCTTCATTCTATTTCAATATCGGGGTATCTTATAATCCGTTTGGAAAACCTAGAGCCAAATAATTTCAAATTTCTGAAAACCATTCAAGAGTTCCTGGAAAAGCAAAACCAGAATTTTTGAATCGGTTTTAAACTGAACCCTTAAATGACTATGCTGAACTTTATCCTAAACTCAGTTTTAAAAATCATTTTAAACCCAAACTCAATTTAATATCTGAAATCTTTAAATCTTAATTAAAAAATCAATGCGTTCCCATTTTTGAAAATACATTAATAACAATCACACCAATCACGATCAGTGCAATTCCTATGATAGCAGGCAGATCCGGCACCTGCTTAAAAGCAATAATACCAATGAGTGTAATAAAGACAATCCCCACTCCGGACCAAATTGCATAGGTTATTCCGACAGGGATCTGACGTAGGGTCAGGCTCAGAAAATAAAATGCAGTAGCATATCCAATAACCGTAATTACAGAAGGCCAAAGCTTTGAAAACTCTTCAGATTTTTTAAGAAAAGTTGTTGCTATGATCTCAAATATGATCGCTAATGCAAGGAATATATAACTGCGTCCCATACAGGCTTGTTTTTTACAAAAATAAGGAAAAGCTATTTCTTTACGTTGAAAACTGACCAATAAAATCAACATTATTGTTCCGTATTATAATGTTATCTAACTTCTTCTATTTCATTTTTATTATATCCCTGATTAATGAGTATGAAGGAAAAAATACTCTAAGAAAATACTTCTCTTAATATCCCTTACTGGTGAATATCAATCAGGGTATTTATTATTAACAATTTACAAAAAGAAAACTTATCCTCTTTAAAAATGTCTGACAGTAATTGTTTCAATCTGTCACTATTTCCAATACATGTGACAAAATTTACAAACGTCTGTCATAAAATTAGTCAGGCTTTAAAAATTTAAGCACAAAATTCACTCCTGAAAAATAAATTTTCTTAACATAATAATTCATCCATTTCCCAAAATCTGACGTTCAAAACCCAAATGAAAAGTAAATGTTATGCACAGCATTTTTAATTTTTTGTTTTATCAAGTCCAATATAGAAGCATTGAAACAGTTGCCAATTTTTTAATTTTTTACAGATAAGACAATAAAGATAGTAATAATTTCATAAAAATATATTAATTTTTTGTAAAAAAAAAGCTTGTTAAAATTAACAATCATTACACTTAACATACTGATATACATCATAATTATTTGCTTTGGCACGTGATTTGAAAACTGTAATATTGCAATTAGAAAATTGATAAAATAAAGTCAAATAATTAAATAAAACAAAAAATGATAACTTACATCGGTATCGCAACATGTGTAGTAGTATTCGCTTCTTACTTTATGACAGTAAAAAGAGAGGAAAGAAACTAAGTTCTATTTAAGGAAAGCTTATAGAACATCTATATTAATTGTATTGTTTATGTTTTTTAATCTGAATAGTCAGATTTGCTCTTTTACTCACTGGAGTAAAAGAGCCCAAAAAACATATCCCTTCAACTGAATTCATAGCAAATTTTATATATCCCAAATAGTCAAGCCGAACCAATAGTCCGGCTTTTCTTGTAACATCTGACCAACAGGCTTTAGCCCGTTCCTATTGAATATTCTACTCTTCCCTACTCTGGACTACCTGCTAATTCTGATTCAGACTTCACTCATCATTCGATAAAGCTTTATCTTTGTACAGATAAGAATTATTTTTAAATTATAGCATGAATCTGTATAATCTCATCATTCAGGATAAAGAGGAGGTAACCCTCAATGACGTATTTCTCGGTAACGACAACAGAGCCCAGCTGGTACAGCTCATTAAAGAACATACTTATGTAAAAGAGCTGCAGGAATATGGTCTTCCGGTAAATAATAAAATCCTCCTGCAGGGAAATTCCGGATGCGGAAAAACCATGACCGCCAAAGCCGTTGCCAATGCTTTGGGCAAAAATATCCTGATTTTAAACCTGAGCAATATCGTTTCGTCCCGAATCGGGGAAACTTCCCAGAATATTAAAATGATCTTTGATAAAGCGGCGAGGGAAAGATCTGTCCTTTTTCTGGACGAACTGGACCAGATTGGGAAAGCAAGAGGGAGCGACGATAAGGATGTAGGCGAAATGAGAAGACTGGTGAACACGTTGATCCAGCTGATCGATTATTATCCTGAAAATGCTCTTTTAATCTGTGCTACAAATCACGCAGAAATCATTGATACTGCCTTACTGAGGCGCTTTCAGCTGAAAATCAGCTATGAAATGCCTTCTGCTGAATTTCTCGATACTTTTTATGATGATCTCCTGTCAAAATTCCCGGAAGACCTGAAAAATATACACCGTAAGTACAATATTTCTTTTGCTGAAGCGAAAGATCATGCTTTGACATCGGTAAAATCAGCTTTAATTAAAAAACTGGAAGCCAGAGAAATCACACAGCCATGAAAGAAGACATCCTCTACAATCTTGAGGTTATTCATGACAGGATAAATAAAGCCTGTTAAAAAACGGGCAGAAATAATGAAGAAAAACAGTAAGCTAACATAGTTTAGCAACCTTGGTTCAATTTCCACGGTAATCATTACCACTCACCTATCTCTTCAAAATAACCTTCCGTAGCCGCTCTTCATGCTGATCTCCCCAATTTCCCAGTGCAGAAATAACAGGAATCAGTGTCTTTCCAAAGTCCGTAAGATAATACTCTACTTTGGGCGGAAGCTGGGCGTAAATGATTTTTGAAACCAGTTCGTGTTCTTCCAGTTCTTTCAGCTGAATATTCAACACCCGCCTTGAAGCATCGGGAATTTTGCGTTGCAGTTCACTCGGGCGTTGATAACCTTCATTAATAAACCAAAGCAAACGGATCTTCCATTTTCCGTACAGCACTTCACCGATCAGGTCAAGGCCGCAATTTAAGTTCAAAGGAATTTTTCTTTCATACATACTGTAAAATTAGCCCAATGTTCTAAAATGTACAATAGAGGGAAAATTAATCCTATGCAATTCGTTTTTCCCTTATTGCCTTAAATGAAGATACTTTGGAAATTTACGCTACCCTATGCCGCTGCAAAGGCAGGCTTACTGAATTACAGCAAAAGCTTATCCAACGAAGTTGCTCCAAAAGGAGTCCGGTTATTAACTGTTTCACCCGGCTGGATCATGACTACAGCTTCTACAAGAATGATGGAACGGATTGCTGAAAGTAACAAAAGTACCGTAGAACAGGCTGTACAGAGTGTAATAGATGCACTGGGAGGAATTCCTTACGGAAGACCGCAAAACCTGAAGAAGTAGCTGAACTCATAGGATTCCTAGTCTCACCAAGAGCTGGCTATCTCACAGGAACCGAATACATTATTGACGGAGGAACAATACCCACGATTTAAATCAATAGTATAATTATCCGTATTTCTCCCGTTTTATATTGATACAATACAATCTAATATTTACTATTTATCACATACAGAATTATTATTCAAATAGACTAATTGGTATCTTTTTTGATCATAAAATCTTTAAAACCAAACAAATACACCTATATGATTAAAAAATTATTCTCGGGCTGTCTATTCATGACAGTAGTATTCTTGTCTTCGTGTGATAAAGATCACAGTACATCACAGGTAAACGATAGTGAAGCATCAATTAAAACAGTTTCAATGGTAACTTTTGGTACCATGGCTGTAGCACTTCTTGTAGCCTACAGCTCCCGAAGAAGGTAGCAGATAAATAATAAAAAAAGCACCCGTTTGATTTTCAAACGGGTGCTTTTATCTTTATTATAATAATTAATTACATATAAGCTTCAATCGGCTCACAGGTACATACTAAGTTTCTGTCTCCGTAGGCTTCGTCCACTCTTGAAACAGAAGCAAAGAATTTGTGGTCTCTTACCCATTCCAGCGGATAAGCAGCTTTTTCTCTGCTATATGGTTTATCCCATGAATCTGAGATAACCAATTGTTCTGTATGAGGAGCGTTTTTAAGCACGTTATTTGCCTGATCTGCTTCTCCGTTGGCAATCTCATCAATCTCTTTTTTGATTGAGATTAATGCCTCTGCAAAACGGTCGATTTCAGACTTGCTTTCAGATTCTGTAGGCTCTATCATTAATGTTCCTGCTACAGGGAAAGAAACAGTAGGTGCATGGAATCCATAATCCATCAGTCTCTTCGCCACATCAGCTACTTCAATTCCTAAAGATTTGAACTGACGGAAATCTACGATACATTCGTGAGCCACTCTTCCGTTCTCGTTTGAATATAAGATCGGGAAATGCTCTGCTAATATCTCTTTCAGATAATTCGCATTCATGATGGCATGGCCTGTTGCTTTCTTCAGTCCATCCGTTCCCAACATCTTAATGTAAGAATAAGAAATGTTAAGAATAAGACCTGAACCGTAAGGTGCTGCAGAAATACCGTCGATCGCATCTTTAGAACCGATTTTGATATTGGCATTGGAAGGAAGGAAAGGAACCAGGTGCTTGGCCACACAGATCGGACCTACTCCAGGACCTCCGCCACCGTGAGGAATTGCGAAAGTTTTGTGTAAGTTCAGGTGACAAACATCTGCTCCAATGTTTCCAGGACTTGTGAATCCTACCTGAGCGTTCATATTGGCACCATCCATATATACTTGTCCACCATGTTTGTGGATCAGGCTTGTAATTTCTTTAATATTGTCATCAAAGAATCCGTATGTTGACGGATAAGTGATCATTACACAAGATAAGTTCTCAGAATGCTGTTCTGTTTTAGCTTTTAAATCTTCAAAATCAATTTGTCCGCTTTCAAGATTTTTAACCACTACAATTTTCATTCCCGCCATTGCTGCAGAAGCTGGGTTTGTTCCGTGTGCAGACTGAGGGATCAGTACTACATTTCTGTGGCCTTCACCTCTTGAAATGTGATATTCTCTGATCACCATTAATCCTGCATACTCTCCTTGAGCTCCGGAGTTCGGCTGTAATGAAGTTCCTGCGAAACCAGTAATTTCAGCAAGATCTTTTTCAAGTTCTTTGATCATTTCCTGGTAACCTCCGGCCTGATCTACCGGTACAAACGGGTGAACACTTCCCCAATCTGCCCAGGAAAGCGGAAGCATCTGAGTCGCTGCGTTCAGTTTCATGGTACAAGATCCAAGAGAGATCATTGAATGCGTTAATGACAGGTCTTTTCTTTCAAGACGTTTGATGTAACGCATCAATTCTGTTTCCGTATGGTATTTATTGAATACCTGCTCCGTAAGAATTTCATCTTTTCTCAAAAATTCTTCAGGAATGCTGTATCCTTCTTTAATTTCTAATTTGAAAGTCTGCTTGTCTTTAAACTGAGCGAAAGAAGCCATCAGATAATTTAATTTCTCCAATGTTGTACTTTCATTGATCGCAATACTTACCACTCCTTCTGTGAAATAGTTCAGATTAAGTCTGTGATCAAGCATCATTCTCATTAACCTTCCTTTTTCATCTTCGCTCATTGTGATTTTCACAGTATCGAAGATTGGCTCTTCAACGGTTTGGTATCCTAACGCTTTAAGACCGTTCTTCAAAGCATTGGCTTTAAAGTGGATCTGATCAGCAATGTAGTTTAATCCTTTCGGACCGTGATAAACTGCATACATTCCTGCCATTACTGCAAGAAGTACCTGTGCTGTACAGATGTTGGAAGTGGCTCTTTCTCTTTTGATGTGCTGCTCTCTGGTCTGAAGCGCCATTCTCAGTGCACGTTTTCCATACATATCCTGAGAAACCCCGATGATTCTTCCCGGAATATCTCTTTTATAATCTTCTCTGCAAGAGAAAAATGCTGCGTGAGGACCTCCGTACCCTAATGGAATACCAAATCTCTGTGAAGTTCCAACCGCACAGTCAGCTCCCATAGAAGCCGGTGACTTTAATTTAACCAAAGCCATCGGATCACAAGCTACCACTACCTGCAGATCTAATTTTTTATAGTCTACGATATCTTCTGTGTAATCCAGAACGATTCCGTTTTTACCAGGATACTGTAATAAAACACCATAATAAGTTTCATCAAACTGGTGAGTTTTATGATCACCTTCCACGATTTCGATGGCTAAACCTTCTGCTTTGGTTTTTAAAACAGAAACGGTTTGAGGTAAAACAAGATCGGAAACGAAGAATTTGTTGGCATTCGCTTTTTTCTGGTCCTTCGTTCTGTTGTTAAAGAACATGTGCATCGCCTCTGCAGCCGCTGTAGACTCATCTAAAAGAGAGGCATTAGCCAGTTCAAAGCCTGTAAGATCGCACACTACGGTCTGGAAATTCAGAAGCGCCTCCAGTCTTCCCTGGGCGATTTCCGCCTGATAAGGAGTATACGCCGTGTACCAGCTTGGGTTTTCAAAGATATTTCTCTGAATAGCTGATGGTAAAAGGGTATTGTGATATCCAAAACCAATGTAGCTCGTATAATCAGTATTCTTCGATGCCAAATCTTTCGAATGGTTCAGCATTTCGTATTCTGAAAGCGGTGCCGAGATCTCAAGATCTTTCTCTAAACGGATAGAAGAAGGAATGGTCTGAGAAATTAGTTCTTCAATACTTGAAACGCCCAATTTTTCCAACATCGCCTGTTTATCGGCTTCATTAAGGGAAATGTGACGGCTCACAAACTGTTCTGTATTCATTTTTATTTATTAGATTTTGTTCGTAAAAAAGATTCGTAAAATTACAATTTTTTAAACGATTGTACAAGAGTCTGAAATTGCCGAAACAATAGGGAAAATTCCGGATCAGTTAAAAAAAGAAACGATATAAAAACTATTTATTACATAAAATTTAAAAGCTCAACTTTTTAAGTTTCAATATAAGGTTTTGTTAAACTGACCGTGCAAAAAATAGATCAGTTTAAAACTTGCATTTAAATTTTATTCAGTCTAAATTTTAGTTTTTTGTTTATACTGATTATTATTTTCAGGTAATTTTTTGGACCTAAAAACTATGCTTTCATTCTAAAATCAGGAATTGGATACCTGATAAACACACTGATAAACAGGGGTGATAAGATTTATAAAATTTTATTAATTATATTTATTCTAAATTAATATATTTGCAGTATGAATATGATTATCCCATTTAAAGTACCGCCTTTATCGCCAGTATACTCATTCAATAATGAAGACATGTTCTGTGAAAAGAAATCATGTTGTAAGAAATTTAAAAAGGGAAAAAGATGTAAAAAGTGCCCGGGAAGGAAAAAGATGGCTTAAACTAGCCAAAATTTCTGAACAGGAAATATATTGCTGCCGCCAAAATAAGAATTCCCCAGATCAGCATCATGATCTTTGGCTGGCCTGTTCTGTTGATTGGTGTTCTTGGCTGAGGCTTAAACATTTCCTCAACACTGTTTTTAAACTGAGCAGCATCATTCTCAAAGACTTCAGTAATCGTAATTCCCTGTACCGCAGTTTTGTGAAGCAAAGAATTTGTCGCATGAAGCAAAAGCTGGAATTTTCCGTCTTTAAATTCCGTAATCTTAAAAATCCGTTCTCCAAAAGGTTTTTCCAGGCCGAAAGGCAGTATTTTTACCACATCGGCATTATTCGTCTGCCAGTTAATGATAATCTCCTCCCCTTTTTTTGCATGAATTTTATTGGACGTAAAAGTTTTGATAGAAGGCGGAGTATTGTATCTGAAACTCTTCTGATGACTCTCTAAATTCTGATCATAGGTACGTCTCTTTCCTGAATCACTCAATATTTCATACGCTTCCTGAATTTCACGGAAACGCCCGGCAAAGAAATCATCATTATCATTCTTGTCCGGATGATATTTCAAAGATAATTTTCTATAAGCCTTTTTGATGTCTTCTTCTGAAGCATCCGGAGAAATCCCGAGAAAATAGTAGTAGTCTTTCATTGAGCTACACAAAAATAGGAATTTATTTTTTTTCTTATTGAAAATACAGAGGGCTATTTGATGAAAAATAATGATGTAAGGTCTCGTTTTGTTTCCATAATAAAATTTCACAGTGTCATTGCGAGCGAAGCGAAGCAATCTCTTTTAATGCAAAGACCACAAAGATTTTTTGAACATTTGATGTTTTTAAGATCGCAAAGGCGTCTCACTTAGCAAAAGATTCTAAATATGCTGTGCTTTTCTTGTGGCTGAAGCCTTTGAAGTCATCTGTATTTGAGATTGCTTCGCTTCACTGGCAATGACAATAAAAAATTCCGGCGCGGGAAGCTTTGCTTCCCGCGCCGGAATTAACAATTTCAATTTAGTTATGTACTGCTTAAGCTTCTGCAGTATTGTCCTTATGTCCTGTTTTGCAGCATCTTGAAGCGAATTCTTTTTTGAATTTCCCTTTCAGTTCCTGATACTGTTCTTCGTTCATTTCTCTGATCTTATCTGCCAAGCCGAAAGGCGATTTTTCTTTGATTCCGTATTCGCTGAAAATACCTTTTATAAATCTTTTTCTTTGTATTGCTTTTTTGGCAACTAATGCCACTCCTACAACGGCTAATGCTCCCAGAGCTCCTTTTAATGCTGAATTTTTCATTTTTTCAAAATTTTAAATTTTACTACTTCTTGTTTTTTATAGAGACGGATGAATTTCAATTTTACTTTACTACTTCTTAAATTTTAAATTATCCGTTATTTCTGTTGAAGAATCCTCCTGAACATCTGTTTTTCCATACTTCTTTAAATTTTTCCCGTTCTTCAGGAGATAGTCCAGCCATTTTCTCTCTCATTTTCCTTTCTTTAAAGTCTCTCACTCCTTTTCCGAAATGAAATCCTCCAAAAAGAATCTTACTTAAGATAAGAATCCCCATTGCCTGCCAGAATGTAATGGATTTTACCCCCAGGATCTCAGGAAGCAGACAGTTCCAAAGCCACATCACAATAAATGTAACGGTAATTAAGATCAATGGCGGACATAAGAGTAAAAAAATCCAGCCTTTTTTGTGTTTATGATTCATAATTTTCTTCTTTACTAACTATTTAAATCTTCGTATAATTTTCTCAGTCTGTTTCTTAAATGCTTTACAGCATAGTTTTTCCTACTGATAATGGTTTTAATATTTTCTCCCTGTTCATCAGCAATCTGCTGCAGGGTTTTGTCGTTCAGTTCATTTTCCACATAGACTAATCTTTGTTTCTCAGGAAGTTCGTCCAATGCTTCGAAAAGCTTTTTCCAGATTTCGTCCTGGAACATTTTAACTTCGGGGCCTGCACTCTCGTCCAGCAATAAGATATCTTTGATAGAAAAACTTCCGTCTTCATCTTCATAGACAAAATCTTCAAGATTTTCAGTTTTCTTTTTGCGGTAACGGTCGGTGATTTTATTAGCAGTCACCCTATACAGCCAGCCGCCTACATTCACAATCTCGGAAAGATTGGTCAGACTGCTGAACTGAAACCACACTTCCTGCAGAATATCTTCCGCATCTTCTGTGTTTTTCACTTTCGGACGAATATAAGACATCAGTTTTCCTCCGTACTTTGAAACGGTTTGTGAGATGATGCTTGCTTTCTCCTCTTGTGGCATTGTTATTTCTTCGACAACCTCCATATTGCTATGACGATCTGCCTTTTGATTTTACTTTAATAAATTTAAAAAAAATTATTAACTGTTGGGATTTTGTTTCTGGATGCGGATTTGTGAATTTGGGGTAAGAGAGTTTTAGAGTAGAAGATGAAAGGAATATGATCCGCGATTTCAGTTGCGAGTTGATGGATTATGACTTTTGAGTATTTGAATTGTAAATAATCGCTCCTTAATCTCAATCTTAACTTCAACTTCAACCTCAATCTCATATCTGACATCTAGCATCTTGACTCTTGACTCTTGGCTCTTGGCTCTTCTTGAGTCTATCTAAAAAAAACGGAAAGCATTACACTCTCCGTCTCTATCGTTATAAAAATGAAATTTTATTTTTTGTTGAAATTCTCTGCAAAGAAGCCCAGCATATATTTATAAAGCTCCAGTCTGTTTGGTTCTTTTCCAAATCCGTGCCCTTCATCATATTTTACCAGGTATGGAACTTCAAAGCCTTTTGCACGCATTGCTTTTACAATTTGGTCAGACTCATTGATGTTGACTCTTGGGTCATTGGCCCCCTGTACCACAAATAAAGGTTTTTTAATTTTATCGATCTGGAAAACCGGAGAAACTTCTTTGGCAATTTTTGCTTCTTCAGGATTATCAAGATCATACCAGATCTGTTTTACCATTTCTTTGTAAGGCTTCCAGTATTCCGGGAAGGAGTCGAAGAAGGTAAAAATATTGGATACTCCTACGTAATCCACACCACAGGCATACAGGTCCGGAGTTTTGATAAGCCCCATCAGCGTAGCATAACCACCATGACTTCCTCCATAGATCGCAATCTTATCTTTATCTACCCAACCCTGCTCAATGACATACTTCACTCCATCCTCCACATCATCCATTGCCTTTCTTCCGATCTGCTTGTATCCTGCTTTCTGAAATTCTTTTCCGTAGCCTCCGGAAATTCTAAAGTTCACCTGGAGCGTTGCATACCCTCTGCTGGCAAAGAGCTGTGTTTCCGGGTTGAATCCCCATTCATCACGGATTCCCTGCGGACCGCCGTGAGGATTGACAATTAGAGGCACTTTTTTACCTTCAAGAGCAGCTTTTGGAAGGGTTATATATCCACGAATCGTTAATCCGTCCCTGCTTTTGAATTCGATAGGCCTCATTTCTGCCATATCTTCTTCTTTCAGCTGGGGCATCAGGTTATAAAGAAGATTTATCTTTTTACTTTTTGTATCGTATTCGTAATAGGCTCCATAGAATTTGTCGCTTCCTACATATACCAAAAGTTTATCATTATTATCATCTGAAGAAACGATAGAAAACTGTTTGTCTTTAAATTCAGATTTCAGCTTAGCATCAATTTCTTTATAAAACTGGCTTACCGGAACGGTTTCACTTTTGATCCCGTCATAGCTTACGTAATCGAGTTCATAATTCCTGTTTTTGCCGGCAACGCTTATGGAGCTTACATCAAAGACAGGATTGGAATATACTTCTCTGATCACTGCATTCTTCTTAAGGTCATACAGTACAATCCTGGACTTATCACTGTCCAGATTGGTCACAACATAAGCTTCATCCTTATTTTTGGAATTATCATTAAGTCCTATGATACTGAAAGTATCCTTCCAGTCTGTGGATTTAAGCAGGTTAAATTTCCCAGTCTGCAAATCTTTATAGTAAGTCTTGGTCGTTAGCCCATTTTCAAGGACGGTATATCCTCTGAGGTTCCCGTCTTTGTCAAAAATATAATCATCGATAGGACTGTTTACATCTTTATTTTCATACAGCTGGGTCATTTCTCCCGTGTTGAAATTGATCTTATAGGGTTCAAAGATCTGTTTGTTGTTTTTATTCATAGTCACTACAACAAATTCCGTATCCTTTATCAGCTTAACAGTTCCCAGCGTAATCCCATCGAAAGGAGTCAGGTCTTTAAGGTTTTTTCCGTCAATATCTGCTGCGTAAAGATGGATATTTTCATTCCCTCCTTTATCCTGGGTAAAGAAAAGGCGTTTTTTATCCAGCCAGCCATAGCTCTTGATAAGGTCATCTTTTTCAACAATCGCTTTAGTGATTTTGCCTGTTTTCAATTCTTTTACATAGACATGGTTCTTCTTGTCTTTATCTTTTTCTTTATAAGAGAGATACTGTCCATCCGGAGATATTTTAAACTGTGAAGCACTGGGTCTTGCAAAGTAATCTTCTACTTTATATTTGAAGTTTCCCTTATCATAAGAAATCAGTTTCTCAAGATTTGCTTTAGTGGATGGAAGCGTAGGATCGCCCGGCAGTTTTGCCGTTGAGGTCTGTGCATTAATCATAATTGCTGACAGTACGACTTGAGCCGCACCAAAAATTTTAGTATTAATATTCATAATTCATATTTTGGATGTTAAATTGCCTAGCCAGATCTTAAATTAATAAAAATCTTATATATAATATGACAGTATTACCCGCAAAATGTTACATACATTACGAAATTTTATGAAAAAAGATTTAAAAACAATAATAGTTCGCTTCTAATGTAGGTAAATTCCAAAATACCAGGTCCAAGCAATCAGGATAAGCTGCATTGGGATTCTTTGGGTGTAAAGGTATTTCATGCCCGGCCCGGTATAGTCCGCTTTGAAAATATTGATTTTTTTTCTTGAAGAATTGATATTAGCGATAAAAACCAAAATATAAAAGATAATCAGCAGTATAGCCGTTATTTCTCTTATTGAAGGAATCATCAGACCAATTCCCGCAGCAATTTCAAGGACTCCTGTAAAATACACCCAAAACATTTTACCGGGAACAAAATCGGGAATCATCATAGCCATTCCTTTCTGGAATTTAAAATGCGAAAATCCTGTGAAGAGAATAAATACAGCCATACCCAGATTCCCGGAGAATAAAAAATCCGGCTTTCCCTGAAATATATAAGTTCCTACCAAAGCAAGAATAAATGTTGCGAAAAGGATCGTTAATAATTTCATGTTTTTTTATTTTATTTACTGTACTAAAAGATAGAAGAAATTTTACAATACTGTACCGTCATGCATGAATAAAACCACATAGATGAAAACTATGTGGTTTTTCTTTTTATACCAGGAACAAATTATTTGTTTTCAGCAAGATTTTTTACAACTTCCAGCCCCTGCGTGAATCCTTTGTCCATATCGTCTTTCCATTCTTTTTCAACCTGTACTTCAACATGAAGCTTTGTTTTCCCTTCCAGATCAATAAGAATGTATTTTTCAAAACAGCCGCTCCACTCCATTACTTCTTTGCTTTGGGTGTCTTCATTTCCTTCTTTATCTACCATTCCCAGATGTTTAAAAACAATCTGGTTAGGCTCATCCAGGCTATCAATGGTTGATACCATTCCTGCACCTTCTGCATTCACGAAGTAGGTTTTTCCGCCTACTTTCCAGTCAGATTTCATTTTGGATCCGGAACCGAAAAATTTTGTCCATTCGGTATAAGTATCCGGATTCCAAAGAACGTCCCAGACTTTCTGTGATGGAGCGTCGATTATAATTTCGTAGGATAAGGTTTCCATATTTTATATTTTTGTGGTTGATATTACAATTGATTTTCTGAAAGATTTTTCACAATTCCCAAAGCATTTGGAAATTTTTCTTCAAAAAAACTTTTAAATTCCCCGGGTGTCTGAATTTCAATTTTCAGTATTGTCCCTGTTGGGGTTTCTTCTAAAATATAGCCTTCTGTGGCTTCACCCCAATCCTGTTCAGTTTCCACACCGCCATAAATTTCTCCAAGGTGCAGAAATTTCATTTCTTTATTGGGTATATTTTTTTCAACCCGGCTGAACATTCCGTTATTATCCGGATCAAAAAATTTAATAATACTTCCTTCTTCAAAGGTTCCCATATAGAAAGAACCTTCTGTAAATGCTGTTGTCCATTGCCTGTATGTCATATCACTCCAAAGCACGTCCCAAACTTTTTCAGGGGGCGCATCGATTTGAATCTCAAAAAATAATTTCTGCATTGTTTTTTTATTAGATGTTAGATGGTTAGAAATTAGAAGTTAGTTTTTTAAACATTAGATTTTAGATCGTAGATGTCGCGTTTTTCTAACTTCTAACTTCTAACTTCTTGTTTCTATTTTCAATCAGCCTCCCACAAAATCACCGCCATTGATATGGATGACTTCTCCTGTAATATAATCTGCATCTTTGGAGGCAAGAAAAACGTAAGCCGGAGCTACTTCTGATGGCTGTCCTGCCCGTTTCAGAGGTGTATCTTTTCCAAATGTTGACAGATCATCAAAGGTTTCTTTTACAAGAGGTGTCCATATTGGCCCGGGAGCAATTCCGTTGACTAAGATTTTTTTTTCAGCAAGATTGGTTGAAAGGGAACGTATAAAAGATAAAATAGCTCCTTTTGTAGCCGCATAATCAATCAGATGATCACTACCCCTGTATGCTGTAACCGACGTAGTACAAATAATACGACCTCCTTCACCAATTAACGGTAGAAAATCTCTTGTAAAAGAAATCATGGAGATGATATTGGTATTAAAAGTTTCCTGGATCTGCTCATCGGAGATTTTTTCAAGACTGTTTTTTGAGGTATGAATTCCTGCATTATTAACGAGGATATCCAGATCCTTCCAGTCCTTTTTTATCTTTTCCACGCATTTTGTTCTGAAAGCTTTTTTGGTAAGATCTCCCTTGATAAGGATGCATTGCTGTCCTTCTTTTTCAACAAGCTTTCTTGTTTCTTTGGCATCGTCATCGCTTTCTTTATAAATAATTGCGACGTCTGCTCCCTCTCTTGCAAAATGAACGGCTACAGCCTGTCCTATCCCACTATCTCCGCCTGAAATAACAGCTTTTTTTCCTTGAAGTTTACGGCTTCCCCGGTAATCATTCCGGATGATCTCCGGAAAGATTCCTTCTTTGGGAACTTTTGATTTAGATTGTGATCTGTTCTGTGTTTTCATAAGCAAATCTTTTTGTAAAACCACATCAAACGGCAAGCCGAAAGCTGAAATTCAAATGGAGAAACAGAGAAATCCGTCGTTTCTTTTACGAATTATAAGCCTCTTCCAGGTCTTTTATAACAATCTTCTGCATCTTCATCATGGCCTGTACTACTTTTTGTGATTTTGACTGATCGGAGTCGTTCATCAGCTGAATGAGCTTTTTCGGAACAATCTGCCAGCTGAGGCCATATCTGTCTTTCAACCACCCGCACATGCTTTCTCTTCCGCCATCTGAAATAAGGGTATTCCATAGATAGTCTGTCTGTTCCTGATCATCCGTCATGATTACAATAGAAATTCCTTCATTAAAATCAAACTGATGGTCATAAGAATTATCCATACAGAAGAAGCTGTAACCGTCAATAATAAAATGGGCATGCTGTACATTTTCTGCCGGTTCGGATATAGGATGTCCTTCTCCACCATCACCATATTTCAGGATATTTCCAATGCTCGAATTGGGGAATGTTTTGGTGTAAAACTCCATTGCTTCTCTTGCCTTTCCGTTATTTTGATGGATAAACATCAGCGTAGGGATAATTTTCTGATCTTCTGGCTTATCTCCTAAAAACAGCTGCCAGGTAACGCCGTATTTGTCCTGCACCCAGCCGTATTTCTTACTCCAGGAATAGGAATCGAGTGCCATGAGAGCAATTCCTTCTTCTACAAGTTTGTCCCAATATTGCTGTACTTCGTTTTCTGTTTTACAAATTACCATGAAGGAAACTGAAGGATTCTTTTTAAAATGAGGCCCACCGTTCAGCAGCATCAATTTCTGCCCAAAGAGATCAATGTTCATGACTACGGGAGTATCAGCGGTGATTTTTCCGTTAAATACTTCACAATAAAATTCTGCTGCTTCCTTTGATTCTGCGTCGAACCAGAGACATGGAAAAATATCGTTATTCATACTATTAAATTTAGGAGTGAAAATATAGTTTATTGATCATCGCTGGCAAAGGCTGCAATGAAAGATCCGGTATTTTTTTAATAATCAGTTCCTGAAAGAAATCTGATGTTCTTCCATATGGTTTTTCAGTCTTTCCATAGCATTTCTTCCGAAACCATGAAGGTTCATGATCTCTTCTTCAGAATAGCCCGAAAGTTTTTCGAGAGAATCGATTTTTTCTCTTTCCAAAGCTCTTCTTGCCGGTACTGCAATAATGCCAGACAGGAAATTATTATTTTTAACAACATGATTAACAGCACAAATGGAGCTTAAACATTTTGCCATTATGACCAGATTTATCATGACTGAAATTAAGTGTTTTAGTGATTTTCAACATACTTGTGAAAATTATTGAGAATAGCATACCAGCCATTCCGCTGCATTTCCACAGAATTCTGTTTTTCGGGGTCAAAAATTTCGGTAACTTTTGTAGTATTTTCGTCTATCTTATCAAAAATAATCTCAACTTTCCGGCCGTCTTCCAAATGATATTTAATCGTGGAATTCGTAACCACTTCATCATAGATTCCTTCAAACTCAAAACCGAAACTTTTGTCTTTTGCTTCCATTCTGGTTTTAAATTTCCCTCCTACTCTTAAGTCGTTTTCGGAACTGGGACACTGCCAGGATTCATCGGCAAAATTCCATTTCGTAATATGTTGTGGGGCATTAAAATAATTCCAGACTTTTTCTACCGGGGCTAAAATTGTGATATCTATCTTAATAGGATCCATTGTTTTATTTTTTTTAATTAAATAAAAAGGCAGTCCGGGTTTGAACTGCCCTCAATAAATTTAGTTAAATATAAGACTATTTTGCAGATTCTTCATTATAGTTCACCATCCAATGAACTCCATATTTATCCTGGAAACTACCGAAATAGTCTCCCCAAAACTGGTCTTCAATCGGCATTTCTATATTTCCACCTTCAGAAAGGCCTTTGAACAGTCTGTCAGCTTCTTCTTTGGATTCCGGGAAAATGGATACATAATTATTATTTCCTACGTTAAGGCTCTGCCCGAAGCTTGGAACAATATCCGAAGCCATAAGAAGGTCATCTCCGATAGGCAACGCAATATGCATCACCCTGTTTTTTTCTTCGTCTGATAAGTTTTCGGTTCCCGGGGCATTGCCCATTTTGAAAACCTCTCCACGGAATTCTCCTCCGAAAACAGATTTGTAAAAGTTGAAAGCTTCTTCTGCTTTCCCGTCAAAATTTAAGTACGGATTTAATTTAGCCATGATTTCTGATTTTTAAATGTTATTGTTAATTAAATTAAGTTTTAAGTTAAACCATTAAGTTTGATTAAGCTTTTAAGAATATTAAGAGCTATCATCATATAGCCTTAATGATTTAAAAATTTTGTTACTTCACTTACTGTAAAGTTTATAAGATTGGAATCTGTGTTTCCTTCGAAATCTGCCATCATGTAGGATCCGTGGCCTGCCGGAAGGATCATCAGTTCGGATTCGGGGACCAGACGCCACATTTCCACTACATGTTCAGGTTTCATCACATCTTTGTCTCCACTTATGAATAAGGCAGGAGCTTTTATAGATGTCAGGACTTTCTCATCCCAATCCTCAAAAGTCTGCATCCTTTTGCTGTCTTTCTCAAACAGGTTTTCTAGTTTTGAAAAATCAGGATTCAGGTTAAGGAAATTAATCTTAAGAGGTTCCGGCATAGATTCGAGAGTAGCTCCTGCCATGCTTTCGAAAAAACCGTCCATCATACCGCCTCTTTTGTAGAATGCAGATGCAATAATGATCTTTTCGGTTATTTCAGGATAAAGATGCGCAATCTGCATCACCGTGCTTCCACCGTTGCTGAACCCCCAGAATGAAGCTTTTCCGATATGAAGTTCCTTTAAAAGAGCTGCTACATCATGGGCATCCTGTTCAAAGGTTTCGGGAATGTCGCGATGATCGGTCATTCCGTGATTCTGCAGATCAATACCTATGAGCTGAAACTGGGTTTCAAGCCTGGAAATTATTTCTTTAAAATCAAACAGAATGGAAGATCCTCCGCCATGAATGAGTACCAAAGGTTTTCCGGAACCATAAATCTCGTAGTACATACGGATTCCGTTGACCTGTTTATAGCCTTTTTCTTTAGGTTCCATTGATTAATACTTTAGATTTTCATCTACCTCGTATTTCATGCCCGGATAATCCAGAATTTTTCTCATAAGACCTATCTGCCCACATAAATAGTCTTCACGGCCGATACACATTCCTACGAAATTGAGTTTGGTTTCACGGATAAAAGGAATATTCATCCCGATCTCAAAGATTTCATCCAGCTCTTCATCCGTAACTTCCCAAAGCTTCTGGTATACTTTTGGCGAAATATCGTGAAAATTTTTCTCCAGTTCATCCAAGCTCGGATAGTTGTAATGTTCATCCAGAGCCTTTCCCTGAAAGAAAAGATCGCTGTGAGGATCTTCGTCTCTGAGTCCTAAAACCCAACCCAGGCCATAGCGCATATTGACAAAGTTTCCTGCCATCCAGCCGATATGGTTGGTTTTTCCTTCAATTCTTTTCAAAGCATCTTCTTCCGAAATGCCTTCCAAAACATTGAGAAAGTTTTGAGAGTGCATTCTGTAAGCCGGAATAACGAGCTCCATTTTTTTTGATTTTGGTGCGTCCATTCTTTAATTTTTAGTGATTGGTGTCTTTTGTAAGGAATATAGAGTTCTTCTACAGTTTTTTTAAAATTCTAAGCGTGGCTATTTTACAGCACCGGGTTTTCCTAAGATTCTTCTGAGATATCCCAACTGTCCACTATGATAAATTTCGTGAAGACAAAAGATAGCAATATCATTAATTGTTTCAGGATTAAACTTTTCAATACTGATGAGTTTTGCTTCAAGCTTGTCCTGGGATTTTTGCAGATAGGATTTTAATTCTTCAAAACCTACTAGCTCATCTTTTCTTTCGAGCGGTATCTCTCCCCTGTTATAGCAGGAAAATTTATTGTTGTCCCAGACAGATTCTTCTCCAAGGGTATTCAGAAATGCATTCCTTATGTAAATTAAATGCCCCAGAACCCAGTTCAGGCAGTTGGCTTCACCATTTGGGAAGATCATAGCTTCTTCATGGGTAATGCCTTCGGTATTCATTGAAATGACTTTGTAATTGCTGAATACCTGGACTTTCACTATTTCAATGTCGTTTGATTTTGTTTCCATAGCAGCAAGATTTTATTGTGAATAATCTTTGATCTTTATTCAGTTGGCATCTGGGAAACATCGGCAAACGTTATGTTCCAGCCATGACCATTTAAGTCCCAAAAAGAGTTTTGATACATCCATCCGTAATCCTGGGGTTCTTCGTGCTGCGAAGCTCCATTTTCCAGGGCTGTATTCACTACCTGATCAACTTCTTCACGGCTGTCCAGAGCAATAGCAACAAGAACCTGTGTTGTATCGCCTTTCGGAACCGGTCTTTCGGAAAAAGTCTGGAAGTATTCCTCTGTCAGGAACATGACGTAAATGTTATCTTCCTTCATCACTACGCAGACTGCTTTGTCATCTGAAAATTGCTCATTAATCGCAAATCCGAGCCTGGTCCAGAATTCTTTTGTTTTCTGTACATCTTTTACCGGAAGGTTGACATAAATTTGATTGGCTTTCATAATAGTAATTTTTTGTGTTAATCTTTTAACCAAAATTACCAAGCCTTGATGAAAATCAACTTGCCATAAGACAAGATTTAATTTTTCTTCGAATGGGATACAATTTCTTTGCGGATACGGCTTAAGGAAGTGTCTGTTACGCCCAGATAGGATGCAATTTGTTTGAGAGGAGCAAACTGTACCACCTGGGGTTTCTGCTCCAAAAGATTAAGATAACGCCTGGTAGCGGAAAGAGTAAACATTTCTACAGAGCGCTGTTTATAGACAAAAAGCTCTTTTGACATCCATGCTCTTCCCCATTCTCTGAGATTGGGGATTTTATGGAAAAGCTCCTGAAATGTCTCATAATCAAATTTCCAGCATTCACAGTCTGTAATACAAATGATATTTTCCTGGGTTGGAATTCTCTGAAAAATCGACAATACCTCAATAATGATCTCGTTATCAGCAAAAAAATGTGTGGTTACTTCATTCCCGCTAAAGTCGTTCACATAGGAACGAGCTAAGCCTTTTTCCAGGATATAATATTCATTAGCCGTCTTTCCTTCTTCAAGAATACTATCTCCTTTCTGGAACGAAACTTTTTCATGAGCCTGGAATATTTCGTCAAGCTCTTCCTGAAGAAAAAACGGGAAATCGTAACAGATCTCTAAGGCTTTGCTGATCATAGAGTTATTGCTTTTTTAAAGCTTTAAAAATATAATTTTTAATTGAATCCTGAATATAAAAAATTAAACAAATTGATGGAATGCACAAAAAGAACCCCATTTTACTGTATTGTTATCAATTGTTTTTATTCTTTCTAAATAATTAAACAGTTTTTTAATTACCTCTACTAACCTTTAATATTAGAACAAAGAAAGCTGGATCGGTTTTGGGTTTTTAGGTGGTTGTGCGTCCCCGAATACTGTTTTCCCTCCAAAGCGCCATGAATTCTGTCTTTCTTCCTCTATCACCTGCTGGATATCAAAATCGGGAGTAAAATCTTTTTCAGTGGCTGCAACAATCTGATGCAGTTTGTTTAAAGTATTCAGCTTGTCGGAATTTCCAAGTTTTGATTTTTCAATTCCTTTTCTGAGAATACTGATGCTTTCGTCATAAGTTTTGGTAGGAACCGGGAAAGGATGTCCGTCTTTTCCGCCATGAGCAAAAGAAAACCTCGCCGGATCGGCAAATCTTGAAGGTGCACCGTGAATAACTTCACTCACTAATGCTAAAGACTGCATAGTTCTGGGTCCTACTCCTTCCAGCATTAAAAGGTCTTCAAAATTCTGAGGCTGCTGCTCACGGGTCACATACAAAAGAGCTCCAAGGCGTTTTAAATCAACATCTGAAGCCTGCACATCATGATGAGCCGGAAGAATTAATCTTGAAAAATCTTTCATTACATCAATAGAATCAGTCTGGGAAATATCCAGAATTCCCTGGCGGTTTTCTGAGGCATGAGCATCTGTAAGATTGAGGATTCTTCCTCGTGAGATACCATTGATTCCTGTGTGCGGCTCTTCTATAAATGATTTGATATTTCCTGAATGCCAGTGGTACCGCCTTGCAGTACCATCAGTTTCATGCATTCCCTGCTGCACTACACTCCAGCTTCCGTTGTCTGCCAAAATAAAATTATGGAGATAAAGCTGGTAACCATCCTGAATGGCCGTATTGTCTACTTTTGCAGAAAGTTTACTGGCTCTTACAAGCTCATGGCCATTCAGGCCTGTTTTATCAGCAATCTGAAGGAGCTCTGACGGAGTTTCTCGTGAGAATTTACCCTTTCCACCGCAGATATAAAGTCCCAGTGATTTTGAATTGGGATTAATGGACCGTTTCAAAGCGCCCATGACAGAAGTTGTAATCCCTGAGGAATGCCAGTCCATGCCCATCACAGCCCCAAAACTCTGGAACCAGAACGGATCTGCAAGCCTACGGAGAACCTCATCTTTTCCGTAATCCATCAGGATCACTTCAATCATGGAAAGCCCGAGCACAGACATACGCTCATACAGCCACGGCGGTACTTTTCCGTAGTGTAAGGGCAGATCTGCTGTTCCTGAACGTTTCATTCTACAAAGGTAGTTATCGTATTATTATCTTTTGATGATTAGGATCATCTGTTTGATTAAGTTTTTGGCTAAAGCCACAGGAAGATTATTTTTTTAGAACGGGCTGAAGCCCGTCCCTATTGATAAATTTATTAGTGTATTGAAAAGAATTCCAGATTCTGATGCTTCTTTTCGTCAAATTCTTCATTGAAGATTATTTTATTTCCAAAAGGGTCGTCTACAGTAAATGAAACTGCTCCATAAAATGTTTTCTCCAATCCGGGACGATTGTATTTATACTTCTTATCCAGGAGCTCTTTATGGTATTCCGCAACTTCCTGCCCCCAAATAAATACCCGGCTTCCGGGTGTTCCGTCTCCGTGATGTTCACTTAAGTGAAAAACTATATCTCCTTTTTCCACTTCCATGTAAACAGGGGCATTTTCTTCAAAATAATGTTCCCATACTATTTTAAACCCCAACCAGTCTACATAAAACTCTACGGCTTTTTGATAGTCGAAGATTCTGAGAATAGGAATAATCCGTGTTGCTTTCATAATAAAAATTCTATAGTGAAAATGATAATTTCTGCTGACAAACAAGCTATTGATGCGAGAGTATATTGATTAAATTTCCAAACGGATCTTTTACAAAAAACCTTCGTACTCCCCAATCTTCATTGGTGATCCCGTAAGTGATTTCAAAACCGGCCTGCTGCATTTTTTCGTAGAGTTCATCTACATGATCAACTTCCATCGAAAGTAGCGGAACCTCCGTATCATTTCCGCCCTGGGTGGCAAAACTTACCTGAACCTGCGCTTCTTCATGGTTTCCGAAAGTCTTGATCCAGCCATGATCCATCAGGATTTCGAGACCCAAAATATCTTTATAAAAGCGATCTGTATCAGCTAAATGATCTGTTTTTATATTGGCTACAATTCTCTTTACCATTTTATACAAATTAAGAGTTTACAATATAGATTACTGTTAATAATAAGTGATTGTTCTTACAATTTTCTGTATAATTTCTTTATCATCTGGAGTTTCAGAATCATAAAACTCTTCAGATAAGATACGCTCTACCCAGTTGCCTTTTTCATCATATTTATATGCAAATTTAAAATATCTCGGGGCTTCATCTTTTCCGGCAGTAATGATATAGTCCTGCAAGTCACCATATTTATTATAGTAATATTTAATATATTTATTTTCAGCAATAAGCTTATTGGTCCCGGGATCTACCTTTGATGAATAAGCCAGATAGTCAATACTTATGTCCTCAATAGATGAAGATGTTAAAAGGATTACGGGTTCTTTCTCATATACTATATTTTCTATTTTATTATCACGGGGCTGCTGATAGGCTTTTATAGATTTACTTACAAGTTTCACCAAAAAGGGTTCTCCTTCTTTATTGAAATTTAAATCAATCTGGTCAGTATATCCCTTATAATAATATGTATTCGTATTTCCTGAAGTATCATAGTTGAAAATTTCCCATTGGGTCGTTTTAACATTACCAATCAGATCATAATTTTCATATTTCTTGTTTTGAAATTTTTTGGGTGTACTGGTTTCTGAACGGAATTCTGTCTTCTTTTTCTCCTGCCCGCTGCAGGCAATAAAGAAAAGTAAAAGCAGAAGCGTTGAAAAGCGTAAGTAATAAACTCTCCTGTTAAATTTAATTATTTTCATGGTATTAATTTTTTAATGCGGTTAATAAGATAACTCGAAGCTCAATTATTCAACCATGGGTTAGAGTTGTTGTAACTCGTTTATTTATTCTCCAGAGTCAAAAAAAGCCTTGTGAACGGGTTTTCCACAAGGCTTTATACAATCTTACTATTATAATTACTTCAATGCATCAATTGCTGCGCTGTAATTAGGTTCGGTCGTAATTTCCGGAACCTGCTCTGTATAGACAACCTTGTTGTTTTCGTCTGTAACAATTACGGCGCGGCTCAGCAGTCCTTTCATAGGTGAATCTGTAATAGTTACTTCATAATCATCTCCAAAACTGCTTCTGAAATCTGAAAGTGTTTCTACATTGTTTAAGCCTTCAGCTGCACAGAATCTTCCCAATGCAAAAGGAAGATCTTTGGAAACATTAATCACTACCGTATTATCAAGTTTTGAAGCTTCTTCATTGAATTTTCTTGCAGATGCGGCACAAATCCCTGTATCAATACTCGGGAAGATATTGAATACTTTCTTTTTTCCATCAAAATCTGAAAGAAGTTTCACGTTCAGACCGGAATCCACCAACGCAAAATCTCTTACGGTGGTTCCTACTGATGGAAGGGTTCCTATTGTATTTACTTCGTTTCCTTTAAGGGTAATCGTTGACATAATTTTATTTTTTTAGTTTTTCAAATTTACTTAAAATAGAAAGTCTTCTGAGTCAAATAAAGGTTAAATAATTCTTAAAGTGAAAATAAAAAAACTTATTTGTTGCAGATAATTTACTTGAAACAAATTTTAATTATATTCACAATCCAAAAAAAATAACTATGCGAAAAAAAATTACTTTCCTGCTCTTCGGAGTGCCGGTTTTTGGCTTCGCTCAGTCTGTGATCGGCAACATCAATTCCGGGGCAGTTTCTGACACCAATTTCACGCATTCCGTAGGGGAAATCTATGTAATTCCTACTGATCCTAACCAGGCTAATTCAGGAACTATGGGAATGTTCTATCAATCTGTATTACAGGTTTTGGGCGTTAAAGAACTTGAAAAAGACAATGTTAAGATCTATCCCAACCCAACCGCTGACTTTGTTTATGTGACTTTAAAATCAAATTCAAAAATTGAAGATGCAGAAATCTATGACGCTTCGGGAAGACTTGTTTTAAAAACGAAAATTGACAGCGGGAAACTGGATCTTCGAAGCCTTAATTCCGGAATTTACATGATCTCTTTTAAAAATCCAGATCTTAAACCTATTAAAATCATTAAAAAACCTTAAAAACTATCAAACATGAAAAAACTTTACGCTGCACTTGGATTATTTGCTGCTACACTTTTAAGTGCACAGGTTCCGCAGGCTTTCAGCTATCAGACTATTGCTTTTAATGCAACCGGAGCTCCAATTGCGAATGGAAACGTTGCTTTGAAAATCAGTATTTTAGAAAATAGCGCAACTGGAAATGTTTTATATACGGAAACCCATAACAAAACAACCAATGCGAAAGGTTTGGTTAATTTAAATATCGGTCAGGGAACTGCTACAACAGGAACTTTTGCAGGGATCAACTGGGGAACAAATTCGAAATTTGTAAAGGTAGAAATGGATCCTGCAGGAGGAAGTAATTATACCAATGTTGGAGTGAATCAGCTGATGAGTGTTCCTTATGCTTTGGTTGCGGGCAGTGTTCAAACACAGCAAAATGTAAATAATACAGTTATATCTTCAAATAGAAATAATAACGGAAAAGGAATTGTCGTAGTATATTCTGACAATGAAGCAAAAGGATATTATGTAAGTCCAACAGGAGGTACTGGAAATTGGAACGGTATAGCTACCTTTTCTTCTCCAATCATAGGATCAACAGCCTCTAATTATACTGTTGTAGTGTATTCTGACAATGAAGCAAAAGGCTATTATGTAAGCCCAAATGGAGGAACAGGGATTTGGAATGGAACAGCTACTTTTTCTTCTCCAATCATAGGCGCCATTTCATCAAATTATTTTAATATTATTTATTCGGAAAACGAGGCCAAAAGTTTTTACGTAAGTCCAGCGGGAGGTACTGGAAACTGGAATGGTACAGCTAGTTTCTCTTCTCCGATCAAAGGAGCAATTTCATCAAATTTCATAACTGTAGTCTATTCTGATAATGAAGCAAAAGGATACTATGTGAGTCCAAATGGAGGAACAGGGACTTGGAATGGTATAGCAAATTTTTCCTCTCCAATCAAAGGAGCTTTTACATCTGGAGAGGTGATTGTCGTTTATTCAGATACCGAAGCTAAGGGATATTATATTAGTCCAACAGGAGGTACTGGAAATTGGAATGGCACAGTAAATTTTTCTTCACCAATTAAAGGTGGAATTTCTACTGCAAAATAGCATTAAAATATCAAGAAAAATAAATTTACGTGAAAATATTTTTCTTGATTAGCAAGTAAATATAAATTTGCCAGAATTTATAAAATTACACAAATATAAATTTAAGAGGCGTAAGCCTCTTTTTTTATTTAAAATACCTTCATAAAACAATCATATTTAGTAAATTTGTGATTCTTAAAAATCAAATAATAAATACACAAGTATAATGTCAGACAAATCAAAAATCTATTACACTCTTACGGATGAGGCTCCAATGTTGGCAACCCACTCGTTTTTACCTATTGTAAAAGCTTTTACAAAATCGGCAAACATTGAAATTGCAGTTCCGGATATTTCTTTGGCTGGAAGAATTTTGGCCAACTTCCCTGAGTTTTTGAAAGATGACCAGAAAATCGGTGATGCATTGGCTGAATTAGGTCAATTGGCAACTCAACCGGATGCAAACATTATCAAATTACCTAATATTTCAGCTTCAGCTCCTCAGCTTGATGAGGCTATTGCTGAATTACAGTCTAAAGGTTTCGCAGTTCCCAATTATCCTGCAGAGCCTAAAAATGACGAAGAAAAAGCCATTAAAGCCAAATATGCCAAAGTTTTAGGAAGTGCCGTAAACCCTGTGCTAAGAGAAGGAAATTCTGACAGACGTGCTCCAAAAGCTGTTAAAAACTATGCAAAAGCCAACCCTCACAGAATGGGTGACTGGGCTTCTGACAGCAAAACTGATGTTGCTCACATGGAGGGAGGAGATTTCTACGGAACTGAAACTTCAACCACTGTAGAAAACGCTACAAAATTCAAAATTACGTTCAAAGGTAATGATGGTGCTGAAACTTTATTAAAAGATTTCGCAGGTCTTCAGGCCGGAGAAGTAATTGATTCTTCTGTAATGAATTTAAACTCTTTGAAAGCATTTGTTCAAAAAGCGATTGATGAGGCTAAAAACAAAAACGTACTTCTTTCTGCTCACCTGAAAGCGACGATGATGAAGATCTCTGATCCTATTATTTTCGGGGCTATCGTAGAAACTTATTTCAAAGATGTTTTCACTAAATATGCAGAGACATTCAAGTCTTTAGATGTTAACCCAAATAACGGTCTTGCCGATCTTTTCGAAAAAATTAAAGGCAATGCTCAGGAAGCTGAAATCAAAGCTGATATTGAAGCTGCTTTAGCTAACGGACCAAGAGTCGCTATGGTAAATTCCGATAAAGGTATTACCAACTTCCATGTTCCTTCTGACATCATTGTTGACGCATCTATGGCTGCTTTGGTAAGAGGAGGCGGTAAAATGTGGAACAAGGACGGAAACGAAGAAGATACAGTTTGTATTATTCCGGACCGTTCTTACGCAGGTTTCTATCAGTCTGTTATTGATGATATGAAAGCTCACGGAAAACTGGATCCTACGACTATGGGTTCTGTTCCAAACGTAGGTTTAATGGCTCAGAAAGCTGAAGAATATGGTTCTCACGACAAAACTTTCCAGGCAACAGCAGACGGAACTATCGAGGTTCAGGATGAAGCCGGAAACGTTCTTCTTTCTCAGAAAGTGGAAAAAGGAGATATCTTCAGAATGTGTCAGACTAAAGATTCTCCCATCCAGGACTGGGTAAAACTGGCAGTAAACAGATCAAGATTATCCGATACACCTGCTATTTTCTGGTTAGACAAAGGAAGAGCACATGACAGAGAGATTATCAAAAAAGTAGAAAAATACCTTAAAGATCACGATACGGCAGGTCTTGACATCAGAATTCTTGATGTAAAAGATGCCATGACTGAAACGCTGAAAAGAGCAAGAGAAGGAAAAGATACCATCTCTGTTTCAGGAAACGTATTGAGAGATTATTTAACGGATCTTTTCCCTATCCTTGAATTAGGAACTTCTGCTAAAATGCTTTCTATCGTTCCATTGATGAACGGAGGAGGTTTATTTGAAACAGGTGCCGGAGGTTCAGCTCCAAAACACATCGAGCAGTTCCTGGAAGAAGGTTATCTGAGATGGGATTCTCTAGGGGAATTCCTTGCACTTCAGGCTTCTTTAGAACATTTGGCTCAGACACAGGGAAATACAAAATCTCAGGTTTTAGCTGATGCACTGGATGAAGCTAATGCTAAATTCTTAGCTACCGATAAATCTCCTGCAAGAAAAGTAGGCCAGATCGACAACAGAGGCTCTCACTTCTATTTAGCAATGTACTGGGCAGAAGCTTTAGCTAACCAGACAGCAGACGCTGAATTGGCAGCTCATTTCGCTCCGGTTGCAGCAGCATTGCAGGAAAGTGAAGCTGTTATTAACGAAGAATTAATCAGCGCTCAGGGTAAACCTCAGAATATTGACGGTTACTACAAAACGGATACCTACAAAACGTATGCAGCCATGAGACCAAGCACTGTTTTAAATGAAATTATTGACGGAATTTAATTTCTGAATTGATATAAATAAAAGCTCCTTTCTATAAGGAGCTTTTTTTATTTTAAACACTTTTCAATACAGATAGTATTAATTTTTTTAGACTGAATATCAATTTTTTAAATTTTATCCTCCACAATCACCCTCCTGTGCTCTCTTCCCCAATTGATCATTTCTGCAATGATTTTTCCAAATGTTCTGCAGTATTCTGTAGGTTCATATTCTATTAAAACCGGAGTATCAGGGTAAACATTTCGTTTGACCAATTTATTCAGCTCCATGTCTTTTAACTCTTTTGAAAGCATTCTTGTGGTAATTCCCGGTATACTACGTTCGATCTCGCGAAAACGTCTGTGTCCGTTACAGATTGAGTTGATCACAGGAATTCTCCATTTTCCTCCAATAAAATAGAGGGTATCCTGCAGGGCTCTTAGTTCTTCGGTTTGGTCTCTTTCCATAAATGCAAAGTTAAATGATATCATTAATGATACTGATATACTCTGTGATACTGATTACAAAAGTATATCAATTTGAAATAACTTTGTCAAAAAATTTTAGAAATGAATACATTTAAGAACAAACTAGCTATTGTGACCGGAGGAAACAGTGGAATTGGCTATGCAACTGCAAAGGAATTAATAGCAGAAGGTGCAACAGTGATTATTACCGGAAGAAGAAAAGAGGCTATTGAAAAAGCAGCTGAAGAATTGGGAGCCATCCCGTTTGTAGCAGATCAGGGAAAATTAGAAGATATTGAATCTTTAAAATCAAAAATCGACAGTCAGTTTGAAAAAGTTGACATCTTGTTTATTAATGCAGGAATTACAGGAACATTAGGCTCAATTGAAAATATGAGCTCAGAGAATTTCGACCAGGTAATGGATATCAATTTTCGGGGAGCTTATTTCACATTAAGCAAATTCATTCCTTTATTAAATACCGGTGCTTCGGTTGTTTTTTTATCATCGGTTGTCGCATCCACTTACAAACCCAACAGTTCGGTTTACCAGGCAAGTAAAGCAGCTTTAAATTCAATTGCAAAAACAGCTGCTGCAGAACTAGCACCAAGAAAGATTCGTGTCAATATGGTAAGCCCGGGACCTACGAAAACAAACATCATGACCAAAGCAGGTCTGGATAAAAAGACATTGGAAGGACTAGATGAATGGCTGATTGATCAAATTCCTTTGAAAAAAATGGGAGCTGTGGAAGATATTGCAAAAGCCGTACTGTATTTATCAGACAATAATTTGGCAAGCTTTATAACAGGTACGGAAATTATTATTGACGGAGGAATGGTGCTGTAGTTGGAAGTAAGGAGGCTGGGAGTTAGTATCATAAACTTTCAGCTTCCATCATCCAGCTTTCTTTTTACCCTTAAAAATTCCATTTTCACCTTTTGATTTGTCCGGTTCACCCAGCTTTATATTTCGATTCTTTTTTTAAGCGTATACTTTTGAGCCATAAAAATAAATCATTATGGACTCAGTACATAAAAAAAGGAATGTAAAACCTATTGCCATCATATTTCTAGCAGTTTTAGGAATCTTTGCAGGATTGCAGTTTTCCAATCAGCCTTTAGAAGGACAGCCCGTTTCTAAAAAGATTGAGGCTCCGCGCGAAGTTCTTGCCATTTTAGAAAACTCTTGTTTTAATTGCCATTCCAATCAGCAGAATTTAAGCTGGTACGACAAAATTGCTCCGATTTCCTGGGCGGTAAACAAAGATATAGAAAGAGCCAGAGAAGTTTTAAACTTTTCAGAGTGGAATTATTCGCCGGCTGAACATCAGGGAAAGATGTATGCTATTTTGAATATGATGCAAAGTGGAAAAATGCCCCTTCATGAATATACACTGCTCCATCCAACAGCCAAAATCACGAAAAAAGATATTGAAACGGTTAAGAAATACACCCTTTCCTTATCCGGACTGTCTCCTGTAAAACAAGAAAAAGATCTTCATCAAAACATTCAGACTAATCACAGCCCTGATCCGGCAAAATTTCCGGTTTCCCTCAATGGGATCCGATATACAGACGAGTTTAAAAACTGGAAAGTGATCAGCATGAGTACTCTTTTTGACAAATCCATTCGGGTCATTTACGGAAATGATATTGCAGTAAAAGCCATTGAAACAGAGAATTTTCATCCGTGGCCGGATGGAAGCATCGTTGTAAAGTCAGTTTGGAAGCAGGAAAATTTTGCAGACGGAGAAGTGAGAGCCGGAGAGTTTATCAATGCTCAGTTTATGGTCAAAGATTCTAAAAAATATACAGATACAGAAGGTTGGGGATTTGCCAAATTTTCAGGAAACGATCTTCATCCCACAGGAAAAACAGCCTCTTTCGCGAAAGAATCCTGTATCGCCTGCCACCGTCAGTTAGCCGAAAAAACCGGCTATTTATTTGATGTCCCAATGAAAGTCAACACAGAAAGATTAATTAAAAACCTTGAGAAATAATGAAAAAAATACTGTTTATGATCCTGTCAGTCTGTGCCTTATTCACTGCCTGTAAAATTGATGAACCGGACAAAGATCTAAAACGTCTTGTTTTCGATCCGGGAGATTTAAAATTTATTTCCACATCACTCAATACAAAAAAAGAAACTTCATCTGCTTTGTATGGAAACCGGGAAGCCTTAATCTCTCTGTCAGGTGAAAATAATCAACTTCAGAATGGCACTGTTATAAAATTAGTCACGTGGAAATATCATGATAATCCACAATACATAGGGGGAACCATTACAGGTGAACTACTAAGTATAGAAACCATTCAGACTGATCATAACGGAAATGTTTCCTATCAGATAAAAAACTCTTCAGAAAATCAAAACATTAACATCAATAAAAATAAAGAAGAAAGAATACAGTATATCATGAGCTATAAACCTGTAAAAAGACCTTAAAAAACACTCAGAACTGATTTTCAGTTTCTGAGTGTTTTTTGTGAATGATCCATTTTGCTACGCAGAGTCAATAGTCAATTTACAGGAAAAATTCACCGGCAAAGCAAATTTACAATTGACGATTCACCTTTTCACTATTCATCACCAATACCATTCTTTTTACAAATAAAAAACCTAATTTCACTTCTCAAAACCACTGTTCCCATGCAACAGCAAAAAATAAAAATTTCACAGGCCATCATCTGGATAAGCTCTCTTTTTCTGGGTATTTTATCTTCTGTACCTCAACTGGCCTCCCATGAATTCAACTGGAAAGAGGCCACTGTAAATTCAGCAATAACAGCCGCATTTTCCGTGATCATGTGGTACCTCAACATTTATTTGCTTAACCGCAGTGCAGGAAAGCGGAAACAGGATATCTCATATTCAAGATTATTAACTGCTCTGGCATTCGGAATGGTGATTATGTTCGGGCTGGCCTGGATCCAGCAGCTCATTTTATCTCACATCAATTTCGGTCCGGTTATGCTGATGATAGAAGTCCGGGGAATCCTGATCAACCTCGTTTGTTATATGTTCCTGACATTACTTCAGAATAATTATGCAGGACAGCAGGTACAGCTGGAACTGGAAAAGGTAAAAAGTGATAATCTGGGGGCCCAATACGAATTATTAAAACAACAGGTGAATCCCCATTTTCTTTTCAACAGCCTGAATACTTTAAAATCGATGGCGGAAACCAACGATTCTGAAACGGCTGATTTCATTATCAAACTTTCTGACTTTTACAGATTTACACTTGAAAGCAGAAAACTAGACCTCATTTCAGTTCAGGAAGAAATGAAGATTATTGATGCTTATCTTTTTCTTCAAAAAGCCCGTTTCGGCGAAGGAATTACATTTACCAACGAACTCAAAAGTGAAGATCTTAAAACACTTATTCCACCTTTTACCATTCAGCTTCTGGTAGAAAACTGTATCAAGCACAATATTGTATCCCGCAGTAAGCCCCTGCATATCAGAATTTACAGTTCTGAAGACAGGATCATTATAGAAAACCCTGTCCAGCGAAAAATTGCCACGGAAGAATCCCTTGGCGTAGGCCTTGACAATATTAAAATGCGGTTCAGGCATCTGTTGGAACAGGAAATAGAAATGTATTCAGACGAAAAAATTTTTCAAATAAAACTACCTTTAATCCATGAATATCATCATCATTGAAGACGAATTCAGAGCAGCAAAGTCTCTTCAAAACCTTATTTTAGATTTAAGACCCGAGTCCAAAATCATGGGCGTTTATGACAGTATTGAAACCAGTGTTGAAGCTTTATCAAAAGAAATAATGCCGGATCTTATTTTTATGGATATCCAGCTTTCGGACGGGCTGTCGTTCGAGATTTTCAAAGCAATAGATATCACTTGCCCTATCATTTTCTGTACAGCTTTTGATCAGTATATGCTGGATGCATTCAAAAGCAAGGGAATCGATTATATTCTGAAGCCTTTTTCGCGAGATGATATTTCCGAAGCGCTGAAAAAAGTGGATGAACTAAGAAAATTCTTCCGTAAAAATGAGCTTCCTGATATCGAATCTCTTTTGCAAAAGATCAGCCAGCCTGACGGAAAAACCAGTTTTTTAGTCTTTAAAAATCAGAAATATACCACGATCCCTACAGAAAGTATCGCTTATTTTTATATCCACAATGAAATCACGCATCTGGTTACTTTTGATAAGGAGCAATTTCAGCTTTCACAGCCACTTGGCCAGGTTGCAGAACAGGTTTCCGGGAAACAGTTTTTCAGGATCAACAGACAGTACCTGGTGAGTTTTAAGGCTGTCAAGGAGATGGAACATTATTTCCAGCGGAAAATTCTGGTTAAGCTTGTTATTGAAACTCCTGAAAAACTGTTGATCAACAAAGATAAAACGCACAGTTTCTTCTCCTGGCTGGAAGACCGTTAATATATAAATTTTCAACCTTTATATTTTCCGGGTTCACCTTTCAATTTGTCCGGCTAACCCTTTTTTATATTCTTTTGCGCTTACGAGGTTCCTACTTTTGAATCAAAATTAAAGACATGATTCTAAAAAATCTAACCATCATAAGTGCCTTCACGGCTTTAATATTTGCAGCATCTGCATTTATGCAGAAAGACAGGATAAACACAAGAAAAACTGCTGTTTCTCCTGACAATGGTTTTGCTGTTCTGGAACTGTTCACTTCAGAAGGTTGCTCAAGCTGCCCACCCGCAGATGAACTGATGGGACAGATTGAAAAAGAGTACAAAGACCAACCGGTTTACATCCTCTCCTACCATGTAGATTACTGGAACCGGCTCGGGTGGAAAGACAGATTCAGCAGTGCTGAAAACTCCCGGCGGCAGCAGATGTACAGCAGTCTGCTCAGATCACAAACCTATACTCCACAATTGGTGATCAATGGGAAAACAGAATTGGTAGGTTCTGACAGAAATGCCATAGAAAATGCCATTCAGAATGTTATTCTCAGTTCTAAAACCGATCCTGTAAGCCTTTCAGCTGTAGCTTCACAAAAAACAATCACCATCAGTTATAAAACGGCTGAAACTGATCCTCAAAATCAGCTGTTTATCAGCTTAGTGGAAAAGAAATCATCTACTCAGGTAGCAGGAGGTGAAAATGAGGGTCACCATTTGCAGCACTGGCAGATTGTGCATAAGCAGAAACAAATCTCATTGAAAGATCATCCGGAAGGAACTGAAGATTTTAAACTCCCGGACAATTTCACCAAGGACAATTGGGAGGTCATTGGATTTATTCAGAACTCAAAGACAGGAAAAATGTACGGAGCCTCTAAAACTGTCATTCAATAACATTTAGAGGAATAGCATATAAAAAATTCAACAAAACTTTAAATAATAAAAACAATGAAAACAAAAACAACAAAAATAATCTATTGGTCAGGAATCATTTTTATGTCATTATGGTTCGGAGCGAGTGGCTTCTTTGAACTTACTAAAAATCCAGTGGTATGGGACATTACCCAACAGCTTGGTTATCCTCCTCACTTTATTTACATTTTAGGTGTTTTTAAATTATCCGGAATTCTGGTACTTCTTCTTCCCAACCGTTTATTACGATTAAAAGAATGGGTGTTTGCAGGAATGTTTTTTGATATCATCTTCGCCTTCTTCTCAAAAATTGCAGTACTGGGCTTCGCTGCCACTATAGATGCAGTGATCGCATTTACGATTCTTTCTGTAACGTATATCATGTTCAGGAAGCTGTATTCTTCTGAACTTATTTTTGGAAAAGCGTAGCAGCAGCCGGGCTTGAAGTGTTTAATTGGAGGTTCGAAATTCTGAATCCCTTACATGTTCTGTTTCTAATTCAGTAAAAATATAATCACCTTTGCAAAAAAAATTCAGACGATCAATTTTTATGATCTGATCCTATTTAAAAATTCTATTTATGTTTCCCCCAATCAGGTAATATTATTTTTCATTTTCTACGATTGTATTCCTTTGATTGGGGATTTTAATAATAAATCCTCCCGGAAATGAGAGGATTTATTATTGAAACTATGTCGTAGAAAATTTAAGGTGTATCCGTTAGCAAACCGTTAATTCATAAAACTTTCCGGAATCCATTCATAGGCAGCATCTTTTTTCCTTGTAAAGCCAAGGCCCGGCCATGGAAGATGATAAGCAAAAGCTTTAGCCTTGGTTTCTGCCAGCTGATTAAGTAATTTCTTACGGGATTCTGTAGCAATATCCAGGTCTGTATCCCCTGAAAATCCCCATTCGGGGTGTGGAAAGAGAATAACATCGGAATGGATCAGATCTGCAATATACATGAGTTTCTCGTTGCCCGATGAAATTGTCGTGACGGTAAGGCCTGGCGTATGTCCCGGAGCCAGCTGAAAACTGAAATGATCAAACAGAGGTTTTTTAAAATCATAAAATTTCAGTTTCGGGCGGATTGTTTTCAGAATATTCTGGATAGGCGGAATAATCTGGTTAAGAAATTCCGGTTGGTTCTTCAGAAAGCTGTTTTTAAAATCTTTGATGGAAGCCTGCAGCCAGAAGTCATGCTCGATCTTTGAAATATAAATATCCGCATTGGGGAAAACCAGGTTATTCTGTTTGTCGACTACCCCACCAATATGATCCGGATGGGCATGAGAAATCAAAACATCTGTGATATCTTTTGGAGAGAATCCGGCTTTCTGTAAGCTTTTCAGAATAAATCCCGTTCTTTCATCTGCAAAAATCCCCATTCCGGCATCCAGTAAAACAAGCCTGCTTTTGGTCTTGACAAGCATCAGGTTCATTGCCATATCAACATAATCATCCGGACGGAAATTGTCTCTGAGAAGAGCCTTTAATTGAGTGATGTCCGCTCTCGGAGCAAATGTATCGATGTTTTTCTCATGAATATATCCGTCCGTAAGAATGAACAGCTCCAGTTCTCCAAGTTTTACCTTTTTGAACCCTGCAAGGTCTTCTTCAGAACGCAGTGAAAATGTTTTGGCACCGGCAAAAACATCAGTAAACGGAACGAAGCTTAATGCTCCGGCCATGAGTCCGCTTTTTAAAAGCTCTCTTCTGTTCATAATCAATATGTGTTTTTTATACTCCGGATTCCTACTGACTATTCGGGATCCGGAATATAATTTTTTAATTGTTTACTAATTTCATAGAACCTTCAGTATACCTTTCGCCTACGTTGGGGTACTTTTTAAGAAGCGAATCTATTGTTTCCAGATCAGAAGGAGAAAGATCAATATTCACGGCAGCAATATTCTCTTCCAGATACTTAATACGTTTAGTGCCCGGAATAGGAATGATATCGTCCCCCTGGTTCAATACCCAGGCTAATGCTAGCTGAGTTCCTTTTACGCCTTTAGACTGTGCAAATTCATTAATTTCTCTCGCCAGGTTTTTGTTATTTTCCAGATATTCTGCCTGGTAACGCGGCAATGTTTTTCTAAAATCTTCATCCCCAAAATTCTGCACTTCATTGATATTGGCAAAAAGTCCTCTTGCCAGTGGAGAATAAGGCACCAGGGTAATCCCCAGCTCTCTGATGGTTGGAAGTATTTCTTTCTCTACATCTTTAGTTAAAATAGAATATTCTGACTGCAATGCTGTAATGGGATGAATTTTATTCGCTTTTCTGATGGACTCAGCAGAGGCTTCTGATAATCCAAGGTATTTTACTTTTCCTTCTTTTACCAGTTCTGCCATTGCGCCAACTGTTTCTTCTATGGGAATATTTGGATCTACCCTGTGGGCATAATAGAGATCAATTGTATCGATCTTAAGTCTCTGAAGACTCAGATCGACAGCCTGTCTGATCCACTCCGGTGAACCGTCAAAATAAGTTCCGGGAGCCCCGCTGTGACTTGGTTTTCCATCTTTAAACCTGAAACCGAATTTGGTGGCAATAAAGATTTTGTCCCTGTTTGGAACCAGAACTTTAGAGATCAGCTTTTCATTTTCTCCGGCAGCATACATATCTGCGGTATCCCAGAAGTTAACTCCCAAGTCCAATGCTCTATGTAAAGTATTGATGCTTTCCTGTTCGTCGGCCGGACCGTATGCAAAGCTCATTCCCATACATCCTAAACCTACTGCAGATAACTGCTCTCCTGTGTTTCCTAATTGTCTGAATTTCATAATTGCTGTGATTTTTAATTGATAGAACAAAATTAGAACAAGAATTGGCCGGATACTCTATAGAATTCAAACTAAGAATTATAAAATTCAAACAATTTCTGTTCTGACTGCATTGGGAGCTAAACCGGTCTGTTTTTTAAAGAAATTGGTAAAATAAGCAGGTTCTTCAAATCCTAATCCATAGGCAATCTCAGAAATATTCCAGTCCGTATGTTTCAGTAAAGCATTGGCTTCCTGAATGATCCTGGAAGTGATCTGCTGACTTGTTGTTTTTCCGGTCATTTCTTTCACTGCACGGTTTAAAGAATTTACATGGATAGAAAGATTCTGTGCATAGTCATTAGGTGTTTTTAATTTCAGGAATGCTTCGGGGCTGTCGATGGGAAACTGCCTTTCCAATAGCTCCATAAACAGCGATGCTACCCTCTGAGAGGCGTTCTGATAAGGCTCAAAGCTTTCTGCAGGCTGCATTTTCATCGTTTCATGAATCAGAAGATGGAGACATGCCCGAAGCATATCATATTTATGCATATATTCCGTTTCAATCTCTGTCATCATCTTGGTAAAGAGGTCCGAAATGGTTTTTTGCTGTTCTTCGTCCACAAAGAAAACAGGGGTTCCACCAATTTTAAAAAGCTGGGAATCCTGAAGGTTTCCAAGGCGTATCCCGTTTTGAAGGAACTGGTCTGTAAAAAGGCAGAACCAGCCTTTTTGGTCTTCATCATCCGTTTCCCAGGAATAAGGAACAACAGGATTGGAGAATAACAGTGCAGGACGGTCTACATAAATCCATTTGTCTGCATAATGAAGCTTTCCTTTTCCTATAATGAGTGAAATTTTATAATAGTCTCTTCTGCTGTAAGGTGATATCAGTGCACAATTTTCGCGTGAAAAAACATTGAAATGTCCCACGCCGGGAGCTGTCACAACATCCTGTCTTTCCATAGATGCATTCCGCAGATAAAATCCGTTTATTGTTTCTTTAGATTCCATATAGCTAAGTTATAAAATTCAAACAAATAAAAATAATCTGATTATTGATAAAATAAAAATGGCCGGCAAATGCCGGCCATTTAAAATTGAATATATAGTTGATATTTGAGACTTAGTGATGTCCCTTTTTGTGTTCTTTTTTATATTCCTTTCTATACTCTTTGTATTGTTTGGACTTGTATTTCTTGTAATTATTTTTGTTACGGTTATAAACTGCTACAGGGTTCTGACCTTTATAGTATTTAGTTTTAAACTTAGTATACTTTTCACGTCCAAGTATTCTTTCTATTTCATAATATCTGTCTTCTCTCCATCGGTCGGGATTACCTACGTATACCCTGTTCCAGGAATCATAATCACGGTATCTGTCATTTAAAGCATTCAGCTGGTTGGTCTGTGCCACAGAAAGCAAAAGATCTGCAGCTACTGTTTGCCAGTTGACATCTGTTATACTTCTTCTGTAATCGTTATAATAATCTGATTGTGCATATGTGAGGCCAAATGTGCCTGCAAGCATTAATGCGATTAATATTTTTTTCATCTTTTAATTTGTTAAGTTAAACTGTTCTAGTATAGCCAATTAAAATGCCAAGCTTTCTACAGCTATTCACAATTTTTGTTAAATAAAACATAACTAGTTGATAATCTGCACCAAAAAATTACATTCATCTACCTGTTTTTACAAAAAATATTTATTTTGAAATGTTTTTGAATAATGGATTATTAATTATCTGTTATAAAATAATACGATTTAAATCTATTTCACCGCCATTTTCCACTTTTAAACTTCAAAATAGCTTAAAATTCGTTAAGTTTCGGAAAACTCATGTTTCGTATTATTTTAATTTGTAATTTTAAGAGTGGGAAGTATACATCCGGAAGGATTTTATGTCGCCAGATTGTTAAATGCTTTATGGATTGAATGAAGCAGGTCATTAATATAACTCATCAAATCTTAATTATTATGGAAAATATAAAGTTTGAAATCTCGCCATATCAGGACGAACTACAGCTATTAATTGACGGGGAAAAAGCAGGATATATGTCTATAAAAATTGACGGCAGGTTGCTGATTGTATATTACACTAAAATTATTGAGGAACGTGAAGGCCACGGATATGCAAAAATGCTTCTTGACGAACTAGTCCGCTATTCCGAAGAAAAAGACCTTCTGGTAGATCCCGAATGTGATTTTGTACGCCAGCAATTTGAAAACCATCCTGCAAGATATAAGGATATCTGGCACGCCTGATTATTCTTTCCACCATTCTCCGAACTGATGCTGAGAACGGTTCATATCTACCACTTCTCCAATCATCGGAGTGAGTATACTGAGTCCTTTTTCTTTTCCCAAAGTTGTTATTTTCTGAAGCGGTTCATCCCAGGGATGGAGAGCCAGGGCAAATTTTGAGGAGTGAACAGGAATAATATGTTCAGCTCTAAGATCAACAGCCGCCTGAATGACGTCTTCCGGCAGAGTGTGGATGTACCGCCAGGCTTCGCCATATTGCCCATTCTCAAGAACAGCATAATCAAAGGGGCCAAACTGTTCGCCAATTGTTTTAAAATGGGAATCGTAGCCGCTGTCACCGCCCAGGAATATTTTTTTTGTGGGAGTTTCCAGAACATAGGAAGTCCACAGCGTATTATTCTGTTTTATTTTTCTTCCCGAAAAATGCCTTGCCGGGGTAAAGGTAATTTTCAGACTGTTTTTTAAAAGGACCTCTGTTCCCCATTCCTCTTCAATTAAATTTTCTTCACGATAGCCCCATCTTTCTAAATGTGCCCCCACTCCTAATGGAAGAATAGCCATTGCTGTCCGGTCTCTGATTGATTTCACTGTTGGATAATCCAGATGGTCAAAATGATCGTGTGTAATCACCAGGTAATCCAGATCGGGAATATCTTCCGGTTTGAATATATCCGAGCCTTTAAAAGCTTTATTGAAATATTTAAACGGGGAACCATATAAGCTCAGGACAGGATCTACGAGAAAAGAAACACCATCCGTCTGCAGATAATAGGATGAATGTCCCAGCCAGATGAAAATATCCTGATCTTTCCGAATCTTTTTTAAATCTGTATGAATGGACGGAATATTTTTCAAAGGTTTCAGCAATGGGTGTTTTTTACCTAAAATAAAATCGCAGGTAACTTTTATTGTACTGTAGCCTTCGGCAATAGGCGGGGTATGGCTGATGTTCTGGAATTTCCTGTTTTTATATAATTCAGACTTTCTGATACGTTCCAGTCTTCTGCCTTTTGGGTCTGCACCAAAAGCAGGCATATTCATTACCATCAGGTAAACTGCCACCAAAAGTCCAGCCAATAAAATCAAATATATCATCTTCAGTAAAATAGGCAGCAAAGGTATTGACTTTTAATCTGGCATAGAAAATTCAGTATTTTTTTTAACTTAATTTATAAAGCTTTCTGAATATTTTATTATTTATTTAAATCAGAATAATTTGAAACTTTTTAACTTAGCCGATTGAAAAAAAAATTCAAAGTACGTTGAAAAATTATTCGATCATACTGCTGGCTGCAGCACTCTCTTCATGTACATCTATCAGAAGGCATAATGAGCAGAACACAGCATGCATAAGCCCTGAAGAGCTTAAGGAAGACATAGACTATGCCTACTTAAAGCTCCAAAAGATGCATCCCCAGCTTTACTGGTATATTTCCAAAAAGGATCTTGACCATAAATTTGACAGTCTTAAACAAACGATCAACCAGCCTCTAACTTCGCTTCAGTTTTATTTTAAACTCCAGCCTGTAATTGCAGATATTCGTGAAGGCCATCTGGCATTGAGAATTCCCAGAAAAAAGTTTTCTAAAAAGGAAATTAAATCTCTTGAACATAAAAAGGGAATGTTCAGCCGTTTCGAATATTATATAAAAGACAATCGTCTGTTTATTGTTCAAAATAAAGATTCTATAGCCCATATAAAGCCGGGAACTGAAATTTTATCAATCAACCATATTCCTGTATCCGAATATATAAAGAAATACCGTTCCCTGATTAGCAGTGACGGATATAATGACACTTTTCAGCCTTATTTTTTAAAGGATGTTTTTTTCAATTTTTATACGGCAGAAAACGGTTTTGCAGATAAAGCCTATTTAGAAACCCTTTACAACGGCAAAAAACAAGTATATATCCTCTACCGGGAATCTAAATCCAAAATTGATCTGGAAAAAGATAAGGAACAGGAAAAGCGAAGTCCGGAAAAGAAAGTCAATGATTATGTAGCCTTCACTGATTCTTATAACCGGAATTTTAAATTTCTGGATAAAGACAGCACAACAGCTTACATAAAGATAAAAAGTTTTTCAAGTGATTATTCAGATAAGTTTTACAGGGAAACATTTGCAAAAATAAAAAATGCAGGATCTAAATATTTAATCATAGATGTCCGCAATAATTACGGTGGATCCCTTCACGAGATCAATAACCTGTATTCATACCTCGCACCGGAACCGTATGTCCTGATCAAGCCATCACAGCTTACCTCAAGGATTACCCCGCTTAAAACCAACTATTTCAGGAAAAGCTCTCCTTTCCAGTATGCTTTTAAAAGTCTTGCCTATCCCACTTATGTTTTTGCACAGACTTTCAGCACTTATAAAAAGGATGGAAAAGTGTATTACAAAATGAAAGCAGCTAAGCCTACAAAACCTAATAAGGATGCTTTTCAGGGAAAAGTTTTTGTCCTGATTAACGGCGGAAGCTTTTCTGCGTCGTCGATTATTACAGCAAAGCTGAAATATGATAAACGGGCGGTCCTGGTTGGCGAAGAAACAGGTGGTGCCAATGACGGAACTGTAGCCGGATTTTATTCTTATCAGAAGCTTCCTAATTCGAAAATCAACCTTCCTATCGGGCTCCTGCTGGTACAGCCCAACATCGATTTTTTAAATACAAAAAGAGGAGTTGTTCCAGATGTTACTGTCACGGAAAGTATGCAGGATATTATGAACAAAAAAGATCCGCAGCTGGACTGGGTGAAAAATAAGATTGCAGAAGACAGAAAAAATAAATAATTTATAAGGTTTCGGCGGGCTTTCAGCCCGCCGAAACTATTTTGATTCTTTTAATTCCTTTAAAAGATCTTCTATATGTACGATGTATCTTCCATAATAACGGTAAAACCAGAATTTCCCACTGATAAAGAGTACGAACAGCCCTACTGTAACAGAGCTTATCAGGATCACGGCGATTTTCATCTCACTCATTGGTTTAGGCCACGGTATAAATTCTATAACAATGATCATTTCGCAGACAATAAAAGGAACAAAGCTCAGATAATAGGACAAATAGTACTGCTTATTGAGATTGAACTGCATAACCATATCTTTTAAAGAATCATAGGTTTTGAGCATCGGATCGCTGATATCCTTATAAAGCCTGAAAAATTTACTGAAAAAGAAGATGGTGACAAGAAGCATTGAGGCTATAAGAACTGTAATGTAAAACTGGAGTTTAAACGGCCTGCAGAAAGCACATACTATAAATGAAAAAATAAAGACCCCGATCATAAACCAAAATTCCATACGCATATTTTTGCGGACTTTTTCCAGCGGCAGATTAATCTTATTTCTTTGTTCAATACTTATTTTCGGGGTGTCTTCCGAAGTATCTTCATTCCATATATTTTTTAATTCATCTATATTCATTGGTATTGATTTAAAAATTATGATTTATTTGAGTTTAAAACATCCTTCAGCTTATTTTTAGCGCGGTTCATTCTTACTCTTGCATTGCCTTCAGAAATACCCATCTGTTCTGCAATTTCTTTTCCCGAAAAATCTTCCAGATAATAAAAAATGAATGCCTTATCGATGGAGTTTAGCTTTCGGATTGCTTCATACATCTGGATTAATTTCTCTTCCTTTTCATCGTCATAATCATCCTGAATGATTTTATATCCGGAGAAATCTTCATTAGAAATAAAACTTCTTTTTTTCTCTGTTTTCAGAAAAATAATAGCTGTATTAAGTGCAATTCTGTACAGCCACGTAGAAAATTCACTTTGCCCTCTGAAATGCGGATATCCCTTCCAGATTTGGTAGGTTATTTCCTGGAAAAGATCGTCGCGGTCATCTTTTTCGGACATATACATTTTGGAAATCTTAAAAATGATTCCTTTATGTTTTTCAATTTTATTTAAAAATTCCTGCTCTAATGAGTTCATGATTCCGGGCTCTATAGAGTTAGTTTGAAATGCAAAGAAATGTTACAGATTTTTAATACAATTATATTTCTGACTCAAAGTTTACTCAATCAACTTTACTACTCATATAAAATCCTCAAAAAATAAAGAATTTCTTGAGGATTATTATTTTATTTAAATAGAATTAAAAACTGTCTAAAAAATGTAATCAGTGCTTAAAAAGTTAGAATCATGTTCTCTTACAATTGTATTTAATAATTTTTTATTGGAATCTGTCAGTTTTGCAGCTACCAGAGACCTGATTGAAAATGAGCGGAGCGCATCAAAAACAGAAAGCGTTCCCTCTGCACTGTCTTTTCTTCCTGTGAATGGGAAAACATCCGGCCCACGCTGTGCCTGGCAATTGATGTTGACACGGCTTACGAGATTCACAAAAGGATCAATTAATCTGGAAACTTCCTGCGGATCTTCACTGAAAATGCTCACCTGCATTCCATGAGAGGCATTTACCTGATAATCTATAGGCTCCTCAATATCTTCAAATGGCACCACAGGAATCACCGGCCCGAACTGTTCTTCATGATACAACTTCATATCGCTGCTGACAGGATAAACCACTGCAGGAAAAACAAAAGATTCCTCAGTAAAGCCGCCGTTTTCATTTAAAACTTTCGCACCTTTTGCCAACGCATCTTCTATACATTCTTTAAGGTAAGGCGGCTTATTAACTTCCGGCAGCGGAGTCACTTTTACGTCTTTTTCCCACGGAAGGCCTGGCTTCAGTGCAGAAACAGCGGCACTTAATTTCCGGGTAAATTCTTCGGCTATTTCTTTTTGCACAAATATAAGCTTCAGTGCCGTGCACCGTTGCCCGTTGAATGACAATGCTCCCAGGATACATTCGCTTACTGCGACATTCAGATCGGCATTTTTAGTAACAATAGCTGCATTTTTAGCATCAAGGCTGAGAATGGCGCGGAGGCGATTTACTTTAGGGTGCAGCTTCTTTAGTCCGTTAGCTACTTTACTGGACCCGATAAAGGCCAGAACGTTTACTTTTCCGCTTTCCATGATCGGGGTAATGATTTCCGAACCTTTTCCGTAAAGGGTATTGACCGTTCCTTTCGGGAAAGCTTCTTTAAATGCATTCAATAATGGATAATGAGCAAGAACCCCATGCTTAGGGAGCTTAAAGAGAATGGTATTTCCCATAATGAGAGCCGGAATCAGCGTAGTGAAAATCTCATTTAAAGGATAATTGAAAGGTCCCATGCTCAGAACCACCCCTAGCGGAGCTCTTCTTATCTGTGCTATGGTTCCTTCCGCCTCCTGGAAACGGGAAGATTCTCTATCCAGGTCTTTCAGCGCATCAATGGTTTGATTGATGTAGTCTACAGTACGGTCAAATTCTTTGGTTGAATCCGCTAAGGTTTTCCCGATCTCCCACATGAGTAATTTAATCACCAGATCCCGCTGTTCGATCATCAGGTATACAAATTTCTGCATACATTTAATTCTTCCTTCCACAGACATGGTAGGCCATTCTCCCAGACCATTATCATAGGCTTTAACAGAAGCTTCAAGGACATCCATCGCTTCTTTTGGGCCAATATTAGGAACACTCCCCAGAAGTTTTCTTTCCAACCCATTTTCTGTAGGAATACAGACGGGCGAATAGATATTCTGAACTTCACCCTTCCACTCTACCAGTTCTCCGTTCAGAAGGTAAACCTTCTGGTGGATCTCGGGAACTTTATATTCTTCAGGAATTTCATTTTCACTTTTAAAGATATCCTGCAATGACAGCTTGTTTACTGAATCCATAAATTTTATTTTTTTGATAATTTGAATGTAAAATTGCCTTTTACAGAATAAAGGTAGATGTTACAATTGGTAAAAAAAATAGGCTGCCGATAGATTTGCTCTATTTGACGGGTATTTGAATTAAAATTAATGAACGAGTACTAAAAAAAGAATAATTTTGTTTAAAAATAAAATTCATGGTATCAAGATTAATTTTCAGCGCATTATTCCTTTTCTCAGTATTCAGTTTCGCCCAGAATACTGTTCTGATGGGAGGAAAGCCTGTGCACACGTACTCCAAATTACCTGCAGTGAATAAAGCTGCACCCAAGTTTACGCTTACGGATGTGACGATGAAAGATCAGACTCTGGATTCGTATAAAGGAAAATATGTTATTCTTAATATTTTCCCAAGTGTTGATACAGGGGTTTGCTCGGCTTCTGTACATCATTTCAATGAAGATGCAGGGAATATTCCGAATACGGTGGTTCTTTGTATTTCCAAAGATCTTCCTTTTGCCCAGAAAAGATTCTGCGGTGCGGAAGGGATCAAGAATGTGGTGATGCTTTCAGATTTCCGTTCTGATTTTGGAAAAACCTATGGAGTGGAAATCACAGATTCTGTAATGAAAGGCCTTTTAAGCAGAGCTGTAGTGGTTATTGATCCTTCGGGAAAAATCATTTATGAAGAGCAGGTGGATGATATTTCACATGAACCTAATTATGAAGCCGCTATTGCAGCGGTGAAAAAATAAGACTTTCTTTTTAGATTCATATAATAGCTGCGGCAATCTTCGATTGCCGCAGCTATTATTTATCACTCACCCTGTAAGAGTTTTAAGGAAATATTTTAAAATGAATACTTCTCAATTTTTACCTTCAATAACAATGACTCCGTTTTCGCCTTCCTTTCCATAAAGCTTTACGGCTCCTTCTCCTGAGAGAATATTAATCCTTTTAATTTTATCTGGGTTTAGCTTCTGCATTTCAGCCTGGGAAATCCTCTTCTTATTAAACAGGATAATAGGCTTTGCTGCCGGTTTTGAAAGCGGCGCTCCCAAACGGATGGTTTTATTCCTGTATATGGAATCATCTGTCTGCTGATTTATATTAAGCCCTCTCAGCTTATCAACGCTTTTCATGTTTTCATTTTTAACCTCCTGGGCATTTGCTGTTGCCAAAATTCCACTGACGCCCAATAGGCCTAATGCAATTTTACCGGTAATTGAAAAATTCAGGTTCCGCCCCAGCTGATCATCTCTGAATCTTCCACAAATCTTATCACCAGAAGTAAGGCCGCCGATAAGCTCTTCATCTGAGGAATTGGTAAAATCGTGGACTGTCTTGGAACAAACGGAGCAAAATCTTCCTTTTTCGTCAGGAGTCATGGTTTCCCAGTTTTCATGACATGGCTTTGGTATGGTAATTTTCATAGGGATCTTTTATAGTAAAGATGCTTTGTTTTGGAAAAAGGTTGGAAACTCTTTGATTATGGTCTCCGCCGTTTATAATTATCTTCCTTTTTTATATATATTTGGTCAGTAATTTTATAAAACAAACCATGAAAATTTTCAGATTTCTTTTACTATTAGCAGCAACAATTGCTTTAACAGCTTGCGGAACATCCCACAATTACACGAATAACAGTTTGAACAAAAATTTCTATGCAGAAAAACCTATCTATTTCAAACTGAATCCTAAAAGCCAGACCCTGATCAACTTTACGGGAATGCATGGAACTGTACTGGGCGGTGTGGTTCAGCCCAACGTAAAAGAAACCTTCCAGTTATCTTTGAATGAGCTTGCCAATGAGACCAATGTAAAACTAAAATTCATTGAAAATTCCGAAGAAATCACGGATAAAGACGCTCTGGTATTCGATACTGATATTTCAGAAATAAACTGGCATTTCGGTTTTTCTGTAGCGACCCTGAAAACAGTGGTGAACTATAAAAACATCAGCAACAACAAAGAAATACAAACCACGGGAATCCGTAAAAGCGGTGGCGGAGACGAAAAGAACAATCTAAAAAAATCTTTAAAAGATGCCACGTATAATTTTCTGAAAGAATACCAGAAATTATAGAAATAAAAGCTTTAAACTCTGCTATTTTGAATCAGTAAGAAGGTTTAAGGTGTTAAGAATCGTAAGCAGTAGGCTTCACAAAACATCAAAGAGGTTTTCTTAACCAGCCTTAATTACTTAAATTCTCTTAATGATTCAAAAAATAAACTCAGCAGTGTGCTGAGTTTTTTTGATCAGGCGCAAAAGTTAAGATTTACTTAAAAAGTAAAAAAATAAATCTTCACATAGGGAATATTGTTATATTTGAAATTCAAACAAATTAAACAATTACTATGAAAAATTTAAAAAAGGTTTCGAGAGAACAGTTAAAGCAGGTAAATGGAGGTAGTGGTACCCCAAGATGTAAAATTGGATTCATTTACAGATGTGACGCAATAGGGGTATGTGATGAGTTGTCCGGCCTTGAAGACTGCTTATGTGGATGCAAACCCGTAATTCCTAATCCTTAATGATATAAACCCTCTTTTTGGAGGGTTTTTTATTATATATATTCTCTGCCAATCCAGGACTATTCAGGTAATAATAGGATATTTTTCGGTTTGGGAATTGGCAATAATTCTCTGAGCTAAAGTCGCAAGGTCTTTGGTACTCAGTTTCGTGAGTGCAATTTTCATTTGTTTGTGTTTTGGTTAATTAAAAACAAATATATAAAAAGTTGTTTACTTACAAACAACCTCGAAATAAATCTTCGGAGCTCTGCATAAGTTTCCCACAACTTGCAGTGGACTTCCGGAGATCTCCGGAACCGACAAACAATATTGTTTGGAACCAGCGGAGAAGTCGGGAGGTTTGTTTTGCTAGTGTTTTAGAGTTTCGGAGGTGTTGGGGAGGCCCTATTATGGGAAACGGTAATTGAGCATTGATAATTTTTTTTTATATTTGATAATTAGCTGTTACATTACATTAACCCAAATGTTATGTATAATTTAAGACTATGGCAAATAAAACGATTTTTGAAATAAGAGATAATTTTATAAAATTCAAAGAGCTATTTGAATATCGAAAAACCATAATTAAAGATCAAATTATTCTTGTAGAGAAAGAAACGAAAAAAGATTGGACAATTGGTGATTCGCAAACCGAAATAGAATTGGAATTTGATGATTTGGAATTTATTGTAGAGAAGAAAAAGTTGGATAAAAAATATGGCATAAAATTTAGGAGCCAAAAATTTTGTAAAACACCATTTTTTCGCTTCGATTCAGATGGTCCTGCACATAGAAATTATGATGAAAACATCCCTTTGAATGATCAAAAGGTTACAACCCCTCATTTTAATACTTTTAATGCAGAAGGCATCTCCATTGCTTATAAAAATGATGTGCTAAATAATGAAGAAACTGCTAAAATTATAGTTGATGATATAAATTTTGGAGTTTCTTTATTTTGTCAAGAAACCAATTCTAAGTCAAATAGTAAAGATTTTCCAGAAGTTATTTTAAAAGAAACAACTTTGAATTATGATTACGAAGGAATGATTAATTTTGATGATCTAAATTTTGAATAATGGAAAAAACTGAAATAATTAATCTAATAAAATCTTCTTTTTGCAATTTGACAAGTGCAAAAATTAGAAATAATTTCATAGAAATTATTACAGGTTACTCTACCATAAATTTTAAATTTATTTCTGTATTTATATATAAAAGTAAAAGCGGTAAATATATTGTTTCAGACTACGGCTGGCTAGATCAAAACTATTACGAAATATCTTTCAGTGAGGAACAGGAAGAAATTGCTGAAAGAATAAAACAATCATACATATATACTTACGACGTAAAACAAACAGAAGATGCAAAAAAAAACATTTTCTATTATAAGTCTACGGATAATATTTCTAATATACCTTCTCTTGTTTTTGATATGTCAAATTTTTTAGTAGGTGTAATTAATGCTTACTGTCTTAAATATAAAGATGAAAAAGATGAGCGAGAAAAAGAAAGCTTCAGAATTGCAGCAAACAGTTTTTTAAAAGAACATTATAATCAAAATGTAAGATTAGATAGATATTTAACAGATTTTAAAAACATAAAATTTAACGCAATTATATTTAAAGGAAGTAAACTAAATTTGTTAACATATGTAACTGGTTCTACACCTCAATATTTTGAAAGTGGATTAAGGAAATCAATTGTGAATTTCGAAATATCGGAAAAATCAGTTGAAAGCAAAGATGTTACAGAGAAAATTTCCATAATTAATGATTCTTGTGATGGATATATAAAGTCACGTTCAGAAAGTTTATTAGAACTACTACGTGAGAAATCTTCACGTGAACCAATTTTGTGGAGTGAAAAAGAGAAAGTTTTAGAAATAATATAAAATTTATTATCAAGTAAAACCTAACAATACAAATTGAGATATTTATAGAAAAACCTGCCTCACGGCAGGTTTTTCCATATCTAAAAAGTTTTTAAAACAAACTCTCATCCACAAAATTCGGCAGCGTTACTTTCAGATTAGGTTCTGCTTCCATAGCTCTTTTAATAGCGAAAACAGCGCCTTCGTTTCTGGCCCAGCTTCTTCTGGAAATTCCGTTGTTCACGTCCCAGAACAGCATAGATTTCAGTCTTCTGTCGGCTTCTGCACTTCCGTCCAACAGCATTCCGAAACCACCGTTAATGACTTCGCCCCAGCCTACTCCGCCGCCGTTATGGATAGACACCCAAGTCGCGCCACGGAAACTGTCACCAATCACATTGTGGATGGCCATATCTGCGGTAAACCTTGAACCGTCATAGATGTTGGAAGTCTCCCTGTAAGGCGAATCTGTACCGGAAACATCATGATGATCTCTTCCCAGAACCACAGGTCCGATTTCCCCGTTCTTAATAGCATTGTTGAAAGCTTCGGCGATCTTCATTCTTCCCTCTGCATCTGCATACAGGATTCTCGCCTGGGAACCGACTACCAGCTTGTTTTCCTGCGCCCCTTTGATCCACTGGATATTGTCTTTCATCTGCTGCTGGATTTCTTCGGGAGAATTTTTTACCATTTCTTCCAAAACAGCACATGCAATATCATCTGTTTTCTGCAGATCTTCTGCCTTTCCGCTGGTACATACCCAACGGAACGGCCCGAAACCGTAGTCAAAGCACATAGGTCCCATAATATCCTGAACGTAGCTCGGATATTTGAATTCTCTTCCAAGACTAGGATTTTCTGCCATTACATCCGCTCCTGCTCTTGAAGCTTCCAGTAAAAAGGCATTTCCATAATCAAAGAAATACGTTCCTTTCTGGGTATGCTTATTAATAGCTGTGGCATGTCTTCTTAAAGTTTCCTGAACTTTTTCTTTAAACAGTTCAGGTTCTTCAGCCATCATCCTGTTTGATTCCTCAAAGCTCTGTCCAGCCGGATAATATCCGCCTGCCCAAGGATTATGAAGCGATGTCTGGTCTGATCCTATGTCGATTTTCAAATTTTTCTCATCAAATTTCTCCCAAACCTCAACAATATTTCCAAGGTAGGCCAGTGAAACTGTTTCCTTATTTTCCTGAGCTTTCTGTACCCTTTCTACCAAAGCATCCAGATTTTCATGGATTTCGTTTACCCATTTCTGATCGTGGCGGATCCTGGTGATTTTCGGATTTACTTCGGCGCATACTGTGATACAACCGGCAATATTTCCTGCTTTAGGCTGTGCTCCACTCATTCCTCCCAATCCTGAGGTTACAAAAAGTCCTCCTTTCGGTTCTTTTTTAATCTTTCTGAAAGCATTCAGAACGGTGATGGTTGTTCCGTGAACAATTCCCTGCGGACCAATATACATATAGCTTCCTGCCGTCATCTGCCCGTACTGCGTAACGCCCAGAGCATTGAATTTCTCCCAGTCATCCGGCTTGGAATAGTTTGGGATCATCATTCCGTTGGTGACTACCACTCTCGGTGCATCTTTATGCGAAGGGAAAAGTCCCATCGGATGCCCTGAGTACATAGTTAAAGTCTGCTCATCCGTCATTTCCGACAGATATTTCATCGTTAAAAGATACTGAGCCCAGTTGGAAAATACAGCTCCGTTTCCTCCGTAAGTAATCAGCTCATGAGGATGCTGAGCCACCGCATAATCAAGGTTATTCTGGATCATCAGCATAATGGCTTTTGCCTGCTCAGATTTTCCGGGATATTCCTCAATTGCCCTTGCCTTCATCTCATAATCAGGACGGAAACGGTACATATAAATCCTGCCGTATTTTTCCAGTTCTTCTTTGAATTCAGGCAGCAATTCTGCATGAAACTTAGGCTCGAAATAACGCAGGGCATTTTTCAGAGCAAGCTTTTTCTCTTCTTCCCCTAAAATCACTTTACGCTTCGGTGCATGGTTGATATTGGTCTCGTATGGTTTAGGCTGAGGCAGCTGATCAGGAATCCCCTGTTGTATCTGTTCTTGAAATGTCATATTGCTATTTAAAGTTCAATGTTTAGAATCAATGTTTGAAGTTTTAAAGATATTCAAATTAGAAAATATAGGCAAATAAAAGGCGAAAAGGGCGAAATGATAAAATGGCTAATAAGGCAAAATGCTTACAGATGATTTGTAAAGACATAAAATATAAGCTGCGACCTTTGTTTATAATTTGGAGAAAGGTTTCCCCTCCAAAGGGAGGGGAATATATTCCCGGGAAAACAAGTGGCTTCCAAAAATAACAAAACCTCACTGAAAATCAGTAAGGTCAGTTTATTGTACAAAGCACAAACTAAGTTAACACATCATCATTTTCTTCCTCATGGTCATCTTCGTTATCGCTTCGGCTCCAGTAATTATTTTCTTCATCCTCAGATCCTATTTCTTCCATATCGTCATCATCTTCGATTCCCGGAATGTCAAGTCCTTTGTCTATTTTATCATCATCTTCTTCATTCAGGATTGGATTTCCGTCACCGTCGAGCGGGATATGCGGTTCCTGATTAAATATATCCTCATTCGGATTGTAATCCATTTCCTCTAACTTTCTGTTCTGTTCATTGGTATTGTTCTCTGGTATCATAATATTTTGTATTTAGGATTTATGTATACAAATCAAAAATAAGTCCAAGCTGTCAGGAATTCTTAGAATATACTTCAGGATTGGCACAATAAGGAATTTTTTCACCCTTGGAGAAGGCGACCATATTTTCAGCGGCCATCTTTGCCATTCCGGTTCTTGCTTCTATGGTTGCTGAACCTATGTGTGGCAGTACACAGACATTGGAAAGTTCCAAAAGCGGACTTTCCTTGGACATGGGTTCAGGATTGGTCACATCCAGACCTGCTCCCCAGATTTGTTTTGAAATCAATGCTTCATACAGATCTTTTTCATTTTGGAAACCACCTCTGGCTGTATTGATGAAAATGGCATTGGATTTCATTTTTTCAAATACAGGTCTGTTAAAGAAATCCTTCTGCTCAGGGGTAAAATTGGCGTGGACACTCAGTACATCCGACTGTTCAAGAAGTTCTTCGAAAGAAACATAAGTGGCATTCAGTTTTTTTTCTGCTTCTTCATTACGGTTCCGGTTGTGGTAAATGATCTTCATATCAAAAGCTTTATGCGACTTTTCAGCCATTTCAAAACCTATTCTTCCCAACCCCATAATTCCTAAAGTTTTCCCGTATAATTCCTGCCCCAAAGCATGCAACGGGTCAAAATCTCCCCAGTTGCCATCTTTCACTTTCTGAAAATTATAGCTCGCTCGTCTTGCCACAGACTGCATCAGCAGAAAAGCGATATCAGACGTGGCTTTACTGAGGACATCCGGTGTATTTCCTACAGGAATATTCCTGCGGTTTGCTTCTTTAATATCCACATGATCAAAACCTACGGAGTATAAAGCAATCATTTTTATGTTGGGACACTGATCAAAAAAATCTTTGTCGTATTTAAATTCCCCACCCACACTTAAAATGGCATCGTGGTTCTGGCAGTAGATCAACCATTCTTCATGGGAAAGGTTTTCATGTTCCGGAATAAAAACGTCCAGTCCGGCTTCTTTCAAGATATTGATCCCCACTTCTGGAATTCTTTTGTTTACAAATACTTTCATTTTTTATTTTGTATTTATTGTGCTTAGAATTTTCAAATAAAAAACCTCACTCCTGTTAAAAAGTGAGGTTCTTTAACTTTAATATTAAAAATTATTGGTCTTCATCTGATTGGTTCTGGCTTTTGTCCCAGGCCTGAGAAGCCATTTCCTGAATCTCTTCCCAAACATCCTTTGCCGATTTCTGTGCATGAGCTATAAATCCCTGCTTGGTTGCTTCCTGGTTCTTAATTTTCATATCATTCATATAATCCTTTACCTGCTGGGAATAGCTCTCTGCGTGATATCCGGGATTATTATGTAGGTTTTTCTGAATATTACTGAAATCGTGTGAAGATTTAAATCTATTCGTATCCATAATAATAAAAATTTAAGTGATTAGGTTACAAATTGAATCCAATTACTGTTCCGAAGCAGTCTTAAAGTTTATTAAAAAACCGAAGTTTCTTTTTAACCACAAAAGTCTTTTAAACACTTTAGTTATTTTAAAGTTAAATACTTTGCGCATATGAAGCACACTTAAGTTTTATGAAAACCTTTGATTTTCTAATGATATAGTCTTACTAATCAAGATGGTAAACTTTTAAAACTAAAGTGCTCTAAAGTGTTTAATTGAAATTAAAACCTTTGTGTCTTTTGTAGTTATAAAAATTCCGTTAATGATTCGTATCTCCCAACATCGGAACAAATTTATAAGCTCCGAATTCTTCTTTTTCGAATTGTGTAGGAGCAGTTTTTGTAAATCTGTACAGGATCTGTTCATCGGTAGGGCCTAACGGAATAACCATTTTTCCGCCTACATTCAGTTGTTTTAATAATTCTGTGGGCAAAACCGAAGCTCCACAGGTAACAATAATCTTATCAAAAGGTGCAAAAGTAGGAAGCCCGGCAAAACCATCCCCAAAACTCTGAAATTTTGGATTCAGATGAAGCTCACGGAATTTTTTCTTTGAGAAATCAAAAAGATCTTTCTGCCTTTCCACGGTATAGACCAAGGCTTTCATAGCGATCAGAACAGCAGTCTGATACCCGCATCCGGTTCCGATTTCCAGAACTTTTTCGCCCGGTTTTACCTGCAGCAGTTCGGATTGTTCCGCTACCGTTGAGGGATGGGAAATGGTCTGATGTGACAAAATCGGAAAAGCGCGGTCTTCATAAGCAAAATCCTCAAAAATACTTTCGATAAAAAGATGTCTCGGAACGTTACTCATAGCCGAAAGTACATTTTCATCCGAGATTCCTATCTTATGTCTTAAATATTCGACCAGAATCTTTCTTTTTCCTTTATGTACAAACGAATCATGCATCATTAGTAAGATAATAGTTATTAGGTTACAGGTAGTAGTTCCTGCAAAAGTAAAAAAACTATCCATACTTATCAACCTAAAAGCGACAGGGTATTTCTTAATACCTAAAATTCTTATCTTTACAAAAATTAAAAAAATCTATGTTAAAAGCAGGTTTGGTAGGTGCCGGACATCTGGGGAAGATCCATTTACGACTTCTTAACCAGTCAGATAAGTACGAGCTGGTAGGTTTCCATGATAAAGATCCTGAAAACGGAAAAAAAATAGAAGCTGAATTCGGGTATAAATATTTTGAAAATTTTGATGAACTTCTTGAACAGATCGATATGCTGGATATTGTGACTCCCACAGTCTATCATTATGATTATGCCCTAAAAGCAATTGAAAAAGGTCTTCATTTTTTCATTGAAAAACCGGTAACCCAAACGCTTGAGCAGGCGGAAGAAATTCTTCATAAGTGCCAGGAAAATGGTATTAAGGCACAGGTTGGACATGTTGAAAGATACAATCCCGCTTTTATTGCCACTAAAGAATACATTAAAAATCCAATGTTTATTGAGATCCACAGGCTGGCAGAATTCAATCCCAGAGGGACGGATGTTTCTGTAGTACTGGACCTTATGATCCATGATCTGGATATTTTACTGAGCATGGCCAAATCGAAGGTTAAAAATATTCATGCAAGCGGTGTTTGTGTGGTAAGCAAGACCCCGGATATTGCAAACGCCAGAATAGAATTTGAAAATGGCTGCGTAGCGAACCTTACAACTTCCAGAATCTCTATGAAAGCGATGAGAAAAAGCCGTTTTTTCCAGAAAGACGCATATATTTCTGTAGACTTCCTGGAAAAGAAAGCAGAGGTGATCCGAATGAAAGATGCTCCTGAAAACCCTACTCCTTTTGACATGATCATTGAAAATGCTGATGGAGAAAAGAATCAGATCTTATTTGAATATCCGGACATCCAGCCTAATAATGCAATTCTTGATGAATTAAATTCTTTTGCAGATGCCATCACTGACGGTAAAAATGTGGAAGTTTCCCTGGAAGACGGAACGGAAGCTTTAAAGGTTGCCCTTGAAATTGTAAAACTGATTTCAAAATAAGTTTTATCTCATAATATTTACAACAGGCTGTCATTAAAATGACAGCCTGTTGTATTTAAAAAGTCATCAACAAACCTTCCTATTTCCTTTTTTCTGAAATAATTTTTTCATGACACAATTTTAATTTTTATTCTGGATTTTTTAAATATATTTGTCTTTCTTAAAACTATTATTCTAAAATTCTCTCCTATAATTTAAAATAAATAAATCTAATATGAAAAGACTCATCCTATTATCCGTTTTATTATTGTCTCAATTTGGGACATCACAATTATTAAAAACTGACGGACAGAAAATAATTAATGACAAAGGAGAAAACATCCAGTTGCGAGGCTTGGGCCTTGGAGGGTGGATGCTTCAGGAAGGATATATGCTGAAAACAGCCGATTTTGCAGGTCCTCAGTACAAGATCAAAGAGAAGATCGCCGAATTAATTGGTGAAGACGGAATGAAAGATTTCTATAAAGCTTACCTTAAAAACGGCATCACCAGACAGGATATCGATTTTCTTGCTCAAGCGGGATTCAATTCCGTAAGGCTTCCGATGCATTATGATCTATACACTCTTCCCATTGAAAAAGAACCGGTAAAAGGACAGAATACATGGCTGGAAGAAGGCTTTAAAATGACAGATGATCTTCTGAAATGGTGTGCTGCCAATAAAATGTATCTGATCCTTGACCTTCATGCAGCACCTGGTGGGCAGGGAAATGACGTTAATATTTCAGATAATGATAAAACAAAACCCTCCCTCTGGGAAAGCATTGAAAACCAAGAGAAAACGATTGCTTTATGGAAAAAGCTTGCTGAACGGTATAAGGATGAACCGTGGATCGGAGGTTATGATCTGATCAATGAACCAAATATTAATTTCACCGGAAAAAACCCGAACGGTACCGACGAAATGTCGAATGCTCCACTCTGGAAGCTGCAGAAAGACATTACCACCGCTATTCGTGAAACCGATAAAAAGCATATCATATTTATTGAAGGAAACGGGTGGGGAAATAATTACAACGGACTGATCCCGATTTGGGACAGCAATATGGCATTCAGCTTTCATAAGTATTGGAATTATAACAATGATGAAACTATACAGTCTATCCTAGATCTCAGGAAGAAACATAATATTCCGATCTGGCTTGGGGAAACCGGAGAAAATTCCAATGTATGGTTTACAGAGCTGATTCAGCTTCTGGACAGACACAACATCGGATATGCATTCTGGCCGATGAAAAAGATCGATAATATTGCAGGAATTACGAATGTCAAAATCACTCCTGAATACGAAAAACTCCTGAATTACTGGAAAAACGGCAGCGAAAAACCTTCTAAAGACTATGCAACAAAAGCATTGATGCAGATTGCCGAGAATTATAAATTCAATAATGTCGAAATCAAAAATGATGTTATAGATGCCATGTTCAGACAGGTTAATGACAACTCTGTAAAACCCTTTAAAAACCATCAGGCTCCGGGAAGAATATTTGCTTCGGATTATGATTTGGGAAGAATGGGTTCAGCCTATCTGGATAAGGATTTTGTCAACCTTTGGGTAAGTGATCCGAAGAAAAGATCGGAATGGAATTCCGGACAGCAGATGAGAAATGACGGCGTGGATATTTATCTGTGCCATGACAAAGTGACCAATAAATATTATGTGGGAAAAACGGAAGCGGGAGAATGGCTTCAATATACCATTGATGTAAAATCTGATAAAAACTACACCTTCAGCATCAGGTATGCAGGTCAGAATAATGCTGGTATCAGACTGGAAGATGCTTCGGGAAAACTGCTGGCCAAAGTTTCACTGCCTTCCACCGGAGGAGATAAAAACTGGAAAACAGTTTCAGTTAAGAACGTCTCTCTGAAGAAAGGAACAAATAAAATCAGGCTGCATTTTGAAAGCGACGGTTCCAACCTGAATTATTTTGAAATAGAGTAATAATTTATCTTAAATTGCAAATCCCTTTTAGTATCTGAAAGGGATTTTCTTTTAATCATTATAATATGAAAAAAATAGGACTTTTCTTTCTTCTGATCTCGTCGCTGGCTGTAGCTCAAAAATCTGTTTTAGAGCAGAAAATAAACTCTATTATTAAAGATAAAAAAGCAACCGTTGGAGTTTCGGTTCTTGGCTTTGAAAATAATTTCAAATACAGCAAAAACGGGGATATGCCATTTCCAACTTTAAGTGTTTTCAAATTTCATATTGCCTGCGCAGTGTTAGATCTTGTGGATAAAGGAAAACTGTCTTTGGATCAGAAAATATTCATCAGTAAATCTGATCTGATGGAAAATACATGGTCTCCGTTTCGGGAAAAGCATCCCGATGGAAATATTGATGTTTCCTTAAATGAAATAATCGATTATACCGTTGCATTAAGTGACAATAATCTTTGTGATGTTCTGCTGAAACTCATTGATGGAACAAAAACGGTTCAAGAGTTTATGGACTCTAAAGGAGTAAAAGGCTTCCAGATTAAGTATAATGAAAATGAAATGCACAAAAACGACTGGAAAGCACTTTATGAGAATTACAGTACAACGAATTCTGCTGTACAGCTTCTTAAAAAGTTCTATGATGGAAAATTGCTTTCCAAAAAGTCCACAGATTATCTGATGCAGATTATGATCGGTACAAAAACAGGCACCAATAAAATTGTTGAACAGCTTCCTAAAAACACTCCTGTAGCTCATAAAACGGGAGCTTCCGGGAAAAATAACGAAGGACTTACCATTGCAGAAAACGATATGGGAATCATCACCCTTCCGAACGGAAAACATTACGCAATTGCCATATTTGTAAGCAATTCCATGGAAAGTAATGCCGTGAACTGCAGATTGGTTTCTGATATTTCTAAGGCAGTCTGGGACGATTTTAATAAGTAAAATATTAAGCTTATTTTTAAAGCTGAAAAAACCGGTAATTTTTTGTTCTTTAATCCGGAAAAACTATGAATATGAAAAAAATAATATTAACAACATTTCTTTTCTGTTCTGCATTCTTTTTTTCGCAAAAGAGTATGAGCTATGTACGCATAAGCTATGGCAGCATCTGCTGTGGAACACCCTCCACAAAACCTGTGATGGATTATCTGAAAAAGTTTGAGAAAAACAATCAACTGAAAGCTTTTGAGATCTTGAAACAAGGAGGCTTAGGAAGAGAAGGTGAATTTACTTTATACATCGGAACAGACAAACTGGGTAAAAAACAGAAAACTGCTTTCAGAAAAGGCCTTCAATCTGTTATTACTTCACAAAACAGAACCAGAAAACAGAACAGTGACGGTACAGTGGATTTCGATCCGGCAGTGACTGTTTATAATTCTGATTTAGCAGATATTAAAAATTTAACTATCTATAAAAAATAAAAGAAAAAAATGATCAAAAACATTGTAGTTATTGGAGCTGGAACCATGGGAAATGGAATTGCGCATACTTTTGCACAAAGCGGATTCAAAGTAAATCTGGTGGATGTATCTCAGGATGCTCTGGACAGAGGACTGAAAACAATTACAACTAACCTTGACAGAATAATCGCAAAGGGAAACCTTACGGAAGAGCAGAAAGCTGAAACACTAGGAAACATCAGCACTTTTACTGAACTTAAAGAAGCGGCAGGCAGCGCAGACCTTATCGTAGAAGCAGCCACTGAAAATCAGGATCTGAAACTGAAAATTTTCGGACAGATGGATGAATTTGCACCTGCGAACTGCATCCTGGCTACCAATACTTCTTCTATTTCCATCACAAAAATCGCTGCGGCTACCAAAAGAGCGGATAAAGTAATCGGAATGCATTTCATGAACCCAGTTCCTATTATGAAGCTGGTAGAAATCATCAAAGGATATTCTACTTCCAAGGAAACTTTTGATGCTATTTATGAAATGAGCAAAACACTGGGTAAAGTCCCTGTGGAAGTGAATGACTACCCTGGTTTCGTAGCCAACAGAATTCTGATGCCTATGATCAATGAATCTATTGAAACGCTTTACAACGGTGTGGCAGGTGTAGAAGAAATTGATACGGTAATGAAGCTTGGAATGGCACATCCGATGGGGCCTCTTCAGCTGGCAGATTTTATCGGTCTTGATATCTGTCTTGCTATTCTTAATGTAATGTACGACGGTTTCAAAAACCCTAAATATGCACCGAATCCGCTTCTTGTAAACATGGTAATGGCCGGAAAACTGGGTGTAAAGTCAGGAGAAGGTTTCTATGATTATACGGAAAGCAAAAAAGCTGAAAAAGTTTCAAAAATGTTTTTGAAATAACTGAATGAAATTAAAGGAAAGAAATATCCAAATAGCAATGGTCATCATCACTGTAATGATGACCATTCTTCGTTTTATATTAAATGAAAAAGGAAGAGTGAATCCCGATTCTATCCGCTTCATGAGATTTGCGCATGTTCTTCCTACTATTGACAATACTACCACTCCAGTAGGCTATCCTGTTGGCATCAGGTTGTTTACATTTCTAGGCTTCGATGAGTTCTGGGGAAGTAAGGCTCTTGGGATTGCTGCTTATCTTTTTATTATTTATTTCTGCTGGAAAAAAAAGTTCTATAAACGTGAAGCCATTGCAGTATGCGGATTATTCAGCTTTGTTTCATTGTTTGCTTATACGATGAGCGAAGCCCTTATTATTCCTTTTGTATTTTTATTTTTATATACTGCCTCGCAGATCATAACAGGAAAACTTGAAAAAGGAAAAGCTATTTTTTATCTTTCCCTTTCATTAATTGCTCTTTATAATATCAGATACAGTGCTTTATTCTTCATTGGAGGAACCGGCCTTTACGGCTTAATATTTTTGAGAAAAAAGTATTCACTGGTATTTATTATTTCCAGTATTATTGGAATCCTGTTTGTGGGAGCTTATAAACTTTTATTTATTGATTATTTTAATGAAAATTATATCAAGCAGGTTCTGATCATGGGAATTCACCCCACTTCCAAGCTATTGAAAGAACTGATACAGGGATTGACAACTTCATTCAATCCTTTCATCCATATTGCAGATCCCCGGGGAAGCTTCATCAATTATGGTATTTATGGTATTGGGGCTTTGAATATCTTTTTAATAATTTATCTTCTTGTAAAAAATAAGCTGTCCGAAACGGAATATTTCTTTAGCATTATCAGTATTTCCGGCATTGTATGCTCTTATTTTGTTCAGTATTTTTATTCGGTCATCCCTCTCGATTACAGGATTATAGGACCTTTTATAATTCCTGTATGGCTTATTTACTTTAACAGACTTTTCCGGATCTTCAATACTAAAACCTATGTAATCACCGGACTAAGCTTACTGTCCGGACTGGCTTTCACATGGCTGTCTAAAGGAAATTATCTTGAAAACAGAAAAGCGGCCTCAGATTTTTTAAAGAGTGAGAAGCTGGATAAAGTTCCTATACAGTTTTTTGTTTTAAATGAAGAAAGTCTGGAAAGAATACAGGTTGCTGAACTTTTAAGTACAGTAAATCCTGATATTACCCTTACTTTCAAACCTGAGGATACACTTCGGAGAACGACTCTTACAAGGTATAAAGTTTTGCAAAAAATTAAAATCAACAGGAACAAATATCAATAATTTTATTATCTTTGATTAAAGTTAAAATATAAAAAAATGAAATTACCAAAGTTTTTATTAGCAGACAATTCGGAATTTCCTGAAGATTTATTCGTAGTTCACACAGAATATCCAAGATTTATCTTAAACGTTGAGGAAGAGGAAGTTGAGTGGCTAGATGATTTGGAAGGTGACGATGAAGAAACTATGGCAGACGAAGCTACAAAAGTTGTAGAGGCTGCATTTAAATGGTGTGATGAAGAGTTGGCTAAGTACGACGAAGAAGAGGAAGAATAATAACTACCTAAACATAAAAAAAGGAACTCAAATTGAGTTCCTTTTTATTTTATTCCGCTTTATTGAATTTCAACAGCAGTAAATTGTCTTTGTAAAGCTCTAAGGTAGTCCCGGAAATCACATATTTATTAGCTTTCCCTACCATATCCATAAAATTCTGCTCAACGCTCATATTGTTGCACATCATTTTTGTAGATCCCATTTGTCCGGCAGAAAAATCACCTGTAGAAGGATCTATTTTAGCTGTCCCGAAATAGTTGTTGCATCCCCCATTTCCATTGATCTTTTCGCCTTCGATATTAAGGGTCGGAACCTTACCTTTTACGTTATCAGCCAATGTCCATTTCGTATTGGCCAGTGAAGGCTGTGCTTTTCCTACTTTAGATGCAGAAGCACTGGACATTGTACCGCACGATGCCAGAATAGCAGCCGCACCTATACTTAAAAAAAGATTTTTCATTTTTTTCTTTTTGATTTAGTCAAATTTAAGGAAATTATATTATTTAAACGGTTTGTGAAGGATTTTATTACTTTCGAATGTTCTATTTTAGAATTATTTTTTTCTCACAGATCTGGTTGATTGAGCAGATTTCTATACTTTAAAAACTTATACTATAAGATTATGTAGAATTTAATTTGCAATGATTACAAAACAAAAAACGGGCTAAAGCCCGTTTTTTTGATATATTTTTTATCTGAATTAAGATCTTAATTCTGCGTTGTATTCTTTTTGGAATGCTTTGATCAGAGAATCCATTACTTCAGAAATTTCCTTCTCTTCCAATGTCTTTTCCTCATTAAGAAGTTCAAAGCTCATGGCATAAGATTTTTTTCCTTCCGGAAGATTCTTTCCTTCATACACATCGAATAAATTAATCCCTTTAATGAAAGGAGATTTGTTCTTTTTCGCTGTCTGATAAAGATCCTCATAGCTGATATTCTTATCGATCAATAAGGCAAGGTCTCTTCTGATTTTATTGAACTTAGGAATATCCTTAAACTTAAGAACATTTTTAGAACGTAATTCCTGAGCCAACTCAAGTTCTATTTCTGCATAGAAACATTCCTGATCAATATCAAAATCTTTCAATAAAACGGGAGATACTTTTCCAATTCTTACTAAAGTTTTTCCTCCGGCTTCATAAGCTAATGAATCGGAAAATCTTTCGTCTGTTAAAGCAATTTCTTTATAATCAACACCCAGTTTTTCTAATAATACTTTTACGTAGGCTTTAAGATTGTAGAAACTTACTGCAGATTTAGGCTGAAGCCAGTTTTCAGCAACATCTCTTCCTGTAACAAGAAGGGCCAGCTGTTTTCTTTCTTCATATTTATCTTTTTTATGGTAAATTTTTCCGAATTCAAAGAATTTGATATCCTGATTCTTTCTGTTGATGTTGTACACTGCGTTCTGAAGAAGCCCTTCCAATAAAGATTTTCTCATGAACGCAAGGTCTCCACTCAATGGGTTCAGCAATTTTACGGCATCGGTTTCATCTTTTACAGAAGTCAGTGAGTTATTCATAGCTTCGTTAAAACCAAGTCCCTGCAGTGTTCTTGCCCAGTTATTTTCCAGCTCGTCCTGATCGTTAGCACTTAATTTTACCGGTGTAAAAGATATTTTCTGTGGGGCATCAATCTTATTGTATCCATAAATTCTCAGAATCTCTTCAATTACGTCAATTTCTCTCGTCACATCAGCTCTGTAAGCCGGTACAGAGATTTCAAGTCCGTTCTGGATCTCATTTAAAACCTGGATCTCGAGAGATTTTAAGATTTCCTTTACCTTCTCTCTGTGGATCTTTGTTCCTAAAATCTGTTCGATCTTTGAGAATCTGATGATCACATAATTATCTTCAATCTTCTTTGGATATTCCTCTAACAGATCCCCAACCAATTTTCCTCCGGCAATCTCCTGGATCATTTTGATCGCGTGAGTTATTGCTGTTCTGGTAATATTAGGATCTACTCCCCTTTCAAATCTGAAAGAAGCATCTGTATTTAAGCCATGAAATTTAGCCCCTTTTCTTACGGCTACCGGGTTGAAATAAGCACTTTCCAGGAAGATGGTTTTCGTTTCATCAGAAACTCCTGAATTCGCACCACCGAAAACCCCTGCAATACACATTGGGTTATCTTTCCCGTCTTTGATTATCACTTCAGAACCATTCAAAGTTCTTTCAACACCATCCAGAGTGGTGAATTTTGTTCCTTCTTTTACAGTTCCTACTTTCACTTTGCTGTCAGCAATCTTGTCTGCATCAAATGCATGAAGAGGCTGTCCGTAACCGTGAAGAATATAGTTCGTAATATCTACAATATTGTTGATCGGGTTTAACCCGATTGCTTTCAGCCTGTTTTTTAGCCAGGCAGGAGATTCTGCTATTTTCACATCTTCAATAACAGCCCCTATATATCTTGGACACAGCTCGGCGTTTTCCACTTCCAACGTGAAGTTATGTGAACCTTCGCCATTTAAAACCTCAGAATTCACTTTCTCAAATGTTGATTTCTGTTGGTTGGTTGAAAGAAAAGCATGAAGATCTCTTGCCACACCATAATGTGACATCGCATCTGTTCTGTTAGGCGTTAAACCAATTTCGATCACCTCATCAGTGGCCAATTCAAAATAGTCAGCAAAGTTCTTTCCTACTTCATATTGGGTTTCGTCCAAAACCATAATTCCACCATGATCATCGCTAAGGCCAAGTTCATCTTCTGCACAGATCATCCCCTGAGATACCTCACTTCTGATCTTAGCTTCCTTGATCTCAAAAAATTTTCCGGTTTTATCATAGATCTTAGTTCCGACAACAGCTACAGGAACCGTCTGTCCTGCTTCAACATTAGGAGCGCCACAAACGATATTTAATATTTTCCCATTCCCTACATCAACTGTTGTTTTCTTTAGTTTATCTGCATTCGGGTGCTTTTCGCAGGTCAATACTTTTCCTACTACAATACCTTCCAGACTGCCTCTTACACTCTCAAATTTTTCTATCCCCTCCACTTCAAGACCTATATCTGTAAGGAATTCTCCAATCCTTTCCGTTTTCAATTCCGTTTTGATAAAGTCTTTCAGCCAGTTGTTTGATATTTTCATTTGCTATATTTTGAAAAAAATTATTGAATTTTCGCACAATATGTACTGTACGATTTTCCCGTACAAATGTCGTGTTTTTTTAAGAAATAGAGAAATTTAGGAATCATTTTAAAACAAATAGTTTTTATTAATTTCTTCTTGTTGAATGAGCAAGTTTTCCTATAAAAAAAGATAAATTTGTTGATATTATCTTTAGAATTTGCAGTTATTCACTAAAATTAATCTTTTAAAAACCAGAACTCATTTAAAATAAAAAAAGAGACTGAAAAAAATTCAATCTCTTATATTTTTATTGGTTTCAAATATTACAACCCGATTACCGGCATTGATAACATCAGAATATTTTCACTTTCTTCAAGACCGTCAAGAGGTTCTATGATTCCTGGTCTGTTTGGCTGAGACATTTTCATAGTGATATCGTCAGAACCTAAAATGGTAAGCATTTCCGTTAAAAACTTGGAACTGAAACCAATATTGATGTCTTCCCCGTTATAATCGCAAGGAATCTGCATATCTGCTTTGTTTGCATATTCTGTATCTTCTGCATGAAGGTGAAGAATATTGGCAGACAGCTTAAATCTTACCTGGTTGGTAGATTTATTGGACATGATTGATGCTCTTTTGATCGCTCCCAGAAGAAGATTTCTGTTGATCGTCAGTACATTTGGATTTTCTTTCGGAATTACCGCTGTATAATTAGGGTATTTACCATCTATCAATCTACAGATCCAGATATGTTTTCCAAAAGTAAATTTAGCCATATTCTCATTGAAGTCGATGGTAACGTCTTCGTTGGAGCTGGCCAGAATATTTTTGAAAATGTTCAAAGGTTTTTTAGGCATAATGAATTCCATTGGCTCGGCATTCATCAGATCTGTTCTTTTATAAACTACCAGTCTGTGGGAATCTGTAGAAACAAAATTGGTTTCATTCTCTCCAAACTGGAACAATACTCCGGTCATTACGGGACGAAGAGAGTCATTGCTTGTTGCAAAAAGAGTGTTTGTCAATGCTTCAGATAAAACGCCTGCCGGCATAGCTACACTTTGAGCCGCATCAAATTCAGGAAGTTCCGGATAATCGTCGGCGTTATCCAGTGCTACAGCGAAATTGTCTTTCTCATCTAAAATCTCAAGCTGGCTTCCGGTTCCTTCTGCATTATCCTTTACAACGAACGTTAAAGGCTGTTCTCCATACGTCTTGATAAAATCTTGAAAAATTTTAGCAGGAACGGCAAATTTACCCGAATCATCAGACTTTACGTCCAGAGAGGTAACAAGAGTAGTCTCGCCATCAGATGCTGTAATGGTAACGTTATTTCCGTCTAATTCAAAAAGATAGTTTTCTAAAATCGGTCTCGATTGAGAGCTTGATATTACGCCACTTACAGTTTGCAATGCTTTCTGCAGTTCACCACTTGAAATAATAAATTTCATAGATTTAAAAATAAGTTTCTACAAATATAATAAATAGAAACTATAATGAAAAAAATAATCTTAAGGAGTTTTGAACAAATATCATTAAGCGGTTTTAAGACATGATTTTAATGTCCGTATTTACTTCTAATCATTAATTCTGATCAAAATCTGATCTTTATTTTCTCATTGGTGAGTGAATATAAGTATGAAAATGGATCCTGAATATTTCACTTGTATCAAATTACAAATCCTATCTTTGTTAAAAATAAGCTATGCAAAAACCGCCTGTTCACAGAAGTTTTTTAAATGCTTTCCGGGGTATTTTCCTGATGATAAAAACGGAAAGAAATTTCCGGATTGAACTTGCTGCTTTCTTGATAAATCTGATTCTGATATGCTATTTTAAGCTTTCATCAATTGATATCATGCTTATTCTTGTAGTGTCAATAGGTGTTTTAAGTGCTGAAATATTCAATACAGCCATAGAAAAGATATGTGATATGGTTCAGCCTGATTTTGATAAAAGAATCGGTTTTATTAAGGATATTTCTGCCGGAGCCACTCTTCTGATGACAATTGGGTCCGTTATTGTGGGAGTTATTGTTTATTGGAAGTATATATTTCAATAAAAAAGCATCCCGAAGAGGAATGCTTTGTAGTTTTTAAGAGCAGTGAAAGTCCCAGGATTCGGAGGTCATACAGCCGTTAAATTTTGGACAATACCAGCCATAAGGATAATTACAATATCCGTTTTCATCAACAGGGACAGTAATCAAAGGTGGGTTTACCCCTTTTCCATTTACATTTTTCAGTTCCTGTCTTTTAAGTTTTTTCAGATTTTTCATACTTTTTTATTTGTAATCCTAAAACTACAAATAAAATTAATATTTCACTACGTTAAGATAAATTAATCTTATAAATATTTTTCTATAATTGGTATGGCGGTTTCAGCCATTACGCCGTAGCCTTTTTCATTGGGATGAACACCGTCTCCGGAAAGTAAAATTTCCTTATCTCTTAAAAATGCAGTATAAAAATCAATATAATGCAAAGTATTTTCAACCGCGATATCTTTAAGAATCTGATTATAAACCAGAATTTCCTCACCTGTTCTTAATTTTCCAGTTGCAGCCTGCACTCCATCTATTTTCCGGGAAACAGGAAGAATGCTTACCAGATAAATATCATTCGTATACTGTTTTGCATGATGAATAGCTTCAATCATATTATTTCTAAACTGGACAGTACTTACCATAGGTACTCCGTCCTTTATGGCCAGATCATTGGCTCCGTACCCAATAAAAACTATATTTCCTTCTGCTGAATTTCTGGCTGCCAGCTCATAAGGCATCCGTTTTAACAAGCCCTCTGTTGTTTCGCCTCCTATTCCCAGATTAAAAAGAATCAATTCGTTGCTTCCTTCATGAAACTGCTGCAGGGCATATCTTTTAAGAATATCAACCCAACCTCCGAATACTCCGTCATATTCTCCATACGTAATGCTGTCTCCGAAGAACAGCCCATAAATCATTTTCTTCATATTAAAGATGTTAGATATTAGAAATTAGATGTTAGTACTGTTGGAATATAAGCAATACTGTTGAACACAATTCATTATTTATCATTCGTCTAATATCACTCCAAAATTAGTGTAATATTTTTGTGTGATTCTATAATTTCAACTAAAATTTCAAACAGGGTCTGGCCTTTTCCTGACAGCAAATCCTCCAGTTTTTGCTGCATTAATTGTATGTTAAATGGTTTTCCCTGTCTGATCTTGTTCTGGTAAAAATTCCGGGTGGATTCGAGACCTAGATCTTCTTTTGATTTTTGGGATTCTTTCCATATGATCTCAATTTCTTCTCCGCCTTCAAATACACCGAAACCACCATACAGAATGTCGTCAAAGCCGTCCAGTGTTCCTGCTTTCCAGTCCGTATCTTTCATCAACACTGAAGAAACCTCATGGTAGAACCCAGGCAGATCTGAAAAGTGTCTGCCATCGATTGTGATTATTTTATTTTTATCTGACTCCAACCCTGTTTAATTTTTATAAACTTAATCCTTGTAAATATAAAAAAATGACCGCCATTCAGTGGCGGTCATTTCTATTTTATTTGAAGTATTCTACTCCGTTTTTGAATATATTGTGGTAATTCGCGGTCGGTATGTTTTTCATGAGGCCTTCTGCAAAACGCTCAGGGTGTCCCATTCTTCCGTAAATCTTTCCGCAAGGGCTGGTAACTCCTTCAATTCCGAATAATGAGTTATTGGGGTTGAAAGGCATTCCGTGGGCAATATTTCCATCAAGATCAATGTATTGGGTAGCGATTTGTCCGTTTTCGTAAAGCTTTTTGATTTCTTCTTCGGAAGCCATGAAACGTCCTTCCCCGTGAGAGATCGGAATGGTGAATACCTGATCTTTCATTCCTTTTAACCAAGGGCTTTCGTCATTAATCACCTTTACATTCACCATCTGGGAAATATGTCTTCTAATGGCATTGTGGGCCAGCGTCGGAGAGTTTTCATCCAGATCTTTGATTCTACCGTAAGGCAACAGACCGGATTTAACCAATGCCTGGAAACCGTTACAGATACCGATGATCATCCCGTCTCTATCCAATAGTTCGTGAACAGCATTTTTCATCTTCTCGTTTTTCAGAACGTTTACAATGAACTTTGCAGAACCATCCGGCTCATCACCTGCTGAGAAACCACCTGAGAATGCAAGGATCTGAGATGTTCTGATCTCCTCCACCCATGCATCAATGCTTTCATCCAGCAATTGGTGGCTGATATTTTTCAAAGGCAGGCTGCTGATCACAGCACCTTCTTTCTGGAATGCATTCAGGGTATCGTACTCGCAGTTTGTTCCCGGAAATACAGGAGCAAATACTTTCGGCTTGGCAATTCCGTGTTTTTTAATGACAATATTTCTTGGATGGATTGAGTTTGATTTCTCATCAATTTCAACCGTCAGTTTTTCTTTTTCCTTGGTTGGGAAAAGGTTTTCGAATGTTCCGGTATACGCTGCCAGAAGATCCAGGATAGGAGATTCCATACCATTTATCATTAAAATACCTGAGTCTTTTACTTCACCGATCTGCTGAAGAGAAGCATTACTCAACTCTTCTTTTGCTTCGATGATTAGGCTACCGATATTCTTAGCCAGTAAAGCATTTTCGTCAATACTGATTTCTGCTCCAAGCCTGTTTCCAAAGCTCATTTTGGCTAAAGCTACCGCAGCACCTCCTTCTTTAACAGTTTTTACCGAAACAATTTTTCCGGCTTTGATGTTTTCAAAAATAAATTCGAAAATTCCTTTTAAGCTTTCATAATGAGGAAGTCCGTTTTCCTGGGGAATATGGTTGAAGAAATATATTTTGTTTCCAGCCTGTTTGAATTCCGGTGAAATTACATTTTTCTTTTCACCGTTGGCACAGGCAAATGAAATCAAAGTCGGCGGAACATTCAGATCCTGATACGTACCGCTCATAGAATCTTTTCCTCCGATTGCCGCAAGACCTAAATTGATCTGGGCATCATAAGCTCCTAAAAGAGAAGCTAAAGGTTTGCCCCATTTCTCTGGATTCTGGCCCAGTTTTTCGAAATATTCCTGGAAGCTTAACCTGATATTTTTGTAATCACCTCCCATGGCAGCAATTTTAGCAACACTTTCTACTACGGCATAAGAGGCTCCCAGCAATGAATTTTGTTTTGAAATTCCGGTATCGAATCCCCAGCTTGCGAAGGAAACAGTTTCAATATCTTTTGCTCCTAAGATTGGTAGCGTCTGAGCACTCCCTTCCATCAACGTCTGCTGGTATTTTCCACCTAAAGGCATCGCAACAGTAGTTGCACCGATGGATGAATCAAACATTTCCAGCAATCCTTTCTGGGAAGCTACATTTTTATCGCTTAATATTTTAAGGAAGTTCTCTTTTGTAAAAGATGCTTCTTCTTCTTTTACTTCTTCAAGATGAGTAATTTTTACATCCTGTGATTTTGAACATCCGTTGGTATCTAAGAATTCTCTTGAAAGATCAACAATTTTATCGCCTTTCCAGAACATCTGCATTCTACCTGAATCCGTCACTTTTGCTACTTCTACAGCCACAATGTTTTCATCTTCACAGAATTTGATAAATTGCTCTTTATCTTTCGGATCAACTACAACCGCCATTCTTTCCTGAGATTCGGAAATAGCAAGCTCAGTTCCGTTTAATCCTTCATATTTTAAAGGTAAAACATCAAGATTCACTTCTAAAGAATCTGCAATTTCACCGATGGCTACAGAAACACCTCCTGCTCCGAAATCATTAGATTTTTTGATGAGTTTTGTTACAGCAGGATCTCTGAACAGTCTCTGGATTTTACGTTCTTCAACGGCATTTCCTTTCTGAACTTCAGAGCTCATCGTATGAATAGAGGTTTCGTCCTGCTCTTTTGAGCTTCCGCTTGCCCCGCCAACACCGTCACGACCTGTTGCACCTCCTAAAATAATGATGGAATCACCATTTGCTGGCTTCTCACGTCTCACCCAATCAATAGGAACTGCTCCGGTAACGAAGCCTACTTCCATTCTTTTGGCTTTGTAACCTTCATCATAGATTTCCGAAACCATTGTAGTGGCCAGACCAATCTGGTTTCCGTAAGAGGAATATCCGTTGGCAGCCTGTTTTGTAATGGTTTTCTGAGGAAGTTTTCCCGGTAAGGTTTTATCAACCGGTTCTAAAACATTGGCAGCACCAGTCAATCTCATCGCCTGGAATACATATGATCTTCCGGACAAAGGATCTCTGATAGCACCTCCCAAACATGTTGAAGCACCTCCAAAAGGTTCAATTTCCGTAGGGTGATTGTGGGTTTCGTTTTTGAATAATAAATACCACGGCTCTTTTTTACCGTCGTACTCAGCTTCGATCTGGATGGTACATGCATTGATCTCGTCTGAAACAACAAGATTCTCCAGGTTACCTGTTTTATGGAAATATCTTCCGCATACTGTTGCCAGATCCATTAAAGAGATCGGCTTCAGCTCACGGCCTAAGAATTTTCTTTTTTCAATATAGTCATTGAAAATGGTTTCCAATGTATGTTTAAAATCTCCTTCAAACTGGATGTCTGACAATTCTGTTTCAAAGGTGGTATGACGGCAGTGGTCACTCCAATAGGTGTCTAAAACTTTCAGTTCCGTTTCGGTAGGATTTCTTTTTTCTGTTTTAAAGTATTCCTGAATAAATTTCAGGTCATCCAATCCTAATGCAAAACCGTGATTATTGTAAAAATTTTCAAGCTCAGCATCATCGAAACTGATGAAATTTTCGTGGATCAAAACTTTTGTCGGAATTTCATCTGCAGGAATATTTAAGGTAGAAAGATCTTTTTCCTGAGACTCCACTTTATTGATCAGAAGATCCTTGATTTTTACAAGCTCTGCTTCAGAAACTCCTTCAAACCGGATCAGTTTTCCGCTTCTTACTTTAGACTTTTCATTCTCCGTCAATAAAGCAATACACTGTTGTGCAGAATCTGCACGCTGGTCATATTGGCCCGGCAAAAACTCCATGGCAAAATAAATTCCTTCGGCAGGATTTTCTTCATGTAAAATATCAGTAACCGGATCTACGAAAGTGCTGTTGACCACCTTTTCGAATTCACCATCATTCAAATTGAAAATATCGTACACATTGTACACTTTCACACTTTTGATTGACGGCACAACCGCTTTTACTTCATCAAAAATTTTTGGACTTTCTACATCGAAAATACCTCTTTTTTCTACGAAAATTCTTTTGTTATTAGACATTAGATGTCAGATTTTAAATATTAGATTTATTACTTTCTTTTTAGTTTTTCAGAACCAAATACATGATTCTTTATATTTTATAACTTTAACGTCAGATTATTGTCATCCGCTTTATTTCCCTTTCCTTTATCTATTTCCCCAAAATGTTTTGTATACATTTATTCTCTTTCCCTATTCCGACCGATATGGAATAAGCCCCTGATTTTTCTTTTAATTTTCCACATTAGCCATCCATGATGGCGTATATCTCTTTCTGGTTTTCAAAAACTTTTCACAGACAGAAAAATCAATAAAAAATCGAAAGTTTTTTCATTATAATGACGTTCATTTATAATTTATTTGGGTTATCGAGATGTTCTTTCTGAAACTGTTCGGCCTTTTCTGTCTCATCTTTCAGCCATTTCTGAAAAGGAATTTTTTCATTTTCAAATTCAAGTGCAAAAATATTTTTACCGTCTTCTGAAACTATAAACTTAAAATCCGATATTCCTGCTTCCGTTTTTCTATAATCATACGTATTTACCTGATAGAATGGAAAATTTTCTTTTGGTCTCTCTACAATTTCAAAAAATAATTTCTTTTCATTATCAGAGAGTTTTGTATAATGATTTACATAATAGATTTCTGAAAGCTTTTTGTTTTGTGCATTGAAAAACTGAAGAATGGTCTTCTCTTTTTCATTATAATTAAATGGGTTTGGAAAATATTTCCCTCCAACTTCTACTGCATTTTCTGATTTTGAAACGGGCTTTACAATTTTCCCTTTGAAATCCATTACTCCCCATGTTCCGCCAACGATTGCTTTGTGCTCATCTTCTTTTTTTTCCCAGTCACAGCCGTCGCAAAAAGCAGCGTAGCCATACTTGAAAGGCGATGCAAAATCATGACTTGGTTCTATAACAACTTTTCCATTTCTGTCTGCAAAACCTACTTTTCCATTTTTAACGAATCTTCTTAAACCTTCGGAAAAATAATCTGCTCCATTGTCGTAAAAGAAAGGCCTGTAAAGGAAATTCCCTTTTTTATCATAGACATATCCCCATGCATTTTTCTCTTTTGCTTCTCCTGTTTTAAACCCATCAAAATAAATGGTCTCCCCTTCAACTAATTCTCCATTTTCAATGTTTGAAAAAATTTTAAACTGGGCCGGAACAATAATTTCATCTTTCTGATTTTTAACTCCAACCAAAGAATCTTTTGAAATAAAATATTTTAAGACCTCTTTCTTCTGGGAAAAAGAAAGGATGGGTATCAGGGAAATGAGTAGAAGAGTTTTTTTCATGTTGAATATAAAATAAAAAATGCAGCCCAAAAGGACTGCATATGTTTATACTTTAAGATCAGCCTCCAATCCTATCAGGTCTTTATTTCTATCCAGAATCGGCTGAACTTCATTACTGATGAACTCCTCTGTCTGGATCGGTGCGAAACCTATAAAGTTTTTAGGATCTAAAACTTCTTTTAATTTTGATTTATCTAATTTTAAAGAATCATCATTTAAGATTCTTTCAATAAGGTCATTTTCTTTTCCTTCTTCTTTCACTTTTTTAGAAGCTTCCATAGAATGAACTCTGATCACTTCGTGAATTTCCTGACGGTCACCACCAGCCTTCACTTCTTCCATGATAATGTATTCCGTTGCCATGAAAGGAAGCTCTTCCATAATATGCTTGTTGATTCTGTTCGGATATACAACAATTCCGTTCATGATATTATTCCAGATCAATAGAATAGCATCAACAGCAAGAAATGCCTGAGGAATCGTCAGCCTCTTGTTGGCAGAATCATCCAGTGTTCTTTCAAACCATTGGGTAGAAGCTACCATCGCAGAACTTGTCGTCAAAGACATTACATATTTTGCCAATGCTCCGATTCTTTCACTTCTCATTGGATTACGTTTGTAAGCCATTGCTGATGAACCGATCTGGTTTTTCTCGAACGGCTCTTCAATTTCTTTAAGGTTTTGAAGAAGACGTAAATCGTTGGTGAATTTATGAGCAGACTGAGCAATATTCCCTAATAAAGCGACTACTTTAGCATCAATTTTTCTGTCGTAAGTCTGACCAGAAACACCGAATACTTTTTCAAAACCGAATCTTTTTGAAAGCTCTTTATCTAAATGTTTTACTTTGGAATAGTCACCATTGAAAAGTTCTAAAAAACTTGCAGCAGTTCCTGTAGTTCCTTTTACTCCTCTGAAACGAAGTGTTTCCAGGAAGAAATCCAGTTCTTCAATATCAAGAACCAAGCTCTGCAACCAAAGTGTAGCCCTTTTTCCAACAGTCGTCAGCTGAGCTGGTTGGAAATGAGTAAATCCTAAGGTAGGAAGATCTTTATACTGAATGGAGAAATCAGCTAAGTTTTTCATGACGTTAACCAGCTTTTTCTTTAAGATTAAAAGCCCGTCACGGATCTGAATAAGGTCTGTATTGTCACCTACAAAAGCTGAAGTAGCTCCCAAATGGATAATTCCTTTTGCTGAAGGCGCCACATCACCATAGGTATGAACGTGAGCCATTACATCATGGCGGAATTTTTTTTCATACTCAGCTGCTTTATCATAATCGATATTTTCAGCATTAGCTTTCAGCTCAGCAATCTGCCCGTCTGTAATATCAAGACCTAAGTCTTTTTCAATTTCAGCCAAAGCGATCCAAAGCTTTCTCCAGGTACGGAATTTGTTATTATGTGAGAAATTAAACAACATTTCTTCACTGGAATAGCGCTCTTCCAATGGATTTTTGTAGGAATTCATTCTTTCTTTTACTTTTTAGATGTACAAAAATAAGGATTTTCAGTGAGAGATGAAAATTGTGGATGCTGTTTTAAATTTTAGTTAAAGTTAGTCATTTTATCCTGCATTTTTAAGCAAATTAAAGCCTATTTCTAAAGATCATTTTTTAAAGTAACATGCTTAAATTTAAATCACTTATAATAGCAAAAACCGTTCTTCCGAACGGCTTTTCTTTTGTTTACAGAAGCAAAGAGTGATTACTATAGAGCAAGTCCACACTCTGTCCCTACAGGTATGCATTTTTTCACAAATGAACACCAGAAATAGCCTGGCAAGCACATAGGAATACCTCCCTGAACTGTTTTCAATTCTTGTTTTGTAAGTTTTTTTAGATTTTTCATATAGTATTTTTTACACTTTCCTACTCTATAAGCTTTTCGGATTCCGCTATGATTTGGTCACAGCAATATACATTTTTTAGTTGAAAGTGTAATTTAATATTTATTATTTATTTTTTTCAAATTATCAAAGAGTATTTTTAATTGACAGACAAGTCAAAATCCACCCTGGTTTCATAAAAAAAGCCACTCTTTTCCGAGTGGCTTTTGTGTATTAAAATTGGATCACTGATAAATCACAACATTATCTTTTTTAAGCTGATATCCTTTTTTCTTAAAAGGAACCAAAACATAAGCTTCTTTAATATAGCTTCCACTTTTCCACATTTTGCTTTTTCCTTCTCTGGTAAGGATGATGCTTTTTGCGTTTCCGTCCGGGATGAAAATTTCAGCCCTTTTCATATCTTTACTGAAAATAACAGCTGTCATAGAAGTGTAACTTTTATCTGAGCTCACTTCCTTTAATTTGATTTTCTGTTCAAAAACCCTCACACAATCATTTTTGATCTGTGAATACGTATAGCCTGCTGAACCTATACAGCCATGAACATCTCTATCACCTCCTAAAACTGGAGATTTTTGTTGGGTAAAGGCTAAAGAACTGACGAATATTGCGCCCAATAAAATAGTTTTTCTCATAGTAAAATATTAATGGTTTTAGTTTTATACAATAACAATAGTAACAAGGTATTAGCTAACCTAAGATACAAAAAAAACACTTATTTTGAAGGGTTTACAAAATATATTATTTAGTTATGTATTTCCTAGATATTATATCACCAGAGCTGGTTCCGATCATATTATACAATTCTCCAGGCTCCTAGTAGAAAATATATGTTCGTAGAATCACACTCTGTATTCAATTAAAAAAAAGAGACTGCCTTAACGGACAGTCTCAATTGTATTTTATAAATCTGGATTTACTGATAAATCACAACATTGTCTTTTTTAAGCTGATACCCATTCTTTTTGAAAGGAACCAATGCATATCCATCTTTTTTCCAGATTTTACCTTTTCCTGCTCTTGTAAGAATCAGGCTCTCTCCATCCGTATCCGGAACAAAAACTTCGGCTTTCTTCAAATCTTTACTAAAAATCACGGCAGCCATTGAAGTAGAGCTTCCTTTAGGGGCAACTTCTGTTAATTTAATCTTCTGCTCAAATACTCTTACACAATCTTTTTTGATCTGGGAATAGGTATATCCTGCAGAACCGATGCATCCATGTGCATCTCGATCACCACCTTTGATCTGTGCGAATATAAAAGAACCCAAAAACATTGCGCCAAGTAAAATCGTTTTTTTCATAATTATTATCTTAAAGTTATAACTGTGCTATTAAAAATCATGCCAAAAAAAGGGAAAAAGCCATTCAAAAGAATGGCTTTGGTTATATTATTTAGTCCAGTTGATCTTTGAATGTTTCACATCATCAGAATTGGTTCCGATCATGATATCAAATTCTCCCGGTTCCCAGTCAAATTTCAATTCTCCATTGTAGAATTTCAAGCTTTCTGGTGTAATATCGAAAGTTACTTTTTTAGATTCTCCTTTTTTTAGGAAAATTTTCTGGAATCCTTTCAGTTCCTTTACCGGTCTGGTAATGCTGCCTACCAGGTCTCTGATATACAACTGCACCACTTCAGCCCCGTCATAATTTCCGGAATTAGTAACCGTTACTGAAGCCTGAATCGTTTGATTTCCTTTTGGATTCGGGTTTGAAACTGACATATCGGAATAGCTGAATTTAGAATAACTCAGACCGTAACCGAATGGATATAGTGGTGTATTACACTCATCCATATAATTGGAACGGAATCTTTCATATACACATTTATCGACTTTATCCTGACTTAACGGGCGTCCAGTATTTTTTGCATTATAATAAATAGGAACCTGCCCTAAGCTTCTCGGGAAGGTCATCGGAAGTTTCCCTGAAGGATTTACTTTCCCGAATAAAACGTCTGAAATAGCATTTCCTGCTTCTGATCCGGCAAACCATGCGTTCAGGATAGCATCAGGTGTATCTTTTACATTGGTTAAAGCTAACGGTCGTCCTGTGTAAAGTACCATCGCGATCGGCTTTCCGGTCTTTTTCAGTTCATTTAATAAATCAACCTGTGACTGGGGAATGGTAATTTCTGTTCTTGATGAAGACTCTCCGCTCATTTCGGCAGATTCTCCAATTGCCAGAACGATAACGTCTGCTTTGTTGGCTACGTCAACTGCTTCTTTCAATAATTCTTCTTTAGAACGATTATCCCTGTCTGTTTTTTTACCGTGAGCTGCATAGATATCTTCTAATTTAGCATCGTAATCAATATTAGCACCTTTTGCGGAAAGGAATTTCACTTCTTTTCCATAATTAGCCTGAAGACCCTGCATTAATGAAACTGAGGCAGCATGTTTTGTGGCAACACTCCATGTTCCCGCCATATTCAGTGAGTTATTAACCAATGGTCCGATTACGGCTACTGTACCGGATTTTTTCAGTGGCAATACACTATTCTCATTTTTTAATAAAACCATAGACTGGGCTGCTGCACTTCTTGCTATGTTACGGTTTTCCATATTGTAAACCTCTTTTGCAGCCAGTTTTGCATCACCGTAACGGTAAGGATCATCGAATAATCCAAGATCGTATTTTGCTTCAAGAATTCTCCTTGCAGCCATATCGATCTCAGCTTGCGTAACTTTTCCTTCGTCAAGGGATTTTTTCAGGGTTGTTAAAAATCCTTCTCCTACCATATCCATATCTACTCCGGCCTTCAGGGCTAAAGCAGATACCTGCTGAAGGTCTCCCATTCCGTGTTCTGTCATTTCATTGATCCCGGTATAATCGGTCACTACGAAACCTTTGAAGTTCCACATTTTTCTCAGAACATCAGTCTGCAGCCATCTATTTCCGGTTGCCGGAACTCCGTCCACTTCATTGAAAGAAGCCATTACAGAAGCCACTCCTGCATCTACCGCTGCTTTATATGGAGGAAAATATTCGTTGAACATTCTCACATGACTCATGTCCACCGTATTGTAATCACGTCCGGCTTCTCCCGCTCCGTATAGTGCGAAATGCTTTACACAGGCTAAAATGGTATTACCGGCGGAAAGATCTTTTCCCTGATAGCCATAGACCATATTTTTAGAAACTTCGCTGCCTAAATAAGGATCTTCTCCGGAACCTTCGGAAACCCTTCCCCATCTCGGCTCACGGGAAATATCTACCATCGGCGAGAAAGTCCAGTTGATCCCGTCTGAAGAAGCTTCTTTCGCAGCAACTCTTGCAGACTGCTGTACCAGGTTCATATCCCATGAAGCAGCAAGGCCTAATGGAATCGGGAAAGTGGTTTCGTAACCATGGATGACATCCATTCCGAAGATCAAAGGAATTTTCAGACGGCTTTTTTCTATAGCAACCTTCTGAACAGCTTTGATTTTATCAGCTCCTTTTATATTAAATAATCCTCCTACTAATCCCTGCTCTACTTTTTTTCCGATATCTGAACTTTGAGCCTGTCCGGTTGTAAAATCTCCGGAGGTAGGCAGGTTGAGCTGGCCAATCTTTTCATCTAAAGTCATCTTAGACAAAAGATTCTCTACGAAAGCTTTTCTTTTCGCCTGATATTGGGCTGTCTGGTAAGACTGCACCGGCTTGGTTACCATTTCCTGTGCGGAAAACACAGGTGAAAGTGCTAAAGCTGCGAGTACAATTAACTTTTTCATAAATCTATCTTCTTAAATTATAGTTCTAATTTTATTTTATTGTTTAACCGTGAGGTCTTTTTTTGTTGGATAATGCAAAGGCGCTATTTTTTTAAGCTTTATGTTTTTTAGGTGCAAGGATTTTATCTGCGATAAAATTGATCATATTATTATCTCCCCCTTTTCTTTAAACATTTTTGATTTTTGGTTCTGCATTATTCACTAAAAGCTCTATTCTCCTTTTTTCTTAGACAACATCCATTCGTACAGTTTAGGGTCTGAATAGGTGGAATCCCATGAATTGTGATTGTCATTAGGGAAAATAATCAATTCTGCTGACGGGTTTACCGGATGTAATCTCTGGTAGAAGTTAAATGCATTTTCAGGCAGAACGATATCATCCATTCCTCCATGAAAAATCTTCATATTCAAATCTTTATATTGGTTGATATTTGCATACATGATCATATCTGTAGGTGCACAAACCGGCACTACTGCTGCAAACATTTCAGGATGTTCCATGGCGAGTTTCAAAGTTCCCCAGCCTCCCAGGGAAAGTCCTGTAAGGTAAATTCTTGAAGCATCAATTTTATATTTTTTCTGAATTTCTTGGATCAGGTTATAAATTGTCACTGTATCCCACCATGAATCTGCAGGACACTGCGGCGCTAAAATGGCTACAGGTTCTTTGATCAGGCTTTTATATGTAAACGGACTGTGTACCTTGACTGCTTCAAGATTGTTACCTCTTTCTCCTGATCCATGAAGGAACACGATCAGCGGAACATTTCCTTTTACCTTTTGAGGGTAATCGAGAATATAAGATATCTTTTCTGTTCTTTTAATTTCTTTATTGAGTTCTGCTTTTATTTCCTGAGCATTCACGTGTAATGAAAGCGGAAGGAGTAAAAGTGGAAGGTGTTTTAGTTTTAATTTCATATTGTTAATCAGGGTTTGGTTAAAGCCGTTTGGTGTGTTACTTTGTATTTGAACGGACTAAAGTCTGTTTCTATTCATGAAAATCCTGCTGAAGGTAAGATTTATAATTATTTAATGCCATATTTTTCAGACTGAAAACTTAATTTCTTGAGTCCCTGTTGAATTTCAGGGGCATTCATAAATAATTTCCAAAGGAATCCGGTCCTGTAGTTTTCAATCATAGGTGCTATTGTGCCCTGATCTATGGCTAAATATCTTGGTGTAAACCAATTGTTGTAATTCACTGAAGTAGCATCATATGGTCCTGCCGAGCCAATAAACTCCGGTTTCTCAGTATATAGGAATCTCAAAAAGTTCATCGATTCTTTTGGAGTATACGGGAAGCTGCTCAGTGCTGCTGTAGGTGTGATCACTCCGTTGTCATTGCCAGGCATGTGGGCAGTGTATCCTGTACTTCCGTCTTCATTTCTTGTATATCCGGCTGTCAGACCCCAGTAATTTGGCCCGTAACCTTTCCACTGTTTTGGATTTTCAACACAGTATTTATAGTCGATAAGGACTTGATTTTTGTTTAAGTCAAAATAGTTTTTCACCAGCTTGTCAGAAAGTCCGGTAGGATCCAGACCGATGTAGGAATATTGTGACCAGAAAAGCGGCCCGCCGTATTCTTCGGCATAATTGTGTTTTACATATAGAGGAAGTCCATATTTTGTTTTATCTGTAAGGTATTTTCCATTTCTCGTCCAGCCTTTGTAATAGGTTTCAGCATCGATTGGATGGGTAGGCGATGAAGCGGCTAAAATGTAGGTGATAAGACATTCGTTATACCCTTCCAGCGGAAAGTTCATTTCCCACTGATACTCTGGTGACCAATGCCAGTAAAGGACTTTTTCGCCTCCTTTTGTGTACCAGTTCCACTGAATTCCTTTCCAAAGCTCATCGCATTTTGCAGCAAGGGCTTTTTCTTCGGCATTTCCGTTTTTAAAGTATTCACGGACCATCAGAATTCCGGAAGTAAGAAATGCGGTTTCAACCAGATCTCCACCGTTATCTTTTTTTCCGAAAGGAACAGTTTTTCCTGTTTCTCCATTGATCCAGTGGGACCAGGCACCTTTATGACGGTCTGCTTTAGCAAGAAAATCCATCATATGGGTCAGCCTTTTTACCGCGTCCTGTCTTGGAATGAATCCTCTTTCCACTCCTACCAGAAGCGTTGCCAATCCAAATCCTGAGCCGCCCGTTGTCACTACATACTTATCATTATCCGGATAGATATTGTCTTCATGGTAACGCTCTCTTCCCAGCATGGATTTGGGTTCCGCATAGTCCCAAAAATATTTTAATGCATCTTTCTGAACTCTGTCCATAAGCTGTTCATCAGTAATGTTGCTTTTCACGGCTTCATTTTGAGTAATTTCCTGTTTCGGAGATTTGGAGTTTTTGCAAGAGTATGCAAAGAATAAAGAGGTTACAGCAATTGATAATACGGTCCTTTTCATGAAATCTTTTTTACCTGTTTTTACTAAAAGAAGAGGAGAACTTTCATTCTCCTCTAAGTTTTTATGGCTGATTTTAATAGCCTGGGTTTTGGGTTAAAACTCCATTACTTTGTCCTATTTCTATAAAAGGAATCGGGAAAAGTTCGTTCTTTCCAGCTTTGAATCCATAAGGAGCCAGCACTGTAGCAGCCTGTCCTGTTCTTACTAGATCCACAAAACGGTCACCCTCCATAGCAAGTTCAACTCTTCTTTCATGCCAGATCGCTGTTCTTAAAGCAGATTGAGAAGATGCTGTAGTATTTGGCAACTGGGCTCTTGTTCTTACTTTATTAAGATTTGTAATTGCTGTTGCGGTATTTCCCAGTTCATTTGCAGCTTCTGCATTGATTAACAAGACTTCAGCAAAGCGTAAAACCCTGATATTTTGAACAGACCCATCGTCACAAGCTGTATTTTGCTGACTTTTAGGAACATAAGCTTTTTGATTATACGTATTAACGGACGTTGGATTGGCATTAATAAGATCACCTTCCGGTGTAATTTCTCCATTTCTCAGAATTGTTAATTCTTTACGAATATCACCAGGCTCAAAAGCATTCTCCAGTGCTTGGGAAGGGGTAAAAAAGCCCCAGCCAAACTGATCTTTTGCCCCCTGCACCTGTGAATACTGGCTTCCTTTGTACTGCCCTGTACAAGCACAGTCAATTTCGAAAACCGATTCAGTACCAAACTCTCCTGCCACTCTAAATAAATGGTTGAAATTGGCATCTAATGAATAGCCCATTGCAATCACCTGGTTAGAAGTATCATAAGCCTTCTGCCAGTCTTTTTTATATAAAAATACTTTTGACAACATACCTAATGCAGCACCCTTAGTTGCTCTACCTAGATCTGAAGCACCATATGACTGGGGTAAAACCTGCGAAGCCGCTGTTAAATCAGAAATAATAAAGTTATAGACTTCATCTGTTGTATTTCTGGGAATATTATAATTTTCCTGAAGACCATCAAAAATCGGAACGCCTCCATATATTCTTACTAAGTTGAAGTAAAAATAGGCACGTAAAAATTTCGCTTCGGCTAAAAGCCTGTCTTTTAGAGCAGTATTCATTTCAATAGCAGGAACTTTTGAAATTACCTGGTTACAACGCGCAATTGCCTGCCATTGGCCAGCCCAGTATCCTCTAACGCCTTCATCACTGGAAGTAAAAGTAAACTGATCATATGCGTTAATGAAAGAAGCATCTCCAGGGTTTGAGCCTTTTAATACATCATCAGCCGGCACTCCAAAAAGATATTGGTATGGAAATGCTGAATTATCCCAGCTTCTTAAAAAATTATAAATTGCATTGGTAGCCTGTATAGCATCACTTTCTGTTTTAAAGAATTCTGAAGCATCAGTTCTTCCTTCAACAGGTATATCTAGATAATCACTCTTACAGCTTAAAACTGCAGAAAGCATGAATATGGAAAATATGATTTTTTTCATGATAAAATTAAATTAAAAAGTTACGTTAACCCCAACCGTATATATTGCAGATATAGGATAAATATTATTGTCTATACCCATTTGTACTCTATCCGTATTCAAAATTTCCGGTGAGAAACCATGATATTTAAAGCTTGTCCAAGGGTTTTGAGCACTTGCATAAAAACGTAACTTCTGGATTGCTGTCCCTAAAACATCTTTTGGAATATTATACCCTATCTGAATATTTCTGATTCTGAAAAAGCTTCCGTTTTCTACATAAAAACTGCTTGGAACAATAACTCCCTGGTCATTGGTGGTCATAGCATATGTATTTGAAGTGCCTTCTCCATGCCATCTGTTATTGTAGAAATCTAGATCCCAGCTTTCATTACCAAATCTCTGTTCTCTGTTATAGTTATAAATTTTGTTTCCGGATACTCCCTGGAAATCCATTGCCAGATCAAAATCATAGATATTCACATTAAATCCAAATCCATAAGTAAATTTCGGAATCGGACTTCCTAAAAATGTTTTATCATTAGCATCTATCACACCGTTTCCATCTCTGTCTTCAAACATAAAACCTCCCACAGTTTTTTTCACAGACGAATAAGTAGGTGCTGCAGCTACCTGCGCATCGTTTTGGAATACTCCGATTACATTATATCCATAGTATGAGCCTACAGCCTGCCCTTTTTCAAGTCTTATGATAGGATTTCCAAATAAGCTTACTCCAGGCTGATTGTATGAATCTGCATACACACTTGTAATTTTGTTATCCAAAGTAGTAATATTTCCAAAAACGCTGAACTTAATATGTTCGTTCACTCTTGCATCATAACTAACAGATCCTTCAAATCCTTTATTGTTGAAAGAATAGGCATTTGTTACAAAATTATTAGCATTACTGGCCCCTGACGTCGTTGGCTGATTAATTCCGTAAACTACATCTTTAGAATCTTTGTCAAAATAAGTTGCTTCAATTTTTAGTTTATTATTAAGCAAAGCCATTTCAATCCCTAAATCACGACCAGTAGTAGTTTCCCATGTAATAGTTGGGTCTACAATTCTAGTAACAGTTTGTGCAGGATTGCCAATCCCACCAAAATAAGCCCCACCTGTAAGAATACTAGTAAGATTATCATAATCTCTCGAAACTTCCGGATTACCAAGTTTGCCCCAGCTTGCTCTTAACTTCAGTAAATTAAATACATTCTGATTACTCATAAATCCTTCTTTCGAGATTACCCAACCTATACTTACTGCTGGAAATACTTTATATCTGTCATCAGAAGAGAACCCTGTTGCTCCATCCCTACGAACCGAAGCATTTAAAAGATATTTACCTGCGTAATCATAATTAAGTCTTCCAAATGTCGATTCAATTCTTTTTTTATAAGGAGTAACAGCACGAGGATCATCGGGTGGGCTTATAGTAGTTCCATAGATTTCATTTCCTGAGGAAATATCAAGACTACTATCTTTACCATTAAATACAATATCTCTGGCTTCCAGATAATTTTCACGATAATAATTTTGAGTACGTGAAAAACCGGCAAGTAATTCAATATTATGAAGACCTAGTTTTTTCTTCCAGGACAATGTGTTATCCCACACATAATCTCTGTTTCTGGAATCTCTTGTTACCAAAAGAGACCTGTTTGGTAGAGGAATATAGGTTGCAGTAGGAGTAAATTCATACTTACTGGTATTTGTATTATCAGAAGTATAGCTCACTCTCAATGTAAAGTCTTTAAGAAACTTATACTCAGCCCAAATATTATTCAGCATACGTTGCTGCCTAGTTTTTGAGCGAAACAAATCAAGCATTGCTCTTGGATTCGTTACACTCACTAAAGTAATATAATCATAATTATTGGTAGTAGGATCAATCGGATAGAATACTGGTGGAGCATTATAAGCTGTCAATAATGGATTGTTTGCATTATTATTATGAATATCAGCCCAGGTAAAGTTATCCCCAATCGTTAAATTATCAGTAATCTTATAGGAAAGATTAATTCTAGTATTTAATCTTCCAAAATCATTTCCCGAGTTCATACCACGTCCGGCTTCTAAAGTTCCCTCATCTTTTAAGTAACCTAAACTTAAGAAATAATTCAATTTACCTAGATTACCTGAAGCAGAAATATCAGATGAGCTGATAATTCCTTGTGATAACACTTCATCGAACCAGTTTGTATCTGCCGGAAATTGGGATCTTGATATAATTTTTGTAGGATCGAATGTCTGTCCACCAACACGTATATCATTCATATACTTTTCATTATATAACTCAACGTATTGGTCGCCATTAACCATTTTCGGAACGTTAGTTACCTTTTTAACTCCAAGATATGAGTTGAAATTAAAGGTTGGTTTTTTACCCTTACCCGTTTTTGTTTTAATAATGACTGCTCCATTGGATGCTTTAGCTCCAAAAATGGCTAAACTGGATGGATCTTTCAATATGCTCATTGATTCAATATCCTGCGGATTCAAAAATGAGATATCATCTGTAATCATTCCGTCTACAATAAATACCGTTTTCCCAGTTATGGATCCAATACCTCGAATATCTACTCTTGGTGATGCCCCAGGTGCACCGGAGTTAAGAATCTGAACACCAGATACTTTACCTTGGATAGAACTGATGGGATTTGAGTTAGGTCTGTCTGATATGTCCTTAGCACTAATTGTAGCAATGCTTCCGGTCACATTCTCTTTTTTCTGAGAGCCATATCCTATCAAAACCACTTCCTCGATCTTCTGCTCTTTGAGAGTGTCCTTCGGTGTAGTCTGCGCATTGACGTTCATACCGAAGTACAAAACCGCAATGAGGCATGAATACTTTAAATCACGTTGTTTCATATAGTTCAATTTTATTCGTACAATCTAATTTTAAAAACATGTCCTTCTTAGTGGAGTTATTTAAATTCTCAAAAAAAGACATTACTCAAAAATAGAAAAAAAATCGAACAATGTTAACATATTGTAAAAATTTAAAAAACTCAGATGAATCTTATACAGAAAGCTAAATAATTCACATTAGAATAACTAAATTACATTATAAATATGAATTTACAACAAAATACCTAATCGAAAACCTTTTACTTTTAACAAAAAAATCCCCAAATACGTAATAAGAATTTAATATTTTGTTAATACGGTTATAGTGTTTACCTTTGGCGCAATATTTGGAAAAATAAGAAAAAGATCAATGAAAAAATACATTATAACAGCAGCATTATTAATTGGAACCGGTACATTAATTTTTACCAGTGTTCAATCCTGCACAACCATGGCGACATCCGACCTTGGATTATCTATTATTAAAAGAGTTTTACTGAACGGTATAGATAAAGGAATGGGGATTTACAGCAACAAGGAAGCTTTCCTTCAAAATAATATGGTGGATAAGGCTCTTCCAAAAGAGCTGAGAGACATTAATTCTACCCTTGAAAAAATTGCTCCTTCCCTGGTAGCTAAGGAAAGAGATTTTATTGCACAGGCAGCAGCATATACCGTTAACACATCAAAGCCTATTCTACAAGGGGCTGTAAACAGTTTGAATGCACAGGATGTGACAAGAATTATTCAGGGTACAACAGCAACACAGATCTTAAAGGAGAAGACCTCTCAGCAGCTCGTTGCTGCCATTGCTCCCAAAGTGGATGAGAAACTGAATGAATATGGAATTGCAAAAACAATCAATACCGCTCTTTCAGGAAATAATCTTTTGGGAAGCCTTCTTGGTGGAAGCAACAGTAATGTAAACACCGGTGGCTTGAGCAGACTTGCCTCTGAACAACTGGTGAACGGACTGTTCAATATCATTGAAGATTACGAGCATCAGAACTCTAAAGCACTGCTTGGACCACTTGGAAAATAGAAAAATTTTCGCTATATTTATATATAACTTAACAACTGCAGATGGACATATTACAAGGAAACCAACACGCTAACCCTGAGGATTTTTATAATTCTCTGAAGGAGAAACTGGAAGGTCACCATGACTTTCCTGAAGATTATTTATTTAAATTTATCATTCCCACAGATCAGGCAAAACTTACTGAAATTTATAAAGTTTTTGATGGCATCAAGTTTACATTGGGAAACCGCGAAAGCAAAAACGGAAAATATACTGCATGTAATATCAATGCATTTGTTCTGGATGCAGATCAGGTGGTGAATATTTATAAAGATGTCGCTAAAATAGAAGGCGTCATTCTATTGTAAAAGAAAAGTCAGCTAAAAGCTGACTTTTTTTATTATTATTTTTCAATAAAGAATTTTACATTCTCAATAGGTCTCCCCAGCATGGCAACAGATCCTTTGATCAGGATAGGCCTCTGTATCAGGGAAGGATTCTCAGACAGGATTTTAATCCATTCTTCTTCAGAATAATTTTTATCAGCATAATTTTCCATATACAGCTTATCTGCTTTACGGATCATATGAAATACACTCTGATTCAGCTTTTTCAATACTGTTTTGATTTCCAGGACGCTCAACGGATCTTCCATGATGTTGATGATCTCGAAAGGCACACCGTTTTCATCAAGATACTCAAGTACAGCATTTGATTTAGAGCAGTTCCCGTTATGTAAAACCTTAACCATCATAATGTTACTATTTAAAATTGAACTTTCTCCTTAAAGTTAGGAAGAATAAACGGAGAGCTTCTCTTAAATTCTGATAAAAATTTGTTAAAATAAGCCGTTCAGTTCTGCTTCTATCTTTTCAAGAATAAACCCAAAGTCTTCGGGCTTTTCTACAAAATCCAGGTCATCCACTTCGATTACCAGAAGTTTTCCTTCAGTATAATCGGAGATCCATTTTTCGTATTTCTGATTGAGTTTTGACAGGTATTCAATACTGATCGATGCTTCATATTCCCTTCCTCTTTTGTAGATCTTTTTCACAAGATTCGGAACATCAGATTTAAGATAAATTAACAGATCCGGAGCAGAGACGAAAGACTTCATCAGACCGAAAACAGATACATAGTTATTGAAATCCCTGTCTGAAAGAAGTTTCATGTCATTTAGGTTTTCAGCAAAAATATGGGCATCTTCATAGATCGTACGGTCCTGTATAATATTCTTACCGCTTTCTCTGATCTCTTTAACCTGACGAAATCTGCTTCCCAAAAAGTAAATCTGAAGTGCAAAACTCCATTTGCTCATATCCGCATAAAAATCTTCGAGGTAAGGGTTGTGATCTACATCTTCAAACTGTGCATCCCATCCGTAATGCTTGGCAAGCATCGTAGTTAATGTTGTTTTACCGGCACCAATATTTCCTGTAACTGCAATATGCATTCTCCTTAATATTTTTTATTTAATCCTGACTAAACACCTGCAGCCTGAACCTCGGATGTGTCTTCCATCAGCTTTTGTAGAGTATTATCCGGAGCTTTTTTATCAGATTCCGTCTTTTCTACATCAGTTTTTTCCACTTCTGTTCCAACTGGCTGTTCAGATGGTGGTTCTGGAGCTGGCGGAGCAACCTGCTTGGTTTCGGGTTCTGTCTGCAGTTTAGTTTCCTTTATTTTTTCAAGGCTGTAAAGATAGAGTTTGTTCGCTTTGATTTCAAAATAAGAAAGGATGTTTTTATCCACAATTTGTGCGTCTTTATCTTCAAAAATTTTAATCATCCCTTTTTCCGGGTCATATTTCAGGATCGAATTGTCCGCGACCACCAAAATAACATCATTCTCCCGTCTGAATCTTTTCCCGTTTTCAAGTGGAGCTTCAAAGAGCTTTTCAAATTTCAGCGAGTATATCCGGATATGTTTCCGGGTTAAAATATAGACCTTATTTTCAAATACAAGCAGATCCATCATATCATCAAAACTGATATCAAAAGGATAAGAATTAATTGTTGTATCGTTTCTGAAGTTATACTGAATCAGTCGTTTCGTACTGTCATCCAGAAGCCACAGCTGCTGAAGATCTTCGGCATAGGCCATTTTGATAAACCCGAACTTCTGTCTGAAATCTATTTTCTGGATCTCGTTCATATTCTGATCGACAAATTTCATTTCCTGGGCATTTTCTGAGAATAATGCCAGGCTCAGCGGGTTCTGCACAGACTGTACTTTATATGGCACCGTAAGCATCATTTTTCCAAGCTGTTTTCCTAAAGAATCGTATTTGGTAAAACTGAAATCTTTGTTTTTATAGATATAGAGATTGCCGTAGTCGTCCGCCAGCATATCTTTAGCTTCCTTCAGCTTTAATGTATCTAAAGGAAGGGACTTCTGTGCGTTTACTGTACAGAAAAAGAAGATAAATATGATGTAAAATAATTTCAAAATCTATTTTGGTAAAGATAATTTTCCTATGCGGAACGTCGGCAATTTACACACTTTTATTTAAATTTTAAAAATGAATTATTAATAGTAATCTTATCCATTTTAGCTAGTCTTTTAGTTAAAAACAGCGCTCCTGAGGAACGCTGTTTTTTATAGATAAATCTTCATTCAGATTATTTGATCTGAACTTCATAGATTTTAGGCCAGTTTTTACCGGTTACGAGCATATTGTCACCTTTGAAAGCAATACCGTTCAATACGTCATCACTTCCTTTGGTATTCTGTTTTGCAATATCTGTAAAGTCAAATGTACCTACTACTTCTCCCGTTGCAGGATTGATCTTTAATACGACAGGTTTCTGCCATACATTCGCATAGATAAATCCGTTGTGGTATTCCAGTTCATTCAGCTGGTCATAGATCTGGGAACTTCCTGCTACTGCAACATATTTGATCAGTTTTGAAGGATTGTTGGCATCCAGGAAGTATAAAAGCTTGCTTCCATCCGATGCAATCAGGTTTTTTCCGTCATACGTAAGTCCCCAACCTTCGCCCAAAACATTCGGGTAAGCAAATTCTGAAAGCAGTTTCAAAGAGCTTTTATCATAAATATAGCCTTTTTTGCTCTGCCACGTCAGCTGATATACTTTATCACCTACAATAGTGCTTCCTTCAGAGAAATCTTCCTGAGCCTGCTTTGTAGAGGCAAGCGGGGTTGTAGTTCCTAATGTATATTTAAGGATCTGTGAAGAGCCGTTCTGCCCGTCACTTTCATAGATTGTATTTCCTTCGATCTGGAAACCCTGAACAAAATTCTTTGGATCGTGCGGATATTCAGCTATGATCTGATATGCCATGGTTTTTTCAGGATTTTTTGCAAATACATTGATGGTTGCATCCTGATTAAGGGTTTTTCCGCCTTTTGTTTTGATATTAAAAGTAACAGCATTATCACCTAATGTAAAGAATTTAGGGTCAACAGTTAAGCTTGAAGTTTCTTTATCTCCAAAACTGATACTGATGCTTTCGGCATTTTCCGTCACCTCTTTCGGAAGTTCAAGTTTATCCCCAAAATGATATCCTTTTTCTACCATTGAATTATTATACTCATTCAAAGTGTTCAGGATTTTCTCATCTTTATTACAAGACGCCAACATCATAACCACCGCCAAACCAACTATTATATTCTTTTTCATTGAATTTCTAAATATTTCCCCAAAAATAGCAAATTTTATTCCGTATTGCCAATATTATCCACAGGCTATCCAAATTGTACTATATAACCGTTGTGGTCATACACCGTAAACTCCCTCCTATTCTATTCAAAAGTCCTGATCTTACAACAGATTTTACTTTTGTTTTAAATCTTTTAGGAACGCAGCGCAGTAAATGTTGTCATTATTCCAGGGATTCAAAAGTATCCGTATTAATTTTCATATTAATAGAAATCCATAGCTCGTTATCGATGCTGACTTCGCTCATGACACCCGGATCAATCTCAAATCCTACTTTTTTATAGCATTCAATGGCTCCGGTATTCCAGTCGTATACATTCAGCTCAGCTGTTTTTCTATCTAAATGACTGAAGCCATATTTCAGCAGCTCCTTTACAATTTTCTTTCCATAACCTTTTCCCCGATTGTTTTCATCCCAGATCAGGATTCTTCCAAGCAGGAAAGTATGGTTTTTCAAAAAGATTTGAGCATGACCGATCACATTGTGCTCTGATGTATCAAAAACCCTGAACATAAATCGGTTTTCGTTTTTCAGATCATCTTCCAGCTGTTCTTTTGTAAGAGGAAAATGATAAGCAGGACCGGCAAACTGAAGAAGTGATCTTTTGTCTTTTATTTTAGAAATCAGTTCAGGAGCATCTTCTGCTTTAAAAATCTGCAGCTCAATCATATTCTTATTTTTCCAGGTATTCTTTCATACTTTTTCCGATAATTCCGTTCCAGCCTTCGGTAAAACTTTTCTTTGAAAAATTTTCGCCCAAACTATCGAAACCTTCAATATCATCATGAGTCAATGTTACCAACGTTCCGGTGTCTTCTTTCTGAAGATCCCATGTTACGGTAGTTACAGCATCAGAAAGTTCAGGATATGACCATGTATGTTTTAATTTTTGATTGGGAATAATTTCCAGAATACGGCACTGATGGTGATATTTCTTAGCTTCACCCGGCTCATAGAAATTAAATTCTTTTCCTGCTTCCAAAGTAAAATCATGGATATCAAAATACCAGGATTTCATTTCATTTTTATCAGTTAATGCTTTCCAGACTTTTTCTGCCGGAGCATTTATTTTGTACTGAACAGTGATTGGGTTGTTCATATCTTTATTTTTTAATTAAAAAAATTTAAATACTTGAATTCAATTTTTCCAATATCTTTTCTTTTTCCATTTTCCAGCGTTCTGATAACTCTAAAATCAATTCATCTGAAAATCTTATTTTCACATCATCGCCACCAAACCTTTCCTGATGTATTTTAAAGCTTTTAATAGCTTCCTCAAACGGTTCATCGTCTACAACCTCAACAGTACAGTTTTCGATTTCTAAAATATTTTTGGCAAATGAACCTACTGCCGTCTCAATTGTTCTGAGGTCAATTTCTTCATCAGGATGCCAAATATCTATGAAACGCGGTTTTACTCCTTTTTCATTTTTGGGAGCATCATAAGATACTTCCTGGAAATCTTCATCCTCAGGCTCGTCATAATAGAACCAATAATGACAGGCATTATCTGATAAATATTTCTGGACTGCATCAAAGAATTCTTTTTCGCTTTCCTTGTTTGATAAATTTCTTAAATATCCTTTTGTATTTAAACAAACTGCTCCAATTCTCTCGCCAGATTCATAAAATAGTTCCAGATCTTCCCAACCGGCCTTATCACAAAGCCCATAAATTCCCCACCATAAATTGGAAGATTCTGTTTTTACAATAATTTTTTTCGCATCCATTGTCTAAATTATAGCTTACCCATGAGAAAATCCGGTAATTTTCGCTTCATCAAAATCCAGCTGCATCTCAATGGTTCTCATGACATGGTCATCAAAAATTTTCTCCTTCTTCATCCGGTGCAGCTCATTTCTCTGTGCCTGGATGATCTGGCGGAGCACATCTTTATTTTCATTGATCGCATTAACGTAATCTCCTGTAGAAGCCATACACTGGGCTTTATCTGCCATCAGCATCATTTCGGTTTCCAGCTTATGTTTCTGGTGGCGAACCAAAGTATTTTTTTCTGCCAGCTCAGAAAAATCATTTTCCATTTTGTGCAGTGCTGTTTCTTTAAGCTTACGCATAAGGATCACTTCCTGTTTTTCTTCAGGCAGCTCACTTCCCGCATCATCTATTTTTAACCATTTTAAGATCGGAGTCAGAAGAAGCCCCTGTCCTACCAGCGTGATCAATATAATAACGAAAGTTACGAATAAAATAATGTTACGGTGCGGAAAAGCTTCTCCATTTGGCAAAAATGCCGGAATCGAGAGCGCTGCAGCCAGTGAAACAACTCCTCTCATAGCCGCAAAACTGATGATAAATGGTTCCCGCCAGTCCGGTTTGGGAACTTTTAACCTTAATTCTTTTGAACAGAGTCTCGGGAAATACATGACAGCATAGCTGTACAATATCCTTGTAAAAATAATAGCCCCTCCAATTACAACGCTGTAAAAGATTCCTTCTGAAATGGTGTAATCTTTCATAGCAGCAACGACCACCGGAAGCTCAAGACCAATAAGAATAAAAATAATAGTATTCATAAGGAATATAAGTACACTCCAAACATTTCCGGACTGTATTCTTGAGGTATGACTTAAGTAGCAGTGTGAATTATACGACATCAAAAGACCTCCGGCTACCACAGCCAATACTCCTGAAAAATGGAAGTGTTCTGCCCCTACATACATAATGTACGGAACAATCAGCGTAATCACCGTATCAATATTGGAGTTGGAAGGAATAATCCTCAACAAAGCCCCAAACAAGAGTCCTGTAGCTATACCTACTGCCACTCCACCTACTGCCATCAGAAAAAAGTCCTGAATAGCATCTCTCCATATAAACTGTCCCGAAATAACAGCCGCTAAGGCAAATTTAAAGACAATTAAACTGGAAGCATCGTTGATGAGACTTTCGCCTTCCAGAATACTCGTAATCTTTTTAGGGATTTTCATGTGTTTCAATACGGAAGTGGCTGCTACTGCATCGGGTGGGGAATTCACCCCTCCAAGAAGGAATCCCATTGCAACAGTAAGTCCCGGGATAATGGAAGATGAAAGATAGGCCACTACAACTGAAGTTAAAAATACAAGCCCAAAAGCCATTGAGAAGATCTGCTTTCTCCACTTGTGAAAATCCTGCCATGAAGTAAACCATGCCGCTTCAAAAAGAATTGGAGGAAGGAAGATCAGAAATACAAGATCCGGCTCTATTTCAATATGTGGCATTCCGGGGATTAAACTGATCAGAAGACCGGCAATAACCAGGAAGATGGGATAAGCTACTTTCAGCTTTTGCCCTATCATCACCAATATCATTACAGACAAAAGGACTGCAATGGATATGATAACATAACTGTGAATCATTTTGATTTGTTTTTTTAGTTGTTTTTTGATTTTGAGGTTGACTAAATACGGATACGCTAAGTTTTTAAAAACCTTGCTTTTAGGCGCAAAAGTATGACACTTAACTAAGGCTGGCTTTTAAAGTCTATCTTTTTTAAAACCTTATAAGTTGTGGAAACCTATAAGGTTGGAAGTTCTGTTTTTATTTAAAATTCTATCGACTGATTAGCAGTATATATTCAATCTACCCTTTATTTTAAAGTACAATATTGTTCTTTGGAGTAATGGCTGGCGGAAGTTCAGTTTCATCCAGCATATCTCTCATATCAATCTCTATGGTACGGCTGATCTGGGTGATTGGCACGTCATTCGGGCTTCCTTCAAAAGGGTTTACCGAAGCTTCACCTACACTGTCCAGTGTATGGAAACACCAGGTAACCATCAATGAAAATGGAATATTAAACCATATGGTCCAGCCTTCCAAAACGGTTCCTTCACCTAATTTATCCAGTTCTTTCAGTAGTCCAAAAGGTACGAAAAGAATAAACAGCAGTAAAAGATACGTGGTAATGGATGAGAAGTTTCTCGGGTAAGGAAAGTTCTTAATCCTTTCTGCTTTTCCCTGGTCATCTGTAAATTTTACCAGCTGCTGGTTGATCTGTGTCCATTGAAAATCATTGATATCTCCTTTTGCATAAGCTTCGGATAATTCTTTGCTCTGGCTGGCCATCAGCTGTGTTGCCCTGTTTTTTTTGCTTAAAATGTATTGAAGTTCGGTTTCGGAAATATACTTTTTCAGCTCATCGTCCAGCTGGGTCAGTCTTTCCGGTATATCATATTTTTTAGCATATTCATCATATTGTGCGGTTCCCATATTCTCCCAGGCTCTGGGCTCTCTCAGTTGGAAACGGAGTGCTGTAAGCCATGCATAATGACGGGAAAACATTTCTTTTACTTTTTTCGGATCTTTTGCAGAAAGGGAGTCTCTCAGAATGTATCCGAAGCTACGGCTGTCATTGATGATGGCACCGTAAATCTGCCTGGCTTCCCAAAGCCTGCTGTAGCTGGCATTGTTTTTAAAACCAACAATAAAAGCCACTGCAGTTCCCAAAATAGCAATGGGCTGCCAGGGAACGGAAACAAATTTCCAGCCTAAAAAGTACAATACAGTAGGTATTGCCGATAATATCGTTAGAACATAGATACTTCGTCTTGTCCAGGTAGCGAACTCAAGCGCACCAAATCTTTTTCCTGAATGCATATGTGTTATTTATTTTTGATCTGTTGATTCTATTTTCTAAACTAACAGTTTTTTTCTTCATCAAGGCATCCGGCAAGGACTGTTAATATTAATTTTTGTTAAAAGGAATATTATTATAAAAACCGATCTGGATCTGCCCCCGGTTTCTGTTTTCCTGGATCTGATTCATATAACCGGCTTCTATCCGCATATTTTTATTGATAACATATCCTAAAGCTCCATATACTCTGTTCCTGTCGAAAACCGGACTGTCAAAATGCAGAAAGATCTCATTATATACTGAAGCATAAAGAGATTTCGGGAGCATTTCTTTTTGGGTAATGGGTATATTCAGTCCGATCATATAGCGGAATCTCATCCTGAAATCATCCTGCAGAAAACGTTCTTCCAAACGATATCTGTGCTGCAGATTAAAACGTCCGAACTTCTGTTTCGTAATAAACTGCTGGAAAATCCTGTGCTCAATATTCTCTTTTTTCTCACCGTTTACATAAGGCCGGCTTAAAATAAAACCGTAACCCAGCAAAACGTTATTGTTATTTTCCGTCAGATCATACCCTATTCCCGTACGGATCAATAGCTGTTCGAGGTCTCCTACTGCATCAAAACTCCGGTACTGGACTTCGTTGTGCCAGTTCAGCTTCTTGCTGATCTTATTATTTCCAAAATACATGTACCATGCTCCTAAATCATTTTTCTGCGCAAATGTCGTTATCGACCCCAGACTTAATACTGTAAATACCAGCTTCGTGAAAATCTTTCTCATGTTATTCAATTACTATTATCTATCGTACAGAACAAAATTAATAATTTAAATCAATAATAGCAAACAATAATGAATGGAGAATTCAATTGAAGATATTTTAAATTAATATAGGTATAGTTCTTAATTAACCGGGAATTTGCCTTAGCAAAATCTCATTGCCTTCTGTATCAAAATAATGCATGTCATGACATTAAGATCCATTTTCCTGCCTTTTATTCCGATCTCTGAACAGTCTATTCCTCCTCTGGAATGGAAACCGTATACACCGAAACTCCAAAATTCTTTATGACCTGGATATACTTCGGAAAATCTGCTCCGCTTTTCACTTTTGGGTGCCGCTTTAATCTGTTCAATTGTAAATTTCATCACTGCTTTTTTATTTGTTTTAATTATCCATATCCCGATCTCTTCCTACACTCTAAATTATGTTTTTTGGAATGAAAATATAAAATAAAACCGGCAGATCTCTCTGCCGGTTATTTTTAAACTTTATTTCGTATAGAATCTTAAGGATGCTGTTGCATTTTCGCAGGATCATCATAGTTTACCATCCAGTTGATTCCGAATTTATCGGTAAACATTCCGAAGTATGCTCCCCAGAAAGTATCTGCCATAGGCATTGTCACCTGTCCTCCGGCAGAAAGTCCACCGAATAGCTTATCTGCTTCTTCTTTGGATTCTGCATTGATGGAAATAGCGAAATTATTTCCTGCTTTGAAATTGGAAGACCATTCACCACCTGTATCACTTCCCATTAAAATGGTTTCTTTAGATATTGGAAGAGAAACGTGCATAATTTTGTTTTTATCTTCTTCAGAAGTTTCTTTGCCTTCCATTGGAGGCATTTCCCCAAAAGTTCCGATGTAAGGATATTCTCCTCCGAAAACTGATTTATAGAAGTCGAATGCTTCTCTGCAGTTTCCATTAAATGTTAAATAAGTGTTTACTGATGCCATTGATTGTTTTTTATGAGTTAAGTTTTAATGAGTTTCTGTTTAAGGTTTTTCAGATAATTCTTTTAATCTCGAAAGTCCTTTCTGGTAATCTTTTCCAATAGCATCTTCCATATTCATAAACAATTTCATTACTGTAAAAGGATAAGGTATTTTTGAGGTAAGTCCCCAAGTGGCTTTGCTTCCACTGCCTTCCGGAACAATTTTTACATAAGCATTGGCCTCACTTTCATACGGTGTTAAAAATTTAATCTCCGTATCTATTCTTTTGCCTGCTGCATCCACTTTTTTTACTTTCTGACATCCTTTTCCGGCAGCATCTTTTTCACTGTCCCAGCATACTTTTTCACCGGGTTGCCCTGTAGTTCCGGTCCAGTCTTTTTTCATAGCCGGATCCAGATCATTCCAGGGGCTCCACTGATCCATAGCTCTTAATGTATTGGTCTGCTGCCATACTTTTTCAACGGGCGCATTAATCGTTATTGATTTTTCATAGACACAGTCTCCTGAAACCAGAGCAGCCACTACCATCCATAAGATAAGGATAGAAGCCAGGACAAGGATAATTCTTTTTAATATTTTCATAATTTGGTTTTTATCTGTGTTGGTCAATTAAGATCATGTTTCCGTCCGGGTCTTTCAGGAAAATGTGTTCAGGGCCAGAAGTGGTTTCATCTGCTGTTTTTTCAAGCGTCACTTCATTTTCTTTTAAATGTTTCTGAATGTCACGTACATCATCAAAAGATTCCAGGTTCCGGGCATTTTCATCCCATCCAGGATTGAAGGTAAGCATATTACCATCGAACATAGCCTGAAAAAGACCGATCAGGGTACTCCCATTCTTCATGATGAGATAATTCTGCTCCATACTTCCGCCCATAGCGGAGAAACCCAGTTTTTCATAAAAATCTTTAGACTTCTGAAGATCTTTTACACTTAAACTGATTGAGAATGCTCCTAATTTCATATGTGTTTTATTTTTTTAAAGCCAATTTACTTCCTACCAATACCAATCCCCACACAAAAATTCCTAAGATCCAAAACCAAACCGGAGTAGGCAGGGAGAACATCATATATATAGTTATGAACAGGAAAATAACTCCACAAACTATGGCAGAAGTATGTTTTCCATTGCTAGCCACTTTTGAGGCTGTGAATCCTGAAACGAAAGCTGCCAGCGCATATCCGATAATTACAAAGAAAAGCGCCATAAAGGGAGCATGGGCAACATATTCTTTCATGGCTACCATATCACCACTTGCAGCTCCGGCAGGAGGCGGATACAGCTGATGCCCTATTTTTTCAATGATGGTAATGCAGATAATACCTGCAATGAGCCCAGCCGGAACGGCCAGTATTCTTCTTAACATGGTTATTGATTTTTTAAACGGGTTTTAAAGTCCAGTTTTCCATCATAACTTTTCCAATCTCCAATTAATTCTATATACTGTCCTTCTATTTTTTCAGTTTTTTTATTCCACTTGAAGGTATAAATAAATTTACCTTTAAAAATACCGATATGCTTACCTGTGGGTTCTTCCGCCAGTTCATAATCTCCAAATACTACACCTTTTCTTTTGGTGTCCCTATATTTTGTAATGGTTATTTTACCTTCATATTTTGCATAGCTATCATTCACAAGAGAATAGCCGGAAATAAAGTATTCCTGGTCATTTTTCTTATTCTGTTCGGAAATATTGACCTTGATTTTCAGTTCCTGTCCGCGGTCTCCTATTGTTCCTGTATAAGGTTTGCTGTTGTTCAGCCAAACTGTTGAAATATCCGGCATCTGCCCCCATGCAAAATTGCAGGCAAGAATGAGGAACCATAAAAGTTTTTTCATAATGTGTAATGTTTAAACGCCAAATTGGGAAAGATGATGGTTCAGATGCTTGGCAAACATATTGTTCCATTGCTGCGAAGTTAATTTACCAAAAGAAAATGATTCTTTTCCATCGAAAGCTTCTGCCCCCAACTGCTGTGTTTTTTGGATAAAACCGATCAGCCTTTTCTTCTCTTCGTCAAAGTTTTCCCTTCCGGTAATTAAGAACTGGGGAGCTGTAGGGGAATCTCTTGGATAAGCCTTTTCTCCAACTACTTTAGGTTTTACAAAAGTCTTTAAAATAAATTTTGCAATGGAGCCCGGTTTTTTATGTTTTTCAGGTTCATATACCATTTCATAGGATACGCTGCAGTGGGCAAGCATCTGATCAACCGTCATTTTTCCCCACAAACCGTGGGTATCCTCTACCAGCTTATTTATCCTATCAATATAGTTCTGAGCATCTTTTGCATCAAATACATTTTCCATAATATGTCTAATTATCTGAAAGCAAATATATCAGTTTTTTCTTTTGATTTTACAGGATAATGAAAAAAACGGTGTCGTATTTTCGGAATGTGTTTTTTAAATTCGGAATGTAGGTTTTAGCATAAGGTTGCCCGTTGTAAGCTGCTGGTTACGATGTCAATTGTTGAAAAAAGCTGTCGTTTAATAAATATTTTGACCTTATTCTCAATAATTCTTATCCCTCTCAAACACTCTCAGCTTCCTTCTTTGCCGTATTTTTAAAAATAACCCAAAGCTTAATCTTTAAGGCAATCCAGCCAAGAACAGCATAAACCAGAAGTAGAATACTTAAATGCTTTAAATAGGGAAATGTAAGCTCTACAGAGCCTTTCTGGATCAGTAAAATTTTAAAGGCCTGCAGAAAGGGAGTCAGGGGAATAATATTGGCGATATATTGAACAAAAGCAGGCATTGCGCTTAACGGCCATGTAAATCCGCTGATGATGAATGCCGGTGAGGCAATAACCATTAAAATCTGTGTTGCCTTCAAAGCATCCGGGATCAATATACTGATGAAAACGCCTAGAAACGAAGCGGAACCAACAAATACTGCAGTCAGAAGAATAAAATTAAGTATTCCTTCGGGCATCGGAACCCGGAAAATCATATGCATAAAGTAATAGACCCCGACAATAAGAATGGAGAAAACCCATATCGGGATGACTTTGATCAGCATGGTCGGGAAAGCCCATTTTTTCATTTTAATGTATTCTTTTGCAAAGGAGCCTCTTTCAAACTCAGCAGCAAAACTTACCGCCATTGCCAGGAGAATAACCTGCTGAAGAACTACAGCCAGCATTGCGGGCCACATAAAGATCAGATAATTTCCTGTGGTGTTGAAAAGTGTGATATAGTTGGCCTTGAATGGCTCATATTGCGTTGCAGCCTTTGTAGCGGGCATTCCGGCTTTCTGCAAAGCTTTGATTGATGCTCCGGCAGAGAAAGTTCCTATGGTAAGCTGAAGTGCTTTGGACGCAAAATTGGCAGTAAGAACATTTCCTGTATTAACGTACACATTCAGTTCGGGATATTTTTTCTGGAGCATATCAGCTTCAAACCTTGACGGAATAATCACAACAGCCGCTGCTTCATGCCGGATTACCTCGTCTTTTATGCTTAAAGGTTCCTGAGCATATTTAATGATGCTGATGCTTTTATTATCATCCAGCATATCGGTCAGCTGGCTGGACAAAGGTGTATTATCCCTATCAATAACAAGTACCGGGGTATTTTCTACTTTTCCGCTTTTGTAGACGAAACCCAGCAATGTAGCATAAAATACCGGAGCCAGAAAAAATACGGTCCTCAGGGTAGAATTGCCGATAAAAAGCTTGAATTCCCGTTTTAAAAGCCGAAAAAATTCTTTCATGATTATTTCAGGATAACGTTAGCATTTACCAATATACTTTTAGCCTTATTCATGTCTGCAGGCTTTACTTTGATCTCGTAAACAGCATCCTGCAACTGGTAATCAGGATAAGCGGTTGTAATATCCGCATATCTTGTAAGCTGTTTGATGTATACAACTGTTCCGGTGAGGATTTCCTTATTATAAACGACCTGCATACTTACCTCCTGCCCTTTCTTGTATCTGGCAATAGCACTTTCAGGAACTGTAAATCTGAAATAGGTGCTTTCGGGGATATATCCGTTAAACAATGCAAAACCAGCTGTGGCCAACTCACCTGTATTCAGGCTGATGGTTTCTATTTCCATATCATTGGTGGCAATAATATATCTTTCGGAATAGGCTACATTAGCTTCCTGAAGGGCACCTTTGGCCTGTGAGGCCTGTCCTGCCGCCATTTCCACTTTTTCGAAGCGGGTTCCTCTTTTTACATCATCCAGTTCAGCGACAACGGCATCATACTGCGCTTTAGCACCCTGAAGCTTGGCATATACCTCATCATATGCCTGGGGAGACATGAGACTGTCACGGTACATATTATTAGCTCTTTTAAAAGATTTTTGGGCAAATTCATACTGCTCCTTCAAGCCTTTATATTTAGCCTGAAGCTGCCTTAGTTGATCCGCCGTAGCTCCGTTTTTTGCCATCTGTTCCTGAGCTGTTGCAGCACTTACTGCTCCCTGAGCCTGTGCAATTTTTGCGGAAACCTCCGGGACATCAAGTAAGGCAAGGGTATCTCCTTTTTTCACAGTCTGGCCTTCCGTTACATATATTTTGAGGATTCTTCCGGTGACTTTAGGTGCAAAAGAGATCACATCTTTTTTGGTCTTTCCTTCGGAATCATTCAGATTTTCTTTTTTTTCGCTGCAGCTCCCTACTAGAAAAAGAACAGCAAAGAGTATGAGTATATTTTTATGCATCATTTTAATGGTAAGGATTAATACAATTTAGTGATATCAAGCTCCTGAGTCGATCTCATCAGCTCTATTCCGGCTCTTCTCTGGTTGAAAAGGGCATTTTGGTATTCAAGCTCTGCAACCTCCAGATCATTTTCAGCATCAATAAGCTGTGAAGATTTGCTCATTCCGTATCTGAATTCTTTTTCAGCCTGAACCAGAGCATTTTTGGCCAATTCTTTTTCTTTGGCTTTTAAAGCAATCTGGGCAGTGGCAATATCATAGTTGGTCTGATTGTTAGCCAGATTCAGGGTTAATTTTTTTAAGGCATCTTCTTTTTTATTCTGCAGGACTTCTTTTCCGACTTTTGCGGTTTCTTCTGCGTGTTTTCCTTCTTTTCCGTCAAAGATCTCCCATTTAAAGCCCACTCCAGCCGTCAATAATGGAAGTATATTGATATTGGTAGGTCTCCAGTCCAGTTTTGCGCCTTCATAACCCAAGGCAGGAACTGCAGGAATTACATTTTCGGAAGTTTTGATACGGCTCCCGTAAAGCCCGATATAGTATGCAGAGGCCATCAGCTGTACTTTCGGGATCATCCAGGTTCTTTCGGCTTTTATTTTGTAATCTGCTGCTGTTATTCCATGTTCCAGGGCACGAACCTCAGCTCTTTCCTCTATTCCTTTTTCTGAAGATAAAAGTTCTACGGGAGAAAGCACAGGGTCAATCATTCTGAGACGTTCTTTACTGATACCTGTCAGAATATAAAGCTGGGTAAGAAGAAGCTCTTTTTTGCCTTCGTATTCCACCATTTTAGCATTCAAAGTGGCCTGTGCCAGTTCTATTTTTTTATGGTCGTATGGCGTAATCAGGCCATAACCGAGAGCTTTATCTGCTGTTTTCCGGTTAATTTCCAGTCTTTTTTTACTTTCATCCAATACTTTTTTAGACTGATGAATCAATGCCAGCTGATCGTATGCCTTGGAAATATTAGCCACCACATCATCTTTGGTTTTTTCAAGGAGAATATCTTCAGAAATTTTCTTTTCTTCATTGGCTTTTTTCAGGTATTTTACTTTTCCGCCTGAATAGAGAAGCATTTTGGCATCTGCTTTAGCAATTCCTGAAAAGCCTGAGACATTGAGATTATTATTGAAACTTCCTTCGGGAATATTGATAAAAGGTGCAAGGTTAATTTCTGGCGACGTTAATCTTGTGGTCGCATTCAGATATCCTACCTGCCCGCTTACTTCCAGAGTGGGAAGAAAGATGTCTTTCAGTTTGTGTCCGTCAAGGTCTGTGAGTTTGTTCTGCGTTATCTGCATTTTGAGATCGGAATCCCGGACCATAGCGCTGTCTAAAAGTTCTTTAAAGTCCGGCGCAGACTGTGCCCAGCAAAAAGCAGGAAAAGCCAAAAAACTAAACGTAAAAATCAATAAATTGTTTTTCATGGTTTATGTTTACAACAAATATAATGCAAAAATTTGTTAAATCCACGAAGATAATTCGTCAGTATAGTGAATTTAAAGTATGTTTAAAAAGCGTTTAGTTTTAATCCTCTATTTTTGATGATTATAACGGAGCCGTTTAAGTTTAATTTGAGGGATGTTTTAATTGAAAAAAGTTGAATTTTCTTTTATTCATGGGGATTTGCCTTTCTAATTTTATTAAAATTCTTTTTTTAAACCTTCACTCATCTTAATGGTTCAAAGCTTTCAACATATCTGTGATAAAAAGCTCTCGTTTACAGCATCATACCTGTTGTCACAAACAAAAACTCCCCACAAATGTGAGGAGTTGTTATTTAAAAATCATTCAGATTATCTCTGAACCGCTGATTTCATTTTAGCATCAGGACGTAAAATTCTGTAACGAACTTCAAGGTCTTTCGGCACGTAGAATACCAAAGGCAGCTTGCTGTTGTATCTTACGATTTCAGGCTTAAGCGTTACAAACTTCTTAGTTTTCTTCTGATCCGGGCAGGCCATTAATGTACCTCCTGCTTCACCGTTGGACTCTACTTCATAATAGTTGTAGCCCCAACCCTGAAGATCCTGTGTTTTCACTTCTCCCATCAGGAAATATTTATTACAGTCCAGCATCTTTTCAGCGCCTACAAAAAACTCAACTTTTAAATCGTTTTCGTTTTTTGCAACAGGCAGCTGAATATATACCTGCTTAAATCCTTCTTTAGCTTTTGGGAACATCTCAATTTCCAGCTTCTCAAACTTTTCTGCCTTCTTTTGTGCGAAAGCATTTACACCTGCAAACATAATCAGTCCCGTCATTAAAGTTTTTGAAAATCTCATCTTATTTTATTTTAAAAATTTTTACTACTTCCCTATAGCCAAAAATCATTCCAAAATCTGAACCTGGGTTCCTTTTGTATGAGCATTCATCTGCGGAGCATAGTAATTCTGCATCGTAGTGATCCCGTTGGAGAACTTACCGGCTGCATTGGAAACAAGGTCATATTCAAAAACATATTTTCCTTTCGGCATGTACTGGATATAGAAATTCGTGGAAGCATCTTTGGTAGACTGATAATAACCTAAGCTGTTTTTCCACTGGTATCCTGACATCGCATCAGTTGGTTCAAATCCTGCCGCACGCATATCTTTAATATGAATAAATTCCATAGCTCTATCTGTATTCAGGATCATTCTTACGGTTACTTTATCGCCTACTTTTAAAGGCGTATCCGCTGAAATTTTCTGAAGTTCTTCTCCATTCACTGTTTTCACTTTTTTGTAAAGTTCCTTGGTGATAGAGATATAGTTTTCAGAAGATTTAATCTTGTCTAAATCTTCATAATACTGCCAGAATAATCCACCCTGAACAATTCCCGGCCCCGGTTTGGTAACGGTAACAGTTCCTAAATTCTTATTTACTGCATCAGTTTTCACTGTTGATTTCACATAACCTGTAGCCTGGGTTTGTGGCACCAATTCTTTTCCACCCCAAACGATCGTTGCTTTATCACTTTCAGCGCTTGTCCATGATTTTCCTGAGTTTAAGATCGTAAAGATCACTTCTGAAGTTCCTCTTGAGCTTCCCCATGAATTCACTTCTTTCTGTGTGATCAGCCAGACCTTCATGTCTTCAATGAACTTCTGATCATTGGATTTTAATGTATTGAATGCTTCTAAAGCTCCTGCATGATTTACCACTTTAGATCCGAACCAACCCCAGTCGTTAAGGTTCTGTTTCCAGTAAACGCCCTGAGTTTTGGTATCGGTAGAGGTTTCTTTTAGGTAGTTCATTAGTTTATCTGAAACGTCTTTTAAGCCGTAATTATTCATCAGTAAAGCAGTACGGTGAAGTCCGAAGAAAGTGAAATCCGTGATTTTAGCCGTTTTTGCTTTCTGTTTTACCAGTGTTTTCAAAGAGGCTCCTTTTCCTTTAAGAGGATATTCTTTTTCCCAATAGTTTCGGGTATCAAGATAATCAATGGCCCAGTTGTTCCAGATATTATCCTTTTTCACATCCCAGTATTTGTCGATCTCGTTGTCTACATACTTAACCAGTTTGGTTACAAACTCTTTCTGTTCTGTTCCCTGATAATCTTTAGCATTATCTTTTAACCATTTGTTGATCTTACCCAGGTTTTTAAGGATGTACAGTGATGTTCCGTAAGAACTTGGATATCCGGGATACCATGAGAAGCCTCCATCAGGATTCTGAAGCTTTCTAAGATCATCCCAGTCCTGACTGATTGAATTTCTCATTGTATTGGCATCAAATAACAGAGCCAGTTTCTGCATCTGCTCGTCTTCATTTTTACTTTCCAGCACCCAAGGAGTCTCTTCCAGTAAAAGCTGTTTCAGTTCCTGATTTTTTTCAAGATTTGAATTCAGCAGTCCTTTATTCTGATATTCTTCGAAAACAGTTTTCATTTTCGGATTGGCTTTGAATATCTCAGAAGCCAGTACATCTGCGAACCATTTGTTGAAGATCACATCAGCTGAGCTGTTCTGATCATTTTTCAGACTTGGTAATGCAAACATGATTTCCCAGATCGGATTGGTGGTCAGTTCCAGGGTATTGGAAACATTCGTGATGGTCGCAGAGTTTGTATTGGTGAGGTTATCCAGAACAAATGTCTTGGTTTCGCCTTCTTTCACAAACACAGGTACCGCATCTGTTACCAGCATTCTGTTCGGAAGTACAGCAACCGCCTGCTGCTCTCCATCTGAGTAAGCTCCTGCTTTAGCCACCACTTTTAAAATGATAGAAGACACATTATTCGGAACTTTAAGTTTCCATGTTAATGCACTGTTTCCTTTTTCATTTAAATTAAAATTCTGCGTTCCTGCACTGATTCCAAATTTAGACGAAATATTTTCATTCGTAAAAGCATCCAGGATCTGAAGTTCTGCTGACCCGCTTAATTTTTTATCGGTAAGATTAGAAAGTTTTGACTGAAGATTCAGCTCATCGCCTTCTCTTAGGAATCTCGGATAATTTGGTGTTACGGAGAATTCTTTCTGTGTCACTACCTGCTTTTCCAATACTGCTACTCTGGCATCTTTGGTGTGAGCTAAGAACATCAGTTTCCATTTCGTTAATGCTTCCGGAGAGGTGAATTCAAAGCTTACATTTCCTTCTGCATCTGTTTTCAGATCGGGATAGAAGAATGCGGTTTCGTTCAGGTTTTGACGTACTGGAACTTTTTCCAGGTTTTCTTTTGAACCTTCTTTATCTAAGGCTTGATCAGCCTCAGTATCCTGAATTCCAGCAGCATTAGATTTCATCACTTTTTTGGCCTTATATCCTACTGCCACCACCTCTTCAATGCTTGCTGCTCTTGCATTAGCAACCGGAGCTGGCATTGCCGTACTTTCTAACTGTATTCCTGCCGCTCTTCCTCTCAGGCCATAGCTGTCAAAATCACCATCAAACCAGTTAAAGTTCGGTATCTCTACATATTTTCCATTGTAATATTTCAGCCTTTTCTGATAGTATTGCTGAAGCAGATATTGCCTGATATCGTAAGATGTAACAATAGAATATGGCGTATATAAATTCTGCCAGCTAAAACTATTCACAGCAAACTGATCCAATGACATATCGTACATATTGGCCAATACTTCAGCATTGATTTTTTCTTTATCGTTTCCTGAAACTTTCACCGTCCATTTTTCCTTTGAGTTCGGCTCCAGCTTATCTCTGAAAGTAACGGTTTCAATTTTTAAAGGCTGCTCAGTATTTTTTATTTTTAAAGTAACAGTTTGGGTCTGCACATCATTGAATGCCGCAATCTGGAACTGGATATTCAGTGCTGTCACGCCCTTGTCTTTCGGAATATCTGTTGTGTACTCTAAAACTCCGTTTTTCAGAGGGTGTACTTCAGAAACTGTTTTTCCTGAACCGTCCTGAACAAATACATTGACAAGCGCATCCGGAATTGCAGAATACACATACACTTTAGCCTTCTCTCCTCTTGAAAATTGATTTTTAGGTTCAATAACCGTCAGGAAGGTTTTTTGTGAAGGTTTTAAAGCTCCTTTATCCCAGATACTAAAATTCTGAGAAGATTTTATCGTGTCTTTTCCTTCGATATTATACAGTTCTAGCTGGTAATCTCCTGCTTCCAGTTTTCCAAGGTCTAATTCTGTAGAAGGCTGCTGTTGTTTTTCAGAAAGTACTTTCTCTGTTTTCCAATTTTTCGTTTCGTCATTTTTATCAAACAGGTCGTGCGGAAATTTGCTGATGAATTCTTCTTTGGAATATTTTGGAAGATTCTGAACTTCTGCAGCAAAGTTATCCCTGAAAATCCTGTTCGGTACCGCCAGTTTTGACAGTTTTACGTTGTATGATTTTTTAAGATCCTGCTCATTGTAATTCAGGGTTTCTACTTTTAATTTTACATTTTCATCACTGAATGTATTCTTGATTCCTTCAGCTTTAATAAAGTGAGAAACTGAAGCTACTTTCAGTTGGGTATTGGCAGACTGTGTTTCCCCATTGATATCCGTTACCGAAGCATTGATTTCATAGTTATCAATCTGGATTCCTTCCAGTTTTTCATCTTTTTTAAGATCAAGACGGATCACAAATTCTCCTTTCTCATTGGTTTTAGTTTCTCCAAGAATGGAATTTTCATTATCGTCACCCTGAGGGTACCACCAGAAATACCTCCACCTGATATTGTGCTTCCTGATCTCGTAGTTAACGGTTGTATTACTAAGAGCTACTCCTGAGAACATAGTTGCTTTTCCTTTCAGCTCTATGGTTTGTCCGTATTTGTACTCTTCTTTTACCGGATCAAAAGTCACTTCAAATTTCGGTCTCTTGTATTCTTCAACCCTGATGTCTTTATACCCTTGGGATCCCTCGTCTGTTCTCAGGTAAAAAACTCCGTTCAGCTGACCTTTAGGAAGGATAAAGCTTCCATGGTAAGAACCGAATTCATTGGTTGAAAAATTCTGAGAAGAAACTTCCTGACTGTTGGCATCCAGAAGTGTGATTTTCTGTTTTAAACCTGAAATTACAGCTTCTGTTTCTTTATCTATCTTAGTATTGATTACTTTGAAATAAACAGTCTGTCCCGGTCTGTAGATCGCTCTGTCTGTAAAGATCTGTGCCAGGGTGCGGGTCTGCTTGTTTGGGTTATAATCTTCTGCATTTCCGTTATTTCCATACACCTGCATGATCTGGAAATCGTTGGTCTTTGGCTGACGGATCAGGAAAGTTCTGTAATATTCTTTGCTGTCCGTGGAAGGAAATTTGAAAACGCCGTTAGCATCAGTTTTTTCGTCAACTTTATTTAAAGTTTTATTAGCAACAAATTCATAGAAAGTAAGACTTTCATTCGCTGCAGGTTTACCGTTTTCACTATTGACCAGCTTCAGCGTATTAGAAAGCTGGTTTCTGTCTGTTTTTGTCTGGTAAATTATTCTGTTTCCGGAAACCAAGAAGTAGAAATTCTGTCTTGAATCACTGTCTTTCACCTCAGATCCTGCAACAGCATATTCCACAACGTAAATTCCAGAAGGCAAAGGTTTGATCTCCAACGAAGTTTTATGAACCTGATAGTCTTTGGAATCGCCAAGTTGAAAGGTTTCTTTCCTTATCAGACTTTTTTTAACCTTTCCAAAGGTATTATTGTAAGAATTCTGTACATACTGCATTAATGTTGTAAAATCTTCTTTTACTTCATAGATATTCAGTGAAAATTCTGCCACGTTTTTATGGTCCGCTACAAAATGGATCGGTACATTATTTTGAGTCTGTTGCTCATATTTAATGGTAAGAAACGGATTGGTAATCTGGTTTTCTTTATTTTTTATGTTCTCGATGAATGAAGATTTCGGATACTGATTCTTGGCCTGGGCTGCAATGGCCAAAGCCTCTTTATCTTTCTTTTTAGCAATAAGTTCATTCATAACATCTTCCATAATGAGCACTTTATAATCTCCTTCTGTATCAGACTTTAAAAGGCTCTGAAGCTGTTCAAGCTTATCTTTACACTGACTGTAGTTACAGTTTTCAGTAAGTTTTTCCCTCATAAAAAACAGCTTGGGATTTCCGCTGTTCTGCGCAATCAGTTCATCAAAAGTAGCATTGATCTGTGTTCTGTTCTCAGTAAGTTCATTTTTAGTAAAAAGTCCATTTTCAGACAGGAAACCGATCTTTTTCATAGAATACCATTCAAGTAAAGTCGGGAAATAAGTAATATCCTTGACCTCTGTAAAAATATTTTTGTACTTCACCAGAGCGATTTTCTTCATATCCGGTTTCTGCTGATCAAGAGTCTGATAGCTTTTTGTCAGATAATTTTTGAAATCCAGTTTGCTCCAGGTTTCTATTTGAGACAGATCCTGAGAATTAACATTCGTTCGCCCCTGTATTTCCCAAGAATTCTGGTTGTAATAATCCATAAAGAATCCGTTCAGAAGAACGTCGTACACGAGTCTTTCTTCGCCTTTAAGCTTAGTTTGGGCATCTTTAAGTTTGGTGAAAAACTGAGAGGCTGCATCATTTTTATCGTCATCTCCGGTGAGATTCACAATACTGAATTCTGCCTTCAGGGAACGGATAAGCTGGATCGCATTATTTTCTTTCATTGCGTGGTTTTGGATGTCTAAAATAATGGGTAGATTAGATTTATAAGCACCTTTGGTACTATTTTCACCGACTTTCTTCCATTGGTCGTCATAATATTTCTGTGCGGAGACCGCCGAAAAGCTCAGCATTAGAAGCAAAAGCATAAAAATCTTGGAAAATCTTTTCATAAATGTTATTTTTGATAAATGAACTTCTTAAAAATACTGAAAAAAACTGTCATTGACAGCCAAATTTATGTCTCCATTATGGGAACTTTATTTGCAGTATTTTTCATGAAAGAGCAAAACACATTCCGTTTCCCCACTATCTTGTTAATTTTCATCACTTATTTCAGCGGTTATCTTTACACGAAATACCAGTATACCAGACACTTTTTTAAAATACTGATTCTGAATGCAGCAGCAGGCATTGTCTGTGCTTTTCTCATCATTCATAATCATAATGAAATAAGACTTCTGAAATGGTTTATTATTGTGGTCCTGGGATTACTTTACAACAGTTTTTTCCTGGAGGTGTATATCCGGAAGATTCCATTGCTGAAAGTATTTTATGTTGGTCTGGTCTGGGCATTGGTCAACTGCTGGCTTACACTGCCGGAATTCAGTTTTCCTATTTTTCTGATCAGCTTCTTTTTTATAACAGCACTCGTCCTGCCTTTCGATATCCGGGACATGGAAAGTGATACGGTACAGACTTTTCCAAAGCTGATAGGCGTTCAGAATACAAAATACATTGCCTACGTGCTTGTCTTTATCAGCATGCTTATTGCCACATTTTACCTTAGACCGGTTTACGGGACTGCATTTTTTCTATCGGGAATCATGACCTTTATTTTGATCTATTTCTCTGAAAATAAAAGAGATGACGCATATTTTTCTTTCGGGATAGAAACCTGTTCTGCACTTCCTTTTTTATTTTTACTAATAATGGAGTATTTTTGACGAATGATTATCAAAAAGCTTTCCCTTTACAATTTCAAAAACCATTCGGAGAAGAAGTTTGAATTTTCTCCGCAAATCAACTGTTTTGTGGGAAACAACGGCGCAGGAAAGACCAATATCCTGGATGCGCTGCATTATTTATCGGTAGGCAAGAGTTTTTTAGGGAATACTGATTCTAACAACATCAAAAGAGAAGAAGATTTTTTCACTATTGATGCTGAAGTCCAGAATGAGGACAGTGAAGATACTATCAAGATCTCTCAGCCCAAAGAGGCTAAAAAGATCATTAAAAAGAATGATAAAAGCTATGACAGGCTTGCAGACCATATCGGCTATCTGCCAAGTGTAATGATCTCACCATATGATTCCAACCTGATTTCAGATTCGGGGGAAAGCCGGAGAAGATTTCTGGATTCTATGATATCCCAAACCGATTCGGAATATCTTTTTGACCTGATTCAATATCAGAAAACGGTACAGCAGAGAAATGCACTGTTAAAATATTTCGCAAAAAACAGAACCTGGGACAAGGATTCTCTGGAAATCTATGATGCCCCGATCTCAAAATTCGGGACCAATATTTTTGAGAAAAGAAGAAATTTTGTCGAGAAACTGGGGCCTATTGTTCAGAATTTTTATAAAATTATTTCCGGAGGAAAAGAAATGGTTTCTGTTTACTATCAGTCTGATTTAAGTGAAGGCTTTGACTCCGCTCAGCCTGAGAAAGCTTTTCAGACACTTTTAATGGAAAGCCTTGAAAGAGACCGGATGCTGACTTATACTTCAAAGGGAATTCACAAAGATGATCTTCTGTTTGAAATGGATCATGTGCTGATCAAAAAAATAGGTTCACAGGGACAGCAAAAATCTTTCCTGATCTCTTTAAAGCTGGCACAAATGAGTCTTGTGAAAGAATTGACAAAAAAAACTCCGATCCTTCTTCTTGATGATATTTTCGATAAGCTTGATGACACACGTGTTTCCCAGTTGATTGAGCTGGTTAATCAGGAAAGTTTCGGGCAGATTTTTATTACAGATACACACAGGGAACGTACCGAAAGTGTGGTGAAGAAAATTAATGAGGAAAGTATAATTTTTGAGGTTTGATAAAGTTTTAAGATTATTTCTCGAATATCAGATGCCAAGCCCCAAACCCAGAAAATCACCCTATGAAGAAGAATAAAAAACGTGAATTTCAATCCTCAGAACTTGTAAAATCTTTTGCAAGAATTCATGGTTTTGAACATAAACTGATCGCTTTTGAAATTAAGGATTTTTTGGAAGATTATCTGGATGAAAGCCTTTTTAAGGAGATCAAGAGCGTTAATATTGAAGATAAATGTATTATGATCAGGATTGATTCTCCTTTGCTTAAACATGACTTTCAGATGCGGAAAAGTTTTTATCTTAAAAAGTTTCAGGATAAGTTTGGAGAGGATAAATTCAATGATATTCGCATTTTATAGGTTATTTACCAAAAATATAATTAGAACAACCCGCTAACTTTAGAGCATTTGCTGTGCATGCTGGACACAACTTCCAACAAAGTGTCCAAGATGCTTTAGTCAAAAAAATTAGTGTTCTTCCGGTTTATTAGCAATGGTATTGCTCATCAAATCATCTGCTTTTTTATCCAATCCTGAACTTAAAGGTAAGAAAAACTTAAACGGATGCTTTACAAAATACCTGAAAATCTCCCTGTAAATTTCACTCACCTGTCCAAAGTTCATTTTCCTTGATCTGAACGCTAAAAACATAGACAAACTAAAGCTTACCAGAAAATTGAAGAATCCAATCAGGAAAACGGTGAAGAACGATATCCAGAAGGTATAGGAATCCACTGAAAAGTCTTTTCCGTAAAGTCCTAAAGCAAAATTTCCGGCAGCAAAAGTAATATGCCTGATATCAAGGTCCAATCCGAAAAATAACCCCACCGGAGCTGTTGCCCCTAAAAATACCCCAAACCAGAAGTTGGAAACGATTCCCGGCCAGTTTTTAGCATAATATTTAGATAAGCTTTTCGCAAATTTCTTTCCTAAAAAGCTTCTGATAGAGAGGTTTTTTGCAATTCTTTCCGGAATCTGGTAAAACACGGAATTGTTTCCTATATTCCCTGAAATGATCCCTGAAATAAACAGGTAAAATCCAGCAATACTGGCATGTAATATAGCTTTTGACTTAAACGGATCAAGGTCTTTTAATAATTTATCTGATCGTTCTACAGCTAAATTCTGAGAGAAAAAAACATCCAACCCATAAATGATCGCCAGCGCAATCGGAAATGAGAGAAGCACGTTGCCCACAAAGGCAATGAACTGGCTCCTGAAAAGCTTTGATACAAGATGGGCAAATTCAGTATTATTACGTTTGCTGTTGCCCTCTTCTGACAAGACTTTGGTCATCGTAGCAGCAGTCATTGCGGGCTGTTTTGTTGCCAGCGTAAAACCCATCAGATAGATCATGATGAACCCCATAGCGTAGTTCATCGAATATAAAAATGCATGTGAAAAATCGCTTCCGGGAATATAACCGTAAAGCATTTTCAAAACACAAAGCGCACCAACAATAATTCCACCTCCACTGGCTTTATAAAACATGGTCATATACTCCTTCCGGGTAGATGTAATGTAATGGGTACCGGTTTCTGCCGTATGATTGGTAATAAGATGCGAGAGCAGACGTGTGCTGTCGTTAATCAGGTCTGCAATATTATTTTTATGGGATTTGTAGTTAAGTATATTAAAGATCAGCTGTTTAGATTTTATAGTAATATCCTGTTCATTATCAATCACTAAAAGCTGTACGATCTCATAGATCCTTTCGGTCTGCTGACGGATCTTCAGCAGCGACTGATTGATCTTTCCGGAAATCCCGTATTTAGCAGAATTTTTAAAAGCAATATTAACAAATTCATGACAGTGCTCTGTATAGATCTTGATCTGCTTGTAGCGGCTGTCTTTGGAATGAAGCTGCAGCCCCGGATCATTTTTAAGGTCTTCGGTGAGTGCTTCCAGCTCATTCTGAAGTGCCAGAAAAGGATTATCCAGATTTCTGTACTGGGGCGCCATTCTTACGACCTCAACTTCCATAGCCATCCCTGTAACACGCCAGGAAAGAATGCTCATAGAGAAGATCAGTTCTTTCTTGACATTCGGTTTAATGATAAAATCTGTAGCTCCAAGAAGATTTAAAAACTCATCAATTTCATTCTCCGGAAGGTTGTGTAGATATTTCAGATCGCTTTTGGGCCTGAAACTCACGTTATCAATCATGTACCACACCGTTTTTTCATTTTCTACGGGCGGAAGTATTTTATTAAGGATTCTTTTTTTAAGTTCCGGAAAGAAAGCATTTTCTGACAGAATATTGGCTTCAGTAAGGGAAAGGTTAAAAGGTCTTCCTTTGAAAATATTATGGATGTAGTGTTTAAAATTCTCAGCAAAATCCGGATTATTTTTCAGAAAATTAAGGACATCTGTAAAATCTGCCCTTTTAATGCTCTCTAAAAACTCGGCAAATGGTTCTAAAGAAATAGTCTCGTTCTTAAAAGAGAAATATTTTTTAAGAACTGACTCAAAATTTGTGCTGGAATTAAAAAATTTCATTGGGGCAAAGATACTATTTCAAACTCACATTCCTCATCTGTCTCATGATCCAATTGTGTTTCTTTCTTAAATAAGGGGATGGATTTTTAGGATCATATTTCTTTGGATTAGGCAATACGGCAGCAATCCATGCTGCATCCGAAGCACTTAAATCTTTGGATGATTTTCCAAAATAATACTGAGCCGCAGCTTCTACTCCAAATACGCCCTGTCCCATTTCGATGGAATTCAGGTATCTTTCTAAAATGATATCCTTACTCCATACTTTCTCGATAATGAAGGTATAAACAGCCTCCAGCCCTTTTCTGAACCAGCTTCTTCCCTGCCAAAGGAAAATATTCTTTGCAGTCTGCTGAGAAATGGTGCTTCCGCCACGGATCTTCTTTCCTTTCTCGTTATTCTTCATTGCCTTCTCAATGGCTGTATAGTCAAAGCCGTTATGAGTAAAGAATTTCTGGTCTTCTGAAGCAATGACCGCTTTTTTAACATTATTCCCCATTTCATCATAGGAAATATAATCCCTGTGCAGCTTTCCAAATTCAAAAAGACCTCCAATCTGCGTGATGGTAACCGGCGGATTAAAGAATCTGCCCCAAATAATAAAAACCACATTCAGGACAAGAATAATAAAGATAGCCTGTTTAACTTTTTTCCACATAATTTTGTTTAAAAAGAACTGCAAAAATAAGCAATTCGCCCGAGTTATTGAAGCTCTTTCATATAGGTTAACTGATATTCCGGAAGAAGTTCGGGATGGAAGATTCTGATGTAATCTTTCAGGACAAGATCGGCCCGTACAGCACCTCTTTCGAAAAAGTCATTGGCTTTCAGTTTTTCTTTTCCGGCAACGGTATAGATTTTTCCTTTGTTGAATACCTCCAGCTTTCCGTAGAAAGGATTGCCGGCCAACATTTCTTTTTTTGAAGTGTGATTACCTGCATTTATCCAATACTGTACCTGGCCTGATTTGGCATATACTTCTTCAAAGCTCATCGTGAGAGACTTTTCTTCTTTATTATCTTTCATGATGTAGGAAGCATTGGCATCTGTAATATAGTTGGCCACGGAGGTTTTTCCGCCAGGAAGATACCATACATCTCCGTACATTTCATTGGCCAGCACCACAGGTTTTTCTTTTGCTTTCAGTGCCAGCTGCTTCAGGTGATTATAATTCTTTTCAATTTCCTCATATTTAGCTTGAGCTTCTTTTTCTTTTCCGAAAAATTCTCCAAAAATCTTGATATAGGCTGCTTTTTCTAACGGAAGCTGCTCCATATATTCATCCAGAAAAACCACCTGAATGCCATTATTTTTCAGGAGTTGATAGGCGTTGTCAAAACTTGCGATATAATTGGTGAAAACAGCATCCGGCTTCATGGAAATGATTTTTTCCACATCATATTTCTGTTCACTCCCTACATTCCGGATCTTACCCTCTTTTAACAGATTCTGAATTTTCTCTGAATAAATGTACTCCGGACTTGAGACTCCGACAATCAGATTTTCGGCTCCCAATTCAGAAATGTATCCTGCCATGCTCGCATTTAAAAGGATAATTCTCTTAAACGGAGTCTGACTTGATTTAAAATTATAGGTGAAATTTCCTGACTTCAACTCTAAAAGGCCGTCATGCTCTTTAAATTGGGTCCGACTGGATACGTTGGTCCAGTCCGAGGACGAATTTTTTTGTTCTCTTTTACAGGAGATTAGCGCTATAACCGTAAATAAAAGTAAAATTCTCTGTTTCATCTTTCAAAGAAAAGAAAAAAGTGCTATATTTGCAAACCTTAAAACATCAAGGAAACGACGGCCTCGTGGCGCAACTGAATAGCGCATCTGATTACGGCTCAGAAGGTTACAGGTTTGAATCCTGTCGAGGTCACAAGACGGGGATTTAGATTTTTTGAATTTAAATTCCCGTTTTTTTTGTTGAGATAATTCCCCTCTAATCAATAAGATAGCATGAACAAAAGGGTTAATTTTGGTAGTTTGAAAATAGCTTCCATTAAAAATTATCTTTTCAGGGTATATCAAACTCACGATCGCTCGTTTATCCATAGTGCTAGCTTTTATATATATACTTGATGCGGAGTTAGATTCTCATCTGGATAATGAAAAACCCAGATAGCTGTCCAGATAATCGGTTATGTCGGCTACTGTATAGCAATCTATAATTCCACATTCTGATTTAGGACTTATTTTCTGAAGTTTCGTTCTGTTGGCTCTATATTCTTTATTTTTCTTTAAATCAAGCTATCAAAAAATAGTATGTGGTCCGAAGTTACAAACTTTGCAAAGCTGTGAAATTTGTTTGATCAATATTCCAATTAATTTCATCTGTAATCAGCCAACTCACAATGTTATTCTTAAGAGCTATTCTGCAAGATATTTAGTCATCAAAGTAGTATTACCAGCCTAATTCATTTACAATTCAAAAACAGACTACCCACCCTTTCAATTTAATTGTATCCCATTCATGATTTAGTAGATTTGTTATTGCCCTAAATAAACAAAATAATTAGTGTTTAATGCTGCCGGCTGTATGTTGATAGGAGTTGCAGTTCCTCCGGTGCTCACCGTATAAGTATGATTATGTCCGATTGATGAAGAAGTTATATTATAGAATCCCCCGCCTCCGACAACCGTTCCTGCGAGCCAGTATACATGGATATTATTTCCGCCGCCAAACGCGGTAGTAGTTCTGATCCTTTGATAAGTCATTGTATGGGAATGCCCCGCTTCCGCATCGGCTGTATAGCTGAGGTTGACATTGGGTAGATTGGACCTGGTAAGAGTTGCCGTACTACTTCCTGAAACTGCACCGGGAGCTGCTGTGGTTCCCATAGAATATCGACCTGCCGCATTGGGCAGCAACGTGGTTATTCCTAATATATTTGATGCATTATTTTGGGCTGTTTCCGGAAGTGTGCTAATATTTCTTCCGTCCAGCAGATACCACCCATCATGATCGGCTGTAATCAATGAAGGTTTTACATCTCCCACATCAAAAAAGTCAGGATTATGCATAAGTACACCCTGCGCAGTAGATATAACACCGGCTACCTTGTTAAGAGTTTGAATTCTGACAGTACCGTCTACATCAATGGTTTGAGTGGGAGAAGTAGTAAGTACTCCCATAGTAGAAGAGGTTCCATCCAGATAAAGGAATCCCGGACCTATATTAAGTTGTTTTCCATCCTGATTGACTTGCCGGTTTGATGTTAAAATCCCGTTTACAGTATAAATGTTTTCATTATTACTCCCGTCTCCTGTAAGAGGAAACCAGGTTCCTGAACGAAAATACCAAAATCCCTTTCTGGTAATTATCACTCCGTTATCTGTTAACGAATAAGCCAGCTCTGATTCATCAGGATTTTGCATGCTTTCAATCTGAAAAGCGGCTTGACGGGGAATTAAGATTCCGTTATTAGTGGAAACTATATCCAATACTGTTCGAGGATTAGCCGTTCCTATTCCAATTAATGGCTTTTGCGCTAGAGAAGGTATAGATAATCCTAAAGAAAAAATAAATAGTATAATTATTCTTTTCATTGATTTAATTTTATTGTCCTAAGTAAATAAAGTAGCTGTATGATATATTTTGCGGCACAATAGTAAGGGGAGTTCCGCTTCCGCCCGTATTAACAGTGCCGGTGTGGCTGTGTGCACCGGCAGCAGGTAAGGTTATCGTTGTAGTTCCGGACACCGTTCCCCTTCCCGCTCTAAAGACATACGCGTTACCAGCTGCATTTTGAGCAAAATTGTATCCGCCGGCAGTTAACGAATGCGAATGTGCTGCTGCTGTCGATGTTACTCCTGTTAAATTAACATTAGGAAGGTTAGCTCTGGTCAGTGTTGTCGTATCAGAACCTCCTGCAGTAAATGGAGTTCCTTGTTTCATAAGTCTTCCATTGGTATTTACCAACGTACTGCCAAGTCCTATTGCTGAAGCATTACTTTGTGCAATGGCTGGGAGTGTCGTTACAGCCCGGCCGTCAAGTTTATACCAGCCATTGTGGTCATTTAAACGCAGAGATTCTTTAACAGTGCCATAAGCTACTTTAGGGCCAACAGATAAAGTTCCGTCTGAGAGAGCTTTTACATTTCCGCCTGTAAGACTTCTAACACGCATATCTCCATTTACATCTACCGTGTAACCCGGAGTATTGTTTCCAATTCCTATTCTCTGTTCCACAGAGTGAATCGAAAGCTTATCTGTATCAAATGATAAATTGCGCCCGTTCATTGTTACGGTACGATCGGAAGTCAGAGTGCCATTATTATTATAAATGTTGATAACTGGCTGAGAGCTTCCTCCCAAGGGACGCCATACTGTATTGTCATAATACCAGAAGCCTGTTTTATTAATAACAATACCGTTGTTTGTAGTTACGTAAACCAATTCTCCTGTAGCAGGCGTTGTAATGGATTCCGCCTGTAGGGCAGTCATTCTGGGGATGAGTATGCCTTGTGTAGTGGAGCTGACATCCAATGCTGCATTGGGATTGGCTGTACCAACACCTACACGCTGTGCACTGGCCGGAAGAAAAAAAAGAAGATTGAGTATAGATATAATATTAATCGAAGTTTTACTAAACATAATTTAATTTTTAAATTCCTAAATAAATAAAGTAATTAAGCTGTATGTAGTCAGGATTCAGCGCGATAGCAGCTCCAGTTCCTCCGGTAGGTATAGTGACGGTGTGATTGTGTGCTCCCGATGCTGAACTTGTATAAGTTCCCTCAGAAAGTATTGATCCCACTATTGCCCCTCCCGCCAATTCCCATGAATTGGCATTACCATTAACAGTTTGTAGAATATCCGTTCCTCTTACTTGTGCTGCACCCGGGCTTACCAGAGGATGAGTATGATACAAAGTTGTTGTATTTCCGCTAAGAACAAAATTGGGTAAATTAGCTCGGGAAAGAACTACGCTTGCCGCTCCGCTCAGTGTTCCGGGAGGACCTTGTTTAATATATCTTCCTGTAGCATTGGGAAGACTTCCTGCAAGCCCAAGAGCTGTAGCTCTTGATTGAACACTTACTGGTAATGTAGAAAGTGCTCTGCCATTAAGCAAATACCAACCTTCATGATCTGTAGGAAGATAGGAATATTGGATATCCCCATAATGGTTAATCAACCCTATATCAAAAGACAGTAAACCATCTCCCTGGGTGATCACATTTCCTTTAAACAGACTACGGATTCTCATTCCTCCGTTAACGTCTAATTTTTCTGTTGGAAGATTGGTGTTAACTCCAATATTACCTGTACTTCCGGATATAAACAGTTTGTCGGGTCCGATATTCATATCATGATTGTCGAGACCGACAATTCTGTTACCTGCAAGGCTGCCATCAGAATTATAAATATTCTCACCTATTGAATTATTGGCGGTAATGGGGTTCCAGGTAGTGCCGTCAAAATACCAAAATCCGATAGTATTAACCACACTACCCGTATTAGTTGTACTGAAAACCAGCTCCCCTTCAGTTGGTGTATTGATTTGTTCTATTTGAGCGGCAGTCATTCTGGGAATTAAAACTCCACTTTTATCCGACACAATATCTAAGGCCGCATTGGGCTTATCTGTGTTGATTCCTATTTGAGCGGAAATCAGGGATGCAGTAAGCACTCCTAAAGTGGTCAATAATTTTTTCATGCCTTAATGTTAGTTTTATGTATACTTATTTTTGTAATTGTTTTATTACCTGAAATAAAAAAAGGGTAAATAAAATGCATGATTACAAAACGGTTTTGTTGATTATTTAAAATTGCTGAGTATGCAGATAAAATAAAATATGGACAAAAGTAGAAAAGTATAGGGCTGGTAAAAAGATAATATCTTGTCTTTTTCGGGAATAAGTTAAAATATAATAAATATATAAGTATTTGTTTTGTAATGTGTTATATTAAAAAATAACTTTTGTAACAAAAGCTTTTTACAAAGTTACTTTAAGATAAATTTAATGATTGACTAAGACAAAACATTCCTGAAAACAGAATTTTGAAATTACTTCTTTGTTGCGAGGATCTTTCCAACCATTTACGGAACTAATTCAGAAGAATTATAAGTGCAATCTATTGCAAATCAATATTATTATAGCAAAAAAACAAATGGTCATTTTCCTGAAAATGACCATTTGTTATATTTCTGCATAACATAATGAAAACTACTTTTGTGATCTTTAGTAGGAAATCTTTCAAATGAAATTACAATTTATTTCATTCTGATTTTTTAAGAGGAATGCTATCTATAGCGCAAGTAGATATTCATAGTATTAATCAGGAAAATAAGTAAAATATCATGTTTAATACAGTGAAATCAGATGTTTTCGCAGCAAATAAGAAATTCAACTTCATATAAATAGTATAATTATTAGTTTTTAGGTTATTATGAAAAACAACATTCTCCTTTTAATGTTTCTGGTTGCAGGCAATCTGTTTGTAACAGCTCAGGTCGGTATTCTGACCTCAAACCCACAAGGCCCTTTACATGTTGATGGTGCAAAAGATAATCCTGCTACAGGAACTCCGACTACCATTCAGCAGGTAAATGATGTAATAATAACTCCGGAAGGAAGTCTAGGTGTGGGTACCATTGCTCCAGATTCCTCCTCCTCTGTGGAGGTTAACACAACCAGTAAGGGGTTTCTTCCTCCACGAATGACTAATACTCAAAGAGATGCTATCGCTTTACCGGCAACGGGATTAATGATCTATTCAACTACCAGCAAATGTCTGCAGACAAATATTGGTACCCCTGCTTCTCCCAATTGGGGATGTGTAGCGGTACAAGGCAGTACAGGTGCCCCGGTTGTACAAGTAAATTCTTATACTCCTAATACACCGGCTGGATCTGCGGCAAGTGAAACCTGTCTTGGAAGTCTCTGTGTGAGACACAATGGTAACGCAAGTGAAGGAAGTATTTTGTTAAGAAGTAATACGGGTGCATCAATTCCTAATTCAAGTATAGCAGGATTTCAGGTTGCTACCAGCGGGATTAACATGGGGGATACTGAAATTGTAAGTTTAACTACATCTTATACCCAATTCTACAGGGGAGGCGCCAGTGGTGGCGAATTTATCAACTATCAGGTGTGCACAGGTACTGGTGAGAATTATAGAATTTTTTTGACAATGGTGGCACCGGTACTTAATCCAGGTGCAGGAAACGGAATGTATCTTCTCAATCTTGAAAAAGTAAGATAATACCACATAAAGCATTCTTAAAGTCGGTCTTTACGATAATTGGCAGATGTGAAACCAATATGATAAAACGCACCTGCTTATCAGGTGCTTTTTTAGCAAAGTAATTCTTGGTGGCATCTAAAATTTTTTTTATTCTCAATAGAGAGTAGTTTATAGCTGTTATCTCAAACAAAAGCTGGTTGTTGCATAAGATAAAGCCTTATGACTGTTAATTTTGTTGAATCAATACTACCTTTGGTTTTTGATCAAAGGCTGATTATCTAACTTTTTGTATTTTCTCTGAATCAATATGGATATTAACTTTATTTAAAAAGAAAATCAAGTTACTTGTGATAGCAGAACTCTGCATATTTATTCACACTTTCTACATATCCAACGACATACCACCTGTAATATCAAAGTTTATATATTCTCTTCCATCGTGTAAGAGTATTCCTGCTGAGCTTAAAGTGCCGGGCTACCTGGCTGTTGTTGAGGCTGTTTTTATCCTGATACTCTAATATTTCCAGAATTACTTTTTCATTGTATGATCTGTGTGCCTGATTAAAATGATCAAACTCTTTTTCTATACTTTTAAAAAGAATTTTTTCAAGGTTAATAACATCCAATGGCGAAAGATTGTCCTTTGACAGTATTGTTTGGCATTTCCATTTCTTTTCAGGATATTTTAGTTCAATAAGATCTGTATATATTTTTATATAGTCTGGGTTACCTTGTTTTTCCAATAAAAATAATTTTAAGTATTATCAATTTTTTTGTATTTGCTGATCCATTTATAAAGGGTAGTTTTTGGGATTTTATATTCGTCAATGACCTGCCGTATTGTTTTTTGTTCTGTACTGATAAGTTCCAGAATAAAATCAATCATTACTTTGGTATAAATATTTTTGCGGAATTGAGGGAGTTCAGATTTTCGGTCCGGCTCTTCCTTATCAGGTGAAACAGGAGGTGAAAAAAGCATCAGATGTTGGGTATAGATGCGGAAAAAATCATATTTCAGCAATTTGCTCCATTTTAGAAGAATACCTGTATTCATATCTTTTTGTTTATACATTTCTTCGATATCTTTCTCAATACAATCAAAAAAATTGCATATGCGGGATACTTTTATATTGCATTCCGATACTCTTTTTTCAATAAGGTTACCGATGTGTATGTTTTTATAAATGATTGACATAGAACTCTTTTTTTAAAGGATCATTTTTTATTGATAGAATTATGCTGAGATATTATTTAAGTAATGTCAATGTAAAGCTATTCTGAGAAAAAGAACCTCTTGAGGTGTTTGTAGTACAGCCTGGAGAAGAAGACCCTCTTACTTGCATATAATATGTTCCGGCTGTCAGGTAAGCGATATTCGAAGTATAAATAAAGTCATAACTACTAGAACCGGTAGGTACATGGATATCCTGCGCAGGAAATGCAACATTTACTGCTGCCGTTGAGCTTTTGCTCAAATTATAGGCAAGAAAAGCTCCACAACCCGCTGGGCTTTTATCGGTAATAAGACGCGGTGAAACAATATAATACCCTGGAGTAGTAACAACGGCGTTTGCTCCAAGGTAGGTCATAGCCGCAGGGATATTTACACTGGTACCTGTTGTAGAGTTAATAACAAGTGCAGAACCCGTAGTGTCACGCCAAGTGGCTACACCACTCGCATCAGAAACCAGAACTTTACCTTCAGCCTGTGTTCCATCTACAATTTTTATTGCTCCCGGAGTACTTCCGTTGTCAATATCTAATCTTGTAGCAGGAGCTGTCGTTCCCAATCCTACTCTGTTATTTAGGGCATCGATATTGAAAGTAGTATTGTCTACCTGAAAATGACTGGTTCCTGCAGTGGCAGAAGAAGTAAAAGAAAGAGTTTTGTCGCTCATCGTTACCACTCTGTTTGATTCAAGTGTTCCATTGTTTTTGTAAATGTTGGTGTCCTGATTTATTTTTTGCCAAATATTTCCATCGAAAAAGTAATATCCCTCTTCTGTAATGTTTATTGTCTTTGGTGATACTATACTTACGGCCGAGGTAGCATAGATGATGTTCCCTTTTTGATCCATCGTATATTGTGCATCTCCGGCTTTGATCTGATCTCCAGCAAGTCTTGGTGCAAGAAGTCCTTCCGGTCTGCTGCCATCAGTTGTTTTTGCCGTTACATCGAAGGTTGATTTTGAATTGCTTGTGTTGATCCCTATTTGGGAGAATAACAATTGAGTACATAGGAAACATAATAGTAGATTGATTTTTTTCATTCTATAAAATTTAAATATGATGTATGAATCTGATAACGACCTGGATATGCTTATTAAAAACGATGTAAAAGTAGATGAATAGTGTATTATCGAAAAAACAATATCTTATTGTTTTCAGGAAAATGACAAGACATAAAAATGGTATAAATGTAAATATATCAATACTTTGTAATTCATTTTTAAATTTATCATAAGCGCTGTTTCTACAAAAAAGAGAAAATGATTTAAGATGAATTTTAATGAGTAACAAGAACATAAACATGGCCGGTTCTTCGGCCATGTGAGTAACCTGCAGATAAAATTGAGGGATGTTCTGCATCGTTAAAAATCATATGTGCTTTCAGAATCATCAAAGAAGTTAATCCGTTAGTTCATAGATAGGAATTTTCAAAAATTTATGAGCTTATTGTTTTGATGTCTTGCTTAACGCCTAACAATAATCAGTTGTTGTGTTGTTAATCCTAATAAGAATAATATATTATCTTTGAAATTCTACAAAAATATATCCTAGTGCTCCAAAGCCAAGTCCATCTCCATCTGCTATATGAAAACTTACTCTATAGAAGGTTTTATCTACATAAGAAAAGAATGTAAACTCTGCGTGGCCATCCTGCGTACAATTGATAGGAATCAAAGCTGGATTAGGATTGCTTGGTATTCCGGCTCCTATATTCGCAAATGCCGGAGTTATGGTTAAGGGAACACTGTTAATAAATCCGGAACCATTTTGTGCAGTTCGAGATATTCCGTGGATAATCCCCGTATTATTGGTTCCTGTTGTTGTTCTTACCTGCATATAAGAATCCGTATTTGTACAGGTCGTAGATGGATATCGAAATTCTAAAGATCCTATAGCCACAGAAGAACTTGTGGGAGTCGTTGCATTAATATTAAACGACCTGAATGAGGTGGTTATGGAGCTCTGTACCACAACATTACCATTAGCATCAATTCCCAGTGGTGACGTATTTGATGAAGGTGTAGTTGTATTGTTCATATTGGTAAATTTCAATCCTGAAGATCCGTCTACACCAGATTCAATTTCCATTTTTGCCGTTGGCGTGCTGGTTCCTATTCCTACCCTGTTATTGGCAGCATCCACAGAGAAAGTGGCGCCGTTTACAGAGAAGGCATTGGTAGATGTCCCGTTAAAAGCCAGGGTGTGATCCGCTTGTGTCACTGTTCTGTTTCCTGTAAGTGCTCCGTCTGAACTATAAATATTAGCATTGAGTTTCGTCCAAGTTGTTCCATTGAAAAAGTAAAAGCCCGTATTATCAATATTAACGGCATTCCCGGTTTGTGTTCCGGTTGATATATCATTAACATAAATAAGGGCTGAGGTTGGGATGCCGGTCATACTCTGGGCTCTTTGCCTGTTGATCCTCGGAATCAGCATTCCGTCTACTGTTGTTATTGTTCCTGTTGCTTCTTTTGCTGCAACTTCAAAAGTTGCAGAAGGAGTTGATGTATTGATGCCGACCTGGGCAAAAATTCCGTAAGGAACTAAAAAAAGCAATAGTAGTTTTTTCATTTTTTTACTCTGGATTTAATTAAAAATGTTTGGGAAATGAGATCAACTTAATTTATGCAATAGCTTTTATCTCAACCAGGATATTAATAGAGTGATTGTTTTTCCTGATTGTGTGGCAAAAGTATCCCGTCAATTGTTAGGGAAAAAGAAAATACCTTGCTTTTTTCAGGAAAAAGACAAGGTATATTTGTGTAGTAAAATTCTGATTAATAATACTTAATCTTCTTTTTCTTGAGTTTCTTCCTGCAGGTATTTTATAAATAGCGAAGGAGATAAAGAAGTCACTTTCTTGAATATTTTGCTGAATTTGCTATGCGAAGAAAATCCCACCTCATCTGCTAATGAGGCCAATTTAAAGTTCCGGTATTGAGGATCATTTTTGAGTTTTTCAATAATGTAATTAATCCTCAGCTCATTAATATAATTATTAAAGTCTTTCTCTTTATGAGTATTGATAACATAAGAAAGATATTTGGTATTGGTTTCAAAACGGCCTGCTAAAAAGGGAAGGGAAATATTTTTATTATTAAAGAGATTTGTTTTTTCAAATTTATTCAATTTTGCAAGCAGTTTTTCTTCTGTTTCTGAACTCATTAATACAACGGCCTCATTATTTCCTGCTTGATGAACCGATATATCAATTTTTTCTGAGGCGATAAGACTATCAGTACTGTTTTTTATATTGGATTTTCGAAGTATCTGTTTAAATTTTTCAATATTTTTCCTTTGTTGTATTTTAGATCTTATATATAATGTAAGGATAAGAATAAGCAGAAGTCCGGTAATGAATATAAGATAGTTTTTCTGAATACTTTTTTTCTCTGTCTTTATTATTTTTTTGTCAAGTTTGGTATAGGATTCATCGATAAACTGACGAGTTTTTGACTCTATTTTCTTCTCTAACGTGTCTTTTCGTTGGTCTGTAACCTTTAGTTTTTCAATATTTTCAGTCTGTAAATAATATTGTTTCTCTGTAGTGTAAATCTCTTTTTTTTGTTCAAGGTTTTCTGTTTTTTCAGATACTTTTTTGGCGAGATCCAGATATTGTTTAGCTTTTGACAGATTTTTTTTTTCTAAATATACATTAGCAAGGCCAATGTAAATATAGCTCGTAGTTTCATTTTCGGGAAAATCTTTAACTAAGTTTAGAGCCTTCTTATAATGATATAAAGAAGCATTAATATTTTTCAGATTGTAATAATTAGACCCAAGCATCTGTTCGTTATCAGTAGTAAAAAAATCTTTTTCTTTTATAACATTGAAATGAAGCTGAGATTGTTGAATATACTGATTGGATTTCTTGTATTTTTTTTGATCCATTTCGTAATAGGCCATTTCCTGCAGAATTAATCCCTGGATTTTATGTGCTATTAACGTATCCTTAATCATTTTAGCTGTTTTGAGAGTTTTTTGAGCGTATTTTTTTGACTGGCTGTAGAGTTCAACACCACGATATTGGCCAGCTAAAAAAAGAGAAATCCGTGCTTGCCAGTTTAAATTATCCGTATTCTCAATAATTGTTTCAGCTTTTTCAGCATACGATAAGGCTCTGTTAAAATCTTTCGCATCTCTGCAAAGGTTAGCAGAAAGCATTAAACTTTTTGCCTGAAGGGTCGGTGTTCCAGAAATCTTATATAAAGAATCAGCAATATAGAGTGCTTTTTTGAAATCTTTGGAAGCGGTTTCTAAATAGGTTTTGTTATATAATTTATTATATGCATCTAAATCCTGGGCATTAACAAGCGCACACGCCACAAGATACAGAAGAACTAATTTTTTTTTCATTGATTATTTTTTCTTTAAGGAATTCCGATAGTATATAAAAGTGAATTATAAAGTTCTTTTTATCCAAAATAGCAAAGACATAGAATAGTTAGTTGACATACTTTAAAATATTAAAAAAAATAAAGATTAAAGAATATGGTTAAATTATATTTCAAAAATGAAGAATAAAATTCATATTTCAATATATAGATTAACAATAATTTTCGCGTCACAAAATTATAATTTTTGGAATCATGATAAAAGCTATTATTACTGATAGATCCAAGCAGGATTATAAACGGTAAATTTATTATGACCCAATTATTGAATATTGCTGAAACCTTCAAAATATTTAGCCAGACGATAAAATTTGCCACTATTGAGGTATATAATCTATGATTATAGTCACTAAGTTGTGAAAATTTATTTCTTAACTTGATTTTCTTTCAAATAGAAATCAACACAGATAAGCCAATGTAACCTTGGACAGTGTATGAGATAAAAGCGGAATTCTAATTCCCAGAAGATGCTGCTCAAATAGAACATATAATTCCCATAACTGATCTGGCTATGGGGATATGTGTTCTAAAAGTATTTTTGGATAGTGGACAAGAAAAACGACGCATAAATCACAGAAATAAAGCAAAGCATTCATTGATATTGAGTAGAACAATTCAGTAATGTCTGCCTTTTTTAAGGCTAGGGTTAATTAAAAAACAGGTCAGGATCCATTTTGTGATATTATAATCATTTCAAAAAAGTGAAATCGATCATTCTTTTTATAATTTCGCTGTTGATAAGCGGTGCAGCGGGTGTTCCTGTATTTAATGATATTCCTTCCCTTAGATTCGCTGCGTTAGGATTAGAATTATATACGATAAGTCCGGTTGCCGGATTTGTTATTGTCAATGCGTCAGTACGGGAAGTAAGATTAACCCGAGGTGGTAAAAATCCTGCCGGTTTATCTGGTTTTGCCTGTATATCCAATGCTGCTGAGGTGTCTGGACTGCTTGTATTTATACCTACTTGTGCTTCAGTATATATTATGCTACTGAATAATAGCATAAAAAAGATTTTAGCTTCCATTTTTTTAATTTTTTCTTATCAAAGTATTTGTTGAATGAGAGTAATGATATCTCTGTAATTTTTCAATACACAGCTGTTATAAAGTCCAAATGATATTGAATATCTTGTCCTTTATTTTTACCGCCGCAAGGTATATTTAAAATCAGGCGGTGTAAAGCATTTGGCTGATCGTATTCAGGAATATGACAACACTGATTGACTGGAAAAATGCATCAAACTAATGGTATATGTTTGGCCCTAATCAATGTAAATTAGTGAGTCCGGCTTGACAATTCTGAGCAAGTTAAATCTGTAGAAATTCTCATCTTTAATATTTGATAGCAATGTATTGTTCTTAAATTATGGGAAGATCTCTGTTATTGAGATTGAGTTGCTTCCATAAAAACATTAGTGTATATTTAAGAATCTCATTCATCGATCATAAAAAAAACTATCATGAAACACATTTTAGCCCTATTTATAATATCATCTATATTATCTTGCGAAAGCAAAGAACAAAAAAAAGAGAGAATTTTAAAGGAATTCGAGAAAGAAGCTAAAGAGTTACAAAAAAATCAGATTGATTTTTCACTCAATGCAAGGCCCAGATATTTTTCAGCTAAAACAACTAATGGTACTGTATTCAATTCACAGAATTATAAAGACAAAAATCTCGTGGTTTTCATATATGACAAGTCTTATTTAAAAAAGAGCGAGTCTTATGATATGGCAGAAGAGTTCAATACTCTATATACGAAGTATAAAAATGACGCTTATTTTATTGGTATTGTAGAAGGTTTTATAGAAGATGAAAAAGAGCTAAAGGATTATCTAAGTCATTCACAAGTTCTGTTTGAGCAGATCGACAATACCAAATCTTACAGTAAATCAGAAAAATTAAATTACAATCTATTTTGTAGTCCTGCAAAGGTTCTTATTGGTACTAATGGAAAGGTTATACACTCTTCTTGTGGCGGTGGCAACAATATGATGATCGAACAGAAGCTCGACAGTATAAGGGCTATTGTAAAATAGTTAAAATATTGCCTATGTTATAATATGATTGCAATTGTAGGAAATTTGCTTTTCAAATAATTAAATTAGACCATAAAATCAAAACTGTCGGCAGAAATTCTGCTGACAGTTTTTTGAAAGTAAAAAATGTAAAATTAATATCCCTCGTTCTGAACCAGATATCCAGGAACACTTGATGCTCCGTCAATTGTCGATTGCGGAATCGGGAAAAGCCTTTTTCGTACATCAGTATTTGTTTTAGATGTATAGGTATCTTCATAATGACCAAAACGAATCATATCTGTTCTTCTGGAATATTCCCAGTAAAACTCAAAACCTCTTTCTCTGTATAAAAGATCCAGATTCATTGTTGTCAGTGCGGGAGGGGTAACGTTAGGTCTGGCTGTTCTAGATGCTCTAACGAGATTAACATCCGCTAAAGCTGCTCCTGCATTTCCTTTTCTTAGCTGGGCTTCTGCTCTCATCAGATAAATGTCCGCTAAGCGTAAAAGGACAATGTCTGCATTTCCTCTGTTTCTTCCTGTATCTGAAGTTCTGCTGAACTGGTATTTTGAAACTCGATATCCATCGGTGTAATCTTTATTGTTGGGATTTTCTAAATCGATATCCAGCGTGTGATTTACGTAGCTTACAAATCCATTTCTCTGCTCTATGATAGGATAAATTTTATATTGTCCGTTCAGAGTTTGGAAGGGCTGTCCATTTGATGCATTTCGCAACCCCCACTGAACTCCTCTCTGAATTCCTCTGTTAATTTCATAAGTAGCACCATTCACAAGGAAATAATGATTCCCATCATTTGCAGGAGTCACTCCAGTCAAATCCTGTAGATTTGCCGGAACACTAAAGTTTTCTTTATAAAATCTGGCATCTGCCTGAGCCGGATCAGTGCTTCCATAAGCCTGAACCCATGTCTTATAAAAATCAGAAGTTATCGCTGGGCCATCTGTTCCGTTGGCTTTAGGAAATGCAGCCAAAGGATATTGACTTCCTGACAAAGACCAATAACCTAATCTGTTGTGTGATGTGTTAAGGTCCTGACGCTGGTCAATTGCAAAAATTAATTCTTTATTTGAATGGTTATTGTCGTCAAATATGGCAAAATATTCCGCAGATAAACTAAATAACCCGCTATTGATAACTTTGTTAGTATATTCAATTACCTTATCCATATCTCCCGCTGCAAAAGAAGGAGTTCCGTAAGGGTTTCTGTAAACCGCTGCATTAAGGTAAAGCTGTGCTAAAAATCCGTTTACTGCTGCTTGAGAAACTCTTCCCGGACCTTTCGTGTTGTCTAGGCTATTTACAACAGCTAAAAACTCACTTTCAATATAAGAAACAGCTTCCTGCCTTCTTAGAACTTCAGAATTTTGCCCCGTGTTATCTTTTTTGAATGCAATTCCCCAATAATCAAGTATCAACATATTGTAGTAAGCTCTCAAAGCACGCATTTCGGCAACAGCTTTAGCTGCATTGGGATCTGTTGCAGCAATGGGTTGTAGCTTTTCGATTGCTGTTACAGTTCTTGAAAGCATTAATCTCATTGCATCCCAGGTTTGCTGTACAACAACGTTTGTAGTTGTAGTGGTGTGCTGATGAAGTTCGATGTATTTTCCGCCATCATACCAGTCGTTCCCACTTCCTCTTGGAGGTAGAATGGCTTGGTCTGAACTGATCAGCTGAAGCCCATAATTTTTGGTATGGGTAAATGCATCTGGAAGCGGGCCGTAAGCCGGAGCGATGAAAGATTCAACAGGCGTTGTTGTTTGTGCATCAAGTGATTCGTCGATAACCGATTCTTCAAGATCTGTACATCCTACAAGTGCCAAAACACTTAGACTAAAAATAGAGGTTAAAAATTTATTTTTCATTTTTTTTCTTTTAAATATTAATTAAAATGCTACGTTTACACCAAATACAAAGCTTCTGGCTTTAGGATAAGTAACATAATCAATTCCGAAAGACTGAATTCCGCCCTGAGATAAACCGGTATTGATTTCAGGATCGAAACCTGAATATTTGGTAATCACGAATAAATTCTGAGCCGTTACTGAGAATCTGATGTTTCTGATATGCTCACCAATTCCAAGGATTTTCGGATTCAGATTGTAACCTAAAGTGGCATTATTCAATCTGAAAAAGTCTCCCTTTTCAAGGTATCTTGTTGAAATTACATTGGTATTGTTTACACTTTCATTAGGAAATTGTGTTGCAGCATCTGTTGTGTTGTGAGATAATCCCAATCTTCCTCTCGAAAATAACGTAGAAGCAGTATTGTTATAAATCATATTGCCTGAAACTCCGTTGAAATTTAATCCTAAATCGAAGTTTTTGTAAGCTGCCTTCAGGTAAAGATTATAAGTAAAATCCGGTAAAGCGCTTCCTGCAGCAACTCTGTCATTGTCTGTAATAATTCCATCTCCGTTTACATCTCTGAAGATATTGGTGCCGTTTTCGCTTAATCCTAGAAATTCTCTTACGTAGAAAGTTCCGATTGGTTCATTATTAATGTATCCATTGATAACAGCATTAGTTGTTCCCGGTCCCTGTGCCTCTCCTGTGGAAATTACTTTGTATGGAGAATTTTTTACTTCATTTTTAATAAAAGAAGCATTTCCTCCAATGCCATATGTAAATGCTTTATTCGGATCGCTGTTGTAGTTTAATGAAATTTCCCAACCCGTATTGTTGATCTGCATATTCGGGATATTCTTCCACATTGTTGGAGCTGGTTCTATAGGATCCACAGTATTTATTACCGAAATAATGTTATCAGAAATTTTTCTGAAGAAATCGACAGTACCCGTTAATCTATTATTTAAAATTCCAAAGTCTAATCCAATATTGGTTTGCGTCGTTACTTCCCATTGTAGATCCGGATTGTCGGCTCTTACCAAATACACTCCTATAGGATAATTTCCACTGTCATTTAGAGGATAAGTGGCTTGTGCAGTTCCGCTAGCATCGGCTTGGTAGCTTTTTTTTGTTACCTTACCCGGGATTTCCTGATTTCCTGTTTTACCCCAGCTTGCTCTTAATTTCAGATTGTTGATCTGCTCTACATCCGAAAGAAATTTTTCTTTGCTGATGTTCCATCCTGCAGCGACTGACGGAAATATTCCGTATTTGTTATTTGCTCCGAACTTAGAAGATCCATCGGCTCTTAAAGTTGCTGTTAAAAGATATTTATCCTGAAAATCATAATTTACCCTTCCAAACCAGGACTGTAATTCATTTTTATTAGCAATAACAGACGTTGTTTGATTCGTTGCCCCTGCAGCAGGAATCTGATATTGCGGCTCGATTCCGTTGATTGGGAAGTTCTGATAATACCATCCTCTCGATGTCAACATTAACTTTTGATAAGAATGTCCTGCCATTACATTAAAATCGTGACTGTTGATTTTAAATTTATACGTTAAAGTATTTTCTAAAAGAGTATTGTTATTTGAATAATTGCTTAGGTTTAAAGTTCCGATCTCCAGAGGAATAGCATGCGGAATATTCTGGATAACTCTTTCCGCTGTAGAATAATCAACCCCTAAATTCAGCTTATAAGTCAATCCTTTAATAATTTCCACAGAAGGAGAAATGTTGGCTAAAATTCTGTTATTTGTTGTGAAATCCTTGTAAATCTCGCGACGAATTAATGGGTTAAAAGCCCCATTATTAAAGACAGTAGTTGGTACCCCATCGGTATATGCAGGATACGTCGGATTCCATGTAAGCATATTGGAAACTACATCTGTTGAATTCGGTCTGTTATTTTCGGTTCTTGTTCCGTTTAAATTGAAGTTTATGCTTACTCTTCCGTTAAACGCTTTTTGTGAAGCATTGATACGACCGGAATATCTTTTTAGATTACTGTTGTGAAGAATTCCTTCCTGATCTTCATATCCTAAAGCAGCATAATAATTTGAAGTATCTGTCGCTCCTGCTGCTGAAAAATTTACATTTTTAGAAACAGCTGTCCTGGTCAACTCATCCTGCCAATCGGTATTTCCTCCCATATCATCCAATTTTCCTCCGGCTGCAGTTACCTGCCTTCTGAATTCGTCTGCTCCAAAAACATTCATTTTGTTCGCAAGATTGGAAATTGTAAGATTGGAAGAAAGACTCATCTGAGTTCTACCTTTTTTACCTTTTTTAGTCGTGATGATAATCACTCCATTGGCTCCTCTTGCCCCATAGATTGCAGCTGCAGAAGCATCTTTTAAAATATCCAATGATTCAATATCATCAGGATTAATAAAGTTCATGGGGTTGTTAGCTGTTCCGGTGTTGCTGTTATCGATTACAAACCCATCGATAACGTAAAGTGGTGTTGTGCCGGAACGTAAACTTCCGACTCCTCTGATGATAATATTTTGGTTAGCTCCCGGTTCACCACTTACATTCGCAACATTTACTCCGGCAACTTTTCCCTGAAGCAATTGCCCAACATTAGCAACCATTCCTTTATTAAAATCTTCGCTTTTTACAGAACCTACAGCTCCGGTTACATCAGATTTTTTTTGACTCCCGTATCCTATCATTACCACTTCTTCAATGTCTGTCAATTTGTTCTCATCCTTGAGCGTGTCGGATTCTTTTTTTTGTGCAAATGTTAAGCTGACACAACTCATCAAAACTGTCGGCACGAGATAAATACGTTTCATTCCTTATTATTTTCGTGCAAAATTAGCTCGATAAAATGCCGAAAACTGTTAATTTAACATTAAGTAACCGGTTTTTAAAATTAATAAAACGTAAATATTTTTGTCAAAAATTAAATTTATGAAAACTTTATGTAAACAAACTTTTTTAAAGTTCTTAAATTCAATTATTTCCCTGTTAACATTGGATTTATAGTTTATTATTGAAATTTTTGAAATGATATTATATCTAATTTCGCAGCTTATTTCATACTTATAAAATTATTAAAAATCCAATCATTATGAATTATTTCTGTAAAAATGTTAATTTCAAGGCAATCGCAGCTTTCTCGTTGCTTCTTTTTGTAGCCATGTTATCAGCTCAAAAAAAACAAAAGCCTCTTAACGTCATTTTTATGATTGGTGATGGAATGGGCGTTTCACAGGTTACTTCTGCATTCTATTTTGGAAATTCAGAACCCAATTTTCAAAAATTTAAAATTGTAGGTCTGTCTGAAACATCTTCAACCAGCGATTGGGTTACAGATTCTGCTGCCGGGGCAACCGCTTTATCAACAGGTGAAAAAACTTACAAACGTGCGATTGGCGTAAATAGAGATTCGATAGCACTTCCAACGATATTAGAACAGCTGCAGAAAAAAAATTACCAAACCGGGTTGGTTAGTTTAACGAGTATTACTCATGCAACACCTGCTTCTTACTACGCTCATGTAAAAGACAGAGATCTTCATGAAGATATTGCGCTTGACCTTGTAAAAGCAAACGTTAATTTTTTAGCAGGCGGAGGTTTAAAATTCTTCAATAAAAGAAAAGATGGAAAAAATCTTCTGAATGAATTTAAAAAGCTCAATTATAATATAGACACGCTGAAACTTTCAAAACCCATTCAAAATAAAAACAACTTTTATCTTTTGGCGCAGGACGAGCTCCCGAATAAAGTTCAGGGAAGAGGAGATTTTCTTCCCGAAGCCACACAAGCCGCTCTAGATTACTTATCTAAAAACAAAAAGCCATTCTTTTTGATGGTGGAAGGCTCATTTATAGATTGGGGCGGTCATGCTAAAGATGGCGAAATGATGGTAAAAGAAGTTTTAGATTTTGACAAAACCATCGGTGTGGTGATGGAGTTCATCAAAGAAAACCCGAATACACTGTTGGTAGTCACAGCAGATCACGAGACAGGCGGTGCAAGCATCGGAAAATTCATGGAAAAAGATTCAACAGGAAAAGAGAAGAACATCAAAGACAAAGTACAGGTGAATTTCATCGACAATCAACACACTGCGGCTTTAGTTCCCGTTTTTGCAATGGGAAAAAACCAGGAGCTTTTCTCTGGCGTATACCCCAACAACACCATCTATCATAAGCTTGCTGAAGCTTTGAAAAAAAGTGGAATCACTATTAAATAATTTGAATTTTACTAAATCTTATGCGCTTACATTTAAAAAAAATTACAGGCTTTATCACTCTGCTTTTTGTTGCAACTGTTTTTGGTCAAACTACAAGAGTACACTCTCATAATGATTATGAACAGAAAATCCCATTTTGGTATGCCTTAGGTTCTGATGCAAATTCAATTGAAGTAGATGTTTTTCTTGAAAACAACGAACTTTTTGTAGCCCACAACAAAAAAGACATTACCCATGAACGAACATTTGAAAGTTTATATCTGAATCCTATTGATAAGGCATTAGGAATGAATATGATTAAACAGGAATCTCTACAGATTCTGATTGATATTAAAACAGATGCTAAAACAACTTTAAAGCAGATTGTAAAAACAATTCAGAAATATCCGGCCATTACAGCTCAAAAAAAAGTACGTTTTGTTATTTCAGGGAATCAGCCAAAACCGGAAGAATATACTTCTTATCCCGAATTTATTTTTTTTGATTATCAAAAACTGGATAATTTAACAACAGATCAATGGAATAAAGTTGCTTTGCTTAGCTTAAGCTTTCCGCAATATTCTAAATGGAACGGTAAAGGAGGCTTAACGGAAGAAGATTTACCTAAAGTAACCGAAGTCATCAAAAAAGCAAAATCATTTGGGAAACCATTCAGATTCTGGGCGATTCCCGACGGGAAAACTTCCTGGGAGTTTTTTGCAAACAACGGTGTTGATTTTATTAATACAGACCATCCGAAAGAATGTGTAGAATATGTAAATTCTTTGCAGAAAAGAACTTTTAAAAATAATCTGTTTTCAGAAGTTTATCAGCCTAAATTTTCCTATCTGAATAAAAATGTTCCCGTGAAAAATGTTATTTTATTAATCGGTGACGGAAATGGTCTTTCACAAATTTCTTCATCCGTTTTAGCCAATAAAGGACAATTAACGTTAACACAATTGAAAAATATTGGTTTAATTAAAACTTCTTCGACTGATAATTTCACCACAGATTCTGCAGCAGGAGCAACTGCTTTTGCAACAGGAAAAAAAACAAAAAACAGATTTATCGGAGTAAGTTCTGAGGGGCAAAAAACGGCAAATCTTACTGAAATTCTATCAGAAAAAGGTTTCAGCACCGGAATTATTACAACTGACGAAATTGTAGGAGCAACACCTTCTGCATTTTATGCTCATCAAAAAGACCGTGGTATGGAAAAGGAAATTGCCAAAGATTTACCAAAATCAAAACTTAACTTTTTTGCAGCGGGCGGAAAATCTAAAATTTCCGGCCTGCATGATTTTAAATTAGCCGAAAACCCAATGGAGGTTGCAGAAAGTAAAGCCAACCGTTTGGCGTACTATCTTTCCGATAACGGTGTTCCGCAAGTTTTGAAAGGTCGCGGGAATCTTTTGGCTGAAACTGTAGAAAGTGGACTGCAATTTTTAAAAAGCAAGAGAAAACCATTCTTCATCATGATTGAGGCAGCGCAAATTGACAGTGGCGGCCACAGCAATAATGTAGGAACCATCGTTACTGAAGGTATTGATTTCGACAGAGCAATTACAAAAGCAGTACAGTTTGCTGATCAGAACCCCGGGACTTTGGTGATAATTACTGCAGATCACGAGACAGGAGGTTTTAGTATTCCTCATGGCGATCTGGAAACAAGCACTATAGAAGGTGATTTTACGACAGACGATCACTCAGCTACATTAATTCCTGTGTTTTCCTACGGCTCAGGCTCAGAAATTTTTACGGGAGTATACGAGAATAATGAAATTTTCCATAAAATATTGAAAGCTTTGAAAGTAAATTAGTTTTACAATTATTTTTTCTAAAATACATACAGCTTTGAAAAAACATTTTTCTATTCATCTATTGATCGCTTTACTGCTTTCGTTAAACGTATTTGCGCAACATAAAGCCATTCAAATAGCATTTTTGGCAGATGTTCATTTTCAGGATCTTTACGGAAATTTTTCAGATAACGCATTCAGAGGAGTAAAAAATCCAAAAACCCAAAAGAAAACCTTATTGAGAACAATGGATTCGCAGCTCCACTCGACAAGAATTTTTAATGAAAATTATTTTGCTTTTCTGGCGGCTTTGGATGATGTGGCAAAACGGGGGATTAAAATCGTCGCACTTCCCGGTGATTATACTGATGACGGACAAGCCTACAATTTGAGAGGATTGAAAAAGATTTTAGATGAGTACCAAAAAAAACATGGAATAAGGTTTTTTATTACCACAGGAAATCATGATCCGGTAAGCCCGTTTCTGAAAGACGGCGGGAAATCTGATTTTTTAGGCGAAAATGGAAGCCCTGTTAACATTTTTAGTAATAAAATTTCAGTTGAAGATAATGGTCAGGAAACTTTCATTACCAAAGATATTGCGATGTCTGGCTATTTTGAAATTATGAAAGAGTTTAAAGAATTTGGATTTTGCCCTTCTGAAAAAGATCTGTTTTGGGAGACTCCGTTTAATCATAGTTCTTTTGAAAATTATAGTTTTAAAAAGGCTTTAAAAAGTTCAGAATATTCCAACAGAATGTATGAAGTCAGTCCGGGATTTACTGTTCCTGATTTGAGTTATCTGGTAGAACCCGTAAATGGAATTTGGCTTTTGGCAATTGACGGAAATACCTATTTGCCAAAAAATATTAATGGAAATCCAATAGATCCAGATAATTTTCATAGTGCTTCCGTTGGATACAATAATGTGCTTTCAAATAAAAAACATTTGATTGATTGGGTGAAAAACATTTCAAAAGAAGCAGAAAAAAAACACAAAGTTCTCATTGCATTTACGCATTATCCGATGCTTGATTACAATGACGGTGCTTCTGAAGATATTAAAAATTTATTAGGCAAAAATAAATGGCAGCTCGACAGAGTGCCAGATGATCACGTTGCTAAGGTTTTTGCAGATGCAGGGGTGAAACTTCATTTTGCGGGCCATATGCACATCAACGACACCGGAATCAAAAAGTTTGAAAACGGAAAAATGCTCGTCAATATTCAGGTTCCTTCGTTGGCAGCTTATCTTCCGGGATATAAAATTCTGACAGTGAATTCTCCCGCTGATTTTGATGTCGAAACGGTTTCTATTACTGATGTGCCACGTTTTGATGAGCTATTCCCTTTGTATAAGAAAGAATTTGGAGTCTTAAAAAATCAGACCAGAAAAGATCTTTGGAACGTTGAAATTTTAAAAACAAAGAATTATCACGATTTTACATTATTTCATTTAAAAGAATTGGTAAGGCTAAGATTTGTTCCTTCAGATTGGCCTAAAGATTTTATAGAAAAAGCCAGCCAACTTTCAGGAGAAGATTTACTTTATTTAAGTATTGACATGGACAATTCAACTGCAATAAATGCAGGAGAATTTAAAATATGGAATTTTGAAGATGCTTTATTGGATCTTTATCAATTACAGTCTGCAGACGAATTAGCAAAAAAAGATATTCCTGAAAAACGACTTTTGCAATTCAAATTTTTGCATGAAAATTTCGAAAAATTAAATACAAAAGATGAATTTCTAAATCAGCTGAAATTATTTTTCAGAGTTTTAGTTAAGCTCTCTTCGGGAGATCCTGCAGACCATTTCAAAATTGATTTTGAGAAAGGGGAAATTTTGAAATTGAAATAATTGCTGCTTTATCAAAAAAAATAATATTGTTCAAACAGAAATCTTAACAAATTCCTCCATCAAGAATACCAAAGCAACACTATTTTCAAAGATACTTCTGAAATACAAATCATTGCAGCTTTTTATTTAACTTTCAAAATATTTCGAAAAATCAAAATGAATTTTGACATAAACTTGAGAATTTCCAGAAGAACAAAAAACTAAAGCATTAATCAAACAGCAGGAATTGGATTGGTGACTGGAATTTACAATAGTAATCTGTGATACAATATCAAAATTTTAAGCAAAAAATCCCGGTTAATCCGGGATTTTAATTTCTCATATTTACATTTATTTTATCTCTACAGGAACTGAGATTTTATCCCAATCCATTGTGAATCCATTATTGTTTATTTTATAAACTAAAGTTTCCTGTGTTGCTGGTAAAGCCTTGGTTTTTACATCAACACGTAAAGCATCTTTTGCTTGTTCGTATTTATAAGCTCCCCACTGTTTTGGCTCTTTGTTAAAAATTGCAGTCCAGGTTCCAGACTCTTTTGGGATTAAGAAAAAGCTATATTTACCGGCAGGTAGTGATTTACCCTGAACGGTAATATTTTTATCGGTTTCGAAAGTAGTTGCTTCATTGGCACCTGCACGCCAAACTTTGTCATAAGCTTCTAAACCACCCCAGATCGTACGCCCTTTTACAGAAGGACTGCTATAAGCTATAGTAATGGTTGCATCTTTAATTTTTCCCGTAGCAGTAGCCGGAGGGCTGGCAGGTTTTTTAGTGTCCTGTGCAAAGGCATTCATGGAGATTGTCATTGTCGCAACAAGTACGGCAGCAGATTTAATGATGGTTTTCATAATATTTTTGTTTGTATGTTTATTTTGTCTGTTTACGAATTTACTGCTTTCTGTTTATAAAACAGTAATCCGATTGCTGAAAATATAATGACTGCTGCTGCCCCAATGACGTTAAGCCAAAGGAAAGAAACAATATCAAAATTATAAACGGCAATAACCACAATTTCTGATAAAATGGCAGCAATAAATACATTGGAACCGGTGATTTTTTTATAGTAAAATGCAACAAGAAAAATCCCCAATATCGGGCCGTAGAAGAGAGAACCTAATACATTAACCGCTTCAATAAGGGAACCCATTTGAGTGGCAAACATGGCTACCCCAATTGAAAAAATACCCCAGGCTAAAGTATGCAGGCGACTGTACTTCAATTCGGTTGCATCATCAGGAATTTCTTTTTTAAATATCAAATGAACATCTTTTAATGAGCAGGCGGCAAGGGAATTCAGTGCTGCAGAAATTGAACCCCAGCTGGCCAGAAAAATGACGGCAAACAGTAAGCCGATCATTCCTACAGGCAAGGTATTTTTTACGAAATACAGGAAAATGTAATTCGTATCCGTTTTCTCCGCATTATAGTTTGAATGATTGATCGCTTCCTCTACCCTTCCGTGCAGTGCTTTTACCTGTGTTTGTGTGTTTTTAAAATCCTGAATTGTTTTTTTGAGCTGAGGAGAATGAGTTTCTTTCAGTTTTAGAATTTCTTTCGATTCTGCATTAAATTTTAGTTGTAAATCCTGATGTTCTTTTTCAAAAACCGCAGCCTGTTCAGGTTTTGTTTCCTTTAAATGTTGATAAGAACGTTCGTTAAAATAAATCGGAGCCGGTTTTAGAGAAAAGAAAGCGAAAAGCAAGGCACCGATCAGGAGAATAGCAAACTGCATCGGAATTTTAACCAATCCGTTCAACAGCAAGCCCATTTTTGCATTGGTATTGTCTTTTGCAGTAATATACCTCCCGACCTGGCTCTGGTCTGTACCAAAGTAAGAAAGGGCCAGAAAAAAACCACCAATCAGCCCGCTCCAAATATTGTATTTATCTTTCCAATCGAATTCTGTGGTGATTACATTAAGCTTTCCGGATTTCCCCGCCAGATAAAGCGCATCGTTAAAACCAATTCCATTCGGCATATTCTGAATAAGTAGGTAACCTGCAAAAGCCATGGTTCCCATAATAATGAGAAACTGTAATTTTTGGGTGTGAGCGATCGCTTTTGCACCGCCAACATAGGTGTAAATCAACAGAATACCCCCTGTTAAAACATTAGTTAAATAAATATTCCAGTTTAAAACGCTTGATAAGATGATACTCGGAGCGTAAATGCTGATTCCTGTTGATAAGCCTCTGGAAAAAAGAAAAAGTAGTGAAGTGAGTACCCTTGTTTTTTTATCAAATCGGTTTTCCAAATATTCATAAGCCGTGTACACATTTAAGCGCTGAAAAATCGGGATGAAAGTGATACAGATAACAATCATCGCCAAAGGCAAACCAAAGTAATACTGAACGAAACGCATGCCATCTGTATAAGCCTGACCCGGTGCCGAAAGAAATGTAATGGCACTTGCCTGCGTGGCCATAATCCCTATCAGCACAATGTACCAGGGCATTTTATTATCTGCTTTCAGGTAGGATTCGTTGCTTTTTTGGCCACGGCCGATGAATACGCCGTAAACCACCACTGCAACAAGTGTAAAAATAAGAACTGTCCAATCTATAGTACTCATGCCCAGAATTTAGTAAACAAATAATAAAATGCGATCTGCAATACTAATGCAGCTGCTAATAGTATGTACCAGGTATTCCAATTTTTAAGTGGTTTGTTCATCAGTTTTTCTGTGCAGATAAAAAGTTAAAAAATAAACGTGCCGCCCCCACATTTCCCGCAGGCAGCTGTCTGAAAAATGCCAACGGTGTGTAGATAAAATTACCCTTCCCATATTTAGCATATAAAGTTGATCCCTGGAGTGGCTCTTCATCTGTGTCGTGCATTTCAAAAAGCGGTTCATACGCTGCATCCCATTGAGCAGGGAAATAGGCGCCGCGCTCCTGCACCCAGCCTTTAAAATCATCCGCAGTAATTTTGTTCGGAAAGTTCAGTAATTTATGATTTGGATTTAAAAATGTAACCGCTGCATTTTCTTCGGTAACACGCTTATTGGCAATACTGAAATTGTACATCCCCAATTTGTCAACGGTTGTATCCTGGTTGGTGTTATACTGCATCACCAAATTACCTCCGGCTTTTGCATAAGACCATAAAAAAGGCATCCAGCGACTCAACTTTTTCTCTGTATTATTGGCACGAACGCCAAGTACGATGGCATCATATTGCAATAGCTTGTTTTGACTGCCGTTTCCAGCAGATTCATCTAAGTTGCCATAAAAATCTTCGTCTTTCAAAACATCTACCTGAATACCTGCAATGCGTAGGAACTCAGGAATGAAATCGCCCGCACCTTCTATGTAACCCACTTTTTGAACCTTCGCCTGAATATCGCCTTTCATTACGATGGCAGTTGCAGGTGAAAAATATTGTAAGGAAGGTAAATGCGGGTACTGAATTAATATTTGCTTTTTATTATAAGTGACTCCATCTGCAACAAAATTGGCATCTAATTGCAAACGAGATGAATGTATTGCGGCAAGCTTAGTTTTTGGAATAACGTAATCGATGGTAGCATCTTTTCCATTGAGCGAACTTACATCAGCACCACCTAATCGTTCTCCGTTATACATCAGGTTTACTTTACCGTTACTGTACTGTCTGTTAGAATTAACCTTAACATTTAAACTCAAATGTAAATCTTCATTTTCCTTGACCTGATAAAGGGGTTGTGTAAATTTCAGTTCCAATGCAGGAACAATGCGCAGAGCTTCGACTACATCACCACGCACCGGATCTAATTTCTTGAAAGATAAAGGAAGTTTAACCTGAAACTTTTCCGAACCGATTCTTAAACCAAGCAAAACATTCAGTGGCGATTCTGCCTCTGGCAAACCGATTAAAGTATCATTCGGAACAGAGAAAGTTGCTGCGTTCGTGGGAGATTTTGCCAACCAGTAAGGTTCTGTGAGTGCTGCATCTGCAGGAATCTGAATGTCATGCTGAATGGTAATTAAAGAATCTTTTGATAGTTCTCTGTTGAAGCTTTCTGATTGACTTAACCATTTTACATCTTCTAAAACGACAGGATTTTCAGCTCTTGAAATCAAATTTAACCTGAAATTGTAATTGTCTCCGGCAACAGCTTCAGCCTGATTGGTCACTACCTCGCCCATAAATCCGGCACAGCTTAAAATGATATTGTCAAGAGATTTAATTTTATCCTTTTTTAGATCTCCATCCTGAAGAGCCACAACCTTTTTTCGCAAAGCAAGCAAGGCAGGTAAGCTGAGATCAGGTTGATTAAAATTAAAAGAGGAAATAATTTTATCTAATGATTGGTCAATATCAGCGCTTCCTTGTGAAGTCCAGGTTTTAGTTATTCCGTCAAAAAGTGTTGCTTTTGCAGGCTCGCCAATAACGTGGGCAAAATATTCAGTTCTGATGCCGGCTACAGACTGTGTTCCCGCACCCTGGCTTTTATGTAAACTTCTGCTTAATCCTGCCAATTCACCATAGCCCATGCCCAGTTGCGCATCATATTGCCCAACGGTAACTTTCAATTGATTTTCAGCTGTCGTATTGACCCCACCAAAGCGGAAAGTATTCCACAATACGCGTTTTGGTTGCCATGCATTAACATATTTTAGTTGATCTGGGAAAGCCGTTTTATCGCCTGCCAGCTTAAAAGCTTTTTCCGCAACCACAGCCGAAGCTGCATGTTGTCCGTGGCCTGCAGCAGCATTAGGAGGAAAACGACAAATGATAACATCAGGACGGAATTTACGGATGACCCAAACTACATCCGCTGTAATGCTATCTGCATCCCATTGTTTAAAGGTGTCGGTCGTATTTTTAGAGAACCCGAAATCAATCGCCCGGGTAAAAAACTGTTGGGCGCCGTCTAACTTTCTTGCTTCTAAAAGCTCATGCGTTCTGATTAAACCCAATGCAGCACCCTGCTCAGTACCTAATAAATTCTGACCACCATCACCTCTGGTTAAAGACAAATAGCCCGTTTCTACATTTTGATCGTTGATTAGCCAGGAAAGTAATCCTGTGTTTTCATCATCAGGATGAGCCGCAAGGTATAAAACTTTAGGCAGCTGTTTAAGGGTTTTGAGTTCACGGTAAATTTCAGATGATTTGGAAGGCCGGACCTGTTGGGCCGAACAAAAAACCGTATAAAAGCCAAGGATACATACAGTGCTTACTTTTTTGAACATTTAGATTTGCTTTGCGAGCAAATATAAGTAAATCGTTTTTTCTTTTAAACTTAAATTAGCAACTCCAAAAATTGTATTATATTCTTCGTAAAATCTTTGTGTGAAGGTAAAAGGAACCAAAGGCTTGATAATCATGTATACATTTTTTTCAAATAAAATTTAAACAGGTATTTATGTTTTTCTAATCGTATTCCGCGTAAGATAGATATAATTAAACATGCAAAATGTGGCTACCGCCCCAAAAGTATGCCATAAAAAGTGTGTTCCGAAACTCAACCATTCCCGTTTATCAATGATCCGGAAAGTGAGTGCGAGCGCAAACGACAATAAAGCAAAGCCTACCCATTTGCCAGCTTTCCATTGGGTATAAATTAAATAACGTAATACCGAAAAAAGGACAAATGAAGCCATGATTGCATAATTTACGTTGATAAAGAGAGAAGTGTTATCTGTCAAAATCCAATTTCTCAAGCCCAACATAAGTACCAGATATGCAAGAACCATTACAACAGCATAGTACCATCTGGTGCTCTGAGCTACAAAATAAAATCCGGCAGACAAACAGAGCAGCATAATGGGCATCCAATCCATCATGATAAATACCGGCCATTGTCTGAATGCATGGTAAACAGTTCCCCCAATGGCACCAATATATAACAACATTAAGCAGTAGGTTAAAAAAGGATATTCTTTAAAATTACCCTTCATTTTAAGGGTCCAAAAAATAGCTATAGCTAAAAATAACAGAGCAGTTATTGCATTGAATGGCTCAGGGAAAAACTGGGCCATATCTGTTTCTTTATATAACATGCCTCCGTCCGGAGGTATTCGGTTTATTGGCATTCTCTTTTTTTATATTATATTTATATACCTGTTCTAAATATAGAAAAATTATGGTATTAAATAGACTGGCAAAACTCTATACAATGGACGCTCAAAAAACAGGCACGAAAATCTCGTACAATCCTTTTGGATTATAATATAAACTGAAATATGAGAATTGCAATAATCGGCGCTCACAAAGTCGGTAAAACTACATTGGCAGAAGAACTTCTGGAGAACCTTCCCGGGTACACCCTTGAAATAGAACCCTACTACCAGATGGAGTCTTCAGGGTATGAATTTTCAGAAGAACCTCATCCTGACGATTTTCTTGAACAATTTAATTATTCAGCCAAACTGGTCTTCAAAAGCGGAGATGATGTCATATTTGACAGATGTGTCATTGATATCTTAGCTTATCTTCATGTTCTTGATTCAGGTCGAAATATCCAGTTTCTCTTTGAAAAAGTTCAAACCATCATCGATGAAATTGATGTTTTTGTTTTTGTCCCTATTGAAGAACCCGATCTGATATCCAAACATCAAATAGAGCTGCCAAAACTCAGGCATAAGGTTAATGAGTTACTTTATGACTGGATTGAGGATCTTGGAATAAAGGTCATTAAAGTAAGCGGAACTTCATCGAACCGAAAAGATCAGGTGCTGACCGGAATTTTATCCTAGGATCTGAGGTGGGTAACTTCTGTAAGGCTTTAAAAAGGTTACAGGTTTGAATTCTGGCATTATGCTCAACTTTCTTATCCTGAATTGGTATCAGCCATCTCCTTTTCTCTCCTTCTTTGAAGAATAAGGTGTGCGGCATCCAGCATTTTAACCGTATGAATGTAGGGCATAACGATATTCCTTTCCGGTAAATTTTCATAGACGCCCATGGAGAAATAGACGATTCCGGACATAAAATAATCAAATTCTTTGATGCTGTATTCCCTGAATGCTTTTATGAAAACCAGCAGAGGATTCCGGTATTCCTTCTCCGAAAGCAGGCCAAGAACCCACGGGGAAATCTTTTCTTGTTGGGTATCGACAGTCCATTTCTTTTCCTTCAGCATGATGAGATACCCTGCCCGGATCAGCGACCTCATCGACTGATGAAACTGAAAGATCACCGCCGGATCTTCATTGATCCAGCTATTCCTCTTTACTGCATAATTCATAATGTTGCTGAGCCTTTCTTTGGAAACATCCAGCTCATTGAACTGAAAGAAAGTTTCCATCAGCTGCAAGCCGGAGCGCTTCTTACCTGCCCGAAACCAAGTATCAAAATCTGTTTTTATCTTTTTCATTGTTTGTATTTTTTATTGTTGAAATTTTTCTGAACCATTAAGATTTTTTAAGGCTTTAAGAGTTATTAAGAACATAGCTAAAGCTATTTTTTAAGCGAGATGCTTCTTCCATCTTTGATGGAACTTAACTTATCTTATTATCTTCATTCTTCTTAATGGTTTATATAAAACCGCCAGCCTACCGATGTACGCTGAGTTTTATGGTAAATGATGAATAGAAATAAAATCTGTGTTCCCGTGAAAGCCCTGAAGCCGCAATGGATTGTACACTCCATTGTATCCTATCATGATACTTTATGTAGTGAAGCAGCTTAGAAAAAGATGATTGTAGAAAAGCAGAACAGCATAAAATAAAAACGGCATGGGACTCTACAATATCCGATCTGAGGTACTGGTATACCTTACGTACAGATAAGAGAGCCCACGCCTAGGTCGTGAGCTTCCTGCTTATCGTCTCGTACGTTTAAAAATTACCAGTTTTCAGATCGAGATTCTAAGCAATAACTTCTATTATTCTTTGAAGTATCGCAAAATTACTTTAATAAGTAATCTTTTCCAAATATAAGAAATTTTCATTTTGTTACAAGATCTTATAACAAAATTTGCAAAAAAAATTACGCACTTTGTACAAAGCACTCATAAATGGACGTTTTGCAAGATGAAATACTAAAAAAATTTGGAGAACACATCAAAGAATTAAGACTTAAATCTGGGCTTACCCAAGATGATATTGTACTAAATAGTTCCAAAATGACTAAAGCTACAGTAAGTGATATAGAAAATGGAAAAAGGAACTTTGCATTTACTACATTGATTGACTTAGCTAGAGGTCTAAATTTGCCACCTAAAGATTTATTGAATTTCAAAATTGATTAAAAATCCTAATATAATAAGTTTTACAATGAATAGTATTTTATCTAAAAATTTTTTAAATATATAACTTCCGATTTATTAAATTGCATCTCGTCAAAGCTTATATTTTTTGTACCTTGCAAAGTTAATTTAAAGTACATATTTAGTTAAATGGATATTAAAGATATTGCTGTTGTGGATTTGTTCTGTGGAATAGGTGGATTAGCCCATGGTTTTCTTAAAGAAGGATTCAATGTTGTTGCAGGTATTGATATTGATGAGGCATGTAAATACGCTTTTGAAACAAACAATAAGTCAAAGTTTATATCAAAAAGTATAACTGACATTTCTGGCTCTGAACTTAATGTTTTATTTGGAGATTCCAAGATAAAAATATTAATTGGTTGTGCACCATGTCAGCCATTTTCTTCTTATACTTTTAAAGATCCAGAAAAAAAAGATAATGAAAAATGGAAACTTTTGTATGAGTTTCAGAGATTAATATTAGAAACAAAACCTGATATAATATCAATGGAAAATGTTTCACAATTAATTAATTTCAAAAAAGCTCCTGTTTTTGATGATTTCATTAAAACTTTAAAGAAAGAAGGTTATTTCATTCACTTTGAAATCGTTAATTGTATTGAATATGGTATTCCGCAAAATAGAAAAAGACTTGTTTTAGTAGCATCAAAATTAGGACATATTGATTTAATTCCTAAAACTCATAGTAAGAATAATTTTGTAACTGTTAAGGATGCTATTGGAAAATTGCCTCCAATTGAAGATGGTGAATCCCATCCTAAGGACAAATTACATTTTGCACGAAAACTTTCTCCAAAAAATAAATTGAGAATTATGAATACTCCCTATGGTGGAGGTTGGAAAGATTGGCCAGAAGAATTAATTCTTGAATGTCATAAAAAAGACTCAGGCAAATCGTATTCTAGTGTTTATGGAAGAATGAAATGGGATGAACCATCACCAACTATGACAACTCATTGCATAGGTTATGGCAATGGTAGGTTCGGTCATCCAGAACAAAACAGAGGAATTTCTCTTAGAGAAGCAGCATTACTTCAATCTTTTCCAAAAACATACAAATTCTTTAATAAAGAAAATGAAATATCAATAGTGGCAATAGCCAAACAAATAGGAAATGCAGTACCTGTTAAATTAGGGGAGGTAATAGCAAAAAGCATAAAAAAACATTTATATAACTATGAGTAAAACTCCTGAACAGTTAGAATTAGCTGAAAATCAAATCAAAGATATTCAGCTTGATTATAATTATAGAATAGCAGATTTTTCAATTGGAGAATTGTTAAAAAAGTTTGTAAAAAAAGGTGAAGAACCTAATTTTGAAGATGAATCTATTTCTGGGCTATTTGTTCCAACTTACCAAAGGGATTTTATTTGGTTAGAAACAATGCAATCAAGGTTTATAGAGTCTATTTTTATGGGGGTACCTATTCAGCCATTATTTGCATTTGAATTAGATGAAGATGGGAATTTAGAACTTTTAGACGGAGTCCAAAGATTGTCATCGATAAAATCATTTGCAGACAATGAACTGATTTTAGTTGGGTTAGATGAATTATATGCACTAAATGGATTTACATTTAATGATCTTGGAACAGCTAGGAAAAGGAAATTTCTAAATACTCAATTAAAGTTGTATATAATTAATGAAAATACCGATGAAGGAATACGAGCAGACATATTTAGACGAGTTAATGAAGGTGGTAAAAGATTGGAGCCTGCAGAAATCAGAAAAGGTAAATTTATTGGTAATGTCTTATATGATTTTATACTAAATATGTCAAATACAAATGAATTCAATTCATTATTTAGTTCAACAAAAGAAACAGATAAATTAAGAGGAGAAAAAGAAGAATTAGTTTCAAGATTTTTTGCTTTATCAAATAATTATCAAGATTTCGTACATTCTGTAAAAGGATTTATGGATGATTATATCATTGAAGCAAACAAAACATTCGATAACGAAAGTGCTATTTTATTTCAATCAGAATTATTCAATACTTTAAGTTTTGTTCAGAAAAACTTTCCCAGTGGATTTAAAAAATCAACAGCTGCGAAATCAATTCCAAGAGTAAGGTTTGAAGCAATAGCAGTTGGGACAAATTTAGCTTTAAGACAAAATCCAGATTTAACAATTTCAAATGTTGATTGGCTTGAATCTAATGAATTCAAAAAATGGACAACATCTGATGCTGCAAATAGTAAAAATAAAGTTGTTGGACGTATTGAATTTGTAAGAGACTGTCTTCTTGGTATTACTGACCCAAATAGTTTAAATTATGACAATTAGAGATGAATTTAATAATAGGGTTAATGAAGTTAATTCGTTTTATGAGATACTTGCGATTGTTGAACTTGAAAGTCCTAAAATTATAGCTTATGATTTAGTGGAAAGTAAAGATAAAGTTGTGAATATTAATTCGTCTAAAATTGATACATTAAGATCAACCGCTTACCTGCTATTGTACAATTTAATTGAGTCAACTATATATAATACCATAACTACAATCTTCGACGAAATTAAAGATTCGGGATTAAAATATTCTGATGTTATTGACGATGTCCAAAAATATTGGTTAAATAATATTTATAAACATAATGATAACAAAAAGAAAGAAACAATTATTGAGACGATAATCAATATATCTAATAAAATTTCAAACGAAATAGTAGAGTTAGCTTCTAATGAAATTAATTATGGAGGTTCTTTAGACGCACAAAAAATTTTTGCTACAGCCAAATCAATGAAAATTGACATAAATAATGTACATATCATATATGACAAAACAAAACATGGCGAAAGTTTAGTTGATGTGAAGAAAAAAAGAAATTGGTTAGCACATGGTGAAAAATCATTTATTGAGGTTGGTGGCTCATCAACTTATTCACAGCTAAATGATTCTAAAACTCACATATGTGATTTTTTAAATGAATTTATAAAGTCTGTTGAGAACTACATACTGCATAAACATTTTCAAATAGCTACTGTTTAATACAACAATCAACCCGCTCTCCAAAATCTCCCGACTTTGTAGCAAGCTTAAAGAAAATAATCTTCTTTACCAGCCCAAAGTTGGGAGACCTTCCACACCAGAGCCCAATATTTTAAAAATGATGATTGACCATCATTTCTCTTTATCACTTATATCTTATTTTTACAAAAAGATTCAATGGACAAATTAAGTTTTCTGGAAGTTATTGTTGCGATTGCTGTTTTTGTATCGCTGCTGCTTGCCGTATTTTTGTTAACGGTAAAAACAGAAAGAAAACTGGAAAACAGATTATTTGCAGCGTTCCTTATCATTAATGCCATTGATATCAGCGGGCTTTTTATGCGTCGAGATCACTAAAAGCCAAATGGGGCTACTTATTAAGACAAGTAGCCCCATTTTTATTTGTTTCGATAGCACTATTTACTGGATTAATGTCTTTTTACAGTCTTTAAGAAATCACCCCTTTGCAGCCAGATTCTTTTTAATTTTCATCATTAAAAAATCCGGAGTTACGCGTGGAATATTAGACAGGAACCAGTTCATAAAACCGACAATTTTCTTACCTTTTCCATGTAAAAGAAGTTTTACGCCTTCTTTTGCAACCACTTCAGGTTTAACAGGTTTATTGCTTTTCATCATATTGGCTTGTAACATTTCTTCATTGTAGAAGCCTGTATCAATCGGCCCGGGACATAATGCTGTTACAACTACGCCCGTTCCTTCCAGTTCGGAAGCGAGGGTTTCGGTAAAAGCCAGAACAAAAGTTTTCGTTGCAGAATAAACCGAATAATAAGGGAATGGCAAGAATGCCATCAGAGATGAGATATTCATAATCCTGCCTGATTTTCTGGCCACCATATCTTTGACAAACAATTTGTTAAGTGCCACGAGACTGGAAATATTCAAATCGATCATTTTTAATTCTTCTTCCAATGATGTTTTTGTAAATTTTCCGTAAGTTCCTACGCCAGCATTATTAACCAATCCGGTTACAAGCAGATTTCTGTCCTGAACTTCACGGTATAGTGCAATGGCATTTTCAACAACAGACAAATCTTTGACGATATATTCCACGGAAATTCCGTATGTAGCAGTGAGTTCTGATGCAAGTTTCTTGAGCTTATCTTCGCTTCGGGCTACCAAAATCAGATCTTTCTTTAATTCAGCTAACTGAACGGCCATATGGTAACCTATTCCGGATGATGCGCCTGTTATTAAAATGTATTCTTTCATTTTTATTCAATTTTAATATTCTTCTTTGTTTTCAATGTCCAGACTTGGAGGAATCAGTTTGTACATTACCGGCGTAACAATTCTGGAGAGAATCGTTGAGCTGATAAGTCCGCCAATCAATACGATGGCTAATGGAGCAATCAAAGGATTGGAGTTTAAAGCCAAAGGAATTAAACCGCAGATCGCCGTGATGGAAGTTAAAACTACAGGAAGAAAACGCGTTTCACCCGCAATAGCAATGGCCTCATCAATCGAATGGCCTTCCAATCTCAACTGGTTGGTAAAATCCACCAGCAACAGAGAATTTTTAACCTGAATTCCGGACAGTCCGATAAATCCGATGATTGCCACTAATGACATCGGGCTTCCATCAATCAGCAACAAAATGACACCGCCCAAAATCCCCAATGGAATAATCGACAATACAATGATAATTCCTTTAAAAGTTTTGAACTGAAGCAACAGCACCGCAATGAAAAGAAAAGTGCTTAAGATAATGACAGAAATGAAATTTCCTCCTAATGCATCGCCTTCTGATTCTTTTTCTCCCGACAGTTTATAATAGTAGCCTTTTGGCATTTTCAGCTGATCCAATTGAGGAATAATGTCAACCAATAAATCATTGGCATAATATCCTTTTGCAGACATCGCCGAAACTTTTGCAAATCTTGATTTATTGAAATGGTTGATTGCCGTAGGAGATGTTTCAAATGAAACGGCAGCAATCTCATTGAGCGCAATTGGTACCCCTTGCACATTATTGACATACAGATTTTTCAGGGCGTCCAGATTAGAAAATTTTTCTCTCGGTAAAGTCAGCGTTACTGTTCTTGCATCGCCGCGGTCGTCGATGTAGTCTCCCACCGACAATCCGGCTACGGCAAGACGAATGACTTTATCCACCTCACTCGTCATCACTCCTAGAGTTCTCGCTTTTTCCTTGTTGATTTTTACTTTAACATCGGTTTTGTAGGTGTTTAGTTCATTGTTGATGTACACCGTTCCTTCTTGTTTTCTCAAAATATTTTCTACCTGAGAAGAAAGTTGTCTCAAAACAGCAGGATCTTCTCCAAATAAGCGCACGACAATATTGGCTTCAATCGGAGTTCCCTGTTCAAAATCTTTTACCTCAACTTTGGCGTAAGGCATTGTTTTGAATTTTTCCCTTAAAGTTTCAATCAGCGCTGTTTTCGTTTCAGGTTTTGCTTCGTCATCCAGCTGCACAAAGATCTGCGCAAAATCAGGCTTTCTGTCCTGTGGATGCACATTATAGTAAATCTGTGGATTCCCTTTTCCAACATTGGAAGTGTAATAGACAATTTCTTTGTGGTTCTTTAATTCCGATTCAACAATCCTGGCAACGCGGTCACTCTCTGAAATATTAGACTGAAGCGGTGTTTTGATATTGATCAGAAACATCGGTTTTTCTGAAGTCGGGAACAATTTAAAACCTGTTAAACTGAATAATCCAAATGCCAAAACACTTAATGCGATTGAAATTCCGATTGTTATTTTAGGATATTTCAAGGCTTTCGGCATAATTCCTTTGTAACTGTTGGTCAGAAATTTCTGAAGATACTGTAGGAAAATATTTCCACCTTCGTGGTCGTGGGTCTTCAGGAATCGGCTGCCTAAAAATGGAACGAGGGTTAGCGCAACCAGCATGGACGCCAAAACACTCGTAATTACAGCTACCGGAAGGCTCCGTATGAATTCCCCGGCGATATCAGGAAGGAATGCCAATGGTAAAAATGCAATGATCAATGTTGCGGTACATCCTACAACCGCCAAACCGATCTGTTTGGTCCCTTTAAGAACCGCATCTTTTTTAGAATGCCCTTCACGTAACCAGCGCTCTATATTTTCCACAACCACAATACTGTCATCAACCAATAATCCCAATGCTACAACCAATCCCACGATGCTCAACTGATTCAGTGAAAATCCTAGTGCATTCATCGCAATTAAACCTAATGCCAACGAAAGCGGAATTGAAATCATTACAATAACAGATGCTCTTGAACCTAAAGGCAGCAATGTAATGATAACCAAAACAATGGCCAATCCGAAGTCAAAACCTAAATGCCCCAGACGCTGGGAAACCATATCAGCCTGATCGAAGTTTTTGATCAACTTAATATTTTCAGGAAGATCTTTTGAGAATTCTTCCAAAATAGGAGCAAATTGTTTCTGAACATCGGTAATATTCACATTATCCTTCATTCCGGCACTTACAAGAATGCAACGATGGCCATTGATTCGGGTGATATGGTCAACGGTCTGCGATTTGTAACCAACCTCGGCAACGTCTTTCATATAGACAATCTTACCATTGGCATTGTAAATGACGGTGTTGGCAACATCCTGCTCATTTTTGAATTTACCGCTGGTTTTAACATTGAACACCTTGGTTCCCATATCGATACTTCCTCCGGGGATATCGGCTGCCTCACTCTGCAAACTTCCCATCACAACATTTAAGGGTATTCTCAGTTGTGCAAGCTTATCCAGTTTAAGATCAACCCTAATCTCCTGCTCTGGCATTCCTGAGTAGATGACATTTTTAAGATTCGTGATCTTTTCAAGTTTTGTTTTAAGCTTATCTGCCTCATCTCGAAGTTTTTTCTCGGAAGCACTCTCAGAAACCAGGGCAACCTGCAGAATTTTCACATCAGAAGATGATATCTTTTCTGTTTTGATCTGATAAATATCTTTCGGAAGCTCACTGTTTTTTAAGGCATTAATCTCAGTTGAAATTTCCTGATACTTATTATCGACATCAACACCATATTTAAATTTAACCTGAAAAGCGGCAACGCCGTCTTCTACAGTCGTCAGTATTTTATCAATATTTTCCAGCCCGTAGATTTTATTTTCGATGGGCTTTACCACCTGCTCTTCCATATCTTTCGGGCTTGTTCCGGGATAAATCACGGTGATCAGGTATTGTGGCGGATGCGTGGATGGATCTTCGGATCTTGGCATTGTGAAGAGCGTTAAGAAACCGACCACCGCAACAAGAAGAAATATGATCAGCGTAAACTGATAATTTTTAACGGCAAAATTTGTAATCTTCATCGTTTCTTAATTAATAATTTTAATGGTTGATTGCTCATTCAGATAAGCACTGTTGGAGATCACAATTTTATTGTTCTTTTGAAGTCCGTCCTTTACAAACACTTTATCATTTTCAAATCTGGCAATCGTAATAGGTCTTTTCTTCACTTTGTTATTTTCAACCACAAAAACGAAAGCTTTATTCCCGTCAGCTTCAATTAAGGAATTGTAGGGAACCATTATAAAATCTTCCGAATGATCAGTCTTAATCTCGGCTTTTCCAAACATTCCTACTGCGGGCTTGCTGTCATTCATCGTCAGTTTAAGCTCCACCTGAAAAGAGCCAAGCGCCATATCAGCTGCCTGCGACTTCCTGAAAATAAAGGCATCGAAACTTTTGCCGGGATAGCCATCCAATGTAACCACTGCTTTTTGGCCGATCTTTACAGAAGCCCATTCGGTATCGGTAAGTCCTACTTTCAATAGATAATTATTATTGTTGGAAGTTTCATTAATCATGAGAACCGGTGAGCCTGGCCCTACAATCTCACCTTTACCGGCCACTTTTTGGGAAACGAAACCGTCCGCAGCTGCATAAATTTTTGCATATCTGGCGTTGAATGCAACCGCATCTTTCTGTTTACGGGCGATATCCAGTCCGGTCTTGGTGTTCTGAACCTGCTCCAAGGTATACACGCTGTCTTTATATAAGTTGGTGGCGCGTCTGTAATCACGTTCGTATTTCTGCACATTTAAATCCGACTGATTGAGGCCTGAACGAATCTCTGTCTCGTCCAAAGTGGCCAGTAGCTGACCTTTTCTGAAAAACTGTCCTTCCTCCACAAAAATTCCGTTCACGACTCCTCCTATTTTAAAGGAATAGGTGGTTTCATTTTCTGTGGTTACCAAACCGGAGGCATTGATGTTTGAAGCAAGAGCCAATGATCCTACAGACGCTGTTTTTACAGCAATTATATCAGCTGTTTCAAATGGTTTTGACTCTTTTTTTTCTTCTTTGCAGGAAGCTGTCAGCAAGATTGAAAGCAGGGATATGGTTATGGTTTTATTCATAATAACTGTGTTGATTTTATTGATTAAGATTGAAAGTGGCATTGGCTCTTTCCAGCTCTGCGAAGGCAATCCATGAATTGTAAAGGGCAATGTTGGTATTAAGCTGTGTGTTGACGACCTGATTTTGGGCATCCAGCAATTCGATGTAGATCGCTAAACCTTCTTTGTATAATTTGGTGACATCATCATTGTATTTTGTAGCGGTCTCTTTCTGTTTACTGTCAGATTCATACTGTTCCAAAGCGGATTTTAAATTATTTTGAGAAACCTGAAACTGGAGTAACAACTGCTGTTTGGCATTATTGATCTGAGAATCTAATTTTTTACTTTCTTCATCTACCTGTTTCAGTTTGTATTTGTTTTTATTACCTGAAAAAATATTCCATTCCAGGCTCAGACCTGCAAAATAATAGCGTGAAGTCTTATCAACCCTGAAATCAAAATCCTGAAAACCGAGATCTGCGAAGCCGCTTAGTTTTGGAAACCAATTGGATCTTGTCAGCTGATACACATTTTCATTGATCTCTTTAGCTTGATTCAGCTTCTGCAATTCTTCCCTGTTTTCTGTATTTTCCGAGAGCAATTCTGTCGGAATTTCTATAATTTCATCGGTTTCAATCTCAGTATCCAGCTTCTGATTCAACAGAAAATTAAAGTAAGCCTGGGCATTTTTGCTTGTATTGATGGCGGTTTCGAGATTAGCCTGAATTCTTGTTACTTCATTATCACTTCTCAGTACTGCTGTACGATTGATTTTGTCATTCTTAAAAAGCGCTCTGTTCACTCTCTGATTTTCCTTCACCATCGATAAAGCATTCTGATAAATTCTGATACCTTCTAAAGATTGCAAGTATTTATAGTATGCAATCTTGATATCCTTTACCAATTCGCGCCGGTAAATTTCCAATTCAATTTTTTGTAAACCCGCTTGCTGTGTTTTAATCTTTTTGTTGTAAATAATCTCATAATTCAAAAGCGGCATTGTCGTATGAAGCTTTATGTCATAGAAATTATTAGGATTAATCAGCACCGACTGATTCTCCAGCGAAGGAAAAGCGTTGGAATTGGTGATCTGATTCAAGGTGCTGTACACAGGATTCATCATATCTCCGATGGGAATATCAATCGTTCTTCCGCCGTCAGCAATCGTGTAATTGGCTACTACTGCGACCGAAGGTGAAAACAGTGACTTAGCTTCCTGTAAAGCATACAGGCTTTTATTGATATCAAAATTTATTTGTTTGATAACTTCATTATTTTCAAGACCGATTTCGATGTATCGATCAAGGTTAGTTTGGGAATATGTGATGCATCCTAAACAAATCAGTAATAACATTGACAGTTTTTTCATTTAAATACATTGTTTATAATTTGAACATTGTTCATTTTTTAGACAAAAAAATTTATAGCTTTTCCAGCATTTTCAAAAATTCGTTATACCCTTCAGCCATAATGGTGTCCGGACTGCTGAATTTTACACCTTTTGTTCTCTGACGAATTTCCAGACAGCACATACCGTGCACAAGGCTCCAGATCAAAAAAGATAATGCTTCTGAGTTATGCTCCTTAAAATGACCTTCTTGCATACAATCTTCCACCGTTTTTTTAACATACCCAAAAGTTTCATTTCCTTCTGACCACAGCTGATTTTTCTGTGTTTCAAGATAATCCATTGGTGCTCTCAGGTTGAACATAAGATCATACATTTCAGAATTTTCCATCGCAAACTTCATGTAGACAAATCCCATTTTTCGAAGCCTCAATAACGGATCTTCTTCACTGATTAAATCTCTGAAGTATCCACCCAGTTCCTGAAATCCTATGGAATGCAGATCATGAAAAATAGCATTCTTATCTTTAAAATAAACGTAAACGGTACCTACACTGTAATTTATTTCATCAGCAATATTTCTAATGGTGGTATATTCTATTCCTTTTTCCACAAAAAGTCTTTTTGCACCATTAAGAATGAGTAATCTTAAAGCTTCCTTTTCTTTTTGTTTTCTTTCACTTATGCTCATAAAATAATTTTATTATGCAAAGATATAATTATTTTTTGAACGTTGTTCATTTTAATTATACTTATCGGTATTTTTGTTCGTCTTATTAAATTCAAATATCTAAAAAGTGTTTGAAGATACGCTCATCTTGGTCACTAAAAGCCAAATGGCGCTACTTATTAAGACAAGTGGCGCCATTTTTATTTATTTCGATCACACTATTTGCTATGCAATAACATACCCATATCTTCAGTTCTTTCAATGTTTTTAAAAACCAAACATACCACCGGAAACACTTATTTGCTCTCCTGTAATCCAGGCTGCATCATCAGAAGCCAAAAATACGGCAGCTTTCGCAATATCTTCCGGCTGACCTCTACGGCCAAGTGGTGTATTGGCAACAAACATTTTTTCATAATCACTGCCTTTGGTAACACCAGCACTAATGGCACCTTCTGTTTCTGTAGCGCCTGGCAAAATAGAATTAATACGAACGTTTTTTACACCCAGTTCTTTCGACAAAGAAATCGTTATCGCATCTAATGCTGCTTTTGTTGAAGAATATAACGATACTCCCGCCATTGGCGATTTGCTTGCACCCGAACTGATATTAATGATATTGCCGCCTTTATCTCCAAACAGCTTTAAAGATGCTTGGATAGTCAATACAGAACCCAAAACATTGACGTTAAAATGCTTATGAAAAGCTTCTGCCGATACCTGTTCGATAGGTAAAAATTGTTGAAACACCGCGTTGTTTACCAAAATATCTAAGGTTCCGAAAGTTTTTTTAGTTTCTTCAAACAACCTGTTCACATCATCTTCATTAGATACATCGGCCTGTACTGCAATGGCTATGCCTCCATGATCTGTTATCTCCTTTACTACACTATCCGCTGCTTCTTTGCTTGAAGCATAATTTACAACGACCTTTGCGCCTTCATGGGCAAAGTACTTTGCGATTGAAGCACCTATTCCTTTTGCTGCACCAGTTACTACTGCTACTTTATTTTTTAATTTACTCATTACTTTTTATTACTTTTTTGTCTGTTAATATTCTTCATATTCTCGTTTTGAAGCTTGTACAAAGATGCAACCCTGTGATGAAGCGTTGGTTGACATACATCATTAAATAAGCTTGATATGGGTCAAGTCAGGTTGATGATCCAAATCAAATTAAGCTCATAACCAATTGTAATACTGTAAATTAAAATATTATTAAAAACACCCGGGAAACAAAACCAGTCAAGATCAAAACGGCATAAAATCCTTTTTAGCCTTATTTTTTATTCGAGCAAAATATTTTTTAAAGTAGGAAATTTGCTGAGAAAACAAATTGAAAAACCACTAGGTTTAATATGAAAACCCAAGTAATATGATTTGATCAATGATGAATTGAGAATTGTTATATTTTACGGGACTTCCTAGCTGATTATTATGAAAAGTTCTCCTTCAGGGAAAAAGCTGATGTATAATCTTTAATTTTATTAGCCGGCATTCGTCATGAATTATACAGTTAACATAAAAAGAAATTATTTTAAAAAGTTTTTCTTTATCCTGCTCAAAGTTTCTGGCGATAAACCCAGGTATGAAGCGATCATGTTTTGCGGAAACCGTTGCAGGAAATGAGGATAACTTCTGATCAGTTCTTCATAACGTTCTTCAGCCGTATAGCTATTTGAGGCCAACATTCTTTTTTGAGCTGCAATAGCGTAATTTTGATTGATTACATTCGTCATCGCTGAAAAGGCGGGAATATGCTTTAGAAACTGTTCAATTTCAGCATGAGTTGACTGTAGTATCTCAAGTGGCTCCAGTGCTTCAATATTAAAACGGCTTGGAGTCAACAGAAAAAAGCTTTCAAAATCGGCCAGCCACCAATTTTCCACAGATAGTTTCAGTATATGTTCATGCCCCTTATCATCTACCGCAAAGGTTCTGGCAGATCCTTTCACAATAAACCCAATGTATTTGCATACATCTCCTTCCTGTAAAAAATACTGTCTTTTTCGAAGTTTTTTGGGTTTGAAATGGACCATCAACAAATGCTTATCGTCTTCTGAAAGCTGTTTGCCTGATATTTTTTCTATGTAATCGAAAAACACTGGAAAATCAGACATCGTTTAAATAATTTATTGCAATTTACTTAAACTATCCGATAAACTAAAAGATAAGTATTCTAAAGTTTGAGGTACACTATCATAAATTTACAAGTAATAAATGTCATTTAATACCTTCAAAATCTTATCTATAGTTGTTAATAAAAGATTTGAATAGAGCCCGGTTATCAGCATGGAGAAATGCCTTGGTTTTGCGGACAAAAGCCTAAAAAACTTGGCGTAGAAATTTTAAATAAGGAAATTGCAGGAGATTGCCACGTTGATAGAAAACTGGTTACAGGAGATAGCCCACTTGCAGCCAATAAATTTGATAAAGTTTGTATAAAGGAACTTCTTGTCAATGAAAAATCAAAATTGAAGTACAGTTTGTAAAATTATTTTTCACAACGATGTATCAAAAATCTATTGAATTAAATCCGGATCATGAAAATGGACAACAGATGCTGTTGAACATTGAAAAAGAATAAACAATAAAACAGAAGATATTAAAAAAATCAGTCATTGATGTAATAAAACTTACTTGTGAATCGTCTTTATATTGAAATAGATAACCAGGAATAAAAATGAAAAAACTACATCTAGTCTTAATGCTGTCTTTAACCTTGAATATTTTTGCACAAAATGTAAAGGATAAAATAAAATCATTCGAAGACAATATGCTCAGTTGGGATAAATCGAAAACTAAGAAATGGACTTTAAAAGACAGGATGGCTTTCTATAATATGAATGCAGTAAGCATCGCAGTCATTAAAGATTACAAAGTAGAATGGGCTAAAGCTTATGGTTATGCAGATGTTGCTGAAAACAGACCAGCGAGCGTTCACACATTATTTCAGGCTGCATCTATCAGTAAATCCATTAATAGCTTAGGACAATTAAAGTTGGCTGAACAAGGAAAATTAAGCTTGGATGATGATATCAATAATTATTTGAAAAGCTGGAAATTCCCATACGATTCGATTTCAAAAGGAAAAAAAATTTCTATTGCGAACCTCTTAAGTCATAAAGCAGGTTTGTCTGTTCATGGTTTCGGAGGCTATCAAAGAGGAAAAGAACTCCCTACAATAATACAAATTCTTGATGGACTGAAACCATCAAATTCTATTGCGGTTCGGTCTGTGTTTGAGCCCAACCTTAAATTCCAGTATTCGGGTGGAGGAACAACTATTTCACAGTTAATCCTTGAAAATACAACAGGAGAAAAGTATGAAGATTATATGTTGAAAAATGTTTTGAAGCCATTAGGAATGAATGAAAGTTCTTATAATCAGCCTCCCTCTCCAGATAAAGAATTATTACTTGCAACAGCTTATAATAACGGAAAAGAGGTAAATGGAAAATATCATATTTATCCCGAAAAAGCCGCAGCCGGTTTATGGACCAATCCCAGTGATCTGGCAAAATATATCATCGAAACACAATTGTCATTATTAGGCAAATCAAATAAAATTTTGTCCAAAGAAATGTCTGTAAGGAGAATTGAGAATAATTACGGTGTATTTCTAAGTGATTTCAAAGGCACAAAATATTTTGCACACAGCGGAGGGAATGAAGGGTTTGTATGCTACTATATTGGAAGTGTTGAAGATGGAAACGGTTTAGCAGTAATGACTAATGGTAATAATTTTAAGCTGATAGAAGAAATCCTTTTAAGCATTGCCAGTTTAAACCAATGGAAAAACTACCCTATCGAGCCACAAAAGGAATCTATTGGCTTAACCATCAGAAAAGAATGCTTGAAAAATATTGATAAAGGAATTGCATTATATAAAGACCTTAAGAAAAACAAGCCAAATGACTACAATTTCTCCAACGAAAATGAATTGAATGAACTTGGTTATGAGTTTCTAAAAGATAATCAATTAGACGCAGCGCTTAAGATTTTTGATTTAAATGTCAATGAATTTCCAAAATCAGGAAATGTCTATGACAGTCGAGGCGAAGCTTATTTTAACAAAAAAGAATATACATTATCAAAAAGCGATTATCAGAAATCATTAGAATTAGACCCAACCAATAATAATGCGAAGGAAATGATTTTGAAAATCAATCAAATTTTTTCCACCAAAAATTAAATTGTTTTATAAAATGAGTGATGTAGTTCTTGCTTAATTTCACTTAAATGAACCAATTATCGATAAAAGTTTGAAGATAATATGTCTTGATCATATACAGTTAAACGGCACCACTTCTCTTAAAGTGGCGCCGTTTTTATTCTTTGGGATATCAGACTCAATCAGATTAATACTTTTTAAATATTCAGATAAGCATTCTGCTTAAGAAATATCTCTATTTCAGAATTTTCTATCTTAGGATTTGCACCGGAGTAGCTCGCTACCAAGGCACCGACAGCGCTTGCAAAATTTAAAGCATCAACAGGATTTTGATCGGACAGCAATTTCGCAATAAGGCTTGCCAAAAAAGAATCTCCTGCTCCTACTGTATCTGCCACTTTTACAGGATAACCTTCGTGTCTATAAAACTGATCATTCCATAGTAAGATAGATCCGTGTTTTCCTAAAGTTACACATATCGCTTTAGTGTTTGTTTTTTCTGATATGAATTTTATATTGGACTCAAGATCATCGGATTCAAAGCCCATTCCGGCAGCAATTTCCAGTATTTCCTCATCATTAAATTTGATAAAGTCTGCCCTGTTCATAAGCTTTTCAAGAAGCTGAATATTGTAAAAGGGCTTTCTTAGATTCACATCGAAAACTTTAAACATTTTATCGTTGGAATCCAATATGGAGAAAAGTGTTTTTTGGGAAACCTCATTTCTGCAGGCAAGGCTTCCATAGAAAAAGACATCGGCTTCTTTTACGGTATCTATTATTTTTTCGTCAACACTGATAAAATCCCACGCAGAAGGAAACTTGATCTCATACGTGGCAGAGCCGCGCTCATTTAAAGAGACCTGAACAATTCCTGTTTCATATTCCGGAGAAACAATAATTCCGGCGGTTTCAAGAGTATTTTCTTTGCCATAATCCAGAATTACTTTTCCGTCTTCATCATTTCCTACTGCACTGATCATTGTTACCGGAAAGCCATATGAAGCTGTTCTGAGAGCCAGATTAAGAGGAGCTCCCCCAATTTTTTTCTCTTCTCCAAAAACGTCGAAAAGTACTTCTCCAAAACTTATTACATTAATTTTCTTATTGATAAACATTAATTGGATTTTTGATATTGATATTATTGAATGAACTCTCTGAAGAGCTAAAAATACTCCATTTTTTATTAATAGATAAGATACTCCGAACCGGAATTCATTCCATAATCCGCAATTCTGTTTTTGAATATCGTTTTCATTAGCATTTTGTTTTAGTATCCGTTATTTTGTTTGTACAGTCCTTGGCTGAAATTGATCTGTGCCAAAGGAATCGGGCAGTATTCTTCAATTCCGTGGTCAAACCCCGCCTGCGAATAGTAAGATCTTTTAGTTTTTTCGACAGAATAATAGCTGTTCATCGTTCCTGCTGTAACGCCCCATCTTACGAGGTCAAAGAAACGGCTTCCTTCCATGGCAAACTCCATTCTTCTCTCCCATCGCAACGCTTTTCTTGCAAAATCCTGGTTCCATGTGCAGTTCACTCCCGGCTCATATTTACTGATCAGGTTGTTGGTGGTATAACTTCCTGTAAGCACCGTACTATTGGCAGCCCGCTGTCTCACCTGATTGATCAGTGGCAAAGCATCGTTATATTGTCCAAGTTCTATCAGCGCTTCAGCTTTCATCAGCAAAACATCGGAATATCTTATGATAATTCTGTTTTTGGAATTTCCGTAGAAAGGGTCAACATTCACGGTACAGCCACATCCTACAGGCACATTTTCCTTTAATGAAGAATAATACCCGTAAGTCCCGGGACTTCTGCTCCAGCTTTCCTGAAAAATTTTGTTTTCGTCGTATTTCCAAGGCAGTCCGGGCAAGGCAACGGTGTGATATAATCTGGGATCTACTTTGTAACTGTTCAGCTGGTTGTAATTCAGATCCACATCATTAAAAGTATCGAACATCGGTAATCCCTGCGGTGTCGTTTTGAATGCGTTCACCAGATTCTGGCTTGGCTTATGAAAATCACAGCATCCCAAACCTTGTGGTACAGAAAGCATATCTCCGAAATTGAGCCTTCCGAAAAGCGTACCGTCATTATCAGAATATTGAATGGAAAAGACTGCCTCCGGGCCGTTTTCGTGTGTTCCCGGCAGGAAATTGTACCCGAAATCCGGTTCCAATGTATAATTTCCGATCACCTGATTGGCAGCATCAATAGATTTCTGAAGGGTGACAGGATTTACCTGCGTTACTGTATAGTTATCATCCTGCTCATACGCCTGATACAGCCTTACTTTAGCAAGATAAGCATAGGCAGCGCTTTTCTTTGGTCTTCCCACTTCCGACTGTGTTGCAGGCAGATTAGCGGCTGCAAATTCAAAATTAGAGGCAATAGCTTCCCATAACTGCTGGTCTGTCTTTGCCCTGTTTGAGATTTTCGGATACTCATCAAGCGGTGTATTTTCATCTACATAAGGCACATATTTAAATAACGTTTTCAGTAAAAAGTAGTAATGTCCTCTTACGAAGCTCATCTCGGCAATCCGCTTTTGCTTGTTCGGATATTCGGAATCTGAAAGTTGCTTAAGTGCGGCAATCGCTTTGTTACATCTGGAAATTCCTACATAATTGAGATACCATAATCTGTCTAACTCACCAAAATCCGAACGGACGTTATTTGAAATTTCAAAAAAGTGGAATGTCTGGATATCATTGGTTCCGCTTCCTCCTTTGTACGCATCATCAGAACGAACGTTCCCATAGGGCCAAAGGCTGAAAGGGGTATCATAATGGTCGTTTCCAAGAGATGCATAGGCTGCAACCACAAAACCATCCACATTCTGAGGCGTTACCACGTCGGCTTCCGACAGGACACCTCTCGGCTCATTGTCCAGAAAATCGTTGCAGGAAGTAGTTCCCAGCAGAAAAGCAAAAGCTATTGTTAAAAGTATATTCTTTTTCATTTTTTATTATTTAAAAATTATAGGGAAAAATTAACTCCAAAATTGAATGTCAGCGGTAACGGATAACCGAATGCCGGTGTTTCGGGATCTACTCCTGTAAAGCTTTTCGATTTTATCGTCCAAAGATTCTGAACACTTGCATACATCCTGAAATTGACAATATTATAATGCTCCATTAAAGATTTCGGAAACGTATAGCCCAACTGTAAAACCCTCAGCTTCAGATAACTTCCGCTTTCTACATAATATGATGAGAATCTGGATTCTGCATTACTGTCCACTGTCGTAAGCGCAGGAATATCCGAATTGGGATTTTGCGGCGACCACGCATTCAGAAGCCTTGTCCCTTTATTGGAACCGACATCATCCACACTCCAGAAATCAGTCTGGTATTTTTTTGAATTAATGACATCTACATCACCGATGCCCTGCCAGAATGTTGAAAGATCAAAGTTTTTATATGAAAAGTTAAGGTTGATACCATACATAAATCCCGGATTCGGATTGCCAATCCACGTTCTGTCTTTGTCGTCAATCATTCCATCACCATTTAGATCTGCATAGCGGATTCTTCCCAAACCTTTACCTGACTGACTGGCAGAATTATCCACTTCTGCCTGCGTCCTGAAAAGTCCGTCGGCAACATAACCGTACATTGAATTAATGGGGCGTCCCAGAATATTATCCGTTGTTCCGTTTCCACCGTAATTATTGATAACTGATTGCGGAAGTTCGGTAATTTTGTTACGGTTCATCGAGATGTTCCCTGAAACTTCGTAACGGAAACCGCCTGCTGTTTCATTCTGATAGGACAATGCAACCTCGATCCCTTTGTTTTCCATAGATGCCCCATTGATCCATCGATCTCCTCCTTCTCCGATCACCCCAAGATAAGGTGGTAATACCAAGATGTCTTTTGTTGCTTTTTTATATACATCGATACTCCCTGTCAGTTTTTGATTAAAAAATCCGAAATCCAGACCGAGATTGGTTTGTGTGGTGGTTTCCCATCTCAAGTCGTCATTTTTTGTCTGAGTTGCGATAAATCCTGATGGTAATAACCCACTTCCGACACCGGAAATATCGTAGGCTGTGCCATAAGATGTTGCCCACGTTGGATTTCCTCCCGCATAATTTGCTATATAAAGGGAATAAACCGCCGAATTGCTGATTTCCTGGTTTCCGGTCTGTCCCCAACCTGCTCTTAATCTCAAATCTGAGAAAAACGGAATAAGATGTTCCGCAAAATGTTCTTTATTGATTCTCCATCCTGCCGAAAATGCAGGGAATGTTCCGAAACGGTTGTTTTTACCGAATCTTGAAGAGCCGTCGTAACGCATTGTTGCAGAAAAAAGGTATCGGTTGTCATAATCGTAAGAGAATTTTCCGAAGTAGGACAACAGGCTGTAATACGTGGAGCTTCCACCGTTGAAAGCATCTCCTGTACCCGCATCTGGATACATATAATCCGGTGTTTCTATCAGGAATCCTTCTTTTCTAAGCCACGTATTTTTAAATGTATCCTTGTACATTTCCATTCCGCCCAACACATCAAAATGGTGTTTTCCTGCTTTTGCGGTGTATTGTGCTGTATTGGACCACGTCCATTTCTCAGTGTCTGACTGGTCGATGTTCACTGCATTGGTTTTGTTTTGCAGATAACCCGAAACATAGCTTCTTTGCAGCATTCTTTTGTAATAATTGGAAAGATCGATTCCGAAGCTGGATTTTAAGGTCAGATTTTTCACAGGCTGCAATTCGGCATAAACATTTCCGAAGAATCTTTGATATTGGTAGCCATTGTCTTTATTGTATTCCAAAAGTCTGACAGGATTTTGCCGGTCATTCATTCCGCCAACCGGACCGCCCCACCCGATTCCGTCTACAGTATGAACGGGAATGATGGGCAAAGCACGTAATGCGGGATCCAAAACGCCCGGATCCATAAGCTCATTGGTTTTATTAAAGGTGAAATTTTCTCCGATTTTCAGTTTTCCGTCAAAAAAGTTGTAAGAGGTATTGACGCGGGCAGACAATCTTTTGAAATTGGTAAGCTTCACGATTCCATCATTGTTATAATATCCCAAAGAGAAAAAGTAAGAACCTTTGTCCGAAGCGCTAGAAGCAGAAACATCCAGCGAATTGGCAACACCTGTCTGCGAAACCTCATCATACCAGTTGGTATCGGCTGACTTTATGGTTTTTGCGGCATCCAGATATTCAGGAACATTGCTGTTATATAAGGTCGGAACACCATTCTGAACACCCCAGTCGAAATTGTAGCTTAAATTGTTGCTATTAGGGTTCAGTCCGTCATTGATGTTGGCCTGCCAAAGCACCTGTCCGAATTGTTTGGCATTCAGAACCTCTGTTTTTTTAGTATACTGTGAATACGCCGTATAATAATTAAGGTCGATTCTCATCTTCCCTTTTTTACCTTTTTTGGTAGTGATAATGATAACACCATTAGCAGCCCTGGAACCGTAGATACTTGCCGAAGATGCATCTTTCAGCACCTGCATCGTTTCGATATCGCTTGGGTTGAGTTCGTTCATTCCGGCTTTTGTGGGAACACCGTCAATCACATAAAGTGGATCTGTATTATTTAACGTTCCCACACCACGAATCAGCACTTTGGTATTACTGCCGGAAGGAGATCCGTCGGCTGTGATATTAACACCTGCTACTCGTCCCTGCAAAGATTTAATTGGATTCGGTTCGGTCTGCTTGTTCAGGTCTTTCATATCCACCACGGAAACCGCACCGGTAATGTCTGCTTTTTTCTGCTTAGTATATCCGGTTACGATGACCTCATCTATACTTTCTATTTTCTCTGCAGCTAAAACGATGTTAAGAATCGTCTTTTCATCTACAACCACTTCACGGGTGGAATAATCGGGATAAGTGAAAATTAAAGTATTCCCTTTTTGCAGATCATTAATCTGAAATGCACCACTACTGTCTGTGGTGGTATTGGCTCCTGTTTCCGAAACGGTTACAATAACCCCGCTCAGCGGTTTCTGATTTGAGGAAACTACCTTACCTTTAATGACTTCCTGCGCAAATACATACGAAAAAGGCAGAAGGCAAAAGGCGATGGCTATTTTGTATTTCTTCATAGTATAGTTTTTATTTGATATTAATCTGATGTGCATTGATGCTCAGAGTACTTCCTTTTGTATCTGTGGATAAGCTCAGTTCCGAAAAGCTTTCATTAGGGAAGAAGATTTCGGTCATTACCTTTTCGCCATTATTGAAGAAAATTTCGATGGAAGTTTTATCCAGGACAATTTTGAACGCTGCATTTTGGTAGTTTTTTGCTAATGGAGCTTTTGAAACCCTGTCTGCAAAATTGCCCTTAAAATCGGTTTTCCCGGATTGGGTACGGTCAATAAACAGCTCTTGCTTGTTATTATCAATTCCGAAAATCACCTGTTCTCCCAATGAATTTTTCAAAGCAAAAGTGTAAACTCCTTTGGTCATTTTTTTGAGATCAACATCTAACACTGCTTTGGAAAGATCTATTTCTCCTTTGCCGATGAGCTTTTTATCAGAAACAAGGCTAATTTCTTTTCTGATTGTTTTTCCTTCATAATTTTTGAGTTGGGAAACAGGATTATTTTTCAAAATATAACCTTCTTTAGTCCGTTTTAAAGTTACTTCACGAGGAATAGTAGAACTTCCTCTCCATTTTTCCGTAGGCACATTCGGTGAATAATCCCAGTTTGACATCCATCCGATAATCACTCTTTTATTATCCGGAACATTATCAAAAGAAACGCTCGCATAATTATCGCGCCCCCAATCCAGCCAGACCACTTTTTCTTTTTCGAGCTGCTTTGTAAAAATATCATCCATTTTGAAGGTTTTTCCGTCAAAATCACCTACAAAATACTGGGCAGCAGAGCCACCGTTTGGGCCACCCGGATTGATGTTAACGATAAGCACCCATTTTTCTTCATTGGTTCCTTCTATCTTTATGGGGAAAAGATCCGGACACTCCCAAACACCACCGTGTCCGCCGGAATCTTTACCAAATTCTGAAAGGAAGGTCCAGTCTTTCAGGTTTTTTGAGGCATAAAAATGCTGCCTGTTCTGTACCGCCAATCCCATTACCCATTGTTTTCTTTTGGCATCCCAGAAAACTTTCGGATCTCTGAAATCTTTTATTCCGGGATTTTTCAATACAGGATTGTTACTGTATTTGGTCCAGGTTTTTCCATTATCCAAAGAATAAGCGATTGCCTGAGACTGTGCGTCAATTTCTCCGGCTTTCTCTTTCTTCATATCGTGATAGGTAAAAATTGCCACCAACGGAACATTCTTCCCATCACCAAAACCTGATGTATTATCCTTATCCACAACTGCACTTCCTGAGAATATCGCACCTTTTTCATCATAGGCAATGGCAGGAGCCAGTTCTTCCCATTTTATAAGATCTTTGCTGATGGCGTGTCCCCAATGCATCTTACCAAAATCCGGCACGCTCTGAAACGGCGTATACTGGAAAAATAAATGATAAGTTCCGTTGAGATAAAACAGACCGTTTGGATCATTCATCCAGCCCTTTTGAGGCGTGAAGTGGTAATTGGGTCTGTAAAGCTGCTCTTCGGACGTTTTCAAATCCGACTGTGCGTTGAGCCCGGAATAAAACGTTGCAGCAATGATTAAAGTTGATATGATTCTCTTCATTATGATTATTTAATAGGAATTTTTTGAATTATTTTAAAAACACTTTATTCAATTTATAGAGGTGTTCTTTCTGATGATTATATTGATTTGTACATCTATTTCGTCAGTGTTTTGCTTAATTTTTCCAGAGATATACCCTTTGTTTCCGGCATCATAAACATCACGAATAATAATTGGAATACCATTGCAATGGTAAAGACTAAAAACACAGTCCCTGCTCCGATAGTAGAAAATAATGTAGGAATCAGTGATGGAATAATCGCTGCCAGAAGCCAGTGTGTGGAACTTCCGAAAGCCTGCCCCGATGCCCTAAGATGATTCGGAAAAATCTCCGAGATAAATACCCAAATCACCGTTCCCTGACCAATAGCGTGAGAAGCAATGAAGAGGAACAGGAAAATAGGAATCGCCAATCCCGACCAGTGGAAATAAAACGCCATAGAAACCAATCCCAGAGAAATGATATACCCTACGGAACCTAAATACATCAGTGTTCTTCTCCCAACTTTATCAATGAGGTTGACCCCAACCAGAGTGAAAACCATATTCACAACACCGATCCCAATACTGCTGAGAAGTGCTGTTTTCTCGCCCAAACCTGCTTCGCCAAAAATCCTTGGTGCATAATACAGGAATGCGTTGATACCCGACATCTGATTAAAAAAGGCTACTAGAAAAGCCAACATCAGCGGAAAACGGTATTTTTTCATAAAGATATTTTCCTTTGGTGATTCTGCGTGGTCATCTTCCATCTGCGTGATCAAAGTTTCAGAATCCTGATCCGGACTCAGGATTTTCATCACTTTTTTCGCTTCTTCTATTCTGGAATGGGAAACCAGCCATCTCGGACTTTCCGGAATGGTGAATACACATAATGTATAAATGGCTGCAGGAATTGCCTGTACACCAAGCATCCATCTCCAGTCGTTATCGCCGATACCGCTTAATAAATAATTTGATAAAAATGCAATTAAAATCCCCAGAACAATATTAAACTGATACAGTGAAACCATCCTTCCGCGGTCTTTTGCAGGTGCAATCTCTGAAATATAAGCCGGTGCAGCAATCGTAGAAGCACCTACTCCTAAACCACCCATAAACCTGAAAAATGCAAACAGATAAGGATCATTGGAAAGTGCAGTTCCTATGGCAGAAAATGCATATAAGACACCAATGATCAAGAGCGTTTTTTTCCGTCCTAATGTATTGGTCGGGATTCCGCCGAAAATAGCCCCTATCACTGTACCCCATAATGCCATCCCCATCACAACCGCTCCGTGAAATGCATCTGAGCTGTTCCAGAGTGTCTGCAATTTTTTGTCTGCGCCGGAAATCACTACCACGTCAAATCCAAAAAGAAATCCTGCCAAAGCTGCCGTAATAGACCACATAAGAATTTTATTCATTCTTTAAAATATTTATTTGTTTGTGGCTAATATATCCCGGGGCGGTAATCCGAAGGTCTAATTATGTAACTAAATATTTCGGCAAGGTTAATTATTTGTTAAGTAATTTCAACAAACTGAAATTCAATAATTTACTGAAAAATAAATTTATTAAAGTTTAATCAGGTTTCAAAAATGTAACATTGTTTTATAAAAATGTTACGTGACTTTTGGTGTTTATAAGATTTATAACCATTTACTATTATGAAAATTTCATCCAAAAAATGAGTCAAGGCATGTGGTTTTTGGGGTCAGGAACTTTTAGAAATTATAATTCGTATGGAAAGCTGTTTATTCGTCCGGATGAAGGTGCATTATTCAGAACGTATAATAAAAAAGCAGCAGTTTGATTTTCTGCTGCTGGATATGATAAAAATAGTATATGTGAAAATTGATATTAAATATAAGTTAAGCTTTAGGTTTTGTTATTACAATATTACATTCAAATAGGTAACCATTTGATTTTACAAACTTTTTTATCACTCCTTCCCTGCAGACTTTCTAAAAGCATTCGGCGATACGCCAAATTTATTTTTAAAAACAGTGGAGAAATAATTCGGGGAAGAAAACCCGGTTTTGTATGCAATCTCAGAAATAGTCAGTTCAGGATTTTGAAGCATCGATTTGGCCTGTTCCAGGCGGAAATTGTTGATATAATCACTCACATTCACATCAAACATCGCTTTTATCTTTCTATAAAGTTGAATTCTGGAAATATTGAGCAGGTCTGCAAGATTTTCTACTGAGAAATCGGGATTATCGATATTGGTTTTGATAAGTTGATTCAGATTATTCACAAATGTTTGCTCCATGCTTCCGAACGATTTACTGTCCACAATTCTGCCGATATTATTTGTATAGTAATAACGCAGTTTTTCGCGGTTGTAAAGCAGCGCACGCAGTGACTGTATCAGAATAGGGTAACTGAAAGGTTTTGTGAGGTAAAGGTCAACGCCGGATTTCAGTCCCTGCAGGTAGGATTCTTTATTATCCAAAGCAGTCAGAAGAATAACCGGAATATGTGATGTACGAAGATCATTTTTTAGGATTTCGCAGATTTCAAAACCGTTTTTGTCCGGAAGATTGACGTCACAGACGATAATATCCGGAATTTCACTCAATGCCTTATCAATTGCATCCGTACCGTCAGAAACCATTACTTCAAACTCATTCTGAAGCTTTTTGCTTAGAAAGAAGGATAAATCCGAATTATCCTCTACCAAAAGCAGCGAATAACGTTCGCCCTGAAACTCCTGATTTTGGGTAATCGTCTCGTCTTCCAATCCTGTAAAAACAGTATCTTTTGCCAGACTTTCAGCATCTGCGAGACTGGGTTCTTTCACCATTTGGTCTTCGTTGAAATGCTTGTTTCCCTTGTAAAGGCTGATGGTAAATTCCGTTCCCTGAAAAGAGTGCACTTCTATCTTCCCGAGATGAAGCTCTATGAACTGCCTGCTAAGATGAAGCCCGATTCCTGAACTGTTTTTTCTGTTGTTGGAACCTTTGAAATAAGCTTCAAAGACATTGCTGACCTCTTTTTCGGGGATTCCGATTCCGTTATCTTTAAAGCTGATGACCGCCTGATTGCCTTTTTCCTGAATCGTGATTTCAATCTTTCCATTGTCTGGCGTAAATTTGAAAGCATTCGATAAAAGGTTGAAATAGACTTTATCCATCAGATTTCTGTCGATATAAAGCTCAAGGTTTTTATTTTGTGAATGAATTTCAAATTTGATATTTCTTTTCTTAGCTTCATTTTCAAAATCACGAAAAATCGCATAGGTAAAATCATAAATATTCGTCTTGGAAACTCTTAGGTTAAAAGTTTGATTTTCTATTTTCCTAAAATCTAATAAATTATCAACTAATCGCAATAATCGGTTAGAGTTTTTATTGATCAGCTCCAACTCATAGGATGGTTTTGCACCTTTAGTTTTACCGGAATCCATCAAAGATTCCAATGAACTGAGAATAAGCGTGATGGGTGTTTTAAATTCATGAGACAATCCCGTGAAAAAATTAACCCTTGCCTCATTACTGTCTTTCAACTCATTGGCAATGGTTTCAATCTGGTTTCTTTGAATAGTAATTCTCTCGTTGGTAAGGGTAAGCTGCTTATTTTTTATCTTGATCGCATAAATAAGGTAAATAGAATAAGCAACCAGGCAAAACATCAATATCAACAATATGATAGACCAGCGGAACAATTCTTTTTGCGAAGAATAAAGCTCGAACTGCTTTTTAACTGCCTGTACCTGATTTTCTATAATCCCTTGTTGCTCAATGATTTTATCAAACTGATTACGCATAATTTCCGCATTCATTCTGTCGATGATCGTTGTGCTGAGCTTGATTCGTTTGGGAACGGCAACACCGTTATGAATTTTAATTGCAGTCTCAATGGCTTCGGCCCCACCTGTCGGATACAATAAAGTGGCGTTCAGCTTTCCATCTAACACCAATTGTATTCCGCCGTCTTTCGTATTCAGTCCGTCAATGCCGATAAATTTGATTTGATTTTCCAAACCTTTATTCCTTGCAGCCTGCCACGCAATGGCGGCAAGCTCATCATTAAAAGCAAAAACATACAGACTTTGATTTCCCAAGGAATCAAGTGTTTTCCGGAAAGCGTCTACAGGAAGACCTTTAAAGGTTTTTATCAGATCTGTGTTGGGATTGTTTTTGATGATTTCCTGAAAGCCGAGACTTCTTTCTATGGTTGGAGAGGAATTGTCATCGCCACTTATTTCGATAACTTTTTTATAATTTTTGGAATCTGAAAGAATGTAACTGGCCGCTTCTTTACCAATCTCCAAGTTGTCTGCACCTATATAGGTTGTATATTGTTCTGAATTGATTTTCCTGTCGAGCAAAATAACCGGAATATTTTTGGCAGCCGCTTTTTCCACTACAGGAATCAAGGATTCTGGATCAATCGGTGAGATAATAATCACATCCACCTTACGATCGATCATTTTTTGTATGTCCTGAACCTGCTTGCTAACCGAATTTTCTGCTTTCTGTATATTCAGCTCTACTTCGGAATGGAGTGATGCCTGTATCTCCATAGCATGGTTCATTGTCAATCTCCAGGGATGATTTCCCAACCCCTGTGAAAATCCGATACTTATTTTGTCTGAAGTTTTCTGAGATTCTTTACAAGAAGAAAAAACAAGGAAAAACAGAAGAAATAACATTCTATAAGCCTGAGGAAAACCAAAAACTTTCAAAAATTTTATTGTTGACATATGAACACAATATTAATGAAGTTGTTGCAGACAGGCAATTTTTAATTACAGTATTTTGTATTCAATCTTCTCTATTTATTATATACATATTTGATTTGATTCATAAGGTGACAGAAATTCTGACTAATTTTAGCAGTATTGTCAAGTTTAATCAATAGTTCTTGCTGGTTCATAGTACAGTATGACCGAGCCTCCGCTAAAGGTTTGCGTTCTTAAGAGCTTAAGAATAATCCTGCTATTTATGTTTTCAAATAACGGCAGACCATTTCCAACAACAACAGGGTAAACACATAGCTGGAATTCGTCTATCAGATTAAGTTTCATTAATTGGATAATCAGGCTTCGGCTTCCTACTAAAATATCTTTACCTGTTTGCTGTTTTAATTTCAGGACCTCTTCTTTCAACTCCCCAGCGGCTAACTTTGCACTTTCCCATTCTATATTTTTCAGACTGTTGGAAAATACGATTTTAGGGATTTTATCAATTGCCTGTGCAAAATCGTCCATTGATTTTTCACCTGAGGGATTCTTTACATAAGGTCGCCAATATTCCATAAGCTGATAGGTTATTCTACCATATAAAATAACATCTGCCTGGTTTAACAGATCAGTATAATGCTTATGTATTTCTTCATCGGGAATACCTGCCGTATGATCACAAAATCCATCAAGTGTCATATTAAATGCCGCAATTATTTTTCTCATATCGGTCTAATGATTTTATTTGATCATTAAATTTAAAAATTTACATTTTATCGGGGCTTTGCATAGGACAAGAAAAATGTTCAAAGAATAATTTTGAATTCTTTGTCAGTTACTAAAAGGACTATACTCAGAATGCACATTAGCAGTGAATTGTAATAGTGTTCATATTCATTATGTGACATGTGTGTTGTAAAAGCACCTACTGCAAAAGGAAAAAGTATTAATACAGCAAGATTCTTTATTGGTGGTTTAAACAATCCAATTATCAATAGCACAACGCCAATTAACTCGCCAATGCCGATTAATATTGTCCACGTTTTATTAAATCCTAAGTTCTGCATATTCTGCATCATAGTCTGTTTTTGAAATACTTTAAATAACGAAGCGTATCCAAATACATACAGATAGTAGGCATATGCACTCCAATGAATTAATGTTTTAATTACCGTCATTTTGTTGATTTTAGAATTAAGACAAATTTATTTTTTAACTTTCAGAATTAAAAGAACTGACAAAATTGTATGGTACTAATAAAAAAGTATGTATGAATAAAAGGAAAATAAACTCTACAAATCATATTAACGAAGTTCAGATAAATGAGAATTGTGGAATTGCTTACACATTATCATTAATAGGAGGAAGATGGAAAATTAATATTCTTTCTTATTTACTAAACGAAAATAGGTTACGTTACAATGAATTATTAAAACGTCTGCCAGGAATTTCAGAACGCATGCTTATTGCAAAATTGAAAGAGTTGGAAAATGATAATTTGATAAATAGAATTGTTTATCAACAAGTTCCTCCAAAGGTTGAATATGAGTTAACGGATTTAGGGAAGTCATTATCGGATATAATGAAATTAATGGACAGTTGGGGAGAAAAACAATTAAAAATGTAAAATGACAAGCAAGTTTGCGTCAGACGGACAGATTTATAAAACCCAACTTTTTTTTATAAATTTGGTTCAATTCAAGGTTTAACGTTTGTGCGCAATTTCCCACCCGAATGCCAGGCTGCGAACCTTTAGCGATCATTGTAAAAAGATAACCCATTCAAATTTAAAAGCATGATAAACGACAATAAACATTTAAAGGACTTTGAAAATTTTATGCAAGTAAGACTTAAAGCCTCAGGAGATTTTGTAGAAGGAAAATTTGAACCTTTAGAGAAAATATCTGTAAAAAAATCTCCTGCAACAATTTTCCCACCACCAGGAATCTGTATTCAAGGTGCCAGCGAAGTAAATACTTTCAATAAAGAAGGTGCGACCAATTTCCTACCCGGTGCCAAAAATAAATTTGAGGTAATGCATCAGGATGCGGATGAGCATTTGGCATATTGGACAGGTATTCAACGTTCGACAGTGAAAATGAAAGGGCAAGACAATGACGTTATATTTAATTTAAGAGTGACAGAGATATTTCGAAAAGAGAACGACGAATGGAAATTAATGCATCGCCATGCAGACAAACTAACAGAATAATAAAAGGCAATGATATACTAAAATGCACCCAAAATTTTTGTTTCTTCAAAACAGTAAAAGAAGGTATATGACAGTATATTGAAGTATTGTGAGTAGCCTAGTTTATACTGGTACATTTAAGTATTAACATCTTAATTTATATTAACTAGGATTCTGCTGCATCTCAGTCCATCTGATGCAAAAAAATTGTTGACGATAATTCTTTCTACTTACCTTTTAAGGAAGTTAGACAGTTTTTGTACGTATCTATCAAAGCTTCTGCTACAATTTTGGGATCTTGTTGGTGTATTCCATGGCTGTAACGCGGCAACAAGATCAACCGGCTATTACTGTTATTTTTTATCATTTCTGCATAATGATTTATTCTTAATTCATCCAATTCTTTCCACCACGGAATTAAATTGATCCCTAATTTCAGATTTTCGTTCATCTTTGTTTCATAATGTTCAATATGCTTGTTGTATGAAATCATTACGGTTACAGGAATGTCTTTAAGAGGCTGTAAGGATTTGTATCTTTTAAAGAATTCCGGTGAGCTTTCATTCAGTTCTCTCTTTGCCTCATTTCGAAAACCATCTGATGTTAAGGTATCATTTATAATGTTTTTAAGATTTATCACAAATAATTCCCTATAGCCTGTAGAGCTTGATGTATTAATTTTCACTTTGTTGTCTTCGTCTTTTGTAAGCATAAAATCTGTAGGATCTATAAAAAACAGGCCGCAAATTTCATTTGGATACATTGAGGCATACAGACGTATAAACGGTCCGCCTATAGAATGTCCTGCCAATAGATAAGGCGGATTTATTTTTAAGGCTGCTAGCAAATCATGAAGTCTTTTGATAACATCTTCATCTGTTTTTATGGAAGTATCGATTTCTGACTCTCCAATTCCATTTCTGTCATAAACTACCCCTGCAAAACTTTTTTGAATGAAAGGAAACAAACTTCCATACCCTCCACCTCCTGAACCGAGACCACTTTCAAAGATTACTATTGGCTCATTAGCTTTTCTTTCATCAAGTCCAAAAGTTTTATATGCTATTTGCTTATTGTTAATGGATACAAATTTTCTTTCAGAAGTCTGCGAAAAAAATAATGTTATTGAAAAGAAAGTAATAAATACAGTTATTTTTATGGATTTCATCTTTTTTGATTTAGTATAAGTAGCAGGTCTTAAAATTACGTTAACTCAAAACACATTCAATTTGCATTCTGAATATTTTAAACAATATTAATGAATTTTAAGCCACAATATACTTTAATGCATGATTTAACCCCAGCATTGCTTTTAAGCAAAACATAAGGAGATGTATTCCACACAAAACCCTCCATACCAATTTCATAACATCAATTGCCGGCACATTAAAACAAAAAAACACCAAATAATTGATTTTCAAACATATAAAACCAATACATTTTCAATCATGGCGAGTTTTAACAAGATTCTCCAAATCCGCATCGCCTTTTCTGTTGAGCTTCGCACGCATACTGGCGATTATTTTCCGTTACGAAGAATCTCCGGTATAATTCAAAAAAGTTCAAAAACCGTTATTTTAATCGTCTTACAGAAACTTGCGTGACAGGACCTGAACCCGTTGAGCCGGAGCTTGCATACTTGAGCGTGTAATCTTGTGTATTTATAGCCCTAAACGAATAGGTATTTGCAGCCTGCATCGGAATCGAAGTAATTAAGGTATATGTTTGTAATCCGCCGGTCGGCGCTGCATATGTGTCATTTACTCTGGCTACCCACAACCCGGTGTTATTATTCCATATACCAATAACCGGTGAAGTTCCGTTGGCAGTGGAAATCTGTACATTCATATTAATCTGATAAACCCCGTCAGCAGACACTTTAAAAGAATTGGTTGTAGCCGTACCTGTATAAAGATTTTCGTTATCGATAATTTCATTGTTCAGATTGCCAATGGGATTGGCTACCGTAGCGCCCGGAGCACCTGCGCCACTCGTATCTGCAGTCATTTGAACAGTAATTTCCTGCGCAACTAAAAACTGTCCATTAACAACTATTACTGTTCCTGTTGATGTAGGAACGCCGGCTAAAGTTTGCCATGAAGGTGCAGCACCTGGTCCATTTGATTTCAGTACCTGGCCTATTGCACCTGCTGAACCTGCAGTATTACTATTCCCCCCGACATTAAGTTCATTCGTAACTTGTAACGAACCATTCACATGAAGATTTTTTTGAGGTGTTGAAGTACCGATACCCACTTGAGCAGAAATTGCCGCACATATCGAAAAGGTCAATAAAAAAAGTGTTTTTTTCATACTTAGCATGTTTAAAAATAAAGTTAAAAAGCAGCCTCTTCTTGCGATTCCAGGGATCAGAGAGAATGGAGAGGAGGCTGAATATAGTGTTCATTTGTGTTTTTAGAATCCGAAAATCCTTAGCTACATTCTAATATGGTATTTTGGCTCCATTAATTACTGAAATGGATTACCATCTTTACTCATAGTTTTATAGCAAATAAATATTTTATAAACTAAAAGCTCTTTAAATAATTATCTTATTACAAAATTACCAACATTCGATGTAAATTATAAAGAATTCGCATCGACATATATCGATAAACGCATAGATGTTTATAGCTAATAATCTACTATCGCTAAGTTTGAAACTTTTTCCTGGGCTAATTATTGAGTACAGTTAGTGCTCTTAAACTTACTATGTAAGAATTAGTACAGTTAACAGATTAATATCATTGGAACTAAGATATCATTGATGCAGATATTGCGGATAGTCAGCAATATTTATGTAAATAGTATGGAAATATAGAAGGTTATCTAAAAGATATTCGACTTAACGCCGAGACGGCTGTAAAACTGGAAACTTATTGGTATTTCTAAATGTTACTTTGAATCAGAAGTAACGATCTTTCTATCAATAAAAAAATGTAGTCCATCAACTTCACATCATTACTAATTAAACCTGGCCAATTTTTTCAAACAGTTCAGGGTACTTCTCAACAAAGCCGTTATGATCAACTGTTAGTATTGCTTTAAAATCAGAGTCTGTGTTTTCATAAGAAAAACTGAGCGTATCAAGTTTTGTGTACCTCTGCTTTACTGGTTTTATATGCCCCTGTAAAATATCTATGTAAATAACATCAATATCCTGTGGCACCTTTTCCTTAAAGACCAGATTGTTTATAGGTAATGAATTTGTGAAAGGACTAAGGGAAATATCAATATAGTGTATGTTCGCCAATTCAGGTTCAGGTGGTTCAGGTATATTATTAATTTCCCAGGCACAATTTCTTTTTTTTCCGGTATAAGAAGTTGTGATAGAGTTTATTTCAGTAACTATTGTAAACTCATTAATAAACCAATTATCGTCAATTAGCAAATGATAAGTGACTGCGAAAACTGTATCTTCCTGAATACCAAGAATTTTTGAATTAACCTTTAACGACCCTTCTTTTTTTTCGATTTTAAAATATTCAAGAGACTGATTGGCGAGTCCTTTCCAAAGAATTATTTTCATAAGGTAAATATTGTTTTGTTCATCAAATATCGAATGACCAGCATATTAGGAGCTTAAAATATTACAGAGCATCTTTAAAACATAATAGTTCCAAGCCAAATTTTGATAAAGACTCTTGACCTCTTAAACTATATTACCAAAGTGCTAGTGATTTCTTGGTTTAAGTTGTGCCATTTGTCAGAAACTTAATAGTGATGCCTATTTGTCCCAGATGATAAAAATCGTGATGTATCAGTCCAGTGGCTAGATATTGGTAATTATGCGGGAAAGATGCATCCGCATATGGATATGGGCTGTATAAATAGGAGTCATCTTTTTCTGCCAGAAATGATATCAGCTGTTGTTGGCTGGTATAAAAACCATTTAGAAGATTTTCCCATCCCATTTCTTTAAGCTCTTCATTACTCCGCCAATTTGCGGCATCACTCATTTCAAGACCTCTTGGATTTCCTTGAAGTCTGCTTAAAACCTCCTTGCGCCATTCGGTTAAATGAGAGATAAGCTCCGCAACACTATGCAGATTGGCAATAGGACGTTCAAAAGCGGTTTCATCATTAACTTTTAAAAGTTTCTTCTTAAAATTTTCGTCAATCCATAGATCTGCATTCTCAACGTCCTTCAGTTGTTGAATTAAATCCATGATCAAAATATTTTCCATTTAGTTAGCATTAAGAAGTTTGACTTATTATTTTTAGTTTCAACTTAAGAATTCCATACCATTGCCTACCCTAAGCTTGAATTCATTACCGGTTTTGTCTCCAGCAATTTTCCATTAATTTATTTCCATACTTTTTACAAAATATAGGTATTTTGAAGAAAAATTGAAATGCATAAAGGAGGAATTACCAGGAATGTTCTTCAATTCGGGAATGCAATATTTTTCTTTAACTTATAGTTATGCTTCATCTCTTGTATTCTTTACAAGACCTATTCCGGAGAAAAAGAAGATCAAACCGATCACTCCAACTACAGATAATGTAGTATATGCGGAACTTTTGTTGATCAATTCGTATCCGGTATAAATCATACCTGCAATTCCAAGGATTGTAAGTATTGCTCCAAATGTGCGTTTTACGTTCATAATATTTTTGATTAAGTGGGTTATGATTTTTATTTTACAAAAATCACACCGTTTCTTTTCATTATTTTTTTTGCCAAGCAGTCCTCAAATTAATCCCTCTCAGGACTGCAATATCTCCTATCCTATTTTACCATTTCGCCCCAATTCTGATGAGGAATTATTGGTTGGTCTCAGTCACACGATTGAAAATGGAAAAGATGTTTCCGAAATGTGCCTCAAATCCTTTGCAGAACTGGAAGCCGTTGTCATCAGGGTTCCCTATAACGAAACATTGGAAATTACCGAGGAACATCTCAAAATCAGAGAAATCAGGAACAGAGCAGTATTGATTCATACAGGCTGGGATGAGCACTGGAGTACAGAACGCTATTATAATAATCATCCTTATCTGACAGAATCCGCACCAGAATACCTTAACCCGCCCGGTACATTCTATCTTACGGGGTGCGCAAATACTCATCGTAGAACATCTGAGCAATTTGGAGCTGCTGCCTGATCAAAATTTCACCTTTACAGCTGCACCTCCAAAATTCAAAGGCGTGGGAGCATTCCCTGTCAGGGCTTTTGCTTCCATAAAAAAATCTATGGAGAGGTCTTAAGAAAAAAAACATTGCCATAGCAAACAATATTAAAAAAATGGATTTGCCAGACTGGAACTTCCTCAATTTCCAAAACTTAAGCAGGATTTTTTAGTCAATCGTAGTTTTACTACAATTTTGAAGATTTAATGAAATTTTACATTTAATAGTCTATTTTTATCTAACTTAGGTGACATAATACCAAAAAAAACGCACCAAATATTATGAAAAACACCTCAAATTCTGATAAAGTTTCAGAAAACCATATTTCGGGAATCAACCGTGTGGTAAAACTGGACATTGTGGTTGAGGGCAAGGCTGTCAATCACTTTAAACACTTTCGTTTACAACAAAGTGCAAGAAGACACCATGATTTTGAGCTGGTATTGGCTTATGACTCTTTAGGCGAGGCACAAAATCACAATCTTGAACAGGCCCAAAAGTTTTTAGGAAAAAGAATCACCATTGTTTTTAAATATAAAGATGCCGAAACTGAAAGCCCCGAAAGAACATTTGTGGGTCTCATTACCAAAGTAGCATTCAGTCAGGAAAAAATGAGTCTGGGAAATATTATTTTAAAAGGAAAAAGCCCCACTATTCTCATGGATTCCGCTCCACATACCCAAAGTTTCGGAGGAAGCCAGGAGGTGAATACCAATATTATTGCCAACCGGATCATCAAGGAGACATTAGGGGCAAATAAATTTGATTTCAGGATAGATACCCAAAACAAAAGTTATATCAGTTACAGCTCACAATACAACGAAACCCATTACAATTACCTTACAAGGATTGCGGAAGCCTATGGAGAACAGTTCTATTATGACGGTGAGATTCTTCATTTCGGGAAGCTCCCCTCTTCTGAAAAACCTATCCTGCTGGTGTACGGAAGCAATGTAAATGATGTAAATGTTGAGTTGAAAGCCGTTCACACCAAACCGGAATACTTTGGCTATAACAGCAGCAGTCATACTAAAATGGTAGGTGCTGATGATCGTATACAACATTTGGGAGAATTATCTTCCAAAGCCTACGAACTGAATGATACTATTTTCACAACCCGGTCATTGACTCCTACTCCCATCAATGCCAATATGTTCCGTGATGTAGATGATTCCCAAAAAAGCGCAAGAGGAAGTAAAGCAGTAGAGGTTTTTACTGTTTCAGGACAAACAACAGTTCCATTCCTGTATATTGGCTGTGTTGCAGACTTAGCCATGAGAAAGACCGGCAGCAATGAAACCTCACATTTTACAACGCTGATGATTACAGAGGTGACCCACGAAGTTGATGCAAGAGGATATTATACAGGAAGTTTTGAAGCCATTGCTGAAGGCACTGGTTTCATGCCAAAGCCTGATTTTGAAATGCCCAAAGCTGAACCGCAGGTGGCAACCGTTATATCCAATGTAGATCCACTGAATCAAGGCAGAATACAGGTCCGATTTGACTGGCAGTTAAATGATACGACCCACTTTATCAGAATGATGAGCCCAGATGCAGGCGGAACAGATGCTATTACACAAAACAGAGGTTTCGTAGCCGTTCCGGAAATTGGCGATCAGGTTATGGTGGGATTTGAATATCACAACCCTGATTTTCCATTTGCTATGGGCGGAATGTTTCACGGGAAAGTAGGCCTGGGCGGTGGCGTGGACAATCATTTGAAATCTATACAGACGAGAAGTGGTATTAAGGTGTTAATGAATGACGCGGAAAAAAGTGTAACCATTAAGGATCCAAGCGGAAATACTTATTTTATGGATGGCCAGGGTAATATTCATGTTACTGCGCCCAAGAATATGACCTTTACTGCAGGGGAAGATATGCAGATTTCCGTGGGAAGGAATATGACCACTAAGATTGGACAGGACAGCACCATGCATATTGGAAATGACCATACCGAATCCATTACAAAGAGATACACTCAGACCTCTGAAAATAAAAGCGTTACCGTTAAACAAGATCAAACAGAAAGCACCGGTAATAAGTTTAAAAGTATTTCCGGAGAAGCAGATATACAGACCTCTAAAGGCGATTTAAAACTAAGAGGAACATCATTGGCTGTATTCCAGGGCGGAAAAGACGTTAAAGTAAGTAAAGGCTAAATCTATCACGGATGATGAAAGTAAATTTTCATTGGTTACCAACAAATGCGATTCCGGTTTCAACAATTGAATCAAATCCAAAATTTTAACACATGGAAAATCAGAATACTTCAGCGCATGATCGTAAGCTTTCTGAAAAAAGAGCAGAAAAACAAAAAAAAGCCAACGAAGATTCTCCTTCAGAAAAAAGAGAAATGGTTATCCATGGAGCCAAGTTGAAATGTCCCTATGCTCAGGCGCCCGGAGAACTGAAAGTTACCTCTAATGAAATAAACCTTCAGGATAAGCTATTTGCAACAGAAGGCGATGGAAACAATATGGTCAACCTTCAGTTTAAAGGAACTTGCGGGCACCCGAAATGGCCTGCAAGAAACATGTCTCCCCCACCCTGTATGAGCGTTATAAAGTTAAGTCCGTGGCAAAACCTGGGAACCTCCATTATACAAGAACAAACTGTTTTGGTAAAAGAATCCTATATTAATTGTGACCCTGAGTTTAATGCAGCCACTGCAACACCGATTCCGCAGGCAGCAAGTATAAAAAGTGAGATTCAAAACAATGAAATTCCTAAAATTATTGATGCTTACTTTGTGAAGTGGATTTCAGAGAAAGGCACTCCTGTTGAAAAAGAAGAGGAAGTCTACAACAAGAAACTGGGCAAGAAAGTTTCTGTAAAAAAGAAAATAGATACTACGAAAATATCTACAGAAAGAATATCAGAGCGGGGATTAAGTTATCAGGTTGCTTTAATTGTTGAAACTGAAGGACTTTCTGGAAAAAAAGTAAAGGTTAAGATTAAAAGCGGTAAAAATAAAGTTTTAACAGATGTTGATGCTGAGCTGAGTTTAATTGATCTAAAAGAGGTAGAAAAAGTTACAGATGCTGCAAAATATGCAGGCATAAAAGCAAAAAGTGAATTTGAAATAGAAGTTGATAATTTTGCAAATGATCCCACAATAGAAAATTCAAGCCAATTCAAAAACAAAGCGGTACTCAAACTAATGCTCAATCAACGTGCTGATGATTTATCATTTAATTTGGCAAAACTAATAACAGCAAGTCCTGACAAAGAAGCATCGGTATATATAGAAGTGACTTCTGATGAACCAAAAATTGAATATCTTGGCAAAGAAGGAAGCAGCAGCTTAAAAAATACCTTTTTAAATGAATTAGGGAAATATTTCAAAATAAAATATCTGGAACAGCCATGGGTTGTTAAAGCCCGAGAAGAACAGGAACTGGGCGTTTCAGAGTCCACCCATTGCTCAAAGATCATAGATGAATACCATGCTATAAACCGACAAAATAAGCCAAAAGCTTGTGCTAATACCGATAACAGTTCTTGGTGTGCCTCATTTGTGGGCTGGTGTTTGAAAAACAGCGGGTATTCTGCCCAATTAGACCCGGGTGCCTATTCATATGGAGAAGAAAAGACTAGATATAGAGCTGGTTTTAAGAAAAATCCAACAGATAAAAAAGGTCTGGAAAAAGAGGAATTTGATGATCCGGTATGGGGAAAGCTTATAGCCGGGAATCACCCTTTGGTGGGTTCAATATGTGTTTTATTAAATAAACACCACGTAAGTATAGCTGTTGGAAAGAGCAGTGATGGGAAAACAATATATTATCTGGGAGGAAATCAGGGAAACAAAGTCTGTGTGGGAACTTTCGGACAAAGAACCTCTTCCATATATCCCGTAGAATATACCAAAAAATCTGAAGACGATGAGTTACCTATTTATTATACAAAAAATGAAAAGCTTAGTTACTAGTTTGATATTATTGTTTTTTATCCCTGTTTGCGGACAAAAGCCTGTGAATGATACTTTGAAAAGGTATTATCAGGATTCATTGATCATACAAAAAAACTTTAAAGACGGAACAATATCAAACAAACTTACCGTAAAAGTAATTAATCCCTGTAACTCTGAAAAAAACAGATTCGACGGAGCTGTAACCATTATCAGCGCTGCTGTCAAAAATAAAAATTACAGCGATAGCATAGTTTATAATTATCCATATGCACAATCCGGTTTAATCAATTTAAAAACAGATCATATATCTGATCATAACATCAATAAGCATCAGGCAGTCTTCATACCCTTTACGTATTGTGGGAATTGGGATAATGATACAAAAGTCTCCTACATTATATTTTATAACCATAAAAAATATCTGTATCATATAAAATATTATTGTGGAGAAGATGGCAAATGTAAACTAAATGATAATCTGAACATTACATTAAAAGATTTACCCTCAACATTAAGATTAAAAGTGACTAAAGACTTAAAAACAAAATATAATAACTCAAATGATTTTCAATAATAAGCTCAAAATAAAATGATATGAGTGAAGTACAAGAAAAAGATGATTATTCTGTAAACCCCAATCAGAAGGTTTATGATCTCCCCCACCAGGTGGATCATGAAGTGAATGTGGTAAAAATATATTTTGCAAAACAAGTTCCTAAAATGACTTGGGAAACTAAAGAAGAAACTTATACCGTTAAAAGTGGAGGTCTGGTATCTAATGTCAAAAAGAAGTACGAAAAAAAAGGAAGAAGGAACCTCAAGGCAGATCAGGAGGATTCTGTAAAATTAAAGGCAAAAGAATCGGTGAAAATTACCTGGGAAGAGGAAGTACAAGCGAAAAAGGCTGATGGCAGTCCTGATTTTGATTTTGAGAGAATAAACAGCACCACCATTAAAAAGAAAGTATGGGTAGTCGCCAATTGTGAAGGGGCAAGCGGCAAACTCTCTGTTGAGATCCATGAAAATAAATTGAAAAATACTGAAAACGTATATGAAAATCCTATCAAGTTTTTAGATGGCGAGGAGGAGAAAAGTAAAATAGAATTTACTATCAACGGAACACTGGTGTATGCCAAAGAAATAACGATGCGTCCCAAAAGTGACGAAGATTTAAAAAAAATAATAGATAAACTGAATAAAAGAGAGAACTTAAATGCTTTTTTATATTTCAAAGCTGAAGTAACAGGAACAGAAGATGAAGTGAAATTCCCGGATGAGACGCATGAGTTTTTAAATAAAGACAATGAAAGGTTTGAGATCAGATACTGTAATTGTGGAAACAACTATGATATTACCTGTACCCGATATAGTAAAAAATATGGACCAGCCTACTGGGGATCTAAAAAACTTGAAAATTATTCCGATTGGGATACATTGATTGAAGAAAAGAAAATTACGGCTGAAGAAAAGGCTATTTTGGTGGGAATGTCTGAAAATGAAGGCAAATTAGATTCTGTTCAATCCTATGACTGGGACCTTTCAGGTGAACAGATGATATTAACTGCGGGGGCCATGCAGAAAACAGTGGATCATACCGGAAAAGGTGAATTTACTACACAGGTTGAAGAATTTAAAGCTCAGCATCCTGAAAAATATGACGAGTTATTTGTATCATGCGGATGGACGGTAGACTCCGGGATTCTATACTATAAAGATCCGGCAGATCCCAAAGCGGAGAAAATTACAGGAAATACATTATCAAATAAAATCAGAGAAAACTGTAAAGAATCCTTATTTGGAAAAACAGTAGAATGTAAGCCTCTGCAACCGATTGTAAATGCTGTTATTGATAAAGTATTTCAGGAAAAACAGGTGCTGGATTTTATTAAGAGGTTAAAAGAAGTTGTACTTCCTCTAACTCCTACAGGCTATTCATATAAGCTGTCAGATTATTTAAAATCAAAATTAGGTAAAGCAACTGCATTGGATCATCACATTAACAGACCAGGATATGTACAAGATGATTTCGGCTCTGCACTAGACCGGTTTTTTGCAAAAAAAGATGCTAACACAGCCAAAGAAAATAAAACCAGAAAAGAAGGGGAAAAATTAGAAAAAATATCAAGAAATCCTGGCGAATGGGGAGATATGCACAGTAAATACGAGCAGGAAATTCTTGATGATTACGGGAATAAAAGAAGAGGTACAGATATGGATAAACGCTATGAAAAAATGGAAAAAAACTCAAATTTATCATCATGAAAAAATTGACATTTATGCTAATGATTTTAATCATTTTTGTTACCTGCGGAAACGTTGTTTCCCAAAAACATCATGATGTACAGAATAAAACGGCAAAGAAAGACACCATCATTACTTTAAATGATACTCTATCATTGTATTATGCTTCCTACAACAGCCCTATGAAACTATGGTATAATCTCCATATTATTAATAAAAAGAAAAAGATAAAAGTAGGTAAAGGAAGTGAATTTAATGGTACCGGAAGTGAGCTCTTTTCTTCACTGTCCCCTAATGCAAAGTACGTAGTAGTAGACGGCATCATTAAAGAATATGTACATGAAAGTGATAAAGACAGTACCCTGCATGAAAACTACACGTGTGCCATTATTGACATAAAAAAAGCAAAAATAGTTAAACAAATGCAACAGGATTGTGATGGGTCTTGGAATAAAAAAAACCAGTGGGTTTCCTCCGGAGGGAAAGTAGTTTTTAAGTAAAAATAATGAGTGAAAAATTATGGAACCAGAGTTTCCCATAGATATTAAATTGAACCTTTCGGAAGGAAAGAAATTTTATCGCTATTCCTGTAATGAATATACCACCATCAACGGAAAAACGCACAGAAGTGAGCTCAATAAAAATTTTCATGTTACGCTGAAGCGTTTAGAAAAAGAAAGATTTGAATACCATATCGAAATTTTTGATAGAGTTCATCGGGATAAAACACTATCCATGTCCGAAAAAGATTTTCTAGCCAGAATTGCAGATATCAATGACGATGTAATGCTTATAACGGACGAATATGGTCATTTAAAAAATGTACAGGAATTATCAATTCTTCAGGATAAAGTGGAAAAAACAGTAGAAAAGCTCTCCCGCTCCTATGTTGGCAAACAGGCAGAAGATTCTTACACTTTTTTAAAAACATTTTACCAAAACGAAAACTTAGTGGGTAAAGATTTTTTAAAAAGTAATCAATTGGGAATGATCCTCCATAAGTTTTATGGAAGGTATGAGCAGGAAGATCGGGTAAAGTATAGCGTGCGTTACCTTAATTTTATGACCAATACCGTAATAGATATAGAAGAACGTGTACAAACGGAGGCCATGCGTTGTGATGATGAATTATTACTATTACAGTATACCGGGAACATTCCTTCAGATAAAAATTGGGAAATGTTTTATGGAGAAATGAACAGAAAGGAAATTGCTTATAACAGGGAAACAGATTTTCCAAAACTTGACAAATATAAAGGGCAGATTTTATTGGATTTTAAAACCAAAGAAGTGCTAGAACATAAACTTACCATAGAATTTTCCCTGGGTGAAAACTACCAAAAGAAAATCATCTATCATATAAAAGAAATAAGCTATGAAGAACTATAAAAATACAGGATGGATTAAAGAAATGCAGGACCAGCCGGATAAAAAGTCTGGCAAAGGATTGAACCATACTGGTTTTGTGTTTTTATTATTTGGAAATCAGAATCTTACCTCATTTAAGGAAAATGAAATCTCGGATAATCCTCGTCAGGAAATGTAAAAACTCCCGTATTAAAAAAAGAAAAATCTTAAAATGGCGACACGTATTACAATAACAGATTCCGGGCAAACCCAAACTTTAAATGGCCCATTAGCTCCGGATACCCCCGATAACTCTTTACAGCGTATTACTGAAGTTTATTTTGCCAAGAAAACGACAACAGACAACGGAACAAGAGTCAATTTTACAAAAATTGATTCTGCTCATGTACAGCAGGATCATCAGAATCAAAATATCCCATACGATTCCATATTAGGCAAAACAGTATATCTGATCATAGAGACCAGCAATATGACAGATCTGAGTATAGATGCGGTGATAAGGCCTTCAGCAAGTACGATGACAGAAAATACAGATCCATTACAGTTAATGCGTTTTGTATCTCCTGACCGGTATGAGGCACAGAGGCTGTTTACCGTACAGGTAGGAAATTTTGATGCTCTTAACAATAGAGATGGCAGCCATGATCATTATACTAATTTACGGGCTGACCATATCAATAAAGCCATTATTAAGCTGCAGCTAAGGCCTGACGGAAGAGCTACTTTTGATGACTGGACCAGAAGACTGGCAGATAGCAGTATTAATTTGGAAGTGGCAGTAGAAAGAACAGACAATAATCCCTGTGCCTATGGAGATGGACAGGAAGAGGTAAACGGAGCTGGTATTTTCTTGAATGATGACAGAGGAAGATTCAGGGTGGTCAATAAAAATATTTATACCATTCATCATGGCAGCAATACGTACAATGCTTTACAGGTGATCAGTACAAATCCGGAAAGAAGAAGAAGGATTCAGAAGGTTCTGAATAACCATTCCACTGATGTTATCTTTTTTTATTACGACCAAAACGATAATGAACACAGGATTTGTAACAGAACTAAAGAAACTGTAACCAGAAAAAGAAGAGTCAACACCATCCCACCGCTGACCCAAAGAGGCAATCTTTTGGACACCATAGATTTCACAGCGAACAGAGCCGCCGGAGAGCAGATAGATGCCCATCAGTTATTGGTGTATGCTAACGGAACTCTTGGTGATGGAGCCACCGACAAATGGTACATCAATCAACCGGGAAATGTCGAGTTGGTCAATATGGATATTTTAGCGAATGACGGTGTAGGGCCACAGATTTTTGAGGCATTCAATTATAATCAAAATGGGGTCATCATCCGGTATGGGTTTCAGCATACCAGAAGAAGAAGCATTCAGCCGGATCTATTTGCAGGTTTCTTAGGAGCATTGGCACAATTCAGACAGGAAGGACATAATCATTATATCGTATCTCAGGGTTTTTCTTATTCAGACGCGTCATGCTACCCCAGCGCAGAACATGTGAACGGAGAAGCGGGAGATCTGAATTTATTAACGGCTCAGCAAAATGGAGTCAATACGGTCCTTACGGCTGCGAATTTTGATTATGACAACCAGGTTATTCTCCGGAATATTCTTTTTGATTTTGGATTTGGATCAGGCCGGTCAGAGAATTTTTCTAACACCTCAAATGCCAGTACTGCAGACAATGCCAGCACACGGTTACCTCATACCACGCATACCGCTACCCCAAGACATAATAATCATTTGCATGTTCACGGTTTCACCCCAATATTAGATATATATGCCTAAAATTAATATCGCCTGTTTTACCATTCTGTTTTTCCTTTTTTCCTGTTACAGTAAGGCTCAAACAGAAAATAAGGCAATAAGCACAGAATCTCATTCCACAGATAAAGAATCAGTTTTATTTAACACCAATAAATCGGATTGTATTATTCTGCCATTTGGATATCCAGATATTTCAAAACGGATAACCGTTGACGCCATTCTGTCTGCTATACAGGATGAAAATAAATTAAAGGAAATCAATGCATTGCAATTTGAAAAACAAATAAAAAAAGATCTTGTCTTGCTTCCTGAAGAATACAATGTTTTGCTGCCATTCAGCACTACTGTCAATGAAAAATATGACCAAATTAAAATAGCCTCAGATTTTTTGTGTTATGGAGACTATTCACTGTACTTTATGGCGGTTTATAATACCGTTCGTTATGCCGAACCGTTTATTGAAAAAATATATTTAGTTTCAACGAAGGACGGCAAGCTGATCGATATGAAAAGAATCTATCTTAATCATCAGGGAGAAATGGGATTTGCCAACTATACCCTGTTTAATATCGATAAAAATTACACCATTTCTCTACAGGATTATGAATTGTCTGAAAGCCCTTTTCAATTAAAACCTTTACAGAAATACCAGATTCTGCCCTCCGGAAAATTTGCCAGATACTATGACAATGATGGCCCTTATAAAGATGATGAAGAACAGGGCCTGATAAAAAATCACCATAAAGAAGGAAAATGGATAGAATGTAAACCCAATGGATCTATGGATTTACAAAAATATCCGCAATTTACCGATCCGTATACGTATCTGGAAGCCGAATATAAAAATGGTTTACCCGTTGGAACATGGAAATTTTACAAATTATTACAAAAATATAATGAAGAAACAGGGGCCCCCCTATTCAATACAAGGAAAAAAGGACCATTGATCTATACGGAAATGTATAGAGATGGGGAATTAGAAAAGCGGGAATTTCATTAAGGCAATGGAAGGCTTCAAAAGGAAAAGTCTTCCATTGCACTCATCTCTTAATTTTTAATATTTTCCAACCATTGCTGAGCAAGGGTTTCTACATAATCAACAAATGTCGTTACACGATTAATTGTGTAAAAGGTATATTCTGGTTGGCCTTTTAAAACTTCAACATTTTCAAAACTATGATCAGAAGCAAAAAGTAAAACCTTTTTTGTGTTTCGGTCATAAAAAGTTTCATTTCCATTCGCTTCCTGAGCAAAACAAAACAGATCTTTTGTGTCAATTTGCTTTACATTTTCATCTTTACAAACCTGATCATATAAGTCAATCCAGTCACCTAAACCTTTTGTGAGTTCGGATTTAATGAAAATAAAATTCTGATTATCGGTCAGCATTTCATTTTCTGTATCAAAGCTGTGATAAGTTTCCTTTATCCCGCCCATTTCGTCTAAGAGTAACTGATGTTCAGATAAAACATCAATTTCACTATGAATTTGTTCAATCTTGCACAACCAACCACATTTAAAGCCATTTCTGTCCGTCCAGGTATATAGATAATAGTTTGATTTTTTGTTTTTAGATGTTGTTATATCAACACTCAAAATTGAAGTCGATTCTAGCAATAGTTGATATAAAGTTGGAAATGTATTGATAAATTCCGGACTGAAAGTTTTACTGATGATATGTTTAATTTCAACGCTATCATTTTGTCCTACAAACCAACTTACCTCTTGCTTGAAATTTTCAAAATCCTTTTGGTCCATTGTTTTTTGATTTAATTAAATGTTTTTTTCACATAACGCAAAATGAGAACTTGATAATGGCTGAACAGATTTCACATAGCTTTCACCTGCATTTTGTCAAATAAATCTTTGTTTTTTTTAACCATCGAATATACACTTTTAAAAATTTCTTTAAGACAGTCAATGAGTGGTTTGAGTTGAGAAAAAATACTTTTGTTTTTTATTCGCTGATGAAACAGCCTGATAAAACACGCGCTTCATCAAATCAATCAAAGATTGATTCCTTCTTTGCCTCCTACTCTATGCAGGATTATAGTATACCTTTGCGTTAATGAAATTCTATTCGTTAGTTTACTTCTTCCCTCTTCTTTCAAGAATAAGATGCGCCGCATCCAGCATTTTAGTCAGATGAATGTACGGACTGATGATATTTCTTTCCGGCAGATTATCATAGACACCCAGTGAGAAGTAAACCATCCCGGACATAAAATAGTCAAATTCCTGTACGCTGTATTCTCTGAATGCTTTTTTAAAGACCAACAGAGGGTTTCGGTATTCTTTCTCCGAAAGCAAGCCCAGAACCAACGGAGAAACATCTTCCAACTGAGTATTGGCGGCCCAGTTCTTTTCCTTCAGCGTGATGAGATAACCTGCACGGATAAACGACTGGATCGACTGGCGAAAGTGAAAGATAACAGACGGATCTTCTTTGATCCAGCTATTCCTTTTTACCGCATAATTGATAATGCTGTTGAGTCTCTCTTTAGAGGCTGCCAGGTCATTGAGCTGAAAAAAGATCTCCATAAGCTTTACTCCGGAGTGCTTTCTGCGAACTGCCCAAAACCGGGTGTCAAAGTCTGTTCTATTCTTTTTCATGGGTTTGTATTTTTATTATGCATTAATATTTTTTATAAATGTAATAAAAATTCGCTATAATTCGGATTTGAGTCCGAGTTTTTTATAAGAATAAGTAATTTATTTGTTTCTATGACAGAAGCAAATAGAAAAATTGTTGAATTTATAAGGGATGAATGGGTTGTTCCTCTGAACAATAACAGCAAATTTGCAGTGGATCATAACATCGATGAAAAAACAGTCCGAAGAATAAGAGATGATGAAACCTACCAAATCGCTCTTCTTACCATCTTGCGAATTTGTCATGGTAAGAATATCACTCTTGCTAATTTCTTCAAAATGGTTGGAATATAAATGACGTAATCAATATAATTAATCCTGACGAGAGTTGGGATTTTTTTATGACGAAATTCTCGAAACTTCAAAGAATATATTTACTTGAATTCTTTAAGAATTTCCGTGAAAACACGGATTGAAAATTTTAAAATGATTTTTATTTTATTTTTTATGGGAAGCCGTAAGAGAATATAAATTATCATATGTAAATTTGATTTTGTTAACAATAAAATATTAATATTATGGGACTTAAACCAGGGCCAAAAAGAACAGCAACATCAACTGGCAAACCGGATCAACACCAACGTGATAATAAGGAAACACCAGGAAATACACCTTCTTTGAAACCACCTAAGAAACAGCAAGGTAAATAAACGTTATCTTGTAGTAGCCAAAGACCAAATCCTAGCTTCTGTTTGGTTTTTTTGCTTATTTATCCCTAAAATTTGAAAAATTTGAGACTTGTATATTTGTACAAAATGCAGTAATTTAATACTATAATAATTTTACTAGATGAAGAAATGTATTTGGTGTTCAAAAACGGAAAATCTCACAACCTTTAATAAGCTTGCCCATACAATTCCTCAATCCTTAGGTGGAAAATTTACCTGTAAAAATGTATGCGACGAGTGTAATGAATATTTTGGAAAGAAAGAATTTGGATTACCTGCAGTCGAAATTGCATTAAAAGAAGTTTTGAATACTTCGAAGTATTTGCTTTTATCTCAACACAAAGAGCTAAGATTAAATAGATTTAAATCGGAATATTTTGCCTTCAACTATAAAAATGATAGAACTTTTAAGTTTAAGATGGGATACAAGCTGAAGCCAAACTTTCAGAGGGAATTTGCTAAGAGATTTAGAAGAGGTATTTACAAGGTATTTTTAGAAGAAAGAGAAAGGCAATTGGGGGATGCTCATGACGAAAGATTTAATTATATAAGAGAATTTTCCAGATATAACCTAAACGAATATCCAATTTATTTTCAAAAACCAAAGTTTAAAGCAGTTTTCTACAATACAGAAGATTTATTGGTACCTCAAATACGGTTTACTGAACATAGCGATGAAATGGATAAAAATTTTAGATTCTACAGCTATCCTTTGATGGGACATTCTTTCGTAATTCCAACTTCAAACCAATTTATGGATGAACGACTAGCTTCCTATAGACAACATCTTATTCAAAGCAATGATCCGTTTGGTCTTGAACTTATTGAAATAGACAAAGTTGAAAATATAGATTTTAGGTTCCAATATATGAATGAAAAACAATAATAACTTATATACTACTTTAATTTCTAAAGTATTAAACATAATAATAATATAGTCTAAAAGCCAAAGCCACACGAAAGAATTTGTGCGGTAGCTAGGAGAGTAATTTCGTTCATAGTATTGAATTCTTCAGATGACAGTTCAAGTACTTCTAATATCAAAAATTGAATTTACTTAATCATAAATTTAATTACCTAATGTCATAACTATCTACATCTTTCGTATAATTTTTAGGATTAGAGTTTTCAAATTCTTCTTTAGTTGCATACATATATCTGCGATTTCTATGACTAAAGTACTCAATTAAGTTTAAAATACAATCTCTTAATATATGATCTAGTTTTAGATAGTTTTGAAACATTTCATCATGATTTTTTCCAACTATACCTTCATGTACTGCAAGATTTCTTTCTCTTTTTATAAGACTTTTTACATTTTTATTAATAGGAATTTTAGCATATTCTAAGAAATTAGTCAGTGATTTATTGGTACTTGTATGATTGATATTTAAATTCGATATCACAGCATTCATTCTGTTCCATGATGCTTCATCAATACTTTTTACAGGTAAAATAGCCTTTATTAAATTGGGTTTTATCTCTTTTGAGAAAATATCTTCATCTATCATGCCTGTAGATTCAACAGCCATATAATTTGAATATTTTTTTGCAATTCTTTCGAAGGCTGTAATCAATATGAAATATCTCTCTTCAATTCCAGTAGTTTGTGATGAAACATTTAATGAAAAAATTAAAGATTCTAAATCTAAGATTTTATTAATTCTTTGAAATTTCACAAAAGATCGGAAAAATATTTCTCTGAAAATCTCATCAGAAAAAGAATTATGGGTATTTATAGGAATGTAGTCATTATAGTGATCGTCATTCTTGTTTTCGAAGGAATAATTTATTTCTACTTCTGATGTATATCGATTATTATTTTGTCCGTGGTATCTTCCAATATATTCTTTTCGTACCTTGACTTTGGCCCCATTAATAAATGATAGTGTGCTAATTAATTCATGTTTTATTTTTAAGTAATCCTCATAATACAGTATACAATGACTTCTTCGTTCTTTATGATTTCTGAAGTCTATTAATACATTTTCAGAATTCTTATGTTGAATTAATTTGAATTTAAAATAGTTCCCATTTCCTTCTAATCCATCAATCACCCACGATGTCTCAGTGTGATCGAATGTAAAATCAAAAAAACTATCATCATTTTCAATACCATTTATGAACTTTTTAGTTTTAGTGGAATTAGCAAATTTTGTCTTAAAATTCTCAAGTTCCACATACCAAATATTTTGTTTCTTCTCTACTTCTTTTTCCTCACCTTCATAAAGCGCATGCTCTGGAGTATGTAATTTAATATAGTCATCGCAAATAAATGTTACTTTATTATTACTCCCTTCATGTTTTGTCAAAAATAAATCTTGACATTCAATTTTATTTTTTTTCAGTTAAACCAACTATTTTATAATAATGATTGAATTCGTTTTTTTCATAAATTGAATTGTCCGTAAGTAACGTTTCAATCTTATAAACCCCATTTTCTATAAAAACCAAAGCAAATGAAAGATCGATTATTTCATTTTGACATTCTAAATACCCAGAAGTAATAGTATAAACTAAATCCATTTTCTATGATAAGTAATTAAATTTTATTGAAGGTATAAAAAATTATGATTATAATATTCCCTGCTACCGCACGAATCCTTTCGTGTGGTTTTAACATTACATCAAGCATTCAAAAAACATCCAAAGATTAACAAAACCTCAACACAAAGCCTGTAGACACTTCCGAAGGGTCTATAGGTACTTCCCTAACCCCCTGGATGGTCTTCCCAACGGCCTAGACCCCCTTGAGGAACGGACGACACCCCCTTACCCAAGGGGTAGAACCGGTTATGTATGGGGGTGTAGGTGGCTTCCGAACAGCCTTCAGACCGTTATCCAAGGGAGTGCAGACCCTTGTCAAACTCCCTTGAGGAGGGTTATGTCCCCCGGAAACTGAGAAATGTCTACTATTTGCTTTTGTCAATTATTTTCACTATCTTGTAACATGAAAAAAATTGAAAATCAAGGGTGTATAACCCATGCAGGCAGAATGAACGAACGAACAAGAGCGATGGAAGTTCTTGAAAAAGCCAAACAAACACAAGGGAAAATTACCTTTCTGAGACAAGGGGTCGGGAGAAACTTTAAGCCAAAAACTGAGGAGTCTTAAATCGGAATTGATTTAATTGATATCTTCAAAGAATGGTATATTATCTCGTGGACAGAGAAGAACCCGAAAATAATATACTGGAAGTCTTAAAAGAAAAATACATCCGAACCGAAGGACATAACGGCAATAAGCTGGATGATGTTGACAGGATTCTAAATATCTCAATCGACAATCGTAACGCATTTCTTCAGCGTATGATAGATGATCGGAAAATAATGATTCGAGATAGCGCAAACGAGCATATGATTATGCTGCCAAAATAAAGCAAAGCCCCTGAATTATCAGGGGTTATTTTTTGTGTTATAAGGATCTGGAAAAACAAGTAGTTCTTCAATTATTTCCTTCGCAGCAAGGACACGCTTTTGAAGTTTCACGTCGCTTTCTAAAGCCTAAACTGCCGGAGAAAATGTTTGCTTACTAGCTTTGTTGAAAAATCGCAGAAGGCAAGTTTTTTTAATGCAAAGGTTTTTGTAAGATGTTGATAATTTTAAGGAAAACAAAGGGTGGCGGTCCACCACTTATAAAATGTTCACTTCATCTGATCAAAGATTCCAACTTTTTATAATACACAAGTTATAAAGTAATCAATTTATAAAGTAATCAATCAATCTGAAAAAACAGGAATGGTTGCCATTTTTCCACGTTGGTGGGTTCCGTGGGTTAATTGAGGGTCATTGTACGGAAGCATTTGCCCGTTCTCCAAATTCTTCAAACTGTGGAGCATTTTTAAAGGATTTCTTTTGTTTTAGTGACTCAAATTCAGGAGATTTTTTACAATGGTCCATAAGAAAAATTGTCTCTCGATATTTTTTTACAGGATCTATTAAAACAAACTCCCAAATATTCCGTTTAATTCTTAAATTTGGTTCATGCAGCCAAATTAATAAAAAAACACCCTTTAGTTAGAGTGTTAGTTTTTTAAGAGCCAATTGGTACGCAAGAACATACGCAGTCGTAAATACCCTGGTCTGGATCACATACGTATATAGATTCACACTTGAGATAGTGTTTAGCTGGACACACAATTGGATTATCAGCTCCCTTAATTGCTTTTAAATTTTCTCTTGAAAGTTTTTTGAATTTTTTCATGCTTAAATTTTAATTTGTTCAAGGCTAAATATACATAAATTCTTTATTGTGTGAATAATAAATTTTGTACTCTCTGCTTCACAAACTTTTTATTTTCTACTGAAAGTAAGACTTACTTTTTCTATTCTCCAAAATCTGCTAAACAATAGTATCAAAACAAAAATCACCATCTTTCAAAAGAAAACACCAAATATTCCGTTTAATTCTTAAATTTGGCTTATGCGAAAGAATCTTTATTTCATCATTATATTATTTTCTCTGACCAGCTGCTATACGTACCAGGTAAAAAAACAAGTGGATCCAGCGGCCGACAGTAAGCAAAATACAGCTGCGCAAATGAAAAGCGCAACAGCTGCATCCCAAAGCCCGAACGCACAACAAATGCCTGCTCCTGTCAATATTCAGGAGAAACTTGCATCCGGTAAAAATGTTAGAATTGAAGCAGATGGCAAAAGTTATAAAGTAATTGTTGACAAGTGGGAAAGTGACAGTCTGGTGGCACACCCGGTTCATAATCCCAACAAAATTCTGAAATTCCATAAGAACCAGATCAATGCTGAGAAAATTGCAGAAAAACGATTTTCACAACCCATAGCTGATATTCTTACGGTTACCGCTTATGCTGCAATTGGTGTTGGAATCTATCTTCTTGTCCGCTAGTTTTTTTAACCTTTTCCAGTAATGATAGAAAATATTATAAGATAATAACGAAACATACTGTCCGTGAAACGGATCAATAAAATAATGCCATATGATTCATATGGCATTATTTATAAAACATTTCCCAATTAATACGTTATCATTAAAATAGGTTTAAAGGCTTAATAAAGTATTTTTCTGCCTTCAATTTTAACCATATTTTCATTTTCCATTTTCTTAACAGTTCTTATAACCGTCTCAACACGTAACCCTGTAAGGTTGGCAATCTGCTGCCGGGTATAAGGTACCTGAAAAGTCTGGTTATGATCGTTACCCTGGGTTGCCTTTAAATAGTCCATGACCGTTTTGATTTTGAACTGTGGATCCGTGGATGAAATATTAAAAAGCATTAAGTATTTGTAGTAGAGTCGGTCGGACATGCATTTAAACATATCCATCATCACATCCTTATTTTGATGAATGAGCGAAAAGAAATCTGCCTGAGGCAGTTTCATGACGGAACATTGTGTTTTGGCAACGGCAGTCATGGGATACGGCTTATCGTTAAAAAGTAACGATTCGCCAATACTTTGCCCATCGGAAAGAATATTCTGTGTGAATTCTTTACCATCCTCATGGTAATTATTGAGCTCGACAACACCATTAACAATCTGGAAATAAAATTTAGCAAAGCTTCCTTCACTAAAAATAATCTCATTTGGTAAATAGGTTTCATATTCACCTCCATAAGCTAACAAAAGGTCTTCACTGATTATCATATCTTAAAATTTTATTGATAGTTAAGTAATGAACATCGTAGTAAAAAATTGGTGCTTTTCCAATATCAAAAAGCAAGCCATATTAATTTATTGTTACGAACAATACCAAATAAAAACCCGTGTTTATGATCAGGATAATAATATAAATGAGAAGTATTTGTTAATTTTATAAAGATTAGCGAGCATAATGGTAAGTATTAAGCAATGTTTTATGATAGCAGGAACCATATCTGCCTTTACATCGATAGCTTTTATAACTGTTGCTGTATTGTATTTCCGGACCTGTTCAACTAAATGTAACATACACGATCTATTTTTTGGTGCCATTATTGGAGGATAATCAAAACAATTCCAAATGTCAATTAACATGAAAAAGCATATCATTATTGTTGGTGGAGGATTTGCAGGAATTAATCTTATTAAATCCTTAAAAAATGACAATAGATTTCTTATTACGCTTGTTGATAAGAACAATTATCATTTCTTCCCTCCCCTTATTTACCAGGTGGCGACCTCTTTTATTCAGGCCTCCAACATCAGCTATCCTTTCCGTAGATTATTTTCAAAATACAAAAATGTGAATTTTCATATGGGAAGCCTTCTTAAAGTGAATCCCGAAAGCAAAACCATAGAAACAGATACGGGAAACCTGACTTACGATTATCTGGTTATTGCATTGGGAACTGAGTCCAACTTTTTCGGAATGGATAATGTACAGAGGTGTGCACTTCCAATGAAAAGTATTGAGGAGGCACTTTATCTGCGGAATCATATGCTCCTCAACTTGGAGGAAGCTGCCAGAAATAAAGATCCGAAAACCGCAGAAAAATTACAGAATGTGGTTATAGCAGGCGGCGGACCTACCGGGGTAGAACTGGCGGGCATGATCGCGGAAATGGGAAAATATATTGCTGAAAAAGAATACCCGGAGATCAAGCTCAACCTTTCCAATCTGTATCTGATTGATGCCTTACCTACCCTGCTTTCCCCGATGAGTAAAATGGCACAGCAGACTTCCCACAAGACTTTACAGGAGCTTGGTGTAAAAATACTTCTTAATGTTTCGGTAAAAGACTATGTCAATAATCAGGTGCTTCTGTCCGACGGAACATCGATAGATACCGAAACCCTCATCTGGACCTCCGGAGTTATAGGACGGGAAGTTCCTGGAATTCCGGAAGACAAAATAGGAAAAGGAAGAAGAATCTTAACTGATGAATACAGCCGGGTAGAAGGAATGGAGAACATCTATGCGGTAGGAGATATCGCTCTTCAATTAACGGATAAAGAGTTCCCGAAAGGACATCCCCAGCTTGCCCAGGTGGCCATACAGCAGGCTAAAAATCTGGCTAAAAATTTCATCAGGATCGAAGAAGAAAAAATACTCATTCCCTTCAAATATAATGATAAGGGCAGTATGGCGATCATTTCAAAATTCAATGCCGTGGTGGATCTCCCTAAATTTTCTTTCAAAGGTTTCCTGGCCTGGCTTACATGGCTGTTTATCCATATCATTCCGCTGGTAGGCTTCAGAAGCAAAATCAGGCTAGCACTGGATTGGTTACGGCTGTTTATCACCAATAACCCATCCATCCGTTTAATTCTTTATCCAAAAAGAAATACAACTCAACAAAAAAAATAAAGTATGAAAACAGAAGAAACAGTATCCGTCCTCAATGACCTGCTTCACATTACGAATGACAGGATAGAAGGATTTGAAAAGGTTGAAGGAAAAATCTGGGAAATGTATCCCGGAATAAAAGATGAGTATGACCGCATGATCTCACAATCAAAAATCATGAAAAATGAGCTGATTAACCTGATCACTGAAAAAAACGGAAAACCTGAGGATTCAACTTCCATTGCAGGAGCTCTCCACAGGACATGGATTGATATTAAAAATTCATTTACCATAGGCAATCTCGAAGAATCTACCTTAGAAAATGTAATCTTTGGTGAAAAAGCGGCCATTGAGGCTTATCAAAAAGCTCTGGACAGCGGAGATCTCTGTGAAAAAAGCGAGAAAATTGTTTCAGAGCAATTACACAGCCTGAAGATATCTTATCAGCAGTTTAAAAATATTGAAGAATATAAAAAGAAAGAATAAGGATATGAAAATTTAAGTTCAACAATCACACACCAAATCTTAAAATAACATGAAAAAGAAATCGCACAAAGAAATGCTATAGGAAAAACATCGACAACAATTGTTGTGGCTGCTGTTGCTCCAATTGTTTTTGCCCAGTCATAAAAAACATCAAACATACCGCAGGACAAAATCTTATCTACCCCACTACAAAAAGTTCATATCAAATATTAAAGCCACCTCAGGGTGGCTTTTTAAACGATCACAGGTAATTTACTATAAAGATTTGGTCTAAAGTTCAATTCTATGCAAATCCTTTACGGTAGGACCTGTAAGCATTTTCCCATTGACATTGAATCTGGAACCATGGCAAGGACAATCCCAGCTTATTTCTGCACTATTCCAGCGTACTTCACAATTCATGTGAGTACACGTACTTTTAACAAGATGTATTTTCCCTCCGCTGTCTTTATATACAGCGTAAGATTCACCTTCGTATTTTACAACTTTTGCTTCACCTTCAGTAAGTTCGGTTAGAGAATTTATCTTCTCAATAAACAGTTTATCTTTCACAAAATCCAATACTACACTAGCCTGCTCTTTCACAAAATTGGTAAAGCCGGCCACCGGTTTTATCCTTCCCGGGTCAAAAAGCTCTTTATACTTACTGGAACCGGTTAAGATTAAGTCTCCAAGAATTTGTGAGGCAATAGTTCCAAAGATCATCCCGTTTCCCCGGAATCCTGTGGCTGTATAGATTTTTTTGCATCCCGGCAATATTCCAATATAAGGAAACCCGTCAGTCGGTTCATAGTATTGGCTGGACCAGCTGTAAACAGCAGTATCTACATCAAAATGTTCTCTCACATAGTTCTCTAATTTCGAAAAGCATTCTCCGGTATCCTCTGTATGTCCTGTTTTATGGTCTTCACCACCGGCAATCAGCAGATCCTCACCATTTATATTCTGAATTCTGTAGTAATGATAGGGATCAGTCAGGTCATACCCGAGATCTTTAGGATAATGATCTCCTTTCAGACTGAACGCAATGGCATAACTGCGGTAAGGAGCGTTCATCAGATGAAGGATGCTCACTCCGGGAGGAATATGGGTAGCATAAATAACATGGTTTGCACTAATACTTCCTTTTGAAGACTTCAAAATTACTGAATTCTCCTGTTCATCATGCCCTTCACAAACACAGTCTTCTACGAGTGTCCCTCCCAGATTAATAAACGCCTCTGCAAGGCTTTTGATATATTTGATGGGATGAAATTGCCCCTGATTGGGAATAACAGCCGCCTTCCTGAACGCAAAAGGAAAAGGAATTTCATTGGTAAACGTCATCTGATGTCCTACCTGTGATGCCCCTTTTACCATATCCTCCAATTGTTTTTCCTGCTTTTCATCTAAAGCAAAAAGGTAGGCTGTTTTGTTTTCAAAATCACAGTCAATATTAAATTCCCTGATATTATTCCTGATAATATTTTTGGCTTCAATGCCCACATATTTCAAGAGTTTTGCGCTATTTAAACCAAAATCCTTAATGGCCTGGGCATAGGTGGTATCAAAGAAGTCATTTAAGTGGGCTGTTGTTCCGCCGGTGGTTCCAAAACCAATGTTGGCAGCTTCCAGAACAATACACTTCTGACCTTCTTTCTGTAATCTTATTGCGGCAGAAATGCCGGTAATACCGGCTCCAACGATGGCAACATCATAGTGTTTTTCCAAGACTGGCTCTAAAGAAAACTTTTTAATTTCCTCCTGCCATATACTTTTTCTGGCTCCATCCCTGTTCATCACTTTTTAGCTTTTAAAGTGTCGCTTTTTAATCTTAGATCGTTTTTCTTCTTTGCTTCATCCTCATTTATATCACAACGGCAAGCTGTTAAACTCGTAAGGCAAAATGCCATTAAAATGATTGTTTTCATATTTTTTTGTTAGGGTTTATCTATTATTTTATTGCCTTAATAAAGATTTTTGTCAAAGATTTCGTATCATTTAGAAACATCTTCAAGGGAATGAGGGTGCGTAATAATATCATCCAGCTTCATAATGTTAATATTTAGTGGGTGTGAAGAATCTCTTCGGACAACATCTCTGGTTGTTTCCGGATTAAAATGCCATATAGATTTGAAATCTATATGACATTTCATTATTTGACTTAATCTTCCTGTTCTGCATCAAAGTTGATGAAGGTTTCAGCAATTTCAGTAAGGTTATAATCTGTATCTTCTTCCTCCTGAAGTGTTTTTTCGAGCAGGTCTGCAGCCTTATCGTGTCCCATGGTAATAGCAAGCTGAGCCAGCCCCCCATAGGTTGCAATCTCATAATGTTCTACTTTCTGCGCAGCAATAATCAAAGCTGCATCTCTGGTCATAGAACCTTCTGTAGATTTTATAACTTCCTCGCCTTCTTTTATGATTCCTTTTATTGCTTCACATTCTTTTTTTGCTGGAGTCTCATCAATGAGCTTAAAGACTTTTTCCAAACGGCTTATATGTTTTTTGGTCTGAAGCTGATGGTCTTCAAATGCATCTTTCAGTTCTTCGGTTGTTGCCGCTTCCTGCATTTTCTCCAATGCGTCGATAATGGCATTTTCTGCGAAATAAATGTCTTTAAGAGAACTCACAAAGAACTTGTGCAGTGGAGAATTCTTCATTTCGTTTTTGTCTACCGAAGCATTGTCTACTTTCATTTTTTTATCTGCAGCAGATGCTGTTGCAGTGCCTGCAGATGTTGTTGTACTATTTTCTGTTGTTTTTGTTGCCATGATATATGTATATGATGTGGTGTTGAAATTAAATTAAAAGATTACCTCTTTAAAGCTGTAAAGAGGTAATCTAAAAAAATTATGAATTATTACGTCTGCCTCCAAATCCTGATCTTCCTGAACCGGAAGATCTTCCGCCACTATGAGAAGCTTGTCCTCCCATGCGGGCAATCCTGGTACGTTCAGCTTTACTCATGGATGCAAAACCTCTTCTTGAAGTTTCGTTTCCTGAATTTCCTGAATTAGAACCACGACCTGAGCCACTGCCGCTTCCTGAGCCTGAACCTCTTGAACTACCGCCAGCGCCTGATCTTCCTGAATTTGAAGAAGATCTTCCGCCTCCATGGGAAGCTTCTCCTCCCATACGGGCGATTCTTGTACGCTCAGCCTTACTCATGGATGCAAAACCTCTTCTTGAAGTTCCGTTTCCTGAACCTGAAGATGATCTTCCTTTTCCTGATGAGCCGGATCTAGAACCAGAACCAGAGCCGGATCTAGAGCCTCCTCTACCTCCGGAAGTAAATCTTCCCTGGCTATCTCTTCGTTGATTATCTCCTCTGGAACCTTCTCTTCCTACGAAGCTTCCACGTCCTCTATTATCGTCGTCTTCATCATCATATTCATCATCGTCATAGTCTTCGTAATCATCGTCCTCGTAGTCGTCATCATCATAGCTGTTTTCATAATCATCATAATCATCTTCATATTCAGAGAAATCATCATCATACTCTTCATCTTCGGATGCATCGTTATAACCATGGTCATAACCTAATTGATAAACTTCCTCTAAAGTAGATCTTTCACTGTTTGAAGAATTACTTCTTGAACTACGACTGTTTGAATTTCTAGTGCTCATAACTGAATGTTTTAAAAAATTAATATATAAGTGATGTATTGCAGTTCTTAACTAGTATCAGAAAAGCAATGGTGTTAGTATATTGATATAATTGTATTAAGCTGAACAGCTTATGTATGACCTCCACTATGGAAGCATCAGATTTTTAATCAGTTTGATATTTCAAATTTACAGCAGAATAATTCTCATGTTTATGACCCGCATCATATTAAATAATTTTTTCTGTTGATGATCTTCGATAATGTATTTATAAAGCGTGTAGTTCAAAATTACAACCCTATATAATTTATTTTTATGATTTACATCATAAAAAACAGATATTATTCAACATACTAAAGAACTTCACACATTTTAATATTAAATAACACATTTTAAGAATTATATTATTTAAACAAAAAAATTCAAAATATAATAACAGTAATAATAATTTAAAAAGTAAAGATATTATTTACAAAAAACCTTCCTGAGTAGGAAGGCCAGAATATATGGGGTCTAAAAAAGTGTTAAAGGCTATAAAGTTATTTTCCATCCTCTGTTTCAATGCAGGACCGTTATAATCAGTTATTGCATCAATTGAGTACCAGTTTCTCAGTAAGAAACTACAGATTATTTTTCAAATTTATCTACTTATTCTTTTTTAGTTTATGAGCTAGATCACAAAGTAATTTTATTATCTTGGAAACACAATTATTTGGCACTTGTTCTTGTCCAAAAAGCACCGTATGTCAACATACAGTGCTCTATTCTTATTAAAATATATTCAGCTGAACCAATCATTAACCAGTCATTATCCCTCAGACAAAGATTATTAATTTTCCAGATGATTATTTTCTAAAAACTCTCCTATTTTATTCCATTCAATCTGTCCTGCAATGGAATTGGAATTGGCGTCAAAAACATGTTCCCCGTAAGGAATTTCAACATAGGAAACAGGGAGCTTCATTTCTTCCGTTTTTTTTACAAATTTTCTTGTAGCTTCTACATTTACGACATGATCTATTTCGCCGGCAATAATGAACGTCGGGGAAATTCCTTCGGAAAGCTGGTCTATTAAATTCAGCTGTGCATAGCGCTGTGGGAATTCGGTGGGTGAACCTCCGAGATATTTTCTAGCCGCATATTTGAGATCAATATTCTTTTTTTCATCTATTTTCTGCCAGAGCTCGGATAAACTGACAGGCGGATAAATAGCAATAACTGCAGCCGGAACCGGAGGCTGAGGGGAATCGTAAGATTTGGCAAAACCTTTCCTTAATCCTAAATCTGCCTGCATCACCAAAGCGGCCCCAGCGGAGCCCCCTACTAAAACTATTTTGTTCGGGTCAACATTGAATTTTTTTGAATTTTTCACCACAAATCCCATTGAAGTCACGACTGAATTAACAGCAGATTCCCAATTGTGCCGGTCTTCTTTTCCTAAAGGATAATCGATTGAAAAAACGGTGTATCCATGATCTTTAAACCAATTGGCTGCATAACCTACCTGGGTTCTGTTCCCTTCAATAAAAGCACCACCGTGAACAAGAATAACAGGAATCGCAGGCACAGAAGATTTTACTTCCGGACGGAAAACATCTATATGCTGCTCTTCATTATAAATCGTAAGATAAGAATAGGTTTCCGTAGGTTTTATCGGTACTCCAGAACTTTTTAATCCCTGGGAAAAAGAAACTTTGGTATTGTATTTTTTGGCCGTGGAAAACATCACAGCCGTGAAATAAATCTGGGCAAGAAAAAACAAAACCGAAAGGACCAAATTGGCTATCAGTAATTTCCGCCAGTATTTTCCATATCGGTAGAAAAGAAAACAGATCAATAGTAAAACCAACCCCAAAACAACAAACTGTGAATTGAACTGCATGGTAAACGAACTGCTGTAACCGCTCAGAAGCATGGGTGCTTTCAGATACACAGAAATCATAGGAATAACCAATAATATCAGGATAATAAAGAGCAGAACTGCAAAAAATATAGATAAGGACTTTCTCATAGGATTAAAATTTATAAGTTACCGTAAAATATCCGGATGTGGGTGGAATGGCAATCGTAAAATAAGGAGTATTATTGGCCACTGCTGAGTTGTATTCAGCCTGGGTAAAGTTTTCGAAGCCGGCAAGCTGCTGCTGCAGGGTTCCCGGCCTCTGGTAGCTCATTACCCCATATTTGTTAAATACATTGTTCACATTAATAAGCATACTGATATTTTCGTTTAAATTATATCCTATTCCAAGATCAAACTGGGAAAATCCCGGAAGTTTATAGATATTGGTATTGCTTCCTTCTCTTTTACCCATATAGCTCCAGGTCACGAATCCATATGCTTTGCCGATTTTCAAATTAGGAGTGACGTGGGCCATAATTTTCGGAGTATAGGCAATCGTAGTTCCCGAATATGAGGAAACAGTATCATCTGAAGGACCGGCACTTCCCAAATTCCATAAATATCCTTCTTTAACTTTCGGATCCTGCAGGGTAAGCACAGCTCTGATACTGAAATTATCAGCCGGTTTTATATTGGTTTCCAATTCAATACCATAGGTTTCATTTTTATTGTACAGGGACGGTGTGGTATAGAACCCGCCTTTGCCGTCATCAGCCATAAAGCTGTAAGGAATATTGCTCAGCAAACTGTAAAACGGGGTTATAAAAGCATCAAAATAAGTGGTTTTGGTTTTAAAGCCCATCTCCACCTGCTGTGTTTTTCTGGATTGCGGATTCAATAAGTCTATCGTTTCCGGCCTGTTGGCTGCAAAGAACATATCAAGATCCGGAGATTTGCTGCCTTTAGAATATCTGGCATATATGGCAACATTATTATTGAACTTATAATTCACCGCTGCTGAATAGGAAAAGTTTTCCAGCTGCCTGCTATAGGCAACATTGGTAAGTTTCGTTAAAGCATTGTTATTGTACAGGGTAAAAATGTTACTGTCCGTCCCTCCGTTTTTATCTGAAAACAGATAGGTTCTGGTATTATCCCCTTTGATCCATACTTTTTCATACCGGATTCCCCAATCCAGAGTCAGATGATCTGTAATATCCCAGGTATGTCCGAAAAATACGGCCCCCTGCTGCTGTTTGGCTTTAAATTCAATTAAATCCCCCGTACTGCCTGCTGCCTGCGCAAACCCGTCATTATTGGTCAGCTGGTAAACACCGGGTTTTGTAAAATCTAAAGTAGTGACACCCGTTAAGCTTACCGTCAACATTCTCGGCCTGTTTTCCAAAGTCGTAAGCCCTATCCCGTTAATTCCGGAAAAACGCCATACATCAGAATAACCGTAATATCCTCCAAACGAGAAATTCATATGGTTCCATTTTTTATTGATGGTCAGCTGATTCATTGATTCTTTTACTTTATTTTCATAAAAATTTAGCGCCGACATTGCAAATGAATTATTCTGGATAGACTGACCCGGCAACTGATTCTTGGTGATCTGGTAAACAGGTAATCCTCCGGCCCCCAGGGCAGCATTCACACTGGCAAGTTCCTGTCCTGTAAGTGCATCTTTAAAGGAGTAAGTTCCGATTCCCAGTCCACCGACTAAAAAATAAGAGGTCATATCATCCAGTGAGGTAAGAAAAGAATTACCCACACTGTTCTGCACCACATCATTATCAGAGTATTTGCTTGCAAAGAACAGCTTCCAGTCATTTCCCAGGTTATGATCCCAGTTGAGTCCTACGGAACGGTATTTATTGCTAACCAAACGCCCTGAATTATAATCTACATTACCTCCGTGAATAAAATCCGGAGAATTGTACTGCAGCTCCGGAATAAGCAAAGACGAACTGCTGCTGAACCCTTCCGCCGGTTCGGGAGCCGTATAGTTTCTGGTAGGAATCAGCTGCGCATAGCCATTTCTGTCATCCAGATATTTCAGCAATACTTTAAGGCTTCCTTTACTGTATTTTTTTACAATATTTGCTTTTACCTGGCCTCCGTTATTAAACGGATAGCCTGCATACCGGGCACCTAAATCATACCGGTAAAACCCGCCGACATTAAAAAACCAGTTATCACCCAGAGGTCCTCCAAAGTTGGCATCAATTCTGTGATATCCTGAGTTATTAGCTCCCTGAATTCCATATTTTGCACGGATTTCTCCTCCAAATTTATTGCCTCCTGTTTTGGAAATATAATTGAAGATTCCTCCTGGTGCATTGGCCGCCGTAATAGAGGCAGGCCCTCCTCTCACGGCATCAATCTGGGAAATGGTTGCATCTGCTCTTAGAAAAAAGTCGGGACCGTAATTATAATAGGTGGTATTGGTTACAGGCAAACCGTCTTCCTGCATAGAAATATATTCGTAAGCAAAAGTACCGTCTGAAGAACCTGCACTGATTCCTCTTGAGCTTACATTGTTCCTGATCTCTCCCAATGATGAGTTCACATATACTCCGGGAACGTTTTTAAGCAGATCTGCAGCACTTACAGGGACCTGTTTTTCAATGACCTCGCTTTTCAGAACAGAGATAGCCACAGGAGCATTCATCCTTGTTCTTTTATCAAATACCCCGGTCATAATCACCTCATCGATATCTTTTGTTTTCGCTGTATCAGCTTCTTTTTTCTGGGCTGTTACATTGGAAAAAGCTGCCAGAAAAAGTACTGCTACCGTGATTTTTGTATTTAAAAATGTAGTCTTCATAATATTGTAATCATTAATTTGTGCCATACTTTTTAAGCCATTCCGCCACATGGGTGAATACCACCTGCTCATCTGCCGGTAATTTTGTGATAAGATGCCCTGCGCCGGGAACTACGACCAATTTATACGGAACACCTTTTGCTTTCAGGGCTTTTTCCAGAATATAAGCCTGCTGGATGGGAACCACTTCATCCTTGTCACCATGAATAATCATTGTGGGAATCTGATTGACAAATTTTACAGGACTGGTTTTAGCATAAGCTTCCGGAATCGCATCACCGGGTTTCCAGACTACTTTGTTTCCAGACATTTTATCCAGGACATTCAAAAGGTTAGCTGCTTTCACGTACTGTAACGTCTGAACATCTGTAAAATCTACGGGACCACACATTTCTATGATGGTTTTAATCTGAGGATTTTTGGTATAGGCATACATCAGCGAAACATGGGCACCGGAGCTCCCTCCGGAAATTGAAAACCCGTTTTTTCTGGTATTCCACTCATTGGCATGGGAAGAAAGATATTTTACAACGTTATCAATATCATCTAAAAGCTCAGGAAGATGGGTGTCAGTAAGATTGGCATAACGGTAATTGAGATTGGCAACAGCAATTCCCTGTGAAAGAAGATATTCGGAAATTTTACCATCATATGTCCTATCACCTTGCGTCCAGGCTCCACCGTGGATATTAACAAGAAAGGCAGTTTTCGGGCTTCTGTTTGCCGGTAGATAGACATCCATTACATTCCTTTCGTGTGAGCCGTATTGTATATCGGTAAGCTTTTCTTCCTTTTGGCTTACAGAAACCGTTTTGGTGTTTTCAACATTTTGTGTTGAGCAGCTTACCGTCAATAATGTAATGGACAGGGCTGCGATTTTAAAATAATTCATTTCAGTTGTTTTTTTAAATTCTTTTTAAGTATTTTTCCTGTAGCGTTTAAAGGCATCTCATCTATAAATTCTATGATTCTCGGATATTTATATTTGGCAATTCTTTCTTTTGTCCACAGCTTAATATCTTCCTCGGAAGCGTTGCTTTCTTTTTTCTTTACCACAAATGCTTTAATTTCTTCACCTAGCTTTTCATCATCGATGCCGATAACCGCAACCATGGAAATATCAGGATTCCGCATCATCACTTCCTCTACTTCACGGGGATAAACATTCATTCCGCCCCGGATAATCATTTCTTTTTTACGGTCAACGATGAAGAAAAAACCATCCTCATCCTTTACCGCGATGTCTCCGGAAAACATCCATCCGTTCTTCAGAACTTCCTGAGTTTCTTCAGGCCTTTTGTAATAGGCTTTCATTACATTGGGACCGCGATAGATCAACTCTCCTTTTTCACCAATCGGGAGTTCATTACCTTGATCATCTATAATCTTTACCTCAACTCCCCAGATTGGAGTTCCGATAGAACCGGGCTTTCGCCCCACTGCCAGCTGATTGAATGTCACCACAGGAGAACCTTCGGACATTCCATATCCTTCAATAATGGGAACGCCGAAGCGGGTTTCAAATTCGTCAATGATTTTTACAGGAAGGGAAGCACCGCCGGAAACACAGATTCTCAGTTTTTTAATGCTGTTTGTATTTTCTTCAGTGTTTTCCTCATTCAGCAGGGCCCAGTACATGGAAGGAACGCCGGCAAAAATCCGGATATCAAAACGGATAATGAGCTGATAAACTGCTTTGGCATCAAATTTCGGCATCAGGATAAGATGAAGCGATCTCCGGATTCCTGCAAGCATCATTACCGTTAAGCCAAAAATGTGAAATAAAGGTAAAACAACAAGCTGGGCTTCAAATTCGGTAGATGCAATTATAGTTGTGCTGGCTTCTGAATTGGTAAAGAGATTAATATGCGAAAGTTCGGCTCCTTTAGGTTTTCCGGTAGTTCCCGAGGTGTAAATAATAACGGCCGTATCTTCTGATGAGGTAATATAGGATTCAAATTGGGTTTCTTCGTCTTTAATTAAATCATCAAAATTCTCAACATCTTCAGCGAGGTTCCCTATACTGATAAAATCTTTGCATGAAGCACTTTTATCAAACCCCTCCTTTCCAAACATTCCTACAGGCATTTCCGGAGTTCCTGCAAAGCACAGAAACATTTTACTCTCAGAATCGGACAGCTGATAGGCAATCTCTTCAGGTTTAAGAAAAATACTAAACGGGACAACAGCTGCCCCGGTTTTTAATATTCCGAAAAAAATAACCGGGAATTGCAGAATATTAGGACATAGCAAAGCAACCTTATCGCCATATCCGATTCCTCTTTTTGCAAAGGCATTGGCCGCCTGGCCAACTTTTTCATGAAAAATTTTATAGTTAATCGTAGTTTCTCCCAGGCTTAAGGCCGGCTTTTCCGGATTCCTTCTTGCGCTTTCTTCCACTAAAATTGATAAGTTCAGCATAATTTTGTTCATATTGAGTTAATGTTGATATGAAAAGGGCCTTGGTTAAAGGGAATTTCATATGAACTAATCTTAACTCCAAATTAATGATATGCTGCACAGGTGCTGACACGAAAAGGAAATTCCGTGATACGAAAAAGAAATTTTTTCATAGTGTATAAAACTGCAACTTCACGCAAATGTCAGGTATAACAGACATTCACGATATTCCGTATAAAAGTGTTTAAGTTTTACTGACGTTCTTCAGAAGGAAGCTTCCCGAAATGACGAAGATAAAGCTGTGAAAAGTGTCCCCTGTTGTTATACCCGATAAAATCACTGATCTCCCCTACGGATTTTTCGGTTTCCAGAAGCATTGCACGAGCTGTTTCCATTCTGGTTTTGATAATATACTGATGAATAGGCAATTGGGTATAATCCTTAAATCCTTTTTTCAGATCACTGCTATTGAGTCCACAGTAACGGCTTATCTCCCTGATGGCCAGACTCTGGAACGCATTGGTATCTACAAAATCTTTGGCCAGTTTTATTTTGTCTTCAAATGCCTTCTTATGCTCAAAAGTCTTTTCATCGGACAGCAGATAATGGATCCAATAGCTTAAGAACTCTAAAATCCGGCTTTCGAGAATAATACTGCATGAAGCATCGTCAAACGGAGTATCGAAAATAGTTTTAAGTTTTTCCTGACTCAGGTAATTGCGCTGTGCATTTTCCAGCTTTTCTTTCAGAAGCCCTTTATCTTTTGAAAATATGGTTTTGGGTACAAAAATCCTTACGCCATCGATATCGGTAGTATTGTGTTCAAATTTTTTTTCGTCATTAATAAAATTACTGCTGATCTTCCCTTCTTTATTGATCCGGAAATCCATCATCCCATTATCTCCTACTTTATGCGGGGAATGAAAAATGGTTTCTTCATGAAAGTTCCATTTTCCACGGAAAAAATGAAAATTCTTCTTACTGAAAAGAATCAGCTTCCCGGTTCCTAAATCCTCCGGCATCTCCAGAACAGTAGAGTTCAGGAAATCTTTATCACAAAATCTGTAATCCTTCATCAGACCTTGTTTAAAACCATCCGGTTCCAGATAAGGAAGGAGTAATTCCATACAACGGTAATTTATTGGTGTAAGTTAATAAAATTTCAAAACATGACAAATATCATGTTTTTTATTTAAAAATTTGCTGGGCAAACTGGTAAAGAGATCTTCTCCACGTAAGCCATTCATGGCGGGTTTCAGGGGATTTGTATTGGAAATAAGGATAATTATTCCTGTTTAAGAAATCCGTCAATAATTGATCAAATTTAAAAAACATAGCGTCTTCTTTTTCCCCGATTCCGATAAAGAAGTAAGGCTTTTTCTTAGACTTCAGCAAGTTTCCGATAGGAAGTTCTTTAAAAGGTTCTGCCTCAGTTCCTTCATAGATCACAGGACTAAATGCTCCTATCGCCGAAAATGTTTCGGGATGAGAAACCCCGACAAGCATAGCCTGATAGCTGCCGCGGGAAAGTCCTGCGATAGCTTTTTTACCTGAAGTTTTATATTTTGTCTCTATATAAGGAATCAACTCCTGCGTAATGATTTTATCAAGATTTTTGGAAGAAAGCACTGTTCTGGGATAATTGTCCGGCATTTTTTCCTGTTCGGGATTCAAGGCAACCCCATAGTCCATCACCACTATCATTTCCTGTGCCTTTTTCTCTGCGAAAAGATTGTCTAAAATGTTTAGGATATACCCTTGTTTTTCCCAACCTGTAATATCTTCTCCGGTACCATGGTACAGATACAGAACGGGTAATTTTTTTGTACCGTAATTGGGAGGAAGATATACTTTAAAATTCCGTTTACCCTGGGTAATTTGTGAGTTTAAACTGTCATTAATGATTTTCCCATGCTTTACATTTTTTTCCTGGAAAAAAACCTCCCCGGAAGGAACTTCAATTCCACTCGTCGGCTGGCTGTACCCAAAATACAGCTGTGTATTGGGATCATTAGTCCGTTGCCCATCCACATTGAACCAGTAATAATGAAAGCCTATTTCCATAGGTGTCGTGGAAATGTTCCAAAAGCCATCTTTATCTTTGGAAACGGAAGATTTTATACTTTTCATCCCATCTCCTCCATCTAAAGTTACAGATTTTGCACCCGGAAAGTAAACACGGAATTCTGCTTTTTTCTCAGAGTCTATTCTGGGAAATTGCTTTCCCGGTAAAACTGTTGAAGAAGTTTTATAAACCTGGGAAAATACGATGGAAGAGAATAAAATAAGAATTAAAGGTATTTTTTTTGAGTACTGCATTATTTTAGTTTTAAAATATGATTCACAGTCAGACAGCTTTTCTGAAGAAAAGGGCTCTTGTTACTTCTGTCAATCCTGTGTTATTACATCAATATTAAGGAAAATATTGTTCTATATTTAAATCTATAGAATATTGTTCTTTTTCTGGCCGTTTCAAATCCTGATTATTCTACTTCTTTTTTATCCTGATTATTTAAGAAACTGCTTCATCATTCTCAGCGTGATTTTCATGCTTTCCGGGAGTGGCATTCCGTGGGCATAGCCTGCAAAAACATGTAATTCTGTGAAAATACCTGCTTTTATCAGACGGTCAGCGTAAGCTATTCCACTATCCCGTAAAGGATCTGCTCCGGCAACAAAAATTACAGCAGGTGGAAGATTAGAGACATCTTTAATATTGCCAGGCAATACGTATTTTTCTTTTGAATTACCATTTTTTCCTATATAGAAGTCTTTTAAAACTGGGAAATCATCACTTTTGACACCGGGAATTCTTTTAAATTCAACAACAGACGGGTAATCCATCCCGAAATCACCGGGAGGAATTTCCAGAACCTGTAAACTGATTTCCGGACCTTTCAGATCTCTTGTATATTGTGCCAGACTTCCGGATATCCCGGCTCCCGCACTGGAACCTCCAACTGCAATCAGTTTTGGATTTCCACCAATACGCACTGCATTTTTACTGGCCCATAACAGGGAAGCATAGGCATCGTGAAGTGCCGCCGGAAAAGGATTTTCCGGGGCGAAACGGTAATCTATATTGATAACAACAGCATGCCCTTTCAAAGCATAATCTGCACACCTCTGATGATCCCATTTAGGAGTTCCATATACAAAAGCACCACCATGGAACCAAAGAAATAAGGGAAGATTTTTCGCGTTTTTGGGTTTATAAATCGTTACCGGGATTTCGGGATCTTTGGCATTCAGTCCCGGAATTTTAGATTGGGTCACATCAACGCTGTCTTTGTTTTTCAGTTCCGGCCAGGCCATTTCTGCCTGGGTTTTGCGCTCTTTTTTTACTTCTTCCAGGGTAATATCCTGAATCGGAGCATTAATCATAGCTCTAAACTGGGGCAGTAATCTTTTTTCTGCTTCCCGAAGGGTAAGTGGATTATATTGTTGTGCAAATGATAAGCCCGGGATCAGGAAAGATATGAGGAATAACAGGTATTTTTTCATAATAACAATAATGATAGATTCTATTCTTTCAAAAGTAATGTTATGCCTACCATTGGATGATACGAAAAGGAAATTTTGTGATACGGAAAAGAAATTTTTATAACCGGGTTTTCAAATTTGTCAGCAATTTTTTCTCTTTAGCTTTTAAACTGTTTCCGGAAGGCGGCAGCAGTTATCCCTTTATGCTTTTTGAACTGTCTGCTTAAATGGCTTTCATCAGAAAACCCTAAATCGTCTGCAATCTGTCCTATTGAATATTCACTGTAGATTAGCCGTTGTTCTATAATATTCATTTTATACTGAGTAAGATAACAGTGTAAGCTGTCGCCGGTGAGGTTCTTAAAATATTCGCCGATATAATTTGCCGACAGGTTAAACTGTTCTGCAAGATGTTTTATTCTTAAATTCTTAGGACTGTGTATGTTCTGGTGCAGATAAACGAGTATTTTATTAATCAACGGTTCATCCATGGTTGTATCTGATATAACCTGTTGGGGATTCACGTTACGGGAAATAATATTTAAAACAAGAATGACCAGATGCTGAAGATTTTCATCAAAATAGGAAGGCTTGTTGCTGTATTCTGTGATCATATTTTCAATTAATGAAGCGATCATGTTGCAGTCTCTCTCATCTTTAATCAATACCTGCTCAAAGCGGTTGTGATGCGTGAAAATAGCTTCCAGCTGCTTTAACCATTCTATGACTCTTTCTTTTTCGTGTTTGGTTTTGTACTGTTCGAGAAAGACTTCGGAAAACCGGATGGAGCAATAGCGGGTATTGGTAGTGCTCTCAAAACCTCTGCAGTCCAGCGGGGTAAACAAAAAAATACTGCCTTTAGTATATGGAAACTTGTTTTCATTAATAATCCTGGTGCCTTCCCCTTCCATAATCTGTACAATTTCAAAGAACTGATAGATCAGCGGACGTTCATGCCAATGTTCCATATCGGATACAAATATATCTAAAGGTTTATGTAAATGCTTAGTTTTCATTACCCGAAATGTACAAAAAAAACCGCCCGATATCCCTGTTTTTACCTCTTGGTTCATGTTAATTTTGTCAAAAAAATATGCCACAGAAAAAATTAATCGCTCCGTTTATCAGCGAAAACATTTCTCTTTCCAGCAGAGTTGTAATGGCTCCCATGAACCGTAGAAGAGCCATTAAAGGCATCCCGTCACCATCCATGATTACCTATTACCAGCAGAGAGCCGGTGCAGGATTATTAATATCAGACAATATTGCCGTTTCCTCCAATGGTGGAGCGTATATGAATACTCCGGGAATATATACTAAAAACCAAAAAGATGCCTGGAAAAAAGTAGTTGAAGGAATACATACAAAAGACGGAAAAATATTTGCCCAATTAGTACAGTCAGGCCGTGTTGGCCATCCGGCCATCCAAAATAATGAGCCATTGATAGCACCGTCTGCCATACCTGTGAATGAAACTATCCGTATTCCTGATAACAGCTATCAAAGCATGACCATTCCTGATGCTATCAGTACAGAAGAGATTCCGGTTTGGGTAAAAGTTTTTAAAGAAGCAGCCATCAACGCAATGGAAGCGGGATTTGACGGTGTTGAAATTCATGCAGCTCATGGCTTTCTGATCGACCAGTTCATCAATCCTCTGAGCAATACCCGAGCGGATGAATACGGCGGAAGTATTGAAAACAGAACGAGGTTCCTTTTTGAAGTCATGCAGGAAGTTATTGCAGCAATTGGTAAGTATAAAGTAGGTATAAGACTTTCCCCTTTCCGCGAAATTTATGATCTGAAGACTTATCCTGAGGAACTGGCAACCCACGAATATATCCTTGATGAACTACAGAAACTGGATATTTTGTATGTTCATTTTTCTAATGCGTTAGCTGATGGAAAACCTTCAATTCCATTGAGCTTTTTAGAGAATGCGAGACAACGTTTTAAAAACATCATCATAATTGCCGGCGGCTTTAGCGTAGAAACAGCGGAAGAAATATTGCAAACCGGACTTGTGGACCTGGTCGCTTTTGGCAAACTCTATATTTCCAATCCTGATTTGGCAGAACGTATAAAAAATGATCTTCCGCTGGCAGATTGGGATGAGGAAACGTTTTATCACGGTGAAGACAAAGGGTATATTGACTATCCGAAAATATCATTTCAGGGATGTATAGAGTGTTAGCTTTCATATTGAACTAAATTTTAATTGATCTGATACGAATTCCCGGATAGCTGGGCATTTGTGCCAGATCAATCACGTTCTGCTGTTCGGTTTAAAATCCTGTATTTAAGCCTTGAAGCAGGATTTTCAATCATAAAGCGATATAACAAACCTCCGGCAATACATCCTGCCAGGCAGACTAAAAGACTGAAATTGTCTGACACATTCATTCCAAACTGCCCAAGAGTATATTGAATCATATGGATAATTCCTTTATGTGAAAGATAAATTGCATAAGAAAGCGCCGCAATCTGTGTAGTACTATATGATTTTGACCTGAAGAGAAATGAAGACCCAGAAAGTGACGACATCAAAATAATTCCATAACTTATCGCTACAAAAGTAAATCCAAAGACGGAAGCTTCTTCAGAAACCTGATCGTTACATATCCAAAATGAAATCCCCAACAAAATCGCTCCAAGAATGAAAAGCTTATTCCCGTTGTTATGAACTGCATTTTTAAACTGAGATGAATATTGCATTAAATAACTGACTGTAACTCCTACTGCCAGACCGTCCATACGTGTATGTGTAGGATAATACATTTCCATATACCAAACTTTCCAGAAATCTTCGGTATCCAGCACCGGAACAATAAAGTCTTTCCAAATGATAAATCTGGCTGTCAGCGAAAAGATGATGAGGAAGGCAGTAAAAAACACTGTATATCTCAAAACTTTTGCCTTCACTGCGACTAAAAGCATGCAAGGAAGGAAAAGATAAAACTGTTCTTCAATACATAAAGACCATGCATGCGAAAACGTTCCGCGGTTAATGACATCGAGTCCATAGTTTTGAGTAAAGGTGATAAACTTCCAAAAAGAGGATAATGCCTCTCTTTCCCTGAAAAACGGAAATGAAAAGTACAAAGCCAAAGTGAAACAATACGGCGGGATAATCCTGAAAAAGCGTTTGGTAAAAAATATTTTTAAACTGATACTTCCACTTTTCTCAATTTCTTTAAACAGCTGTCGTGATATCAAATAACCACTCAGTACAAAGAAAAGATCTACCCCCGTCCACCCGAATCTCCCTAAGGTATCCAGCCAGGCCGGATGTTGAAACGCTCGGTAATGGTACAATAAAACCAATACAATGGCTAAAGCTCGTAAATGATCCAGTCCGTAAAGTCTTTCAGAAGAATTGTAGTTTGTCTGCATTGTTTTTTCTGCAAATGTTGTAAAACAGATCAGACTTTTTGTGTAATCATGGCAGACAGCTATAATCTGCATGCCAACCGTAAAATCAGCCGTCCGAATGATAAATAAATCTTTCCGTCACTAATTTGCTTCTTTTTATCAAAAAATGGCAGGCTGCACTTCAGGATTTTATATTTTTGAAGACTATGACACTCGGACCGGAAAATAATCTCAAACAGAATATCTGTTTCCAACTGCTCTTTTGGACGGCTTTGTTTGTATTTGGAATTGCAAGAATGTATGGAGAATATGATGACGGAATCTCTTGGGAAATCATCATTTATAATTTCTGTCACTGGATATTTCAGATCGCAGGAGCCAATTTTATCTATTTTGTTCTTATCCGGAATTTTTTTGACCGGAAAAATTATTTCGCATTTTCGCTGTCCCTTATTTTCAGTCTGTATGTTATTTCTGTGGTCAACAGGATATTCATTGTTTATCTGGCAGAACCTTTCTTCATCAGTGTTCCTAAAGACAGCTTCTACAGTATTTTTACGGATATCGGTTATCTTTGGACTCACTATATTTTTACAATTATCAGTGGAGCTTTTATTTTTATTTCAGTAATGTTTGTGATTCGGTATAAAGATGAAAAAGAAAACACGGCGAAACTGCAGAAGGAAAAAGCTGAACTTGAATTAAAATCTTTGAAATCCCAGCTTAACCCACATTTTCTGTTCAATACTTTGAATAATATTTATTCCCTTTCGATCAGCAATTCAGAGAAAACTTCTGAATCAATCAGCCGTCTTTCAGATATTCTGGATTACATTCTGTATAAAGGCCCTAAAAATGAAGTATCCATATCTGAAGAACTCAATATGATTGATCATTATATCACCTTGGAAAGCCTTAGATACAGTGAAGGAAGGTTAAAAATCAGCAGAACGGCTTCCTTATATTCAGCCGCTATGATTCCTCCGCTACTCTACCTTACATTGGTTGAAAATGCTTTTAAACATGGCGCAGAAAAAACTATAGGCTCAACTGAGATAAAAATTGATGTTTCCACAGATGGCTCCTATTCAGTTTTCAGGATTCAGAATACTTGTGGAGATGATGAGTATAACAACCCTGAAGGAATCGGGCTGAAAAATATAGAAAAACAGCTCCGGCTCCATTACCATGATGATTTTATACTCAAAGTTTCAAAAGAAAACAATATTTTTAAAGTTGAAATAAAAACTCCAGCAATCTTATGATCAACTGTATCATTGTGGATGATGAACCTCTGGCAGCAGCCCTGCTTGAAAAACATATTTCCGGGATCGGACATTTAAAACTGGCTGGAAAAGCTGAAAATGCAATGGATGCCTACAAACTTCTGCAGACGAAATCTGTAGACCTTATGTTTTTGGATATCCAGATGCCTCATTTAACCGGAATTGATTTTCTTAGATCACTTCCTCAAAAACCACCAACTATTTTCACAACAGCCTACCGCGATTTTGCCATCGAAGGTTTCGAGCTGGAAGCTGTGGATTATCTTTTGAAACCTATTACTTTTGAACGTTTTTTCAAATCTGTAGAACGGGTTTTAAGAAACAGAAGTGATTTTCAGGAGGACTTTATCATCATTAAAACGGAAGGAATGAACCGGAAAGTCTTTATTCAGGAAATTGTTTATTTTGAAAGCCAGGGAAACGATATCAAAATGGTGTTGGCCAATAATGAAAACATTATATCAAAGCATACAATAACAGAGCTGGAAGCCATTTTATCCGGAAGAAATTTTGTCAGAATTCACCGTTCATTTATGATCAATGCTCAATTCATGACTGCTTTTAACAACAATGAAGTCCTGCTAGGCATTCATCATCTTCCTGTAGGCAGAAGCTATAAAAATGAATTCAATGCTTTGATAACAAGGGTTTCTAAAGGCTCTATTAATTGATGAAAACCAATTATCTCCTCTAATCTAAATATAGATCTAATTACGTTTAACTATATAATAAGCTAATTCACCATATGTTCTTTTCAGATTATCAGTCCGATTAAATCCTGCTTTTTCTAATACTTTTTGTGAACCGATATTATCAAGATCAGTTACGGCTACAACTTCATTGGTCTCAGTCTTTAAAAAGCAATATTTTACGAGAGCACGGCTCACTTCTGTTGCTATTCCTTTCCCCCAATATTTTTTACTTAACGTATATCCTATTTCAATCTGATCGGGTACATCAGCAAAGGTCCTGGCCAGGCACATTCCGATAAAATCATTATTTTCAGAATCAAATATTCCAAAACGTCCAAACGGGCCTTCAAGGTAATCCTTCAGAGCTATTTCGAACATTTCTATATACTGTTCAGGTGAACGATAAGGAAGATATTTGGTAACCTCCGCATCTTCAAAAAGGTCACAAAACAGGTTTTGCTCTTCAACTGAAAATTGGCGGATAATAAAGCTTTGATCCTGATGTAGAATATTCATATTGGAAAATTATACTAATGAAAGGATAAAATTACAAATTATATAGCTTTTATCAAGATTATAATGCTGATTACTTATATTTTCTGAAAGGGCGCTTTTGTAATAGGATGTTTATTCAGAAACTTTATATTTCGCAGCTTTTGAAACTTAATTAATTATCTTTGAACAAATTGAAAGGCAAATAACAGGCTTTTGAAATTTGTTTATTGATAAAACCTTAAAATATGAAGAGCATATTGATTATTCGCTTACTGTCAATTGTATTATGTTTTTCGATGGTAACAGCAGTTTTCTCTCAATCGAAAGCTTATATCCCTGTTTCAAAAGAACTCTACGACAGCATAATGAAGAAAGACAGCATTCTCTTTGGTGCTGCCAATTCCGGAAATATTGATCAACTAAAGACTTTCTTTACTGAAGATCTTGAGTTCTTTCATGATGTTGGCGGTTTGGCAAACTATAAGGAAACCGTTGACAATTTCAGCAGAGTTGCTAAAAATTACTCATATACCCGGAGAGTTTTGGTTCCCGGATCTGTCGAAGTATATCCTATTAAAGATTATGGAGCTGTACAAACCGGAATCCATCAATTCTGCCGCCTGGAAAAAGGTTCTCTGACCAACTGTGGAACATTTAAGTTTGTTCATGTCTGGAAAAAGACTCCTGACGGGTGGAAAATTTCAAGAGTGGTCAGCTACGGACACTAAATAAACTCAGAATAATTTTAAAGTCCCAGTTAATTAATAGTTTACAGCACTAAAAAGCTTATCCAGCTCATTTAAGATTTTGGAAATGATGCAGATAACTTATAAACGTCTGCCAACAAATGATTTGCAAACCTTCCCGCATGCAATGGCATGCATAATATCAACAGCTTCCCCATCATGGATATTAAAAAAAAGTCTTACTTTTGTTTGAAATAATAAAATTGTTTAGAAACTTTTTATTAGTAATTTTAAGACACAAATTTATAAAACATTAAAATCCCTTCCACATGAGAAAAATAATTCTACTCATTACATGTATGTTCAGTATTTCAGTTTTCTCGCAGATCAAAGTGCTGAAAAATGAAAGCTTGGTGGAAATTGGCAAAGATAATTCCGTAGGTTTATATAAAAAAGAGGATAAATTTACCATCAACTACCAGGATCTTAATACAAGTAACCTGAATACCATAAGGTCTTTTTCTTTCCAGAACCTGAACAGCGATGTATCTGGTCTGTATAAACTGCTTATGGACGGCTTTATATCCTCTCCGGACGAAAACATCATCCTGGAACTTCCTAATGATATTATTGAGCTTCATTACGAGAAAAATTATGGCCAGCCGACCGTACAGTTTATCCAATACATCAATAAAAACCGTAAATATGTTGGCAAATCACAGTTTTTAACCAGAAAACAGGTAGACAAAGTATTCGGAAGAACGAACGGAAAATCTGCCATGTATGAGAAGCCTGCTACCATGCAACAGATCAATGGTACAAAGTCTTACTCAAATCAGGCATCCACTGCGGCACCAGCTTCAAACAGCGGCAGTAAAAACAAGAAATCAAGAAAATAATCATATTTATTTTTCAATAATACTGAACTCATTCATCCGGATGAGTTTTATTTTTAAGATAAATCCCAGATATACCGCTATTATTTCTAATATTACGCAACCGTACATTACGAAATGAGTTTTTTATTTTTTACTTTTGCAGAAAGACATTACTTATTATGCCGCTTCAGATAATCAATTTAACCAAGAAATTTGGGGAACAGACCGCACTAGACAATATCAATATTTCTATTGATAAAAATGAGATCATTGGCCTTCTGGGTCCGAACGGAGCCGGAAAATCCACCCTCATGAAATCTATTGTCGGAGCATTGAAAATTGATCAGGGCGAAATTATCTTTAATGGAATGAATATTTCCGAAAACGAGATCGAAAGCAAGAAGAAAATAGGTTTTCTTCCCGAAAACAATCCGTTATACCTGGAAATGTATGTCAGAGAATACCTTCAGTTCGTTGCCAATATCCATAAAATATCTGCAGCCAGGGTAGATGAGGTGATCGAGCTTGTGGGAATTACTCCGGAAAAATCAAAAAAGATCGGCCAGCTGTCTAAAGGATACAAGCAGAGGGTTGGCCTTGCACAGGCCATCATTCATCAGCCGGACCTGTTGATCCTGGATGAACCAACCAACGGCCTGGATCCTAACCAGATTATCGAGATAAGAAATGTAGTGAAAGAAATCGGGCAACAGAAAACAGTACTTCTGTCTACTCATATTATGCAGGAAGTGGAAGCGCTTTGCTCACGGGTCATTCTGATTCACAAAGGAAACATTCTTCAAGACTGCCCTATTGATGAATTTAAAGGCAGATTCGACAGTCTGGAAGAAGCTTTTGCAAGCTATACGGCTGTTTCTTAATACTCATGGAAATACACATCACTCACGGACAGGGCATTATCAAAGTTCTGTACGATGGTTTTGCCAGCTGCTTAATCATCAGGCGTCCTGTGGCTGTTAACTGGCCGGATTCCCGGGGAAGTGTGGGTGAATATTATGCTGTTTCAGAACTCTCTGATGAAGAGAAAATAACTTTGGCTGACGGTCTTAATCATGCCCTTACGGAAGGAACCGAAGAAGAGATCATAGCTCAGGTTGAGGATTTTCTAAAGCTTTTTGAAAGTGGAAGTTACCAGGTTAATCTGGGTAAAATTCCGTTCGACAATTCCAATTTCTATATGGCCACGCCTTTGCCTGATGACGAAAATATTCCTGACCGGAAGAAATTTTCCGGCTGGTTCTACCCTTTCCAGGATTTTAATTATCTGTATACGTTGGAAAGTAAAAGTATAGATCCCAAAAGAATCGAATATTATGTAGATCTTATCAGAAAAGGATGCCGTCCGAAACCCGTTGTATTTTACAGTCTCTACCATCTCGATCCGATGATGAGCTGTGCTTTTGTTCTGGACGGACATCACAAAATTGAAGCTTATACCCGACTGAAGATGGATATCCCGGCAGTTTTTATTGTAAAGGATAATAATAACTACAGCCCTGCATCAGAGATCATGCATGGAGCACACCATCTCCTTCAGGATATTGAGTTTGAACATCTTTTTCAGAATAACGACGAAAATCTGCCCAACATTAATTTTATCGATGATGAAATACTGACCAATGCGCTGGATAAAATGCTTAAGGAATCGGAAAGAATTGACACCTCTATTATTGAAATATTGATCAGGCATCACGAGTCCGGTTCTATGGATGAAAGAAAGTGGCTGAACAGGCGGCTTGATTTTTTAAAGGAAAACGTTAACCTTAGCTTTTTTAGTTTCAAAAAAGGTTTAAATGTATATTCACCGCAATATTCTGAAAGACATAAGACCAATATATGGTTCCTGAAAACGCTTAAAAGCACAGTGGAACTGAATGTATGGATCAAAGAAACCATCTTACGATAAATATCCAATGGCTTCATATTTGATGGGTCTATTAATCTAACCAATAACCCATAATGCGATGATTAAAAGAATCTTATTAGGAGCCTTTTGTATGGCTCAGTTTTCTTTGGCTTATGCAATTGATAAGCCGGTAACCTCCAATTTTATTACTGTTTCCAGCAAGATACTTTCTTCTCAGCAGGTTCCGAAAACAGTGATCATTAAAACGAAAAAATTTAAAATCAGGATCGACAAGCAGCCAAATGGAAAATATCTTTACCAGTCATGGGCTGCCAACGCCAGGATCACATCAAAGCCAAGCATGATCATCAGTGACGGTGAGCTGATCCCTGACGGTTCCGGAGGAAATTACTATTTCAGCTTTGCCAATAAAGGATATACGTATCAGATATGGAGAAACTACCTTACCGATTCAGCTTCCAAAGCACCTTATACACTGACCGTGAATAATGAGAATGATCAGGAAGTTGTACGCCAGGACGGATTTGTAGTGAAGCAATAAAATAATATTATATAACAAAGAATAACCAACCTGCAGATTACATCATTTCAAGACAGTTAAGCTGTGGAATTTGTGTAATCCGTGGAATTTTTTATAATTTTAATTTATTGTATAGATAAGCTTATTACGAGCCAGACTGTTTCAGCTCTGTATGGAAACCGCTTGCTTCATAGCTTTCTTCAGCAGCTTTATACCCTATGTTAAAAATTTCTTCCAGACGGTCTTTTTTGCGCTCAAAAGTTCCATAGGAGGAAAGTTTTTGGGAAGAAATAAACCAGTCACAATAGTCGAATTTTCCTTTTTCGACTCTATATGAAAGAAGGTCGTAGGAACGGGAAACAATCGCTTTAATGGATTTCAGGTCTTTAATATCAATATCATGCGGCGGTGACACGAAAACACCGATCAGTTTATCGCATTCATCTCTGATGATATCTGCAGGAAAGTTATTCAGAACGCCTCCGTCACAGTACATTTCCTCACCGATGATATAGGGTGTTGTAACTCCCGGAATAGAGCACGATGCAATAATAGCATCTACTACTTGGAAGTTTTCGTTAAAGATTTTTTGAGTCCCGGAAACCAGTTCTGTGGCTACAATTTTCACTTCTTTTTTCAAATCCCCTAATTTCATATCATGAAAAATAGGTTTAAGATAATTACTGAAAATCACCGAAGAAACCAACCCCGGCTGGTTGAAAGTAAAATGCTTCCAGTTGAAGAAATAAACCGAATTGAAAAATTCCAGAATCTCATCCGGTGTTTTTCCTACTGCATACAGACACCCCACAATAGATCCTGCGCTGCAGCATGACAGCACATTAATATCTATGTTCTTTTCATTCAAGAATTTTAAAACTCCTGCATGGGCGATCCCTTTGGTACCGCCTCCTGACAAAACCAGCCCTGTTCTCTCAAAATTCATAGAATAAATGTAAGAAAACAGCCTGAAATAATCAGATTAATTTTAAGAAACATGCGGATTTTAGAATTATTTTAACAAAACACCTGGTAAGCTGTTCTTCTTATCTGATTCAAAAAAGCAGAGAATTTAATTTGGAACGATCAGTTTAAATTGTATATTTGTCTCATGCCAAGAAATAAGGAATTTGATTATACAGAAAAACTGGAACTAGTGCGTAACCTCTTTTGGGAAAAGGGATACCACACAACATCCATGCATGATATTGTAGCTGTCATGAAGCTGAACAGGAGCAGTATCTATGATACCTATGGCAATAAGCATGATTTATTTTTAAAATGTCTGGCGAATTATGCGGCCTTCAAAGAAAATCAATACTCAAAAGCGTCACAGGCAAAAGATAGAGGAATTGAATCTCTAGAATATATCATCCGGGATGTTGTAGATCAGACACTGGCAGATAACAGAGCGTGTCTTATTGTAAAAACTATTTTTGAAGTGGCCCCTTCAGACCAGAAGGTTAAGCAGTTCATCCTGAAGAATGGTGCGGTGCTGCAGGCGATTTTAGAACAGGCCATATTACAGGCCCGTACGGAAGGAGATATCAGAAGTGAAAGTTCTTCATCTGTTATTGCCCGTTATATTCTTGCTTCTTTCAGTAGTTTTTGGAGTCATTATATCTTAACGCAAAATAAAAAAGAAGTAACGGAAATGGTTGATTTTTTAATGGAACAAATCAAGAAATAAATTTTTTTATCCAATAACGGAACGATCGGTTTAAAATACAATAATAAAGATATTAATCAAGTAACAAGTAAAATAAAATGGAAAAAAAGACTTTAAATGAGATCAGAAAAAACAAAATTGAAACCTATTTTAAAAAGATAGATTCAGGAATATTTGATGATGAATACTTTGATCTTTATGCTGAAGATGTAGAAATGTATTATCCTAAATTTGGGTTTGAAAAAGGGAAACAGGGAATTAAAAATTTCGGAAAGGTCATAGGAAAGCATTTGGAGAAGCTTACTCATGATATTCAAAATTTCAGGTATACTTTTTCAGATACTGTCATTGTGGTTGAAGGCAATGAAAAAGGAGTCACAAGGTCTGGTAAGGAATGGCCGGACAATCATACGTCTTTTGGCAAATTTTGCAATGTTTTTGAATTTGACGGTGAACTGATTAAAAGAGTTCATATCTATGTAGATCCTGATTTTACATCGGAAGATACCGAAAGGCTTGCTATTTTCAGGAACGACTCCGGTAAACAAAATTCAGTACCCTCGACCAGAGATGTAGTTGAAGAATTCTATGATCTGCAGTTCGGAAGGAAAGAAGGAAATATAGTAGATCTTTTTGCAGATTATGTAGACTGGGATCTGCCCGGCAACAAGGATAAATTCCCATGGACAGGAAAAAGAGAAACCCGTGAGGAAATAGAGCTGTTTTTTCAAGAATTATACAATAACATACAATCGGAAAGCTTTACTATTGATTTTATTTCTATAGAAGGGGAAAACGCAGCCGTAGCAGGACAGTTATCCTCCAGAATACTGAAATATGACAAAGTATTCAGTACCGAATTTGTTGTTATTTTTAAAGTGATTAGCGGAAAGATTGTCAAATATCATTTCTTAGAAGACAGCTATAAACTTAATGAAGAAATGAAATAAAACGCATTCTCTTCCCTGTACAACACTCTTATGGTCGTTACATAATATTTTAAACCACAAAAGTCACAGAATTTTCAAATACTTTAAACCTATAAATTTTCTGACTTTTGTGGTTTTATTTTGATACATCCAGAATATGGACAGTTTTTATGCTGCTGCTATTTCAGCAGGTATTCCTGCATGAATCTGATCACGGCAAGACGCTGAAAATCCACATTTTCTTTTTTCCTGAATCCGTGGCCTTCATTTTTAGCTTCCAGATACCATACTGTTTTTCCCTGGGCTTTCAGCTTATCTCTCATCTGAACAGCTTCCGTCACAGGAACTCTGGGATCATTGGTTCCCTGGATGATGAACATTGGTTTTTTAATCTTATCGATATTATTCAGAGGAGCAATTTTGGTAAAGAATTCAGCCATTTTGGGAATCCTTTCATCACCGTACTCTACCCTTCTCAGGTCTCTTCTGTATTCTTCCGTATTTTTAAGGAAGGTATTAAAATCGGAGATTCCCACAATATCTACGGAGCATCTGATTTTATCGGCATATTCATAAGCAGTGGCCAGAGTCATAAAGCCTCCGTAGCTTCCTCCCATGATCATGATCCTGTCCTTATCCAGCTCAGGCTGCTTGGCGATCCAATCAAGAAGGGCTCCGATATCTTTCACGGAATTCATTCTCAGGTCCCAGTTATCAGCTGCAATGAATGTTTTCCCAAAACCGGATGAACCTCTTACATTAGGATAAATCATGGCAACTCCCATTTCATTGGTAAAATAGTTCGAAGAGCCTATAGAAGATGCCATAGACTGCCCTTCCGGGCCACCATGGATATTAATAATCACCGGTCTTTTCCCTGTAAACTTCGATGACGCCGGATAATAAAACCCTGAGATCTTCATGTTGTCAAAGCTCTTCCATTCGATCAGTTTTGGGACGGACATATCGGAAGGCTGCATTTCACCTTGCTCACTTTCCGTCCACCTTTCTATATTCCGGGTGGCCATATCCATTTTATAAACATCCGAACCGGAATCTGCTGCTGATCTGGAGAAATAAAGAGATTTCCCATCATTGGAAAACTTCACACCACCAATCAGACCGATCGGGATTTGGCTAACAGGTACATATTTTTTTGTAGCCGTATCCAGAATATACAATTTATTGATTCCGCTTTCATTGGTTACAAATGCCAGCGTGGATTTATCTTCAGAAAGCTCATAATCTTCTACATTCCATGGAATGGAAGAGGTCAGGTATTCTGTTTTTTTGGTTTTTAAATTTAAAACTGCCAGTCTGCTGAATTCATTATTCCGGTCTGTAATGTAGAAAATTTCATCAGGATTTTTGCTGAAAATACCAGCGCTTTGCACGACTCCTTTTTCTTTGCGGTCTGTGATGGGTTCCAGTTTTTTAGCTTCCAGATCATACAGGTACAGATAGGAATCGTTAGCTGAAACATATTCTGCAACCAGAAGCTTTTTACCGTCTTCGGAAAGATCGGAAATTCCCCAGCCGCCTCCTTTGACTTCCAGTACCAATTGTGCATCTTCCGGTTTTAGAGGATTCATGTAATAAATATCCCTGTCGCCACCGTTTCTTTTTGTGGATGAAAAATAAAATCCTGACCCATCTTTTTTCCAGATTACTCCTCCATTCTGGGATCGTCCGCCATCGGTGAGAAGTTTAGATTCCATCGTCTTCAGATCAAGCTTAAAAAGCTGCCCGAATTCATTGCCTCCGGTATCTTTGGTGTAGATCAGATACTCCCCCTTTACGGGCTCATATGAGGCTGTACTGACAGGTTCATCAAAGAAAGTAATCTGTTTTCTCGCTCCCATGGGAACAGAAATCTTATGAAGCTGATTGGTCGAAGCAAAACGGGTCACCGCAATGATCTCTTTTCCATTAGGATGAATGTCTGCAACACCTGCATTTCTACTCTCAGAATACTTTTTAATAGTCTGATTCAAGCTCTTTGGAATAGGCAGAATATTTTCGACAATAAGATTCTCATTGGGGCTTACAAAGTCATTTTTCGTCTGTGCAGACAGGAGTCCGGCGAACAGAAGAGGAAGAAGAATATATTTGTTTTTCATGCTTAAATTTTGCCTGAATTTACAAAAAACCACAGACATTATCCATGGTTTCATTTATTTACAAAGTTTCTATATGATTATTTTTTATCGTATCGTTCAAGGATCTGTATTAAATCTGTATCCTCAACCATCCCATCTATCAATAGTGAAAGATCGGGGTACGCTCCGAATATTTCCTTCAATTGTGCTCTTGCTCCCGGTGCCCTAAAATATATTTCATTAATATTTTTATTCTTCCGCATGATCAAGTAATCTGTATTCTTTGTTTCATAGGTATAGATAGGGCCGTCGTAAAAGCTCTTTCTGTACCATTGCGTCTTATTCCCGCTATACATTACCTGAAGCAATCCGGAATCTTTAGAAAGAACGGATTTTGAGTTAACGAATGTTCTTTTTACTTTTTTAAGGTCTCTTATTTCCAGGTATTTAATATCATTTTCATTCACTTTCAGCTTTTTACCTGAAGGATCTAACACTGTGATCTGGCGGATATAAGTTGCCGGAGAAAACTCTTCATTATCATACAATCCAATATTCAGAATTTTTGTTTTTATAGTGTCTTTAGAATTTTTCAGGACATATTTTGCCGGAAAGTATGTTTCTTTCTGAGAAAATAAAAAATTAAAACAAAGGAAAAGAAGGAGTAAATTTATCTTTTTCATAATTGCAGCTATCATAAAAAAAGCCCAGAGCAAATCTGAGCTTTAAATATAGCTATTAATATTTTAGTTATTCATATACTTTTCAAAAATCGCTGAAAAGTCTTTCTGATTGTTATCTTTCAAAACTGTTTTTTGACCAGTTAAAAACATATTCTGAATACAGGTATCAGTTAAATTGATCTTAGATATGGATTACTTCACCGTAAGCTGCTGCTGCTGCTTCCATAATCGCTTCGGAAACCGTTGGGTGTGGGTGGATCGATTTAATGATCTCATGACCTGTAGTTTCCAGTTTTCTAGCTACTACTGCTTCTGCAACCATATCTGTAACTCCTTCTCCAATCATGTGGCATCCTAACCACTCACCATATTTGGCATCAAAAATAACTTTGATGAATCCGTCTGTGTTCCCGTTTGCAGTTGCTTTACCACTTGCGGAAAGAGGGAACTTCCCTACTTTGATCTCGTATCCTTTTTCTTTAGCCTGCTTTTCCGTAAGACCTACAGAGGCTACTTCTGGGTGACAGTATGTACATCCCGGGATATTGCCATAGTCGATTTTTTCAACGTGCATCCCTTTGATTTTTTCAACACAAGTGATTCCTTCAGCAGAAGCAACGTGTGCCAAAGCCTGTGTAGGAATGATATCACCGATTGCATAGTAACCCGGAACGGAAGTTTCATACCATTCGTTCACTAAAACTCTTCCTTTATCTGTCTGGATTCCTACTTCTTCCAATCCGATGTTTTCGATATTGGCAGCGATACCTACGGCAGAAAGTAAAATATCAGCTTCAAGGGTAATGTTTCCGTTTGCTGTTTTTACAGTTGCTTTTACGCCTTCTCCGCTTGTATCAACACTTTCAACTGATGCATTAGTCATGATCTCGATTCCTGTCTTTTTAAGAGATTTTTCCAGGTGCTTAGAAATTTCCTCATCTTCTACAGGAACAATGTTTGGCATAAATTCTACAACAGTTACTTTAGTCCCCATTGTATTATAGAAATCGGCAAATTCTACCCCGATAGCGCCAGAACCTACAACGATCATAGATTTCGGTTGCTCAGGAAGAGATAATGCCTGTCTGTATCCGATTACTTTTTTACCATCCTGAGGAAGGTTAGGAAGTTCTCTTGAACGTGCTCCTGTTGCGATAATAATGTTCTCTGCTGCATATTCAGTCACTTTACCATCTTTATCTGTAACAGAAACTTTTTTACCTTTCTGAACCTTAGCTGTCCCAAGAATCACGTCGATCTTGTTCTTCTTCATCAGGAATTCAATTCCTTTGCTCATTTTGTTGGCAACGCCACGGCTTCTCTGGATTACATTTGGAAACTCAAAGCTTCCTTCCACTTTATTCAGACCATAGTCTTCAGCATGGTTGATATAATGAAAAACCTGAGCAGACTTCAGTAAAGCTTTCGTAGGAATACATCCCCAGTTCAGGCAGATTCCCCCTAAGTTTTCTTTCTCGATAATTGCAGTTTTGAAACCCAATTGTGCTGCTCTGATCGCTGTAACATAACCGCCAGGACCGCTTCCGATGACAATGATATCGTAGTTCATTATTTTAAAAATTTTATGCGAATTTAAGGAAAAATATTGGATGTTCTATGTTCTGTCATTCATATTTCACTGAATACTACGTTCATTTGGTGGACCGTTGACTGGCTTTATATTTCCTGGTTATTTTTTCCTTTTCAATCTTTTACTTTCAGGAAAATTATATAAAGCTGAAATAAGCACAGAAAAAAAATAAAGAAAGCCGTTCTCAGCTGGTGAAAACGGCTTTCTTATCAGTTTAATGTATAATTTTAAAAAGATCCGGGATTACAGTTTTTTAAGTAATCTTTTCTCGGTCCGGTATCTTTCATTTAAAGCTTTCATCTGATCTCTTTTCATCTTTTTTGTCGCAAGCGGATGATTCATAATCAGTTTCTTTTCTGTATTGTATTTTTTGTCCAGCTCACGCGATTTACTGCTGATTAGCTCACTTTTGGATGGGTGTGGAGGTGCCGGTGGTCGTTTCTGGGCATTCACACTCATCGATAAAACGAATAACAATACGGTCGATATAAAAAACTTTTTCATGACATTTTACTTTTAAGAATGATTTTAAAATGATTAATTAATATCCATTCAATTCATTCAGGTTTTGCAATACATATTACATATATCGTACCAGAGTTTTTATCCTTTGCATTCACCTTCTGTCAGCAGGCTTTAGAAAAGGATAAATCCTGAATAAGAAATTATTCTACCTCAATATTCTGTTTTAAGGGAAGGTTTTTAGAGGAATTTCCGACCATAATTCTGTAAGTTCCTTTTTCTACTGTCCAGTTCATATTTTCATCTAAAAACCGGAGTTCTTTGACTGGAATTTTAATGGTTACCTGCTTTGATTCCCCGGGATTTACATACACTTTCTGAAAACCTTTTAACTCAATAACAGGTCTTGAAACTGATGCCAGCAGGTCTTTCACATACAGCTGAACGACTTCACTTCCGCCTTTTATTCCTGTATTTTTGACGTTGATTCGGGCAGTAACAGTATCATTTTCAGAATATTTCAACTGATTAAGCTGCAGATCCGAAAGCTCAAAAGTGGTATAGCTAAGGCCAAAACCAAAAGGATACAATGGCTCACCACTCAAATCATAATAATCATTTCCTCTTCCTGTCGGATGATGATTGTAGGTCAATGGCAGCTGCCCTTCTTCGGCCGGAAAGGTAATGGGCAATTTCCCTGAAGGATTTTCCGCTCCGAAAAGAATTTTCGCCACCGCGTTTCCGCCCTCTTCTCCCGGATACCAAACATCCAGAATGGCTCCTGCTTTATCTTTCCACGCTGTGGTTTTGATAGCAGAGCCCCCAACTAAAATTGCGGTTATGGGTTTGTTCAGTTTTGAAACTTCATGAATAAATTTCTCCTGATTTCCGGGCAGGCTCAGCGAGGAACGGTCCTGAAACTCTCCTTCATGAATTCCGGCAACAACAATGATATGATCTGCCTTTTCTGCAGTTTTTAAAGCCTCATTAAATTCTTTCTGAGCATCATCAATACCATAATTCCAGATCAGCTCAACATGAGCTTCTCCCCTGCTTTCCCGGAATTCTATAATGAGATTGTATTGTTGGTCTTTCACAAAATCTATGGCAGCTGTTTTTGTTGAATAGCCCAGCTTTTCCCATTGATCAACAATTAATTTTCCGTCCAGATATAATCTGAAACCATCGTTTCCACGCAGTCCGAGCTGGTATTTTCCATTACCCGGAGCCTTCAGTTGACCTGTCCACCGGATGCTGTAGTTGTCCGGCTGTAGTTTTTCAGGATCCGGTGAGTATAGGGTCCATTTGAAATTAATCTGCTCATCCTGCCTTTGAAAAGCCTCCTTTCCCTGTAAGCCCGTATTTGGAAAATAATTTCCTTTTAAGCCTTTCTGATTTTCAGATGATAAAAGATCGGCAGGAACCGTTGCAAAATCCTTCAGATCCCATGTAATACCTTTTGAATAAAGGATCTCTATATTTTTGTCTTTCGTGAAGTTTTTAATTCCCTCAAGCATACTTACTTTATGGTTTCCCGGCCCGGAATAACCGCCAAGTCTTGCATCAACAGCATCTGTCCCGATCACGGCTATTTTTTTAACATTGGCAGAAACCGGGAGTGTTCCCCCATTATTCTGTAACAACACAATAGATTCAAGAGCTGCTTTTTCGGCTAACGACTTATAATTAATCATTTTCAATTCATGAATTTCCCGGTCAGAGATATAAGGATTCTCAAAAAGCCCGAGTTCAAATTTTGCCTTTAAAACCCTTGCTACCGCATCATCTATCCTTTCCTGTGAAATCCGTCCATCCAAAAACGGAGGAATAAACAGCTGATAATGTTTGTATTCTGTCTGGAAAATTACGTCAAGCCCTGCATTCATAGCCTGTGCAGAGGCATCATCATAATCTTTTGCCGTAAAATGAAGTACATTGGCCCCTCCTACAGCACTGGCATCGCTAATGACAAAGCCTTTGAAATTCCATTCTTTTTTCAGTTTTTCTGTGAGCAGCCAATGGTTGGCAGTCGAAGGCCTTCCGTCGAGAAGGTTATAGGAGGTCATCACAGACCTGCTTTTTCCTGAGGTAAATGCTGTATGAAAGGGAATAAGATGGGTTTCTTCAAGATATCTTCTGCTCCAGTGAATAGGATAAGAATCTCTTCCGCCTTCTCCTACATTTGCTAAAAAATGCTTTGGAGTGGTAATGAGTCCCTGGTTTTCAAATGAGCTTACGAAACCAACGCCCATCACAGAGGTTAAAAAAGGATCTTCCCCGTACGTTTCCTCTGTCCGTCCCCATCTCACATCGCTGGCCAGATTCACTACCGGGGTCAGAACCTGGCGGATTCCTCTTAATTTTGATTCTTTTGCAATGGCAGAAGAAACCTGCTTCATCATTTCGGGATTGAATGTGGCAGCAAGCCCAATGGCCTGGGGAAAAGCCGTTGCTCCCTCCCGCATTAATCCGTGTAAAGCTTCATCAAACGGGATGATCGGAATTCCCAGTCTGGATTCTTCAACAAAATATTTTTGAATAGCATTGATTTTTCTCGCGAGCTTTTCCGCATCTTCACCGGCATTATATTTCAACAGCTGGCCTGCTGCCCCGTCCCCTTGATTTCCGGCACTGACCTGAAGGCCAAAGATTCCGTGCCTGTACTGGTCTTTGGGAACATTATCCATATCTCCCGGGATCATAAAACACTGCCAGAATTTTTCTTCGGGAGTCATTCTTTTTAACAGATCCTGAACTCTTACTTCTACAGGCTGTTTCGGATCTTTGTATAAAGGTTTTTCTTTCTGGGCATACAGAAATGTGGAATTTACGAGCGTAATGACTGTAATTTTAACAAAATAGAGGTTCATTAGTTCATCATTTGAATAGCTGTGGCATACTTTAATTTTTTTCTGTCTTCCGGCAACTTCAGCTCTACTGTAGTTCCCGTCTGTTTCCACGTCAGTTTTGTACTGATTCCAAGAATTTTCAATGCTTTCGGTTTAAAGTTTTCCGGCAGTGAAAAAGTGAGTACATCAGGAGCCTGGTACTCTTTCTGATCATCAATATGAAAAACATTGAGGGTTTTACCATCTTTAGACCGGGTATAATAGAAGTTTCCGTTGTGATAAGGCGCTGCACTTCTTGTAGCGAACACAGCTGACCGGTTTTTCTCCATCCAGCCGGAAATCTCATTTAATCTTTCATAAACCACTGGATCGTAGTCTCCATTGGGTCCGGGAGCTATATTCATGAGGTAATTTCCACCCCGGGAGATAATTTTGATGAGTGTTTCAATAATTTTTTGGGAAGATTTATAATGGTCGTTGGGAACATACGAGAAAGAATCTCCCATCGTAATGCAGCTTTCCCAGGGAATGGAAAGAGGATGTTCTGGGACAGCCTGCTCGGGGGTCACATAATTTTCCCACTTTCCGGGTACGGTACGGTCTACAACTATGATTCCCGGCTGGTTTTTCCTGGCCATGCTTCCAATTTTATCCATATCAATATCCTGCTCTACTTTGATGGTTCTCTGCCATTCCACAGACGGATCAATGGTTTTAAAAGGCCGTACCCAGCCACCATCCAGCCACAGAATATCAATTTTCCCGTAGTTGGATGTAATTTCATTAAGCTGATTAAAAGTGAATGTTTTAAAGCCTTCCCATCTTTCAGGATACTTTTTCGGATCGTAATTTACATTTCTATCTTTCGGCGGAAAATAGGGCCACCAATAGTTTTCCGAATGCCAGTCGGGCTTTGAAAAATAAGCTCCAATTTTGAAACCGTCTTTTCTGAATGTATTGAAAATCTCTTTGGTAACGTCTGCTTTAGGATTTTTTGAGAACGGTGTTTTTGGTGAGGTAACTTTATAGTCTGATTCCTTGGTGTCAAACATGGCAAAACCGTCATGATGCTTTGTGGTGAAAACCACGTATTTCATTCCTGCTTTCTTTGCTGCATCTGCCCATTTTTGAGGGTTAAATCCTGTGGGATTAAAGGTAGTCTGAAGGTTTTCATAGTTCTTGACATACTCATTGTAAGATTTCCCATGTTCAGGCCTTCTCTGGGTCCAGGACTCGTCTTCAGGGCATAAGCTCCAGCTTTCCACAATTCCCCATTGGCTGTAGGTCCCCCAATGCATAAACAGCCCGAATTTCAGATCCTGCCACTGCTCCAGATTCTGAACAACAAGCGGATCATCCGGCTTCTGATAGCCTGCAGATACATTATGAGCCTGTGAAAAGAAAGCAGAAGAAATAAGAAAAGATGAAAGAAAAAAGGTTTTTGTTTTCTGTTTAATGAGCATTTGACGTTCGTTTTTGCTAAATTAAACATCCTGCCACTAATCAGCAAACCTTAATTTTTCAATAAATGCTGCAGCGCTTTATCCAGTTCATTTCTTCTTTTCAATAAAAGTTCAGTTTCCATATTCAAAAAGAGGGAAGCCATTTCCAGCTGCCGTACCGGAGCATTCAACCCAAAAGAAATTTTGAGATTTTTTCTCATCTTTGTCATAAGATCTTTGTAGACAAAGGATTGGGAGCGGTTACATTGACAATCCTTGATATATTCTCATAGTTAATGATCCATTCAACGGCTTTACAGAAATCATCAATGTAAAAGCTCCTTTAAGCATGATATCCGTAAACTGGACGTTTTTTTGCATACTGATGATTTTGGTTGTCAATGTCTGATCAATTCCTAAATGCCTGGCTCTCCATGTTACGGTTTCATTTTCTTCAATAAGGCCGGACGTTCTTCCTGCTATTGCCTTTTCATTGGTTTTTTCGGTTGATTTCTGATGCAGGTCAATATCCCTGGCCAAGTCGAAAACTTTGTGAATATCTGCTTTGATCAGGGTTTCTAAATATATTGTAGTCATTCTTAAGTTTTTAGGTTCGGGGTATAGATACAAGGTTTGGAAGATATTTATTTTTGATATTGATAGAATTTATAAGTATCGAAAATATAAACCAGAGCTAAAATTGGGCTATAATAAAGTCCGAAAAATGGGATCGCTATCAACAAATTATATGCCTGCGATTTAAAAAGGATAAGTAATAATAGAGAAATCCAGATAGGCATAATAAATACTCCGTAAATAATGAAAAGTATAGATTTTTCTTCCTTTAAAAAAAGCTTGATTATATAGCTTATTAGTTGAGAAATCCCTACCATAAAGTGAAATGACAGTCCTCCAATAAAAGAATTATCCATTGTAAAGATTGAGATAATTCCTATAATTAAAATCAATAGCTGAATATAGAGGTCGTATTTTGCAAAGGTTTTCATCATTAATTTTAAAAGGTTAAAAAATCTCCTCTGGTTCTTTTGTTGGAAGATCTGAAAGTGAGATACATCCAAATTTTAAATATCAGTGTCTTCATTTTCTATAAGTTTTTCTTTGTTCATAGCGTGTTTACGGCCTTTTAAGAATAGCAATAAGTTCAATAGCATCATAATTCCGAGATAGATGGAAAATCCACCGATCTTTCTACTTAAGGCAACAACCAGTCTTTCTACGGATTCAATCTGAAAAAACTCAATGATACATAAGGCAAATCCGATGTTCAGGAGATAAAATCCAATCTTAAAGAGAGAGTTTGTAGCCATTGCAATGTCTTCTTTCTGGTGAAAAATATCAATCATGAATGTTTTTGAATTTTTGAACAGAAACTGGGATACGAATACGGTAAGAGCAATGACAATTGGAAGATAGATCATGTACGCTGAAAAATTGTACGTTGCGGTAGTTAAAACTGTTGTGTTCATAACTGTATTATTTTAAGGTTAGTTTATTTTTTAAGAAGTAAAGGGTAAAAATGTTCATATAATGCAGTACACAAAGGATTAAAGCTATGTATCCTATACGGACTGCCGTCACTGAAATAAGTTCTTCTACAGAACCGACTTTGTCCCAGAATGCGATGTTGACAGCAATATATCCCAGGTTTACCAAATAATAGCATCCGAGAAGTATCCTGTTGATCGTAAGGCACATTCCTTTATCATGAAGAAGATATTCCAGGTAGGACTTTCCGGCCTGAAAACATCTCCGTCCTACATCTATGGTGATGTAAAAACTCACCGTAAGAAAAATGATGTATGAAAATATATTGAACATTTTATATGTATTGTATTTTCAGTAATTTTTGAAAATAAAATTCAAATAAAAAAGGATGGTGTCCTTTTCTATTTTAGCAGATTGGTAATTTTACCTACCAGCCAGTGATCATCACTTTTGATTGCCATATCCATAATATTGTTGATTTTTCCCGTTACGGAACTGAAATCATCCATCAGCTTTACAAACTCTTTCGCTTCCTGAGAATCATTATCCTCTATGTTCTTTAATTCTTCCAGAAAAGCAATGACAGGTTCTATTTCCCTTTTCCTCCTTTCTTTTGTAATCTGTTTGAACAGGTACCAAACATCTTTTTCTGCTACAAAATACTCTTTACGGTCACCTTTTATAAATTCTTTTCTTACAATTCCCCAGTCAATCAATGCCCTGAGATTCATATTGGCATTCCCTCTTGAAATTTCCAGCTGTTCCATTACTTCATCGGTGGAAAGCGGTTTTCCAGTGGCCAAAAGCAATGCATGAACCTGCGCCATCGTACGGTTAATTCCCCAGTTTGTCGCGAATGTTCCCCAAGTCTGGATATACTTTTCTTTTGCTTCCGAAAGTTTCATTTGTTTCTCCATTTTCAATTTCTATAACAAATGTAATTATATTTTTTGAATTTTCAATAATTTTTGAAAATTAAATTTAAAATAAAACAGACATTTAAAATAATGTCTGTTTTAAAGCTATTTTTGAATGGTTTTATACGTTTCAACCAATCTTATAAATTCGGATCTGTACCCTTCTTCATCTTTATTTTTTCCTTCTCTGGCAAGTATTTCGATATCATTAAGGTCTTTTTTGCTTATTAATTTTGAATCTCTCAAAACCAATCCAAACCATGCGACAGATGATGCAAATTTAAAATCAGGACTTGCAGATGTAATAGGCTCATCAGAATTTTTCACAACCTGAATGATCTCAACACTTCTATCTTCATCCGGTTTTTTATACCGGAATTTAACTGTTGCCATTTCGTCTCCGAAATTTTGAGAATTTAAGGTTTTTGTGTATTTTAATTTGCTTTCTTTAGGCGCAAATGCTGATTTAACATTTTTAGGAATTATCTCATACAAAGCAGTTAATGTATGGCCACTCCCTAGTTCTCCGGCATCAATTTTATCATTTTTAAAATCCTCATTCCTCAGTTTTCTATTTTCATAGCCAATTAGTCTGTAAGATTTTACATATTCAGGATTAAACTCAATTTGGATCTTAACATCTTTTGCAATTGCGAACATGCTACCTGCAAATTCCCTTCCCAGAAATTTATTGGCCTCCTGCATATTATCTATATAAGCATAATTACCATTTCCTTTATCTGCCAAAGTTTCCAGTCTATTATCCTTGTAATTTCCCATTCCGTAACCCAGACAGGTAAGAAAAACTCCTGATTTTCTTTTTTCTTCAATTAAAGTTTCAAGACCTGCAGAAGAGGATACTCCAACGTTAAAATCACCATCTGTAGCTAAAACAACTCTATTATTTCCTCCTTTTATGAAGTTCTCCTGTGCCAATTGATAGGCAAGTTCTATTCCTGCGCCGCCTGCTGTACTTCCTCCCGCATCAAGCTTATCTAAGGCTTCTATTATCTTATCTTTTTCTTTAGCCGAAGTAGGAGCTAAAACCATTCCTGCACTTCCTGCATATACTACAATCCCCACTTTATCCTGAGGTCTCAATTGATTTAAAAGTACTTTTAGAGAAGATTTCAGTAATGGTAATTTATTAGCTTCATTCATAGAACCGGAAACATCAATAAGAAATACCAGATTGGAATTAGGAAGATTATCCAGCGGGATATTTTTTCCCTGAAGACCTATTTTTAAAAGTTTATGATCAGGATTCCAGGGTGAATCACTGTATTCTGTATTGATCGAAAATGGTTTTTTACTTTCAGGCTGAGGATAATCATATCTGAAATAATTCATCATTTCTTCTACCCTTACTGCATTTTTATCTACATTATCTCCACCATTAATCATTCTTCTGATATTAGAATAGGATGCATTATCAACATCAATAGAAAAAGTAGATACCGGCTGACTTACCGTCAATTCAAAAGGATTCTCAACTAAGGACGCATACTCTTCATCATCATAATCTATTTGCTTTTTCGTTCCTTTTTTACCCGCATAATTTATTTTATTATAAACTTTCTCATTCGTATCAAAAGATTTCCTTCGATACGAACTTTCCGTAATAATGCTTTCTGATGAGACTTCCATAGCAGTTTGTCTTTTAGGCTTCGGGCAGCCATTATATTCAGGCATTCCCGGAACTGTAGGACAGGCATCATCTTTATCCAATATACCATCACCATCGGTATCCGGCCAAGGACAGCCATTATTTTCTGCTGGCCCGGCTGCGGTAGGACAGGCGTCGTCTTTATCTAAAACCCCGTCACCATCAGTTTCAGGCTACGGGCAGCCATTATTTTCCACAGGGCCTGCAATTTCAGGACATTGGTCTAATTTATTGGGAACACCGTCCTGATCTTTATCTTTCCTTATGCTTAAAGGTTTAGAATTATTTTCAGCTGTAGATACTTTATTTGTGGTACAGTTTCCTAACAATACCAGAATTACTATTGCAGTACTAATTTTTTTCATCATATTTTTTTAGTAGCTGTGAAATTATCAAAATATATTTAATTTCTGTTAAATACCTTAAAATTTTGTTAAAATCCAATTCTCGACCTCTAGAAGTTATTCAGCATATTATTTTTAAATTATTTTGGAATCACTTTATAACTCTCAATAAGTCTTATAAATTCGGATCTGTACCCTTCTTCATCTTTATTTTTTCCTTCTCTGGCAAGTGTTTCGATATCATTAAGGTCTTTTTTGCTTATTAATTTTGAATCTCTCAAGACCAATCCAAACCATGCGACAGATGATGCAAATTTAAAATCTGGGCTTGTAGAATGATCCGTATTTTTCACAGTCTTCACTATTTCTGTACTGCCATTTCCGTCTGGTTTCTTGTAACGGAATTTAATAGTTGCCAGTTCATCACTAAAATCCTCAGAAGAAGAAGTCTTGTTATATCTTAGTTTATTCTCTTCAGGCAGAAACTCAGATTTCACACCAGCAGGAATCACTTCATATAAAGCTGTTACCGTATGTCCGCTTCCCAATTCCCCGGCATCAATTTTATCATTGGTAAAATCTTCATTTCTCAATTTTCTGTTTTCATAGCCAATGAGGCGGTAGGAACTCACATATTTAGGGTTAAACTCAATCTGGATCTTTACATCTTTTGCAATCGTATATATGCTTCCTGCAAATTCTTTTCCCAGGAATTTATTGGCTTCCTGAAGATTGTCAATGTAAGCATAATTCCCGTTTCCTTTATCAGCTAGGGTTTCAAGCGTATTATCTTTATAATTACCCATTCCAAAGCCCAGGCAAGTCAGAAAAACTCCGGATTTTCTTTTTTCTTCAATCAAAGTTTTAATATCTGAAGTGGAAGAAGCACCAACGTTAAAATCTCCATCTGTAGCTATAATTACCCGGTTGTTACCGTTTTTAATGAAATTTTCTTGCGCTAGCTTATAGGCAAGCTCAATTCCTGCACCGCCTGCCGTGCTTCCTCCTGCCTGAAGATTGTCCAGTGCAAGAACTATTTTTTCTTTCTCTCTGGCAGAAATCGGTGGCAGAACCATACCTGCACTTCCAGCATACACTACAATCCCAACCTTATCTTCAGGTCTGAGCTGGTCCAGAAGTACTTTGAAAGAGGATTTCAGGAGTGGCAGCTTATTCGGTTCATTCATTGATCCAGAAACATCTATCAGGAATACGAGATTAGATGCGGGAACTTTATCCATAGCAATATTCTTTCCCTGAAGACCTATTTTTAAAAGTTTATGGGTTGGATTCCAGGGTGCATTGCCATATTCTGTATTAATGGAAAACGGCTCGTTATTTTTCGGCTGAGGATAGCTGTATTTAAAATAATTGATCATTTCTTCAACCCTTACCGCGTTTTTATCTACGGTTTGTCCATTATTGATCATTCTTCTGATATTGGAATAGGCTGCATTATCCACGTCAATAGAAAAAGTTGACAGCGGCTGGTTTTTGGTGAGCTCAAATGGGTTTTCTTCAAATGCATCATAGCCTTCATTATCGAAAACATTCTGTTTGTATTGGCTGATTGTTTTCTGTATTTCCTCCATCCTTCTTTTCTCCTTTCTGGAAAGCCTTTTGGTCTTTATTACAATAACTCCGTTCACTCCCCTGCTCCCGTACAAAGCTGATGCACCAGCTCCTTTTACCACTTCCACACTTTCAATCTTTTTGGGATTCAATGCATTGAAATAATCACGCTGTACTATTTCACCGTTAACCACAAATAATGGTTCGTTTGTCCCTTTTAAACTTGCTGCACCTCTTATGCTTATTTGATTATTACCTGAAAAAGCATTATTGATTGCATTCATTTTATTAGCAATCTGATCATTTTTTCTCCGCTTAGTTCCATAAGCCTGAATCTGGACTCCCATTACACTTCCCTGAAGTGCTTGGGAAACAGTATTTGATGCAATATAATTTGACTGTACGCTAACAGCACTTGAGGTATAAGCCTGTACTTTTTTAGGCGCAAATCCTGTTACAACAACTTCTTCAATATTCTGCGTCTGTAAAGTATCTTTCCACTTTCCTCCTTTTCCCGGTGCAATAGTACCATTATTAGCTTCTTTCTTTTTAATATAATATTCATCTGTTGAGTAAGCATTTTTTCCTAAAGCATACCTCTCCTCATTCTTATTAACAGCTAAGGTTTCACTCTTGTTGTTCGGGACTTTAATAGCTTCATCTTTTGCGACAGAAAGGGCTTTCTGTGATGATTTTGAGATTTCAATTTCCTTTTCAATATTTGATTTAACTGTGCTGTCTACTGTATAAATGTTCTTTTTTTCAGGATGTATTTCAGTACTGTTTTCTACCATTAAAGGAGCTGAATTTTCAACAGTTCCATTTTTGCCGATAAAATAAAGTGCTCCCAAACCAAGAATTAAGCTGGCTGCAACTCCATAAGGAAACCAAACCGGTAATATTCTCTTTTTTTCTTCTATTGTATCCAATTTTTCTTCAACCTTCGCCCAAACTTTATCAAAACCCTGAAAAACAGCCGGTTCTTCTGAAAGCTTAGAAGCATCATTGAATCTTTTATCTATGTCGTGATTATTTTCCATTTTCCTAAAGTTTAAATGTTCTGATTGACTAAAAGTTCCTGTAGTTTTTTTCTTGCAAAATTGAGCTGGGATTTAGAAGTCCCTTCGCTTATCGAGAGCATGGAAGCAATTTCTTTATGGGGATACCCCTCAATGGCAAACAGATTGAAAATCGCTCTGCAGCCTTCGGGAAGAAAATTCAGCAGGCTCAGAATATCTTTCTCAAATGAAATGCTTTCTGATAAGGTTCCGGATGTTTCTGCAAAACCGTCATCCATAGAGACGAATTGAGCTTTGGTAGCTCTCAATTTCTGAAGGCATTCATTGACTGCAATTTTTTTAGCCCATCCTTCAAAGGTGTCCAGATTCTGAAGCTGGGTGATCTTGGTGAATATTTTGTAAAAAGTATCGGCCAATACTTCTTCAATATCTTCATCATTTTTCAGATAGCGTCTGCAGACTGAATACAGCCTGCCCGCCATTTTCTCGTAGATCTTCCGCTGGGCACTCCGGCTGTTACGCTGGCATTCTATTAGTAATTCTTTTTCCATAGTCAGGCTTTATACTGTAATAGATGCATAAACTGTTGAATGGGTTGGAAACATTTAGATCTTTTTTTAATAAAAGCAAAATACTTAATAAATTGATTGACAAATTAATTATTTACTTTGAACTTTTTATTCAAATTTTCACTTACAAATTTAACTTTTCCCTTTGTAACAAATCTTTAATATGAACGACTATTCATATAAATAATCTTTTTATAGTAATGAAAAATACCAAAATTGCCTCATTACTTTTTGTTTTGTCTGCAGGAAGTATGATGTTTGCCCAAGATGACTTGATCAACAAATTAAAAAACAATCAATCTCAAAATGCTAATTTTCAGTTCACAGCGTTAAAAGACGTAGGAGCTACTTCAGTAAAGAACCAGGGTTCATCAGGAACCTGCTGGAGCTACTCAGGAAATTCTTTTCTTGAATCCGAAATGCAGAGAATGGGTAAAAAACCTGTAGACCTTGCTGAAATTTTCACAGCAAGAAATTCTTACCACGATAAAGCTAAACTATATGTACTGAATAACGGAGCGATCAGCTGGGGAGACGGCGGTGAGCTGCACGATGTGGTAAACATGTACAAAAAATATGGTGCTGTTCCTCAGGATGTTTATACAGGTCTAAAATCGGGACAGACCCTTAATAATTTTAAGGAAATGCAGGGTAAACTGAAGCCTGTTTTAGACAGTCTTGTTCAGGCAGGATCAAAAGCACGGCTTACAGATAACTGGATGGATTCCGTAGATGCCATTCTGGATGAATACCTTGGAAAAGTTCCGGCTAACTTTACGTATGAAGGAAAAAATTACACTCCTAAAACATTCGCTAAAGAAGTTGTAGGGATCAACCCTGAAGATTATATCGAGATTTCTTCTTATAAGGATTATCCATATTACCAAAAATTTGTAGTTCCGATTCCTGATAACTGGAGCCATGATTCTGACTGGAATGTTCCGATGAAAGATCTTACAGCTATTATTGATAACGCCGTGAACAAAGGATATTCTGTGGGATGGGCAACGGATGTTTCCGAACCTTATTTTTCCTACAAAAACGGAGTGGCTTACGTTCCGGACATGGATCTGAGCCAGATTACTGCTGAAAACAAGCAGACTTTGTTCACTGAGCCTAAAAAAGATAAAACCATTACGGAGGATATGCGTCAGAAATCTCTTAATAACCTTTCTACAACAGATGACCACGGTATGCATATCGTAGGATTGGCAAAAGATCAGACGGGTAAGGAATATTATATGGTTAAAAATTCCTGGGGTGTAACCAATGATTTTGAGGGTTATCTGTATGTAACAAGACCGTATGTAGAATACAAATCAACGGCTATCTTAGTACACAAGAATGCCGTTCCAAAAAGCATTCTTAAGCAGCTAAAGCCTACAAAGAACATCGGTTTATAATCAACAATCACTGTTACCGGTCATTACGGTAATTTTAGATATTTAAATCTGTTAAAACTGCGCTCCAAAATATTGGAGCGCGGTTATTTTTTATGGATGGTAATATTTATTTACATACTATTTCGCTATTTAGTGAAAATAGTATACTTTTATTATCCAACAAATTATTACCATATGAAAAATTTAAAAAAATTAACAAAATCTGATTTAAAGAAAATTAACGGTGGAAATGCACCTGATTGTCCTACAGGAACAACAGCATGCTATATTCCTCCTAAAAATGGTTTTCCATCTTACTGGAAATGTATTTCAGATACTATGGAATGCCCGGATTAAGAACAATCAAAACCCTCTTTCAGAAATTCTGAAAGCGGGTTTCTTTAAATAAATAGGTGAAAAATTTAATATAAAAATAAAGAAAAATATAATTTGTGAATGGTGAATAGTGAATTCGCTTCGCTGTCAATTTTTATTTTCGCTGAAATTAAGTGAACTGTTAATTCTATTCACTTGCGAAGCAAAATTGACCATTCACTATTGCCATCTTAATACAATTTCGCCATGCTTTCTGCTGAAAAGTCAAGAAGCTCTTCTGTATTTCCGGTTTTTATTTTCTGAACCCATTGAGGGTCCTGTAAAAGTGCACGTCCTACCGCAACCAGATCAAATTCTTCATTATCCAGTCTTCTGATCAGGTCGGTCAGGTCAGTTTTTTCAGTTCCCTGCCCTGCGAAAGCACTCATGAAATCTCCTTTCAGTCCTACAGAACCTACAGTGATCGTCGGCTGTCCTGTAATTTTTTTAGCCCAACCTGCAAAATTTAAATCTGAACCTTCAAATTCCGGTTCCCAGAAACGACGTTGTGAGCAATGGAAAATATCTACTCCGGCTTCTTTTAATGGCAGTAACCATTCTTCCATTTCTGTTGGGTTATTGCTCAATCTGCTGCTGTAATCCTGTTGTTTCCATTGTGAAAGACGGAGAATAATAGTAAAATCCTCTCCTACTGCAGCTCTGATGGCTTTAATCACATCTACTGCAAAACGGTTTCTTTCTTTGATTGTTTTACCTCCATATTCATCGGTTCTTGTATTGGTTACTTCCCAAAAGAACTGATCAATAAGATAGCCATGTGCTCCATGAACCTCAACGACATCAAAACCTAAATCTTTTGCAGATTTTGCAGAAGCAGCAAACTGTGCAATGGTATCCTGAATATCTTCCAAAGTCATTGTTGAAGCTTTCTCCATGGGTGCCAGCGGATAATCTTCAGACATTCTTGTATCTCCTACATGCCAGATCTGCGGTCCCATTTTGCCACCATTCTGATGAACGGCATTGATCACATTTTTCCAGCCTGCCAATGCTTCATCCCCGTAAAAGTCCGGGATGTTCTGCATATTTTTTGAGGATGGTCTTTTGATCACGGTTCCTTCAGAAAGAATTAATCCAACTTCTGAAGCAGCTCTTCTTGCGTAATACTCAGCGATATTTTGGGTAGGAACTCCATTATCAGACTGGGCTCTGGTCATAGGAGCCATTACGATTCTGTTTTTAAGTTCCAGGTTTTTGTAAACAAACGGTTTAAATAATGATTCTGTGCTCATTTTTAAATTGATATTTTATAATTGTTACACAAAGTAACTAATAATAGTTTGTTTTTGTATCTTTTATCAAAAAAATAGTGGTAACTTCGCAGTAACTTACATTAGTAACATAAAAGTAACGCATGGTAAAGAATGAACTGATGAAATATAGCTGTCCTCTAGGCAAAGCAATGTCTGCGCTAGGAAGCAAGTGGAAACCGATCATTGTTTTGGTGATTAAAGACCGTAAGCTACGTTTCGGGGAACTAGCTGTACGAATTAATGTGATTTCCAGAAAAGTTCTTACGGACCAGTTAAGAGAGATGGAAAGTGACGGATTGGTTATTCGTGAAGAGTTTAAAGAGCTGCCTCCGAGAGTTGAATATTCATTGACAGAAAAGGGATTGGCCTTGCTGCCGATTTTGTATTTACTGGAAGAATGGGAGGCGAAATTTACTACTGAAAATTTTAATTCTGAAAAAAACTGTAGTTTATTGGATAAGGAAAACAGAAAGGAGGCCAAAGTTTGATAATTTAGTCTAAAATCCAATGTGTTAAATAAAAAACCGCTTCCAGAAGTTCTGAAAGCGGCTTAATTTTATCTAAAATCCCAATTAAAATATCGCAGGATATTTCTGAGGATTTGTTTCATTGAACATCGCGTAGATTCTTTCTACCATATCATCTGAAGATGGCTTGCTGAAATAATCTCCGTCACTTGCATAAGCAGGTCTGTGATCGTTAGCTGCAATTGTCAACGGATCTGAATCCAGGTATCTGAATGCTTTCTGCTTTTCAAGAATCTGTTGAAGAATAAATGCCGAGGTACCTCCTTCCACATCTTCATCAATCACGACCAATCTGTTGGTTCTCTTCACGCTTTCAGCAATTTCATTCGTTAAATCAAATGGAATTAATGACTGAACGTCAATAACTTCCGCAGAGATTCCCAGTTTCTCCAATTGTTCTGCTGCATCCATTACAATTCTCCATGTAGAACCGTAAGTCACCAATGTAACATCTTTTCCTTCTTTGGTCACTTCAATTTTCCCTACAGGAACAGTGAATTCACCTAAGTTATCAGGCTGCTTTTCTTTTAATCGGTATCCGTTCAGACATTCAACGATCACCGCAGGATCATCACTTTGAAGCATGGTATTGTAGAAACCAGCCGCTTTCGTTAAGTTTCTCGGTACCAATACCAGGATTCCTTTAGAAAGGTTCAGAATTCCCGCCATCGGAGAACCTGAATGCCAAACCCCTTCCAGTCTGTGACCTCTTGTTCTGATAATCACCGGAGCTTTCTGACCGCCTTTTGTTCTGTACTGAACCGTCGCCAGGTCATCACTCATTCCCTGTAAACAGTATAAAATATAATCTAAATACTGGATTTCAGCGATAGGTCTCAGACCTCTCATTGCCATACCGATACCCTGACCAAGAATGGTAGCTTCACGGATTCCGGTATCTGCTACACGTACTTCGCCGTATTTTTCCTGCATTCCTTCTAATCCCTGGTTCACGTCGCCGATATTTCCGGCATCTTCACCAAACACTAAAGTTTCAGGATATTTTTCGAAAATTTTATCAAAATTATTTCTTACCACGACTCTTCCGTCTACTTCTTCAGAATTTTCTGAGAAAACAGGCTTTATCTCCTTCACATTTTCAGCTTTCCACTGAGACTGGGAATATAAGTGGGAAGAATAGTTATCTTTTTCTATTTCAAAAACTTCATTGTACTTCTGCATCAATTGGGTTCTTTCTGCAGAACTAGTTCCTCTTGTAGCCAGTAAAGCTTTTCTTGTCAGGTGGAAAATATCTTTTTTAGCTTTGGAAACCAATTTATTGAACTGAGCAATATATCCTTCGATTTCAGCATTCTGACCTTTAAGGTTTTCAACTAATGGAAGAACAGACTGAACTAAATCTGTAATGGTTTTCTGGTAATTATCCCAGGCATTTTTCTGACCTGCTTTTACTATTTTCTTAGCTTCTTCATCTATCGCATCCAATTCTTCTGCTGAAGCAATAATTTCTTCTTTTCCTTCGATTTCGATGGAATAATTCAGGATCCATTCTTTGAATTTCACCATACCGTCAAAATCTGCCTCCCAGGAAAGACGTTCTTCATTTTTATATCTTTCATGAGATCCTGAGGTTGAGTGCCCCTGAGGCTGTGTAACCTCAATAACATGAACCACAACCGGAATACTTTCTGTTCTGGCAAAATGTTCAGCTCTGGCATAAGCATCCAATAGTGAAGGATAATCCCATGCTTTTACCTGAATGATCTCGCAACCCTGGTTTTCACCTTCTTTTCTCTGAAAACCGCTTAGCATTTCAGCAATATCTGCTTTTGCTCTCTGGTTTCTGGTTGGAACTGAAATTCCGTACCCGTCGTCCCAGATAGAAACAATCATTGGAACCTGAAGCGCACAGGCTGCATTCAATGTTTCCCAGAAATGTCCTTCTGCTGTAGAAGCATCTCCAATAGTACCGAAAGCAATTTCATTTCCTCCTTTTGAAAACTTCTCAGAACCGTCGAATTTTACACTTTTATACACTTTAGAAGCTTGGGCCAATCCTAAAAGCCTTGGCATCTGTCCCGCTGTAGGAGAAATATCGGAAGAGATATTTTTTTGTGCCGTAAGGTCTTTCCAGCTTCCGTCTTCATTTAAACTTCTTGTGGCAAAGTGCCCGTTCATCTGTCTTCCAGCTGATGCCGGCTCTCTTTCAACGCTTGTATCTGCATACAACTGAGCGAAAAAACTTTCAACCGTTAAAGCATGTACTGCCAATGCAAAAGTCTGATCCCTGTAATATCCTGAACGGAAGTCGCCATTTCTGAAAACTTTCGCCATTGCCAGCTGAGGAAGCTCCTTACCATCCCCAAAAATTCCGAATTTAGCTTTTCCTGTTAGCACTTCTCTTCTTCCAAGATAAGACATCTCACGTGATATCTTTCCTAACCTGTAGTCTTCAAGTATCTGGTTTTTAAAGTCCTGGAAAGAAATTTGCTGTGTTTCAATATAGGTTGTCTGCATAGCTAGATATAAAAGTTTTTATTCTTCAAGTATGCCGCTAATATACAATTTTTAAATTAATTTTAATTTTCAATAATCTTTTTTAAAAATTTGATAATAAAAGAATTGTGTTTTATATTGTAAAAAAATTGTAAACGATGGAAAAAAAGTCAACTCACATCCTGAATGCATCCAGCAATCTTTTAGGTTTTTCCCTGATTATCATTACCTCGCTGAAAATCACTAAAATCAGTGGGAATACACATCTTGATGAGTTTGCCGGTATAGCATGCCTGCTATTTTCCTGCAGCTGCTTTTTTTCATTTATGGCGATCCGTACCAAAAGCCAAAAGCAAGAAAATAAATATGAGACCATTGCGGATTATCTATTTTTAATCGCTTTATTTTGTATTGTTTTAGCAGTTATTATTGTGACTGTAAAAATAATTGATTAAATCTATAATCTTATCATTCCATTTTTCAAAAAATTCATTTTCTTTTGATAAATAAATCACTAGTTTGTTCTTATTATAGTAAATAATAAGAGGAGCTGTTGTATAAATTAAATCAAATAAAAGAGATATTTTTTTATGTAATCTGTAATATTCTTCTTCTAAAACACTCAAAATTATCATATCGTTAATTATTCTTTCTATAATGGTATAAAAATTGATAAATGAAATGGAAAGTTATGTAACTTTAACACACAAAAGAAAAAAAATTAAATCAAATGAAAAAAAAAATTATTTCGCTTCTTGGCGTTTTTTTAATGTCAAGCATTATCTATGCACAAGTAGGCATAAACACAAACAATCCCCAAGCCAGCTTCCATATTGATGCAGCAAAAGACAATCCATTATCTGGCACACCCTCCGCTGCACAGCAAGCTAATGATTTTGTTGTAACGAGTACTGCTAATGTTGGTATTGGGACTACGACCCCAACTGATAAGCTCGATGTAGCCTCAGGAAATGCAAGGATCCGAAACATTAATTCAAATATTGGAGTAGGAGGAACAGACAGAGTTGTTGTGGCTGATGCAAATGGTGTATTAAAAACAATAGACTTTACTGCTTATTCATTATTCCATGCCCGTCTGGCAGCCAATCAGAATTTGACATCAAGCACGATTGCTACTTTATTGTTTTCTTCTCCTTTGGCAACTTCACCGTTCTATTCTTACAATACAACCACCGGTGTATTAACTTTCAATCAACCCGGAAATTATCTGGTTACGCTACAGGCAAGCTTTGCGAGTGCTCCGGCCGGAACTCAGCTACTGGTTGGGGTAAGACCTAATCCGGATGCCAATTATCTGGGAAGAGGAAGCCATTATAATGCAACAGCAACCACTGCAACGGTAGGAGAACTGATGAACTATACCACTGTGCTGGTAATACCAACGGCAGGCTACCAGATCCGTTTTACAGCTGCTCCTAATCAAAACTGTACAGTTTTGTCTACTGAAACCGGAAGTACGGGAAGCGGAAACGTAACCAACGTTACGGTACAAAAGATTTAACCTTAAAAATAAAAAGGGATGTAGTGCTACATCCCTTTTTTTATCATTAATTCTAAATACCTAGAATTTTCTTTCAATTACGTAATCAAGCATACTGTGTAATGATCTCCTGGCTTCAGAATCCGGAAATTCTTCCAGGATATCTTTGGCTTTCTGCTGAAAATCTTTCATTACTTTTATGGCGTAATCCATGCCTCCGGAATTTTTGACAAAGTCTATAAGCTCCTTAACGCGTTTCGGATCGTTATTGTAACGCTTGATGGTATTGAAGTAGTATTTACGTTCTTTTTCACTGGCCATTTTTAAAGTATGAATCAAAGGAAGGGTCATTTTTTGCTCCTTGATATCAATTCCTACAGGCTTTCCGATGACGTTGGAACTCAGATAATCGAAAAGGTCATCCTTGATCTGGAAAGCCATCCCGGTATACGTACCGAAGTTCATCATCTTTTTAGCCAGAGTTTCATCCGCATCATTGGATAAAACCCCAATTTCACAGCAGGCAGCAATAAGAGTAGCTGTTTTCTGACGGATAATTTCATAGTAAACATCTTCTGTAATGTCCAGTTTTCGGGCCTTTTCCAGCTGGAGAAGCTCACCTTCTGACATTTCGCGGATTGTTCTGGAAATCACTCCTAAAAGATCGTAATCTTTATGGTCTGTAGAAAGCAATACGGATTTTGACAAAAGATAATCTCCTACTAAAACAGCAATTTTATTTTTCCATAAAGCATTGATGGAAAAGAAATTACGTCTTTTGAAACTTTCATCCACCACATCATCGTGTACCAGAGTTGCGGTATGGATCAACTCTATCATGGAGGCTCCGCGGTAGGTTTTTTCATTGACATCACCTATCAGCTTTGCGCAAAGGAATACGAACATAGGACGCATCTGTTTTCCTTTAGTAGTAACAATAAAACGGGTTACTTTATCCAATAAAGGCACTTTGCTCTGCATCGATTCATAAAACTTCTGTTCGAAAAGTTTCATTTCCTCATTGATCGGTCGTTTGATTTCTTCTACGATGTTTGCCAAAATCTGTTGAATGAAAGGTAAATACTAATTAATTCTCACAAAGATAATTGTTTTCAAGCAATTTCAGGACAAAATTAATCTTTGAGTTCTTCATTTGGAATAAAATAGAGGGACGGCTGTGCACTTCCCAATCCAGACCTGAATTTTTCTCCTGAAATATAGATTCCCGACTCATTAACAGCAATGCCTTCAATCTGTCCTATTGCCAAAGCACTGCCCAGATAATAATGTTTTGGGGGTTCTTTAAAAAATATGCCGGATTCCGTTTCTGTAAAAACATTGAGAAAGACTTCCGTTTTTTTGGTATAGCCTACCAGATAAAGCTTTCTGTTAAAATAAGCAGCATCGGTTACCACAAAGTTGGTTTTGTAAGATTCTGTTTTTTCTGCTTTCTGCTTTTCAGATAATTGAGGATCAATGATGTAATGAGAAGTTGATTTTGATTTCCATTCTTTGGTAAACAGGTGCAGCTTTCCGTTCAGATAGATCATGGCCTCTGCATCAAAATCATTATCTGTGTATTTTGGGATGAATTCTGTCTGTTCCGGATAATAGAATGATATTTTCGTAATGGAATCATTCTTTATATCACCGTTTTCAAAAGGTAATTTATAGATTTCCAGATCTCTTCTTATTCCTCCGTTATTCCCTATGTCTCCAATATAAAAGTTCTTTCCATCATTAGTCAAAGCCTCCCAGTCTTTATTTTTAGCATTGATTGTGAATGTATTTTTGATATCGCCCGAAGTTTCATCCAGTTCAAAAAGTTCCGGAGCATTACCGCTGTCATTGAACGTATACAGTTTTCCATTGAAAATATTCAGCCCTGATGTTTCCTTGATTTTATCATCTAAGTAACCGATTCTGTATTTTCTAATTTTTAAAAATTCCGTCTGCTGTGAAAATGAGAATTGAAAAATAATAAGGGCAGTAAAAAGAAGGAGCTTTTTCATAAGGCAAAAATAGGGGTTTGTTAGGAAACTGGAAAAGACTGAACATATTTTCAGATTGCACCTCTTTAATGTGAAACTCTCCTTAATATTCTTAACAACTTAAAAATGCTTTAATGGTTAAAAATTTTCTCCCGCAGATCAAGCAGATTTTTGGTCATCAAAGATTTAGATAAAACTTAAGCGTGTTTTTTGCCGATGTGCGTTATTGCTTCAATAAATTTAAATGTTAAAAACGTTTGTGCCTTTTGTGGCTAAATAAAGACAGCGTATCTATTGCAAATTGTCAGGTTGATTTTATTTTTTGCTTTTATTCCAGCTTTTTAGTTTGTTTTTTTAAATAATCTTTCTGATATTGTCTTACTGTTTTTCCCGTACCGTCATGTCTCCAGCCTGGAGAATTAAAAATATAATTGATCCGATCGGAAAATTTCAGTCCCGGCTGCCTGATGTCTTTCCAGATCTCTCTCCATTCATAAAGAAGAACGGTATCTGGCTTATAGTCTGGCATTTTTGGATAGATTCCATACTTTACGGGTACATCCGGGTCTTCCTTTTCGAAGGTTCCGAATATTTTATCCCAGATGATGAGGCACATGCCCATATTCCTGTCCAAATATTTGATGTTGCAGGCATGATGTACTCTATGATGGGAAGGGGTTACCAGAATGTATTCCAGTATTCCCAGTTTTTTTACAGCCTGCGTATGCACCCATGTTCCGTACACCTGCCCTATGGCATAAACCACCATAATATGCCACGGATTAAAGCCTAAAAAAGCAAGCGGAGAAAAGTAAAGATACCTGTACAGCGGTTGCAGTACCGGACTTCTAAAACCTGTGGTAAGGTTGAAATACTCTGAATTGTGGTGGGTAATGTGAACGGCCCAGAAGGCCCTGGAATGATGATCTACATAATGCAGCACATAATAGGCAAAATCTGTGACAGTAAAACAGATGAGCCAGTACCAAACCGTGAAATCCCATGTAAAAAGCCTGTGATTATAAAAGAAAAACATGATTCCCATGGCAAAAGCCTTCATGATCAGATCCAGGCCAAAATTCATCAATGCAAGATAGACACTCGTTGCCACGTCCTTTCCATTATACAGCTTAGCCTCAGAAATATGGCTGTAGATCATTTCTGCTAAAATTACTGTAGCATGAAGCGGAATTGACCATGCATAGACATTTTCAAGCCCATCTTCGCCTGTAAAGAAATCCAACATCCCTTATTAGTTTATGTAAAGGTAGGATTTTAGGAAATTTTTAAGGAAATTTTTATCTTTTTTAAGGAAATTTTAATCAGCTGTTTTATTGGCAAGCTGCCCACAGGCCGCATCAATATCTCCACCGCGGCTTTTTCTGATCATTACAGTAATTCCTGCATTTTCCAGCTGGCGTACATAATTTTCTTCTGCCTGCTTATTGCATTGGTCGTATTTTCCGTCCCCGATAGGATTATATTGGATCAGATTCACTTTGGAAGGCACCTGTTTACAGTATCTGATCAAAGCTTTGATATCTTCATCCCCATCATTGATTCCTTTCCATACGCAGTATTCAAAAGTAATCACAGAGCCAGTTTTCTGGTACCAGTACTGAAGGGCTTCCATAATATCCGTCAACGGAAATTTATCCGAGAAAGGCATGATCTCATTACGCTTGGATTCAATAGCAGAGTGAAGCGAAAGTGCCAGTTTTACACGGAGCTCATCATCTGCCAGCATTTTGATCATCTTTGGAATTCCTGATGTAGAAACGGTAATTCTTCTTGGTGACATTCCCAGACCTTCCGGCTGGGTGATTTTTCTGATGGCTTCCACTACATTTTTGTAATTCATCATCGGCTCGCCCATTCCCATGAAAACGATATTGGAAAGCGGTCTGTTGAAATACATTTTGCTTTGACTGTCAATCAGAGCCACCTGGTCCACAATTTCTGCTACCTCAAGGTTTCTCATTCTTTTGAGCCTTGCTGTTGCACAGAATTCACAGTTTAATGAACATCCCACCTGTGAAGAAACGCAGGCTGTAGTTCTTGTTTCTGTAGGAATAAGAACAGATTCCACCAGAAGTCCGTCATGAAGTTTCACACCGTTTTTGATGGTTCCGTCCGTACTTCTCTGAAGCTGATCTACAGAAACGGGATTGATGGTATATTCTTCGGAAATTTTTTCGCGGAGAGATTTCGAAAGATTCGTCATTTCATCAATCGAATGGAGGTTTTTACTCCATAACCAGTCATAAACCTGTTTTGCACGAAACGGTTTCTCCCCTAAAGTCAAAAAATAGTCTTTAAGCTGGTCTAGTGATAAAACTCGGATATCTTTCATTATTGTAAAAAGTATGATGTACAATGTACAAAGTAATAATCTTATGTATTATCTTAAGTTTTTAAACCACTAAAAAATACATTATACTTTGTACATTATACATTAATACATAATTTATAGAATTAACATGGCGTCACCGTAAGAATAGAATTTATACTTTTCTTTTACGGCTTCTTCATAAGCATGCATGATAAAATCTTTTCCGGCAAATGCAGCAATCATCATCAATAATGTTGATTTCGGCGTGTGGAAGTTGGTGATCATTGAGTTTGCTACTCCAAAATCGTGAGGCGGATAAATAAATTTGTTCGTCCAGCCGTTGAATGCAGAGATCTTTTTGTTGGAAGAAACGGAAGTTTCCAATGCTCTCATCGTTGTAGTACCTACCGCACAGACTCTTCTGTGAGCATCTACCGCTTTATTGATGATGTCAGCATTTTTCTCATCGATAATGATTTCTTCGGACTCCATTTTGTGCTTGGAAAGATCTTCCACCTCAATCGGGTTAAAAGTTCCTAAACCAACGTGAAGTGTTACTTCAGCAAAATCAATTCCTTTGATCTCCAACTTCTTCATCAGATGCTTGGAGAAGTGAAGACCTGCTGTAGGGGCAGCAACCGCTCCTTCTATTTTTGCATAGATCGTCTGGTATCTTTCTGCATCTTCCGGCTCTACTGCTCTTTTAATATATTTTGGAAGTGGAGTTTCGCCCAATTCCTTCAGTTTTGTTCTGAATTCGTCATAAGAACCATCGAATAAGAATCTCAATGTTCTTCCTCTTGAAGTTGTATTATCGATCACTTCAGCTACCAAAGATTCATCTTCAGTAAAGAATAATTTGTTACCGATTCTGATTTTTCTTGCAGGATCTACAAGAACATCCCATACTCTGGTTTCTTTATCCAGCTCTCTTAAAAGGAAAACTTCAATTTTAGCACCTGTTTTTTCCTTATTTCCATAAAGACGCGCAGGGAAAACTTTAGTATTGTTGAAAATGAATAGATCTTTCTCTTCGAAATAATCCACAACATCTTTAAACAGCTTATGCTCAATGGTTTGTGTTTTTCTGTTAAGAACCATTAATTTGGCTTCGTCTCTGTGTTCAGATGGGTGTTCTGCTAATAATTCCGCAGGAAGATCAAAATTAAAATCTGATGTTTTCATTTTTTTAAATTACGGTTTAAAAATTATTCAAATTACAAGTGTAATTTCGGAGTGCAAATATACGACATTCAATACCCCTTTGTCAAGTATTATTTAAATCAAATTGAAAACCGGGATTCTACGGTGATCCATGAGGGAAAAAAAGATTATTTTTGGAAATATTTAAAAACAATTTACACTATGAGCAAATATTCATTGGAAGCTTTCGTCAACGAAACTAAAGAAAATCCACAACAGAGAGATTATTTTGAGCTTGAAACTCCCCATATGCTGGAAATTAACCTCAACAATCAGGCTGTATGGACCAAACGAGGAAGTATGGTAGGTTATGTAGGAGGCATCAACTTCGAAAGACAGGGAATGCTGGCCGGAGGTATCGGTAATCTTTTAAAGAAAGCGATCAGCGGCGAAGGAAGCAAACTGATGAAAGCCGAAGGAAATGGTAAACTTTATGTGGCAGATGCCGGAAAGAAAGTTCGTATCCTTTATCTGAACAATGAGTCGGTATGTGTGAACGGGAATGATGTTCTTGCCCACGAACAGAATATAAAAAGTGATATCACTATGCTTAAAAGCGTTGCCGGAATGATGGCTGGCGGTCTTTTCCAGGTAAAACTTTCCGGAACCGGACATATTGCAATAACGACTCATGGTGAGCCATTAACTCTTATGGTTACTCCGGAAAATCCTGTTTTCACAGATCCTAATGCTACCGTAGCATGGTCCGGAAACTTAAGCCCGGATCTGAAAACCAATGTTTCTTTCAAAAGTCTTATCGGAAGAGGAAGCGGGGAAGAATTTCAAATGAAGTTTTCAGGAAACGGATGGGTACTGATTCAGCCGTACGAAGAAGTATATTTCACGGAAAAATAATATTAAAAATTGATGATTGTAACGGCTGCTCCTCATATCAGGGCAGCCGTTTTTATTTTCACACCGGATCTTAAATCCCCGATTCCACAGCTCAAAACCAGCACCCAATACCCCCTACTTCGCAACTTTTTAATATATTTAAGGAAAAAATTTTAATGGACACCACCTCTTCACGCAGAAACTTTATTAAGACCGCTGCTCTGGCAAGCTTTGGGGCATTGGTTCTACCTAATTCTTTATTCGCCTATTCCAATGATTTTAAATCAGATAAAAAAATCCGTGTCGGTTTTATCGGTGTAGGACTCCGCGGGCAGGAACACGTAAAGCTGCTGGCAAAACGCAATGACGTAGAAATTGTAGCTTTTGCAGATCCTGATAAAAGAATGCTTGCTGCATCGCAGAAAATATTAAAAGACAATAATAAATCTGCGGCCCAGGAATTTTCAAACGGTGACTACGACTACCGGAATCTTTTAAAACTAAAAACCATTGATGCAGTAGTAATTGCTACTCCATGGGAATGGCATCTTCCACAGGGTACCGAGGCCATGAGGGCAAAAAAAATTGTTGGTATGGAAGTTTCCGGAGCGATAAAGCTTCAGGACTGCTGGGAATTTGTAAAGGTATATGAAGAAACAAAAGTTCCTATTTTCATGATGGAGAATGTATGCTACCGCAGAGATATCATGGCTGTTCTGAATATGGTCCGTAAAGGGATGTTCGGGGAGCTGGTTCACGGAAGAGGTGGCTATCAGCATGATTTAAGAGGAGTTCTTTTCAATGACGGTGTTACGCCCTACAATTCGGGTGCTGAATTCGGAGAAAAGGGATTCAGTGAAGCACATTGGAGAACAGAACATTATGTAAAACGCAACGGTGAGCTTTATCCAACGCACGGATTGGGGCCTGTGGCAGTGATAATGGATATTAACCGTGGCAACCGCCTGACGAGGCTTTCCTCATTCTCTTCAAAGTCTGTGGGACTGCACAAATACATTGTGGAGCATCCTAAAGGCGGCGAAAATCATCCGAATGCCAAAGTAAAATTCAACCAGGGAGATATTGTTACTACACAGATTGCCTGTGCTAATGGAGAAACCATCCTTTTAACCCATGATACGAGCTTACAACGCCCTTATGATCTTGGATTCCGGGTGCAGGGAACGGAAGGTTTGTGGCAGGATTTCGGCTGGGGAGATTTCAACCAGGGGCATATTTATTTTGAAAAAACAATGAATCACACACACCGATGGGAAAATACGGAAAAATGGATGAAAGAATTTGACCATCCGATATGGAAAAAATTTGAAGATACAGCTGCAGGCGCAGGCCACGGCGGAATGGATTTCTTTGTGATGAATACCTTCATCGAATGTATCAAGCGAAATATAGAATTCCCGATGGATGTGTATGATCTTGCTCTATGGTATTCTATCACTCCGCTCAGCGAAGAATCTATTGCTAAAGGAGGCCAGGCTGTTGATATTCCGGATTTCACCAACGGAAAATGGAAGACCCGTAAACCTGTATTTGGAATGACTGATGAATTCTAAAAAGACACTACTCATATTAGCCGGAGGTTTAGGAAGCCGCTACAAAGGACTGAAGCAGATAGACGGAATTCTGGATAATGGTTCGCCAATCCTGGAATATTCTATATATGATGCCTTGAGTGCAGGTTTCAGCAAAGTTGTTATTATTGTCAACAGACGTATCCCGGAAAGTTATATTGAAAGATTAAATACAATATCCCAGAAAGAACAGTTTGAACTTCATTGGGTCTATCAGGAAAAAGAAAGCTTTCTGCCCCAAGATTATGATTCATCAGGGAGAGAAAAACCGTGGGGAACGGGCCATGCTGTTCTCTGTGCAAAAAGTGTCATACAGGAGCCTTTTGTAATGATTAATGCAGATGATTTTTATGGGAAAGAGGTTTATCAACTGGCGTCTGAGGAAATCGCCGTGCACATTTCAGAATCACAGTTTGGAATGGCTGCTTATCCTGTAGCATCTACTTTAAGTGGAAATGGAAATGTAGCCAGGGGAATATGTACTTTAGATGCTGAAAATTACCTTGTAAAAATAGAGGAACAGACCTCTATCCGAAAGGAAGGAAACCTGATTATGTATACTGAAAAAGGAAAGAATATAGAAATAGCTTCCGATACGCTGGTATCTATGAATTTTTTCATTTTTAATCCGGATATTTTCAATGCTCTCGAAATGTATTTTAATGATTTCATAAAGTCAGATCCGGAGCCCTCACAGGAATTTTATGTTCCTTCTGCCGTACAGAGAATGATTGACGAGAAAAAAGCAAAGGTACTGGTGAAAACCTCCCCATCAAAATGGATGGGTGTTACCTACGCAGATGATAAAAGCAGTATTAAAGATTTTCTGGCATCAGAGATCAAAAAAAACAGATATCCTGAAGATCTATGGAATTAAAACAAATTGTTACCGGATTTACCGGAACTGAAAATTGCAGCATCACTCCTATTACCAACGGGCTGATCAATACGACTTATTGGGTAGAGAATAAAGATTCTGAGGAAAAGTTCATCCTTCAAAGAATCAACACTCAGGTATTTCAGTTTCCGGAAATCATTACCCGTAATCATATTCTGATCAATGAAATGCTGGCAGGTGGAGACTATCCGCTACAGCCGGTCATACCAAAACCAACGTTAGCCGGAAATTTTATTGTGAAAGATGAGGAAGGAGGATCCTGGAGAATGCTCAGCTTTATTGAGGATACAAGAACTTTCTTTAAGATTCCCGATATCAAAACTGCCTATGAATCTGCAAAGGCTGTAGGGTGTTTTTTAAATATGATCAATCCCGAACATCTTCCGGATATTCAGCCTCCGATTCCCGATTTTATTAATTTTGAGAAAAGAATCCTTGATTATCAGGCTTCTTTACGATATGCGAATGAAGACCTGCTGAAAAATGCCGGACCACAAATCGAAATGATGGATAAGCTGCTTTTTCTTCCGCAAAAATGGATAGAAATGGAAAAAAACGGTTTATTACCTAAAAGAATCATACACGGAGACCCCAATGTAAGAAATATTCTTTTTGACGAAAACTCAAGGCCTCTGGCTGTTATTGACCTGGATACGGTAACTGTTTCTACGATCCTGTACGATTTCGGTGATATGGCAAGGTCTTATACCAATACTTTGGATGAAGATGATGGAAATGCCGAAAACAATTTTAACCCTCAAATTTACAGAACCGTAAAAGATGGATTTCTGTTGTATTTAAAAGATAAACTGACTTTTGAGGAGCTTGAAAACCTTGACTATGCTGCGCAGACTGTCATCTATATTCAGGCTATCCGTTTTCTGACTGATTATCTGAATGGGAATACTTACTATGCTACGAAATATGCTAATCATAACCTGGACAGAACAAGAAATCAACTGGAGCTGCTGAAAGGATTAAGGGAATATCTACGTGTTGATTAGTTTTTCCACAGATCTTATAGATTGCTACAAAGTCAGTCACTGCGAGCGTAGCGAAGCAATCTCCCGGAAGAATTTTATAATCTCTCTGACATGAAAATCTGCTTTAATATGAGATTGCTTCGTCGATACTCTCCTCGCAATGACTAACTACATTGCGTTTATTCGTCAAAACCTCTGTGACTTTTGTAATGAAAATTTTACATTAAGAATTCCAGAATCTTCTTCCACTCTTCCAGTTTCTTATCCAATGACACCGTATGAAGCGGGCTTGTTGAAGGTAGCTGAACTATTGGCAACCTATAATTTTTTCTTAAAAGCTTTTGGAGGTTTTTGTATGATTTTCCTCCGTTACAAAAGATAGCTCTAATATTGGGATGTGCCTCTAGCAGTTCATCAATTCGGTTGGCTTCTTCATTTCTGATCTCCGAATCCAGGCTTCCTTTTCTTTCGCAGGAGTCTATAACGTCCCAGACTGCTATATGCTGTTTCTTTAAAATATTTATCCGTTCAGGATAATTGTCAGTAAATTCTTCATTTAACAATTCAAAAATAATGATCCAGAATTTATTCTGCGGATGTGCATAATACTGTTGTTTTTCCAAAGATTTTACTCCGGGAATTGAACCTAAAATTAAAATTTCAGACTGATCATCGATTATTGGCGGAAAGGAGGAAATTCTGTTTTGCATACTCAAATATATAAGGTTTGGCTAAAGCCTCTTAAATCTGAAAACAAAAAGCGGGCTAAAGCCCGCTCTTATTGAATTTTGAACATTGAAAATTAATATTTTCGTTTATTCATTTATATTTTCATTACAAAGTTTCCTTCAGCCAGTCGAAGAATTCTCTCTGCCATACCAATCCGTTTTGCGGATGAAGTACCCAGTGGTTTTCGTTCGGAAAGTAAACTAATTTAGATTTCAATCCTCTTAACTTGGCTGCCTGGAAAGCTTCCTGCCCCTGCTCGTAAGGTACACGGAAATCGATTCCTCCCTGAACAATCATAATAGGCTTGTTCCATTTTTCAACAAAATTGCTTGGATTGAATTCTGTGTATGCCTTTGGAAGTGGTTTTTCCCATGGAGAACCAAGGTCCCAGTTCGCAAACCAAAGCTCTTCTGTAGTAAGGTACCATGATTTCATGTCGAACAATCCATCATGTGCGATGAATGTTTTAAATCTGTTTTCATGGATTCCAGCCAACATAAATACACTGTATCCTCCGTAGCTCGCTCCTACTGCGGCTACTCTTTCGCCATCTACATAAGGTAAAGTTTTTGCGAAATCTGTTGCTGCCAGATAATCTCTCATCGGCTGTCCGCCCCAGTCTTTAGAAATATCTTCATTCCATTTTGTTCCCCATCCCGGCATTCCTCTTCTGTTTGGGGCAACAATGATATATCCGTTGGCTGCCATTAAAGAGAAATTCCATCTTGTACTGAAATACTGAGTCAGTGCAGATTGCGGACCTCCCTGGCAATATACCAATGTAGGATATTTTTTATTGGGATCAAAATTCGGTGGATAATGGAACCAAATCCCCATCTCTTTGCCGTCTGATGTTTTCACCATCTTAAGTTCAGATTTACCTTGGGTCAACTTAGCATAAGTATCTTTGTTGACTTCGGTCACCTGCTTCATTTCACCGTTTTTCAGATTGACGGAGAATAATTCCGTTGCATGATTTATGTCTGTTCTTCCTACTAAAAGTGAAGATTTATTGTCGGTAAAGATCTCATTGACATCGAAATCACCTTTTGTAATCTGCTGTACTTTTGCTGACTTAGGATCTAAAGAGAAAAGCTGCTTTGTACCTCTGAATGCTGCTGTAAAATAAATGGCTTTTGAATCACCGCTCCAGAATACATCTCCTGAAACACTTTCATCCCATCCGGCAGTAAGATTCGTAGTTTTGCCAGATTTCCAGTCCATGATCTTTATATCATTTTTATCGGCTTCATAACCATCTCTGGCCATACTTTGCCAAACCAGTGATTTTCCGTCCGGACTGAATTTTGGATTAACATCATACCCTTTATTGGATTCGGTTAAATTCTTTGTTATTCCTGAAGCAAGGTCGTAAGCAAAAATATCTGTGTTGGTGCTTGTAGCATATTCTTTTCCGCTTTTAGGTTTGGTAACGTATAAAAGCTGAGAGGAATCCGGACTCCAGATAAAATCTTCTGCTCCTCCGAAAGGTCTTTGAGGAGAATCCCATGTTTTACCATCCAAAAGATCTTTTGCAGATTCTGCTTTATCCGTGGTATTGACTACAAATACATGGTTGTATTTTCCTTCATTGAAATAATCCCAGTGTCTGTGGTTCAGATCCGTATATACCTGGGCTGTCGTTTTAGGGGTATCGCTGTATTTGTCTTTCCCCATTAGTTTTTCTACCAGAACCTGTTTGCTGAACGCAATTTTTTTACCATCGGGAGAGATCACAATGTTATCAACTTCTCCAATGGTGTAAAATTCAGACCAGGTTTTTCCGTTGTCTTTTGAAAGAAAAATCTTATCTCCTTCCTGTGCATAAATCCCGTTTTTATCCCACTGAATAAGGGCTTTTTTACCGAAATCTATTTTGGAAGACTGGTTATTAAGAACGTTGAGAAAGTAGTTCTCATTTTTTGTCTTTTCTGTTTTCAGATCTACCTGTCCTACTTTATAGATCAATGAAGACTGATCCGGTGAAACGGCCTGTACTCCTACTTTTTTCAAAGTCCAAAGAATTTCAGGCGTCATTAACTGTTGTGCATTCATTAAGAGCGGAGCTGCCAGAGCCAGCAGACTGTACTTAAGTTTCATATGTTGATATTCATTTTTAACGGAATTATTAATCGTACTGATTTCACAACTCCTTTTATTTAATTCAAAGATGGCCAAAGTTAGTATTTAAAATAAAAATGAACGAAAGAATTAACATTAAAGTTTTGATTTATCCTGCTTTCAGTCTAAATATTTCCAGAAATGACAATACGGTCCCAAATGATACTTCTTCATCGTATTCAAAGCAATAAAAAAGTCTGCCGTAAAAACAGCAGACCTAGTATTGTATCTAATAGTGGATTAATTAATCTCCATCTGAAAACATGGAATTGGCCAGTGAAGTTACAAAGGACAGCAGCACACTGAAAATAAGTGCCCACCAGAAGCCGTCTACCACCATACTGTCTATAAAATAATCTGCGATCAGAATAATCAATGCATTGATCACTAAAGCAAATAATCCCAATGTAATGATCGTAAGCGGAAGACCTAAAAGTCCCAAAATAGGCTTTACAAAAATATTTAATACCCCCAATACGATGGCAAAAATAATGGCCGAAGAAAATCCTTCGAAATGTACACCCGGAAGCACCTTAGTCAAAAGGTAGGCAACGATTGCTGTAATGAACAGCCTGATAATTAAGTTCATATTATTATTTTTTAATGTTATGTTATTTACGTTGCAAATCCTGTTCCATTTAACCCTAAAAAAAGCTGGTAATCCCTTTATTTACTGGATATTTTTTGGTTACGTTTTCTATTTATTTGATCCTCATCATGGTTACCAATGAAGTGGCCACATGGCTTTCCGAACCTGTATTTTCATCAAGAACATAAATTTCAGTTCTTACCACAATGATTTTTGCACCCCCTTTTACAACATATGACCTCGATATGAGGGCATCTCCCATTGCAGGACGAAGATAGTTCACCTTCAGTTCAACAGTCACTACATAACAATCATCTTTATAATGGCTTACCGATGCATATCCTGAAGAAACATCCACCAGAGAAGCGATCATAGCTCCATTGAACATTCCGGCTTTCCGGGTCATCATTTCCATTTTAGGAATTTTGATCGAGACGAAATCGGTGTCTACCTCCAACAGTTCGGCATTGTAAAATTTCAATGTTTCTGAGCGGCCGAAGCTGTCTGTCATGAGTTTCTTTTTTTCCGGAGTCATGAATATTTATTTAATCTGAATGTGAACACAAAGTACACAAATGTTTTTAGAAATGCCAGAAAATTTGAAACAAGTTTGCTTCTTACTAATGAAATTTCAACAAGTTTTTAAACACTTAGGCTTTTAAGTTAAATACATTGTGCATAAGAGTACACTTAAGTTTCTATGAAAATCTTTGATTTCCTCCTTATATACTTGTTTTCAGAACGGTAAAAACTTTTGAAATTAAGTATTCAATGAATTAAAAACTTTTGTGACTTTTGTGGTTAAATAATAGGGTTTATAGTAGCTTTGCAGTAAATAGTATCCGTATGACCACAACAAAGATCTTCACATTTTTAGGCCTTCTAGTTTGTTGTATTTTTCAGGCCCAGACATTACATCTGTACGGCGGTTCCAATCAGGATCAATATCTTGGATGCTTAAATTGCGATACTTTTGATAAAAATTCGATCTGGAATTCCTACAGTGATTATGGAAATGTGCTCGGCTCAAAATCCATATGGAACGGTTCCGGAAACTATGGAAGTTCATACAGTACATATTCTCCGTGGAGCAATTATGCTTCATATCCTCCTGCCATTGTTGATCAGGATGGTAATTTTTTCGGTTATCTGACCTTAAATTCTTACAAATCTGAAAGGTCCGAGCTGGAACTGGCACAGATCTTATGCAAATACCATGATGCTATCAAAAAAGACATCAGTGGCTGGTACGATAAATTATTCCGTTAAATTTAAGAAAGCTGTACATGGAAATCTTCTCCAAGTGCTAAAATTCCCTCTGTCAATGCTTCCGAATGGGTAGTGAAACCTTTCAGTTTTGAAGTTTTACCTTTTAAAACAAGATCTAAAAGCTGTTTATCTGATAATTTCTTACCGAAAATATCAAAAGTAATTTTGAAACCACAATTCTTGAAATCGGAACAACCAACAGCTGCTTTTCCTTTGATCAGGTGATGTTCTTTACATTTCGGACATTTGGTTTCTTCCCAGGACTGAAGCTCTTTTTTTACGGCAGGTTCGCGTTTTTTCTTTTCTTTGACTTCTTCTTTTTCTTCGTACAATGTAATCACTTTCCCTTTTCCATACACCACTTTTTCGGTCAGTTCCGTCACCATCTGAATCAGCTCTTCCTTAAACTGGTTGGCTTCATATTCACCGCTTTCAATTTTACGAAGTTTTGACTCCCATTCTCCGGTTAACTCGGGACTTTTTAGCAGTTCGTCTTCAATAGTATCAATCAGCTGAATTCCGGTTTGAGTGGCAATCAGATTTTTCCTTTTCTTCTCAATATACTTTCTTTTGAAAAGGGTTTCAATGATATTGGCACGGGTAGACGGTCTTCCGATCCCGTTATTCTTCAGAAGCTCACGTAATTCTTCGTCCTCTACCTGTTTTCCGGCAGTTTCCATCGCCCTCAGTAGAGTTGCTTCGGTGTAAGGTTTTGGTGGTGTCGTCTTTCCCTGGTGGATCATTGGATCGTGAGGTCCGGTTTCCCCAACGGTAAATTCAGGGATGGTCTGTTCTTCTTCCTTCTCTTTTTCTTTATCTGTGGATTCTTCTTTAGGTTCTTTTGCATAAACCGCTCTCCATCCCGGTTCCAGTACCTGTCTTCCACTGGTTTTGAAAGGAATAGTTCCTACTTTTCCTTCTACTAATGTATTGGAAATTTTACATTCAGGATAAAAAACAGAGATAAAACGTTTTGCAATCAGGTCATACACTAACTTCTCTTCCCTGCTCAGGTTTTGAGAAGGCGGAACTTCTGTAGGGATAATCGCGTGGTGATCGGTCACTTTTGCATCATCAAAAACTGCTTTTGACTTAGGAATAGGTCCTTCCAGTAACGGGGAAACCAGATCCTGATAAAAATGCATTTTCCGAAGGATTCCTTCAATTTTAGGATACAGACTTTCAGATAAATAAGTGGTATCCACACGCGGATAAGTCACATGCTTTTTTTCGTACAGACTCTGGATATAATTTAATGTACTCTCTGCGGAGTAACCATATTTTTTGTTGGCTTCTACCTGAAGTCCCGTCAAATCAAAAAGTCTGGGATTTTTTTCTTTTCCTTCTTTAATTTCAAAAGAGACAATTTCAAAAGGATTGACTTTAAGATATTCCAAACCTTTCTCTGCACGGTCTAAAGTTTTCAACCTGTCGATCGCTGCATTGAAAATAACATCACGGTATTTGGTTTTAAGTTCCCAATATTCCTCGGTATTGAATGCATCAATCTCTTTCTGACGCTGAACCAGCATGGCCAAAGTTGGTGTCTGCACTCTCCCGATGGAAAGAACAGCTTTATTACCGCCAAACTTCTTGGTAAATAACCTCGTCGCATTAATTCCCAGCAACCAGTCACCAATCGCTCTTGCATTTCCTGCGAGGTAAAGGTTTTTATACTCTTCAGCCGGTTTCAGGTTCTCAAAACCTTCTTTAATTGCTTCTTCGGTAAGGGACGAGATCCATAAACGCTGAACGGGTTTATTACATTTTGCTTTCTGCAAAACCCATCTCTGGATCAGCTCTCCTTCCTGCCCGGCATCACCACAGTTAATGACCTCATCACATTCTTCCACCAATCTTTCAATGACTTTGAACTGGTTTTCCACGCCTTTGTTAGGGATTAATTTGATCCCAAAACTGGCTGGAATTATAGGTAACAAAAACAAATTCCAAGATTTGTATTGAGGGCCATAATCGTGAGGTTCCTTTAAGGTGCAAAGGTGCCCGAACGTCCATGTCACACAGTATCCGTTACCTTCCATATAGCCCTGTTTAGGCGTGGTAGCACCTAATACTTTGGCGATATCTCTGGCAACACTGGGCTTTTCGGCAATACAAAGTTTCATGAATTTCGGAATTATTGAAGGGGGACAAAAGTCGGGATTTTTTTTGGATTTTGCTAATTTAGTTCGGAGTTGTAGCGACTTGTTGAGGGTATAGAAAAATAATGGTTAAACGTCTTTCTTTAATAATCTAAGTAGAATTAAGCAATAAAAAAGTTTATTATCTATGAATATTAACAAAACTTAAAATAAATTAATTCATTGAAAAACAATTGATTAAAAATTCATAAAACAAAAAACATTAAAAAGTCTATTGTTTTAGTGGACTAATAAAAATATATGTCCTATATTTGCAACCGTATTCAGGAAAAGAAAAACAAAATGATACAAGGATTTAAACATCAATCAGTGAAGAAACAGACCATCAAAACTATGATGATGTGCAGCTGTATGCCTATGCATCAGAAATCCCGTGGCTGACCTTATTTTTATATTACATATTCTAAAGGCCTTACCACGTTGTAGGGCCTTTTTATTTTAATACACATCACACAAAAAACATACAGAATGAGCACTTCTAAAAACAGCTGGCTGGTGCCGGTGGCATTTATCAATATTTACGTGATTTGGGGAATTACATTCCTCGCCATTTCATTCGGTCTTAAAGGGTTTCCTCCTTTTATTCTTTCCGGATTCCGTTTCCTGGCGGCAGGGATTCTGATGATAGGCTGGCTGCTGGCTAAAGGTGAAAAAGCCAATTCCCTCATCAACTGGAAAAAGAATGCCATCACAGGAATCCTTATTCTTACTGGTGGAACCGGTCTTGTCGCCTGGGGCGAGCAGTATGTATCGGCTTCTGAAGCAGCGATTGCCATTGCAACGGGACCATTCTGGTTTATTGCTATTGATAAGAAAAACTGGAAGTATTATTTTTCAGATAAATTCATCCCAATAGGTCTAATTATTGGATTTGTAGGCTTAATCTTATTCCTGAACGGAAGCGTTTCCAGTGCACACCATGCAGCAACAGACGGAAACCTTCGAATCACCGCATTTATTGTACTGGCATTAAGTTCTGTGGCCTGGGTTTTGGGATCTTTATATTCAAAGAAAAATCCGGCCTCACAGTCTACGTTTATGAATATAGCACAGCAGCTTATCACAGCAGGTGTTGCCGCATTTATTATTGCTGCATTCAGAAAAGAATGGCATGGTTTTTCATTCTCCAATGTTCCGGTATCGGCATGGGCTGGTGTTCTGTTCCTGGTGTTCTTCGGATCGATAGTCGCTTATTTATCTTACATATGGCTGCTTTCCGTAAAACCTGCAGCTTTGGTAAGTACACATACTTATATCAACCCTATTGTTACCGTATTGGCAGGCTGGATCGTAGCCGGACAGACTATTAACGGAAGTCAGCTCTACGGATTATCCGTGATCTTAGTGGGAGTTTTGCTCACCAATGTAACTAAGTACTTCAGACTTTCAAAAAGATCAAAAGTGAAGATAAGAAGACTGAAACGGTTTTTCAATAAGACATCACCACCGTATCAGCCTATTTAAAATTAAAACTAGACATTAAAAATGATAGAAATCAAAAACATTTCAAAGACATTTCATCAAAAAAAGCAGTCTTTCAAAGCACTGGATCAGGTAAGCCTCAGTGTTGAAAAAGGAGATATTGTTGGAATCATCGGGTTTTCCGGCGCAGGAAAAAGTACATTGATCCGTACCGTGAATCTTCTGGAAAGACCTGATGAAGGCCAGATCATCATCAACGGAAGGGATTTCACTACGCTAAGTTCAAAACAACTGGCAGGTGAAAGAAAGAAAATAGGGATGATCTTCCAGCATTTTAACCTGCTTTCATCGAGAACTGTTTTTGATAATGTAGCGCTTTCATTAGAACTGGATCACATCAGTAAAGATGAGATTAAGAGAAAAGTAAATGAACTGCTGAAGATCGTAGGACTGGAAGAAAAGGCCAATGATTACCCCAAAAGCCTTTCCGGAGGGCAGAAGCAAAGAGTAGCCATCGCAAGGGCTTTAGCGAATGATCCTTACCTCCTTCTTTGTGACGAAGCCACAAGTGCGCTGGATCCGGCAACCACACAGTCTATTCTGCAGCTTTTGAGGGATATTAACCAAAGGCTTGGCATCACCATCCTGCTCATCACGCATGAAATGGAAGTCATCAAGGCCGTTTGCAATCATGTGGCGGTTATAGACAAAGGAAAATTATTAGCAAAAGGAACATTAAGCGAGATCATCTCGGATAAAGAAAATCCGGTGATCCGACAATTTATAAATTCAGATATCATGACGATTCCTCAGGAACTCAATAAAAAACTTCAGAAAGAGCCGCAAGACGGTTTATTTCCGCTGGTTGAAATAGAACTCAATGAACATATCAGTGTTGAAAAACTGCTTTCAACGCTTTATGATCAATACAAAATACCTTACCGACTTCTGAAAGCCGATGTAGAATATCTCGGTGACTCTAATTTCGGAAAACTTCTGCTTCAGCTGCAGGGTGAAACCGAAGAAAACCAGAAAGCGATCTATTATTTTAACCAGAATAAAATTCAAAATACAGTAAAAGGATATGCTTAGTGACTCGGTAATTGCTCTTTTGGGAAAGGGACTTTGGGAGACGGTTTATATGACGTTTGTTTCAGGATTTTTTGGATTTGTTTTAGGCCTTCCGGTAGGAATTTTATTGTTTTTAACAAGAAAAGGACAGCTGCTGGAAAACAAAATTTATTACAGGGTTATTTCTATTCTGGTTAATATTTTCCGGTCTATTCCTTTTATTATTTTAATTGTCTGGATGATCCCTTTTACAAGGGCAATCATTGGAACTTCCATCGGTATGAATGCTGCTTTGGTTCCATTAAGTGTCGGAGCAGCTCCGTTTATTGCCAGACTGGTGGAAAACAGCCTTCTTGAGGTTCCGCATGGTTTGATAGAAACAGCCAGAGCTTTGGGTGCATCCCCTTTGCAGATTATCCGGAAAGTATTGCTTCCTGAAGCGCTTCCTTCCCTGATCAACAATGCAGCGATCACCCTGATCACTTTGGTGGGTTATTCTGCAATGGGTGGAGCTTTGGGAGCCGGTGGACTGGGACAGATCGGATATCAATACGGTTACATCGGTTATGATGCTGTGATTATGAACGTGGTATTAGTGCTGTTGGTAGCACTGGTGTTTATTATTCAGTTTGCGGGAGATAGATTGGCTAAAAAATTTGATCACAGGTAAGTCAAAAACCGGAAATTTAAAATATAATTCTAATAATTAAAGGTGGCTTCGAGTGCCTCAGCCACCTTAATGATAAAAAAATCTAATGAAAAAGATAAAAATCATAGCCGTTTTAGCGGCTGGACTTCTCGTATTCAACGCATGTTCAGGAAAGAAAGATGATCCGAATCATATCGTGGTAGGAATTACTTACGGCCCGGAGCTGGAAATTGCCGAAGCTGCTAAAAAAGTAGCCAAGGAAAAATACAATCTTAATGTGGAGCTGATTCCCTTCAATGATTATGTGATCCCTAATGAGGCTTTGAACAACGGCGATATTGAAGCCAATGCTTTCCAGCATGTTCCTTACCTGAACGAGCAGTCGAAGCAGAGAGGCTATAAACTGGCTGTGGTAGGAAATACTTTTGTGTATCCTATTGTAGCTTATTCAAAAAAGATCAGAACAATCAGCCAGCTTCAGAACGGGAGTACAATTGTGATTCCCAATGACCCCACCAACGAAGGACGCTCCCTCCTTCTTCTTCAGAAAAACGGACTTTTAAAACTGAAAGAAGGAACAGGATTACTGCCAAAAGTTACCGATATCACCGAAAATCCTAAGCAGCTTAAAATCCTAGAGATTGAAGCTCCACAACTTCCAAGAGTTTTGGACGACAAAGAAGTAGTTATCGCGATTATCAACAATAATTTTGCATCACAAGCTGGATTAGATCCTGCTAAACAGGGTATCTTCAGCGAGGATAAAGACTCACCTTATGTGAATGTTATCGTTGCCACGCATGACAATAAAAATTCTGCTAAAGTTAAAAACTTTGTAAAAGCTTACCAGTCTGATGAAGTGGCCAAAAAAGCTGATGAGATTTTTAAAGGTGGCGCTGTAAAGGGATGGGAGGATCATGAGTGATCAGTAATGAGTAATTGGTGATGAATTTGTTACGGTTACTGGGGTTTAAGAGCCAGAGAGGTTTAGAGCTCAAAACCTCGGAATACGAAACCCATACCCCCAAACTCTAAAACTCCTATCCTCAAATTTCGAAGCCCGAGATCAAAAAAATTTATTGATTAAAATTTATTTTCTCAATTTGAGATAATAAAAATTTTACTTACTTTTGTTGTTAATCAATAAAAAGGCATTTTATGTTCAAAAAAACCGCCATTGTAAGTTTACTCACTTTTATTGCCGCTTCATATATGGCTCAGAATCATACTCAACCCGTTTATTTAGATGAATCAAAACCTGTAGAGCAGCGTATTCAGGATGCTCTTTCGAGAATGACCGTAGAAGAAAAGGTGGCTATGCTGCATGCACAGTCCAAATTCAGTTCACCCGGCGTTCCAAGACTGGGAATTCCTGAATTCTGGACCACAGACGGTCCTCACGGGGTACGTCCGGAAGTGATGTGGGACGAATGGGACCAGGCCGGTTGGACGAATGACTCTATCATTGCCTACCCCGCCCTCACTGCGCTTTCTGCAACATGGAACAAAAAAATGTCCTGGAATTACGGAAAAGCTCTGGGCGAAGAAGCCCGATACAGGAAAAAAGATATTCTTCTGGGACCCGGTGTCAATATCTACAGAACACCTTTGAACGGAAGAAACTTCGAATATATGGGTGAGGATCCTTATTTAACTTCAAAAATGGTAGTTCCGTACATCCAGGGGGTGCAATCCAATGGTGTAGCGACTTCCGTGAAGCATTTTGCTCTGAACAACCAGGAAATGTTCCGTCATACAAGCAATGTTAATGTAGATGACAGGGCGCTTTATGAAATCTATCTTCCACCTTTCAAAGCAGCGGTAACGGAAGGGGATTCCTGGACGATCATGGGTGCTTATGACATGTACAAAAATCAGTATGCCAGCCAGAATCAATATCTTTTAAATGACATTCTGAAAAAAGAATGGGGCTATAAAGGCGTTGTAGTATCGGACTGGGGAGCGGTCAACAATACGGAACAGGCTATCCACAACGGACTGGATCTTGAATTCGGGAGCTGGACGAACGGACTTTCTGCCGGAACTAAAAATGCTTACGACAATTATTATTTAGCAAAACCTTATTTAGACCTCATCAAAGCTGGAAAAGTAGGAACACAGGAACTTGACGATAAAGTAACCAGATTGCTTCGTTTAGCCTACAAAACTACGATGAACAGGAATAAACCTTTCGGAAATATTGCTTCTGAAGAACATAAAGCCGTAGCCAAAGAGATTGGCGAAGAAGGAATTGTTTTGCTGAAAAATCAGGGAAATATACTTCCTATCGATATTAATAAAGCTAAAAAAATTGCCGTTATCGGTGAAAATGCCATCAAAATTATGACGGTTGGCGGCGGATCTTCTTCTTTAAAAGTAAAATATGAAACCCTTCCATTAGACGGAATCAAATTCAGGTTTGGAAAGCAGGCTGATGTACAGTATGCAAGGGGTTATGTAGGTGACATCGGCGGAGAATATAACGGGGTAAAATCCGGACAGGACCTGAAAGATGACCGTTCTGCAGCTGAATTATTGAACGAAGCTGTAGAATTAGCCAAAAAATCCGACTATGTGATTTTCGTAGGAGGATTGAATAAGTCTGACTTCCAGGACAGTGAAGGGAACGACAGAAAAAGTTACGGACTTCCCTACAATCAGGACAATTTGATTTCTGCATTAGCAAAAGCGAATAAAAATCTTGCAGTTGTTCTGGTTTCCGGAAACGCGGTGGCTATGCCATGGATTAAAGAAGTTCCTTCTGTTGTACAGTCCTGGTATCTTGGTTCCGAGGCCGGAAATTCTATCGCTTCTGTATTGGCTGGTGATGCAAACCCGTCGGGAAAACTTCCGTTTACTTTTCCTATGAAGCTGGAAGATAATTCAGCCCATCAGTTGGGAGAATATCCCGGACAAAAAGATGAACTGGCGGCCGGAAAAGGAAAAGATCAGAAAAACCCGATCAATATTACTTATAATGAGGGTGTTTTTGTAGGCTATCGTTGGCATGATACGAAGAAAATCAAGCCTTTGTTCAGCTTCGGGCATGGATTGAGCTACACTACATTTGAGTTTGGAAAGGCTTCTGCTGATAAAAAAGTGATATCTCAGGACGATAAGATCACATTCACCGTGACTGTAAAGAATACAGGAAAGAAAGCCGGTGCTGAAGTAGCCCAGTTATACATCAGTGATAATAAAGCTTCTGTACCACGTCCTGCAAAGGAACTGAAAGGTTTCGAAAAGGTATATCTAAATCCCGGTGAGCAGAAGGAAGTGACTTTCACGATTGATAAAACAGCGTTGAGTTATTTTGATGCAGACAGGCACGAATGGACGGCTGAGCCTGGAGATTTTGAGGCGCAGATTGGAAATTCTTCGGATGCGATTAAGACGAAGGTGAAGTTTACATTGAAATAATTTTTATTAATATATTTTAAATATCGAGGCAGGTTCTAAGGAATCTGCTTTTTGTTTAAAGTGTCTTTTATGGTTGTTTTTTAACCACAGATTTCACAGATGTACACAGATGTTTATGGATATTATTTTGGATAACTTAGAATCTTCCGCTAAAAATGAAATCTGTTCTCTAAAAACTCTAAAACTCGTGCGGTAGCGCTCTATGTTTAGAATCTTATTTTGTCCCGCACTCAGACAAAAGAGTTTTCTTTACGTTCACAGATTTCATTTTCTTTACGCTCCAGTTTCTTAGGTCAATGATTGGTCGGTACTACAGATTGAAAGAGCTACTTATTTTTTTAGTTTCTTTTTTCTACTCAATTCCTTCGTCAGCATTTTAAACGTAAGCCACCTTAACCTTTGAACTGATATTCAGTCAGTCTCTGCTCTCCGTATTTTTCTAAAATCCCCTGTTCTACAGCCCATTTTAAATCCCTGCTGGCTGTAGGTGCTGAAATATTTTTAAAATATTGGAGATAATCTTTCCTGCTGAAATTTTCGCCCTTTACTTTTTCCCTAAAGATTAGTATCCTGTCTTTTGTCGTTAAATTGATATTCTGAGATTGCAAAACCTCCTGAAGAGCTTCTAAAATAATTCCCAGCATAAATTCAACAAAGGGAGTAGAATTTCCTTTTTTATCGGATTCTGAAAGTTTATTGTAATATTCCTTTTGATTCTTCTTAATAAGGCTTTCTACCGGAAGGTATTCAAATACAGGATACTGCTGCATCAGAATTAAGGTCTGCCATAATCTTCCCATTCTTCCGTTACCATCTAAAAAGGGGTGGATAAATTCAAATTCATAATGAAAAACACAGCTTTTTATTAAGACAAGTTCAGGATCCTTCTTTAAATATTGAAAAAGATCATTCATCAGACCTTTTACCATTTTTCCGGAGGGAGCAATATGTTCCACTTTAGAGCCTTTGACTATTCCTACATTGGAAGTCCTTAATTTTCCAGCCTTATCTATCAGATCTTTCATTAAAACAGCATGAGCCTTTTCCAGATCTTTAATATTGGCAGGATTAAACTGTTTTAAGCTAGCATACACTTCAATAGCATTCTGTACTTCCTGAATATCTTTCAATGGCGCAATGATTCGCTTATTATCCAGTAATGCCGTTATCTGTTCCTCGGTCAGCGTATTCCCTTCAATTTCTAATGAAGACTGGATCGTTTTAATACGGTTCTTTTTACGCAGTTCTGTTGTTGGTTTATAAAGATGATGGGCATTAATCTCTCCAATCTTTTCAGATATAGAAGCAACTAATGATAAAATTTTATCGGTAATAGTATATGGCGGTTTCAAAACTTGATAGTATCATTTGATAGTATCAAAGATATAAAATCATTTTTAATCTATACCATATCAATCCACAAAAAAATGCCCGGATCTCACCCGGGCATCACATAGCAAATTTACAAGGATTAAAAAATAGATATGCTAGTTGACACTTTCAAAATAATGAATCATTCCTCCTTCCGGAAGATGATATTTCTGTGTATTGGTTTCTGACTCGCTGTTTCCGCTGTTTTCCAGAAAAGAATTACTGAACAGGGCGTAAGACGGCTGCTCGGCAAATTCATTTTTCAGCATCTGATGGGCCTCTACTACTGTTTTACCATAAAGCTTTTTAAAATTTCCAATCGTATACTGCGAAAACTTTCCATAGTGAACGATGAATTTCAACGACATGTCAATGGCTGTACTGAGCTCCTTGCTCAATTCTTTTATCTTTTGATTAAAAGCATCCCGCATTTTCCAAAGCATCGTTGAAATATTCTGATAGGACGGTTTGTCATCATATCTGTAAAATAAAATGGCATCGCCCTCGATCTCAGAAATTTCAAAATACTGATCATTCATATCGATCAGCGTAGATAGTAGTTGTCTTACAATATATTCTCCTGTATAAAGTTTCGTATTGAACACAAATTCAGTAAACCCGCTGAAATCAGGAATAAGAATAATACCTTCATGTATATTTGTATTCTTCATAATGATTATAGTTTAAAAACCTGCTGCATCCTTATAGACGAAGCAGGTTTCATTTTACTTTATTGCCAGCCGCCGCCAACCGCTCTATATAGAGATGTAATAGCATTTAAGCGTTGGGCTTTCAGGGAAGCGAGGTCCAGTTCTGCCTGAAGCTTATTGCTTTGCGCGATGATTACTTCCACATATGTTGCTGAATTGTATTTAAATAAAATATCAGCTTTCTTCACGGCTTCACCGGATTTCGCAGCTAATCCTTCTGCAATTTTCTGCTGTTCTTCCAGCTTCTGGATCTGTACCAGCGCATCAGAAACTTCTCCAACCGCTTTTAAAACGGACTGCTTGAAATTAATTTCAGCCTGATCTGCCAGCACTTTAGACTGCTCATACTGCGTTTTTAACTGTTTTCCGTTTAAAATAGGCTGTGCAATCATTCCTGCCGCCATTCCGAAAAGCGAACCGGGAACACTGAACCAGTGACTGGCCTGGAAAGCATTCAATCCACCCTGAGCAGTAATATTCAGGGAAGGATACATGCTCACTTTTGCCACGTGGATCGCAGCAGCACTTTTCCTTACTTCGAGTTCTGCAGTTTTAATATCCGGTCTGTAGCTTAACAGCTCTGAAGGAATTCCTGCTGCAATTTTGTCCGGCGACTGTACATTATTCAGGCTCGCACTTCTCTCAATTTTATCAGGCATGGAGCCTGTCAGAAGACTCAATGCATTTTCCTGAACTGCGATAGAACTTTCAATGGCAGGAATCGTCTTTAAGATCTGATCTTTTACAATTTCCTGTTGCTGCACGGCAAGAGCAGTCGTTAAACCTAATTCCTGCTGCTTGGTTAAAAACTTCAGGGTCGTATCCGAATATTCCAGATTGGATTTTGTGATCTGCAACTGGGTATCCAGCATGAGTAAGTTGTAATATCCCTGCACTACTGAAGCCACCAGCTGGGTTTTCACCGCTTTTGCCGCTTCCTGGGTTTTAAGATATTCCGTCAGAGCCTGTTCTTTTCTTCCTCTGATCTTTCCCCAGATATCTGCTTCCCATGAAATGTTGACCGATGTGGTATAATCTTCTGTATATTTTTTTCCCATGAACTGTCCGGCCATCATTCCGTTCATACTGTTGTCTGAAGGTCGACTGATACTGGCATTTCCTACCGTTGCACTGATGGTGGGAACATTCCCCCACTTGCTCTGGTTATAAGCAAGGGAGGCGTATTCTATCTGTTTTAATGCCATAAGAAAATTATTATTCTGTGCAATGGCTTTGTCGATAAGACCAACCAGAACCGGGTCTTTAAAAAAGTCCTTGTAGCTGGTCTTTGCTATATTGTCCTGAACATCCGCAACGATACTGTCACTTCTGAAAGCTTCAGGCATTTTCACTTCAGGCTGTTCATATTTCTGAACTTTGCACGAAACGGCAACTCCTGAGATCAATGCGATATATGCTATATTTTTAATTGAATTCATTTTAATAATCATTTGGATTAATATTCCCAGTCGGCTTCTGTTATTACTTTTCCGCTCATTCTTTCATGTAAAGCCTGGAAGACTACAAAAAGCACCGGCACCACGAAAATTCCTAAAACAGTTCCGAAGATCATCCCGGAAACAGCTGCATATCCTATAGAATGGTTTCCTAACGCTGATGGTCCTATGACAAACAGCAATGGAAGAAGTCCCGCAATAAATGCCAATGATGTCATCAGAATCGGACGCAGACGAGCTTTGGCACCTTCTACCGCAGAAGCAATAAGACTTTTTCCTGCTCTTCTACGCTGAATGGCAAACTCCACAATCAGAATCCCGTTCTTAGCTAAGAGACCAATCAACATGACCAAAGCAATCTGAACGTAAATATTGTTGGAAAGATCCGCCATCGTAATTCCCACAAATACTCCTGATAAACCTACAGGAATCGCGATCAGTACAGCAAACGGAAGCACATAACTTTCATACTGCGCCGATAAAAGGAAGAATACAAATACAATACACAACCCGAAGATCATCACCGACTGTGAACCTGCACTTACTTCTTCACGGCTCATTCCTTTGTAATCGTAGGTATATCCCGGAGGAAGTACCTGCTTGCTCACCTCATCAATAGCCGCCATTGCCTGTCCTGTACTGAATCCCGGAGCCGGCATTACCGTTAAGTTGGAAGAGTTGAACAGGTTGAAACGGTCTACCACTTCTGCTCCTGTTACCTGTTTTAAACTTACCAATGTATTGATAGGAACCATTTCGCCTGAATTATTTTTAACGAAAATACCGTTCAGTGATTCTTTGTCTTCTCTCATTTCCGGAGTAGACTGAACCAGTACTCTGTAATACTTCCCGAATCTGTTGAAATCCGAAGACTGAATACTTCCGTAATAGCCCTGCATCACGCCCAACACATCGGAAACATTCACTCCAAGCTGAGCTGCTTTCACTTCATCTACCAACACTTCAAACTGCGGATAGGTTACGTCAAATGTTGTAAATGCCACCGCTACTTCCGGTCTCTGCATCAAGGCGCCCATCATTCCGTAAGAGATATTTCCGAGATTCTGAAGTTCGCCGTTGGTACGGTCCTGAAGCACAAGCTCCATACCGCTGGTATTCCCGAAACCGTCTACTGTAGGTGTATTGATGACAAGGAAATTCGCTCTTTTATCCTGGGAAAGTGTTCCCTGAACCTGACCGATAATGTCATTGATATTACTTATATTTCCTCTTTGCTCTGTTTTTTTCAGTTTAACGAAAATAGAAGCTGCTGAAGATGACATGGATCCACTGAATAAGTTCAGTCCATCCACCGAAATCACTTTTTCTACTGCGGGATTTTTCATTAACAGGTCTTCCGTATCAGAAACTACTTTGGTGGTTCTGTCTTTGGAAGCTCCCGGAGCAAGATTGGCGGTTACGATGATAAAACTCTGGTCTTCATCAGGAATAAATCCTTTAGGTGTCGTCATAGACATCCATGCGAACAAACCTCCAAATCCAACAATGATGATGGCTGCTATCCATCTTCTTTTTAACAGGAACAGGATCGCTTTTCCGTAACGGAAGGTCAGTTTATTAAAGCTTGCATTAAAACCAGCAAAGAAACGGTCTTTAAAGTTCATTTTCTCATGAGTACCCGGATGGTGCTGTTTCAAAAATATAGCACACAAAGCCGGACTCAATGTCAATGCGTTAACCGCTGAAATTACAATGGCAATAGCCAATGTCAAGGCAAACTGCTGGTAAAATAATCCTGTAGAACCACTCATAAAGGCTACCGGAACGAATACCGCAGACATAATCAGGGTAATGGAAACAATAGCACCCGTAATTTCACTCATCGCCGACATGGTCGCAGCCCTTGGGTTAAGCTTTTTATGTTCCATTTTAGCATGGACTGCTTCCACGACGACAATGGCGTCATCCACCACAATACCAATGGCCAGTACCAGGGCAAACAACGTCAGGATATTAATAGAAAAACCAAACAAATTCATAAAGAAGAACGTTCCCACAATCGATACCGGAACTGCAATCGCCGGGATCAGTGTAGAACGGAAATCCTGCAGGAAGATATACACCACGATAAATACCAGGATAAATGCCTCAATCAAAGTATGGATTACCTGATCAATGGATTGGTCCAAAGCTTCTTTTGTCGCATAAGGAATTTCATAGGCCATTCCTTCCGGGAAGGATTTTTCAAGCTCTTTCATTCTTTCCTGAAGGGCGATCTGCACCTCATTAGCATTGGATCCGGCCATTTGGAAAATAGCCATTGTCACTGACGGTTTTTTATTGAAATTAGAAGAAACGGTATAGCTATACGCCCCGAATTCTACTTTGGCAACATCTTTTAATTTTAAAACAGAACCGTCGCTCAGTGCTTTAATCGTAATATTTTCATACTGTTCAGGCTCAGTGAATTTGCCTTTGTAACGAAGAACATATTCCATCGCTTCTTTACTTCTCTCCCCGAGTCTTCCCGGTGCCGCCTCAAGGTTCTGAGTCTGGATCGCCCGTGAAACATCTGCCGGCGTAAGGTTATAAGAGGTCAGCTTATTGGGATCAAGCCATACTCTCATGGAGTAATCCTTGTTTCCGTATACCATGGCGTCTCCTACTCCTTTTACCCTTTTCAGGTCAGGAACGATGTTGATTTTAGCATAGTTTTCAAGGAAAAGATCGTCCATCTTACCGTCTTTGCTGGTTAATGAAACCATCGCAATCATACTGTTCTGTCTCTTCACCGTTGTGATTCCGGCCTGAATAACTTCTGCAGGAAGCTGGTTCGTCACCTGTGCTACCCTGTTCTGAACGTTAATGGCAGCCTGATCCGGATCTGTACCCAGTTTAAAGATGGCTGTGATACTTAACGTACCGTCGTTACTGGCTGTGGACGTAATATAGTCCATATTTTCAACCCCGTTGATGGCGTTTTCCAATGGCGGTGCTACGGATCTCGCAATCGTTTCCGCGTTGGCTCCCGGATAGGCAGCCGTTACCATTACGGTAGGTGGAGCGATATCGGGAAATTTTGTGATCGGCAGACTGATCATACCGACGATACCCAGAATAACAAGCAATACGGATATAACCGTTGCCAGTACGGGCCTTTTTATAATGGTCTTTAACATGATTTTTTCTTACGATTTTTTCGGTTGAGCATTCTTTTTCTGAGCGACTACGGGCGTTCCCGGCTGCAGTCTGTCGAAACCTGTTACGATGTACTCATCACCGGCTTTTAATCCTTTTGATACGATGAAATTATCTCCGGCCTTTCCAGTGACTTCTACCGGAAGCATCACTGCTTTTCCTCCTTTGATGGAGAATACAAAGATCTTATCCTGAATGGTTCTCGTAGAAGCTACAGGAAGAAGAACTACGTTGCTGTAAAACTGATCCATTACAATTTTCCCGGTATTCCCGCTTCTCAAAAGGTTGTCCGGATTGGTGAATTTTGCTCTTAAAGTGATGGAACCTGTGGTTTTGTTGAACTGTCCTTCCACCGCATCTATTTTTCCGGTCTGTGCATATTTTTCGCCTCCGGAAAGCAGAAGAGAAACTGCCGGTGTGTTTTTGATGATCTCATTGATGTTGCTTCCCGCCTGTTGTTTCTGGAAGCTGTTGAAATCATTTTCACTCATGCTGAAATAGGTATAAACCTCATGAATGTCTGATAAAAGCGTGATCGGCTCCTGATTGGAGGGCGTCATTAAGCTTCCCAGACGGTAATTGAACCTCCCGATAAATCCGCTTACCGGAGCTTTGATCGTAGAGAAATTAAGATTAATCTTTGCGGATTCAATCGCAGATACCGACTGACTTACCGCTCCTCTTGCTGCGTTGTAAGCAGCTTCCGCTTCTTTCACCTGGATATCAGAAACCATTTTGTTTCGTAATAATTCCTTTTTTCTGTCGAGATCAATTTTGGAAGTGGAAAGATTGGCTTGAGCTGTGATCAGGGCTGCCTGAGCACTTTTCATCTGCTCGCGGAAGATCTGGTCTTCTATTTTGAACAGAGGCTGTCCCGCTCTTACATAATCTCCTTCATCTACGAAGATCTTGCTTAAATATCCCGTAACCTGTGGTCTGATCTCTACATTGGAAATTCCTTCCACGGATGCTGCATATTCTCTGGAAACAGAAGCGTCTCCCTGCTTCACTTTTTCTATCGGAAGTTCAGGGGCCTGCTGTTGAAAAGCCTGGTTTTGATTGTTTTTCCTGCACCCCGCCAAGACGATCAGCGAGAGGAAAAGTATAGTTGATTTTTGAATAAAAAATCTCTGCATAACAATATTCCTTTTAAATTTACGGGGCAAAATTCGCCTTAAAAAAATTCAATCGAAATATTCAAAAAACTCCTTGTTTTGTCAAAAAGACTCCTAATTCTTCAAAACATGAGAAATATCATTTAACACCTTAAATAGAATACATAAATAATATAATTCCACTTTTTGTATCAGAAAACAGCAGTAATTTAGCAAAAAGACATCAATTATAAAATTTCCAAAATACAAAACACTGATTGTCAATACAAATCATCTTTTTTGTACTCTAATGGTGATTTCCCAACATGCTTTTTAAAAAATTTGCTGAAAGACGCCTGATCAGAGAACTTCAGCTCCACCGCAACATGATTGACATTGAGGTTCGGATTTCTGAGAAGAAGTCTTGCTTCCACAGCCAATACCTGATGAATAATATCTCTAGGGGATTTGAACATGGTCTTATTGATCACTTTGGTTAGATATTTCCGGCTAATACAGAGTTTGTCGGCATAGAACTGTACATTATGCTCTTCTTTAAAATGTTCCCGAACCAGCGTAAAGAAGCTGGTTGTCAGTTCATCCTCACGATGGGTCACCTGATGGGGTTTTTCAATCTTTTTGAAATAATTGTCGATCTCATAGATCACGAGTGAAAAGTGATGCCAGATCATTTCATTGAAGTAATAATCTTCTTTCTCCGCATTGTTGAGGGCCTTTAGCTCATCAAGGTGGAAATCCAGCCTTCTGTAGAGATCAGGTTCATTTCTGATAATGTGAGTAGGATCTGCTGAAAGGCTTTTCAGGACATCATTCGATTTGTAATTAAATCCGGCATCAGAAATAAATTCCAGGGAAAAGAAGATATATTTTGCTTTGTATTCTTCTGAGATCATATCTACCCAGAATATTTCTGAAAAAGGACAGAAAATGACATCGCCTTCCGATACATCATAGCTTTTGTCATCCAACCTGAAACGGATACTTCCCTGCTGGACCATAAAAATGCAGAAATAGTCTGAACGGTATGGGGTATTGAGCTTGATAAGATAATTAGCCTTATCAATTTCCATGACCACAAATTCCTTTATCCTGAGATCAAACTCTACATCCCGAAGAAGCTCTTCAAAAGTAAATACGGATACAAATTCTGAGGGATTTTCGGTAGACTTTTTAGCCATGAAGAATGAATTAGAGTACGAAATTAGGGTATTTGAGTGAAAGGGGCAAAATCAAAAAAAAGATTAAGCGGATAGAGAAAACTCTTTGATTTTACAATTCAATGATCAATTCTTTTTCATACCCATTATATTTTTCATCGATATAGCCATGCGGGTTGCAGATCACCTCGGTTTTCCCGATGTTGTATCTGCATAGCGTATGGATATGCCCATGAATCCAGTACAGTGGTTGGTGCTCTGTAATGAAATCTTCCAGATTGGAGGCATAAGCGGAAGTCACGGGATCTTCTTTGTACTGTTCCGGAACAGACTGAATGCTGGGCGCGTGATGGGTAACGACAATATTCTTTAAGCCTTTAGAGTTTTCCAGACTTTCTTTTAACCACAGCTTTGAAAACTGATGAATTTTAAAGGTATCAATGGTCCTCATTTTTGAATAGGAAGGATCCCGTCTGATCATTTTATAATCATTCATTATCGGCTGGCAGATCATTCCGTAATGTAAAGGATTTCCGAAAATAGAAAAATCCGTCCATAGTGTGGCTCCGTGAAATCTGATTCCGTCAATATCCACGGATTCATTTTCAAGAACAAATACATTGGATCCTTCAGCTGCCTGTTTTATCTTGTTTAAGGTTTTAGGATAGGAACCTTTATAATATTCATGATTTCCCAGAACATAGATGACAGGCTTATTTCCTATTTTTGATTTGATCCATTCAATTCCTTTGGTCCCAAGATTAACATCTCCGGCCAATATGACAACATCCGCATGATCAAAAAATAAATCAGTCGATCCGAATTCCTGATGAAGGTCGCTGATGATCTGTATTTTCATACTGCTAAAATAAAAAGAACCGGCACAATAATGCCGATCCTTTTTCATATAGTTTGTATATTTTTAATAAAAACTGAACTTATCGGTAATAATATTTATTTAAGTTTATATGTTCTTTTGTCTTGAAACAAAATGAACCAAAAATTCAAGACTGGAATCTTTCGCTAAAAATTAAAACTTGCTTCTAAAATTCCCAAACTCGTGCGGATTCATTGTTACCTCTTCGGTTCAATATTCTTACCGCACTCAGACAGTGGGAATTTTTTAACGAATCAAGTTATAATTTTCTTAACGCTACAGCTTCCTAGGCCATGATACAGGCTAAACTACGAAAGGAAGCAGGTGTATTCAAAATATTTATACTACAGCTTAATCAACAGCAGAGACGTCTTCTTTACTCTCCTCAAAATAGAAAGTAACAATAATTTCTTTGCGTTGAAATCATGGATTTATACATATTTCTCTTTTTATGAAACAGCAATTTCAGTCTGCCTGATTTTTAAACTTTTAAAGATAAAATACAAAAGCATTCCAAGAGCCAGTAAAGCATAACCTACCAGGATGATTAAACTCAAATCTCCAACCGCATATTTTGACGGAAAGATCTGACTCATCAGAGTCATGAACGAAAGGCCGATACCCGCTCCCAGAAAGTAACTGGTAGAACTTAAACTGGATGCCACACCATAATGAGAAGGCTCCACATCCTGAATTCCCATTACAGAAAGTGCCGTAAAACAAAATGTCATTCCTATTCCTGAAATACAGGCTGCTCCCAACAATACTACTGCCAAAGGATGCCCTGTATACACCGCAATCAGTAAGGATAAAGCGCCTGTCAGCATAAAACTCCATCCGAAAACACCCATTTGTGAAGAACTTAATCTCTTGGAAACATGAGGTAAAACAAATTTTGCTGCCAGTGCAGACATGATACTGAACGGTACAAGCATCAACCCTGCTGATGCTGCACTATGTCCCATATCTTTCTGAAGCATTAATGAAATTAGAAAAAGAAATCCTATGAAAAATGCTCCCAGTGTAAAGAAAACTGCATTAGAAACCATCAGCGATCTGTGTTTCAATAACTGTAAATCGATCAAAGGCTGAGCTACAGATTTCAGTCTGATAAATACAGCAGTCAAAAGTAAAACAGCAAGTACCAGAGAACCGATGATCATCATTGGATTTTCTTTGATATGAACCAATTCATGGGTTCCGTAGGTAAGACTCAGCAGGCCTAAAACCAGCAGCATTCCTGAAATGAGATCTGTTTTTTGTCCGGCTTCGTTTTTTTCATCTGCAGGAAGGTACTGATAGGCAAAAATCAGGGTCAATAAAAGAATGGGAACATTGATAAGAAAAACCCAGTGCCAGCTCAGATAAGTACTGATAATTCCTCCTACAGAAAGTCCGCTTCCGGAACCGATCGCAGCAAACGAACTGAAAATCCCGATCGCCCGGTTACGTTCCTGCTCTTCCCTGAAAGTATTCGTCACAATGGATAAAGCGGAAGGCATGATCAAAGCCGCTCCTAGTCCCTGAAGGGCACGGAATACAGCCAAGACTTCAAAGCTTTGCGAAAGTCCCGCTCCCAATGATGTCAGCATAAAAATAAGAGCTCCAATAAGGAATATTTTTTTACGCCCGATCTGGTCCGAAAGTTTTCCACCAATGATCAGGAAACCTCCAAAAAACAGTACATAAAGGGTCTGCAGCCACTGTACAGTCTCCGCCCCAATATGAAACTGCTCCTGAATAGAAGGAATCGTTAAATTAATAATGGCAATATCCAAAGCCTCTACAAAAGTTCCTACTGATGCTAATATTAATATTAAATTTTTCCTTGTACTCATAGATTTAAATTTCCTGCAAAATTAATTTTAAAAGAACATATGTAAAAATTATATAGTAAATTTGGAACAAATTTGTATTTTTATCAAATTTAAAAGAACAAATACATTATCACCATTAATAACAAGCTTAAAAACAGAACAAATGACCGCAGAACATTACATTCCCGATGAAAAGGACCTTTCTATCCTGCGTTTGCTACAGAAGGATGCCAAAATGAGTGTGCGTGATATTTCCGCAAGGATCAATTTAAGCCCCACCCCTACCCATGAACGGATCAAGCGGATGGAAAAGCTTGGCATTATCAGGGAGTATACGGCTGTACTAGACCGTAAAAAGGTAAATAAAGGCATGATGGTGATCTGCATGATTGCCCTGAATGTTCACAATAAAAAAACAGCCGGAAAGTTCATTGAAGAAGTAGGAAAACTGAAAGAAGTTGTAGAGTTTTACAACATCAGCGGGGATTTTGATTTTATGCTGAAGATCCTGGCTCCGAATATGGATGACTTCCATGAGTTTTTTGTCAATAAGCTCTCTGAAATTGAGGGCATCGGGCAGACGAAAAGTATTTTTGTGATGAACAGCATTAAGGAAAGCGCGCAGATTTTATAAAGGATGGAAACGGGAAGATGGGAGATGGAGGCGCTTTCAGTCTGTAAATGGATTCAAGAGCTTTTTAAGATCCTTGTCAAGTTTTAAAACCATGACAAAGACTTTTACCAAATTCATACTAAATTAAAACCTCAAATATTCAATAAAAACGAGATTGATTACCCTTTCTCACTACAGTAACTTCCCGCTTCCATCTTCCCGCTCCCCATCTTTTAAGAATCTTTTAATATTTTAATTTCCTTATTCTATTCAGGAATTGCTAAATTGAAGATTCATTTAAATTCACTGAATATGCCTTGGAATCCTGACGTTTACAATCAATTTAAAAATATCCGTTTTAAGCCGTTTTATGATCTCACCGAGCTGATCACCGATGAAAGTAATATGAAAGCAGTAGATATCGGATGTGGAACAGGTGAGCAGACTGCCATCTTTACGGATAAACTTCAGGGAGCTGTTTTTACTGGAATAGATTCTTCTCCCGAAATGCTTGAAAAATCCAGGACCCTTGAAAATGAACGTCTCCACTTTAAATTATCGACAACTGAAGCTATGCTTGATGCTGATGAAAGCTGGGATCTTATTTTCAGTAACGCTGCCCTGCAATGGTCCGACAACCATCAGGAATTATTTCCGAAGCTGATCTCCAAACTGAATGTGGGTGGTCAACTAGCTGTACAGATGCCTTATCAGCCGGGAAATACCCTGAATAAGATTCTTTTTGAGCTGGCGGATGAAGAGCCGTTTAAATCTCAGCTTAACAGCTGGAACCGCCCTTCTGCCGTCCTGACCATTGATGAATATACACAGATCCTCTTCGATAACGGCATTCAAGATTTGAATCTTTCCCAAAAGGTATATCCTATTATTGCCGAAGATTATGATACCCTATTCAACTTTATTTCAGGATCGGCCTTGATTCCTTACCTGGAAAGACTTGATGAGGAACAGCAAAAAACCTTTACAACAGAGTTCAAACTGCGTATTACGAGGAATTTTCCAAAACTTCCGGCTATTTATGCTTTCAAAAGAATCCTGCTGTATGGGAGAAAAAATAAATAAAAAAAGCCCTGTTTACTTCTAATACAGGGCTTTTTTGAATAGTCTTATCGTATTGCTATTTCCAATAATTCCAGACCGTTCCGTCAAAAACAGCAAACGTTTTACTGGCTGTATCGTAGCATATCATTCCCGGGTACGGATTTTTCACATTGAGATGCGGCGAAGATATTTTGGGAAGAATCATCGCTTTATCTGATGATTCAAGGACCAGCACTCCATCTGCGCTACCTTCCTTATTACCTATCACTACGCCATTTCCGGCCTCATCCGAATCATTAGGTATTACTGATGCAGCATTTCCCACATCACTAAGCGCTTTCCAAGTATTATTTTCGCACACCTTCACTTTGCCATCGGATGTATCAAATACAAATGTTCCGTTTGCCGGACTGCCTGCAGGAATTCCCTGTGTTGCCGGAAGAATAAGCCCTTTTGTATTGGTGGATGTATTATTGAAATCCAGTATGGTGCTTCTTCCGTCAATTGTTTCTTTCCCTATAGCGACCTGAGTGTAAAAAACATTAAAAATCATCAATGTCAGGGCTATACTTATCTTTTTTATAGGTTTCATATTATGTTCAAAATTTAGGTTAATCATTACAGCTTCTTTCAATACATTTCCATTGGGTACCGTTGTACAGTTTAACACAGTTGTCCTGAATATCATAAACAAGCATTCCTTCTTTCGGTTCAGCAACTGCATCTCCTGGCTTAGGAGTCTGGTCTACATGCTGCACTCTGGTGATAACAAAGCCTTTAGTTTTCGATTCTAATGCAAGAAAACCATTAGGAATATTCTCAGGCCAGCTTTTGGTTTTTTGCTGTGTAGTGATTCCCATTTTCGTATAGCCATCAGGGGTTCCCGAAAGTCCGGGTTTTGTACAGTAATTATCTAATTCATGAACAATTTCATCCGCAAAACCACAGGCAAATTTATCATCAGGAAGCCCGGCAGGCCAAAGACCCGGACATGAAGCCTGAGTAGCATTTGGTCCGCAGAAGCTGGCATTTCCGGGAGCAAGCCCTGTTACCGTATCCATTGCAATGGCTATAATCTGGCTGTCATTACTGAGTATGGAGCTTCCCCCTCCATTTACCTGGGCTTTGGCAATACAATAGGCTTTTCCCAAAGGAGCACCAACATAATTTATAAAAGGATAGGTAATGGACTGCTGGCTGAAAGTTCCGCATATTTCCACAACGCTGTATGTTCCCATATCAATGGTTGAAGTAGCTCCGGGAAATGTCCCCCAGAATGAAGGGTCTCCCTGAGAAACCGAACCGGTAAGGGAAAGGTAAGCTTTTGTTCCCAGTTTCACTTTTGAGTTCTTCTGGCTTCCGAAAACTCCTATGATGATTGATCCCTCAGATTTTACACTGGCAGCATCTCTGATCTCAAGGTTACCGTTTACCGTAACACCTTTTACAGTAAGCACTCCTCCAGGTTCAATAATAAGAAGTGTACCCTGTGGGATGGTTATATCATTAGCTAAAGTCAGGTTTCCGGTAAGACAGTAAGTCTGTCCGGGATTCATTGCCTGACCTGTGTAGGCTGTACATTGCGCGTTCGTAATACCGTAAAAAAGAACCATTAACAAGAAAATGAATTTCCCATTAATGGTGCTAAAATTTAAATTATTCATATGACTTTATAATAAATTAATATTTCTCACATAATTTAATGCGTTAAAAATAAAATTTTAGTTAGCCCTCTATTCAACAATTTACATACCAAAATTTTATTCAGAGCCTCATTTGAACTCGAATTATTCCGGTCAAAAACACTTAATTAACGCAATAACAGGAAATTAAACACGTGTTTAAAAAAATAAAATTTATTTTAAAAATTAAATCAGTGTTTGCCAATTCAGATTGATTTCTTTTTAACAGCATTTATAAAAAAGATGACCATCATGATGTATCTCCTGAATTAAAATTTATTGTTTCAAATTTAACTCAGTCACAACTCAGTTATATCCGTATTGAAAAGGCTTTCAAAAGTAATTAGATGACACAAATGAAATGTATAGAAATTAATTATAATGCACAGATTTCCCTTTATTACTGAATTTAAAGCAATAAACAATCCTTAGACATCACATTAAAGTGAGAAAAAACCCATTACAATAATAATATTTCATACTTTAGTGATAACTAAAACCATCAAAATTCAAATTTATGAAAACACCATTATTATCCATGAAAAGTGGCCTGGCAGCAGCTATGCTTTTTTTAGCAGGAATTGCTAATGCCCAGCAATGGCAAATTACCGGAAACGCTGGCATCACATCGGCAAATTATGCAGGCACAGTAGATCCGAGACCTTTTTTCCTGAGAACCAACGGAGCATCTGCCAATCCGGGACAAGCTATCCTTAATGAAGCAGGTTCGTTTATCGTAGACGCCGTGAATAACTCCAATACCGCCAAAGTAAAAGGAAGTATCGTGACGGGAAGCTCCAATATTCTTGGAGGACTGGCCAGCAGTTCTATAGTAAGCGGCTGGGGAAATGATCTCGCCAACGGTGGAGGTGCCAACATCGTGAGCGGACAGGACAATATTGTTCTAAATAATTCAAGCAAGTCTGTGGCATTGGGCTGGAAAAACACTATCAGAAACCATAACCAGTTCGCATTAGGGGTAGGTATCGATCTTAAGGATGTATATTCCGGAGGATTCGGAATTGACCTGGCTGCTACCGGAAACCGTTCTTTCGTGATTGGGTCCGGAACCGGAGGAGTGAAACTGACGAATAATATTCCGCTGTCCATTATGTTTGGCTTATCTCCTACATCAACCATGCTAATCAAGGATCAAAGTGTCGGCATTCTTACACTCGCCCCGACTGCTAATTTCCACACGGTGGGAACGGTAAGGCATGAAAATCTGCCCACAGGAAGCGGCCGCGCCCTGGTTGTAGATGCGAGTGGAAATGTAATGGTTTCGAATACGCCGCTCAACAAAACATCTTCGGCTTCAGATGAAACCATCCAGCAGCTGGAAGACCGCATTAAAAACCTTGAAAATACAGTAGAGGAACTGAAACAGCTTCTATTGAATAAAGGCGTTTCATCAACTGATCTTTCTTCTTCAGATGTTGCTCAACTCGCTCAAAATGTTCCCAATCCCACCAAAAACGGAACGAGCATCAGCTATTATCTTCCGAAAAGTACAAAAACAGCTTCTATTGAAGTATACAACATCACTGGCCAACTGGTGAAATCCCTCCCACTCCGTGAGAAAGGCAACGGAACGATCACCCTATCAGGTTCAGATCTTCAATCCGGCACGTATGTATATACCATGATGGCAGACGGAAAAATGACGGGTTCTAAAAAAATGGTTATCCGGGATTAAATTCTTGATATATTATTTTCAAAAAAACGGCTGAAGAGGATTCTTCAGCTGTTTTTTTGATTCGATCTGTTTTCCGAAGAAAAGAATATTATTTTTTGGATTTAAGGATTTTCACCTCCCGTTTCAGGGAATCTATCTGTTCTTTTAGAATTTTAATATATTCCTGCTGGTTTTCCAGAATATATTCCGGGATATTATTATAGTAATGATTACAATTTATTCCTGATGAACTATCATTAAAAGTTGTATTATCATTATTATTCTGTACAACCGCTGGCTCCCTTTCTTCTTTTATTTCCTCTACTTTAACATCTAATGCTTTGGCCAGCTTTTCCCACTCATCATCATAGATCTTTACGCCGCCACTCTCCTTTCGGGAATAGTTGGAAACGTCTGTTGCCAGGATATTAGACATGTATTCCTGTGTGAAGCCTCTTTGCTTTCGTAGATTTCTTAGCTTTTCCATAGTGGTGGGTGTGTTTCTTGCAAATATAGAGAAAATTGGTGATTGAGATTTTATTTTTTCTTCACCTCACTTTTCAATTTTAGAATTTCTTTTAATAGATCTTTAGCATCTCCATCTGTAGGAAGCTGTGGAACTAATTCTCCTTTGAAAGCTTTATGTAGAATGGCTTGTGGAAGACTATCTATTTTTTCTTTTAGAATTTTGTAGCGTTTTTCTATGACATCTGCCTTTAAGAATAAACTTTCAATTCGAGTAACTATTTCTTGTTGTTCCTCAAAAGGAGGAAGGTTAATAGTCAAACTTCTCACAGAAATTTTATCTATAGATTTCGTTGTAACTCCTCTTACATATTTATTCGTATTTTCTTTTGAAAATTCAGAAATTAAATGATAATAGATATATTTATTATTATATCTATTGTTTATTCTAAGCATAAAAAGATTCATTGCTAATGAAGATGGCATATCTAATTTTGGCATAAAATAGACAGATCCTGCATTACCAATTTTACTTATTAAAATTTCACCCCCATGCAATTTTGATTTAGATAAAAAATTATATGCCTTTTCATTTATATAAATCAATAAATCATTAAAATTATTTTTCTCAAAATTTGTTGATCGAATCATTGCGGCATAACTCTTATCTTCTAATAATGTTACGTTCTCTTTCAATATTTCATAACTTCCATTTGCGTGGTAATCAGTCAAATCTTCTAGCAGATATCCTAAATGAATGAGATTCCAAGATTTAGGAGACTTCATAGGCAATAAACTGTCTGATAAAATTTTTACTTTCTCATCTAAATACATTCTATTCTTAGATATTTTTTTTTCATCTCTCCAACCTACTGTTAGTTCTCCTGTAATTGCTTGCATTAAAACCTGTTTGCGAAAATCCTTAAGTAATTGAGGAATACGTTCCAGTGCTTTTTTCATTACTTCATGTTGTGCAAATAAAGAATCCAACTTTGCTACAATACGTTCTTGTTCTGGTAATGGAGGGAGAGGGAAAGATATTGATTGTAATTTTGGTGCATTAATATTTTTCACCGCAATTCCTACAGCACTATCTGATACAGCTTTCCAATAGAAATTTGATTGTAAAAAATAAGAAATTAGCCTAGGAGTGATTATAGGTTTAAATCTAATTAAATATGAAGCATACAAAACATTGGGCTCAATCTCTTTAACTAAATAACTAAATCCAATTGACCCTGCACGTGAGATTACTATATCATCTTTACATAAAACATAATCTTCAACATTATTAGGCAAATCAATACAAAATGGAACAGAATCCCATTTAACATTTCCTTTGCCTATATCTGTTGTCCTTAGATATTTATATTCTCCAAAATTTTGTGATTTTGTAGTCCATCCATATTGTGGTTTAGTTGTTACAGTTCCTAGAGTTGTTTCAATCCAATTTTTTGGCAATTCTGTAATCATTTCAGTTCTTTAATCAAGTTTTCCAGTTCGGTTTGTATTAGTAAAAGCTCCTTTAAAGCATCATTGGCAATATCTAATGGTTCGCCTATATCCGAGGACTTAGTTAAACTATCATCTGCAATCAATCCTAAATCCAAAGAATCATTTTTCTTTGCAATTTCTTCACGGGAAATACATTGCCAACGTTCGTCTTTTATTTGCTTTCTTTTTTCTTCATCTATGGCTCCTTCATATTGTTTTACTACATTTTCTGCAGTTAATCCACCTGTGTAAGCTGTGATAAAATTATCAAAAGCTTTTTCTGTAAAAGGTGTTCTTTTTCCAAAGTTGGGCATATTGGTTCTCATATCATAGAACCATACATTTTTGGTATTGCCTTCTCCTTTTTTTCCTCTTGTAAAGAAAAGCACATTGGTCTTCACTCCGGCAGCATAGAAAATACCAGTTGGTAAACGTAGAATAGTATGAAGATTACATTTCTCCATTAGATCTTTTCGGATGCGTTGTCCATCACCATCTTCAAATAAGACATTATCCGGTAAAACTACCGCTGCACGTCCTGTTCCATCAGTAATAAGGCTTCTGTAAATATGCTGTAAGAAATTAAGCTGTTTGTTGCTTGAGATATATTTTAAATCTGTTCTGGTAGGCTTTTCTCCTCCTTTTTTAGTCCCAAATGGAGGATTGGCTAAGACACCATTAAAACCTTTTAGGTTTTCACCTAAACTTGTTAAAGTATCTCCTAATAGAATCTCACTTTCCATGCCATGAAGACGAGCATTCATAAGGGCTAAACGATGGGCATCAGCAACTAACTCTACTCCGGAGAAAGCATTTTCTTCCTGAAACTTGATTTTATCAGCGGGTAATGTATAGCGATAATCATATTTTTCTTTTAAATAATGATCCGCAGAAATCATAAAACCAAAAGTTCCACAGGCAGGATCATTCCATTTTTCGCCTAATTTTGGAGCCATTAACTTTACCATTACATTAATCAAAGGACGCGGAGTAAAATACTGTCCTGCACCGCTTTTTTTCTCCCCTGCATTTTTCTCCAAAAGACTTTCATAGATATCTCCCATGACATCACGGTCGGACTCTTCATACCAGTCAAGCTTATCAATGGCCTGAACCAATGTATTAAAGTTTACCGGTTTGGTTAGAGTGGTAGAAGCATTGGTATAGATATCTTTAATAGACACGCTTGTTGTTTCTTTACTTACCGTTGCCAAAAACTTTCTGTACAAATCAAATGCTTTCACATTATCTGTTTCTTCTACAAATTGTTTCCATCTGTATTCTTCAGGAATCTGATCTGCAAAACCTTTTACTTCGGATAATTTAAGAAAAAGAATAAAAGTAAGTTCGTTAAGATATTGGTGGTATGTTACGCCGTCATCGCGCAACACATTACATAAGTTCCAAAGTTTATTGGCTATTTCCTGTGCGCTCATTATACATTATTATGCTGAATACAATTCTCTGTTCAGCTCTGTTATCAATTCTTCCAATTCGCTATTAAATATCTTGTTTAGCCTAATAAAACCTCCCTCATCTACAAAAGGTCTTAGATCTAAATCCTGTTTTGTCAGTATGGTTTCAGCCATCAGTTGTTTCTCAAAACGGTCTATCCATTTCAGCTGTACCGCATTCCATGGATGGTTTGATTTTAATTTGCTAATCGCTTTCTGGACACGTTCCTGTGGAGTAATCAAGTCAATTCCCATAGAAAGTGTTCTGATATAAGCGATAATATCGGCCGCAATATCCACATTTTTTGTGGATTTCCAAGCCGTATTCAGAGAAGTTTCATTAAAACCTTTTTCATCCAGAAGTAACTTCAATTCTTTTAAGGATTTACGATCCAGCTCCTGTGGCTTATTGCAAATAACGTTGATGGCTACAATGGTATTGCCATTTTCCTGAAGGAATTTTTTGAACTCTTCAATATAATCTTCCGGCTTAGCTGCATTTCCATATCCACGGGTAACTTCCATTACTTCATCTTCATGTGTGGAAACAAACTGTGAATATTTTTTGTATACTTTCGTATCAAGATAATTCCAAAGTGAGCTTAACTGTTCTACAGTTTTTTTTATATCAGAGCTAGCTGCAGTCTTCAAAGACTCTATGAGACCTTCTATAGAATCTCCATTCGTATGATAAGAAATATGTTCTTTATGCTCATTAGTAAGATTCCGTGATTTACGCTGTAATTTTGCAATGATTTGCTCAACCTGTTTGTATAAACGCTGCTCATCGGAAATTCTCTGCGTCTCTTCTACCAACTGCTGGAATGTATATGAAGGATTTCCTACGGTCTGTATTTGGGTATAGTCTTTTAATGCTTCGTATAGTCGTACTGCATCAAATATTTTAAATGATTCTTTTCCAATCTCCGGGCAAAGACGGGTTGCTCTTCCCATCATTTGTTCGTATAGTATACGGGAACATACACGGCGCATAAATACAATATTGCATATAGATGGAACATCAATTCCTGTAGTCAAAAGGTCTACAGTAACAACAATGTTCGGATATCTCTCATTTTTGAAATCCCTTGTTAATTGTGCATTGTCATAAACGCTTCCCGTAATCTTCTGAATGGCTTTTTCATGAACATCAACACCTATTTTCTCAAATTCTTCACCAAGCATATTAATTATTGTATCTGCATGGCTATCTCTTGCTGCAAAAATTATTGTTTTCTCGTTCCCTTCAGGGTCTAAACTTTTAACAAGTTCCTGAACGACAACTCTGTTAAAATTATCATTAAGAACCTGTTTGTTGAAATGTTCTACATCAAATTTTAATTCATCCTCCAATTCTTCCAAGTCGGTTACTTCTCCGGTTTCTGCATCATACACCTGAGGCTTTTCTCCTCTTTCCCATGTAATTCCCTCAGTGTTAAGAACCGTAGAAATATTAAAAGGAGGCTCATGATCTACCAAATTACCGTCAACCACAGCTTGTCGATAAGAATAATTGAAAACCGATTCTCCAAAAATTTCCTTTGTATGATGAGCTGGAGTAGCCGTCATCCCTACTTTAAAAGCATCAAAATAATCCAATACTTTTCGATACTGTGCTACATAATCATCTTCATTACGGATACCAAAATCATCTTCATTCATATCTTTGTCCAATTGGTAGCCACGATGCGCCTCATCAACAATAACACAATCATAAGTATCTACAGTCAGTGGCTCTCCTTCGTTGTAAAAAAGTCTTTTTACCATGCTCTGAACTGTGGCAAAGTGAAGACGGGATTCAGAATCTGGTTTGGTTATTCCGAGATCATCGAACTGGTAAATTCCTCCAAAAGATTGCTGAGCTTCAACTTTATTTTCTTTTATGCTATCACGTGCCTGTGTGGCCAGAAGTTTTCGATCTGTTAAAAACAAAATTCTTTTAAAACGGTTCGCTTTTATTAATCTGTAAATTAATCCGTTTATTGTTCTGGTCTTCCCCGTTCCGGTTGCCATAACGAGTAAGGCTCTTTTATCATCGGGAAATTCAATGATTTTTTTTTCGACCGATTTTATGGCTTCTATCTGATAGTCACGAAGGCTTAACCCACTCGGAGAAGTCAGATATTCATAATCACTTTCTAAAAGCTTTTCACCCGCAGCTTCTGAATCTCTGTTGTATAATTCTTTTAGTCCTTCAGGCGAATACCAACCTTTTAAAGCATACGCACGGTTTGTAGACTTTCTTATATCCTGAAACCAAATTCCACTTTTAGTTTTTAGCTGTTCTATATATTTTTTTCCGTTCGTAGAATACAAAAAAGGAACTTTATAAGTGTCCCATTGTCCTAATAAAACAATTTCTTCCTGGGATAAAATGTTCTCAGAGTATATTTTCGATTGTCTAAGATTGGTAGAGATATCAGTATTATATTTTTTTGCTTCCACCAAACCGTACAGCTGTGTTCCAATAAACAAAGCATAATCAGCATATTTTGTTCCGCATGGCCATTCTGCAATTGCTTTGTTTTTTCCCTTTTCAGGTAATGTCTTTTTGTTTTTGTAATTGATATTATCTGTATCACATTCCCAACCTGCAGCCCTCAATTGAACATCAATTAGCTGAATTCTTGTATCATATTCGTTCAGATTAATTTTATCCGCATAAAACTGAGCTTTTTCTCTTCTGCTTTTTATTTCAGCTTCGGAAACATTAAGTGCTTGAATTTTTAATTCATAATTTTCTAACTGAATTGTTATTTCATCTACTTTATCTGTTAATATAGATATTTCTGTTTCTGATTTGTTGGGAGGCAATTGATACACCAGATTTTCAATAAGATCATTTCCATTGTAAGTTTCAAAAAACCATTTCGCCAGACTAAATATTTTCTTTAAAATAAACAAAGCTTCGGCTGAAGTATTAGTCCCGTTATGTGAAGCCTTATTACCTGAGATTCTTACAGTATGAAAGATATCTGCAATCACTACAGGTAAAATATCATGTTGATTGAGATATTGGATAATTTCGTGTTGTTTTAAATGTGAAATTTCTTCCGATTCAAAACCAGCAATTAGGCTAACCAGTTTTTCACAAAATAATCGTGATTTTACTATTGATGAACTGGCATCTACATGATATAAAATTTCAGTTAATCGAGCGCAATTAAATAGTTCAGGATAATCATCCTTAAGAAAATAAAATTTCGAATCCATCAAGTATATAAACTAATTTTAAAGATAATAAAAATCTTCATTACTCTAGGAACGTATTAAATATTTCTTGTGAATTGGAGGAAAACTAAAGTAAATATTAATAAAACTAACTCTTCTTACAACCCCCTCTTCCCCTCCATCCAATACGCCTGCGACCTGATACACTTCCCATCCACCCCTTTTGCCTTAAGAAATTTGCGAACCACCGACATGGTATTTCCGTTTCCTGTAAGATAGAAAACCGCTTCATTATTGTAAACGGCTTGTTTTTCTTCCTTTAAAAAGTCGTTTAAAGCTTCCATGATGTTCTGAATGTCGTTTTTAGGAGCGTGATAGCCGTACAGTTCCAATTTTTTCAAAACAGAGGAATCTTCCAGCTCATGAAGGCATACAAATGCACCGCCGATCTCTTCCACTGCTTCTTTGATGGACAGAGAACTTCCCAGCGAAGTTGCATCCCCTATGGAAAAATGGATTTCTGCATTGGGCTCAAAAAAGCGTTTCCCTCTTGGCATCAGTATTTTTGTAGTTTCACCTGGTGAAAGACGGCTTGCAAAACGGCTTCCTACAGCATCCGTATCATGAAGATGGAAGATCACATCAAAAGTTCCTGCGTTCTTATTAAAACTGAAGGGTGAATAATTTCGGTAATCCCTTTCGTTGACTCTTATTCCTATAGCGTAAGCCGGTTCAAAAGGAACATCTTGCAGATCAGAAGTAAAACGGATAAGGCGGAGATCTTTTGAAACAGCTTCTGTATGGGTAACGGTGCATTCTTTAAATTTTGAGGACATGACATTTTCTAATGTATCATTCATCCATTTTGGTAGGCTTGGCATAAATAATTTTTAATGCAAAGGAAGCTTCAAAATGAATGCAGACCGATAGCCGTATCAGGGTATTAGTTGGACAATTCGTGGGTTACTTCCTGTTCCGGTATTTGTCCCGGAATTCTGTCGGCGGGCAGCCTTCAACCTTAGAAAATAAGCGGGAAAAATAGGCATGATCGCTGTAGCCCAGCTCATACGCAATTTCTTTTACACTAAGTTGAGTGAAGGATAAAAGTCTTTTGGCTTCTATCAAAACTTCCTGATGGATCCAGTGCTGGGCAGATTTACCTGTTACCTCACGAATAACCTCAGTCAGATAGCCGGGTGAAATATTCAAAAGCCCGGCATAGGCTGATGGACTTTTCAGGGTTTTAAATTCTTTTCTTACCAGAATTCTGAACTTTCTGGTCAATTGAACGGCACGGCTTTCACTGGATGCTCCTGCATGATTTCCACCTAAAAAGATAAGGACATACAAGCCTGTAAAAGCACTGATTAATGACTGAACAACAAAAAATCCTTCTTTAGTAGCCAGCATTTCTTCCGTACAGGACATCTGAAGCAACCCGGCACAGGCATTGAGCTTTTCAACCCAGCTACCATCAGCAGGTACCGGCTGTACATCTACTAAAGTTTCTTCAAAAACCGATCTTGCAGCATCGGGTAACAGGTCTGCTTTCACGGCAATAAACCATCCGGTGACCTTTTCCATTAAAATTCCCTGATGAACCTGACCGGGTAGCAAAAAGAAAACAGCAGCATCCCGGGCTTCTATGATCTTGAAATCAACCATCATCTTAGCCCTTCCACTTTCCAGAAATGTAAAAATATAATGGCTGTCCCGGTGGATTCCTTTATCAAAAAGATTATCTATGGTGCTCATCGTCCGCTTTTCAATTCTTTCGATCAGGATACCATGCCGGGTAATACTGTTTAAATCATAAGTGGGAATGGTCTGTTTCATGCTTTGGAATCATTTATTGATACAACATTTACAGCAATAAGCTACATACCCGCTTATTTAGCCTTCGACAAAGCCATTTTTACAGCTAAATAAGTAAGTACGCCCGCCATAAACCATTTCTGAATCTTTACCCAAAATGGATTACCCGCAAAAAATGCGGCCACCTTTGCAGCTGTGAGTACGATGATAAAATTAACGCTGAAGCTTACAAAAACCTGGACAATTCCCAGTTCAAAGCTTTGCAATAAAACAGAACCATATTCAGGTTTTATGAACTGCGGGAAAAAGGACAGGTAAAATACAGCGACTTTCGGGTTCAGTGCGCTGGTGAGGAAGCCAACGCTAAAAAGCTTTTTGGTACCATCATGCGGGCTGTTTTCATCTACTTCAAATATATTTTTACTCTTAGGTTTTATTGCCTGGTACGCTAAATACAGAAGATAAACGATTCCAAGTGTTTTCAGAACGGTATAAGCAACCGGAACTGCCAGTAATACCGCTGTAAGCCCGAAAGATACCATGACAATATGAAACATAAAACCACATACTACTCCTGCCAGAGAAATCAGTCCGGATTTTTTTCCCTGTGTAATTGATTTTGAAATGAGGTAGATCATATTAGGCCCGGGACTTATCACTAAAACAAGGGCAGCCAGAACAAAGAATAAAAGTTCGTGAAGTGGAATCATTTTTTATGCAGTTATTTATTAAACAGTCTGTGCGGAAAATAAGGTACCCGGATTCGGAGAATACTCATTGAACAAATATATTTAATTTCATTCACAGTCTGTATAAAGTGATACTCATTTTTATCTGCAGTGATCATTTAACATTAAGATGACAATAAAATATAAGCCTGGTTGTGGTATTTTGTTATTTTTGTATTCCCGGAACAGGGATTTTCTACCTTTTCAGGATAACCATACCAAAAACTATGAACCGAAATCAATTGCTGCCTGTTAACTATACAGGAAAAAAGACCATAAAGAGATCAATTCAGTCTCAAAATACCCTCCCGCCTCTTCAGGCTATTCAGGAACCCATCTGCCATAAAAGATTGAGAAATTCTTATTCCGGTTTTAGTATCTGGTAGAATATTTTTTTCAACTTCTGTAATATCGCTTGAATTTTTACGTTTGACAGTAAACCATGAACCATTACCTAACATTAAAAGTTTTACCCGTCTAATTCCTTTTCTGCAATTAGCTTTAACATCACCCAACCTAAACATACTATTTGACAGGATTTCTACTACATTAAAATTTAAACTCAATGCAAAAATTGTTTTTTAAAACTGCCGTCACCGCCGCTGTAGTCTGTTTCAGCTCCATGGCGCTGGCGCAGCAGAAATACTCGGTAAGCGGTACTGTGAAGGATAATAAGAACGGAGAGCTGCTGATCGGGGTTACTGTAAAAGTAAGTGAAGATCCGTCTGTTTCTGTGGTTGCCAACGAATATGGCTTTTATTCCCTGTCACTTCCCGAAGGAAGTTATACGCTGATCGTTTCCTATCCGGGTTACCGTGATTTTGAGCTGCCGGTAAAGGTGGAACAGAATACCAAGCTGGATCTGCCACTCGACCAGGAAGAAAAAGGAGATGAAAAAGTGGGGAAAATTGATGAAGTCGTTATTTCAGGGATTAAAAAGGATAAAAACCTTACTTCGGCCCAGATGGGAACTGAAACTTTAAGCATCAAAAATATAGAAAAACTGCCGGTTTTGTTCGGGGAAAAGGATGTGATGAAAACGATACAGCTTTTACCGGGAATCAAAAGCAATGGTGAAGGAAGCAGCGGATTCAGCGTAAGAGGCGGTGCTACGGATCAGAACCTGATCTTACTGGATGAAGCACCTGTTTATAATGCTTCGCACTTATTAGGTTTCTTCAGCACCTTCAACAGTGATGCACTGAAAGATGCCAGCATTATTAAAGGAAACAGTCCTGCCCAGTACGGGGGCCGTCTTTCTTCTGTGATGGATGTTAAAATGAAAGACGGAAATAATAAGGATTATAATGTGAATGGAGGAATTGGACTGATCAGCAGCAGATTGAGTGTGGAAGGTCCTATTCAGAAGGAAAAATCTTCATTCATTGTTTCCGGAAGAAGGACCTATGCCGATCTGTTTCTTAAGACAAGCGATGATTATAAGGACAGTAAGCTTTATTTCTACGATTTGAATTTGAAAGCCAATTATCAGATTAATGAGAACAACCGTCTTTATTTATCCGGATATTTCGGAAGAGATGTCCTGGGACTGGGTGATACCTTCTCAACAGATTGGGGAAATACAACGGCAACACTCCGATGGAACAGTATTATCAGCAGTAAGCTGTTTTCCAATACTTCATTAATTTACAGCAATTACAATTATAAAATCAGCCTGAAAAGCAATGATAATACGTTTGGCCTTGATTCCCAGATCGAGGACTGGAACCTTAAGCAGGATTTCACGTGGTTTGCCGGAAATAAGCATTCGGTGCGTTTCGGGCTTCAGTCTATTCACCATACGATCACGCCAAGCAGTGCTTCCGGTACGAGTGTGAGCAGCTTTCCGAGAAACCCGAGAAAATCATGGGAAAATGCGGTGTATATCAATGATGATTTTAAAGCCTCAGATAAATTAACCGTAAATTATGGTTTAAGGCTTTCTACCTTCAGCATTTTGGGTGGTGACACGTATAATACCTATGATAATGGAGTGATTACGGACAGCAGATTCCTGGAAAAGGGTAAATTCGGGAAAACATACTTTAATCTTGAACCGAGAATTACCGCCAATTATCGCATCAATGAGGTAAGCAGCATCAAGGCCGGATATTCCCGCAACACACAGAATCTGCACCTTCTGAGCAACAGCAGCAGCGGAAATCCTACAGACCAGTGGATCGGGAGCAGCTACAGCGTAAAGCCGGAAATAGCCGATCAGATCAGTGCCGGATACAGCAGAAATTTCAATCATAACAATTATGAACTGAACGCTGAGATTTATTACAAATCCATGCAAAACCAGATCGACTTTAAAAATGGTGCGCAGATTACCTTTGATACGGCAGCAGATGTAGAAAGTGAATTGCTGTATGGTAAAGGAAGAGCCTACGGACTGGAACTGATCGCCAAGAAGAAAAGCGGAAGATTGACAGGATGGATTTCTTACACGTTGTCTAAAACAGAAAGAAAAATAAACGGAATCAATGATAATGAGTGGTATAATGCCAGAATGGACAAAACCCACGATCTATCTATTGTCGCCACTTATGAACTGAATAAGAAATGGTCTTTATCCGGATTATTCCTTTATAGCACAGGGAATGCCGTTACATTCCCTACTGCCAAATATGAGCTGAACGGGCAGACTATTTTTCAGTACAGCAGCAGGAATGCAGACCGTATGCCTGCCTACCACAGAATGGATCTGAGCGCTACCTATGAACCGGAATCTACCAAGCGTTTCAAAGGATCATGGTCATTCGGTATTTATAATCTCTACGGCAGGGAAAATGCCTATACCATTACGTTTGAAGACAATCCGAACAATCCTGGAACAACGCGCGCTATGCAGACTTCCCTTTTCCGTTGGGTACCCAATATCACTTATAATTTCAAATTTTAGATCATGAAGAATATCATTTTTATCATATTATCGCTGTTTTTACTAACTTCCTGTGAAAAAGAGATCGATCTTGATCTGGATGACAAGAGTGGAAACATCGTCATAGAAGGCAATATAACAAACCAGCCGGGACCCTATATTGTAAGAATCACAAAATCTGTAGCTTTTACACAAAACAATCAATATCCTGCGGTTACTGATGCACAGGTTGTTGTAAGTGATAATACAGGCCAAACAGAAACTTTACAGTATGTAGGGGACGGCAAATATATAACCACAGCTTTTACCGGAGTGACCGGGAGAACCTATACCCTGAGAATACAGGCTGAAGGAAAGCAGTATACGGCTCAAAGTACCATGCCTGAAGTTGTCAGCTTTGATGGCCTGACGCAGGATTCGTTTACCTTCGGAAGCGAAACCACCTATACCCTTTTACCTGTTTTCACCGACCCCGCGGTATTAGGTAACCGTTATCTTTTCAATTTTACCATCAATAACATGACGAAAAAGACATTTGAGGTATTTTCAGATAATGTAAATAACGGAATGGTCAACCAAAGACCTTTGTTTCTCCCGAATGAGGATAATGATGATGACCCTACGGATCATAAGGTAGTGCCCGGGGATACTGTTTATGTAGAAATGCAGTCCATTGATCACAATATATTCACCTATTATTCTGCTCTTCTTCAGATTTCAGGGGATGGCGGGCCCGGCGGAGGCGTTACCCCTTCCAATCCTCCAAGTAATATTAACAATGGGGCTTTGGGTTATTTCTCAGCACATACGGTACAGAAAAAAAGTATTGTCATTCAATAAATTATAATCATCAAGCTATATAAAAAGGCTATTCCTAATAATTTGGAGTAGCCTTTTTTATCGCTCTGCTAAAATTATTCTTCTACAGTTTATCTGAATTGTTTTATCAGAATTCATGTTTACAGGATTGGTTAAAAAATAATTCACAAACAACTAATAAACAATACATTACCATCAATAAGTATTTCTACTGACGATAATATTTGGTTATTTACACGCTAAAATCCGGTTCTTTTTCTTCGTTCCTTTGAGTTGTTCAATAAGTAATTACAAACACCAACCAAAAAACAAAACAATGGAAACAATTCAAATTACACAGACCGAAGTGGGTTTCAAAGATCCGTTCGAACGCGTTATTTCAACCTCAAAAGCAGGAGGAGAATCCAAAGAGTCTTATTCTATCGAGGTAGCAGGAGAAGGACAGCTTACAGGGCTTTCCTATAGTGTACCGCCATTCACTCAGGGAAGAATCACAGCTTCTCTTCAGGTATCTGCCATGTCCAGCCAGGATGTGAAAAATCTGAATGACCTGGCCATGAGCATGCTGAGTGCCAGCTATAAAGAAGAAGTTAAAGAGTACGAAAAAACATCGGCAAGTGCCAATTTATCCGTTTGGACTTGGTTCTTCGGTGGCGGTGGCGCTTCTGCTTCTTATGAAAAAACAAAAGAATCTATGAAATCCAAAGGGCTTACGGAGGCTCAGATCACCACATTAATGGATGCTTTTCTTGAAAAGGCAAAGCAGATGTCTACTGTAAATATTGACTTTTACGTGAATAATTCGGCCAATGACTTTGCTGTTTCGGGGGACCTGTACCTGTATACGGTTTCAGGAACCATCAAAACTGAAAAAGGAACGGCACAGTACCGTATGCTGGCTGATCAGGCTTCTGCAGGCGGACCTCCTCCTTCTGGCGGCGGTGCTCCTTCTTCGGGAACCATTAAACTGAACTAACATTCAGTTTTAAGTTTATTGAGATGATTCAAGTTCGGAACGGTGATGCCGTTCCGAATTTTGATAAAGTAGTTATTACCTATTCTATTTAGCCTGAGTTCCGGATAAGACATTTCTGTTTTTAATAAGGTAAGCCTGAAGCCTGAAGAGAAAAGTTTTTGAGGTCATAAAAAATAATTATACATCAGTTTTTATTAATTTTCTTAAGACTAATTAATTCAATTTTAAGAAACATCAGTCCAATAATAACTTCAAACCTCCCACTTCCAGCTTCCAGCACATTAATCTTTTCTTAACCCGAACTCCTATTTATCAATCCAATAAAACCACCAAATCATGAAACTAAGTAAAGAAGAACTGGCCCTGCACGATGAAATGGCCAAAAGACTCCCTGAACTCGTTGAAGAGTATTTTAAAAGACCCGAGATCACTTCTTTAGGGGTCTCTTTGAAAACAGTGAACGATCAACTGATTCCAAGTCTCAGCTATACGTTTGGAGTAAAAAAGAAACTGCCTTTAGCCAAAATCAGCAATCCAATTCCAGCTGCCCTTTTTGGTCATCCTACAGACGTTGTGGAGTTTGAAATTCAGTCTAATAATTTAGCAGCTCCGGATTCAGTTTTGGCAGCAAGAAATGAAAAAACAGATCCGCTTATCGGCGGGGTAAGCATTTCGGCTAACGGGGAACTGATGCAGAACGGAAGGGAAGTCGCCGGAAACGGGACGTTGGGCGTCATGGTAAATAAAACAGGGGACGATAATCCTTATTTAATAACGTGTGCCCATGTACTGGCAGGAACGACCACAGAACTGGATTCGGATGTGTGCCAGCAGTCTAAATGGGAAACAACCCTGAATTATTGTCACAACTGTGCGTCCCTGAAGAGTTATTACCATGAAAATGTTACATTTAAACGTAATTCAGCAACGATCAGTGCATGGCTGGACTGTGCTATTGCAAGAAAGGGATGGTTCAGATACGCCACAATAGGAAAAGTATACGGTGTGGGAAATATCATTGGGGGATTTTCTGATATCAACCCTGAACTTATTGGTGAGGAAGTGATGAAAAGCGGCATTGCAACAGAAGTCACCACCGGGGAAGTAACAAGTATTACCACTTCGCTGAAAGCCAGAAACTTTAACGGTACAGAAGTGACAGCCAATAATATGATTATGGTAAAGGGTAACTCAGGATCTTTTTCTGCTTCAGGAGATTCCGGGTCTGCCGTTTTTACAACTAATGGCTCCCTGATGATCGGTGTGCTTACAGGCGCTGGGCTTACCAGCGGCTTAACTTCCGTTTCTGCGGCTGATGCTATTTTAAGCCAGTGGTCGGATTTGAGTTTTTAAATTCAAAAAAAGATCAGTCCACAAACTTTATTTACAAACAAAAAAGACAGAATGGTATCCTAATATTTTGGGTAACCATTCTGTCTGATTTTTTAAAATTAAGAAATTATATTCCTAAGAAGTAGGCCATTCTGCTTTGTAAGAAGAATTACCTAAGTCAATCTGCTCTGCACTTACGATGAAGCTGATGTACATACTGTTTTCATCTACAGCATTGAAATCTACTTCGTGCTGAATTACATATCCGTTCTCCCATTTCAGAGTAGTCAGTGTTCCTTCTTCATGAGATTTGTTGAACGTTACTTCTCCGGTTGTAGGCTTGTATTTTCCGTTCAGAAGACTTTCCAGAATATCTGATTTTTCTGTAGCTTCCACTGTGATTTTGATAAGCGCATTAGAAGGATCTGATGCCACTCTACCTGATACGTCTGTAGAACGTGATACACTGTAGTGAAGTTTTAGCAGTTTCTGCCCTTCTCCACCATTGAATTTTAAGATTCCTCTTGAATTTCTTTCTGCCATGATTTGTAAATTAATGGTTAATATTTTGTGATCTGATGTTATTCTAATTCACCAAATATAGAAGTAGTTGCGGTATAAAAAGGGCTTTTTATGATTTATCTGAGAAAGTGTAGTAGTAGTACGACTAACAAGTGTTAGGGTTTTTTATTAATTATAAATCAAATATTTACAGTTTTAAAGGAAAGATCAGATTTTATTTTATCTGTCTTTGAAATATTTTTTAAGATCTGATATATTCTTTATCTGAAGATCCTGAGACTGTTTTCTGCGCATCATCAATGCATAGGAATTATTGAATCCTAGAGGCTTAAGCCACTGAATACCGTACTGCTTTTTAAACTCCGAATTGACATAGTTGTATGTTTTATCAGGACTCTGGGTTACATTTTTAAGCGTTTGCTCCGAAGGCTTTAAAAGGACCAGAAGTCCGGTTCCCGTATATTCAGGATAAAAATCAATTCCATCATTCATTAAGGCATCAAAACAGATCTTGGTACCACCCAGCCCTGTTTTTGTTTCCACCTTATAGTCTGTATAGCCTTCAATAAGCATTTTATACATTTCTGTGAGAATATACTGCTCACCAAAAATCTTCGACCCTATCCGTATCGTTCCGGCATTTCCTTTCCTTGAATTTTTATACAAATTATTTTTAATTAAAAAATCCTTTGCTATTTTTTCCGGTGTCTGGTTAAGATAATCAGATTTATAATTCAGATCGGTCATTATGGAGTCATTGAATTTACCGGCCAGCAGACCAAGGGTTTCTTCCAGCTCAGGAAATTTCTTCAGTGTTTTCGTTTTAAGAATGGGTGCTGCAAAATAAGGCGGAAATATTTTTTTGTCATCATTCAGAACATACAGGTCAAAAGCTTTGATCCTGCCATCGGTAGAATATCCGCTGATAAGATCCAGTTCCTTTTCATAGGCCGCTTTATACATAATGGCATCGTTTACCACAACAGGATTTACATTCAGTCCGTACACCGAACGCAAACCGAGGTCACCATCCTGTCTTCCCATAAATTCAGGGGTAAAACCTGCCTTAATTTTATTCTTTGACCCGGAAGTAAACAGATAAGCTGCACCAACAATAATAAAAACAGCCGGAATTATATATTTCAGTTTCTGAAATAAACGATAGCCGGATTTCTGAACAATGGCAATGGTTTGGTCGAGCAAAACCGCCAACAAAGCTGCAGGAATAGCACCTGCCAGGATCATATTGGTATTATTCAGAGAGATACCTCCGAAAATAAACTCGCCCAAGCCACCTGCTGCCACAAAGGATGCCAATGTAGCCACTCCGACATTGATCACCGCTGCCGTTCGGATTCCGGCAATGATAACAGGCATGGCCAGAGGAAGTTTCACTTTAAAAAGGAGCTGCCTTCTGTTCATTCCCATTGCTTTTGCCGCTTCTACAACGGTGGGGCTTACTTCTGTAATCCCTGTATAGGTGTTTCGGATGATGGGTAAAAGAGCATAAATTAACAGGGCAACGATAGCCGGCCTGGCCCCGATTCCAAAAACAGGAATCATAAAACCCAGCAGGGCAATACTCGGAATAGTCTGCAAAATACCGGCAAAACCAAGCACAGGGCTGGAGAATTTTCTTTTCCTCGCAATCAGTATTCCTAAAGGTACACCGACAACAATTGCCAAAAGTAATGACAGAAAGGTAAGCCCCAGATGCTGTACAACCTGGGTCAGTAATTTTTCCTGCTGTTCTATGATAAACTGCCAAAGACTTTGCTGCGTCATACGATCTGTAATTTTCTATATTCATTGAATGTCCTGATCAGGCTTTCATAATATTCAGTGTTTCTGTGATCCGAGCTTAATTTCTGTAAAGCATTCCAGACACTGGTGTTTTCAGTAAAACCAAATTCACTGTACAGGCTTTCTGAATTAGCAAGATCTTTCAAAACCGCAATTTTATATTCAAGCAAAAGCCTGTTTTCGGTAAAAAATTCATTGACAAAATCGTTTTGAGGACGATAAAGCATCTCTTCAGGGGTTCCTGTCTGGATAATTTTCCCTTTATCCATAAGGCATATGTGGTGTCCCAGTTCAAAAGCTTCCTGAACATCATGGGTAACCAGTATAATGGTTTTATTTTTAAGCTCTTCCAGCGATTTAAATTCTGAATGAATATCAGCCTTCGTGATATTGTCCAGCGCTCCGAAAGGCTCGTCCATCAGCAGAACGGGTGTATTGGCGATCAGAGCTCTTGCAATGCCCACTCTCTGCTGCTGTCCCCCACTCAGTTCGCCGGGAAACCGTGAAAGTATATCTTCTGAAAGATGAAGCTTATTCAACAGTTCATGGGTCCGGTTTTCTGTTTTCTTCCTGTCCCATCTCAGCAATTCCGGGACTACGGCAATATTCTGTTGGATGGTGTAATGAGGAAACAGACCGGAATGCTGCATCACAAAACCGATTCCCATTCGCAGTTCTTCCGGTTTCTGATCACGGATATTTTTACCGTTGATGGAAATATTTCCTGAATCTGCTTCTACAAGCCGATTGATCATTTTAAGGGTCGTCGTTTTGCCACAACCGCTCGTTCCCAGAAGGACTAATATTTCCTGATCATGGGCCTGAAAAGAAATATCGTCTACTGCAGGTTTTCCGTTAAAATTCTTTGAAACTGATTCAACTGTAATCATTGGCAAAAATTATTGAGCAAGTCTGATTCCTGTAAACTGCCATTTCAGATTGGTCTGAAAGAAATTACGATAGGTCTTCCTGCTGTGTCCGGCAGGTGTAGCCTCAGAAGCACCACGCAAAACCATTTGATTGACCATGAATTTGCCGTTATACTCTCCTACTGCTCCCGCTTCTTTCTTGAAACCGGGATATGGTAAATAGGCAGAATTGGTCCATTCCCAACGGTTTCCCCAATTGAAATTACCGGATGCTGCTTCCCACTCTGCTTCGGTAGGCAGGCGCATTTCTTTCCAGGATGCAAAAGCAGAGGCCTCATAAAAATTAATGTGGCAGACTGCCTCATTAAGGTCAACTTCCTGTAAGCCGTTTAGGGTATAGTTCATCCATTTTCCATCAATAAAATGCCAGTACAGCGGAGATTCTGCATTGCTCTGCTTTACCCAATCCCATCCTTCAGCATGCCAGTGTCTGAAATCGGTATACCCTCCAGCTTCCATAAACTGCAGATATTCTCCGTTGGTCACCAGCTGATCTGCAATTTCAAAATCATTAAGATATACTTTATGCCTGCCCAATTCATTATCAAAGCAGAAATCTTCTCCTTTGAACCCGATTTCATAAATTCCTTCGGAAAACTTTAGCATTTCAGCAGGTCTATAGCTTTCTTTTTTTGAGATCAATTCTTTTCTATAGGCTGGAAAAAGCGGATTGTGTCCTAAGATGTATTTAATATCGGTAATTAATAATTCCTGGTGCTGCTGTTCATGATTAAGACCCAATTCTAAGAGCGGTTCAACAGTTTCAGTCATAAACCTGCTCTGAAGAAATATTTTCATATGCTCATCCACATATTGCCTGTATTTATAAATATCCGAAACGGAAGGACGGCTGAGATTTCCACGGTCGGTACGGATCACTCTTGCCCCAATAGTTTCGTAATAGCTGTTAAAGACAAAATTATACTGGGCATCGAAAACTTTATAATCAGGAAAATTGGGAATGAGAATAAAAGTCTCAAAAAACCAGGTGGTATGGCCAAGATGCCATTTCGGAGGGCTTACATCTATGATGGGCTGCACTACATAATCCTCAATTTCCAAAGGAGCACAGATTTCTTCGGAATGTTTTCGGATATCTGTATACTTTTTTACTAAATCCGTTGTCGCTATATTCAGTGTCATGCTCTTTAGTTTTTAGTAGGTTATAATTTAAGTTCAAATAAATATACTTCTTATTTTTCTTTGAAAGAACGTTTGTTTCTATGAGATCTGATTAATCTGTGGAGTATTATGCTTTTTATTTAACGCAAAGTTTTATTAGTTCAAACATATTATTTAGATAAGCAAAAAAGTCAACAAAGTTGTTGACGAAGCTGTACGGTTGTTGATTTGCTTCTTGAGAATTCATGGTATTAATTCTGTCCCCTTATTTCTCTTTATTTTGCCTGCCAGACGACATCTACAAACCATTTTTTTGAGTCTTTGATCTCTCCTATCCGTTTAAAACCCGATTTTTCTCTTAATTCCTCAATTTTTTCTTCAGAAAATTTCTGTGAAATTTCCATGTCAATGAGTTCATTTTCTTCAAATGAAATGCTGTCGTTTCCTATTTTTACGGTCTGTTTTTGCAGGCTTACAAGATAGCTTTTACAGGCTCCGCTTATGGGATCATAGGTTTGATAATGCTGGAATTGTTTCAAGTCAAAATTGGCATCAAGTTCCCGGTTGATACGGGTCAGCAGATTAAGGTTAAATGCTGCCGTAATACCTTTCCGGTCGTTGTAAGCATTTAAAATAGTGTGAGGATTTTTCTTGAGATCGAAACCGACCAATACCCTGTCGCCGGAAGTCAGATTCCGGTTTAAACTGTGACAAAAATTTTCAGCTTCCCCGGGATTCATATTGCCTATATTGCTTCCTAAAAACAGGATAACTTTTCTTCTGCCGGAAAGTGACGCTGCTTTCTGAAGCATTTCAAAATATTCTCCTTCCAAAGCCTGTACTTCCAAATCCGGTAATTCCCGGCTCAATTTTTCTTTTAATATGGAAAGGATGTTGCCTGAGATATCAATAGGCATATAGGTGAACTGAGTTCCCTTTTCCACCAGATGCCTCAATAAAAATGTGGACTTCATGGCATCTCCAGCTCCCAGTTCGATCAAATCGAATGGCTCATTTTCAGGGATAACAAGACGGGCCAGATCAGTTGTTTTATTTTTGAAGATGTCGAGCTCACACTGGGTGAGGTAATATTCAGGCATAGCCATGATTTCCTGGAAAAGCCGGTCTCCTTCTTTATCGTAAAAGTATTTTGAAGATAATCTTTTGGGACTGTTTTTCAAGCCTTCCAGAACATCCGGACGAAAACTGTCAACATGATGATTTTCAACCTTTGGGCATGGGTTTATTTGTAAATTCATATGTTTTAATTTGTGTGGTTGTTAGTTCACTACAACTATCTTGCCGCCTCAACGTTGAATTTACAAAAAAATATTTTCTATCGTTTCATTAACATAAATATCTGCTTAATTGATGTAACTGATCGTCCGCTCTGAGCATTTATTTTCCTAGTTCATACTCGATTTCACCATCATTTAAATCTGCTGTTTTCACAAAATTAAGCCGTTCCAGCAGTTTAATTGCAGGGCCGTTATGCTGATCTGTTGCTGCCCATATACGCTTCAGCCCTAATGTATGCAGTCCGAAATCAATGGCCAGCGTCATTCCGGCAGTCATATATCCTTTGCCGTAATATTGTGCCAATAAAACACAGCCCAGCTCACCTTCTCCTTTGTCCAATCCCCGGTAATACCCGCAGGTCCCAACAATTTTATGAGTTTCATTGTCCACGATGCCCCAGTGAATAGAATTTCCATCCAGATAATCCTGATTGATCTTTGCCTGCATTTCTGCTGCCTGTTGAACAGTTTCCGCCCGGATAGCATCATAAAATGAGATTTCGATAAGATCATCAAGGTCTGCATCCTTAATCTGTCGTAATGATACCCTATCGCCTGTTATGTGTGGAAAATACTCATGTTGAAATAGTTTCATGCTTTTTAGTTTTTAATCAGCCGTTAAGATATGAATAGCCCAAACGTTACTCATGCTTTTTTAGGAAAATTTTAAATTTAAAAGTAGTTAAGGATACTAGACAAAAATAATGCATTATCTTTCTGTCTTTGTTTTTTTGTCTTGAAACAAAATGAACCAAAAATTCAAGGCTGGAAACTTTCACTAAAAATTAAAACTTAATCCTAAAATTTCCAAACTCGTGCGGAGAGAGTATTTCTGCTTCGTTTCAGTTGACGATCCCGCACTCAAACAGTGGAAATTTTTAACGGATAAAATTTTAATTTTCTTAACGCTCCAGCTTCCTAGAACGATATTCGAATAACTTTTCAGCAATACTTACATTAATGAGTTGTTCTCATACTTCTTTTTATTGATCAGAGGATTCGCATACATGGTAAGAAAAAACTCTTTGGAAATGGCATCAGAAGGGTCTATACGCATTTCAAGTCTGCGCACAAACAGTTGTTTTTCCTGTTCTGTATATTGATCAGCATAAGTATCGGTATTGTGAAGCAGGTCGTAAGCTATAAATTTGGTTGGCCAAAGCCTATAGTTCTGAATGATTGAATCATCAATGATCTGCGCAATTGCCTGCAGCTGCTTATTTTTATTTTCAGAATTGGCCGCAATATCATCCAGCTCAGTATCAAGAACGTTGCCTGCATGCAGGTGAATCCGTTTTTTCTGACCTAAAACTCCACTGAGCATGGTCATAAAATCCTCATCTTTACCTTTAACGTACTCCTCATCTCTGTGCCTGGCCAAAAGCTGCGGCATTTTTAAGGAATCTGTAGGATCATATTCGTAGGAAATAGATACGGGAACGATTTTCAGGGTTTTAAAATAATCTGCCAATGGCATATCTTCTGCAGCCATAGCAAGCATTTTTAAAACGCCCTGCTGGGTAACATCATTTCCGTCTTTTGTACGGCCTTCGCGCTGGGCAATCCAGACGGAACGGTTTTCTTTATGTAAAAGTTCTTTAATATATTCCGACATGATCTGGGAGCTCTTCAGCTGCTCACGAAGCGGCAATCCTCTCTGAACGAGAAAATTACGGTTCAGTTTGGCCAGGTCATGTAAAAAAGTTTTCTGAACAAGATTATCGCCTATCGCTGAAGCCGTCATGATAAGGCCTTTCTCCAAAAGAACCAGGTTGATGAGTGAAGTATCTAAAACAATATCTCTATGGTTCGAAATGAAAAGATACGGCGTCTGCTTATCCAGCTTATCGAATCCCGAAGTGGTAAGGCCCTCGGAACTTTTCGCAAGGATCTGACGAATGGTATAGGCAATAAAATTGTGCTGAAAATCACTTACAGAGTGAATGTTTTTAAACTGCTCTCTCCAGATTTTCTTATCCGTATCAGGAAAAGTAAAACTCATCAGCGCGTTCATCATAGGATCGCGGGCAATTCCAAGTAATGCTTCATTCACTTCACTGTCATCAAAAAACCGGATCTCATCGAACTTTGACATGTAATACTGTTAAAATTAAACTTTTTGCAAAAGAACAAAAATTTATTGAGGGTACGCCACAATGTTTGTTAAAGTATTATGATTTACGTTTAAGTTTAAACGGACAATCTGTTTTTATAAATAGATAAAACATTAAACCAATTATCAATCCATTTTATAAGTTCTTTTGTCTTGAAACAAAAGAACCAAAAATTCAAGGCTGGAATCTTCCGCTAAAAATTAAAATTTGCTCCTAAAATCCCCAAAACTCGTGCGGATTCAAGATTACTTTTTCAGTTCTATATTCGGGACGCACTCAGACAGTGGGAATTTTTTAACGGATCAATTTTTAATTTTTTTAACGCTACAGCTTCCTAAGCCGATAAACAGGTTACCATAATAAAAAGAGAGCCATTATTTTACTTTTTCCAATAGGTACAATTTAGCGCCTGAAAATGCCAGTTTAGGCATCAGGTTTCCTTCCAGCACCATGGTTTTGTTGTTGACATCAATTACTGAAATATAATTATTGGAATTGTATTCTATATAGTTTTCTTTTTCTTTGGTTAAAGGATTTTTTCCGAATTCCATAGAATATTTTACCCAATCTTCTTCTCCCGAACTGCAATGTACCGGTTTGAATTTGGATTTTTTAGCCTTGAAAATAATCTGGTCAAAACCTTCCGTACAATCTGATGTAAATGAACTTTCCGGATTCTGATCTTTTGAAAAGTCTTCAAACGAGCCTTTATAAACCCCTACAATTTTCCAGGTTCCATCCACACGGTCTTCATCTATTTTTCCTTTGGCTTTGCTTACCGCCCAGCTGATGCCATTCACCGTTCCTTTTACAGCTTTGTAGCCTATGGTCGCAGCTCCTGTCACTACTTTTGCAGCGGTTCTTACAACGCAGGAGTTCAGCACAAATGCGGCTGAGGCCAGTAATATTATTTTTTTCATATCATCAAGTTATTAAGAATACGAAGATAAGATTTTAAAAATATTATGTTTATTCCTGTAGTGTGGATTTTCAGCTTTAGTGATCTACTGCTTGAAAAAAAGTATATTTTTCGAAAAATAAAAAAACAGCAAAAAATTTCATCTTTGCTGTTTTTTTATTACTTCAACAGTATTCTATTTGCAGCTATTTCTGTACAAAAATACTGTGTGGGATAAGAATGTCATCTCCTTCTCTTCCATATTGTGGCACAATAAATCCTTTCGGTTCATACCGGTTGGTTCCGGAGTTATAATACCAGTTGGCACATCCGCTTATCTGTAGCTTAATATGGTAAATATGATCGTATGCCTGTTGTTGAAAAGCTCCAAAATCCGGGAGTGACTTGTGCAGATCATCCAATTCCTGACCATAGGCATCGTGCAGTCTCATCGCTTCAGTACAGGCCTCCTGATAGGTAAGGTTATACTGATGGCTTAAAATGAAAATAATATTCAGACTTTCACTTTCTATTTCAAGTTCTTTTTTCAGAGAAGCAAAATCATTCTGGATCACAATAATCAGGGAGAGCAGCTCTCTGCAACGCTGTACAATAGGGTGATTATAGATAAAAACCGGCAATGGAGAATTCGTTGCAGGATCTATCAGATCACCATACGGCCACATCCCGATTGAATATTTTCTAAAGCTGAGATAATGCGGAAGTAACGGATAGATTCTTTTCTCGGCCTGTTTGAAAGGGATTTCCTCGATCATTCCGTAGATGATGAATTCATAAAAATTGATAGCCACCCTGTCTATCCAGAAACGAGGCATAAATGTTTCCCACTCTTTTCGTGCTTTTGCCATTTGCCGGAGAATACCAATTTCATCCGGAAGAGGATCATCTCCCATCATGACTTCATATACCCTTTCTGCCATCGCTTTCAGTTCTTTTGCGGGAGTCATTCCGAAATAGTCATCAAATAGTGTGATGTAGATCATTAACCTAGCACAAGGGCGCATCCGTTCTATGCTGTCACAGGTAGGATTCATATAGGTAGCTACGCGGGACAGGAACTGGGGTTTGCATCTTTTTATTCCTTCTTCAGAAATAAAAGTATAATCATGGTCATACCATATTTTTTCTTCGTCATCAAAGGCATTGGCAATTGGGCTGGTAACGGTGGGCCATGGGTAGCGGCATTTAGGAACAACTAAATCTTCTCTCATGGGTTTATTTTTTATCAATTTTAAATAGTTTTCACATCATTACTAATTTCCGGCCAGGCAAAACCCACTCCTCCATGCTGGTATCTTTCAGTTTCCAAATAAAAAGAATTCACTCCCTGAAGTCCAACTCCTGCATAATAAACGAACTTGTCTACGTGCTCCTGATATTCACCAAACTCGCGGTATTCAGCATGTAAGGCAAGTACTTTTGCCAATTCTTCATTATGGATGCGGAATGCCTGTGCGCAGGCATCCTCCAATGAAAGATTATATTCCTGCTGTAATACAAAAACCAGGTTAAAAACCTCTGTACCCTTCGCCATTTCTTTTGGCAGAGAATGAATATCATTTTGCCATGCAACAACCAGGGTCATATGAGATATCATTTTTTGAACGACAACATGCTCAAAAATATGTTTAGGAAGTACAAGACCTGATTCAATCTCACCTAAGATCAGATAGGGACGCATAAGAACAGAATATTCACGAATGGTTTTGAAAAGCGTAAGTGACGGTGGACGCTCTGCTATTTTATAAGGGTACTCCAGTTCAATCCCATATCTGAATGACTGATAAAAGTAATAAATAAAACGCTCCACCCATAGGTCGGGCATCAACGCGCGGAATTCGTCCCTTATTAACGCCATATGTTGGTAGAGAGCATTTTCATCCTCCTTTGGTTGGGCACCTTTGAGAATGTCTACACAACGAATCCGTAACTGTTGGATTTCCTCCAGGGACGAATGCTCCACCTGATCATCAAGAGCCACGTACTGAAGCATAAACCTGTTACAGGGAATACTCTGTTCATAGGTTAAGTCCGGCCACATACGCGCAGTGCACATGTGCAGCCTCATTTTCTTGTATGTTGTGCGTTGTTTTTCGGTCAGGAAAGTGTAATCATTATCAATCCATCCGTCCATATCTTTACCCATCTGTTCTGCATTTGGATTGATAAGGTCGGGCCAAGGATAATGGCCACGTGGCAGATAATCTTTTGAATTATATTCTTCCGGTTTCATATTGTTTATTGTTGTTTGTCATTATAGAAAAATTTTATTTTCAGGGAGAATACTGTCTCTTTTTTCAATATCCCTGTAGCCATCCGGTTTATAACGTAATGTGTCCAAATGATACCAGGTATTTAAGCCTTGTATTCCAATTCCCATGTGTAGGGCATAGTTTTCAATATCTTTATTTATACTCCCAAAATCTGGAAGAGCTGATTGCAAGGCAACAAACTCTGTCACACACGCATCATGAAAACGTAGGGCTTCTTTACAGGCTTCGCCAAAAGTTAGTCCGTATTCATCTTCCATTACCCTTATTAAATCACAGGGAACTTTGCTTGTACCCCTTACTGATTCTTTTTCTAAAGAATAAAAGTCATTCTGAAAACCTATAATTTTCCCCATAAGTGACCGTATCCTCTGTATTACAGGATGATCGACAACATGCTTCGGAAGTGTAAATCCTATTTCACATTCCACAAAATTCATAAAAGGGATCACTGCTACATCAAATTCCCGAATAATAGAATAAACAGCCAAATTGGGACGTGTGCCAGTTGCCGTATATGCTGTCATTTCTCTTATTCCAAAAAGAAGATATTCATACATGTCCTTGGCCATGCGCTCCATCCATTCATTGGGCATAAAAGCTCGGTATTCATCACGCATAATAGCGTATTGGTGAAAGAAAGCCATTTCATCAGGAAGTGGATCCGCTCCCAATAATATTGATCTTACCCGTTCTGCTGCATGCTTTATCTCTTCCCTTGTACTTAGCTCATAATAATCGTCACTCACAGTGACTGCTACCATCCACCTAACGGCAGGTTTCATACGTTCATAGCTTGTATTTTCATTGGGCAGCATCCTTATTGTTGTATAGGCTAAATTGGCAATTTTGTATAATCTTCGTTCGGACGCTGTTAAAAATGTGTAATCATTGTCGAGCCAACCCTCTGCATCTTCTTTCAGCCGTTCGACATGAGCAGGAATAGAAGTCTCAGGGAATGGGTAATACCCCAGCGACAATGGGTTTTGGTAACTGTTCATATTGGATTATTTAAGATGCTTATTAATATTATATTTGATTTAGCCTTTCTTTCAGTTCCTTTACATCCGGAAATTCCAGTGCATTGTAACGGCCAAGTTTTGTAGAAATATTTTTCCAACCGCTTAGGACCATGCTCATATAATGTACCCAATTGACAACTGCATCCTGCCAGATACCGAAGTCAGGCAAAGAAGACTGAAGGGTTACAAATTCTTTCAGGTCTTCATTGTGCAGGCGCAGATCTTCAAGGCAGGCATCTTCCAGTGAGATCTGGCGTTCGTGCTGGATCACTTTAACAATATTGTAATAAACACTGTCGGTTGCTTCATCTTTCACTACAGACTGTACTTCGTTGAAATAAGTCACCAGATGACAGGCCAGAGTCTGCAGGCGGCGGATAACCGGATGCTCATGGATCTCCGGTGGAAGAATGATTCCTGTTTCTACCTCTGTGAGCTGTAAAAAAGGATACAGGCAGATAGAATCTTCCCTTAGCGCAATGCATTCTTCTATGGTCGGAAACATTTTTTTCTCCTTGTATTGAAGTTCAGTTTCCAGTCCGGTAAAGTATCTGCTGATCATCTTTGTAAACCGCACGATTGATTCCTGAGGGATAAACTGCAACAGTTCCTGCCTTAATGAAGCCAGCATAGATCCTAATGGTATTGTTGCTTCTTCAGCGCTTAACTCACCATTGAGAACTGCAACGGACTGGATATGGATTTTTTTAATATCTCCAGATGTGCTTTCCTCGTACAGATCGTCATTATAAAGTGTCCACAACATCAGTCTGCAGATAGGTTTGAAACGTTCAAGCGATGCTGTGGGAAACCATTGGGCAGCAATATGTGCAGTTTTAGTTTTTTTGTATTTTTTGCGGAGGTCAGGGTTCTGTTCATAAAGCCACAGATATTCGCCATCTATCCATTGGTTTTCGGTAATTTCCTGCAGCTGGTCTGCATGAGGGTTCTTTAATGTCGGGAAGGGATAATTAAATTGTTTGTTTAAGAGTTCAAGTGTGTTCATGGTTTTATTATTTTACTGTTTTTTCACATAAGGATACTATTTATAGGTATAAGTAGTTTAAAATTGATCACTGATAGCGGGGCAAATAAATTAGTGTAAACATAAATCCCAACCTATCCATAAATAGTTGTACTTAAGACAAATTAAGAGGCTGATACCAAATAAACTAATTTATATTGAGCTTACCTGTTATATTTCTGTATGGGTTCGTGTAAGTATTAGAAGCAGGAAGAGATCAGCTCCCTAACTTTATTGAAAGAAAAATTTTCATAAATTTTAATTTGATGATTAATATTTTTACGGCATTAGTTTATAGCAATGAAAATAAAAAAAAATACAACACAATTCAATTTTATTTCACATAAGTTTGACATTAATAACCATATAATCCTGATAAGCAATATTTAAGGGCCTTTGTGAACAACAAAAACATTTAAATGCAGCACGGAATACCAATATTATTGTTTTTTGGGGTCTTTTTTTCTCCCGTTTATGAACACAGGACCATAAGAATAATGTAATCTGATAAAAAATATTGTGATAATCGGTTTCTATCTGCTATCATGCAGACAATATCCTGCAACGAAATACCCAATTAAAACATTACAAATCATCACCCTTACAATTAGAAAATAAACCCGGCAGGCAAAGTAATTTTCAACTGAATCCGCATGAGAGAAGCTTCTAAAAAATATCTATTTCAATAGCAATATCTATATCTTCTATTTCTATATGGTTGATGCTGTCCAGCTGAAATGTTCCTTTTGCTGAAAAAGATTTACTGTAAGTTATATCATCACCCTCATTATCTGATTGCAATGTTAGGTTACACGCAAAAAAGCCTTCATTAACTGAAAATGTTTTTGAAGGAGTGTCAACAAAAATATCCTCTTGACTGATTTCTACCTGCCAATTTTTGCAGACATAATTTTCCGGCTGTGTATTGCTTAATACATCACTCCAGATTCTGTAATCATTGCTAAATTTTTCTGCAATGTGATCTTTAATCTTGTTAATTTCCATGGTTATAGTTTTTTGATGTTAGAATTAAAGTCAGTAGTTAGCCATCTCAGGCTTATACATCCATCTCCTCAACCTTCTCACCGGCAGATACACAAAAATAACAGAAAGAATTCCTGCCAGCACGCCTACAAGCACTGCCATAGCCGTAGCATCCAGTTTATAATATTTTGAAAAACCGTACTGTGCAAAAAGCAGGACAGACAATACCAATAATCCCGTGGTGAGTCCGTGCAGAATGCTCAGTTTGGTCATCAGTTTCTTTTTATTGAGTTGCTCATCTACGGTAAACTCAATGGCACCCTGCTCGGCAGCAATAATGACCCGGTTGATGACATCGATGGTAAGCACCACCGGTAAGAATATGGCCATGGGCAGGGTCAGCCGGGCCAGATTTTGGGTTCCGGAAAAGAAGTGTGTGTATCCCAATTCCTGAAAGCTGGCGTAAGCGATAATGAAATTGAAGAACACATTTGGAAGGACATAATAAATCGTCCGCCTGATGAGAAAGCGTTTCAGCGTGGTTTTCTTGAGTTTTTTAGGGGGTGGCGGCTTCAGTTTAAATTTCATAGCGACGAGGTCAGGAGTTCAATGGCTTTATTTTTAATGGTAACAGCTTCTTCTTTCGGCAGAAAATGCTCATTGGACATAAACGTAAAATCCATTTGCTGATTATACGTTGTGGCGACCAAAGTATTCGAATTCAGCCATGGAAAAGCAACAGTCGGACTGATGACGGTTTCTACTTTAAAATTTTTATAATCGCTTGGGATATTGATCCTTCCCATATTGGAAAGCGTTACATCATGCCCACCTTTACTGGATTTCATCATGGAAATCATACGTTCAGCAACGGGATGCATCTGCTCACCCATCCACAGAAGCTCTCTCGCCTCCATTTTTTCTATTTTTCCGACAAGATCTTTTTTGATCTGTCTGGCATTATCCAGTAGATCTGTACTTCCTTTTTTTAATGACAATTCAACGGTCGGCGCAAAAGCAAATACATGATCCTGCCTGATCTCCGGAATAAAATGACGGACATCTACAGGACTGATCACCTTACCTTTTGCCTGCTTTCCCTGAATCTCCTGAAAAGCCTGCATAAATGAGGAACAGAACAAAGCATGTACAGAAACACCATGAGCTTTGGACTTTTCAGTGATTTGCGCAGTTGTATCTGAACTCAACTTCCAATGGACCACGTAATTTTTTCCGAGGTTTCTTATCTTACTTTTTCGCTGCATAAGAAAAAAGAGTCGGGCCATCACCAGGTAAAAACGGGCTTTGCGCTTCTTTTTTTTCATATTGAAATCCAAAGGCAGAAAATCATCTACAGAACTGAATACCTCATAAGGCTGCAGCTCCACAGCAGGATCATCCAGTAAAGCAAGAAGTTCCGTCATCATGGTGACAAGGGAAGTTCCGTCGCAGATACAGTGAGGCAGTACCCAAAGAATTTCGGACACATCATTTCCTTTAATCCAAACCAATTGGGCCAGTGGCTTTTTTTCATCTTTAAACAACCGGAACCACTCAGTTTCGGATTCCTGTAGCCAGTCTTCATCAGTTTTCCGTTCAACAATACGAAGCGGAATAGACTCAATTCCTTTTACTTCTATAAAAAACGGATACTTTTCACTGCTATTATCAATTCTGGTTCTCAGCAAAGGATGTTTCTGCTGGATTTTTTCTAAAGCAGCCTTAAGGTTTTCCTCAGGGATACTCCCTTTGATTTTTGCCGTAAATACACAATTGACAGGGGTTTCCGGATCAACGTACATGATCCGTTCCACCATCATTAAATTTCGCCTGATCATAATACTGCTATATGGTCTAATTGTAATTTCACCGTCTGAATCACCTCATCACGAATGGCTAAGGCTTCAGCATACGGTAAATATCCTTCGCTTCCTACAAAAGAAAAATCCATTTCCCCGTTGAATGTTGATGTCACCATCGTCGTCGTATTACCCAAAGGCCCAATCACAGAAGGACTGAAAATAGTATCCAGTGTAAATTCTTTGTATTGATGGGGAATCTGAATGCGTCCCAGATTGGAAAACATGCAGTCGTTGGAAGACTTGCCATGCTTCAACAGCTTCGTGAAATTTTTCAAAGCATCATGGGCAGACTCCATCACCATCATCGTAATGTAAGGATTAAGCTTGGAGGTTTTCCGTTCTACAGATTCCTGCATCAGTCTTAAGTTTTCCGAGAAACTTATTTTTTGATTCGCTGAAACCACAATCATCAGTCCGAAAGCAAAAATATGGTCTTCTTTGATCTGGCTGGCAAAACGCCTGATATCCACCGGACACGAAACCTTATTGAAAGCCGCAGTACCCCTTACTTTACTGAATGCCTGGAGTAGAACTGCACATAAAAAAGTGTTCACTGTAACTTCCTGCGATTTACAGTAGGCAATCAGTTCCTGACTCATCTCTTTGTCGAATTTCCAGTGAATAAGATAGTCATTTTGCCGGTCAACGGCTTTTTTGTTGACAGGAATACATTTGATGGCTGTCGCCGCCAGTCTTCCGATCACTTTCGCTTTCAGTTTTTGTTTGCGATTCGTTAAAACCTCAGCAGGAACCACATCATGAATTCCGAGTATGGGATTTTCCACCCCAATTTCTGCAGAAGGACGATCCAGAAGCTGCAAAAATTCATACAGAAAAGCCATCGCAGAACCGCCATCGCATAAACAGTGATGAAAAGAAAAAAGCATATCTGAAACCTCTTCCCCCTTCATCCATACAAATCGGATCAGCGGTAATTCTCCATAGTTAAATAAGGTTTTCCACTCTCTTGCGGATTCTTCTTTCCAGTCATTCTCTCCTTTTCGGACCACCATCCGTATCGGGATGGGCAGAAGTCTTTCCGGAACTTCAAACCATGGGATATTGTTTTCATCATGGCTGATGAGTGCTCTCAACCACGGATGCTTGCGCTGAATCTGGTTCAGCGCATGTTGAATATTTTCCTCTTTAAAGGTTCCGCGCAACCGGAACGGAATCACCGCATTGAAAGGTTCTGTTCCGTCACCCAGCAGCATGCGCTCACCAAATAACAATTTTCTTTTCATAAACTATACTGTAACTAATGTTGAACGATGTTGCTGTACAAAATCTTCCAGAAGCTCTACCGCACGGTCATTGCCGCCGGCATTCAGTAAGTTCGTCTGAACCTCCTTCGCTGCGTTTCTGTAGGCAGGATTTTCCAGCAGTTCAAAAACGGTTTCACGAAGAGCTTCAACACGCAATCGCTTGTATCGGATGCTGATTCCACAGCCCGCCTTTTCGATTAATTTTGCAATATGAAAATGGTCGTAAGCAATAGGCGTAATCAACATCGGTAATCCGTTGGTGAAAGTATCATTAACGGTATTAAAACCTCCGTGACAGATCACCACATCCATATGAGGCATCAATGCAGATTGTGGCACAAAACCATTCACGATGAAATTAGAAGGCCATTCATCAAATATGTCCGGCGGAGTGGCTGCAATAACCGTTACAGGCTGATCTGCAAAAGCAGCAATCACCTTTTCAAAAAAGGCTTTCCGTATGTCTACCAACAAAGTCCCGAGTGATACAAATATTTTCGGTGTCGTAGATGCTTCCAGTTTTTCCCAGTCAAAAGGAGCCGGATTCGGACGTCCTTTTACGGGACCTACAAATCTCATATGGGACGGAACGGTTTCAAAATCCGCAAACGTCTGTGAGGTGAATACCAGATTTAACTTATTGGAATGGATAAAAATCCCTTCATCATTGATTCCCACTTCTTTTTGAAGATCCTTGATCAGGTTTTGCTGCCATTCGAATATTTTTGGGGCATTATTCGCGGTATCGCCCATTACATCAGGGGGAACAGGCGTAGTCGTTACACACGGAATATGATGTTTGTGGGCAAAAAGAGCTCCTCCGAAAGTGATGCAGTCATTCACCAGAACATCCGGTTTCCAGCTTTCCATCAGACGCTCCAATCCGGGCATCATCATCTTGGCAAACGGAACATAGGTTTCTTCCAGTGCGAGCTTCATCACTTCAGGTCCTGAACAGGCCGGACCGTCATCCTGTCTCTTTAAAATACGCTGAATATCCTCCTGAAACGGACTCAAATCTTCTTCAGGATAAAAATAACTTCCTCCTTCAGGAATGTGTTTGTTATCTAAAGGGGTAATTCCAAACCATTTCACCTCGTGTCCACGGGCGATCAGGCTGGCTCCCACACTTAAGGTCGGGCTGATATGTCCAAAAAACGGTGGGATCACAAATAAAAATTTAGACCCCGGCTTTATGGTTTCCTCAACAGGGATTAATGCTTTTTCAAGCAAATTGGCTGCAGTGGCTGTACCTCCGGCTTCGGTGAAAGATTCACGAACCGTTTCAGCAGCTTCTTTATATTCTGAATGATGCAAGATATTTTTCACGGCTTCGTTTAAGTGATGGGATTTAAATCTGTTAAAATTAAGACGCTCTCCTGCTCCGGTACGCACGACGCGTCCTGCTACATGAGACTGATCATACGCAATCGGGATCACAACCAACGGAAGACCATTGGAAAGGGCTTCTGAAACGGTATTGTGACCTCCGTGACAAACGACTCCGTCCAGGTAAGGCAGCAGATCCAGTTGAGGAACCTGATGATAGACCATAAAGTTCTCCGGCCAGCTGTCAAAAAGCTGCGGGTCAGAGACCAGTACAACGGTCAGATCTTCATCTTTAAAGGCATCTACCACTTTTTGGAAGAACGCTTTTTTATGATCATGATCGAAAGTCGTTCCGATGCTTACCAGGATCTTTTTATTCGTACTGCTTTTCAATCTGTCCCAGTCAAATTCACAGGAGATGCGGCGTTCCGTAAGAACAGGTCCTGTGAACTGATAGTTTTCCGGCAGATCCATTTCCCCAAAGAAATATTTTGAAGTTAAAACAAGAGTCAACAGATCAGAAGAGGCTAATGAACGGTTTTCCGTTACACCCAGTTCTTTCTGCAACTCAATAATTTTGTTGACTTCCCATTCATGCACTTTAGGCAGCTCGTCCATCATTTTAATGGCCGCCGGAGCGGTAACGGACGTACTGTAGGGAAGATTCAGTTTTTTAGCAGCAATAGCGGCGGCAAATAACTGATGATCGCCAATCACCATATCGGGCTGATATTGTTTTAGTAAGGTAACGATCCCATTGTAGCAATGTCTGTTTAAAGGAATCAATACGTCATCGTAAAGAAACTTAATACTGTCGATACCGTAGACTACTTTTTTAGAAATAATATCGAGATAGCTCTCACTTTCTCTTTTTTCTTCGTCGGTCTGGTCATATTGAATGAGTAAAAGTTCTCCCCCGGCAGGAAGCTTTGTACTTAAATTTTTATCAAGACTGATCCAGGCCACTTCATGTCCTCTTTGCAGTAATTCTGCGCCGATGCTTAAGGTTGGATTGACATGGCCTGTCAATGGTGGAACAACAAATACAAATTTAGCCATGATTTTGTGTTAATGCGTTAGATAGTGATTGAGATAAAAAATGAACCATCGATTCTGCGATCCGAACGGGTTCCTGTATCGGGACATTGTGATCTCCCTGAATCAGTTCCAGTTCAGATGAAATGATCTGCGTTTTCAGCCATTCTCCTGTAGGTTTACAGTTCGATTCAGATCCGTAAAGCAGAAGTGTGGGAGTATGCAGCTCTGAGAAATCAGCTTCCCCCAGAAAATGTTTTTCCCTGATCATATCTGCTTTGATGCTGGTCTTTTCAAACAGGAATTCATACATCCGGTGGTTTTTCTCCATCTGCCTTTTACCCATCTGAACTTTGGTGGTATCCGTAAAATTGGCCACATAATGTTCGAGGAATTCTTTACTATACTCATCGATGATGTTACGGGCCTTTTCGTCTTGAGGATCAGGTGCTTCTATAACGACCAGCTGACTGACACGTTCCGGCGCTTTCAATGCTGTTTTCAAAGCGATCAGTCCTCCGAAACTGTATCCGGCCAGATGTACTTTTTTAAGGTTTAAAACATCCATCAGAGCCAGCAAATCGGATGACATACTTTCCAGATCGTAGCCGTCTGTAAAACGCTCACTCATGCCATGGCTTTTCAGATCGTACATCACCACATGGAAATGCTTCGCCAGAATCGGGGCAATATTGAAATAATAAATGGAGAGGTTGCTGAACATCCCGTGGATAAGCACCAATGTCTGTTCAGCCCCTTTGTTGAGTTCCTGAATATGAACCTGTTTATGGTTTACATTGATTATTGGCATTCGTAGATATAATTGATGATCATACGGAGGTCAAGGTTGATCAGTTCGTCTAAATCCATAGAAGACAGCCATCCAGTGAAATCAATCTGATCCCCGAAATGCGCTTTGATCTTCTCGGAAAAAGAAACGATTTCTATGCTGTCCATTTCCAGGTCTTTCGTGAATGAGCTGTCCGGAGTGATATCCATTTCCTCTACAAATTCGGCACCTATCACTTCCGTAATAAAACCTTTTAAAAGAGTGAACAATTCTTCGTGATTCAATTTTAATGTGTTGTTTATAGTGTCCATCCGATAATATATTTTTTATGTTTAATAGTTTTTATTTCAGTTTGGCTGATCCATAAATGGTCCCCTTCGATATGTGTGATTTCAAAGGCTTTTGGATTTCCTTTCAGTCCGGTTCCCAGAAACTTTCCGTAGGCTTCTTTGGCTACCCAGAATTTGGTGGTCCATTCCGCCTGATCTCTGTCTTTTAATAAGGTTAATTCGTGACCGGTAAATACCAGGTCATAAAATCCGGAGCTTCGTTCTTCCATGATCTCCATGTCGATTCCCACCGGGCCGCCATAACGTGCAATACCCACCGCGTCCTTTTCTTTATGGGCTAAAGAAATATGGATATCTTCCGTAACATCGCCGATCAGATAAGGTTTTCCGACTTCATCCTTTCCTATTTCAAAAGTGATCGGAAAACAAGGGTGGTTTTTCTTTTCACGGAGAAGGTTTCGTACCGCATCTTTCACGGCTACACGGCTCACCATCCATTCTTTTCGTTTGTTGGGAAACAATTGCTGATGATATTGTTTTTCCGTTTGGTTGAAATATCTTTTAAGAATAAAATCCCACGAAGCCACTCTGGTATACGCCTGATGAAAGAAAAATACTTCAGGGGCTATTTCCTCCGAAAGACGGTTGTGCAAAGGCGACATGGAGACATTCCACAGCGGTTCATCGATTTCCAGACGGCGGTTTTGCCAGCCTGTAATCGCGCACCATACCTTTCCATCTCTTTTCAAGATGATATCGGCAATGGCAAATTCTTCATTGAGCTCAGTAAGGATGCAGGTACATTCAAAAATACCTTCCTGATCTTTCATATCTCCAAAGAATTCAATATCTCTGATTTTCACAGGGAAAGCAATACGGTCCTTGGTCAGGGTAAGCTGCAGCCACAATCCGAATAATTGTCCGGCATTATCCAGTAAAGAACCTTTTCCACCGTTTCCTTTGATTTTTCCTACAATTCCTTTCGTTCCTACTGCTGAAATCTCTGTAATTCCCTGGTAGAGTTCTCCATGGAACATATGTTTGTCATAGATCTCTTCTGGCGTTCTTTCAATAGGTAGAAGGTCCCCGATTGCCAGGTTAAAGGTCGGAACAGCAGGTGCAGATGAAGCCAGTAAAACTTCTGCATTCGCAAAGTTTTCAATATCAAGGTAAGCATGGTTATTGGAGCGCCATTCTCCTTTGACTGTTTTTTCAAAAGGCTTGGCAACATTCATCCATTGAAACACACTCACATTCATTATTTTATGAACGCGGGTTCCCGGTATTTCAGCCTGTGCTATTTCTCCTAACTGCTCAAAAATCATGGTCATCGGGATCACCGGTTCCATATCAGAGACATTGGTCCATCCTTTCGGCTGTCTCAATAAACTGTGATCGATGAGGTAAGGATGCGTATCTAAAGTGACATGCAAAAGCTTCGAGAAATTCTTACTGACGGGTGTTCTAGAAACCACAGGTCTTGGGATTGTAATTTCTGGGCGGTTTTGAAACAGTGTCAATACTTCTTCCTGCATCCGGATCATATCGGTGATATTTTCCTGGAAAGCCTGAACCAGAGGGTGACCTGTCTTAGCTACCGCTGCTGAAACCGTATTTTGTTTCGGCATTTCAAAAGACTGCGCCAGATTTTGAATTTCTTTAAAATCACGAATAATCGGCGAACCTAACTGTAATTTGATTCCCTTTCCTGATGATTTTTTAGATTGATTCTGTACTTCTAAAAAGTCCAATGCTACGGTTTTACCTTCCACAAATAATGCGGCTACCACACGTTGCAGCTGAGCCAGGGCAGATCTTGTAGCCACGCTGGAAGCAATCGTACTGAATGGTTTTCCTTTCAAAGTATCATCAATAAATCCAATAAGTCCTCCGGTACCAATCTGAATAAAGAATTTTGCGCCTTCTTCATACAGTTTATCCGTCAGTTCACGGAAACGGACCGGCTGCACCAAATGCTCTGCGCTTAGTTTTCTGATCGCATCCTGATCGGCAGGATACGGTTCTAAAGTCGTTGCAGACCACAACGGGATTTTCGTCTGTTGAAACTGCGCTTTTTCCATTCCTGCTAAGATCACATCCAGTTTATCAGCGATAAACGGTGAGTGAAAACCGGACTGGAACGGCAGGATCTGATGAAAGATCTGTTTTGATTTTAACAATGGAACCAGCTCATCCAGAGCAGCATTACTACCACAAAGAATCACCTGATTGGGGCAGTTATCATTGGAAATATAAAGATTGGGAATAGCATCTATAAAAGGCTTCACCGCATCAATCCCCGCTCCGATCGCAATGAATCTGGAATCTTTTAATTCAAAGGTTTCCGGATTCAGAACATCAATCAAAGCTTTAACAGAATTCACTTCTGCCAGTTCTGAGGAGTATCCTGCCAGCCATTCTCCCAGGCTGTGTCCCGCATTCATATCAGGAACAATTCCCAGTTTTTTCAGGGCATTATCCAAAATGCTGCATTTGTTGAAAATTCCCAATGCATCGCTTAATAAACCTTCTCCTTCTGTTTCGATAGGCTCGGTTAATCCAAAATAACGGCTCACACTATCTACTTCTCCTTTCGCAAGGCCATCCAGACCAGGAAATACGAAGGCGATTTTACCTCCATCTTTCAGTAAAGGGGTGTTGGTGTACCAGATATCCTGTTTATTGCGCCATGGATTATTTTTAGCTACAATTTTAGTCGCTTTTTCTATTCTTTCAGGGGTCGGGTTGAATAAAGCAATCCGGTAATCCCCTTCTCCTACTCTGTTATCGTTGTTCTTTAAAGCAGCAAGCAATTCTTCGTGTGTAGGTCTTGCCAATACTAAAACGCGGTCTTTTTTCGGCATATCATAACCTTCCAAAACGACGTGTGCATTGATCCCTCCAAATCCGAAGGCATTGACTGCCGCTACTTTCGGCAAGCCTGTTTTTGACCAGCTTTTCGGTTCCTGTACCGGAGCAAAACGGGTCTGCTCCATATCAGCAATTGGATTTTCACAATATAATGTAGGTGGTAACATATCATGATGAAGCGCCAGACAGGTCTTGATTAAACCTGCGATCCCGGCAGCCGGCATAGCATGTCCGATATTGGATTTAACGGAACCGATTCCTGCAGCCTGCGTTGTTTCTTCTTTAGTAAAGAACTGAGCCAGGGTCTGAAGTTCTGTTTTATCTCCAAGCGGTGTCCCTGTGCCGTGGGCTTCAAGATAACCGATCTGCTTTTCATCAAGATCTGCATTGATCCAGGCCTGTTGTAAAGCTTTAAGCTGACCTTTAACGGACGGGCTCATTACACTGGTTCCATTCCCATCGCTGCTTACTCCAACACCTTTGATCACGGCGTAGATTTTATCCTGATCGCGGACTGCATCTTCCAATCGCTTTAACACGACGAAACCACAGCCTTCACCAATTAATAATCCGTCTGCATCCATACTGAACGGCTTGATCTGCTGTTGGTGAGACAAAGCTCCCAACTGGGCAAAAATACTCCAGAAAGCAGCGTTCTGTCCGGTATGTACACCTCCTGCTATGACCATATCACAACGGCCACGGTTGAGTTCCTGAACGGCGTGATCTACGGCGATCAGGGCACTGGCACAGGCAGCATCTACTGTAAAAGCAGCGCCTCCCAGATTGAAACGATTCGCGACTAAAGAAGCAACCAGATTGGGAATCAATCCCATGGCTGTATCTGCGGCAAAACGGCCTTTTCTTTCCTGGAAAGCATGTTTCACCTTTTCGATATCTGCTGAAGATACCTGAGGCAGTAATTCCTGCAACAGCGAAGAAATCTGTTCTCCGGTGCGCACGATTTCAATGGCACGCGTTGCGCCGGGACCGGTATAGTTTCCTTTACCGATAATGATTCCGGTTTTCTCAAGAGATGTTCCCTTTTGAAATACACCGGCATCTTCCAACGCTTTCTGCACCAGATCAAGGGTTAATAAATGATCCGGCTCGGTGCCTTCTACTGCTAACGGGAGAATCCCAAAAGCCGTAGGATCAAATTCATAATCTGAAATAAATCCACCGCGTTGACAGTAAAATCTGTCGACAGGACTGGTAGCATCACTAAAGTGTACAGGATCAATCCGATCAGCAGGAGCCAATTGGGTGGAATCTACTTTATTGATAATATTCTGCCAAAAAGTATGGGCATCCTGTGCCCCGGGAAAGACACAGGATAAGCCAATAACAGCAACATCTGTTTTTTTCATAGTTATCGTATACAGAGGTTTACCAGTTGTTTCCGGACATGATCAATACCTGACTTTCGGTTCCGTATTTGATCTCATTAAGGAAAATTTCTTTCCCCTGATCCAATGGAATTAAAGAAATACCGCGGCGTTCATATTCTGTTTCCAGAGTCGATGAAACCATCCCGGCTCCTTTCCATGGGCCCCAGTTGATGGAGATTACTTTTCCTTTTAATTTTTTGTTTAAAGCTTTCGCATAATCATCCAGTACAGAGTTGGCCGCAGCATAATCTGTCTGCCCTTTGTTCCCGTATACTGAAGCGATGCTTGAGAAGAGCACTACAAACTGACAATCGGCTCGAAGTTGTTCTGCCAATACACGAAGAGGTTTTACTTTCGTATCAAAGACACGTTCAAATGAGCTGGAGGTTTTCTGTCTGAACAGTTTGTCTTCCAAAAGACCTGCCCCATGAATAACGCCGTCCAAACGGTTGTATTTTTCGTAAATATTTTTGATCAGATCTGATAATCCCTCTTCATCACAAAGATCTAAGGACTGATACAATACGGTATTTCCTATCTGCTCCATATCACGGATGGTACGCAGGATCTGATTGTTTTTAAAAATTCTTACGGTCTCTTTTTCTATTTCGGAAGGAGAAGTGAATTTTCCGGTTTTAATAAGATAGCTTCTTATTTCTTCCTTGGTTTTCATGGCTTCCACTTCTTTAAGGTCTGCTATGACATCTCTGGGATCTGCTGATCTTCCTACCAGAATATAGGTACACGGATATGCTCCGGACATATGTTTCACCAATTCAGAAGTGATCCCCTGTCCGCCTCCGAGTACCAGAACTACAGATTCCTGATCCAGTTGGATATGGGCTTCTTCAAGACTTGTTGACAATGGAGAAGGGATGATCTCTATTTTATGCCTTTGGTCGTGTTTGTAAACGACTTCGGAAGGTTTATCTGTGGTTAATATTTCTTTTAAAGCGATCTCTGTAATCTGATCAACTTCCTGTGGTGTACTCAGACTGATCAGCCTGCAAGAGGTTTGTTCAAATTCTCTCGCTAAACTTTTAAAAAGTCCCGGATAACCTTTGTAATGACGTAAAAGACGGGTATCAGTCAGTTCCTGAATATGAGCCGGAATATCTGAAATCAGATACACCCATTTGGCTTTATCAAGATCCAGTTTCTTGATCTGATCTACGTGATCAATGATGCTGTGTTTTACGGTTGAGGAGAACAGATCCAGAATGATGAGTCCATCAAAATCTTTAAGATCTTTTTCCGTATCCACCAATTCTGCGATAGCGCCATATTTTTCAAGGGTATTTTTGATCGCCATCGTCTGCGGACTGTTGTCCTGAGTAATGGCAAAACGTTTTCCTTTTATAATTTCTGTATTCTGCTCTGTAGAAACATCGGTTGGAGTCAGGTCAAAACGAAGACGTGACAATAAATTCTGTACCGGTTCAGCATCAGCATCGGTGTTTCCACTCATTTCGCTGATCCATGAGGCCAGTCCTTTTAATGTTTTAATGGCTGCCAGTTTTTCCATCAGATCATCCGCCTGGTCCATATCCTGACCGAAACCTATTTTGGTTTTAAGGTCTCCGATAATTTCCATTCTTTTAATAGAGTCAATGCTCAAATCTGCTTCAAGGTCAAGATCCAATCCAGGCATTTCCTTTGGATAACCCGTTTTCTCACTGACAATATCCAGAATTATATTTTGAAGCTCTTCAAGAGAGAATGCAGATTTACTTTCTACTTCTGAAGTAGTTATTACCGTAGTTCCGTTTTTTTCAGGAGCAGCTATTGGAGTTCCAGTCAGTTCTGTCAACCAGGAAACCAGACCGCTTAACGTTTTGATCGATGCTAATTTTTCCATGACCGTATCTTCATCAGCATTACCTGATGTAAGCGCTCCCAACTCACTGCGAAGTGTTCCAATGATTTCTACCCTTTTGATAGAGTCAATACTCAAATCAGCTTCCAGGTCCATTTCCATACCGAGCATTTCGTGTGGATATCCTGTTTTATCGCTGACCACCTGTAGCAACAGGGTTTTAATATCTTTTACCGGAGCCTGTTTTACCGAAACAGCAGCTGGCTTTTCTACATGGACCGGCTGTGCAGGAATCGTCACTAAACGATCGTTCACTGGTGCTTGTACCGGCGCAGCATAAACAGGTGCAGGGCTGACTTGTGGATTCTGTCCCAGGAAGGAAAGCATCACATCACGCTGTGCCTGAATCAGCTGTTTCATGGTATTTAAGTATTCCTGAAGCATACGTTCAGCAGCAGGCTGAGATTCGGCTACAGGGGCTGGTTGGTTATTTGTAAAATTGTTCATGGCAATAGGATTTAATATCGGTAATGCACCGTTAGTCGGCAGATTACCTGTGGTTGGATGTGCCGTCTGTCCGTTCACACGCCAGATGGCTGGATTTTTCTTATACAGTTCAGGCTGGTCTATCTGAATCAGTTTAGCATTACGGCCGTCGAAAAGTTTTTCAATGCTGAAGCTTCGGCCTGTTCCCAGATATTGTGCCAGCATGGAAAGAAGATGGCTCAGTTTATTTCGGTTGCTGTCTTCTACATACAGAATCAGCTGATCTTTCTCTAAGCAGGATTTAGTCAGTCCGGAAAGGACTTTTCCAGGGCCTACTTCGATGAATATTCTGGCTCCGTCTTCATACATCGCCTGAAGTTCTTCTACAAATCTTACGGGCTGCACCAGATGATCCGTGAGTCTTTCTTTGATTTCCGATGGACTTGTTGGATAGATTTCCGCAGTTGTATTCGACCAAACCGGAATCTGCATTTCCTGGAAAGGAATGTCTTTTAAAACCTCATCATATAAGCCTTTAGACTTAGCCAATAACGGACTGTGGAATGCACACGCAACTTCTAATTTCTTTGCAGAGATGCGTTCCTGTTTTAGGGTTTCCATTAATTTATTGATGGCAGGCGTACTTCCCGCCACCACACATTGGGTCGGAGCATTATAATTAACCGGATAACAACCTTCTGTTTTATCTAATACCGGTTGCAACTGTTCTCTTGTTACGCTTACCGCAATCATAGTTCCCGGATCACCTCCTTCTACTGAATCCAGAATGACATGAGCCCTTTGAATACTTAGATCAACCAGTTTTTCTTCTTCAAAAACTCCGGCAAAACATAAAGCCGGTAATTCACCATAACTGTGACCTGCCACCATATCCGGAACGATGTCCAGTGATTTCAGGAAGTTAGCTAAAGCCAGGTCAACCATTCCTAAGATAGGTTGTGCCAGACGGGTATCTTTAATGGTTTCTTTCTGTTGTTTTAAAGCAGCTTCATTAAATGCTGAAGGGAAAACTACTTTCTCCAATTCAGGATATCCTTCAATCAGGTTACGCATGGCCGGAAAAGCGACGAACAGATCGCGGGCCATATTGATTCTCTGACTGCCCTGTCCGGGGAAAAGGAAAGCTACTTTACCGTCACGTTTATTCACCGTGAAAGTGTCTTTACTTTCAATGCCGGATAGTGCCAGTTCGATGTTCATCATCAAATGTTCGGCGGTATCAGCAACGATGGTTAACTGAATTGGTTTTTCTGAGCCTACTGCCAAGCTGTAAGCCATATCTTTTAATGGAATATCACCGTTAACCTCTAATAAAGATTTAATCTGTGACAATTGAATTTTCGCATCCTCATAAGTCTCCCCACGGAATACAAATAATTCTGACGGCCACGATTGCAATACAGCAGAATCGTCTTCCTTAGGATGATTGGCAATGACCGTATGGAAATTGGTTCCCCCGAATCCAAAAGCACTGATTCCTGCATAACGGTTTTTCTCACCCCATAATCCACTTTCTGCATAAAAAGCAAAAGGGCTGGTTTGGGCATTATAATAAGCATTAGGCTGCTGTAAATGAAGTGTTGGTGGTTTTACGCCGTGGTATACCGCCAGTGAAGCTTTGATCAGTCCGGCTAATCCTGCCGCACATTTGGTATGCCCGATCTGCGTTTTTACGGAACCTAAGTGAGTCTGTCCCGGTATGGCTCCTGAACGGCTGAATAAATTCGTGAGTGCACTCAGTTCAGTTTTATCTCCTACTACAGTTCCAGTTCCATGGGCTTCCACTAAACCAACTGACGCAGGACTGATTCCTGCCTGGGTGTACGCGCGTTCCAACGCCCGTACCTGTCCTATTTTTCTCGGGGCTGTAAGACCTAACGCTTTTCCGTCACTTGATCCTCCTACTCCTTTGATCACAGAATAAATACGGTCACCATCTCTAACAGCATCTTCGTATCTTTTTAAGACTAGTATTGCCACTCCTTCTCCAAGGGCAATTCCGTCGGCTTCTCCGTCAAATGTCGCGCATCTTCCTTTTCTGGAAAGTGCATGAGTGCTTGAAAACATAAGATAATCATTGATCCCGTTATGTAAATCTGCTCCTCCGGCAAGCACCATATCGGATTTGCCTAATACAAGTTCCTGACAGGCCAGATCAATAGCTGCCAGAGAAGAGGCACAAGCCGCATCTACCGTGAAATTTCTTCCCCCCAGATCCAGACGGTTTGTAATTCTCCCTGCGATCACATTAGCCAAAATACCAGGAAATGAATCTTCCGTCGTATGGGGAAATGCCTGCTTCACTTCTTCATGAAGTTCTCCGAAAACCTGTTTATAGTATCCTCTGAAACTATAGCTGTTGGCGAGATCATTACCGCCTTCAGCGCCTATAATAACAGAAATATTTTCTCTGTTGATGTGTTTTTCTCCATAGCCTGCATCCTCCATCGCACGCTTGGCAACCAATAAGGTCAGCAGCTGTGTGGGTTCAATGGCAGCAAGGGATTGTGGAGGAATTCCGAAGGCCAAAGGATCGAAATCAATTTTCGGAATAAATCCTCCCCATTTGGAATGAGATACATCCGGTCCGTCTGAATCCGGATGGTAATACAATTCTTTGTTCCAGCGCTCATCAGGAACTTCTGTGACACTGTCTCTTCCTAAGATGATGTTTCGCCAGTATTCTTCAAGGTTTTTGGCTCCCGGGAAAATACATTCCATCCCGACAATCGCTACATCCAGAGGTTTTTCTGTGGATACCGGCTGTTCCGGTAAAGCCGCCTCTTCAATGTATTTATAGTTATCAATACTTACATTCTGATGAAGGGATGCAAGGGAAATCACCCGGTTTTGCATCGTAGCCACCTGACCGATCATGTACATTCCAAGATCCAGCTGCTCGTTTTTAGGAACATTAACCAACTTGTCTCCCTGACGGTCAATTCCTTTTGCAGCAATTCTAAGCCGGCCCACATTTAGTTTTTCAAGCTGTTCCCAAATTTCTTTTTTATCCATTCCGGCTGCCAGAAGTTTAATTTTCTCGGTGCTGAAATGTTTAGCAAAAGCTGTATTTAAACAACGTGTTTCGTGTCCCGGTGCTGTTTCCAGTAAAACTGTGTCTTTTGCCTGCATAGCCTGCACCTGGAATTCTTCCTGAATAGCTCCGGTACGTACAGCTTCTTCCGTATAGAGATAGGCTGTTCCGATCAGTACTCCAACCTTTACGCCTCTTGCTGCTAACGGAGCTGCCATGATAGAAACGAATGCTGTTGAAAATGCATTATGAATTCCGCCCGCAAAAAATACGCTGATATTTTCAGGATGTTCTTCTTTTAAAATACGTTCAATCTGTTTTTCCCAAAGCACCATGCTGGAAAGCGGACCTACGTGACCACCGCATTCACGGCCTTCAAAGATGAAGTTGGTAGCGCCTTCTTTCAGGAAAATATCCAGTAATGCAGGAGAAGGAACGTGAAGGAAGGTGGTAATTCCCGCCTTTTCAAATACTTTAGCCTGTGCAGGTCTTCCTCCGGCAATAAGGACTACGGGAGGTTTCGCTTCCAATATATAAGCAGTCTGCTCTTCTCTCAATTCCTGAGGGGCAAATCCAAGAATACCTACACCCCACGTTTTTTCACCAGCCAGTTTTTTGGTTTCCATCACTAAAGCTTTCGCCTGCTCACCTTTCAACAATGATAAAGCGACAAAAGGCAAAGCGCCTGCATCTGCTACTGCGTTGGCGAACAACGGAACATCGCTGACACGGGTCATTGGTCCCTGTGCGATAGGATAACGCAATCCCAGCTTTTGAGCCATTATATTATTCTCACTGATCACTTTAAGTGCTTTAGCCTGCTTCAAATGACCATACATGGCTTCTCTGAATCCAAAAACCATTTTTTTCAGGGTTTTGAAATCTTCATACAGATCTATTGCCAATGAAATATCCTGGCCCATAGGAATATAGCTGTTGTTTAGGTCAAGATCAGTAAAATATTGTCTCAGCTCATCAGCCGTGATATCTTCCGGTAGCGCAGGTGAGTTGGGTCTCACCAATATCCGGTGATTCGCTATTATTTTAGTTTCGGTACCATTCAGTTTTGAGGAAAGGTCTTTGATCTCCTGAGGAACGGAACTTTCGGGGAATAATGCCAGCTGGCTATCCAGTACAACACCTGCTGCACCCAGTGCTTTGGCAGCAGCAGCTGTATGAATCCCTACTCCTCCATGCATCCAAACGGGAACAGAATTAATTTCTTTGATGACACGCTGAAATAATACAAATGTAGACTCATAGCCTACGAGGCCACCTGCTTCATTGCCTTTGATAATAATCCCTTCTGCACCGGACTGTTCGGCCAACCTGGCTTCATCTAAACTGGTCACCTGATAAATAACGGGAAGATCCGGTATAAGGTTCATTAAAATACCGGACGGAAGGATGGCCAACCTAACTTTTTCGGGAATCTGAAGGGATATAAATTTGTCGTTCGGCAGATAGATCCCATAAGAAGGTATATCTGTCTGGTTCATTTGATTCAGCGCTTCCTGAGCTGCTTTTGAATCATGTCCTAAGCTTAAGACGGGAAACGCACCTGCCTCATGTAATTTCAGCATAAGATTAACATCCGGCTTTTCAAAAGGCGTTACACCAATAATGGCTAAGTTTTTCATTGCATTCATGATATTGAGATAATAACTGGGAAATTATATAACACAACTCGCAACCTTTCGGCATAAAGAGCATTTATCAATTATTAAGGAATAAAAATAATAAATTTATATTACATTTCTAATCATAAATAAAATTTAATAATTAATTATTAATAATTAATTATTATTAATTTAAATACCATTAAAAAATATAGATTATATTTCTATTATCGAAAAATGAGACAGCACAACCTATAAGCTTCAATTATAAAGGTTTATAATTGATAATTTAAAGCAAATATAGAAATAAAAAATAAAATAAATCAAAAATAAGGGAATTATTTTTCTATATTACAAAAATATAACACACCTATAAAAGCGTATGAAATCTACATAATCTGTAGTTTGCTGATCCGGTAAAAAGAATCGGTAAATTCAGAATTTTGAAAAAATAATAACAAAATTTCATAAGATTTTCGCAAAAAAAATAACGTTACCGGAAAGCAACGTTATGATAATAAGAAGATTATAAAAAAATCCTTATTATTTGATTGACAAAATTATATCATCCATTAATATTTCATCTGTCATCTGTTAGTATTTTTTTCGTCACAGAAGACGAAAGATCAAATTTAAATCAAAAAATGCGCTCGCAGATTTTGCAGATCAGGCAGAAATTATTGTTTTATTTAAAATGCCAATAAATTATCTAAAATTTAATCTCTGTTGCCACTTTTAGCTTGCCGTACCGTCTGATTATCTTTTTGGTTGAATCTGTACACCAGCGTTAAACGATAGCGGGCAGCATTAGGAATACTGGCCTGGCTGATTTCGTAATCTGCCCCTACAGTTCTGCTGTTTGACTTTCGTAATCCAAACAGGTTGCTTATATCAAACATAAGCGTTGCTTTGTCTTTTAAAAAAGTCTTGCTGAGTCCAACATCAATACTGTGAAGTGCATCTGTATGAGTCTGGGCAGTAGCATTGGCTCCTCTGAAATTATAAAGCGTTTGAAAAGCAAGTTTGTTCTTCAGTTTCAGCTGGGCACTTACGCGGGCGGTTAAGGTATTCCCGGAATAATCGAAGCTTTGATCTTTATAACTGCCCTGTTCGGCATAATGAAACAGATTAAACTCTGTATTAACCTGCAGCCATTTGACAGGATTATAAAGCACTGACAGCTCAAAACCGTGACGGGTTTCCCTTTTTATATTAACCGGCATTGTAATAAACAGCCCCTCTGCATTCCGGAACGTATAATCTTCCATTACTCCGGTATTTCGTTGATAATAGAAGGATGGATTAAAGGTAAGCGTCTTCCAGTTTTTAAGAAAAGCGATTTCAAAAACATTGACATAAGATGGATTAAGATCCGGATTTCCCACATAACGACTGCTTAGATCAGTCAGTTCATTAAAAGGATAAATCATGCCCAGCCTTGGCCTGTTGATTCTTTTGCTGTAGCTTCCCTGTAAGGTAGTCCGCTCATTGAAACGATAGCTTACATTTAATGTTGGAAACAGACGGTTATAATTTTTCTCATTGGTATAGGTGCCCGCACGGTCTTCGATACCGATATGGGTAAGCTCGCCACGTAAACCTGCCTGATAACTTAAAGCTCCGGTCTTTCCGGAAAACTGTACGTAAGCACTTCCAATCAATTCTTTATATAACAAATGATTATCAATCTGATCAATGATCTCCCAGCCCGCTGAATTCTGCTGTTCCGCGATAAAGTCGGTGTTTACTCTCCGGTCTTCTAACTTCAAACCGAATTCCAAAGTGGAAGTACTGTCCAGTGGCTGCACCATATCTGTTTTAATCATAAAATCCTTGCTCTCACCCATTGAACCCGTCCTGATCATTGGTAAGTCTACAGCAGCTGGAAATATTTTGCGGGTTGATAAGTTCCAGTCTTTGTCACTATCCCAGAAGTCATACTGCATATCTACAGTCAGCTTCTTTCCTGCTTTAGCAAAGTTTTTGGTATAATTGAATTCGAGCTGGTTATAGCTGCGCTTTTCCCATGATTCGCCCTTTCTGGTGAGACTGCTGTCGATAATTCCGTTTTTATTTGAATATAAATAATTAAGCTGGGTCTTGTCATGATCGTGGGTTGAATTCCTCATGAAAGCTGCGGTAATGGTATTATGATCATTGATCTTAAAGTCGGCCCCAAAATAAAGTAATTTGGCATCATCATGCCTGTTCTCATCCTGTCTCTGGTCCAGATCTGCCCGTGTTCCTGAAAGTCCCGTAGACTGTTTCATTGTATACAGACCTACATAATCTGAGAACCGGATGCCGTAGGTAGCAAACAGATTGAGTTTATTTGATTTATAATTCAGGCTGGGGCTGATACGGGTTTCGTTGGGTATGCCGCCTACCAGACGCAGCTGACCATTGAACCCTGCCTTTTTATTTTTTTTAAGTATGATATTGATAATCCCCGCAGAGCCACCTGCATCGAATCTGGAAGAAGGATTGGTAATCACCTCCACGCGCTCTACCTGATCGGCAGGCACCTGTTCCAAAGCATTGCTCTGAGTCAGTCCGGTCCGGCGGCCGTCAATTAATACCAATACATTAGAATTCCCCCGTAAACTGATTTCTCCACCCGGACTCACACTAACAGAAGGAACAACGTTGAGAAGATCCGTCACCGCACCTGACTGCGAGAGGACATCCTTACCTACTTCAAAGACTTTTTTGTCCAGTTTTAAACTGACCGATGAACGCTGTCCTGTTACAGACACTTCCTGTAACAGTTTTGTATCAGGCTCTAAAATGACCGTTCCCACATTGATTACCTCATCAGTCTTAACCTCCACAGGCCTGCTGATTGTCTGAAAACCCGCAAGAGTATAACTGATGGTATAGTTTCCAGCCGTAATGCTTTCCAGCCTGAATATGCCTTTAGCATCCGAAATACCGGCGGCAATCGCCCGATCTCCGTTATCCTTTAATGTTACCGTTACATAAGATATGGGTATATCCTGTTTTTCCTGAATGACTCCAGTAATCTGACCTTTCTGTGCAAATGAATACTGAACAGACAAGATGATAAAAAAAATGATGGCTACTTGTTTCATGATGTAAATTTAAATCGTAGAAACAGCCATTCACAGAAGAAACATCTGAACAGCTCCACAAGCTTTCAAACGACATCTGATTTTTCAAATTAGCTTGTATATTTACATTATGTATTATTTAATATTTTTATTAACGCTGCTTGACCTGCTGGCCATACCTGTTATCCGCAATGAAGATCCGGTACCGGTTTATAAAACCGGAGATAATATGGCCTGGATAAGTAAAAATTATAATGATAAAGACTGGTCTGAGACCAGGGATAATACTTCGGATAAAATATTCTGGTCACGTACCCATGTTGATTTACGTCCGGTGGAAAACGAGCTGATACCTCTCGGTCTTCAGATCAATTCTTTCGGTGCTTTTGAAGTGTACTGGGATGGTGTACTGATCGGCAGAAACGGACAGCTTCCGAAAAATGGAAATCCGGAAATACCGGGAACTGAATGCAGTTATTACAGGATTCCGAATCATCTGATTTCGCCCGGGCTTCATACGATTGCCATGCGCAGCTCCCAATCCCTGTATCCTGATGTCCAGCGGAGTATTGGATTCACAATCAATAATTACGAAACATTACTGACATACCCACTGGTCACAACGGCCTATATGAACCTGATGGCCGGAGCTTTTCTGATCGCTGCCGTTTATTATTTCTTCCTCTATCTGAACAGCAAAAGAAAACAGAAAGACATCCTTATATTTGCGACCATATGCCTTCTTTTTTTCACTTTACTGATCATGGAATATCTGAAATTCCATGTGAAACTCCCCTATTCTGAGTTCTTCTTACGTCTTGAAATCATCGGATGGCTGACGTTTACCAATGCGCTGCTGGTTCCTTGGTATTTTATTATTCAGTTTAACTTCAGATATGGGAAATGGCTGATGCTCGCCCTGCTGCTGACACTGCTTGGACTTTATTGGTTCAATTACGGGCACTATGACCTGACTGCCCGGCTCTATAGCCTGGCCATGCTGATAACTGCCTTCATTGTGGTTCTGAATGGTATTCTTCAAAAGGAAAAAGGAGGTTTTATTGCTCTGACTGCTCTTTTGGCAAGTGCATTGGTCAACAGGCTTGTGGTTTATGATTATGGGTTATTCATTAGTTTTACTATCATTGTACTCTCTATGCTTTATCTGCATTCTATCCGTACCAGTGTCATTGAGGCAGAGCATCAGAATGCTGTTTTACTTTCGTCGAGGCTGCAACTGGAATTGCTTAAAAAGAATATTCAGCCTCACTTTTTAAGAAATACACTGACTTCGATGATGGACTGGGTAGAAGAATCCCCCAAGGACGGAGCCCGCTTTATACAGGCATTGGCTACAGAATTTGACATTATGAACGAAATCTCTGAACAGACCCTGATCCCTGTTACGAAAGAACTGGAGTTATGCCGCCAACACTTGTCAGTTATGGGTTTTCGGAAGGAAATAAATTATATCTGGGAACAAAAAGGAATCGATGAAACACAGCTGATACCTCCGGCAATCATTCATACCCTGCTGGAGAATGGTATTACACACAGCGAGCCACTGTCCGGAAATACAATTCAATTTGTACTCCATTATTCTTTATCAAAAGAGGCTCACCAATATACTTTTGAAACTATCGCGAAGAACCGGCCAATCATGACGGACCGCGCGGGCGGAAACGGCTTTAAGTATATCAAAGCAAGACTGACTGAAAGTTATGGCCAAAACTGGAAACTCGAATCGGGCTCTACGGAAACCGGCTGGATGTCTACCATTCAAATTGTAAGGTGATGAATATAGTAATTATAGAGGATGAGGCCAGAATTGCACGACGTTTACAGCGTATGACGTCCGAATTCTTTACGGACAGACCCCATGAAATCATTATCTGTGATTCCCTGCAAAAGGGACTTGATCAGGTTTCAACCCGAATTCCCGATCTGCTCCTACTTGATCTTAATCTCAATGGGGATAATGGTTTTGAACTATTGGAACATATGGTAGCCGCTTCTTTTCATACCATAATTGTTTCTGCCAATACAGATAAGGCGATTACCGCTTTTGCGTACGGGGTTCTTGATTTTGTTCCCAAACCCTTTGACCAGGACAGACTTTTTAAGGCTTTAACAAGATTCGTCAGCCCTGCCATAAAACCGGATGAAGGCATTAAATACCTCGCTGTAAAAAGAGCCGGACAGGTTCGTTTGATCAATATTTCTGAGGTGATCTACATCAAAGGGGCCGGAATTTATACTGAGCTGCATCTCAGTAACGGACAGAATGAGCTTCATGATAAATCCCTTGAATATTTGCAGCAACTTCTTCCTGAGAGGTTTGAACGCATTCATAAGTCTTATCTTGTTAATTTTCAGCAGATCGAAAAAATTATCATCAATCCCGGCACACGGTATGGAGCCTTGCTTAAAACAGGTGAAGTATTGCCTGTAGGACGTTCGAAGTATAAAGACCTGAAAAATAAAATGGTCTGATGTCTGAATTCGACATGTGAAGACCTATTCTTAAAACAGACTCAGGTCATACTGTTTCACCAGGTCTAAAATCATATGATAACCGGCCGAGGAATTTCCATGCTGATCTAATGCGGGACTGAAAACACCGATACCCATTTTCCCGGGAACGCTCACGGCAATTCCGCCTCCAACACCGGATTTGCTAGGTACGCCTACTGTTCTGGCATATTCTCCACTGAATTCGTACATCCCGGCTATTAGCATTTGTGACTGTACCAATCTTGCCAGCTCTTCATTTTTATAGATAGAATCCCCATCGAACCGAACACATTCATTGGCAAAGAAATATCCAATTTTAGCCAAATCTTCAGCCGTAAGCTCAATAGAACATTGTTTGAAATAATTGTCCAGCTGATCTTCATTTCCCGAGATCAGTCCGTTGTTTTTCATCAGGTAAAACATGCCACGGTTACGGTGGCCTGTAGATTTTTCGGATTCGTAAACGGATGTATTGTAATCAATTGTATTATTTTTGGTTATATATCTTACCAAATCCAAAATTTTAAGAAATGGTTTTTCACCTTCTCCTGAAATTAGTGAAGTGGTAAGAATAGCTCCCGCATTCATCATCGGATTCAATGGCTTGCCCGTCGTTTCAAGGTTGGAAAAGTGATTGAAAGGTTTATCGGTTCCAAAATACCCCATTTTATCAAAAACATTTGCCTCCCCTTTCTCATTGACAGCAATCATTAATGCAATGATTTTGGAGATACTCTGCATGGTAAATTTCTTGTGAACATCGCCAGTATTAAAGATTTTACCGTTTTTACCAACCACTGAAAAAGCGATTGCTCTGGCATCCATTTTACCTAGTTCAGGAATGTAATCAGCCACTTTCCCTTCCGTATAATAGTTTCTATTTTTTTCCAGGATGCTGTTTAAGGTTTTTTCCGAAATTGTGGAAATATCTGCTTTCTGGGCATACATCACTGTGTTTAAGGAAAGAAAAGCTGCAATACAGATTCTTTTTGCAGAAAGTAAAAAACTATTATTCATAAAGGTATTTTCGGCCAACAACTTATCATCAACCTTTAAAAACAAAGATAAAGCATTTCCTCCTCTGCCAGCAAATCTACAGGAAAATATAGTTCTCAGTTTTGTTTTCCTAACCTAAGTATTTCTACCCAAAGCCATAATTGGTCATTTGTACTCTAAAACAGCTGTATTCTTCTTTGTTACTTTGGAATACAGAACAGTTAATAAAAAAATAACCAACAAAATAAATTCAATATGGACACTACAAACATCAATGCCAACTCTGCCGGCCAGCTTCAATTGGGTGGAGGCGCACAATTCTGGGTTTATCTTTCACCTCAGAACGATACATCCAAAATGATTTCCACATGGCGCGTTACATTCTCACAGGGTAACTGGAGCGATTCGATTTCCAGTGAAGCTCCGACGAAACAAATTCAGACCCCAAATCTTTCGGGTATTTTTGAAATTAAAGTGGAATTATTAAGCGGTTCTACCGGTACATGGCGCCAAATTCCGCCTCAGGCAGGAAGTTACAATGAAATAGGCTGCAATTCGAACTGCGCTTCTATGGTAGGTATTGTTGCTGACAGCACCAACCCTGCTCCCGGAGCTATTAATGCCCATTTCTGGACAACCTGGGATGCTATGTGCAAAGCAGGATAAAACAATTGGCTCATGGTATTAAGCTGTCAGCCATTCATTTAATGACATCATATACAAAACAGATGAAGCTGTCTCATTATTGAGATGGCTTTATATTTTTATCGCAGAAACCGTCATTATCTAACAAAAGTCAAGTGCATTGGCAAACAGTTGCAGGAACTTTGTGTCATTAAAATAAGCAATTATGATACAGAAAAATCTGGCTTTAGTTTCCGGGGCCAACGGACATTTAGGAAATAATCTGGTAAGATTCCTGATCAATAAAGGAGTTCCTGTAAGAGCCAGCGTAAGAAATATTAATAATAAAGCACCATTTACAGGATTGGACTGCGAGGTGGTACAGGCAGATATCACCGACAAATCGTCTTTTATAAAAGCTTTACAGGGAGTGGAAACATTCTATGCAGTGGGAGCATCTTTCAAGCTGTGGGCACAGGATCCTAAAACAGAAATTTATGATGTGAATATTCAGGGAACAAAAAATACTATTGAAGCCGCAGCAGAAGCAGGCGTAAAACGTATTGTTTATGTAAGTTCTATAGCGGCATTAGATTATACAAAACTCCCTACCAAAGAAAGTTACGGCTACAATCCTGACCGCAGGGATATGTATTACAATTCTAAAAACGACGGCGAAAAGCTGGCATTTGAACTGGCCAGAAAACTGGGAATAGAAATAGTATCCGTGATGCCTTCAGCAATGATCGGAAGTGAGGCTTTTTTACCGCTGAACGTTTCTTATGGAGTTTTAAAGCTCATTCTCAATAAAGAAATCCCGGTAGATACTAAAATAACCCTGAACTGGATCGATGTAAAAGATGTTGCAGAAGGTTGTTACCTGGCTGCACAGAATGGCCGTGACGGAGAACGCTATATCCTTGCCAATGAGAAGTGTATGACCATTACAGACACTACTATCTTAGCCAATACATTATTTCCTGAGCTAAAGATCAAAATTCCCGGTTCAGTGCCTAAAGTTATTTTATTTACTATTGCCGGAATTATGGAGCTTACTGCTAAAATACAGAAAAAGCCACCTGTTCTGACCCGCAAGGATATTGCGATGTTTTCGGGTTTGCAGCAAGATTTTGACATTACAAAATCCAGAAAAGAATTGGGATTCAACCCCAAAAGTCCGGAACAGGCAGTAAAGGAAGCACTACTTTATTTAATGGAGCATAAAGAGCTATTGAAATAGTTGTTGTAAATTTGAATTTATAACCATTTGTAAGGTACGATGCAGCAGAAATTAATTGATTTTATCCAGTCCGGACATCCTCTTTCCCAAATGGATAAGGATTTGATTTTTCAATATTTTGAACCGGTACTTTTTCCTAAAAACCGTATTATTGAAGAAGCGGGAAAAGTACCGGAATACCTTTATTATATCATATCAGGCTATCTACGCCTATTCCATTATAACGAAAATGGAGATGAGGTAACAACGCACATCAATTGTCCTCCGGGATTTTTTACCTCCTATTTTAATTTCATAAATGCAACAAAATCTAATGAAAATGTTGAATGCATCACTGAATGTGAGCTCCTACGAATCACCAGGACGGATCTTGATTCTTTAACTTCAAAAAGTGAAGCTATGAAAGATTTCAGCATAGAAGTTTTTCAAAAATCTATTGTCTATAATGAAACCCGATCCACTGAGCTCGCCACTCTTTCCGGAGAAAAACGCTACAGGAAACTTATTGAAAATTATCCGGGAATCCTGCATAATGTGCCTATTACCTATATTGCTTCTTTCCTGGGAATGAAGCCTGAAAGCCTGAGCCGTATCCGCAGGAAACTGATATAAAATAATCTCCTCATAAAATCCAAATAATATCTGGTATTGGCCTTCATTATCTTATAGCCTAATCCTTATTTTTGCAGAACATTAAGCAATTTATTATGAATCTAAAATTTTCTGACCACAATCAAATTGGAGTAGTTTCTACTTTTTCTGAGCTTATAAATACCAATTTTCAGGGAGCGATGAATGCAGTTTGCTGGGACAGAAATTTAGACGGTGATTTTAAAGAAATTGTGTCTCAACTTCAATTAAAAGAGAATATTACGGAAGTTTCCATTGAAGATCTTTTAGCACTGCAGCTATCAGAAGAAGGGAATGCTGCAAGGGAAATTATCTTGAGTGATTTAAAGCAATTAGCTGATTTCGGAGCCTCCCCTTCCCTTAATTTACTCAAAAGTTACGAGCGAGATGAGGAGTTCGATTTTATTTCAACCGATGTATATTCGTATCATGTGGACCGCTCGCCTGTTGGTACCCAAACTTTTTTATGTACCTACCATGGTGCTGCAAGTGATATCTTACCTAATGATCAGGCTACACAAAAAATCCTGATTCCGGAAATCCGGGAAAAGCTTAAAGAATTACATGACGGTCCGGAAGCAGAATTCGAAATGTTCCTGAAAGACTGTTTCTTCGATCTGCATTATCAGCCCAAGTCCAATGCCCAACCCATAAATTTAGGATCAGGGCATCTTTGGAAATTGGCAGTAGATCATCCGGGGCAGCAAGTCCTGCCTTGTATTCATAGGGCTCCTGTTGAAAGGGATGGTGAGTATAGGCTGTTGCTGATTTGCTAAATGGTTGATTTTTCAATAAAAGCTGTTTTGCTTGCATTCCTGTATAATTTTTGGTAAATTGATGTACATTATTTTAAATCAATATCTAACTCACATGGCTGATACAGTTATATTATCTGAAGGAGCGGAATTCGATCACGTTATACAGGAGGTTTCAAAATACATCCACCTTTATGTAATGGCCTTTGAAAAGGAAGAGCGAAGCATTATACGCATAGATAAACGTGAAAAAATGTATGGCGGAAACGGAACTGTATATATGATCCAAATGTTCGATCAGAATGAGCTGACCAATAATCGTCTGGGTGCTTATATGGTTCTATTAAATACAGGTGATGAATCCGGGTTTCATACCCACAATGAAAAAAATGAAGAAGAACTATATATTGTTGTACATGGAGCCGGAGAGTATCGTGAAAGAACCGGAACTCAGGGACCGGAGCGAAAAAAAATACTTCAAAAAGGAGATATTACAGCCATCAGTTCCATAGGCTATCATTCTATTGAAAACATCGGAGATGAACCTTTGGTTATGTTTGTTATTACGACTAATAATCCTTAATAAAGAATAAAGCTTAACATCCATCTCAACTAAGCCGTAAAATATTGGAAAGGTTTTGCCTTGCGTTCACAGAGCTCCTGTTGAAAGGATGCTGCTTTTGATCAGTTAGAAGATTGGTATTTATTAAGTATGATATGATTAACATTTTTTGTATCTCCGGATCATCTCTTATTCCATTTTATCTTCGCTTCTCGCCTGAAGGCAAAAGGTTTTCTTTATTGAAAATAATTATCATTTTTTTTCGGAAATTGATAACTGACGCGAGATTATTTGCCATATTATTGTGTTTTCATGATAACATCGTTTTAAAAAAAATATATTGATAGGTATTCCCACAATCATTATGAGTTCCGTTTTTTATCTCATATCTTATATCTTCATTTCCTGTACAATGGAGGTTGAAAAGAAAAAAAATTTAAATGTCTCTTCTGAAATTTACAATTGTACACATGTAAATAACCAAACAAAATCATGGTCACATCCAAAGCTTCAAGAATTTTTAAAGATATTTACTGTTAACCCTATGTTTCTAGTGTTAGGGAGCAATAAATCAAAAACAGAAGGAAGTGATATAGCTTGCATATGCAGCCAAAAGATGAAGGAGCTCAATTTAATGGTTAAGGATTGCAAAGGATGCCTCAGGCCAATTGGGAATCCGACGCAGATTAAAATTTTGATTTTATGCTTAGCCGCTTCAATAACGATAATTATCGGTTTAATCATATTCATCAGAATAAAACCAAATACAAATAACAATTCAGACATTTATTTGCCTGAAAAAAGCACAGAAATAAGCCCCACAGAAATACCCGATGCCAAATTACCAAATTCAATTAGTAGCAGTACTGAACTGTTGATCCTGGAAAAGCTAAATAATTTTGAAGATAATAACATGTTTACAAAAAAGGGGGTCACCCTTGGCAATCTTGCTACAGAGTTTGGAACGAATGTAAAATATTTATCTGCAATTATTAAAAAATATAAATCTGACAGCTTTAAGACCTATATTAATACTCTCAGGATAAATTATATAATCGGCAAGATGGACAGTGATATTTCTTATAAAAAATATAAGATAAGCTATCTTGCAGAAGTTACCGGCTTTGCCACCGCTTCTTCGTTCACCAAAACTTTTAAAGAAATTACAGGCCTCCCTCCATCCTTATACTTTGAAAATAAATATGATAAATCGGTTTCCGAATAATAAACTAATTGCAGCTTTCAGTAACTGAAATCAAGTGGGTATATTTTTTTTTCCACTTGGTTATCGTATTCCTGCTTAATTTAAAGATTGAAGCAGTTCGCATATTACTTAAATCGTTTTTAATTTGGTAATTTAAAATCTTTGAAATACTGTGTTTATTATATGCTTTGTGTTTTTGATTCAAAGTGAATGTGTCCTTATCAATACCTCCAAAAATTTTTTGATTCAGCTCAATTATATCGAATTGAGATAGCTCATTTTTACTTAAAATCGGCATACAGACATCTTTCCTGTCCGGAAATTTTTGTTCAAGTATATCTAAAAAGATCAGCTTATAGTTTGGTGTAAGATTCTTCTCCATATCATTATCTTTATTGATTTAAGCTTCTGTACTTTCATATTTAGATATCCATTTATACAGGGTTGTCTTTGGGATTCCGTACCTATTTATAATTTGTAATTTTGTCATTTCTCCGGAAGAAATCTTCTCCATGATAAAGGCTATTATTTCCACTGTATACAGATTTTTATGCAATTCTGTCCTTGCTGGCTTTTTCACCTCGTCATCTTCACTGCTGAGACGAGCCTTTGCTTTAGGAGAATATAATATCAGGTGCTGAGTGTAAACCCTGAAAAAATCGTACTTTAAAAGCTTGCACCAGCTGAGAAGGATCTCTGCATCCAAAGTTTCAGCTTCATACATTTTGTTGATTTCGTTCATGTCACATTTGAAAAACCTGCAGATATGGCTTGTTTTAAGTCCTGATTCCATGACTTTTAAATCAATTAATTTCCCGATATGTATTTTCTTATAATTCATGCCCTATTGCCAATCATCAGGCAAAGTCTTTTAAGTTCAATGATGGATACTAGTCAGAAACTTTATATACAGATACTGACACTTTACTATCGGTGAGTAATGATAAATTAACGTTTCCAGTTTCAACAGCAAATGTGATTGTTTCACCAGCATTCAGCGGAACAATAGCTCCAAGAGTAGTGGAAGTAACAGGTACCGAAGCAAGTGTGACACTAAGAATAGATACACGGACAGCATCAATAATTTTCTGCTCAAATACAGTATTGCCATTTTTCAGGATACCTAACCTTTTACCCCCTAACACACTTAAATCAACACCACCCGCCAACTGAACTTCATACTTCACATCATAAAGTCCTGTTTTTGGAGCTGTATAAACTCCATTGTTGAGAAGCGTAGAAATTCCTGTTTTAGTGTCTGTTGATGTAAGGCTTATTTTATTCCAGCTTGTCCCGGAAATACCTAAATTTATTAACGACCAAGCACCATTTTTACTTGCAAAAAGTGTCGTTCCCGTTCCGCCTGTCTCTTTATTACCATTCAAGACTGCCCAGACATTGTTAGGAGCATCATAATAGTAATAGCCTGATGCTGTGACTTGCACTGTTTTGGGTGTTGACGTCCCAACGGGCGCTGTAACATACACTATAGCTCCATTTTGAACATTACCGTACACAGAATCTTTTGCTTTTAATTGATCTCCTGTAATTCTTGGAGGTAACAGTCCATCAATTGAAGTAGTTATAGTTGGATTTCCTACAATATCCATCGTTGCAGAAGGATTTGCGGTATTTACTCCCACCTGTGCATAAAATACTGATGTTATGCCTACAGTGAATGCTAATAATGAGTTTTTTTTCATGGTATATATTAGATTTGGTTGTAAAAATTACTAGTTATTAATGCTCACAGAGCCTAAAGATGCTCTAGCATTAACAATGTAAAAGTCAACACAAAATCACAGGCATACAAACGAATATCTACCCATTTTCGGAAATCTAATTGATGAAATTTCCGAAAACAGCTATATCTTTTTAAAGTAATAATGACGTTGTTATCGCTATGAATAAAGAATAAGAAGATTATTCCTCTGAAGTAATTATCGTTTAAAAACTATAGACCTTGAATAAGGAGTCCAAACTTTGCCGTTTTGTCTTGCTAAAATATAATAGCTATCCTTTTTCAGAATATCACCATCCAACTAATTAATTTGATCATTTTTATGCGCTTATATATCAATAGTTTTGGATAAAAAAGATTTTAATTTGTATTCATGAAAAAATATAATTCAGCTTAAGCTTTGGCTGGCTGATTTGGCTTTTTAGAAATAATTTTTTTTTTCATCATTTGTGTTGTTACCACACCTAATATAATAAAAGGTGTGGTTTTTACTTCATTAAAATCTAATTTGTTTAAGAAATCAAGCCTTATGATCTGACCATATTAAGCTTATAAAGGAATTATTTTTTTACTGAAAGGGATCTAAATTGAGATGGAGTTAAGTCTGTTTTGGATTTAAAAAACTTAATAAAATTGGTTACCTCTTTAAAGCCCAGCTTATAGGCGATTTCACTTATACTTTTATCCTGGTAACAGAGATTTCTTTTGATTTCCAGAATCATCCTGTTGATCAGCCATTGTTTTGGGGTTTGTTTTTCTTCCTCTAGAAAAGCAATTTGAAGTGTTCGCAAACTCACATTTAAATTTTCAACATAAAATTCTAATGTATGCCTTTGGTGGATATTTTTATTAACCATAGACTTGAATTTTGACAGTAACAGCTTGTTCTTGGAAACATCGAGCTTTCTATCTTTATACTCTGATAAGTTTTCTGCAATTAAAAGGATATTGAATAAGTAATTATTTAAAATAGCAGACTGAGCTTCATGATAGGGTCTCTTAAGCTCATCATTTATAAAGCTGAATAAGGCGGAAATCTCATCAAATCTTTCCCTTACATCAAAATACGGTAAATTTAATGGATCATTAAATAAATCTGATTGTCCAAAAAACTGGGTCTGGCATAAATTATTTGTACAAAAAAAGTCTTCAGTAAAAATTAACACCCTCCCCTTGTAATTGGCAGGCTCATGAAATTGAGTCACTTGATTTTGAGTAACAAAAAGCATATACTTTTGTTCTATATCAATGGTAGTAAAATCTATGGTATGCTTCCCCTCGCCTTCGTCGAAAAGATAGATGACATTAAATTCTGTTCTATGTGGCTGGAATAGCTCGGAAGACCGTAGTAATAGCAACTCCGATATGCTTTTGGTGTTGATATAAGAAACACCATTATCAGCATTGAGAAAGGGCTCGATTAGAAATTCTTCCATAATTCATATTTTATTTAAACGAAATGATTAATGCTGATATATTACAGTTTTTTATATTCATATTTAAAAACTTAATCGGATACCTGCCAAACTAATGTATTATGAAGGAATATTTGTAATAAAAATTCCTGCCACAACTACAATGTGTATTCAAAAAAAACTGCACCTATACCGATGCAGTTTAAACACAAATGATAAAAAAATATCTAGAATCTCTTAAGTCCTCAATTATTTTAAACCTATACAACTCTTTTTGAGTACTGCTACAAAAATAATTCCTCAAAATGAAATCATTTCGATAAAAAAACGTATAAAAAAGGTAAATATGCGAATTGAAGAAATAAAATTTTCTCTTTAAATATTTAAAAAGTTAATATGTTTCTCTAATTGGTAGAAAATTAAGATACATTTTCCCCTTATGATCTTTATTTGCATACTTAACTGGTGACAAATTCAACTGATTTGTCGTTCGAGGAAAACTTCATAAGTATCAAGATTTCAGTTACTATCTTTGCAATCTAGAAAATCAACTAGCCAACGAGCTGGTAAGAAAATTGAATCTTTACTTCCGATCAATGGTGAGGTGAATTAATTTTAAATAGAAATTATAATGCAAAACAAGTGAATATTACCAATAACATCAGAAAAAGAAAATAAGGATAAAAAAGTTTAAGTACTGATACCTCTCTCAATTTTTGTAGGACTGTACCCAAACTGTTTTTTAAATGTATAAGAAAAATGTGAAAGATCCTCAAAACCCAGATCAACAAAAATATCAGACGCGGATTTGCCTTCTTCTTTTATCAAAAAATGAGCTTCATTCAGACGTTTTTGCAGAATCCATTTATGCGGTGAAGACTGAAATATTTTTTCAAAATCACGTTTAAATGTAGCAAGACTTCTTCCTGTGAGATAAGCAAAGCGTTTGAGATTAACATTGTATCTATAGTTCTGATTCATAAAGGCTTCCAGATCAATTTTAAAAGGCTCGGAAAAATCAAAAAGGATATTTTTCAGTTCAGGCTGGGCTTGCAATAAAATTAAAAGAAGTTCTTTTATTTTCAGGTCAATCAGAGACTGATTTTTCAGGTTACTTTCCAGAAGTGTCTGTAAAGAGATCATAAAATTCTGAAGTACAGCATTGACTTCGATAGGAATAAGAGACTTTGCCGTAACCGAATGTTCAGTATGAAGATTATATTCTTTCGAAAAGTTTATTAAATCTTCATCACTCAAATAGATATTCATACTTTCAAACACACCGTTTTCAGGTGGAATTTTAACAAACTTCACTAACTGATTTTTTCTGATAAGATTAAAATCTCCTGGATTTGCGGCATAAGTGCCATTACTATCTGACAACATAAAACTACCCGAAATCTGATACGAAAGAGTATGTTTCGGAACAAAATTTTCGCCTTTCCTATTCAGTTTGTGATAACAGGAGTAGACAATATCCTTAGTTTGTAATCTGTTGTTCATATCGAAAAATAAAAGCATTACCTATTGCGTAATGCTTTATCAAATTTACAAATTATTATTTCAGAATTGCTTTTGGTTCAAGGTAAGCTTCCAAACCATAGGTACCGTATTCTCTTCCGATTCCTGATTGTTTAAAGCCACCAAAAGGAACCAATGGATCATGATTGAAACCATTAATACAAATTCTTCCAGCATCAATTTGAGAAGCAACATGCATTGCTCTTTCTGGATCTGCTGAACTAATATAAGCAGCCAATCCGTAAGGTGAATCATTTGCAATTTCAATTGCTTCATCTTCTGTTTTATAAGGGATGATGGATAAAACCGGACCAAAAATCTCTTCCTGAGCGATTCTCATTTTGTTGTTGACGTTGGTGAAAATTGTAGCTTTTACAAAGTTTCCCTCTTCTAGCCCTTCAGGTTTTCCTTCGCCGCCGGCAAGTAATACGGCGCCTTCCTCCAAACCTAATTTAATATAACTTTGAACTCTGTCAAACTGTTTCACACTGACCATCGGGCCAATATGAGTATCCTCATTCTGAGGTAAATTAACAATGATTTTGTCAACAGTAGCTTTTGCAATGGCATTTACTTTATCCAGTTTATTTTCGGGTACCAAAAGTCTTGTCGGTGCAATACAAGCTTGCCCACTGTTCATATAAGCTCCATAAACTGCCATTGGAATGGTTTTTTCCAAATCTGCATCATCAAGAATAATGTTCGGAGACTTTCCACCCAATTCCAAAGTGACACGTTTCATTGTATCGACAGCAATTTTTGCAATTAGTTTCCCAACTGCTGTAGAACCTGTGAATGAAATTTTAGAAACGTCCGGGTTACTGGTCAATTCTGTGCCAACCACATTTCCCAGACCTGTCACGAAGTTGATGATCCCCTCCGGCAAGCCGGCATCATGAAATGCTTCCATCAAAACCTGAGTCTGCAGACTGCTCATCTCGCTAGGTTTGATTACAACGGTACATCCTGCTGCAATCGCTGTAGCAACTTTGCTGCAGATGGAGCTGTTGCTGGAATTCCAGGGCGTAATGATTCCGACTACACCAACAGGTTGTAATTTCACGAATGAAGAATTGATGGTTTCTTCAAATTTGTACGTCTGAAGCACTTCTATCATACTGTCGAACCAGGCTCCGGTATGCTTACTGCTCATCGTAACGAATTGGCGTGTACCACCATATTCTTCAATCATGATATCAATAAAATCCTGTTGCCTTTTTTCGACTGCAGTTCTTAATTTTCTCAAATAATCAATGCGTGTAGCAACTGTAGATTTAGAAAAACTTTTGAACGCAACTTTTGCCGCAGCGATTGCATTTTTCGCATCTATTTCATCAGCTAATGTGACTTCTCCGATCTTTTGATTATTAGATGGATTGATCACATCAAAAATTTCTGCCCCGTGTGGAGTAACAAACATACCGTTGATGTAAATTTTATTTACTATTTTCATTTTGTTGATTTTAATGATACAAATTTAGAATGATGACTTAACTTGAACTTTGTAGAAAAGCTCAAATTAACTTTGTAAAAAAGCTCAGGCCATAAAAGCAGAGATAAGGATTATCTTGCCACGAATACATTGGTTCTAAAAACAATGGTCATGGTAAGTTCATTCTAATTCATATGTTACATTTACGTTTCCCTAATCTAATGCCTCTGACAACCCTGTAAGATCGTTAACCGGGACTAATTTGATTACTATTAAAAATGGCGCCGCTTATCTAAAAGCGGCGCCATTTGGTTTTTGGCCAACAAGATAGGGCTTATCTAAGCACTTCTTATAAGACCGGGTTCGTTTGAGTCAAATTAAAAGTGATGACTAAGTCCTTTCTCGTCCTTATGTTTGAGTTGTTAGACTATACAGCCTGATCAGAATAACATTATTCTATCCATAAATGTCCCACAGAATAGGTTCTGGCTTTACCTGCCACAATCACTCTTTCATTTTTGTTTTCACAATAGAGCTGGCCGCCTCTTTCCGATAGCTGGCGGGCGAAAAGCTTATCTTTTCCTAATCTTGATGACCAGAAAGGAATAAGCGAGCAGTGTGCAGAGCCGGTTACAGGATCTTCAAGAATAGACGACTGCGGCGTAAAATATCTTGAAACAAAATCACTGTCAGTACCTGCTGCTGTTACAATAACGCCTCCCGGGTCCAGATTGATAAGGTCAAAAACAGATCTTTCAATTTTGATTTTTTTTATCTCCTCCTCAGATTCGTATACCAGAACATAGTCTCTTGATTTGAAGACTTCCTTAGGCTGGATATTGAGAGATTGGGTGATAATATCCGGAAGAGCAGATTCTTCAGGCATTCTTGACGGGAAATCCATATAATAAAATCCATCTTTTACTTCGACTGTTAATTCACCGCTTTTAGTTTGAAAAACCATTCTGTTACTCTGATGGTTTAAGATGGAAACTAAGCAATGAGCCGCGGCAAGAGTAGCATGCCCGCACAGGTCCATTTCTATTTCAGGGGTAAACCATCTCAGGTGAATGGTATTGCCATTATCAATAAAGAAAGCTGTTTCTGCCACAGCATTTTCACTGGCTATTTTTAAAAGTATCTCATCAGGTAACCAGTTTTTTAACAGAACAACACAGGCAGGGTTCCCATGGAAGATCTCATCTGTAAAAGCATCTATTTGATATAATTCTAACTTCATGATAGACAAAATTTAGGTCTATAACAAAGATAATTTATTTCCTGAACCTGAACCCAATTGAGTTTATATAAAACATGAAGCTCAACATCGATGGTATCTAACCTTCCAAAAATTTCAATACAAAATTTTGCTTTTTTGATTTGAATATTTTGAGGTGTCTTGCAAAAATTGTAAGTTATCGAACTCATTATTTGATCAACATCCTATGTTTAAAATTTATAATATTGAAGATTTTAAGTCTGAGAAATCTATAGATAACGAATTCATGTTTGAAAGATTTGAGGATCTTAATCGCCCTCCTGATCTACAATAGCCTCATAAACATAGTTTTTATGAGATACTGTGGCTTACTTCAGGCAGTGCTGTCAATAGGGTTGATTATCACCAAACAGAAATTGGGCCCAATACTTTATTTTTTATTTCACCTGGCCAGCTTCATCAGATGTCAACGACAAAAAAAGTGAAGGATAATTTCCTTCACTTTTTTTGTTTGCAGTTATGTGAGATGCTATGAAAATAGTGATCAGATAACTTTCAGCATCCAGGTATAGATATCAATATTGGTAGGGATATTGAGTTTTTTCCTTAACCTGTATTTCTTACTCTCAACAGAGTTTATCGTAACATTTTTGTACTGTGCTATTTCTTTTGTTTCAAATTTTAATTTCATTAAAGCACAATACTCCAGATCTGAATGGGTAAGTGTCGGATTTATTGTCAAAAGCTTTTGATCAAATTCAGGAAATGCTTCAGAAAATTTTAAATGAAAAGATTTATCCTTACTCTGGACTAGTTCAATAAGCTCTCTTAAGATTTGAACCTCTTTTTCAGGTTTTTCTTTTCCCTGTTGAGAAGTTTCGTCAGAAAAATAAGATTTTTCATCGGCAACTGGTAATTCATTATTTTTGCTTGCTTTACCTTTAGTTTTTTGCCTCTCGACAAAAATATAAAGTATGCTGGCTGCTATTAATACTAGGACTACAGCAATAATATAATTGTAATTTTTACTACTTTGTGTCTCTTTTATACTTTTGTTTTGGGTAGATATTGCATTATTTAAGATTTTTTTTTCAGCAGTAGAAATACTGTCCGTAATATTCTGAACTTTTGAAAGGTATAATGCCTGATTTTTGAAATCATTAAGACCTAGATATGATTCCGCCATCCCCTTATATACATCTTTTAATTCTCGTGAGAACAATTTATACTCATGGATAAGTTGCAAAGATCTCTTAAAATATTCTATAGCTTCGGTATAATTCTTCTTTTTATTTTCTATAAGACCCTTAAGATTATAAAATTGAATAAAAAATGATTTATCTTTTTCATTTTTCATGATAAGCTCAAACTCATTAATAAATTTTTCTGCTTTTCCAATATCATTTCTTTCAACATATATTGATCCCAAATTCAAAGCAAATGTGGCCACACGAAGGTTTCTATATATATACTTCTTTTCTATTTTTTTTGATTCGACATAAGCCTTATGTAAATAAAAAACCATTGAATCATTATTTGCTTTCGGGGCAGTAGAAAAGTTTATTGCTATCGATTCATATATTGTTGATACTATAAAATGTCTATCATCTTTGACTGAAAAATTATTTACGATGTATAAGCTTTTATCCAAAGCTTCACGTGATCTTTTGCTATATCCTAAATTTGAATAGATAACTCCTTCAATCATAAGGAGTTTAGCCCACCATTTGTAGTCTTTAGATTCCTCAGCTAAAGTTAAACCTTCCGGAATTCTTTTTAAAGCTTCTTCATAATTCTGTTCATCAGCATAAATTCCACCCATTCCATAAATACTACTCAATATACCGTTATTATAATCAATGCTTTTCGACTGATAATATATCTCCGTACATAATCTTAGCATTTCTTTAGTTCCTTTATTAACAATAGCATTTTTGTCAGCTACAATTGCTATAAGACTGTCTATACTTTTTTGCTGTTGTATTTTATCTTGTGAATAGAATAAATTGCTAAAAAGGATAAGTATTAAAAATAAAATTTTAGTTTTCATTAGCATAGATTTTTGAAATAAATCCAAAAATTCGAGATTTCTCTTTAGGTACTAAACCTCTATGCATTAATCTAAGTTCACAACCCATTTATTTGCATTTTTACAATATAAATTTACAAATTAATTAGGTTTGGTGCATTTTAAAATAAAAAATTAAAGGATAGACGCAAAAAAAATACTTTATGATAGGATATTTTGTACTTTTTGATAGATTTGTTCATTATGCACATCAAAATCAAATTTCGTTTGATTCTTTTTGATGTACTCTACCAATCCCTTTTGCTCAATAAAAGATTTCATGGCTTCTTTTAAATCTTCTTTTGAAAAATTTACAATCAGGCCAGTCTCATTATGTATAATCATTTCCCTTATACCCCCTGAATCCGTACTTATGATAGGTTTATTAAGGGCTAGGGCTTCACCTATAGCCAAAGGATAAGCTTCGTAGCGAGATGGTTGGATGTAATAATCCGCAGCTGCCATATAAGGATAAGGATTTTCTTGATTGCCGAGCAGGATAAATGTACTATCTACCCTTTTTGTACTTATTTTTTCTTTTAATTTTTCATAATCAATGCCCTGTCCCACTATAAAAATATAATGGTCAACACCCTCCTTAATAAGTTCGGTATGAGCTTCGAGGAGTACATCATACCCTTTTTGGAAAACCAATCTCCCAGTAGATACAAAGATATGCTTTTTACCCATTAGCATTTTATAATCAGAAACTGATTCAGCTGCTTTCGATATAATCTTTTTATAATCAATTATATTATAGATACATATTCCATTAGAAATAGCATTGTTAGAATATAGTTCTACATTTTGATAAGTTGTTTCAGACACAAAAACTGAAATATCACATTGTTTCATATACATAATGATATTTTCCGCCTGTTTTTTGGATCTAAAAAAACGAATATCTGAATGAAACCAGTTAATTTTTTTTGAAGATTTAAAGGGACTATTAACAAGGCCTGGCAAATTGAAATGCATAAAAGCAATCTCTATATCTGGAACGTTGTTTAGTTTATTTCTTAATAGAATGGGGAAAAAATTATATAATTCAAGAATAAACCTTCTCAATATAAGCTGAAAAAAAAATAACACTCTACAATTGGATAGTTCTTCTCGTCCTTTTGTTATATAATATAAATTAATATGAGATGGAATTTCTTTCTTCAGATCCCCCTGATTAATGTTAAGTAATAAGGAAATATCAAATTTATCTTTATCTAACCGATTCAAGAGTTCTAGTAATACCTTTTGCACACCCCCCATTTCCATCGAGCGTAACCTGAATAAAATTTTCTTTTTTTTCATAAATGACAATTTAATAAAGAAAATAATTTTTAATAAAATTTTTAGGATAGTTCTTATCTGCTTTATGCTTATTCAACATACTTAAAAACCATTGTGATACTTGCTGATCCATTTATATAAAGTTGTTTTTGGGATTTTATATTCTTCTATAACCTGGCGCTTGGTTTTTTTTCCGGAACTGATAAGTTCAAGTATAAAATCAATAATTTCCTTGGTATAAAGACTCTTCTTTTTGAACTGTGGAAGAGATACTTTTTTATCAGAAATAGTAGAGCTAAGCTTGCTTGGGGGAGCATACAATATCAGATATTGGGAATAAATTCTAAAAAAATCATATTCAAGCAAAATACTGAATCTTAATATTAGATCACTCCCCAGAAATTCTCTGGAGAGTATTACTGCCAATTCTTCATCCGTACATTTGATGAATTTACAAACACGATCTGTTTCTATTTCACGGCCTTCAATGAGATGCTTAATTAAAGAGCCTATATGAATATTTTTAAAATCAGTCACGGTATTATTGTAATATATCTGTTATTTTTTTGATAATAATAAGGCCATACCTAAACTTGAAAGAACACCCACTTTGCTCCATTTGGTAATTTTCCAAAATTTATTATCATTTACATATTTTGTAAGTCTGCTCGCTAATATTGAAATTATGAAAAAGACTAAAAAAGCCTGTAGCGCAAAAATAATTCCCAACAGAAACATTTGTAATGTGATGTTAAAACCATTTTTACTAATAAACTGAGGTAAAAAAGCAATGAAGAATAAGGCAACTTTTGGATTTAAAACATTCATTAAAAAGCCCTTTTTAATTAAATAAGCTACATTGTTTTTATTTTGTACTTGATCATCAACCAGAGTCAATTCAATTTTTTTTTCTTTTAAAGACATAAAAGCCAGATAAAACAAATAAGCAGCACCTATATATTTAATAATGGAAAATGCCATCGCTGATTTTTGAATAATAATGGACAAACCAGTTGCAGCAGCAGCAGTATGCACTAAAACTCCCATTGCTAAACCTAACGAAATAGCAATTCCGTTTTTTTTACCTTTCGTTATACTTTCTGTTAAAACAAATATATTATCCGGACCTGGAATAATTGATAACAGTAATGATGCAGTCAAAAAGGAAATAATTAACTGTACTTCCATATGTAGTGTTTTTAATTTAATTTTTAAAAGTTAATATACATGCCATCTGATTTCAGCTTTCTTACAATAAGCAAAAGTGAGGCTCATTAGCTTGTCGATATACCTATCTGAGCTCAATATATTGTCATCACTGCAAATCTGTGATCTTGACTGCAAAATTACAAGAAACCTCCTGTCCTAAACGAAAAACAACACCATCGATTATCATCGATTATCATCACATATCCTATTTTCAAACTATTTTTAAAAGTTTCAGAACCTTTTAAAGTAAAGACTATTCAGTCACTTTTATTTTTAAGTTAACCATATATTTTAACGCAAAGCAAAAGTTCTGTTAAGACCAACCTTGTTTTCTTCAATTGTATTATATCATCCTGAACAATAAATTATTGGATCACAATTTTCAATGATTTTTAAATGAATCTCTTATTAACATACAAATCAAAAGGATAGTTATAATTTATGTATCTTAAATTTTAAACCTTCCCAAATATTTTCATTTAATAATCCGCATTATTAATTAAAATAACCCATTCTGATGATTTTCGACGACCATCAACGACTTATAACAACCCTATTATATAGACAGCTAGATACATTTAAGATAATTTTGTACAAGAATCAAATGATTAATGAAATAATTGCTAAAGCGTACTTATTAATACTGAAAGTTTAAAGGCTTTTTTATAAATCACCATTTAGCAGGTTTCGATTCTATTAACACAAATGTTAGTATATTTTGAAGGAAGGATATTTTCCCTCATATCCTTTCCTTCTAAATAATAACAACAAAGAATGTGATACAATGTCTCTCTTTGAAGGTGTTATGTTATATGTAAAGAATAGTCATCGTTTATAAAGCAATAGACTAATAAAATATATAATAACAATGTAAAAATTACACGATGAAAAAAACACATTACATTTTATTTTGCCTGCTGGCAATAGAAGGATATGGCCAGGTAGCTGTATCCAACGATCCCACAGATCATGAACCGCACCCCAATGCTATACTTGATGTAAAATCCACAGTTCCTGCCAAGGCCGTCCTGATACCTTCTGTATCCCAAATAAGCAATGCAGCAAACCCTTCAGGAGACAGTACATTTAAAGGAGCATTACTATACAGTAAGAATAATGCTTCTGTTTATGAACACGATGGAACACAATGGAAAAGTACCTATGATTATATCGTTGAAACCAAACCGCAATATCTTGCCCATTTTTCCAGACCTTCCAACGTTACTTTGTCATGTACCATTCCCTTTCTTGGAACAAATTGTACAGTACCTAACATAGCAATTCCTATTAGCAATTCGGGAGGTTCCAATTTTCAGGGTACTAATATCAACCTGTCACTTACCTCTAATATTATTACGGTAAATGAGGTAGCATTATATAGAATCACCTACAGATCCTATGCAGTATTAGGATCCTCCGCTCCTGTTGAAGTACGTTTAAAGCTTCAAAAAGCAAATGCAGCTACCCCAACTGTCTTTACAGATATTGATTCTCAATCATTTACTTCTGACAATGCCCGCCTAGGATATAATCCGGTTTTTAACGGGTCAATTGTTATCCTGCTCAATACGGGTGATAAAATTTCCCTGTCGGGCTATATGCAGTACTCTCCTACTGTTCCTGTTCCTGGGCTTTCAGCATCAGCAACCTTTCAGAACAACGGAACGAACGGTACCGGAGAACTCATTTTTGAAAAAGTAATCCTTTAATTATACAAATAATGAAAATACAAATATTGACCTTCCTTTTTTCCGTACTGCTTAGTATTTCAGCTTCTTCACAGGTTCTGATTTCCAAAACAGGAGGCAGTCCACACGTCAATGCACTACTTGATATAAAAGATCCTGTAAAAGGACTCATACTAACTAAGACTAATGGTATAGCAACTTTTCCATTATATAATACCTCAACAGAAGACCTTTTTGATGATCTCCCTTCTCTGGAAGGAGCTCTTCTATACAATAAAGAAGATAAACAGTATTACAAATATGATGGAACTGTATGGATCCCTGCATTACAACTGGGTGGATTTTACAATCCCTTTGAAACCCGTACAAAAGCAAGTGGAGCTCAAAACTGGACATGCGTTTCGATCCTAGGTATTAACACCTGTGCATTATCCCAATTGTTTGGAAGCAATAACAGGCAAACTATCCCTGTTTCAAATGCAACCAGCAGACCACAGCTACTTGTGAATAATTTAAATGCCCTGGTTGGAACTGATTATATTGTTATTCCTGCTGCAGGACTGTACCACGTTTCAGGTGTAGTAGGTTTTGCTGGAACAAGTTTACTGGGGTTTGGACAGGATGTATCGTATTGGGTAAATCTGGACGTAAGCTATGATAACGGAGCAAGCTGGTCTACCCTCGCCTTCAAGGAAACAAACCAAAGTGGAGGGATATTTCTGGACCTCGGACAATCAGGAAATAAAAGCGCCAGTGTATCTTCTACCATTACACTTCCTGCCAACAGCAGAATCAGATTGGCTGCGGCTGTATCGACAAGCTCTCTTATTTCTACTTACTCCAACTCTACCAATCATACTGATACATTTATTAATGTACAAAGAATAAAATAACTTTTACAAAGAAAAACGATGAAAAATTATATATTATTGTTCTTTATTCTGGGCGGTGCTTTTACAAACGCACAGGTAATAATAGGCGGAAGTACTTTACAAACTCCCTATACTCAATTAGAACTGCAGAATACAACAGGCCAGAAAGTACTCATTCAGCCTACAGCAAATGACAATACGACCCTGCCTAAGTATAATCCGGCACAAATTGATAGTTATGATGATGATCCTACTATGGATGCCATGCTTATGTACGATAAAAATGCATCTGTTTCCAAAGTATATGATGGCTCAACATGGAAACAGGCATTCATTCCACAAGGAAAAGCCACCACTTGGACCCGTGCAAGAATAGAGCCGTCCACTGCAGTATGCCTAAGTTTCTTCTGTACTTCAGGAAATCTTCCTTTATCGATCCCAAATAACAGCAATCAGTTTTCTGATTATCTGTCTGTCTTCAGGCCATCAGATACTTTCCGTATACGTCAGAAAGGGTTGTATAGAATCAACTTCAATATGCTTTTCAATGGAGGAAACATAGGTTTTGCAGGAGTAAAAGTAAATATAGCGATTGCTGTCAATGGAGTACAAAAAGCGTATATGTCAGCAAATGCTGCTTTTATCAGTTCAAATAGCTTTTCAGCTTCCGCAGACACCGTTTTGTTTCTTGATGTGAACAATGATGTCAATTTCAGGGTTAATATTAATACACCCGGATTATCCATTGCTGCCTTTACATTCGGAGGAACACCGGAAAGTACTGTCAGCCTAGAAAGAATATTGTAAAAAAAATATTCCTCGAATGTACTAATGATTAAATAATGAATAATCCAAATTACAAGAAAATTTATACAGATATTATTAAATATAAATATCCTTTGAAAGCAAAAACCTGTGAGTCCATTCTAAAAAAAGAAAGTTTAACAGGAATGGATGTTATTACTCTTAACAATCTTATTTTTGGATCACAAAGCAGTCACGAAACTAATCAATTTAACCAAAGACATCGTTTTTACGATAAACAATCAATACAACAAATATTAGATTATCAGAACAAGCATCAATTAAATAATACTCAAGTTGCTCAAAAATATAAACTCAGTAGAAATACTGTTGCCAAATGGAAAAAGCTAGACTTAGCTCAAGAAACTGAATAATTTTTTTTCATAGCGTACTTTACGCAATTTGTGTTTTTCACAGCCTTCTTATATTATGAGGGCTGTTTTCTTAAAATGTGTATTGTCTCTTTTATTCACACACAAAGTAGTCCTCCTGATCATTTAAGTAATCTTAATTATAATGTGAATACCAGTGGAAAGTTCTTTTTGACTTCATTCTTAGTGGTCAATTTAATCAGGAATTAAGTGGTCAATATCACTGGAATTTGCAGTATGGCAAAAGAAGAGCCCACCAAATAATATTATTATCTAGTTATGAGTAAAAAAGGATTTCCATAATACTTTAATTTAATATTAGGAATTGCTTTTGGGAATATTAGTTTTTTTATACAAATATTTAGAATTTAACATTCTAAGTATAATTAGAATAAAAACCATTATCTCCAATTGATAAAATCCAAACCTTAGACAGGCCATATCAAATAAACAGAGTCTGCGGATTTCTGGGGTTTGGATTATTCGATATATTTACAATTTCTTAAGCTCCTAAAATATGGTAAAACTATCAAATTGAGATTTCTATTTTTCTACAATGTCTCATTATCTCCATCTTCTAAAGTAACCAATATATTTTCATCATCTAATTGATCCTGAACTTTTTCCAGAAGCTTCGAGTTTACTTTTGGAGATACAAAAATATGATGATGAGGAGAAATTGATCCAAAATTAAGCCTGACCTAATTATGTATTAAAAGATGAAAATTGAAAATTTATTAGTTTTAACATTACTTCTTTTTATAAATTTGTAATTCTTGACCTTGATAAATACTTTGGTGCTAATATACTTGAATGTATCATAGTTAGAACGGATTAAAATCAAGAATTATACTTAATAAATGTTACTTAGTATTTCGTAAATTAAAAGTTCATTTTGTTATAGTTGGTACACACAAATATATAGTTACCCAAACAGTTAGTTGGGCCCTAACGTTCAATGACAGCCTATGAAAATAAAAGTTTATTCCCCTTCCAATCCTTTACTTAAAAAATATATAGAGTGTATTTATATACTCACACATACCTCTGAAGAAAAACCCGCCAAATACATCACCTTCCCATCTATTTTCACCATTGTTTCAAGCAGTGAAAGATCAAAATCGATCAATAAAGAAAATCAATTGATCATCGGTCAATGCGATGACAATGAGGTGGCGACCAATTTGGTATCTGATTTCAATAAGCCAGTGTATGTCCAGTACGAAGGGAAAATAAACGAAATTACGATCTATTTTAAACCGTTGGCTATTAATTCATTTTTGGAGCACGAATTAAACCATTACAACAGTTCAAGCTTTTCTGAATTTTCACCTTTTAAAGATTATAGAAAAGCTATGATCGAAATTCTTTCTTTGCAAAATGATACCGAAAAAATTGAAGCTGTTGAAAGGTATTGGTTATCAAAATTAGGTGGGTTTCAGCATCATTTCCTTGAAACTGTTTTGTCTGAAATGATGTGTGAAGAAAATGATGCTTTAACCATTACAGAACTATGCAAAAAAAATGCTATTTCGCGTACAACATTGAACAAACACTTTGACCGACATATCTGCAAAACACCATCTCAATTCAAAAAGATATTAAGATTTAGAAATGCGGTTAACAAATACTCATCAAATAAGGCAAGAAATAACTTAACGGATATTGCATATGGTGTTGATTACTTTGACCAGTCTCATATGATAAAAGAATTCAAATCAGTTACAGGGTTCTCTCCCAAAGTTTTTTTTAATAAAACGACTGCGCTGGAAAAAAAACAAATTCATTGGCTGTTTTTATAGATAGGTTTACAATTGTACAATTTTTCCTTTTCTGCTTAAAGTAGTTTTGTCGTTTAATCATAAATGAAACCCCTATGACCATCCGTCAAATTAATTTTATTACAGTTGTCTTTTTGATAGCTCTTTTGCAACCTATTGTGGCCCAATCACAAAATTCGAAAAATATTGTTGCTCCGATAAGGTCTCACTTAAAAAATCTTGAAAAAGAAAATAACTTAAGCGGGGTCGTTCTCATTGCAAAAGACGGCACGCCAATCTATAGAGAAGCCTTTGGTTTTGCCAATTTGCAGGACCGTGTTAAAAATAAACCGAACACGAAGTTCAATTTAGCTTCTATCAACAAGATGTTCACCGCAATAGCTATTATGCAATTGGTGGAATCCGGGAAAATTTCGCTTCAAGATAAAGTGGGCCAACATCTTTTAGATTATCCTAATAAAACTGTTGCGGACTCTGTGACAATCTACCAACTATTAACGCACACTTCAGGAATGAACAGTTTTTGGGAGGAATACGATAAGCTTGCAAAAGAAAAATTCAAAACAGTTTCTGATTACCTTCCATTGTTTGTTGATAAAAAACTAGCCTTTGATCCGGGTAGTGACTTCTTGTACAGCAACTCCGGATATATGGTTTTAGGATTAATTATTGAAAAGGTGTCGGGTCAAAATTATTTTGATTTCGTAAAAGAACATCTATATCAACCTGCAAAAATGATTAATACTGATGCTTACGAATTGGATAATGTGATTCCAAATTTAGCGACTGGTTATACAATGTCATTGGAAGAACCGGGACAATGGAAAAATAATATTTTATCGAATTTAGCAAAAGGAACTCCTGCTGGCGGAGGCTATTCCACAGCTGACGATTTGTTGAATTTCGCCAATGCTCTACAAAACAATATTTTACTTAGCAAAGAGAGTCTAACTCTTTGTACATCAGGCAAAGTTAAGTATAGAGAAGGAATGTACGGCTACGGGTTTGAAGAAAACACAATCAACGGACACCGCATCTTTGGACACACCGGTGGACACGATGGTATTGCTTGTGAAATAATGATTTATCCGGATTTGGGCTATACTGTTGTTATCCTAACCAATGGAGAAGTCGAAAATTATTGGGAAGTGAGTAATTTGATTAAAAAACAATTAGTGGGTTCAGCACCATCAATTGACAATTTCTTTTATACTAAAGATATAATTAAGACCGTATGCAATAAAGGTTACGAAGCTGGAATTAAGGAAATAGAACAAAATTCAAAGAAATATTCATTAAGAGAAAAGCTTATTGAAAGATATGGTTACAGGTTATTGTTCGAAAAAAAGACCAATCAGGCAATAGATTTATTTAAGTTAAATACTCACCTTTTCCCAAACTCAACCTATGGCTATTATCATATAAGTGAGGCATATAGGGTTTCAGGTCAAAAAAAACAAGCGATTGAATATCTAAAGTTATACCTTGAAAAAGAGCCAGAAGACAATGATGCTAAATTAAAATATAAACTGCTAATGAAATTTCTATAAGTGAAATTTTTTTCTTTATAATTTGTAAAGATAAACATTGCTTTATAATGTAGACATTGAATTTTTTGCGAACTAACAAAATTAAAGTGTGAAATGTATTTTATTGTATATGAAACGATTTCTCCGACACTTTACATTTTAACACTACAATTCCACAATTCAACCGCCTATTTTCCCGTGTGACTTAGATTCTTCAACTACTAAGCATAGTTCATCTTTATTTTTGCGAGGATTTTAAATTCTAGTAGTTATGAAAAAAATAATGATATGTATAGATTTTTCTCCCGAAGCAAAAAATGCAATGCATTATGGGGCTGCTTTAGCTAAAGAAAAAGGCTCAGATGTTTTGCTGTTCTCATTACAAAATACACGTACAAAATGCACAGTTGTCCGGCGAATATTTTTATGATCAGATACTCATCAAAAAAGACAACTGCTTGTTGAAGCTACTGCATTGGCCGGAGAATATCAGATTAATGTAGAATATCATTTAGCTTCAGGAAGCTTTTTTGAAGAAGCTCAAAAATCTATCACAGATAACGAGATCGATTTAGTGGTAATGGGTATGGGCGTAAAAAGCTTTGACCAAAGTTTATTGGGGTAATACCACTACAAAGGCAATTCATCGTTTTAAACCAATTCTAGTAATCCCCCCTGATATAGAATATGTAATCATTAAAAAAACTCTTTTTGCATATGATGCTCATAACGATCTGAACTGGCCGGTTTTGAATACCTTATTAATCAGTCACACTCTTTATTAAAATTGATCCTTCATTATCAGCTTTAAAGTTTGTCCATCATTTACAAATATTCTCTTTCATTATAGCCCAACTTAGTGACCAAGGTTCCTAAGGTACGTTAAGCTGATTCACAATAAAAGGTACTAAACTTAAGGTTTATTGCTAAAAGAAAATATTATTGTTCTAAGAAAAAATTAAGTTTGTACATCAATTTTTTACATAAAAAAACACAATAAACAATAAGTTTATTGTGTTTAAAGATGTGTTAAATAAGATAGAGAATCTCTTTCAAAACCATTATAGAATTAAGGTTTCCAGAAGGTCCAGACCTTTCCGTTATAAACAGCTAATTGTTTTTTAACCGTATCATACACCAGCATGCCAGCACTTGGCTCGATAATATTTAAGTGTGGACTTACTACTTTGGGTAAAACCATCGCCTTATTATCATCCGCAAGAACTAATATTCCTTTTATTGTATTTGTAGCACCTGCTATTGTTGTACTGATAGAAACTTTAGCTCCCGGCTGCTCTGCCCTATCACTTGCCTGAATGCTGAGATCTGCGGTTCCTGTTGTATCCACACTCAAATCAAACCATGTGTTTGTGTCTTTTAAATATTTCACTTTATTGTCCGAAGTATCAAAAAGAACAGTTCCGTTTTCTGTAATTCCTGTTTTATCTGTGACATACGGCAGCAAAAGACCTTTGTTTTCTGTGTCTCCAAACTGTAGAGATACTGATCCATTGCTTACGCTTTCCCGACTTATTCCTATTTGTGCGGACATTAGATTAGCCATCAAAAAGCCGCCTATTATTACTGTATTTTTAATCATTTCTATTAATGTTTTAATGAATACTGAGAACATGAATGAATGGATGATTCAATATTCATGTTCTCAAAAATTGTTATTACTCCGGACAGGTCTGTGTACTGATGCAGAACCATCCAAATGTACTTCCATTGTCCTGTGAAGTATACATTTTTAAACATTTATTTGTTGTATCATACACCAGCATTCCCTCAACAAAATCTGCAGGCGGAATGCTAACAGGGTTTCCTGAAGCATTAAAAGACATTCTGTTGACAACAAAACCTTTTGTTCTGGCTTCCAGTACCAGCCATGCTCCTTTACGTACTGCCGGCCAGTTATCAGCATTCTGAATTCCAGCTCTTGTTAATGAAGTGATTCCTACTTTACTGACCAATGCAGGATTTTCTGTTGTAGAAATTGCTCCCGGTTTGTAGCAAACCGTATTTTCAAGTGTGGCGAATGTGATGTAACGTTTTGAGTTTTCTGTGTTAAAATTATGATCAAAAACCCATTTACCTGATATTTTTGTGCCCTGAACCAATATTCTGTTAACTGTAAAATTAGCATCATCAGCTATAACCATATACGTTGAGTTAGGGTTATAAAACTGGCTTTCGTAGGTTGACAGATCAGCCTGGAAGTATACATCATCGGTGGTTCCGGTTCTTTGCAAAAGCCATTTTCTCTGAATAATTTTCGCATTGCCATTTCCAAAATTAATAGACTGCATTGGAACAGCTGAAATATTATTATCTCCCGCAATCAAAAATTCCTGATCATCAGAAATAGTTGGTCTGGATACCGCAAGGTTTTCCGAAATAAAATCATTATTAGTGGCCATTGTAAGGATAGTTCCAGCATTTACACTATTGGATACTTTTTGATGCAAGGCCGAAATATCATCACGTCCGATCCCGAAAATATTGTTGTTAAATATTGTATTTAATGTACCATCCCAAACAATCGCTTCTGTTGATGATAAGTAAGGGTTGATAGCTACACGTCCTAAAGTAATACCATATTTAATGGCCATATATGAATCTACCCTTCTTCTTTCTGTTTCTGTAAGATTGCCACCTGTACCATAAATAATAGTTTCACCAATATTTCCTAAAAAACTGTCATTATCACTTCCATTCCCCGAAAATATTGTAGAACCAAAAGCATGCCCCCCATTTAAATACCCCATTGCATGATGCGTACCGATGGCACCATTCATATTACCATTAAGCCCCTTAGATACTGAAGTATCATTATATCTATGATACATAATACTTGGAATAGTGGTTGAAAAGCTAATACCTCCGGTGTTGTTAATATATCTTCCTGCGTAATTAACATCCACTCTTTCAATTTCATCATTTGTATTAGCAAATCTTTTATTAATACCAATTCCATCCCAATATCCTATATTTCCTGATTGATTGGCATTATTTACCAGTGAGCTGAAAATTCTACAGTTATTACCGTTTCCAGGAAGAAGTCCTTCTTTTGTGAAAGTAAAAATATCATAGTTTAATTCTGATACTGTACGGACGTTAACATTGCCTAGAGACTGTTTAGCATTTGTAAAATTAATTCCCGGATTAAAATTAAAATAATTAGCAGCTCCAACTACATATTTTGGAAGCGGATTTGTCCCTAACTGAGTAGAAACTACTCCTGAAGCATAATCTTTCCAAGAAGTAACATCTGTATTATTTCCCGTATTTACAGCGTCTATATCCGCTCTATACCAATAGTTTAGCCCCTTAACAACTCCACCTGGAGCATGACCAAAAGCGCCAAAAGTAAAAAATTGCCCATTTGATAAAGTAACATCTGCATAGTTATAAACAACACCATTAACAGTAATAGTGTTTGCACTCATATCTGTGGATGGATCGGTTGCATCAAAAGTTTCGTCATCACTCTGCAGCAGTTTTAAATTTTGCAGACCTTTTGGCCATGCAATTCGTACTGTTCCTGTAGAATTAGTATTTTGTACTTTCCAGATCGATTCAAAACGATAATTAATATTGGCTATTCCACTGATTGCAACTGAAAGATTTTGTCGTAATCCGTTGTCTCCCCAAATTAAATATTGGTCATTTGCAAGAGAAACTGAGTTCAACAAATTCGTATTTGCTAATCCAGTCGTTCCGATAATTAACTTTTGACCTAGATTAACACTGATGGATTGTTTTTGATCTAGAGCTGAAGCAATATCATGGGCAATCCCTGCAATATTATTATTGTAAGCACTATTAATAGTACCATTCCAAACAATATTACTTTTTGAAGCAAGATAATGTTCTGCAGCTGTACGCTCTAAAGTAATCCCGTATTTAATTGCTAGATAAGAATCTACTCTTCTTCGTTCTGCTGCTGTAATACTTCCTGATCCGTAAATAATTGTTTCCCCAATATTTCCAATAAATCCCCAATCATCACCATTAGGTGGATTGACACCACCGTTAGCTCCGAAAATATGTCCACCAGTTACTGATCCAATAGCACCATGAGTGGCAGTTAATGCATTGCTTGTTCCATTCATACCTTTGCTTAGAGAGGTATCTGTAAAGTTATAATACATAATGCTCGGAATATTAGGGTCAAACGCTAAAGCTCCTGGATTAGCCAAATAAGACAACCCACCTGCATTATTCCGTCTTGCAATACGGCCATCATAGTATAATCCCGGTGAATCCCAGTTTGCTCCATCCAGAATAGTATTGTTTCGACCTATATTTAAATATCTGCTCGTTCCTTCGCCTGTCATTCCTTCTTTGGTAAGGGTGAAGATATCATAGTTAAGACTACTCAATGTTTGAACGGAAATATTCCCTATCATCTGCTGAATTGCTGTAAAGTTTACACCGGGATTAAAGTTGAAATAATTAGTAGCCCCAACTTTATATTTAGGCAAAGGGGCTGTAGATATTCTTGAAGATGAAATACCCGAAGTTTGATCCGTCCACGATGTAACATCCGTACCATCTCCTGAATTTATCGCTTCTTTATCTGCCCTGTACCAGTAACTTAAACCATTAACAACTCCACCAGGGGCTTGAGCATATCCTGCAAGTGTAAAATAGTCTCCACTACTGAAAGTAATCGTTGCTGTATTATAAACTACTCCGTTAATCGTCACCTCTGAAGTCATTGGAACAAAATCATCAGATGTATCGAAAGTTTCATTTGTAGAACGAACTAAATTTAAATTTATAATTCCTTTAGGCCATGCTACAATTACGCTACCTGTGTTGCCTGTATTCTGAACCTTCCATACAGAAGCAAATCTATAGTTGACTTCTCCTCCTGCTGCACCGGGATAAGGTAATGAAACAGATAAAGATTGTTTTAATCCGTTGTCTCCTGCTACAAGAAACTGACCGTTCGTAAGACTGTTCGTATTAGCTGAGTTCATATTAAATAATGAACTTCCGGTTCCGATAATTAATTTCTGATTATCATTAACGCTTTTTGATTGTTTTTGATATAAAGCGCCTGCATCATCACGGCCAATTCCAAAGACATTGTTGTGATATGTACTATTCGCCATACCATTCCAGACATTGACACTTGTTGATGAGAGATAATCAAATGTACCGGAATCAACCCCGCCTGTACGAAGCGTAAGACCGTATTTAATTCCCAAATAACTGCTGATTCTTTGATTTTCGTTGCCCGATTTTGGATTTGTATAAACAATAATCTCAGGAACCAGGCCTCTCCATGGCTGATTAACAGAGTTAACAAAATCATTACCTACAACAAAATTTCCTGCTGCAGAACTTTGATTTCCTCCTGTCCGGGCAGCAAATCCGTTAAGCTCAATACGGGCTGTACCTGCCGTTGCATGCTGCCAATGCCCTGACATCAGATAAGGTTTGGACATAGTGATGGCAGGATTATCAGCACTTCCGTATAAACTGGTATACATCATGAAAGTAGCATTTGGATAGGCTCCAAAATGCGGATTATCTCCGTTTGCCCCAATTCCTATCAATGTATTGGCTCCCGAATTCGTTTCAAGAGAGGCCACTGAATACAGTGATAAGCTGTTATTGACTCCACGGTTTGCCACCTGGTTATTACCCATTGCTTTATTGTCGAAATTGACAGCCGGGTTAAAATTAAATTTATCCGTGGTATTTACTAAAACAGGCTGTAAGCCTGCTGTACCTTGGGTAAGATGATAACCATTACCCGATTTATCTGACCATAATGAGGGCGTAAAGCCATCATCTGCCTTTACCCATAACCCTAAATCTGTACCTACTCCGCCCGGAGATTGTCCGTATGCTGAGAAAGAGCCAATAACTAAGACTATAAGAAATAGTTTAATTTTTTTCATTATTTAATTTAGATGTCTATTATTGATTTTACTGAATATTTTATGCCTGAAAATTTGAAGTTGTACAAAAGCTTACTGCAAAACTCCCCAACCCTCTGATATGATTCTTTATTTCTCTTCATAAGAGTGCTGGGACGAGTTTTCCAGCTTTTATATAGGACATTTATTATTTGCTTATCTAAACCTTTTGGAGTGACAAAATATTTATGTAACCTTCTGCGTTAAATGAATCTTACAAACTAAAAATATTTACTTCTTCGGTTTGGAAAATTTCTATTTCCCTATAACTACAGGTTCAATTTATCTAATGCGTATGCCATTATATTATGAAGATATTTTTCCTGGTCAGTATCTATATAGGTACTTGAAATGCTGGGATGTCTAAATACCCCTTCATCCCAGAAAAAGATTACTCTTCCGCCGGCTCCCGTAAGCCAAATACCGGCCTGGGTTGATGCTGTTCCCCCTTCTTTGGCCAAAATTTCAGAACCTGGAGCCAGTTGAGAATTTGACACTCTTCCTGCCGTTTGCGCCCCGGTAATAGGTGAATTTCCGGATACACTACCAAACACGCCATCGGAACCAGTAGTTCCTGCAACTGAATAAGAAACTCCGGTTCCGGATATCACATTTCCTGTTCCTCCAAAACCTTGGAGTGCCGTGGTATTTCTGTTAGCATCAAGCACAACAATAACTACTCCTCCGAGATCTGTAAAGTCTTTTATTTTTGCAATTGTAGATGCGCTTAAATCTACACCTACCTGGAGACCAATACAAAATACATCCACAATGCTTTTCAGCTGGGCTCCGGAGTAATTATCCAGCTGAGCTGTCTCAAACTGTAAAAAGTCGATCCCCTCTACTTTATTATAAATCCCGTGCGTTCCATAATTAAGCTTACTTTGAAGCTGAGAATTAAATGTTGGGAATCCTGTACCCCCAAGTGCATAGAGATTTCCATCCCATAATCCGGCCCAATATCCTATTGTAACTCTTTTGGATGTAGAAGGTGTTGTATTCGGAAGCCCATCCACGTATCCTAAAACGCCATTGGCATCTGCAACTACTATTCTGGAAGCATTGAAGGTCTGATCTTTATTATCCGATTTTGTACCGTCGGGTTTTGTAAAGATGGCATTAACAGCTCCATTTTTAGGAAGCTCTCTCACTCGTTCAGTGCCATTAACGTCAAGTACTTCAGTGGGAACGCTAGTTTTAATCCCAACTTGACCCGAAACGGTTATGGATAATAAAACCACAATTAAATTAATTTTTTTCATTTTTTATATTAAAGGTTAATGATTCAGGAGAGTTATGTATTTATAAATGTGTTTTAAAAACATCAAATTATAATTCAATTCTTTCCTCATAAGAGAGCTGGGAAAAATCCCAGCATTCCTATTATATAAAGACATTTGTGTAATAAGTATTTCTTAGAAACTCATCAATAGGGTACATTGAGTTTCTAATGGCTCTGCAATATTAAATACAAATTTTAAAGGAGGCTAAAAAAAAGCATTTCAGATATACTTTACTACCTACTTACATCTACTCAAAGCGTATATTGTACTATTAATCAACCTTTTATTTAAAATGAATTTATCATATATAAGTTTAAATCTGTTTCAGAAGGCAGATTAAATTTTCTGCGTATCCTGAATTTTTTATTCTCAACAGCCCGAACTGTAGTATTGGTTGCCGTGGCTATTTCCTTAGTACTGAGGTTTAATTTCAACAATGCACATATCTCCAATTCCGAAGAAACAAGGTTGGGGCAGGATTCTAAGATTTTATCAAAATAATCCGGAAATTGAGATTTAAAATAAGTTATAAATAATGAGTTTTTGCTCATTGCAAGTTCATATAATCCATCGGAGAAATTTATTTTATCTGTTTTGTTTATGAAATCATTTAATCTTTCTTTTTCTACGTAATATTTAATGATCATTTTTTCTTTTCTGTGGATAAAATACATCCCTACAAAAGTGCAGAAAGCTATTTCCATTACTTTATACACTCTTATATACCATTCCTTTACCGGTGAAAGATGCTGATGAAGAGAAGGCATCAGGGAATAATCTGTAATAATATTTATGAAGAAAAATGCTACATAAATGCTGACAAGTGTAAGAACAATGTATCTGTCTTTATCATAATCAAAAAAAAATGCTACAGCTACTGTTAATGATATATAGCTTAAATAGTTCATCACATTTTTTCCGCTTATTATGTCGCAATAGAAAATAACTGTTCCCAAAAACATAAAAAGCAGCATCAGTAAGTGTTTGTTGAACCTTATTCTGTCCGGCCATAAGATCGTGCAAAGCATAAACAGCCCTATCCCCAAAAAGACGACTGCATAAATGGGCTGTTCAAGGAAAACCATATTTAATAAAAAATTACAGCCTAAAATAAACACAAGAACAAGTGTATAAACGTCAAACAAAATGCTTTTTTCGTATTCTATTTCATCCTTTGCCAATTGCCTTTTCTCTGATATATAGGCAGAAATATATTTTATTATCATCAATATATTTTTTAATTGAGTTTGAATTTCATTTGATAAGAGACTATATTTAGATCAAAACTTGATTTTTCCGTTTCATTTACATCAATATTATAGACTACTTTATCTAAGATCAAGGTCTGCTGCTATTGACTGTTGTAAAGCTTATAGAAATACCAACTTGGGCATAAAATCAAAAAAATAATAATAAAAGCTTTCCATTTTCAGTTTTTTAAAAGACTCATTGAAATAAATACTATTTGTTTTTCAAAAGCAATACCCTCCGATTATTTAAACTTTACCTGTCTTTTATAAAACTTTAAGTATATAAAATAAAAGACTAAGCTCAATAATTTTATTGAACCATAGTAATATTAAGACTTTTTAAAAATTATTAAAAATAATGAAGGTTGTGAATTCGGAAATACTTACATATAAAAAAAAATAATATCTATATCATTATCAACTAAATACAAAAAAATTAAAGAAATCTATATGTTTGAATTTGAATTTTCAGAAAAATGATACACCAAATTAGGTTATAATTTCAGAATTACATATCTCCAAGCAAGAAGTTCAATGCTAACGATTTAGAATATGAAATAACTTGGCTGAAACGTTTTATTTTTGAAAAACAAAAAGCTTCAGCCGGCTTTTACGATGGCAAAGATTTTATGCTTAAGCATAATGCCGAAGCCGGAGTAGGTATAAATAAAACATATAACAATTCCAACAAACCTTATTACAGTTTAATATTCAATTCTGATATGAAATGTTATAATATTTATTTTAGAGGAGTTCAAACTTCACTTTAGATGCAATAAGGTACATTAAGGTACATTAAGGTACAATAAGATACACTAAGCGAAGTAATCTCTCCTTCATTTCAAAAAATAAATTATTATCAGTTTGAGGGACAAATGGGGGACAACAAATAAAAAAACAAACCAAAATAACAATAACCAATACAAAACTGAAAGTTTCGTAATTAGTTAATTATTAGATATTTGGTTTGTTTGAGTTTGTTTTACCTATCATATCTATTTCCCGATACAGAACTTGGAAAAAATATTCCCCAGCACCTCATCATTCGTCACCTCACCGGAAATTTCACCAAGATGTTCTAAAGCATTTCTCAGTTCATAGGCCAGCAGCTCTGTAGAAATCTGGAAAGAAATGGCTTCTTTTACTTTATGGGTGGCCTCCAAAGATTTCCGAAGGGCTTCAAAATGTCTTTGGTTGGTAATAACCACATTATTTTCCTGAGACTTTAACTGCTCAACGTAGGAAGACAGTTCATTTTTAAGGTCCTGGATATTTTGGTTTTCTACGGCGGATATTCTGATAAAATCAAATTCTTGGGTAATTTCATTTCTGAAAATGTCTTCTACAGCTTCATATTTCGGAGGCAGTACTTCGTCAATTTTTGTGGCACAGATAATCAGCTTCAGATCATCTCTCTGTAAAGATTTTATCATTTCAATATCCTCAGAATAATCTTCTGTAGCAGCATCTGCAAGGTAAACCAGAATATTAGCATTCTCCACTTTTTCCTTCGCTTTTTTCACTCCTATTGCTTCAATTTCATCCTGGGTTTCACGAAGTCCGGCCGTATCAATCAAACGAAATGCATGACCTTTGATGTGCAGTACTTCTTCGATGGTATCCCTTGTGGTTCCGGCAATATTACTGACGATCGCCCTTTCTTCTTTCAATAAAGCATTTAATAAGGTTGATTTTCCAGCGTTTGGTTTTCCGATGATGGCAACTGCTGTTCCGTTTTTGATGGCATTTCCATATTGGAAACTTTCAATAAGAGAGTCTAATTTTAATTCGATCTTATCCAGCAGTCCGTTAAGAGCCGATCGGTCAGCAAATTCTACATCCTCTTCAGCAAAATCCAGTTCGAGCTCAATCAGGGAAACAAAATTCAGAAGATCTGTTCTCAGGATCGATATTTCATTGGTAATTCCTCCTTTCAGCTGATTGATCGCTACTTTTCGGGAAGCTTCATTTTCAGACGCAATCACATCTGCAATGGCTTCCGCCTGCGAAAGATCTATTCTTCCGTTGATAAAGGCACGGAGGGTGAATTCTCCTGCTTTTGCCATTCTTGCCCCGTTCTTAGTCAGAGTTTCCAAAATACGTTTTCCGATATGCGGTGAGCCGTGAAAAGCTATTTCCACAGAATTTTCTGTAGTAAAACTTTTCGGAGCCAGAAAAATAGAAAGCATCACTTCATCAATAGCTTCCTCACCATCCATAAAATACCCGTAATGGATGGTATGAGACTTCTGCTTTTCCAGTTTTTTGCCCGGAAAACTCTTCTGGACAACCGGTAAAGCATCGTTCCCTGAAACTCTGATAATCCCTAAAGCTCCTACTCCATTGGCTGTGGCCAGCGCGCAAATCGTATCGTTATTCATGGTGCAAATTTACGTTTTTTCAGGCTAATTTCTGATGGAGTATTTTATACAGATTGTCTATGACTTTGATTGGAATTATTGGAGTTTTCAAGTCATTGCGAGGAACAAAGTGACGAAGCAATCTCAATTCGTGATCATTCGTGCTAAACATTTTATATTATTTGTGTTGAGATATCAATAATTCTGCAAAAACAAAAATCCTGTGTAATTAGTCTCCGGGAGATTAAAACATTCCCTTTTTAAAATAAGGCTACTCCGCCACTTGTTCCTTGCAATGACAACTTACTGTCTTCTTCCCAATTCCTTCACTTTCTGAAGCCATCCGACACGCTGTATCTCGGTAGAATTTCGTATAATACCTATATAAGTGACCTTCACCGGTTTTACACCACAGAATTCCAGCGTTGATTTTTTTAGCTGATTAATGCTCGGCCTTCCATAAAAAAGCCGGTAATACCATCCCGGCTGATCCAGTGTTGTAATGATGTGGGCGGTTTTCCCTTTCAGCAGCTTATCCCACCAAACTGAATTTTCTCTGTAGCGGTAGGCAAATCCCGGAAGAAAAAGTCTGTCAATAAACCCCTTCATCAGGGCAGGCAAACCGCCCCACCAGACCGGATGGATCCAGACCAGATGATCTGCCCACTGGATAATTTCCCAAGCCTTCAACAGATCGGGCTCCAGTTCCATTCTTTTCTGGTACCCAAAGTGAAGAACAGGATCAAATTCCAATTCTGCTATTATGATTTCTCTGACTTCAGCTCCTGATTGCTCGGCTCCTCTCTTGTAAGCTTCTGCCATTCCAAAATTGAAGGAATCCTTGTTGGGATGCCCGTTAATAATGGCTATTTTCTTCATCTTGATGTTTTTATATGTATGGATTCATAAGCTTTAAGCTTCTCCAGAAGTAAGGATGGCTGATGCAGCTGGTGGCTGAAATACGTATTATTTTCATGGAAATTATTCAATAGCTCTTCCGTATGAAGCACCGCAGAAAGCGCCGTTAATTCTGCCTGTCCCTTTGTGCTTTGAAGGCTTAGTTTTTCATTCCCGGATTTAGTTTTTATAATCATCTCAAATACGCTCTGATCGCCATTTCCACTTGACCCGAAAATCATTCTCCGTTCCTTAAGTGATAAAATATTGAAAATCCTCACCTTTTGAAATGCCCCTAAAAGCCATGTGATGAACTTCGAATTATAAGTCATCTTCACACTCACATTAGGTATGTTTTCTATCTGATTGAGAATATATAAATCCGGTACATCAAAGTTATAAGCTTCTCTTTTCCCTATTCCAAACGAAAAGTTAAAATCTTCGGAATCTAAAAAATGTTTTATGGGAACCTGTCGGTTATTTTCATACCTGATAAAAGGCTTAGCTACATTTTCAGCCATAAAATGCGCTGAACTTTCTCCTGCAAGGTCTTTCACGGAATAGTATACAAAAAGTTTCACTTCCTGAATATCGTCCGTATTACCTGAAAGTGTTTTTACCAATCCGTTGACAATACCTCCCATCCATCCTGAACTGAAAACAATCCTGCTATGGACATCTCTGTTTTTAGCAATTGCATAGGCTTTGACAAGATCGGGAGTCGGTTTGGTGATATCCAGATAATCTATTTTATTTTCGATGGCAAAACGAAGAATATGATCCTCTTTATCATTCACAGAAAGAATGACCAGATCTATTTTCTTTTCCAGAATCACCAGAAAAGTCCCGGGATCAGTAACATCAATTTTAAGATGATTGCCTGCTCCTCCCTTTCTTCCGCCAACGAAGATATTAACATGTGGATTTCTGGACTTTAAAATCCGGATAATTGTTTTACCTACAAGACCGTTTCCTCCAACGACCAGAATATTGTGCTCCATAATATTTTTTTACAAAATTATAGAGCTGTAATGCCGTGGCGTAGGACAAATGTCTAAAAATTATATGACCGTTTCTTTTCTGATTCTGCTGAGATGTCTCTGTGTAATTCCTAAATAAGAGGCCAAATACTGCAGAGGAATTTTCTGAACATAATCGGGCTGATTGCCAAGCAGCGTTTCATACCGCTGTGCTGCACTGTCTCTTTGGAGCTGAAAAAATCTTTTCTCGAGCTCAAGATATTCCTGTTCAGCTATCATCTTTAAAAATTTCGTCCAGTTGAGATCATCTTTTATCAGATCATCTATTGCATCTTTTTTTAAAACCAGCAAATCGGCATCGGTAATGGCCTGCATATTTTCCCTGCTGGGACAATCTGAAATAAATGAGGAATAACTGGCCATAAGCTGATTGGGAAACCTGAAGCAGTAAGTCATATCCTTTCCATTATCCGAAATATAATAGGAACGGAAAATTCCCGATATAATAAATGCTATTTCCCTGCATTTGTCACCTTCCTGCACAAAAAAGTCATTTTTATACACTTTTCTGGCTTCAAAAAGCTGTAAGAAATCTTTAATCTCATGGTCTGAGAATATATCAAAGCTCCGGAAATAGTTTTCTATCATATTTTTCAAATTGTACTTAAAACTCTGAAAGTTTTTCTTCAGCTTTGTTTTTTTACAAAATTAAACAAATACAAAAGCGGCTGCAAGCCTTTTCTTTGATGCTTATTTTAACTTTAGTCTTTTAAGTATGATTATATTCAAAATTTGAATGTACTCAACTACCTGTTAGAAATCTTATCCGATGATGAAAAATAAAACCATTTCAGAACGAAATGGTTTTACCTGCTTTGAATTTAATAAGTATATGAAGATATGAATGATGTTTTTATTGACACAAAGATAGATGGTCCCGTAAGATGTTCTGTCAGGGGAATCCCTAAAATTATATCCGTAAAAATACGGTTGTAGATATAAAAAAGCCCTGCGGATTTCTCTGCAGGGCTTCAGAATTATCTAACAATTATTAATGTTCAAAGTATGGAATTCAATGTTTAAAGTCTAAAATTGACCATTGACCATTGACTATTCACATTTACCTATTAAAGCGGACTTACCAAATCAAGGAACCATGTTTTAATGTCTCCCTCAAGGTAAGGCCCAATTTTTTCTTCACATGTTCTGTGATAGTCATTCAGCCATTTAATTTCTTCTTCTGAAAGAATTTCTTTTACAATAGTATCCTTAAAGAACGGGCAGAACGTAAGGGTTTCAAACTCATAGAAAGTTCCGTGAATTGTTTTTTCCGCTTCTTTTACAGCAATCAGGTTTTCGTGTCGGATTCCATATTCTCCTTCAAGATAATATCCGGGCTCATTGGAACATACCATTCCCGGTAGAAGATCCTGTGGATTCATATCTTTTCTGATGCTCTGCGGGCCTTCATGAACGTTCATGAAGCTTCCTACTCCATGGCCAGTTCCATGATTGAAGTCCTTTCCTTCCATCCAAAGTGGAAGCCTTGCAATGGCATCAAGGTGAACCCCTTTTGTTCCTTTCGGGAATTTCACCATGGATAAACGGATCAGACCCTGAAGCACTAAAGTGGAGTTTCTTTTGAACTCATCGGAAACAGCTCCTAACGCCAGGGTTCTTGTAATATCGGTCGTTCCTTCCAGGTACTGCCCCCCTGAATCTACCAGGATACTTGCATCGTTGGTAACATCTTTACTTCCTTCACTTTTTGCTGAATAGTGCATGATAGCTCCGTTATCCTTATATCCTACAATGCTGCCGAAGCTTTCCCCAACGAAGTTTTCTCCTTCTGCACGGAAGCCTCTCAGTTTTTCACCGATAGAATATTCGTTCATACTTTCTTTTCCTGCAGTATGGGTTAGCCAGTAAAGAAATTTCACCATGGCAACACCATCCCTTACCATTACTTTTCTGAACCCTTCCAGCTCGGTTTCGTTTTTCTGGGCTTTCATCAGGTTACCGGGAACCGGAGCTTTTATAAACTGGTTGTTTTCTTTTAAAGTTTCAATGATCATCTGGTTACTGTTTGGAGAAACCAGGATTTTTTCATTTTTGAATGCTTTCAGATAATTGTAAAACTCTTCATAAGGCATCATTTTTACAAACGAGTCATCCATTTGTTTTCTTGCCTCCACTTCCAGCTTTTCAAGATCTGTGAACAGTACTGCATCATTTTTGGTAATGACAACATATCCTAAAAACACAGGATTGCTCTGTACATCGCTTCCCCTTAAATTCAGTGTCCATGCTACATCATCAAGACTGGAAATAATATGAACAGTAGCTTCCTGGTCTTCCATTTTCTGACGGATAGCTCCCAGTTTATCTGTAACAGATTGTCCGGCTCTCTCTACAGGATGTACGAAAATAGGATTTTTTGAGGGTGTACCTCTGTCTTTCCAGATCTCTTTTAATAACGGAAGATCTGTTAAGGTAATATTTTTTGACTGCAATTTTTGTGAAATCAGCTCCCAATTGGCATTGGAAGTGGCAACAGCATTAACGGCTACTTTTCCGCCTGCAGGAATCTGGGAAATAATCCAGTCAATATAATTGGGTGTTCCTTCCATTCCGTCTTTGAAAAGATCGATTCCTGAACCTTCCAGCTCTATGGCAGCCTGAGTAAAGTATCTTCCGTCTGTCCAAAGCCCTGCTTTGTCTTTTGTAATTACCACAAAACCTGCAGAACCTAAAAACCCTGACAGCCAAGCTCTTTCCTGCCATTCTTCAGGTAAATATTCGCTCATATGCGGATCTGCAGAATATATTATAAATGCATCAACATTATTCTTTTGCATTTCTTCACGAAGTGCAGCCACTTTTTCCTTTGAAGTCATTCTTTTCTTTTTTAAACACCGAAAGTTACAAAAAAATTGAGGTTCAAAAGTGTATTCCATCCTGTATTTTCGTTAATAATCTGTTATTTTTTCTTTCATATGCATTAATCCTTAAAGGCAATAATATTTATAATTACATACCACAAAAACAACATTATTGCTAAACATATAAAGTTTTGGAGAGATTATTGCTATTATTCTGGCATGAGAGAGCAGAATTATAAAAATCACAGGAAATTTTATCCTCCCCATCATTTTATTTATCTTCCGCTACTGATCGTGCTGGAAATTCTTGGAATTTATAAAATCTGGGACGATCCTGAAAATAAGCTGATATGGATATTATTTTCAACCGTGATATTTCTGCTTTTCTACCTGGCTTTTATGACAAGACAGCATTATGCGCTGGGACTTCAGAACCGTATGGTAATGCTTGAATTTAAACAGCGGTATTTTGAAATTTTCGGACAGAGATCTGATGAAACGGCCTATAAGCTGAGATTTGACCAAATTGCAGCGTTAAGGTTCGCCTATGATGATGAATTCAGGGAACTTCTGTACCGGGCACTTCACGAAAATATATCAGGAGACGAGATCAAGCGTTCTATCAAGAACTGGAGAGCCGATCACCAGAGAATCTGATTTAACACCAAAAATATTATATCATGAGAAAGTTAACTTTATACAGTATGATCGTTTTCACATTGCTAACGTTAACAAGCTGTGAAGCAATTGAAACTATTTTTAAGGCTGGAATGTGGTGGGGAATTATCCTGGTCGTTGCAGTAGTAGTAATCCTTTTTCTAATCTTTTCGAGGGGTAAGAACTCTTAACCATTTTTTATGGAGAAGAATACGGATCTGGAAATTATTTCCCACTTAAAGCCTTCAAAAATTATCAAGATCATGAAGGATCCCGAAGCCTCCGCAAAGGCGGTACACCTTGTATATACCACCGATGCGGAAACTGCCGGGATTACCCGTAAAAAAACGGGAAAAAAGTATTCTTATTACAAAAACGGAGAAAAACTTAAAGATAAAGATGAGATTTCCAGAATCAATAAGCTGGTGATACCTCCTGCCTGGGAAAATGTATGGATTTGTGCATTGGACAATGGTCATCTTCAGGCCACAGGTTTTGATATAAAAAAAAGAAAACAATACCGGTATCATCCCTTATGGAATGCTTTAAGAAATCACACAAAATTTTACAGAATGCTTCAGTTCGGGTATGCATTGCCCAATATCCGGCTTCATGTGGAACAGGATCTCGCTTTAAGAAATTTTGAGAAGAGAAAAATCCTGGCATTAATTGTAAGTTTAATGCAGCATACGAACATCCGTATCGGTAATAATGCCTATGAAAAGCTATATGGCTCTTTTGGTTTAACGACCCTGAAAGGTAAACATGTGAAAATTAACGGTCAGAAAATTTCCTTTTCGTTTAAAGGGAAGAAAGGGATTATGCATAATATTGATCTCAAAAGTCGAAGATTATCAAGGCTTGTGCAGAAATGCAAGGATATTCCAGGAAAAGAACTTTTCCAGTATTTTGATGATGAAGGAAACCGTCATTCGATAGATTCGGGGATGGTAAATGAGTATATTAAGGAAATAAGCGGGGAAGATTTTACAGCCAAAGATTTCAGAACATGGTCGGGAACAGTAAGTGCTTTAATTGCTTTTAAAGAGATAGGCTACGCCGAAAATAACAGTCAATATAAAAAGAAAGTAAAGGAAGCCTTGGATATGGTTGCAGAACACCTGGGGAATACCAGTACGGTCTGCAGAAAATACTATGTGCATCCGCTGGTGATCAATCTTTATGAGAATAATTCGATCAAAAAATATCTTGATGAACTGGAACAGATCGAAGAAAATGACGGAAAAGCAGGCCTCACCCAGGAAGAAAAGCTAGTCCTGAAAATTCTGGAAAATGAAAAGATGTAAGTTGCCGATAAGAATTTAAAGATCAACAAGAAAACACCATATCTACTCATTTTGAATCATCAAAAAATAATATTTTTTGAATTTAAAACAGTATTAAATTTTATTTTATAAAGATGAGCTGCTTTTTTTCTTTGCGTTAATTATTGTAAATTTGTATACCAACATATTTATCAATTTTAAAATAATATAACATAATATGTCAAAAGCAATTTCGCAAGTACCATTTGCAGTAAACGAGCCGGTAAATTCTTACGTACCGGGATCTCCAGAAGTTAAAAGCCTTATCACTACTTACAAAAAGATGTGGGCTGAGAAGACAGAAATTCCAATGATTATCAATGGCAAGGAAGTAAAGTCTGATGAGAAAGTTCAGCTTCAGTCTCCTCAGGATCACGCTCACGATTTCGGGTTTTACTATAAAGGTACGATGCAGCATGTAGATGACGCTATCAACGCGGCACTGGCAGCTAAAAAAGAATGGAACGAACTGGGCTGGGAACAGCGTGCAGCTATTTTCCTGAAGGCAGCTGACCTTTTGGCCGGACCTTACAGAGACGTAATCAACGCAGCAACCATGATCGGACAGTCTAAAAACGTACACCAGGCTGAAATAGATTCTGCCTGTGAATTCATCGATTTCTTAAGATTCAATGTAGAATTCATGACTGAAATGTATTCTGAACAGCCGGTTTCCGACAGCGGAATCTGGAACCGTGTAGAGTACAGACCACTGGAAGGGTTCTGTTTTGCAGTAACTCCATTCAACTTTACAGCGATTTCCGGAAACTTACCTACTTGTATGGCAATGCTTGGAAACGTTGTCGTTTGGAAGCCTTCTGACAAGCAGGTTTATTCTGCTAAAGTAATCATGGATGTATTAATTGAAGCGGGTCTTCCTGCAGGCGTTATCAACATGGTTTTCACAGACGGAAAAGAAACTGCTGAGAAAGTATTGGCACATCCTGATTTTGCAGGTCTTCATTTCACAGGTTCTACGAAAGTATTCCAGGGAATGTGGAAAATGATCGGCGATAATATCCATAATTACAGAACATATCCAAGAATTGTTGGGGAAACCGGAGGAAAAGACTTCGTGATCGCTCATCCTTCTTCCAATGTGGAGGCCGTGGCTACTGCTTTGGTAAGGGGATCTTTCGAATATCAGGGACAAAAATGTTCTGCAGCTTCAAGAGCTTATATTCCTAAATCTCTTTGGGCTGATGTGAAAAAAGTAATGGAAACTCAGATGAATTCTATCAAAATAGGTTCTCCTGAAGATCCGTCAAACTTCGTTAACGCAGTTATTGACAAAAATTCTTTCGAAAAGTGTAAGGGATACATCGACAGAGCAACTGCTTCCGGTGAGGCTGAAATAGCAATTGGTGGAAAAGTTGATGATTCTAAAGGATGGTTTGTACATCCTACCGTAATTGAAACTACGAATCCTCATTACGAAAGTATGGTAGAAGAAATCTTCGGACCTATCTTATCTGTATATGTATATGAAGATCAGGACTGGAAAGAAACTTTAAAATTAGTAGATTCCACTTCTCCATATTCATTGACAGGTTCTGTTTTCTCACAAGACCGTTATGCAATCAATGAAGCCTTCAAAGCGTTGGAAAATGCATCAGGTAACTTCTATATCAATGACAAACCGACAGGTGCGGTAGTAGGCCAGCAGCCTTTCGGAGGAGGAAGAGCTTCCGGTACCAATGATAAAGCAGGTTCTAAAATGAACTTATTAAGATGGACCTCCGTAAGAAGTATCAAAGAAACTTTTGTTTCTCCAAAAGATTACAAATACCCATATCTGGGATAAAAGTTATAGTTATAAATTGTGAGTTATAGATAAAATAATCAGTAATAAGCAATGAATAATAATCATAGAGCCCCGAAATATAATTTCGGGGCTTTTTTATTAATGATCAGACCTAATTCATCACTCACAGCTTTCTTCTAATCATCTATAATCTTTTACCATTGTTTTTTTTCTAACAAAGTTTAACAAAGTTTATCTATGTTTTAATATTTTGAACGACCGGTTAGGAATAATTATTGAACTTTAAATAACAACATCAAAAATAAAATATTTATGAAAAAGTTTTTGTTAGCAGCCATAGGTTTAGGAATAATAGTTGTGAGCTGCGGAACCAAAGAATCTTCTATGTCATCCAACATTAAGGATTCCACTGCAGTAAGCAATACCCAAACCGTAACGCCTAGTGCAAAGGATTCAACAAAGATGACTACTGATACGGCCAAGATCAAAGTAGATTCGTCGGCAACCGTACCTCCATCTAAATAGATACAAACAAGTTTAATCCAAAAATGGAAAATCCGCAGATGAAAGCTCTGCGGATTTTTTTTGCTTTTTTCACAATGTCATTTCATTATCTTTGTAAAAACAAAACAAAAACAATGATAAAAAAACTTTTATATGCCGCTACTCTTGTAGCAGGTTCCTTTCTATTTGGACAGGGTGTCAAATTTGAAGAAGGTAAATTTTCCGAAATACTCGCTAAAGCAAAAAAAGAAAACAAATTGGTGTTTATTGATGCCTACACTTCTTGGTGTGCTCCCTGTAAGCTTATGGTTAAAAATATTTTTCCATTACAATCTGTTAGTGATTACTATAATACCCATTTCATTAGTGCAAAAATTGACATGGAAAAAGGTGAAGGTATTCAGTTAGCAAAAAAATATAAGGTAAATTCCTATCCCACTTATTTATTTATTGATGGAAATGGCGAAGTTATTCACCGAGGTTTAGGTTATTTTGAAGAAAAGGATTTTATCCAGCTCGCGAAAGATGCTGATGATCCCAATAAGAAGCTAGCTGTTTTAAAGAAGAAATTTGAAAAGGGTGAGAAAAGTCCAGAATTTCTAAACAGTCTTGCTTCACTTGCAGATTCTTATGGTGACAAAGAACTCGCAGTAAATGCATTAAGAAGATATTTTGAGGCTAAACAAGGAAAATATTTTACAGAAAAAGACTTTAATTTTATTTTGTTTAATACTAAAACTACGGATGCTCCCACCTATATCATTTTTCAAGAAAGAAAAGATGACATTCTTCAATATATTTCAGAAGAAGAATACAACAAATCAAATAACCGCTTCAAATTAAACACTATTTCTAAAAAATCCTATAATCAAGATACCAAATTATTTGATGAAAAATACTTTTTATCTGAAGTTGGAAAAATAGTTGGAAACGCAGAGGCAGAAAAATATCTTCAAAAAGAAAAAGCAGAAAAAGCACTAAAAAATAAAGATTTTGCTACCTATGAAAAAATCTCTTTAGATTTATATAAAGATCCTTCAAAAGAAGATTCCGGAGAACTGGCTATGGCTGCATGGAATTTCTATGAAAAGGCAACAGATAAATTTTCTCTGGAAAGAGCAACTCTTTGGGCTCAGGAAGCTGTGAACAAGGGTGAAGACCCTATGAATACAGGTACTTTAGCAAACCTTTACAATAAAATTGGAGATAAAAAAAATGCTAAAATCTGGGCCGAGAAATCTATAGAGATAGCTACTAAACAATACGGAAAGGAAGCTGTAGATCCAGATATGATAAAGCTATTAGACAGTTTAAAATAATAAAAGAATGCAGAAATTCATAGAACTATGGATTTCTTTATTTCGAAAAATATGTTTCTTTAAAATTGCACTAGGATTTCTTATATTTGATTAATACTAAACAATTAAAAGAATTACTATGAAAAAATTATGGATAGGAACTGCTCTCGGAATATTATTTTTAGGAAGCTGCGCCCAAAATAAAGAGAAAAGAGAAGCGTTTAAAGATGAGCACAATAAAGATTCACTGAGAAACAATATGGGAGATTCAGCGGTTGCCAACTCTGAGCCGGCTCCAGTAACTAAAGATACTGCCAAAGTAAAAGCCGACAGTCTGAAAACAAAATAAAAAAACAAATCCGCAGCATACTGCGGATTTGTACTTAAAAAAACTTGACTGAAAAAAACCGGGCAATCAACCCCGATTGTATTATAAATAATTATTGCACCAAGTCAGATTACTAATTCTGATCAATAAAAAAATATTTACTATTTGTTACAAGAAAGCTTGAAGAAATTCTCTCAGCTTTGGATCCGTTGTTTATTATAAATGATGCCGAGACCGCAACCGGCACAGCTGTATTGGATTCCTATCTTTTAAAAGTGTTGATAGAAAATATAAATTCCAATACGGCCGCTGAAGTTGCCATCCGTTTAATTTTTACTAGCTTAAAAGTTTTCATGGTTAGCATAAAAATCAGAGATATTTACACTTCTAGTAATTTTAGTGTTTAAATTTGAGCGCTGTTCTGCTTTATCGGAATGAAGATTAAAATATGAGTGACAAACCGCAGTATGTCTATTCCCATGAAGCTGGCGCAAAGATATAGATGTGAAGGCCTTACGTAAAACAATAGGTTAGCCATTTTCATGAAAATGAAAAGACAGAATACGTAAAAACATCTGCTTTTTAATTGTTTTCAGGAAAATGGGTATTTTTATCTGATTGATTTTCATCCAGATATTTAATATAGGCTGAAGGAGAAAAATCGGTCACCGCCTTAAATACTGAAGCGAATTTGCTGTGTGAGGAAAAACCGCATTCTTCAGCAAGGATACTTATTTTATACTGCCTGTATTTATCATCATTGATGAGCTTGTCTACAATATAATTAATTCTTAAACGGTTAACATATGTTTTGACATCCGTACATTTATGTCTATTGATCACATAGGACAGATACTTTGTATTGGTATTGAGTTCCGCAGCCAAAAATGATAAAGACATATTTTTGTTGTTGTATAACTCACCTTTTTCAAATTCCTCCAAAAGTTCCAGGAGCTTTGATTCGGTTTCGGAAGTCATCAGAGAGTCACTTCTTCGTTTATCACTTTCCCCTGCCCTGTCATCTACTTCCTCCACAGAAATATTTGGAAAATCAGAGTATTCCCTTTTTAAAGGTAAAGGCTCACTGCGTACACTGATCATCCGGAGTTGGGTCCTAATAATATTCCTGAATTTTGCACGCTGCTTTTTCTGTTTGGTTCTGAAGAAAACAACAATGGCAATCAGAGCCGCAAAGAGTACAATAATTGCTGCATTTTTAACAATACTGATCCGGGCACTTTTTTTACTGGGCTTAACTAGAATTTCTGAGCTTTTAAATGCAAACTCACGGTTTTTTGCGGTAAGGCTGTCATAGGCTCTTACATATTTTATGGCATACAGGGAAGCTTTAACGTTATCGCCTGTCCCTTCATAATAATCATTAATATTGGAATATACGGCTTTCTTAAGCTTAAGACTGCGTGAACTGTCCGCTATATTTTCTGCTTTTTTTAGATATATTTCAGCATCTTTCCAGTTTTTCTGCCTTAAGCGGATGCCGCCCAATCCATTATATACCAAACCCAGAACACAGCATTTATCTTTAAGGATTGATTCTGCTTTCCGGTAATTCTTTTCAGAAGTAACGTAATCTTTAAGCTTAAAATATATATCACCAAGAACTTGGTAAGAGGCTGCTACAGCCCGTTCATTATTCTGAATATTATCTTTTCCGAAAGAGTGTAATGAGTATTCGATATAATTAATGGCATCGGAATAATTCCCCTGTTCGATTTCATAATAGGCCATTTCCTGATTCAGCAGCCCCATTACCTCTCCTCTTTTTTGAGTATCGCTTATGCTTTTCGCTGCTTCCATACCCAGCAGCGTATATTTTTTCGATCTTTCAAAGAGACCAACCAGCCGGTACTCTTTAGCCAAAAACTCATTGACACGACAAAGCCATTCTGCATCATCAATCTGCCTGAGCAGGGAGTGAGCATTTTCACCATAACATATGGACTTTTTGAATTCACCCGCTGAGTGATAAAGTTCGGCAGAAAGTAAAAGGCTTTTCACTTTGTCCAGAGGTTTCAGCGCCTTCATGTATAAGGAATCTGCTGTTTTTAAAGCTTTGGGAATATCTTTTTGTGTCACCTGAACAGATGTTCTTTCACAGATCTGGTCAAAATTGTATTTTTTCTGTGCCCAGATGGGGACAGCGGTAATGAACAAAAACAAAAGTTTTAGCAGACTCCTGGACATAAAAAAATAAATTATTATTTTGACTTTATAATAATTCATCATTCTCATGGGGTGTCTTTTTGTTTTTACAAAGCTACTAATATTTTATATTTTATTAAAATATTCTTCTATTATTTAATTTTTTAAACTAAAAAGTTTAAAACTATTTATTTTAATAACATTTCATCAATGATTTTCACTTTAAATAGACTTATTACATTTTAAAATAAAATATCCGTAACTATTTTCTTTATACGCCGACTTATTTGTTAGCATAATTATTACATTTGTAATCAATAAAAAGTTTTATGAAAAAATTAGCACTATTTTCTTCTTTATTTATAGGAGCTCTGGCATTGGCGCAGGGAATTAAATTTGAAGACAGCAATTTTGCGGCTATCCTGGCAAAAGCAAAAAAAGAGAATAAACTGGTATTTGTAGATGCTTATGCATCATGGTGTGGGCCTTGCAAACTGATGGTAAAGAATATTTTTCCGCTTCAGACAGTTGGAGATTTTTATAATTCCCACTTCGTGAATGCAAAAATAGATATGGAAAAAGGTGAAGGAATAGGTCTTGCCAAGAAATACAATGTAAAGGCATTCCCAACTTATCTTTTCATCAACGGTGACGGGGAGGAAGTACACAGAACACTAGGCTATGTAGAGGAAAAAGATTTTATCCAGTTCGCTAAGGACGCTGAAGATCCGAATAAAAGGCTTACCGCATTGAAGCAAAAGTTTGAAAATGGAGAAAAAGATCCTGAGTTTTTAAAAAATCTTGCAGGATTGACAATCTATAATGATTCTGAATTTGCAGGAAAGGTACTTGACCGTTATTTTCAGCAGAAAACAACACTTGACCAGGAAGATGTACAAATGCTTCTTTCAGGAACACAAAGCACAGAAAGCCCACTATATAAAATATTCCAGGCAAAAAAATCTGAAATTATCAAGATTTTCCCGGAAGAAAAGTATGCAAAATTCGACAAAAATATTAAACTTAATACCGTTCTTAAGAAGTCTTACAATGCAGATACAAAATCCTGGAACGACAACTATTTTCTAGCTGAATCTCAAAAATTCATGACGAAAGATGAAGCTGAGAAAATATTAAAAAGAGCAAAAGCAAGCAGAGCTTTAAAGGATAAGGACATTCCGACCTACGAAAAATTAATGCTCGAGCTGTATAAGGATTCTTCTGCAGCCAGTTCTGAAGAATTAAATTCCCTGGCATGGAACTTTTTTGAAAACGTGAGCAACAAAGCTTCTCTGGAAAAAGCGGTAGCCTGGGCTCAGGAATCTGTAAAGAAAGATGAAAATTATGCGAATACAGATACTCTAGCTAATCTTTACAACAAAATCGGAGATAAGAAAAATGCTAAAATCTGGGCTGAAAAATCTGTTCAGCTGGCTAAAAGTACAGGACAGGATTCTACGGATACTGAAAAGTTATTGAAAAGCCTTTAATACAAAAAAGAATCGCCAGTAAAAACTGGCGATTCTTTTTTATCTATACTGTTTATTTAGTTATTGTATACTAAAACCTGCATTTTGGTAAGCATCGCTTCCGTATCGCCGTTATATCCTGCATAACTGGAAGGAACAAAGTTTACAGTAGCATTCCCACTCCATGCACTATATTGCACCTTAAAAGTGTATGTTCCGGCAGGTAAAGTAACAGACTTAAGAAAAGTTACCGGAACCGGCATACTGGATAAAGTAGTTCCCCCAGGGAAATTTCCGGCTTTAGAAGCAAAAGCCGAAGATATTTTAACCCCGTTTTGCAGTAAAGTAAATACGCCCTGAGAAGAATTCCCATCAACCAGGGTGGCATATCCTAAAATAGTAAACAAGAAAGTTTGAGTGAGCCCTGTCGGAACCGTCAATGTTATAGTAGCTCCCGGTACATCCGCGGTAGTTCCCTGATTGATTGTTAAAGCAGTAGTTCCCTGAACATAGTTGGCTGAAGAAATAGTTCCGCTGGAGGTATTCAATGTATTCCAAGTAGGTGCGGCGCCTGCTCCGTTGGATGTAAGAATCTGTCCCGTAGTCCCTGCACTTCCCGCTGTGTTTGTAGTCCCGCCCACATTCAGTTCGTTTGTGATCTGTAATGCTCCGTTAACATGCAGTTTTTTTTGTGGCGTTTGAGTTCCTATTCCTACATCACCAGTTCCGGTCACCGTCATTCTGTTGGTATTATTGGTCAATAAGTTGATAGGATTTGCTAAAATAGTATTCAGATTCATACTTGTACTATTTCCGGATGTGGTAATCTGAGCAGCTGAAGCATTATCTACAAACATATTTAAAACAGCTGAACCGCCGTTTGCCTGAAATGCTCCTCTTGAAGAGCCCGTTGCCGATACAAGCCCCATGGTTCCAGTAGTGCCAATTATTACACTATTTGTTCCGTTAGTGAAAGAAAGTTGATTTCCTGCCGTTGTTACGATTCTGCTTGTTGCAAGGGTACCATTAGAAGTATAAATATTAACAGGGGTATTTAGTTTAGTCCAGACCGTACCATCGTAATAATAATATCCTACAGCATCAATATTTGCAGCGGTTCCAGCTTGCGTTCCCGTTGCAATACTGTTCACATAAATTAACGTGGAAACAGGAGTTCCCGTCATACTTTGCGCTCTTTGCCTGTCAACTCTTGGAACCAGTAATCCATCCACTTCAGCAGTGGTACCGGTAGCATTTTTGGCTGTTATATCGAGGGTTGAAGCAGGATTTGGGGTATTTATCCCCACTTGTGCATAATAGAATAAGGGCAATAGAAAAGCCCCAGATAATAAATACTTTTTCATTTGTTTTTGTTTATAGTTAAGTATCTCAAAGCTAATAAAAAAAAATCAGTTTTTCTTATTTTTCAAACAAAACCAATATTATATTACTAAAAACAGAAAGCAGGTAGAAAACCACCTGCTTTTATTCACTTATAATTGAAAAACATTAATATTCAAACAATACACTCCCCCACGTAAATCCGCTTCCGAAAGCTGAAAGAAGGACAAGATCTCCTCTTTTGATTTTTCCTTCTTCAATTGCTTCACTTAATGCAATAGGAATAGAAGCTGCCGTTGTATTTCCGTATTTCTGAATATTATTATGAATTTTCTCATCCGGAAGTCCGAATTTCTGCTGTACAAACTGTGCAATTCTAAGATTGGCCTGGTGAGGAATGAACATATCAAGATCCTCTATTGTTTTTCCGGCTTTATTCAGAGCCTCCATCATAGTTTCAGGGAATCTTGTCACCGCATGCTTGAATACAAAATTACCGTTCATGATAGGATAAACCTCTTTATCGGTCACATTTTCAGGTTCTTTTCTCATTCTGTCGCTCCATCCGAATTTGGAACCCGGGAACTGTGTACACAGTTCATCGGCATATTTTCCTTCAGAATGCATATTTACCGCTAAAATATCTCCTGCATTTTCATCTTCCGTTGCTGAAAGTATGATGGCTCCTGCCCCATCTCCAAAGATCACCGAAACACCTCTTCCCTCATCAGAGAAATCAAGTCCGAAAGAATGGATCTCCGCACCTACTACAAGGATATTTTTATAGGTTCCTGATTTAATAAAAGCATTGGCAACACTCACCGCATACACAAATCCGGAACATTGGTTTCTTACGTCCAAAGCACCTATGGTGTCACAGCCCAGCATATCCTGAAGCAAAACACCACAACCCGGGAAATAATAGTCCGGAGAAAGCGTTGCAAAAACAATATAATCTATATCCTGAGCAGTGAGGTTTGCTTTTTCAAGGGCTTTTTGAGAAGCTTTGAAAGCTAAATAAGCAGTGGTTTCCTGAGAATCATTTCTGTTTTGTCTGTGTCTTCTTTCTTTGATGCCTGTTCTTTCTGTAATCCATTCATCATTGGTGGTCATCAGTTTTGCTAAATCATCATTCGTAACAACATTATCTGGAACATAAAATCCAATCCCTTTTATTGTACTTTTAATCATATAGTTTTTTTAATTTTGGCAAAGATAAAATTATTTAACACATAGTTTTTCAAAATATTAGTATTTTTATTGTATGCCAATCGACACGATATACAGAGACTCCCAATGTGAATGGGTAGATGTAGAGGCTCCCACTGCGGAAGACCTGAAATTTCTTCACGAAAGATATGAAATCAACAATCTTCTCCTGGAAGATACGATGGATCCTAACCACCTTCCGAAATATGAAGAGGATGGCAATATAAGATTCTTTCTCCTCCGGGAAAGTACAGAGCTGGAGCGTAAAAATCTCAATACCATAAGCGATATCAGCACCAAGATTGGGATTTTTCTCCTGGAAAATACTATTATCACCATCCACAGGATGAAGACCAAAAGTATTTCGGAGACGAAGAAGCAGATTGCCGGTATGCAGACAGAAGTCCCGCCTTCAAAAATAGCATTAATGATCAGCCTCCTGATCATGAAAAGTTTCGATGACGAATCGGTAAGCCTCCTGGAAACTATGGACAACATCGAAAACGAAATTTTTCTTAAAAACACCAACCATACCAATCAGATCAGAAGACTGTATAAGCTGAAAAGAAAATCAGGACTGAATTCAAGAGTACTGACTATTTCCACAGATGCTGTAGATAAGTTTAAATTATTAAACCTTCAGGATTCCGAGATCGTCGATTTAAAAGACAAGCATAAAGATGTAGTGGCAGATTTCGACCATTTGAATATCCAGATCACCAACCTTATTTCGATGTTCCTCGCATTATCGGATCAGAAGGCCAACCAGGTTATGAAAGTCTTGGCTATTTATTCAGTGTATTTCTTGCCGATCACCTTTATTGCCGGTGTTTACGGGATGAATTTCGATAATATGCCTGAGTTGCACCATAAGTATGGGTATTTTATAACCATAGGGATTATGGCATTGGTAGTGATCTGTACATTTATTTATGCGAGGAGAAAACAATGGTAATGGAATTAAAAAAAAATCAAATAAATGAAAACACTCAAGGAAAAAATGAAAGATTGGACGGATATTGACATTGCAATGCATGAGATTGCATTGAAATTAGAGCTCATACCTGAAGACAATTTTCCCAAATTTAAATCATATTATTGGTCAGGGACAGAAAAAAGCAAAGCTTTAAAAAATATATTATATGAATTAACAAATATTGGATTTTTGGACTTTAATTCAGATGAAAATATTGTCAAAGTAAATCAAGAGTTTTGTTTTGAAAAATAGTTTATAAGCTTATCAAGAAATGTTTTTTCGTTATGTAGAAGAAACTTTTTCAAGATTGACTGTTCAGTCACAATAAACACCAAACCACCATGAAAGCTGAAATTTTAAATAAAATCCTCACGGAAAATGTACTTTCCCGGGAATCTAAAGAGAAGCTCTCTGCTCTGCATGAGAATATATCTTCCAGGGAATTTTCTGACCTTCTGGATGCTCAGGGAAACCAATATGTAGAGTTTGTTCAGGAAGGAGGTGGCGTCTGGGGTAGTGCTCTGGTTGGTTATCTTTATGGTCTGGAAATTTTTGGGGTCCGTTTTCTGAAAGTAGCAGGAACCAGTGCCGGAGCAATCAATACCATGCTTATTGCCGCCTGTAAAACCAAAGAAGAGGCTAAAAGTGAAGTGATTAAAAATATTCTCTTCAGCTGGAATTTTGCAGATTTTATGGATGGAAAAACCTACGTTAAAACAACCATTCATGCCATTCTGAACAACAAAGATTTTTTTAAGATCAATGCTATTATTGCAGCAGTTGTTATGATTATCCTTGTAATCATCCCTTTTGCAGCTCAACCTGCAACAACCCTTAATACCAAACTGCTTTTCCTGATTCCTTTGATTCCTGTAATTATTACTTTTTTTTGCATTAAAAAGTTCTATAATGATTTCCGGAAACAGAACAGCGGATTTAATCCGGGCAATACATTCTTAAACACCATGCAAAATGTTCTGGACGGTTTCGGAATTAAAACAGTAGCTAATCTTAATGAAAAATTTATTCAGAAAGAACTGGATCTCAATCTTAAGTACCGTTACGGAAATGGCCAGGAATATTATACGATTGCACTGAAAAGCATAGAAGCCATTAAAGACAAAAATCTTGAACATATTGACCAGACACGTTACAGGATATTCTATGAAAGTGCCGTCAGCAACGATTATTATAAGAACAATCCCTTCTATCAGCTCCGCTCAGAATATGTTGTGATTACTACTGATATTAATGCAAAAATAAAAGTAGAGCTTCCTACAATGGCCAATTTATACTGGTCGGAAGAGGAGCTGAAGCATGTAAGTCCTGCTGAGTTTGTACGGGCATCCATGTCTGTCCCGTTCTTTTTCGAACCCTTCCAGAAAAGAATCAACAAGGATGATGATTCCGTGAAATATGCCTGGAAATTCTGGATGAATACGAAACCGGAAGGCATCTACCCTGCCGGGCTGTTCATTGATGGGGGAAGCATTTCCAATTTTCCCATTGATATTTTCCACGTCAGTGATGTATTTTATCCGAGAATGCCGCTTTTCGGGGTACAGCTTACAAGTGATTCTGATCTTCTTTCGGAAAAAGGAAAAACCAGTGAGGAAATCCTCAAAACTCCTTTCTCTTATGCGGGAAACATTATCAGCACATTAAAAGGGTTTAACGACAAATCATTTTTAACCAAGCACAGTTTTTACCGTCTTTACAGCATCCAGTCCGTTAATTGTGGCACAAGCAGCTGGCTGAATTTCTTCATGAAAAGAGAGGAAAAAGAGGATCTTTTCAACAGAGGTTTTCAGGCTGCCCTCGATTTTCTGAATCAATTCGACTGGGAAAAATACAAATACGAACGAATGATGCTTTCGATGAAGGAGGAAAAAATATTGAAGGAAGAGGATACGAAGACGGTGGGGTAATAAAATAATTAAAAACATATTAAAATGATAGAATTAATTCATACAGTTCCTTATTTATCTCTAAAAGATGAAGATTATATATTAAATGATTTCTCAGTAATTACTGGATTAAATGGATCCGGCAAAACACATTTATTAAACGCAATAGATCAAGGTATTATTAAAGTAACTGATATTAACAAGTCAGCTATTGCTTATTATAATTATAATGATTTTAGTCTAAATGAAAAAGCTTCAGAAAATGAAAAACTTAAATCTAAGGAAACAATGTTAATGGATAAATTTAATGATTTTAATGAGGAATTACAACTTGAAAGACGAACGATATTAAATAGTTATAAAGTTTGGAATGAATCCTTATTCGTTCCAAAAGATTTTTTTGAAAATGGTGAGCTAGCTGTGGACTCTTTTGACTGGACAAATGAAGAAATTGATTTTTTTAGAACTTATGAGAAAGAAAATAAATACCGCCCTCATTTAAGTCAGCAAAAAGATTTATTAGGCGGTTATATACTTCAAAATCAAAACCCAAATATTGAAAATTTGATATCTGAATTAAAACATTCTTTAATAAAACATCATCTCTTAATTTCTATAAGAAATATTAACATAGATTTTCTTTTAAATATAGATTGGGATGATTCTGAAATAGAAAAATATAATTTAAAAAAGAAAAACAATTCTAATTATAAGTTTTTACCCACTATAGTTGGAACTTTTTATTCTGATGGTTTTAACTCTGGCTTTGTAAATTTTATTGTTGCTATTGATTCTAATCCTTTCTTATGTCAAATAGAACAACAATTAGGGCTTAAAAAATTAAAGACATATTTACTCGAATTATCATCTGATATAAAAGAATATTTCAGAAAAAATATTTCCAGGGAATATCTAAAGCAAGCAATACAAATTCATGGTGAAGAAAATATATGTGATTATATTCAAGTAGATCATGGCTTTTTAAACTTACAGGAAATCGCAAATGCTGAAAAAAATTATCAATATTTAAAAATAGAAAATAATTACAGACAATTTATTACTACTCAAAATGAAACAATTAAATATTATAACGAAGAAGAGTTTCTTAAAATTTATGGATCATCCCCAGTAGATTTGCTTAATGAAGTTTTAAATGAATATGATTGTAACGGATATGAATTTAGAAAAAGTAATATTCATATTGATTTATATAATGGTATTGCAAGGCAAAGTGTTTCAATTGAACTTTACAATAAGCTTCAAAAATATACAACAAATTTAGATGCACTTTCTTCTGGAGAAAAAACTTTAATAGCACTATCTTTTTACCTCTATAAACTTCAACAAAATAAGGTCATTACCAGGCTACTTTTATTAGATGAAATTGATTCGACATTACATCCATCGATGTCTAAAAGATTATTAGATGTTTTATACAATATTTTTTACAAAAAAAAGGGTATTAAAATTATAATATCTACACATTCCCCTTCAACAGTAGCCCTTGCACCAGAGGAAAGTATTTTCGTTATGGATAAATATTCTACTCCTAAGATAATAAAATCTTCCAAAGATAAGGCATTAAAAAAATTAACCTTAGGTGTTCCATCTTTCAGTGTTAATTATGAAAACAGAAGACAAGTTTTTGTAGAAAGTGAATATGATGCTAGTTATTATGAGAGTTTGTATAATATTTATAATGACAAATTAAATCCTGAAATCTCTTTAAATTTCATATCATCTGGCAAAACTAAAATTAACGGAAATGGGATTGGTATAGCAAGTTGTGATCAAGTTGTTAATATAGTTGATATTCTCAGAAAGGCTGGCAACAATTTTAGTTGGGGAATTATTGACTGGGATCTAAAAAATAAATCTACGGATTACGTTAAAATTTTAGGTGATTCTGAAAGATATAGTGTTGAAAACTATTTACTTGATCCTTTACTGTTAGCAGTTTTACTTTGGAAAGAAAATATTCTAAACGCAGAACATTTTGGATTTGAAAAGAATGAAGTTTATTTCAATATACTGCATTTTAATCAATCGCAACTCCAACAAATTGTTGATAAGATAATTTCTGACATACAGATAAATTTAAAAAGTAATGCCTTATCTGAACTGGTTAACTATACTTTATGCAACGGAATAGTTTTACAAATACCAATTTGGTATTGTAAAACTCAAGGACATTCCTTGGAAGAGAATATTATAATGAAAACTTACCCTCAATTAGAAGCTATAAGAAAAAAAGATGAATCAGCTTTAAAAAAAGCTGTTATTAATAAAGTAATCTTAAATTTCAAAGATTTATCTTCTGTAGATTTATTAGATATTTTTAGAAGTATTCAAGAAGATTAAATAAAACTATTATGAAATACATTTGTGAATGTTGCGGCGAAGAAAGAGAAGATTGGCCGGCCATTGCCTACAATGCTCCTGTTTTTTACTCTGACTTAAATGAAGAAGATGCTGGTAACTCAGAACTTACTTCAGATTTATGCATTATTGAAAATCAGGAATATACCTACCTGTTTATTCGTACCGTCATGGTTCAGGAAGTATCAGATAGCTGCCAGGATCTTGAATATGGAATCTGGGTTTCTTTAAGTGAAAAGAGTTTCAATGAATACGTAGAAAATTATAATAATAAAGCTTTTGAAGCTGAATATTTCGGATGGCTTTCTACTTACCTTCCGGATTATGATTTTGAAGAAAGTATTCCGACTACCGTCGTTGTCAATAATAATATAGGAAGGCCTTTTGTTTTTCCTCACCAAAGTTATGAACATCCTTTTGTTCATGATTTCTATAATGGAATTACAAAGATTGAGGCAGAGAAAAGAATCAACAGGATTTTAAATAAAGAATAGATCAAAAAATGAGTCTCACATGTTGAAAATAAAAAAAATTATCTCAGAAAAGTTTCACATTATTATTTTAACACTCACTTTAATTTTTATCATATTTTGTTTAATTAGTACCTGTTTAGGAATTAATAACATACTCAAAAGCCCTAAATATACAATTGGAGAAGCCACATCAGACTGGCATTATAAAAACAATAATGGTGTAGGAATAGATTATAAATATAATGTTAATGGTATTACATATTCTAAAACTGCTAATTTTTCTTATCAAAAAGGAGACAAATTTCTTATCATTTTTGATTCTATAAAACCTGATAATTCGACGATACTTGATATCTACTCCATTGAGAACTATCTTATAGATTTAAAAGTTCCTTCAAAAGGCTGGAAATATCAGGATGTTCCCTTTAATATTGACAGTAATACGATAAAAAAATATGTACAGGACTGGAATGTGAAACCCTTTGAATATATTCAAAAGTAAGTTGAACTCATTTTAATTCAAGAGTCCAACTTTACTTTTCATATTGTTATAAATTATCCAAAAACTCCAGATACATCGGCACACTTCTTTCCACCCATTCCTCTGAAGGATCGTTTTCGATTCCGTAGTACACGAAAGGTTCCTTATAATCTGCCCTGATATAATCGAAAGTCAGTTCGTAAGGTCTGAAAAGCTCATTCATGGTATACTTATAATTTCCGGATGCGCTGTAGCCTTCTTCATCAATTCCAGCCGTAACCGCCAGGGTCATCTTCTTCCCTCCTGCTTTGAAACCACTTTTACTTCCGTAGGCCCAACCGTAAAGAAGCACCTCATCGAACCATTTTTTCAGAAGTGGCGGACTGCTGAACCAGTAAAACGGAAACTGAAAAACGATTCTGTCATAAGATTCTATCAGCTGCTGTTCTTTGGCTACGTCAATTTTTTCGTCCGGATAAGCACCATACAGTGAACAAACAGTATATTTTTCCGGATGTTTTTTCAATTCCTCCATCCATCTTTTATTGATCACTGATTTTTCTATATCCGGGTGAATGACTATAATTAATGTTTTCATTTCTATTTAAATTTCTTCAGCAAAAATAATATACGTAACTTACATTTTCAATAGTAGTGCCCAATTGTATGGTACTATAAAAAATGTAAGTAATGACTAAAATAAAGGAAACATCCACCAATTTTGCCAATAAAAAAGCCCTTTCCGATGAATGTCCCGAGATCTATGCATCCAATACTATCGGCGGACAGTGGGCGCTTGCCATCTGCTGCTACCTCATCAACGGAAAACTAAGATTCGGAGAGCTAAGAAAAAAGCTGAACAATATTACAGAACGAATGCTCACGCTGCAGCTCCGAAGACTGGAGGAAGACCGTATTATCACCAGAACGGTTTATGCCGAAGTTCCTCCCCGGGTAGAATATGAACTGACCGAGATCGGATATAAGCTGAAACCGATCATCCTGGAATTTGAAAAATGGGGGAAAGAGCATAAGGAAATTATGAATGATAAGCATTCTGTCTCTGAATCTGAAAAGGCATAGACATTGACGAATTTAAATTTTGAGCAAAGTCATTCCTCTGAATTTTCATTAAACGGTTAAGGCCCTTTTCTATTGAGAAAACAAATTTACCCCTTTCAGAAATGTAATGATGACTTAATGAATACGAGAAGGGTATTGATTTCGACTATTTTTATAAGGAAGGTGAAGAACATAATTTTCTCATTTATTTCAGTATACAGGGATAATAATTATTAAATTTAATCCGCCTTAAATCACCAAAAACTAAACTATGAAAAACTTAACCTTTTTAATCAGCTTATTAGCATTACTCTTTTTTGGAATTTCTGTAAAAGGACAGAAAATCTCCGATGGCCAGACCATAGAGGTCAACGGAATGAGTGTCACATTTAATATTTTAAACAAAGAAAGTGTTGAAGCAGGCGGAAAGCCATATGACCGTTATAAGGTTTCGGCATCTGTAAAAAATACCTCAGATAAAGCGTACAACATCCGTTTGGCTTCTTATCCTCAGATTGTTACCAATACCGGTCTTGTAGAATTAGACTGTATCAATGCAACCGGTGCAAAACTGACCTCTAAAAAGATCGAGCTTAAAATGAAAGCGCAGATGATCAACGTGACCTACTCAGCATATGACAAATCCGGAAAATTTGCAACCAGCACTATTCCCGTAATAGGAAGCTATTATTTCGATCAGGGAGATACCATCAGTGACAATGCTATTTTCATTGTTCCACAAGGCGAAAAACCAGATGTTTCAGTAAGAAGTCTGAGATAATCCTCATAAAATCCCGGAACTCTCAAACTCCTTTACCCCCTACTCCTTCCAAAGCGGCTTCTGTTCCAGTATCTGATGATAAACAGGGCAGCTTTCGGTATGAGCACCTTTCAGATATCCTGTACTCATTAAAAATTCATTAACAATTTCTCCGCCCGTAAACTTGAATGTTTTTTTGAACAGCTTCATCCATTCCGGAAGTGTTTTCGGATGATGATGTTCCAGCCATTTTTCAAATGAGCCAAATTCTCCCTGTAAAGCCAAAATGGTTTTAGCATTTTCAATGGCAGCATTCACTTTCAGCCGGTTTCGGATAATTCCGGGGTCATTCAGCAATCTTTCCCTGTCCTTTTCTGTATATGCTGCAATAGCCTGAATATCAAAATTATTGTAAGCTTTTCTGAAACTTTCCTCTTTCTTTAAAACGGTCTCCCAGTTCAGTCCTGCCTGATTGATCTCCAGGATAAGCCTTCCGAAAAGTTCGTTGTCATCATGAATCGGGAATCCATAATAATGGTCGTGGTAGTTTTTATGCAGTTCTTTTCTGCTTTCGGGCTGCATTCCTTCTATGGCTAAACAATAACTCATTTAAATAAATTTTCTGTCTTGGTTAAAAATTGCTCTAAAGCTACTTTGATATCAATTCCCGTACGATCTGCCAATACGATCAGCCACCAGATATTCTCTCCCAGTTTATGTTCCAGCTCTGCAGCAGAATCTTTTTTCAACCATCTTTTCTGATGCGACATAATATCTCTTCCTACCAATCCGGCGTCAGTAAGGTAAGCAAGCGCATCTTCTTCTAAGGTCCATTCTGTACCGTGGTGCTGACGTTCCAGCTCATGATACTTCTCCCTGATAGCCAAAGAACGTTTGATGATTTCGTCAAGATTATTTTGATCCATTGTTTTGTTTTCTTGAAATTGATGATTCTGAACAATTCAGGCAATAAAGATAAGACAGGTTTGTGACAACTGTTTGTCAGTGGCATTTTAATTTTGAAATTAATGATATAAAATTTTAAAGAAACATCATAAATTAGAGACTCCAAAAACAATCTATGAAATATCTTCTATCTCTGCTTTTTACCCTGCTTTTCATTTCCTTTAATGCCCAGAAAATCTATTCCAAGGCTTACGGCAATTCAAAAAACACACCCATTATTTTTATCCATGGCGGACCGAGTGGAAATGCCACTTTATTTGAAGGAACTACAGCTCAAAAGCTGGCAGAGAAAGGTTTTTATGTTATCGTATACGACAGACGCGGAGAAGGCAGATCTAAAGACGAGAATGCCTCTATGACTTTTAAAGAAAGTTTTGAAGATCTTAGTCAGATTTATAAAACCTATGGAATTAAAAAAGCAAACATCCTTGCCCACAGCTTCGGAGGAATCGTTGGAACACTCTTTACAAAACAGTTTCCTGAAAAGGTAAGCTCATTGACGTTAATCGGAGCTTTATTTTCCCAGCAGGAAACCTACGATCATATTTTAAAACAGGCTAAGGAAAAATTTAAAAACAATCCTTCTAAACTGAAAGAGATCTCTGAGATTGAACATTTGAGTAAAGACTCTGCAGATTACAGGAAAAGATGCTACAATCTAGCAAGTGATATGAATTTTTTCACCATGCCTTTCCCTACATCTGAAAGTCAGCAATTAAGGAAGGAATATGAATCCGGTGAGTTTTACGCAGTCAATTTCAGAAACCCGGAATCGCCTTTGAAATTTTATAAAAATGAAGTTCAGAACAATCTCGACAATACTGCCATTTTGAAAAGAATAAAAAAACATGGAATTCCCTTTTTTGCTATTTATGGAAAAGATGATGGCATATTTTCAGAGAAGCAGCTCAACGATATGAAAACGATTGCCGGAGAAAATCATTTTAAGGTTATTGACAACTGTTCGCACTACTTATTTGTAGACCAACAGGATGAATTTCTGCAATTCATAAGCTTACATCTAAAATAAAGTGTAGTTTTGTGAAAATGCCCATACCAGGAACCCATATGAAAAATTACAAAGCACTCATCATGATGCTTATTTTGGTGTTTTCATTATCACCGTGTTCCGTAAAAAGAGATTTTCTAGGTATTTTTGATATCCAACACATCAGTGGCTTAAATAAAATAAAAATAACAGCCGGGTCAGTATCTGCATGTGATCTTTCTGCAAGCGCTTCATCTGCCCGAAGCATCTTTTCAAAAGCTGGTGTAAAACGTAAATGGGAAGGGACTCTTTTCAATTCAAATACAGTTCTCAGTTTTAGAGGGACAAAAAATACTTTCAACAAATATTCAGGACAAGCTTCCGGGAACAGTCCTCCGAAATATATTCTATTTAAAAGATTGAAATTAAATTTGGCTTAAGTTTTAACGGATCAAATTTTAATTAACAATCTTTTAATACTATACAATTTCAATGAAACATATTTCAGACAGCCGGTCTTATGACCTGGCCGGACTCTATACATTATCACTCCGCCTCGTTATCGGATGGACCTATTTTTCAGCTTTCTGGCGAAGGCTGATTCTCGAAAACAAACTTATTCCGGATGAAGCCGGATATATCGGGGAGAAATTCAATCATTTCCTGCCAAATGCTTTAGGAATAAAACCTCTTATAGAGTATCTGGTTACTCATCCGGATGCTCTGCACACTTCCATGGTTATTTTTACTATCGTTGAAGCTGTTGTAGGGCTCTTTATTATTCTGGGATTATTTACAAGATTAATGAGTATCGGGGTTTTTGGTCTTGCAATGGGCATCTTATTAGGCTCCGGCTGGATCGGAACAACCTGTCTTGATGAATGGCAGATCGGTATCCTGGGAATTGCAGGAGGATTTGTTTTGTTCCTTACCGGTAGCGGGCCTTTTTCCCTCGATCATTATTTCATTAAGAATAATAAAAATTTCACCCGCAAAAAATGGTTTCCATGGCTGGGATCAGGTATTCTTTCTCTATCGAAGCCAAAAACAATTGTACTCGCAGGGTCAGCGTTCATTTTTGGACTTACGCTGTATACCAACCAGTATTTTCATGGTGGGGTCTGGGGAACGCTGCACAATAAATCTGTAAAACCTAAGATTGAAATTTCAAATATTTCTTTAGTTAACAGAGATTTAACCTTTGAGATTTACAGAACAGAAGGTGTGGATGTTTACGGCTCTTTCCTGATCGGCATTCATATTCTGGATAAAAACGGGAATATTGTGAAAGCTTTAAACCATGCAGAACTTTCAAAATTCCCAAAAGAAAACATCAGGAATCATTATGTGGCTAAAGTAAAGCCGGGAAAGCACAGCCTGGTTATTCCTCTTGGCTCAAAGGCTGATCTTACCCTGAATCTTAATGATATTTTAGTGGAAAAAGAAGAAATCCATACAGTAAAACTGATCGACATTAGTGGTATAGAGTGGACGGCGAGGATTATAACTTTTAACCATTAAGGGTTTTTAAGTTTTTAAGAATAATAAGTGAGATGCTTCGAACTCTGCTCAGCATGACAATGTTAAAAGAGATTGTTAAAAAAAGTTCATATTTGAAATGTCATGCTGAGCATAAACTGAAAGTTTACGAACGTAGTTCACGAAGCATCTTTAGTAAGAATATTTGTATTATTTCCACAAAAAACCTCCGGAATGTCCGGAGGTTTTGTATTGAATTCGATTTAGTGCATGGCTTCACTTAAATCTATTTTTTCTTTACTTTTCCTTTCTTTAATGAAAAGGATAAACGGTATACATACAAGGAATATGACTCCTAAATAAAGGAAGACATCCATATATGAAAGCACGGTAGCCTGTTTTGTGACTGACATATCCAGCATTTTATAAGCAGCATTCATGGCTGCGTCGGGAGTCATTCCTTTTGCAACAAAACTGGCTTTTAATGCGTTCAGACGTTGCTGTACATCAAAACTGTTTTCATCCAGATGGGAAATCAGATTGAGCCTGTACTTCTGGCCTGCATTGGCAATAAACGTAGTGATCGCCGCAATCCCGAATGAACCTCCGAGCTGCCTCATCATTCCTGTAAATGCTGCTCCCTGGCCAATCTCCTGCCCTTTCAGTGTACTTAATGACAGTGAAGTGATCGGGATAAACAGAAGTCCTAACCCGGCTCCCCTTACAATCAGCATCCAGAAAAAGGCGTCTTTACTCGTATCTGGCGTCAGGATCTTGTATCCCCAGAAGCTATAGACAAAGAAGATGAAGAGTCCTAAAGATACCAAGATCTGCTGTTTTGCCCCTTTTGAAAGGAGCCTTCCGATAATTGGCATCATAAAGGCCGTCGTCAGGGCTGCAGGAATCATCAAAGCTCCCGACTGCAAAGCGGTCCAACCTAAAATACTCTGCGTATACAGCGGTACAATAAATGTAGAGCCATACAGTCCGAATCCTAAAACGAACGACATCACCGTTCCGATTCTTAAGTTCCCGTTTTTCAGTACCCTGAGCTCCACAATGGGATATTTGAAGGTAAGTTCCCGCCATAGGAAAAGGATGAAACCTAAGATGGCCGATACGGTAAATGTTACAATCATTCCACTTTCAAACCAGTCTTCTTCGTGTCCCCTTTCCAGGATAAACTGTAAAGATCCAACGGTAACAGCCAGCAAGGCAATTCCGATCCAGTCTACATCCGAAGCCTTCCGTTTTTCAGCATATTTCGGACTTTTTACAAACTGTAAAGTCATCAGCGTTGCTGCAATCCCAATCGGAATATTAATATAGAAAATATATGGCCAGCTGAAATTATCTACGATATATCCTCCCAAAGGCGGACCTAAAGTTGGGCCAATAATTACCCCCAAACCATAAATCGCCTGTGCCATACTTCTTTTCTCAATAGGATACGATTCTGTAATAATCGTCTGTGAGGTTACCAAGAGTGCTCCCCCGCCTATTCCCTGCATCAGCCTGAAAAATACAAGCTCCCAGATATTGGTGGCATTTCCGCATAAGAACGAAAATATGGTAAATATAATAATGGAAGCCGCGAAGTAATTTCTACGTCCAAACTGCTGTGACAGCCAACTCGTCATCGGCACCACAATTACGTTACCAATTGCATAAGCTGTAATCACCCAGCCTACTTCAGAAAGTGTGGCTCCAAGGTTACCCTTCATCTCATTCAGGGCAACGTTCACAATCGTGGAATCCACAATTTCAAGCAGAGCACAAAGGATTGCCGTGATCGTGATGATCACTCTCCGGGCTCCATATTCTACTAATGAATCTTGCATAGTTTTTTACGATGTAAAAAGGTGAATTGTCAATAATTAATCATCTTCATTGTCAATTTTCAGCTTCATATTATTCTCATTCATTGACTTGCATCAGCAAAATTGACAATTCACTTATTTCACAGTTTTAATATTATTTAAGCGATACTTCTGCCTTCACGTTCATTCCTGTTCTCAGTCTTTTTGCAATATTCTTATCAAGATTTACAAAATCGATTTTTACAGGAAGTCTCTGAACCACTTTTACAAAGTTACCGCTGGCATTATCCGGAGGCAGAATTGAAAAAGTAGCTCCTGTTGCCGGAGAGAATGAGCTTACAACTCCATCAAATTCCTGGTCAGGGAAAGCATCAATCTCAATTTTCACTTTCTGACCTTCTACCATTTTATCTACCTGTGTTTCCTTGAAATTGGCTACTACCCATTTCTGGTCGTTTTTAACCAAAGCAAAAAGTTGTGATCCGGCCTGCAAGTACTGACCTGCCTGAGTGGAAACTTTTCCTACATATCCGTCTTCCGGAGCAAGAATCACTGTGTATGATAAGTTTAATTTAGCATTTTCCACATCTACTTCTCTCTGTTTTGCTACTGACCCTGCAACACTGATCTGTTGGGAGCTCGCTGCAGTCTGAGAAGACGCAATAGTAGTCTGTTGTGCAATCTGGTTTCTCTGATCCACCAAAACCTGAAGCTGTCTGTCCGCAGACTGTTTAGCCGCTAAAGCCTGTTCGTACTGCTGTTCTGTAATAGAATGGTCTTTTACCAGATTGGCATATCTTTTCAGATCCTGTGATGTTTTCCAAACGTTTACTTTTGCCGCTTCTATCTGGGCATTGGCCGTTGTTACCGCTGCTTGAGAAGAACTTATATTTTTTGAAGTTGCTGTAGTAGTTGCTTCCGCATTTGAAATGTTACTTTTAGCTGTTGATAAAGCAGCCTGAGCCTGCTCAAGGGCCATCTTCTGATCTCTGTTATCCAGAATCACCAAAGTATCTCCTTTTTTTACGAACTGATTGTCTTTTACTTTTACCTCTGCTACATATCCGGAAATTTTGGAAATTACCGGCGCCATATTGGATGTAATCTGTGCATCATCTGTTTCTTCGTGATACTGTCCGTAAGTAAAGGCTCTGTATCCATAGATCCCTCCACCGATTACTACAGCGGCTAAGATGATAGGAAAAACAAAACTTTTTTTCTTTTTAGGTTCAAGTTCAACGGTTGGTTTATTATTATTTTCCATTTTGGTTTCAGTCTGATTATTTAATTGTTAAAGTTCCTGTTGTCTGTAATAGTTTTCTGTACGCTAAAGCGGCATCTGCTTTCGCATTGATCACGCCTACGTTAGCTGATATCTGAGCTGCGTCCGCATCCAGAAGCTCTGTCATGGTTGCAAGACCGTTGTCGTATTTGTTTTTGGTAATTCTGTAGTTCTCGTTAGCCTGTTCAGCAGCTTTTTCATATACTGCGATTCTCTTTTTAGAGTAATCCGTATTCTGATATTCTCTGTTAACGTCAAGCTTAATGTTATCATTCAGTAATTCATCGTTTGCTGCTAACTGCTTTTCTCTTGCCTGAGACTGTCTCAATGAAGAGTTTTCTTTCCAGATATTGGATAAATTGTAAGAAATTCCAACTCCTACGTTTACAGCATTGTATATGGTAAGGAATTTTGGAATGTCTGCGGCTACATATCCTCCGGTAAATGCTATGGAAGGAAGGTTTTCAGCTTTTGCGGATTTTGTTCCCAGTTCTGCCGCTTTTCTTTGCTGAGCCAAAGCCTGCAAATCTTTACGGTTTTCTTTAGCTTCATTTACATAGTAATCAACTGTTTTTACTTCAGAACCTTCATCAATATAATTCTGGTCTACTTCAATTTCTGTAGTTTCCGGAATACCCAGCAGCAGATCCATATTGATGTTGGCAATATTGTAGTTGTTTTTAGCTTCCAATAGCTGCAACTCGATATTTGAGGTCTGAAGATTTGCTTTTAAACGGTCATTTCTAGCAATAACCCCATTATTTTCAAGTTTAAGAAAAGTCTCATCCCTTTTTTGAGAAGCTGTAAGGTTTTCTTCTAAAACTTTGATGGATTGGTTGGCTTTAAATAAATTATTATAAGCCTGGGCAACATTATAAGCGATGGCTATTTTATCATTTTCGGTGCTTAGCTTTGATGCTTCCACCAAATATTTTGCAGACTGGATACCGTATTTGATTCTTCCGCCACTGTAAATCGGTACACTAAGGTTAACCGATCCATAAGCAACCTGATGCACTTCCGGGCCTCCTGCTCCTGCTTCCGAAGCACTGGAAAGCTTTAGATCAACAGTGGGCTTAGTGGGTAGGTACATATAGCTCCCCGAAACTTTCAGTTCCGGAAGCTGCCTGTTTTTGGCTTCCAAAAGATCTGCCGTAGCTTCTTCGATCTTGGCGGCATCGATCTTAAGATTTTTACTGTTCTGGATTCCCAGCTGCACGGCTTCATCGAGGGTGAGCTGTTTTTTCTCCTGAGCATTTATGGTTGCAACTCCCATAAACAGGGATAATGCCAACACCGAGTTATTTATTCTCTTCATAACCTAAAAGGTCTTTTAGTAAATATTTTATATGTTTATTAAGTTCTGTGTAGTACTTTTCATCAAAAACTTCCTCATCATTTGTATCGTTGAGGAATTCTTTGTACATCTCTTTAGCATTGGATGCATAAAATAAAGTCCCGCTTACGGTAGCATGAAGTAAATAAATCGGAGGGTTTTTAGTGAAAATTCCTTTTTCCAGTCCGCTTTCAAGGACCTGCGAATACATGGAGATAAAGCCCATCTTGGTCTGCTTCAGATATTCCACGATCTGCGGGCTTTCCGTGTGAAGCTGCTCACGCTGCATGATTCTGTAAAAACATTTTTGATGTCTTACTCTTCCGGAAAACTGGTCTACGATCTTTTCTATCTTCTGCCATTCATTGATATCTATTCTTTCGAGAATATCTTTAGCAAAGAACTGACCTTCATTCATTCTGTATTCCACTAATTTCTCATACAGCTTTTCCTTGGATCCGAAATAATAAGAAATCATAGAGATATTTACATTCGCCGCTTTGGAAATCTCCCTCGTGGAAGTCCCTTCGAAGCCTTTTTCAGCAAAAAGCTTCTCTGCAGCAAATAATATATTTTCTTCTTTTGAAACCATAGCAATTCTATTTTTCAGGGCGCAAATTTACATAACATTTTGAATAAATCAAACGATTGATTGATTTTTTAATCAATATTTAATATTTGCTAATATAAACAGCTGAATATTAATTGCTTTTAAACAAAAATATTTTAAAGAAACTTAGGCCGCTATAGAATTCCATACACTATAAAGTCCGGAAAGGATCGGGACTTTATCATGTTATTTAAAATTTCAGAATGAATCTGTCTTAATTATGAGTTTTTGTGAATGTAACGTGATAGTTTGATTCCAAGGTCTGTCCATACAATTTTAGGATTTCCATTTCGGGTGAGGTGCAGATCCGCAGTGCTGATCTCTTCCAGAATACTTTCAATATTGGCCCCGCTGATGAATTTTGAGAATCCTGCCCAGTTGAAGCCGTCTGCATCAATCTTTTTATACACCAGATTTTCGGACTGGTAGTTTTGAAGCAGGGCAAGCCTGAAGATCTCGGAGCAGTAGTTCAGAAAGTTTTTCTGCTTTTCACGATTCCAGCCTGCAATTTCTCTGGCCCAGAGGATAATACTTTTCAGAAACTGAGGCTTCTTTTTTACCATGAATGCATCTCTTACCCATTGTATAAAAAGCTTTTCAAATTCATCGCTTTTATGTCCGGAATTTAAAATCTTCAGGGCTTCATTGAGATCTCCCTGTGCTTCATGAACAATTTCCCTAATCTTTTCTTCTGAAATTTGAAAATTCTTCTTAAAATAGTTTTCAAGATCTTCATCACTGATTCTTGGAACTTCCACAATCTGTGTCCTGGAAAGAATGGTGGGAAGAATATCATTGGCCGTTTCAGCAGTAAGAAGAATGAGCGTTTTTGCCGGTGGTTCTTCCAAAAATTTCAGAAACTTATTCGCGGCAGCTATATTCATTTTATCAGCTCTCCAAACGATCAGGATTTTGGTTCCGCCTTCAAAACTCTTTAAAGCGAACTTCTGGTTCTGGTCATCAATTTCATCTGCAGAGATAAAAAGCTGTTTGTTTTCAGATTCCAGAAAAGCGGTCCAGTCGTCATAGCTTGCATAGGGAGAAGCCATGATCATTTCCCTGAAATCCTCAAATTTATTTTTACTTAAAGAATTTTTGTTATCGGTAAAAACGGGGAAACTAAAGTGCAGATCAAGATGATTCAAGTGTTCCACTTTCGAAGCAGCATGCTCATTTTCCTGGCTGAAGATCTCTTTGGCATACGCCAAAACCATAGGAAATGTACCATATCCTTCTTTTCCTAAAAAAAGTTGGGCATGGCTTACCCTATTTTCAGCAATGCTTTCACGAAGAAGTTTTTTCAGATTTTCCTGTCCGGCGATGTTCTCCCAATTCATGGCTCAAAGATAAAGAATTTTTGGAACGGATGATTTGTGAGATGTGAATTTTGCTTCGCAAGTGAATGGCTAATTTTAGTAATATAATTTATAAATAAGACATAAAAATCATGAACAAAGCGGATTCACAATTGACAATTCATCATAATTATGGCTATTCATCCCCCTTAACAAACTTTAACCACATATAATTTTTACAATTCATTAATATTTAAGATATTTGCGCATTGTTTTAAAAATAAAGAATGAAAAAAATCTTTGCCGTATCATTCATATCAGTTGGATACTTCCTAAATGCACAGAGTATCAGTAACTCTCCGTATGCAGCTTATGGAATTGGAGATGTAAAATATGATAATACGATTGAAACTGCCTCTATGGGTGGTATATCTACTGCTTATATCAGTGATTTCACGAGCAGCTTCAATTTCGCAAACCCTGCGAATAACTCTAATTTCGAGCTTACAAGCATCAGGCTGGAAGCTACCAACGAAAACAATTACTTCAAAACCGATTATAACGATACGAAGTCTACCAAGCACTCTACGTATCTTTCTAATATTGCATTGGCTTTCCCTCTTTCTCCAAAGGTAAAGATGGGACTTTCCTATCAGCCTTACAGTTCCAAGAGCTATGAGATCATTAATAAAGATTTTAATGATGACGGAAGCTATTACACCAACCGTTTTAAGGGAAGCGGGACTTTGAACACTGCGCAGGCTGCGATTTCATACAAAATCGACCAAAACTTTGCGGTAGGTTTGAGAGCTAATCTTTATTTTGGAAATCTTTATGATCTGAACGAGCTTAGATCTTATGATAAAGACGGAGCTTCCAACGCTGAATACATCAACGGTTATGAAACCAAAAACAAGATCAAAAACTTTAACTTCACTCTTGGGGGTAGCTATCAAAGTCTGAATACCCGTACAGACAGAAAATTAACCATAGGGGCTACAGCTACATTTGGTAATACCAGCAATATGACTACTGATTACACCAACAGTACTTATGTATATGCTGATGCAGCACAAACGGTTAAAGCTTTGGAAACGATTATAGATCAGAAAAGCACAAGCTCTAAAAATCTTCTTCCATTACAGGCATCCTTAGGAGTTGGATATGGGAGTGAAAACCACTGGTTCTTTTCAGGACAGCTGGATTATAAAAAAGGAGAAGACATTTCTTATTTTGGAAAAACTTTTGACTTCCAGGATACCTACAGAATTTCTGCCGGGGGATGGTATCTGCCGAATTATAACAACTTCAGAAGCTATTTCTCAAGAGTAACCTACAGATACGGGGCGTTCTATGAAAGAGGAAATCTTAAAATAAACGGTACCAGCATCAATAAGTTCGGAGTATCTGCGGGAGTATTGCTTCCGTTCAAAACCAGCAGTATTACAAGAATGAGCGGTCTTGAACTTGGCTTGGAAGTTGGAAAAAGAGGAACTCTTAATAACAACCTGATCAACCAGAATTTCATCAACTTAAAAGTCGGCTTTAACTTTGCTGACAGATGGTTCAGAAAGACTCTGTACAACTAAAATGAATTTTTCAATAAAAATATCATATAAAAATATAGCATGCCTTTTTAGTTGTGCTATATTTTTTATACTGACATCCTGTGAAGAAGATCTCACCAAAGCCAATGGAAACAAAAGCAAGAACTTCCCATCGCAGATCATCAATAACGCTAATATTATACAGAGGGATTCAGGTTTTATATCTTTAAAGGCCAAGGCTCCGATCATTGAAAAATACGAGCTGATCGACAGCCCATATGTTGTGGCTAAAAGAGGGATCAACATAGAGTTTTATGATAAAAAAAAGCCAAAGGTACCTGGTAAAATTACCGCTAAATATGCCCGTATTTTTGAATACAAAAGATTTTACGAAGCTAAAGGCGATGTAAGGATTACGACCAATGAAGGGCAGCGATTTGCGATGCAGAGTATTTATTGGGATCAGAAAAAGAAAAGGATCTATACAAAAGATACGGTATATGTCACTATGGAAGACGGCTCTACCCTGGTTGGTGCCAATGGGATGACAGCCAAAGATGATTTCTCCGAATATACTTTCTTCAACAATTCAGGGGATTTCAGTACAAAAAGACTTGAAGAAAAAAAAACACCGCAGTAATATGAAAGTTCAGGCTATTGGACTCATGTCCGGAACCAGTCTGGATGGTCTGGATATCTGTTTTGCCGCTTTTGAAAAAAAGAAGGATTGGAATTTTCAGATCATAAAGGCTGAAACCCTTCCCTACTCTCAAAACTGGGAAGAAAAACTCAGAAATTCGATTCATTTACCTTCGGAAGAATTACTGGAACTTCATTCGGAATATGGTTTTTATCTAGGACAGAGTGTCAGGGAGTTTATTGACCGTAATCATCTTGAAAATATTGATCTGATCGCCTCTCATGGCCACACTGTTTTTCACCAGCCTAAAAAGAAATTCACCCTCCAGATTGGAGATGGAAGAGCCATCAAAATAGAAACAGGGCTTCCTGTTATTTATGATTTCAGAAGCCAGGACGTGTTGATGGGAGGAAATGGAGCACCTTTAGTTCCCATCGGGGACGAACTTCTTTTCTCTGAATATGATGCCTGCCTGAATCTTGGCGGATTTTCCAATATTTCTCTAAAGCAGGAAGGCAAAAGAATAGCTTTTGATATTGCTCCTGTCAATATTGTCCTGAACAGGCTTGCTCAGAAATTCAATAAAAACTTTGACGAAAATGGTGATTTTGCAAGAAAAGGCAAGCTCCACGATGATCTTTTAGCCAAGCTTAATTCCTTAGATTTTTACAAGCTGTATCATCCTAAATCTTTAGGAGTTGAATGGTGCAATGAGACTATCTTCCCACTTTTGGAAGGCATTAAAACTGAAGATGCCATAGCTACTTTCACTGAGCATGTGGCCCAGCAGATCTCAAATGTTATTAACTTAAACCGTTTACAAAACGTCCTATGCACCGGTGGAGGCAGCTATAATATCTGTCTTATCGAAAAGATCAGGGAAAAAACAGAATTTACGGTTATCATTCCGGAAAGACAGATCATTGACCACAAAGAAGCGCTGATCTTTGCCTTTATGGGTGTTTTAAGGATGAACAATGAAATCAATGTCCTTTCTTCTGCAACCGGCAGTACCAGAGATCACAGCTCAGGTGTATGGGCATAAAAAAACCTCCATTGCTGAAGGTCTTTATATTATTTGTAAGCTTCGATTTTATCTGTCAGTGTATTGATAAAGTTTTGAAGCGGTTTTTCTACCATCATTTTTATAAAAGGATTAAATTTCCCTTCAAAAAGCATCTGAACTTCAGTTTGACTTTCATTGATAGAGTTTAAAGCCGCTGTTAAGGTAAAATCCAGACTTGAGCTTGCAGACTTTAAAACGGCTTTCTGCTCATTCACTTCATCTATTTTCAGAGCAATTTCAGGCATTCCCTGAAGACCGAATTTGAATCCATTATCTCTGGTTTCAAATTTCTGAAGACCGTCCGGCATAAAATCTTTATAGTTTTCAGGCGATTTCAATATTTCAGACAAGTCTTTAGATGATTTATTGACAATAATCTTTCGTCCTTCTAAATTCATTTTTTATTTTTGTATTTAAATTCTTAATTCTTACAAATATATGTATAAAGTTTTTGTGAACGAAAAAAAATTATTAGTGTCTAAGCATCCCGAGCCTCTTGAAAAAGAACTTAGGTACGAAAGTTTCACAACTTTAGAGATTGCATTGGATCTTTTGGAAAATACTTCTGTGAAAGAACTTAATGTTTTCGGTGAGAATATTGAAGAAATCTGGAGCGAATTCCAGAAGCTTTTCAGAATCATAGAAGCGGCAGGTGGCCTGGTCAGCAACCCTGATGGAAAGCTACTTTTTATTAAAAGGTTAGGTAAATGGGATCTACCCAAGGGTAAAATGGAAAAAGGTGAATCCCGAGAAGAGTCGGCGGTAAGAGAGATTGAAGAAGAAACCGGACTAAAAGATGTGGAGCTGGTAAAATTCATCAATACAACTTACCACATCTATATTGAAAGAAACGGTGAAAAAATCCTTAAATGCACGCATTGGTTTGAAATGAACTTCAAGGGTGAAGACACCTCAAAACCTCAGATAGAAGAAGGAATTACAGAAGTTGCCTGGAAAAACACCACTCAGATCGAAAATGAAGTTTTCCCAAGCACTTTCCAAAATATTAAGCTGATTGTAAAAGAATTCTGGAATTCAAAGCTTAAATAAATTCGATAGACTTTTCAAGAGCAATTCCCCTTGAACCTTTTAACAGAATATTTTCAGCGTGGATTTTATTCTGTTTAAGGTATTCTATCAATTCTGCCGTATTTTCGAAAGACAGCGATGAAGAATTGACTGCTTTAAAATGCTTTCCTACCGTAATGATTTGGTCAAAAGCTAATTCCTGGGCAAGCTTTAAGATATTTCGATGTTCTTTTTCACTCTCCTCACCCAATTCAAGCATATCACCAATAATGATGGTCTTACTGCCTTCAAAAGTTACAAAATTATGCAGTGAGGCAGTCATAGAGCTTGGATTGGCATTGTAGGTATCCAGAACTAATGTTGTATTTTCTTTTTTTACAACCTGCGAACGCATATTGGTCGGAGTATAGTTTTCAACAGCATGTTTTATTCTTTCAAAGCTGATTCCAAAATGAAGACCAAGACTGGCTGCTGCACATAAATTGGTAAAGTTATATTCTCCAGTCAGTTTAGAAACAGCTTTTATACCCTGATAGTCTAGCCCTACAAAGTGTTCTTCGGAAAACAACCCGAACTGGTAATCGGAAGTACCTTTCCCAAAGGTAATTTTGGGTGTATAGTTTTCTGTTTTTTCTGCCTGTATCGGATCATTTTCATTGACAACAATAGTCTGATTATGATTTTTCAAATAATCATACAGCTCAGATTTCCCTTTAATCACGCCTTCAAATCCACCGAAGCCTTCCAGATGGGCTTTTCCAAAGTTGGTAATATATCCAAAATCCGGCTGTGCAATGGTACATAAAAGCTCAATCTCTTTCTGGTGATTGGCTCCCATTTCTACCACTGCCATCTCATGCTCAGGCTTAATGGAAAGAATCGTTAACGGAACTCCAATGTGGTTATTTAAATTTCCGGAAGTATACTGTACATTGAACTTCTCAGAAAGTACTGCATGGATAATCTCCTTGGTCGTTGTTTTTCCATTACTTCCCGTAAGTCCGATAACAGGGATTTTAAGCTGATTTCTATGGTGAACTGCAAGCTGCTGCAGAAACTCCAGCGTAGAAGGAACATAGAAAATATTTCTATCCTTATTTTCAAATTCCTGTTTCTCCACAATCACTGCCAGAGCTCCGTCATCAGCAGCTTTTTCTGCCAGGGTTGCAGCATTGAAATTTTCACCGGAAAAGGCAAAGAAAATATCATTCTTGCTGACTTTTCTGCTGTCGATCGTCACTTTATCTGACTGTAAAAATAAAGGATAAAACTGTTCTATATTCATAGTTCAAAAATAAAAAAACCTTCCGGAAATCCGGAAGGTTTTTTATAAGTATTTTTTGATAATATTATCTTCTAGTTCTGCCTTTATCGTTAGCTCTGGCATCCTGTGCAACACGGAAGCCAATCCATCCATAAGCCTTACCTTCGTTTTTATATCTTCTTTGTCCCGGATCCAACCAATATGCTGTATCCTGCCAAGAACCACCTTTTACCACTCTTACGTCATTAGACACTGCAGAGGTTCTGTCTCTGGTATCTTTCTGAAGTTTCACTCTTCCTCCTGCATCTACAACAAACCTTCTCTGAGGAGCATTGTACATATCAAATGAAGAAGCCGAATCTGAAGCTCTGTAATATTCTAAAGAAGACTGTCTGTCACCATCTCTGTAGTTTCTGTGATCAGCAACGGTTTCTCTTTCAAACTGTCCCGGAAGACCTCTGTATACTAATCTACCATCTGATAAGGTATCATACTTGATTGTACCTTCGTCGATCATTTTGTAAGTTCCGTCACCGTTTCTTACAATAGCCTGAGGCATATTTCCTCTATAGTAGTTGAAATCGTTGAAGTCTTCATCAATAATTGGTCTGTACACGTCAGCCGTCCATTCAGAAACGTTTCCATACATACCGTAGATTCCAAGATCATTAGAAGGATATTGTCTTACGTCTGCTGTTTGTGCAGCTCCGTCATTTTTCCATCCTGCAATACCGGAATAGTCACCTTTTCCCATTTTGAAGTTTTCAAGGAACATTCCTTTATCTCTTCCTTTGGTACCTCTTAATCTTTCGATTTCCGGTTTTTTACCAAGGTATTGATTGTATTCTCTGTTTTTAGCCATACCAAGAGCAGCATATTCCCATTCCACTTCTGTAGGAAGTCTGAATTTCTGAACCATTGAAGCATTTGGGGCTCTGTTTGCAGAAAGAAGTCTCTGGTTGGTTGTTTTCATACCAGATTTTTGCTGCATTCTTTTCTCGTTGATGTATCCCTGCATTTCCGGATCATTCGCTTTGAATTTATCCATATTGAATGCAGTTCCACCCTGGTTATTGGATTCGTTGATATACAAATCTTTAGCAATAACTCCGGCTTGCATTAAAGCTTTTTCATTCGCTCTGTCTGTAAGCCATTCACAGTATCTGTTCGCCTGAGTCCAGGAAACGCCTACTACCGGGTAGTAATCGAATTCCGGGGAACGAAGATACGTTTCATTATAATCGTTTCTAGCTAGTTTGTTGTCCCATAAGAGAGTATCTGGCAAAGCGCCGTTATAGATCTCCTTGAAGCTAGGGTCACTTGGTGGAAATACATACTTCAACCATGTAAGGTATTCGCGGTATTCGTAGTTAGTAATTTCTGTTTCTCCGATGAAGAATGAACTTACCTGCATTCTGCGCGGTGTGTTATTCCAATCATGCATAACATCATCTTTCACTAATCCCATTGTAAAAGTTCCACCTTCTACATATACCATTCCTGGCCACCCCTTCTGTTTTTGTTGCTTTCCTGCAAAAAACCAACCTTGTTTTTCGTTTGGTTTCCAACCCGTCTTGCTGACAAATTTTTTAGTACCGCCTCCTTTGCTGGTCCCGGATCCGCCACAGCTGGTTAATGCAAGTGTAGAACTTAATGCTATTAATGAAAACAACTTTAGTTTTTTCATAGTCGATATAAATATTTTCAAAGTACAAAGAAAAAATAAATTATTCAATAAATCAAGTAAACATTTGATTTTTTTGAAAAACGTTAACAAATTAATTTTATTGTATCACAATTTAATTCTAAAATTTTCATTTTATTTGTAATTCAGAAATTTCAATAATAAACATGAAACAAAAAATCACCTTTTTATTACTAATCTCTTTTGTGTCAACACTTTGGGCCCAGAGAAAAGCCATAGAATGGGAAGGCTCTAAAATCCAAGATTTTGGTGACACAAAATTAAATCTTCCAAATTTCAAAAATGAAGGTTTTTCGTTCAGCCAAAATAATGTTTTTATCATCACCAAACAAAAAATAGGAGAAAAGCAGCTGAAAGTTTCGGATCTAGCCTGGGAAAGTGTTTCCACTAAGGATTTATATGATCTTGACAAAGGCAGACTGCCGGATTATGACATTGCAGATGTTGCCTACTATACGCTGGAAGGAGAAAGATATGCGAGCATCAGTGTGTCCTTATTTAAGAATGTAAAGGGACGTATCCAGAGACTTTCTTCATTTAATATTTCTGAAACAGCAGCTCCCAACAATTTCACATCCGGAAATGCAAACAAAGTGGGAAGCACTGCAAATCCTCTTTCGAGTGGTGGCTTTTATAAGATTAAAGTAGACAAATCGGGAATATTTAAGATTACAACACAGTTTTTAAAAGATAACGGCATTAATCCGGCTTCTGTAAATCCGAAAAATTTCAGAATTTATGGAAACGGTGGTGTAATGCTTCCTGAATATAACCTGGACACCAAATACAGCGCACTTCAGGAAAATGCTATTCAGGTAGTGGGTGAAGAAGATGGTGTATGGAATGACGGGGATTATGCTCTGTTCTATGCTCAGGGGCCAAACGGATATAATCTTTATGACGCATCCAACGGAAATGGTTTCAAGAGAGTGGACAATAGAATGGACAGAAGCAATAATGTCAAAAATATATATGAAGATTTTTCTTACTATTTTATCAATTTTGACAAGGGTGCAGGCAAAAGAGTTCAGCCAGTCGACGTTAATCTTCCGGCCGGTAATTTAATAACAAGGTATGACAATTACCAGGTGATTAACAATGACCAGAAGAATCTTTTAAAAGTAGGACGAATCTGGGTAGAAGAAGCACCATTTACCACGGATAAAGCGGTAACTTTTACAACCAATTCACCAATACAGGCTGGTGATGTCATAAGATACAGGACACAGGTGATAGGCTATAGGTCTCAGCAGAATACCGTTGAATTTAAAATCAACAACCAAAATCCTATCCCTCAGACGGTTCCTGCCAATACCAATAATTATGTATTTGATTTTTATCAGCTAAGATATGACGGAACGATATCCAACCTGAGCGGAAATCAGATTACTCTTAATTACGCTCCCAATATTTCTGTAAACCCTAACGGAGTTTTCCATTTTGATTATGCGGAAGTACAGTATAAAGAAAATCTTGCCTTCAATGGATCTCAGATGAATTTCAGGGATTTCTCACTTACCAGCGGAACCAATATTAATTACGGCTTTGGTATTTCCAATGCAGCAAACCTTGAGCAGGTATGGGATGTAACTGATATTACGAATGCCAACAGAAGAGTAAATAAAGCGGGTGCCGGCAGTTTTAACTTCGGCTATTTTACTTCTGACCCAAATTTCAATAATGAATTTGTGGCTTTCCGTGCTGATGCAGCTTATAACCCTCAGTTTGTAGAAAGAGTTGCCAACCAGAATCTTTCCGGGCTGCAGAATGTGGATTACCTGATCATCACAGTTCCTGAAATGATGGGCCAGGCACAGAGACTGGCCAGCTACCACCAGACTAAAAACAATTATACGGTAGAGATCGTAGATGCGGCTAAGATTTATAATGAATTCGGAAGCGGAAGCAGAGACCTTACAGCAATAAGAGATTTTGTAACAAAACTTAATAACAGCGCAAGACTTAAATATGTATTTATTTTGGGAGACGCTTCTTATGACTACAAAAACAGGATCTCCGGCAATTCCAATATCGTTTCCGGCTATCATGGTGAAAATTCAGCAGATTTTGTCGGTTCTTTTATAACCGATGACTATATCGTAATGACGCAGCCGCAGACGGCTTCTTCTATTGAAAATAACCTGCCTGATATCCCTGTAGGAAGAATTCCTGCAGCCAATGTGACTGAAGCAGGAAATATGATCAGTAAAACCCTTGCCTATTACAATGCTCTTCCCGGCCAGTCTTCTCCTTTCGGAGAATGGCGTATGAAGCTTGATTTTGTAGTAGATGATGATAAAGATGGCGGAAGTCCTTTCCATGAGGTAATGAATAATACGCTATCCAGTGTTTTTGAAGCTCCCGGCCAGCAGGATCTGAAAGAATATAATGTGAGAAAATTATATCTGGATGCTTTCCCGGCCCAAAGTACAGCGGCTGGACAAAGGTTTCCTCAGGTGACTCAGGCCATTTCAAATGATATCGGGAACAGTCTTTATTTGTTCTATTTCGGACATGGAGGAATCAACGGATGGGCACAGGAAAGAGTGCTGACGAGTACTGAAATTCAAAATTCCAATAACTTCTCCAATGTATATAGCAGATTTCCGTTTGTATCTACCATTACCTGTGAATTTACATTATGGGATGAACCGGCTACTTCTTCTGCAGGGGAGCAGTTCATTAAGCTTAAGCAAGGAGGTGCTGCTGCCATGATTACATCAAGCCGTGCCATTGGCGTAGATTACGGACGTAACTTCACAGATCTTTATACGAAGAATATTTTCAAACTGACCAGCGACGATTTTGAAACTTTAGGATATGCTCATTTAAATGCTAAAAAACAAAAAGGAGCCAATATCGACCATCTGAAAGTAAATTTACTTGGGGATCCTGCAATGAAACTGAGCAGACCTCAAAGACAACTTGTTATCGACAATATTGAATCTCCGGTTCCGGGATTGATCAGAGGTCTGGATTTCATTAAAGTAAAAGGCCATATCAACAATCCTAACGGAACGGTTAATACAACCTTCAACGGAAGGGTTTCTATCAATATTTTTGATAAAAGATTAAACAAAAAAACCTTGAATAATGACGGAGCATTAGCGCCTGTCATGGATTACACAGAAGAAGGAAGTGCTATTGTTAAAGCTTCAGGCACCGCAGTAAACGGAGTATTCACTGTAGAATTCTATGTACCAAAGGATATCAACTATGCTGTGGGACAAGGAAGAATACTGGGCTACGCAGACAATAAAGTAACGGACGTATTCAATAACCAGGCAGTACAGGTGGGAGATATAAACCCTAACGGAATCAATGATAACGAACCTCCAAAAGTAAAATTGTACATGAATAATACAAATTTTGCTGACGGCGGAATCACGAACCAGAATCCAATGCTTTTAGCCTGTGTTACGGATGACACGGGAATCAACTCTACAGGATCCGGTGTGGGCCATGATATTACCGTTTATCTTGACGGACAGATCATCAACACGGTTGTTCTGAATGATTTCTTTGCATCAGGCGAAGGAAACGGATGTCTGAGCCCGAGTCTTGCTGATTATCAGAAAGGAAATGTAACCTACCCTTTCAGGAATTTAGCAATAGGACAACACCAGTTAACATTTAAAGTTTGGGACATAAACAATAATTCTACAACGTCTACGTTAAACTTTGAAGTTAAGGATGAAACCGATCAGCATTTGATCATTAACAGACCGCTGAACTGGCCGAATCCGTTTACCAATAAAACGTACATCCAGTTTGAACATAACTGCGATGATATTTTAGATGTAAATGTTCAGATCTATACAATAACAGGAAAATTAGTGAGAACATTATCTCAGCCTGTGGTTGCAGAACCGTTCCTACAGGGCTTTAGAACGCCTCGTCAGGCAATAGAATGGGACGGAAGAGACGATTTTGGGTCAACTGTTGCAAAAGGTACGTATATTTTTAAGATATTTGCAAAAAGTCAAAATCAAGAAAAATGCAAAGGAAGTGCTACAGCTGTAGAAAAAATGGTACTTTTGAAATAAATTAAATAATACATAGACAATAATTGTTATAAAAAACTGATAATATATAAAAGACAACATATGAATTTAACTACTAAACTGCTTTTGGGATTTGGTTTAAGTGCTGGTTTTTTAGGCTATTCGCAAGATTTAAGTAAAATAAATCCAGTATTAACCGGAGCTCCTTTTCTAAGAATTGCACCAGATGCAAGAGCTGGAGGTATGGGAGACCAAGGGGTGGTAACTTCACCGGATGCATTTTCACAATTCTGGAATGCGGCAAAATATCCTTTTAGCAGAACAAGTTCTTCCATAGGTCTTAACTATACGCCTTATATGGGGAAACTTACCAATGATGTATTTTTACTATATGGTGCATTCCATAAATTTTTAGGCCAGGAAGAAAGATCCACTATTTCTGCAAGTATCTATTATTTCAACATGGGTGAGGTAGATCTTACTCAGCTGGTAGGTTCAGAAGTCACTTCTATGGGGACGTCAAAGCCTAATGAATTTTCCATTGACGTTGCTTACGGTCTGAAACTTTCTGATTCTTACTCAATGGCCGTTACCGGAAGATTCATCCGTTCGGATTTAGCCGGAGGTTTCAACACAGATACTACCCTTAAAGCTGCTAACTCTTTTGCAGTTGACGTTTCAGGATACTATACCTCTCCAAGATTTTCAAGTTTCGGAGGATATGATGGTAAAGTGAATGCAGGTTTTGCTATTCAGAACCTAGGTCCGAAATTAGACTATACAGGAAATGAAGAATCAAGATCTTATTTGCCTACGATGGCAAGATTAGGACTTGGATATGATATGTATTTGGATGACATGAACAAGATCGGCATTAGTGTAGAAGGCTCTAAGATTTTGGTTCCGGGATCAGAATATGTAGGAATAGATCCTAACACAAGACAGCCAAGATATGAAGTCCCTAACGTAGGAGTAATGGCAGGGATCGGAAAGTCGTTCAAAAATAAAAACTCTATCATGATGAGTGGTGCTCTAGAATATTCTTATGACAATGCATTTGCCGTAAGAACAGGTTACTTCCACGAAAGTGAAGAGCAGGGAGCAAGACAGTTCGCTACAGCAGGTATCGGATTGAAATACCGTTCTTTCGGGCTTGATATTTCTTATCTGATCAATATGTCAAAAATCAATACTGCTTTAGATAATACCCTTCGTTTCGGTCTTACCTGGAACATCGGTGATGAAACATCTAATGTAGATTATTAAGATATTTAATACCCAAATACAAAAAGCCTCATTTTTATGGGGCTTTTTGTATGCATCGAATCGACAACCGGTCAATGGTGAATTTTGCTTCGCAAGTGAATAGTGAATTGAGGGATAAAGAAAATTCACTGCAAAGCAAATTGACAGCGCAGCTTATTCATCATTCACACTCCTTTGGCAAATAGTACAATCCCAGCACTAAATTTGTGTTAGACTCAACCACAATCCATTACCAATTGAAAAATTATTAAAGAAATATAATATATAAGTTTGCAAAAGTCTCATTTTTATAAGGCATTTCTTATTTTCAATAATTAATTTTGTAGTATGAACTATTCAGCAGAACTCAAAAAATTTGTTACCAGCCAATATGTATATTCTGCGATCAGAATTACGCTGGCAACCGTTCTGCCTTGTTTAGTCCTCGCCCACTTCGGAATCCTGAAAGAATACTTTTTATTTCCTCTAGGAACCAGCTTTGTAGCACTTTGTGACCAGCCCGGACCTTTTATCAGAAGGAGAAATGCGTTGACCTTTGCTATTTTTTGTTTTGTGTTCGTTGCATTTATTGCCAGCATGGTCATGAATTTTAAAGTCCTGGTCATCCTGGAGATTATTGTGTTCGGAATGTTTTTTTCCCTTATCGGGGTTTACGGACAGAGACTTGCCGCCGTGGGTTCGTTATCTCTTGTTGTGCTGGCGATATTTATTGACGGGCATCTTACAGGAGGTGATATTTTTAAAAGCCTGCTGATCTTTGCATCCGGCTGTATCTGGTTTTTATTGATTTTCCTTGTGGTTACCACCATCCAGCCTTATAAACTGGCAGGACAGATGATCGGGGAAAATTATCTGCAGCTCGCAGAATTTTTAAAAATCAAAGCTAATTATTACCAGAAAAATCCTGATTTTGATAAACTGACCACTCAGGTTATTGCCAAGCAGGTCGGGATCAAAAACCTTCAGGAAGAAACCAGGGAAACCGTTTTCAAGACGAGAACCATCGTTAATGAATCAACAACAACCAGCCGTCTGCTGATGTTGATGTTCTTGAATTCCATGGACCTTCATGAAAAGCTGATGACCTCTGAAAGTGATTATCAGAAATTGCAGCAGAGCTTTGAAGACAGTATGATCCTGGTCAATATCCATGATTACCTCAACCTGCTCGCTGAAGAAATTACCAATATTGGAATCTCGCTTCAGATCGGAACAAGGGCAAAATCCATTTTTGATCTGGAACATGAACTGAAAAACCTTAACGTTCATTATTTTGATTTACGCAATAAGCAGCTGACTCCAGATAATCTGGAAAATTTCATGATCCTCCGTCAGATCCTGATGCGCATCAATGAGATTACAAAAGAGATCAATGAAATTTATAAAGTATTTTCCCAAGATGTGAAACTGGCCAAAAGCCTTTCTACAGGGTTAGATTTAAAAAAATTCATGCCTAATGAAGAAAAACTCAACTTCAAAGTTTTAAGGAATAATATTTCACTTTCCTCCTCTCATTTCAGACATGCAATAAGAATTACAACTGCCCTGCTTGTGGGCTATCTTTTCTCTATGTTCGATTTTCTGGGCCTGGGTCATACTTATTGGATCCTGATCACGATTACAGCAATATTAAAACCCGCCTATTCCATTACGAAAAAAAGAAATCTACTCCGTTTATACGGAACCATTGCAGGCGCAGTTATTGCCTATACGATTCTACATTTTATACACTTCAATGGTCTTTTATTTACCATTCTGCTTTTGAGCATGATTATGTGTTTCAGCTTTCTGAAAGGCCGATATTTTTGGGCGGTGCTGTTTATGACGATCTATGTATTTCTGAGCTTTAACTTTTTAAATCCCGGAAATGTAAACGTGATCTTTAAGGACAGAATTCTGGATACCATTATAGCCGGAGTTATTGCTTTTGCCGTATCCTATATTGTTCTGCCTGTATGGGAGCATACTCAGAATCTTGATCTGATGAAAAAATCTGCGGCAGACAACCTGATCTATTTTGAAAGTGTCATTTCCAAGTTCTTACAGGGAAATTTTGACATTGAAGATTATAAAGTAAAGCGGAAAAATGCCATTATTTCGCTGGCCAACCTTTCCGACAACTTCCAGAGAATGATCTCTGAACCGAAGAACCAACAGAAAAAACTGGAAGTGGTACACCAGTTTGTCGCAACTTCACACCTGATCACAGCCTATACCGCTTCCCTTTCCCAATACTCTAAAAACAATGAAAAGTATCCTGAAATAGATGCCGAAAGCTGGAGCAGAAAGATTGAAGCCGAAATGCAGCAAACGTCCGTTTTACTACATGGAAACGAGATCAATGAAGCTTTAAAAATGGAAAGCCGCCTGGAACCGGAAGATTCTTCCATTGAAGATCTGATTTCGAAAAGAAAAACGGAGATAGAGGAAAATGATCTGGTTGACAGAAGAGATCCTGATAAAATTTCACATTTAACAGAACTTAAAAACATCCACGATATTCTGGAACTGATCTACGACGTAGCCAAAGAGCAGAGAAAAGTAATTGAAAAATACAGAAGCGAAGCTGATTCTATTCCTCCACGATCGTAAAGCAGTAGTCATCAAAAAATTCCACTCTCGCCTTGAATTCGTCCGAAAATTGTTCATCATAAACCCTGCAGCTTATTTTATAAAGATGCTTGAGCTCAAACGGCTTTACTTCGTAATTCTTCTTAAGAGACCAGTATTTGGAATGATGGATCTTGTACATGCTTTCCTTTACACTCCATATAATAGTATAGAAAGCGGGGGCATTATCTTCAGGAATAAATCCTCTTTCATTCTCGTAAGTGAATTTATCAATAACCCTTAAAATTTTTGGATTGAATTTTTCAATATCAATACCTATTTTATTTTTAGAAACTGCTATAGCTGCGAAAGGAAATGAATGAGTGATAGAAATTTCCGCATCTTTAGGAGAAAGGAAGGGTTCCCTTTCTTTATATAGTATTTTGGAATTGGGTTTTAAACCTTTCAAAAGTTTACGGACCATGAGTACCTCCAGAAGTTTTTTCGGATGGTAGTCTTTTACCTTTTCAGCATTTTCCGGTTCCAGAAGCTCATTGATGTCAAGTTTTTCGCTTTCATCATATTTCCATACAAGAATCGTGGCATTGTCATCTGAAAAATCTCGGTAAAGGGGCATCGTTTTTTTATTCGATAAAAGTAGTGAAAAGATGTGGAAGATAAAAGAGGATGGGAGAAGGAAGCGGGGAGATGGAAGTTACTATTCGTTTGTCCATTAACTTTAAAGTTTTGATTACAAAGAATCTATTAAAAAAGAATTCTTCTTTACTTAATCATTATAAACTTCCATCTCCCCTCTCCTATTCTTATCTATTTATTTCGGCTGATGGTTCACATCATTTCTATGCTCAAGAATTTCAAGATTCTCATCTACAAAATAAGCGCTTCCAAATCCGTTCACATAAGAACCCTTTACAGGCTGCAGAGCAATAAGAATAAAATCTCCCATTTCTGAAATAACTTCAACCACTTTTCCGTGATTTTCTTTAAGCTTAGTAACAACAGTGTTCCAGGTTTCAGAATCTCTTTCTATCTGGGAGGCTGATGCCTCGATGGTGAGACGTTCACGGGCATAGATCTGCTTGGTTGCAGATTCGTCTTCAATAAACATCACTGAAGTTTTTCTTCCGTCCGCAAGATTCTTAGTGTGTCTTGCCATAAAAGATACCAGAACATATAACGTGTTTCCTACCTGTACAAAGGGTGCATAGCTGGAATTAGGAGTTCCTTCCGCATCTACCGTGGCCAAAATCACACTTTTGGTACGTTCTATCAGTTCCTTTACTTTTGGAGCAACCGGCTTTGCTTTTCTGTTAGCCTCTCCCTGGATATTCGTATGGTTCATAGTATAAAATTTATCTGAACAAAAATAGCTATTTATATTAAGACTAAATAATATTAAATCATGTATAATCTCATAAACTCTAACCCTGTCTCTCGTTTTTTTATCTTAATTATTAATTGTAATTTTGCAGTTCGTTATCAATTGAATTTAAACTTATTCATTACATATGAGTACTACAACACAATACGTTCCTTACAAAGTGAAGGACATATCCCTAGCAGAATGGGGAAGAAAAGAAATTACCCTTGCCGAAGCAGAAATGCCAGGTTTGATGTCTATCCGTGAAGAATACGGACCATCTCAACCCTTAAAAGGTGCAAGAATTGCCGGATGTCTTCACATGACGATCCAGACAGCTGTTCTTATCGAGACATTGGTGGCCTTAGGAGCTGAAGTTACCTGGTCTTCTTGTAATATTTTCTCTACACAGGATCACGCTGCTGCGGCTATTGCTGCTGCAGGAATTCCGGTTTATGCCTGGAAAGGTCTGAACGAAGAGGAATTTGACTGGTGTATTGAGCAGACTTTATTCTTCGGTGAAGACAGAAAACCATTGAATATGATTTTGGATGATGGTGGAGATTTAACGAACATGGTTTTCGATAGATACCCTGAATTCACAAAAGATATCAAAGGACTTTCTGAAGAAACCACTACAGGTGTACACAGACTTTATGAAAGAATGAAGAATGGAACTTTAGTAATGCCTGCTATCAACGTAAACGATTCGGTAACTAAATCTAAATTCGACAACAAATACGGATGTAAAGAATCTGCAGTAGATGCTGTAAGAAGAGCTACAGACGTTATGCTTGCCGGAAAAAGAGTGGTAGTTTGCGGATACGGAGATGTTGGTAAAGGTACTGCTGCCTCTTTCAGAGGAGCTGGTTCTATCGTTACGGTTACTGAAATTGACCCAATCTGTGCACTTCAGGCTGCCATGGACGGTTATGAAGTAAAAAGACTGGATACAGTTGTAGACAATGCAGATATCATCATCACTACTACAGGTAACTTCAATATTGTAAGAGGAGAACATTTCCTTAAAATGAAAGATAAAGCGATCGTTTGTAACATCGGTCACTTCGACAATGAAATCGATATGGCCTGGTTAAACAAAAACTACGGTCAGACAAAATCTGAAGTTAAACCTCAGGTAGACATCTACACCTTAGAAGGCGGGAAAGAAGTAATTATTCTTGCTGAAGGGAGATTGGTAAACCTTGGTTGTGCAACAGGCCACCCAAGTTTTGTAATGTCTAACTCTTTCTCTAACCAGACTTTGGCTCAGATCGAATTGTGGAACAATTCTGCTGCTTACAAAAACGAAGTGTATATGCTTCCTAAGCATTTAGATGAAAAAGTAGCTGCTTTACACCTTAAAAAATTAAGCGTTGAACTGGAAACTCTTTCTCCGGAACAAGCTGAATATATCGGTGTAGATGTAAAAGGCCCATTCAAGCCTGAGTACTACAGATATTAAGATTTATTTTAATCTATATACAATCCCATTATTCAATATAGTGGGATTTTTTTATTGCTCTATTTTCAAACCTAACAAGTATTCCTTATTTTTGAAAAATAAAAAAAGAGAATGAAAAAATATTTATTTCTGGGGTTAATGGGCTCAGCGACAATTTTTACAAGCTGCAGCAGCGATGATAACGAAATTACAAATGATCCTTCAGAAAAAAAATTGTTATTAAGTAAAGTCACTACCATTTACTACGACAATCCTTCCAATCCTGAAACCACTGTATCTACATTCGAATACAACAGCCAGGGAGAGCTCATAAAAATGCTGTCCGGAGGGAGATCTTCCGTTTTCGAGTATAGCAACGGAAAACCGACAAAGGTAAATTACTACACAGCCACTCAGACTTTAGAGTATTATGCTGTATTTAATTATAATGGCGATCAATTAGTTGATATCAAAGCGATCTATACGAACCCGGATTTCAACAGAAAAAGCACTTATACATATAATTCAAACGGTAAACTCGTATCTTCCACCCTTTGCCAGTCAGAAGACTGCTCCAATCCCAGTACTTCCACATATGCTTATAACGGAGACAACATTTCCGTGGAAACTTCCACCATCGGAGGAACAATAAGCTCTGCTTATAAAAGAGAGTTGTCGTATGATGATAAATTAAGTCCGTTCACCAATACAAACAAGTACATGAGAATTATGATGGAAAGAGCCTATTCTTTAAGCAAAAACAATTATACAGCAGAAAAAATAAGCTACAGAAACAGTGACGGAAGCTGGACCCAAAATCAGAATATTACCTATACCATACAGTACAACAACGCTCAACTGCCCATTCAGGTGGTTGGAAAAGAAGCCAATGGAAACAATTACGTGCAATACAATTACGAATATATTACACAGTAACGGTTACAGAAAACTTTCCATTAGGAGAGTTTTTCTTTTTTGAAGCTATTCCCGCTATCCGCTTGTACTCCTCGCGCCAGACTTAAGCCTCACTGCTGTGGGGTAACCGCTTCTATCGGGGCTAATGGAATCCCAATTACTGCCGTATCCGTATTTTACCCATATTTTCATCAACAAAAATAGTTCTAAACCATGCAATTTGTTAAAAATTTGCAGAGTTTTATTTATCTATATATATTTATTTCTTAAAATATTGATTTATGATTAAAAAACTATTAACCTTTTCTCTGTTAATTTTTCTATTCCAAATTAAAGCCCAAAACGAGTTTATTACTATATGGAAACCCAGCAATACTTCCCCACCTGTTAGTGCTGCTTCGCAAACAAACTCAAATCAAATATGGTTTCCCGGTGTAGGAGAAAATTACACCGTTGCATGGGAAGAAGTAGGCTATCCGCAACATTCCGGAACGATGCAAAATGTAACTTCTACTCTACAAATCCTCATCGATTTCGGAGTCCCATTGAACCCCACCCCTTCTGCAGCAACCTACAGGATGAAAGTAAGCAATGGTAATGGAACTTTCAGACATCTGAAATTCGGAATTCCCAATCAAGTAGTTACACCCGGGATTGTATTGTCATGGACCTTATTTGGAAGTACAGAAAAACTGATTGATATTGAACAGTGGGGGAATATTCATTGGGATTCTATGAATGCTGCATTCGTCGAGTGTAAAAATATGCAGATGAATGCAACGGATACCCCTGATCTCTCAGGTGTTATCGACGCTTCTTACATGTTCCATAATGCTATGAAATTCTTTGGAAATTCTTCAATGGCCTTCTGGGATACCTCTGTGATCAAAAATTTCAGATCCATGTTCGCATACGGTCCCAATAATTTGGTTGTCCCCCCGGATTCCTTCAATCCTCCTATCAGCTCATGGAATACTTCGTCTGCAGAAAATATGAGTTTCATGTTTAATAGCAGAAAATCATTCAATCAAAATCTGAATAGCTGGAATGTCTCAAATGTAAAAGACTTCTCATACATGTTTGCTTCGTGCGATTCCTTCAACCAGCCTGTAGACCAATGGGATGTTTCCAATGCAGAAGATATATCTTATATGTTCCATTATATTCCTGATTTCAACCAACCACTCAGTACATGGAATACGTCTAATGTTATTAATATGGAGCACATATTTCATGGAGATTCGGCTTTCAACCAGCCTCTTGAAACCTGGGATGTAAGCAATGTCACCAACATGGATACGTCTTTCTCCAGTGCCTCCAGTTTCAATCAGCCCTTAAGTACCTGGGATACCCGAAAAGTAACCAATATGATGTCTTTATTTTCGGATGCCTCAAGTTTTAATCAGTCTCTTGAAACATGGAACCTGAAATCTTTAACCTCACCATTTTTGATGATTTATCAGACTGGACTGGATTGTGACAACTACAGCCGAACGCTTAGAGGATGGGCACAGAATCAGGAAACACCTAATAACCTTGTGCTGGGGCCACTCTCTCCCTATGTATATTCTCTTGATGTTTCTATATGGAGAGATACCCTTATCAGCAAAGGATGGACATTCACCGGTGATAATATAGGAGAGTGCAGAATGCTTGGAGTTTCGGATACATCTCCAGTCAATGCTCCTTCTATATTTCCCAATCCGGCAGAGAAATTCATTTATATTAAAAACATCCCGGATATGAAAAGCTATGTGATTCTGGATGCATCAGGCAGAATGATCGCCAAAGATTCTTTAACAAAAGATGTGATCAACATAGAAACCTTACCTCCCGGAAATTATTTTTTACAGATTATTACCAAAAATAAGATCCATACATTGAAATTGATCAAAAAGTAAATAAAAATAAGGCCTCACTATTTCATATCAATGGGGCCTTATTTTTATTTATTTATCATATTGGTTAGGATGCTTTGATTTAATGTCATCCACTGTTCCCAATACTTTATCTTTAAGAGAGTCCTGGTATTTCTGAAGGTTTTCAGCAATCGCTTCATCCGCACTTCCTAAGATTTTCACTGCTAATATTCCTGCATTCAAAGCTCCGTTTAAAGCTACTGTTGCCACAGGAATTCCACCCGGCATCTGAAGAATAGACAGTACAGAATCCCAACCGTCAATAGAATTGCTCGATAGAATCGGAACTCCTATCACGGGTAAAGTAGTACAGCTGGCTACCATTCCCGGAAGGTGTGCTGCCCCTCCTGCTCCTGCAATGATCACTTTAAGGCCTCTTTCCTTTGCCGTTTTTGCATAATCAAACATTCTTTCCGGTGTTCTGTGCGCCGAAACTACCGTCAGTTCGTATGGAATATCGAGGCTTTTCAAAAAATTTGCAGCCTGTTCCATGATCGGCAGATCGCTCTGGCTGCCCATTATAATTCCTACCATCTCAATTTTTATTAGATCGTCAAAGATAAAAAAATATAACCTTTTTTGAAGTATACATTTCTTCCTGCCTCTCAGTCTAAAAAAGATAAAAATATTTCGCTTTATAAATCAAAAAAAGTTAAATTGTGTTAATCTTGATTCACTGTTATCATTTTTTTACAATATTTGTTTCACTAACCAACATAAAATTTATTCAAAATGAAAAATTTAAAAAAGCTTAAAAAAGAAGAACTAAAAAAAGTTTTAGGAGGTATGGAGGCCTGCTCATTCCAGCTTTGCTTTAGAAACGGCAAATGGCAATGTGTTCCTTTTGACACATGCGGAGGATTCCAACCTTAAAAGCCAAAAGAGTACATTAAAAGTGTACTCTTTTTTATTGTTACATATTTTACCCGTTCTTCTGAGCCTTCAAAAAACACAGCAACTGTACCCATCCGCTTAATTTCATAACCTGTATATTTGCTTGGCCTATTTAATTTCTACATTGAAAGACTATAAACTTACTTTTGCAGTACTGACCGTTGCCATTGTATGGGGAACTACCTTTTTGTCGATCAGGGTAGCAGTCGAGACCATTCCCGCATGGTTTGTCGCCGGGATACGTCAGTTTCTGGCCGCTATTATTATGTTTCTGATTCTTCTGTACAGGAAAGAATTTAAATGGATTGGTTGGGAAAAGCTGAAATACCAGCTTATTTTTTCGTCATTAATGCTGATTATTGCAAACGGAATGACGACGGTAGCGGAAGAAGAGGTTACCAGCAGCCTTACATCCCTGATCAGTGCCTGCTCCCCCATTCTCGTTTTTCTGGGAAGCCTGGCATTTGGACTTCAGAAGTTCCATGCAAGGGCTTTTATCGGTATCATCCTGTCTTTCAGTGGGATTGTTTTCATATTTTGGGATGGTATTCATGATCTCAAAAATCCGGACTATGCCTTAGGGATCCTGTTTCTGTTTATTGCCATTGCAGGCTGGGCTTCAGGAACAATCTTTACGAAAAAAATGAATATCCAGAGTGGCAATATTTTTCTGAATCTGTTTTACCAATTTCTGTTTGCCGGGATCGTACAGATTATTTTTGCATTTCTGCTTTCAGAAAATTATAATTTTGAGAACTGGAGCTTAAAAAGCATATCTGCTATGCTTTATCTGGCCGTTTTTGGCTCTGTAGCAGCATTTTTTGCTTTTCATTATGCTTTAACAAAGATTTCGCCGGTGCAGATATCAATACTTGCCTACATCAATACCCTCATCTCTATATTTTTAAGCTGGCTGATTCTTAATGAGGAAATCAGCGTCAAATTTATCATTGCAGCCATACTGATCATCCTTGGTGTATTCATCATTAATTATAATCCGCAAATGTTCAAAAAACAAAAAATGGAATAATAATGAAATTAGACCGTCCAATGGGTGGATATTCCAATTCGTTGAAGTCAAAACTATTGATTTCAACGGCGTAATTTTTCCCGAATTTGAGCGGATAGAGGCAGGGAAATTTTATATTTTCCTTATTTTTCCTTATATTGTTTACACCAACACTGACAATATGCTTAAAAACACATTTTTTATCCTTCTTACCGGCTCATTTTTACTGATCAGCTGTGATTATAAGGAAAAAGAAAAAAATCTGACAGAAAGGGAAAAACAGTTGCTCGAAAAAGAAAAAACATTTGCTCAAAAAGAATCTGAATATCAGTCTCTTTTAAAAATGAGGGACAGTATTTTTGCAAAAAAAGATTCCGTTAGGATCGCTTTATGGCCGGAAGAAATCTCAGGACCATGGACCGGAAAAGTCATCTGTACAGAATCTAACTGCAGTGACTATGTAGTGGGTGATCAGCGTACGGATACCTGGGAATTCGACAGTGACTCTATTCACCTGTCAGCAAAAATCATCAATAACAATAACCTGGTAAGGGTTTATTCCGGAAAGTTTGAGCATAATGAGATTAAGCTTAATTTCAGGACAGATTCCACTTCTCAAAAGAAAGTAGAAATGAATGTCCTGCTTAACGATATTTCGGATACCAAACTGAAAGGCACAAGAACTATTATTGCCGACAATGGCTGTACAGCCAAATTTTCCGTCGAATTAGTACGTTCCACAAAATAAAAACACCTATGATTTTACTGAGTATACATAATCTGAATTTTCCTATAGAAGATCCGGTTCTAAAATTCCTGTTGGTACTGGTTATCATCCTTGCCGCTCCCCTGCTTCTGAATAAAATTAAAGTTCCGCACCTGTTGGGCCTTATCATTGCAGGAGCTGTAATAGGACCAAACGGTTTTAATGTGCTGGCAAGAGACAGCAGCATTGTTGTAACGGGAACTACAGGCCTTCTTTATATCATGTTTCTTGCAGGACTAGAAATTGATATGGGTGATTTTAAAAAAAATAAATGGAAAAGCCTTACTTTCGGAATCTACACATTTACCGTTCCGTTCGTTCTGGGTTATCTGGGCGGTTACTATCTGTTGCATTTCTCTATATTGACTTCCATTCTTTTTGCAAGCCTTTTTTCTTCACACACACTGATCGCCTACCCATTGGTCAGCAAATTGGGAATTGCCAAAAATAAAGCAGTAAATATTACAGTCGGCGGAACCATGATTACTGATATTCTGGCGCTTTTGGTGCTTGCCGTGATTGTAGGAATGTCGCAGGGTGATGTAGGTACGGAGTTTTGGGTTAAACTCTCTGTTTCCTTTATCGTTTTTGCTCTCATTGTTTTGATTGTATTCCCTATGATAGGACGATGGTTCTTCAAAAAGGTAGATGATAAGATTTCACAGTATATTTTTGTCCTTGTGATGATTTATCTGGCAGCAATGCTTGCTGAACTTGCCGGGGTGGAAGCTATTATCGGCGCGTTCTTTGCCGGACTTGCTCTAAACAGGCTGATTCCGCATACCTCATCTTTAATGAACAGAGTAGAATTTGTAGGAAATGCGATCTTCATTCCATTCTTCCTGATCAGTGTAGGAATGCTGATCGACTTTAAAGTTTTCTTTAAAAGTTGGGAAACACTGGAAGTAGCAGGAATCATGCTCGTTGCATCCATCGGAGGAAAGTATATCTCAGCGGTAATGACCCAAAAGACATTCCGGCTGTCCAAGGAGGAAGGAAAGCTTATTTTCGGACTGAGCTCCGCTTCTGCAGCAGCAACATTAGCCTCCGTAATGGTGGGATACAATATTATTCTTTCTGAAACTGAGACCGGCGAACCGGTAAGATTGCTAAATGAGCATGTACTGAACGGAAGTATTCTTCTGATCCTTATTTCCTGTACCATCTCTTCATTTATTTCAATGGCCAGTGCCCAAAAAATTGCAGAAAGTGACAATGAAGATACAGTTTCCGGCAACAGCCATGAAGAGGAAAATATCCTTCTGGCTATTAACCATGAGGAAACCGTGGAGAGAATGGTGAATCTGGGTATTTTAATCAAGGCCCATTCTAATACAGAAAACCTGTTCGCTTTGAATGTGATTAATGAGGATAAAAATGAATCTTCAGTGAAAAATGCTGAAAAACTTCTCCATCAAGCCGCCGATGCAGCAGCCGCCGCTGACGTTAAAATGCAGTCTCTTAAAAGGTATGACAATGATGTGATCAATGGGGTTAAAAATGTCATTAAGGAGCAGAATATTACCGATCTTATTATCGGTCTGGAGGATGAGAAAGGCTTTTCCCCCTCTTTTGTGTACAACCTTTACAGCGGTTATCTTCAGAATGATGATGTGAATGTACTGGTATATCATGCCGCACAGCCACTATCCACGATAAAGAAATATGCAGTGATGGTCCCGGAGAATGCCCATAAGGAAGCAGGATTTTTCCATGCGCTTCTGAGGGTATGGAATATTGCCAGAAATTCCGGTGCCAGTGTAGTTTTTTATGCTCCGGAAAATATTCTGGATATTCTTCAGAAGATTGTTAAAAAAGCCAATATAGAAGCAGAGTTTATCATTATGAGTACTTGGCAGGACGGCGAAAAAACAGCGGCTAAATTGAAAGAAGATGAAGCACTGATTGTCCTGATGGCCAAACGCGGCATGAAGTCCTATATTCCTCGGATGAGACTTATCCCGGAATTACTGAACAAATACTTAAATGATAATAATTATCTGTTAATCTTCCCGTTCTCAGAATTTGATGAAAACAGCCCGGAAATACGCTCAGTAGGGAACCATGGAGACTTTGTGGAAATCGGAAATGTGATCCAGAAGATTTTTAAATGACAGGAATAAATAAAAAAGCCGGAAGAAAAATCTTCCGACCTTAGGCTACCAAAGGGGTATCTTTATTGTATGTACCAACGTCCACAAGCATTATGACAACCCAAATTAATATCAGGGTCATAATTTGGAGATTGAAGACAGGCAGTCTGACTTGTATAATATGGCTGCCCTGAGCCCCACCATTGTGCACATTCCGGAGTAATTCCTCCTTTTACAGATTTTAAAGATTCTCTTGAAATTTTTTTTAAATTTTTCATAGTAAATAATATTTGATGTTTCTCCTCCTTTTATACTTTAGGATTCGTATTATGAAAATACATGTTTTATTTTAATTTCAATATATTTTTTTATTAAAATTACATAAAAAAGTAAAATAATATTACAAAGAGACACAAATCACCATCTAATGTAATATTCGAGAATATAACAAGGCATTGTAAATTGTTAATGGTTCTGAATAAATAAGAAAACTTTAATATTCCATAAAAAACTTCTCAATAAGAAAGATCTTTTCTACGCAAAAGCCTAATACTATATTGTAAATTTAAGGAATGTAAAGGTGGAATCAACAATTGGATTCGATGAAGCAGACAGATTGGAATCACATAAAAAGAGCTGTAATGATTTTACAGCTCTTTATCTTTTTTCTTTTTCTTTTATCTAAGTTTTATTCAGCGATAACCCTTATCATGCTTTTCACCTTCACCAGCTTTTCCATCAGCTCTTCTCTGGAGTCAGCCAGAACATTGATGTGTCCCATTTTTCGTCCTGGTTTGGTTTCGGTTTTCCCGTAGAGATGAATGTAGGTTTTCGGTAACTTAAGAACATCATCCATTCCTTCATAGATCACTTTTCCTGTATGTCCTTCTGCGCCAACAAGGTTAAGCATTCCGCTGTAAGTGAAAGCATCTGTGTCTGCCAATGGCAGGTTTTTTACAACCCGGTACATCTGCTCAAACTGGGAATTGGTATTTCCTTCCTGGCTTTGGTGACCTGAATTATGCAGCCTCGGAGCTGTCTCATTCACCCATACTTTTCCATTTTTATCAAGGAATAATTCGATGGCAAAAAGACCTGGAGAATTTACAGCATTTAGAAATTTCTCAGTAATGGAATCGATCTGTTTCTGGATATCGTCACTTAGAAATACGGGACAGATATTAAAATCCAGTAAATTCAACTTTGGATCAGCTACCATTTCTGTTACGGGAAAAGTTTTGGTTTCACCGTTTTCATTTCGGGCAACGATTACGGAAAGTTCCTTGTCTATATCGACCAGACTTTCGATCACGGAAGCGTCTTTCCATAAATGTTGATAGTCATCTTCGGTTTTAATTACCTGAACTCCTTTACCGTCATAACCTCCTGTATTCATTTTCTGCACAAACGGCAAAGGCATCATGATCTTTTCTTCGCTGTCCCAAACGACCTGAAATTCAGGGCTTGGAATATCGTATGTTTTATAGAATTCTTTCTGGAGGATCTTCTGCTGAATGGTTTTAATAATGGCCGCATTGGGAACTACTTTCACACCCTGTTGTTCAAGCTCGGCTAAAGCATCTGCATTTACGTGTTCTATTTCAATGGTTACCACGTCTTTATCTTTTCCGAAATTCAGTACCGTATCATATTCGTTGAAATTCCCCTGCGTAAAGTGGGAAATACTGCTGCACGGTGCATCGGAAGCTGGGTCCAGTGTATAAAATTGGTCATCGTATTTCAGTGCGCTTTGTATCAGCATTCTTCCGAGCTGTCCGCCTCCTAAAATTCCTATTTTCATTCTTACTTTTATTTTTTCTATTAGATTTTTTAATGGAAAGTTTTATTGAATTTTATCGATCTTTAAGTACCCAAGCCCTATTGGGTTTTCCTGATTCTCTGCCTCAGATTTTGAAAGGATGATGGAATATTTTTCTTTCATTTTTTCCGGCAGAATATCATTGACATTGAAGATATCATCAATATCAACACCGTGCTTATCATCAATATGGCTTACAGCTCCTTCAAAGCCCATTGTCGCATAAAATTCTGTAGCCTTTGCCCTTTTAATGATTTCTCCCATTGATTTCCCCACCATCAGGTGTTGTTCGTGAAATTCTTCAAAAAAGCCTTTTTTGTACCCTCCTAAATTAAGGAAGTACAGCTGGTCTTCGGATGGCAGATCTGTTTTTTCAACAATCTTCACCTCATATCCGTCTGCAAATCTCACTTCCTGATAACAGTCCACATGAATCTTTCCTTCTGCTTCTTTCCAGAAATCTTTCATATCGGGAACAAGATCTTTAAGGTTTTCTGCGATCCCGAAAAAAACGTCATGCTGCTCGATATTCCTGCCTTTGGGCGTTGCACCGAGAATGATATAAAATAATTTCATTTCAGTTTTCATAACTGCAAAAATACGTCAAATTTATCTTTTTTAAACGTTTGGCAGAGTACTACAATAGTTTTATATTTGTAGCATGTCAGAAATCATCATTCTGTTTCTCGGCGCAGTTTCCGCCGGTCTTTTGGGTTCACTTACAGGTTTGGGAGGAGGAGTTATTATTATTCCTTTATTGACGCTGGGTTTTGGCGTTCCGATGCATTATGCTATTGGTGCTTCTTTAATTTCTGTGATCGGTACTTCTTCGGGTGCTGCCGTAGCTTTCGTGAAGGAAGGTTTTACGAATATGCGGATAGGCATGTTTCTGGAAATCGGGACTACTGCCGGAGCGATTATCGGAGCATTAGTTTCCGGAATGCTTAATCCCAATACCATTGGAATTATTTTCGCAAGTATCCTTTTATTAACAGTTATTATCAATCTTAAGGGAAAGCCTGATCACCAGGAACCATTGATAAAAGGAAGCCTTGAAGAAAAACTGAAATTATACGGAACTTTCCCCGATAAAGGAGTTTTAAAAAGTTATTCTGCAAGAAATACGGTTTCGGGATTTCTGATGATGCTGTTTGCCGGTGCCATGTCCGGACTTTTAGGAATCGGTTCCGGTGCATTAAAGGTTTTGGCGATGGACAATATGATGAAGTTGCCGTTTAAGGTTTCTACAACGACGAGTAACTTTATGATTGGTGTAACGGCTGTGGCCAGTGCCCTGATCTACTTCCAGAGAGGCGAGATCATTCCTGTAATTGTGGCTCCGGTACTTATTGGTGTCGTAGTAGGAAGTTTCATAGGTTCAAAAACCCTGATGGTATCCAAAACGAAGAAATTAAAAGTATTCTTTGCGATTGTGATCACCATTTTATCAATATATATGATGTATAACGGTATCAATAAAAGTTTCAGATAATGAGAAAGAATTTTACAGATGTGGATCTGAACCGTTCGGTAGGAAATCTTCTGAGGCTTGGTGTTATTTTGTCTGTGGCCACATCATTGATCGGCTTTATTAAGCTTTTTATGGAAGGCTTTAAAATGCCTAAAAAATATACTTCTCTGGACATGGGTTCTTCTTCTGAAAAGGTATGGGGAATGTTTTGGAATTCTTTATGCAAGGGAGAAGGTATGGCCATCATCCAACTGGGAATATTGCTGCTGATCTTTACGCCTCTGGTTAGGATTATTTTTGCCCTGGTAGGGTATTTAAAAGAAAAAGACTACGTGTATGTAGTCATTTCTTCAATCGTGCTGGCTATTATGGCTGTTAGCTTCTTTACGGGTTATGCCCACTAATTTTTTTTACATTTCATAAAACTCCAGCGGAAGCTGATCCGGGTCCTGGGTAAAGAAAAATTCTTTTCCTGTATATTCATCTATGCGGATGGCTTCACAGGTGAGCCCTTTTGCTATGAGCTCATCTCTTTTGATTCCGACATTATCTACAGAGAATGCCAAATGCCTTAAGCCACACGACTCCGGGCGGGAAGGTCTTGGTGGCGGCTCAGGAAATGAGAACAGCTCAATAACGTAATGATCACCGATAGCAAGATCAAGCTTATATGACTGTCTTTCTTCACGGTAAACTTCACGGATAATAGTAAGGCCTAAAACTTCAGTGTAGAATTTCTTTGAAACTCTATAATCTGAACATATAATGGCAATGTGATGGATCTTCATTTAAAATGTTTTTAAATTCGTGTGTCAGATTTCTATAGATTTGAAAATGAAATCAGATTAATTCTCATTATTTTATTTCTCTGCAGTTCTCTTTTCTTCTGGTATCGATGATATACTGGATTTTCCAGTCATTTTGCTGCTTAACCAATTGAAAACTGTTCGCTCCGCAATGTGAGAATTTACCTTTGAAGAAGAAAGAATACGGCGTAAAAACACTGGCAAGTCCGCCATCTGTATGCACAGCATCAATGACAATTCTTTCATCCAGATCATCTTTTGAAAATTTGGAAACAGAGGCTATAAATTCCTGTACGTTTTCGTTTTTCACTGTTCCGTCTTTAGCTATGCTCTGGAGAATGGCTCCTTCTGCAAAAGCGGATTTCATCAGTTCAGGATCTGCATTCTTCATTCCTAAAAACAGATCACGGACCGGTTTTTCTATTTCCTGGTTATGCTGTCCGAAACAGAAAGTACCGAAGAGCAGGACAACTGCAATAAGTTTATTCATATGGTTTTATTAATCTGACAGAATAAAAATAGGGAAAATTATGCTAATCTAGTAAATTAGCATAGCTAAAAAGCGAATTGATTTGAATTGTATAAAAAATAAACTATTTTTATCCGTTGATTAAATTTTATGTGGGGTATTTATTTGTCTTTAATCGGATTGCTGGTGCTTTTGACACTATTGCCTAAAATTCAGAATTCCCATTGGATATTCAGGGTTCCGGAGTTTGGTAAGATTCAGATTACTTATGCTGTTTTGATCACTTTTGTTTTGGGGCTTTTACTTGATCAGTCTCAGCATCTCTGGTACTCACAGAGTCTTCTGTTGTTATTGTTCATTCACCACGGAGTTACCCTCGTGAAGTATACGCCGCTTTATCCGGTCAAAAAGCATAAGCAGCAGCATAAATCTTCTCAAAAACTGCATTTTATTTCTGCCAATGTTTATCAGTTTAATAAAGAATACGAAAGATTTATTCAACTTATTAAAAAATACAAACCTGAAGTCTTTATGACTATGGAAAGTAATGGAGATTGGGAACAGGCCTTGAAAGTTCTTGAAAAAGATTATCCGTTCCGGCATAAAGTAACTCTCGAAAACACCTACGGAATGCATTTCTACTCTAAACTTGAGATCAAGAGTGCACAGACTCATTATTTCGTGGCTGATGATATTCCGAGCATTGAAATACACCTAAAGACTGAAGACGGATTTTCATTTGTATTTTTCGGAGTGCATCCGCCTCCGCCAAGCCCTACTGAAGAAGAAACCTCTAAAGAAAGAGACGGTGATCTTTTAAGTACGGCAAAACGGGTAAAAGACATCCATGAACCGGTTATTGTTGTAGGAGATTTTAATAATGTAGCATGGTCGAAATCATCCATATTATTTAGAAAAACGAGTCATTTGATTGATCCCAGAATAGGACGTTCTTTTGTGTCTACCTTTCATGCGAAATACCGCCTGCTAAGATTTCCGATCGATCTGATGTTCCACAGTGAAGATATTTTTATCAAAGAGCTTAAAACCCTGGAAAATTTCGGTTCAGACCATCTTCCGGTATATTGTGAATTTTTCATAGACCATCACAACGATGAACAGGAAGAGCGGGTTCAGGAAGCGACTCCGGAAGAGAAAGCGGAAGCAGAAGAAATGATACAGGAAGGAAAAGAAGAAGACGGTAACCGCGATGAAGTGGTAACTGAAGGATAAATACGTCTGACAAAAACCAATAATTTATATAATAAAAAAGAGACTGTCAGGTGACAGTCTCTTTTTTATTATATTGTATTCCAAAATTTAGAATAATTCTTTTCTGATAATATTCTGGCTTCTTTCAGGACCTACAGAAACCAAATATACATTGATTCCCAGGTATTCCTCAATAAACTCTATATATTTCTGAGCATTATCCGGAAGTTCGTCATAGCTTCTTACTTTGGTAAGATCTTCGTTCCATCCCGGTAAATCGTGATAGATTGGTTCGTAGTTGTATAATTTCTCCGTTGAAGAAGTGAAATAATCAATGATCTTATCATCTTCAGTCTTATAATGTGTAACGATTTTCAGGTTTTCAATTCCTGTAAGTACGTCTAATTTTGTAATAACCAGGTTATTGATTCCGTTGATCATACAAGCGTGCTTTAAAGAAACAAGATCTAACCAGCCTGTTCTTCTTGGTCTACCGGTTGTAGCACCAAATTCACCGCCGATCTGTCTGATCTTTTCTCCTAATTCGTTATCCAGTTCGGAAGGGAAAGGTCCGTTTCCTACTCTTGTACAATATGCCTTGGCAACCCCGATAAGGTTTTGAAGTGAAGTCGGCGGAACACCGGCTCCTGTACAAACTCCTCCTGTAGAAGGTGAAGAAGAAGTTACGTATGGGTATGTTCCGAAGTCGATATCCAGCATCAATGCCTGAGCACCTTCGAATAAAACATTTTTACCGTCTCTGATCGCTTCATTCAACTCTACTTCCGTATCTACAATTCTGTCCTGAAGCTGCTTTCCGATGGCTAAAAATTCGTTATAAATTTCCTCTACATCCAGTGTTGGCTTTCCGTAGTATTTTTCAAAAAGAGAATTTTTAACTTTTAGGTTTTTCTCAATTTTGTCTCTTAAGATTTCAGGATTTAAAAGGTCTACCATTCTGATCCCGATTCTTGCGATCTTATCTTCATAGCATGGCCCGATTCCTTTTTTAGTAGTTCCGATCTGAGTTCCTCCATGTTCCTCTTCACGGTATGTATCCAAAAGAATGTGGTAAGGCATGATCACATGCGCTCTTCTGCTGATAAAAATGTGGTCAGTTCTCAAGCCTTTGCTCTCGATCTGGCCAACCTCTTTAATGAAAGATTTTGGGTTTACCACTACTCCATTAGCAATGATACACTTCCCTTTGCACTGCAGTACACCAGAAGGAAGAAGGTGAAGTACAAATTTTTCTTCGCCTACATAAACCGTGTGACCAGCGTTGTCTCCCCCTTGGAAACGAACAACATAATCCGATTTAGCCGATAAAACATCCGTGATTTTTCCTTTACCTTCATCTCCATACTGAAGACCTACAACTACGTAAGTTGACATATTTTACTTTTATTTTAGATTCATGCAAAATTACTTTTTAAAAATAGGGTGGGCAAATTATGAGGGAAATTTATTTTATGGGTGAGGTGGAAATCATGTGTTTATTATATAAAAATTTCTTTATCATGACAGACGGCCCCAAATATTTAATGTAAAAAAAGAAAATTATTAATTCCTATATTTGATTGTCTACTGAAATAATAAGGCAACCCATATGGCATCAAAAAAATCATCCCACTTCTCCCCAACAACTACCAGCGAGACAAAACTCTTCCATACCCTGTTCACTCCTGATACAGTTCCCGTAAAAGCTACTTTACTCATTATCCACGGCATGCAGGAACACAGCGGAAGATATGCTGAAATTGCCGGTTATTTTGCAGACCGGGGGCTGGCTGTACTCACTTATGATCATCTGGGACATGGAAAATCCGTAAAAGATAAAAAAGACATCGGGTTTTTCCAGCTGAACCAACCCGATGAAAAACTTGTTTCAGATGCTGAAGCAGTGAGTAAATATCTTCACCAACAATATCCGGAGGTCCCTCATTTTGTTCTTGGACATTCCATGGGATCTTTTGTTACCCGCTGTCTTCTACAGAGGGCTAGCGGCAAATTGAATGGAGCCATTATTACAGGAACCGGAGGTCCTTTGGCCGGCATCAGTCTGATAAAAGGTTATCTTTCATTAGCGAACAAAATAGCGCCTCATCATCTTACTTACCTCAATACTCTTTTCAATATTGTCAATAACAAACATTTCAAGAAAGATCCGGATTTCAGTGATACAAGCTGGCTCAGTCTGAATCAGGCTAACAGGAAAGCTTTTACGGAAGATGAGCTTTGCGGGCTTCCTTTTACCAATAATGCTTTTTATGCGCTGTTCAGTATTTACAAAAAAGCAACGGCAAGAAGCTGGGCTGCTTCTATTCCAAAATCCTTCCCTTTCCTTTTCATTAGCGGACAGAATGATCCTATCGGAGATTTCAGTAAAGGCGTGCTACAGACAATCAATCATTTGAAGCAGGATGGATTTAATGATGTACATACGAAAATCTATCCCGACATGCGCCACGAAATTCTCAATGAGGAAATCAGGAAAGATGTCTTCAATGAAATATACCAATGGATTCTAAAGCATTTATAACATTAATATCCGTGTTCATCTGTAAAATATGCGGGAGATCTTTATTTTTGAAGGCTGCAAGCTTACTTTCTTCTTTCATTTTTTTAATTATTATATATTTAAGCATTGATAATTATAACAAAAAACACAAAAAATTATGGCTAAAAAATTAAATTTTATTGTTGCTCTACTTTCCTTCGTAACATTTTCGCTACATGCTCAGAATAAAACGATTGAATATTTAAACATTCCCGGCCCAATTAAAATGGATGGCAAAACCTATAATTTGATCTGGAGTTCTCATCCCAATGAAAATTATTACAAGCAGGAATATTTGTGTTCCAATGAAAAGATTGAAAAATACAATACATTAGCTTTGATCGAATTTGTAAAGGGAGATTTCAATCTTAAAGATGTTGTTGATCAAAAAGTAAGCGAACTTGAAAAAATGAAGCAATCGAATCCGGTTGTAAATTATAAAATATATGAAAATGATGGTGAATATATTTTAGACTTTCTCATGAGTGAAAATTCGAAAGATGGAAAGGAAATATTAATTGCAGAAAGAAATATATACCGTTATAAACTGATTACTGTTAATGAAAGCAAAGGCGTTTTACTTTTCGCTATAAGTGAAAGAGGCTATAAAGAAAATATGGAGAAATTTTTCAATAATCTAAAAAATAACTCTACTCACTTAATAGAAGTTGTTGGGAATTATAAACTACCCAATGTTCAGTTAAAATAATATATAAAAACTCTTGCGAACTACAGAGAAACATCACTTCGACTCGAACCTTATAGGTTTCTAAAACCTATAAGGTTTACATCTGCATCCAATAAAAAATACAATGTATATATCTACATCATATGCAAAAATCTGCTTGAGATTCTTAGCTAATTTATCCTTTATATAATTCTTCAAAATGCAAATTGTGACTGTCATTGTGAACCATAGGTGAAGCAATCTGATCCTATTCTATTAAAATTATACGAGATTGCTTCGTCGCTGCGCTCCTCGCAATGACAAATACAACAAAAACATCTGCTCAATCAGCAAAATCTGCGGAGCATAAAATCATCATGTCATAACGGCTCAATTTAATCTAAAACAATCTCCCGCTCTACTCCGATCTCTTTCAGAAACACCTCATCATGAGAAATAACTAGCAAAGTCCCATGATAATCTTTAATAGATGCTGTTAAGATTTCTACGTTCTGGAGATCCAAATTATTCGTGGGTTCATCAAGGATAATCATATCAGGAGCTTTACTGCTTATAGAAAGCCCGCAAAGAAGGAGTCTTAAGCGCTCTCCTCCACTCAATACTCCACATTTCTTTTCCCAGGTTTCTTTTCCAAATAAAAATCTGGCCAACAGAGTTTTCACTTCAGATTCCTGCATTGCTCCGTCATTAAACTGCTTCACAAAATCATACACACTTATTTCGTGCCCGATCAGGGAATATTCCTGATCAATGTAAATCGTATTAAATTCTGACCTCGAAATATTACCAACATTCGGTTGTAAACCTCCCAACAACAGTTTTATCAAAGTTGTTTTCCCCGATCCGTTTGAGCCTTTGATAGAAATTTTGTCACCACTCCTGATCTCAAGACTGAGATTTTCCTTCCAGAGATTATGATGTCCATATTTGAAATTAATGTCTTCCGCACTGATCAGAATTTTTCCGGAATGCAGATTGGAATCGTTGAAATTCACTTTCATCTGATCAGAATTTTTCAGTGAAAAACGAAGATCGCGAAGATCGCCGGAAATACCGCTGATTTTTTCAGCATGAACGCCTTTTAATTTAGAAGTATTTTTTTCAGCACTATTCCGTAAGGTATTCATCATAATTCTCGCTACACCGGATTTCTCCTGCTTCTGTTTTCCTCTTGCATCCAGTTTCTGTTTGCGTTCTATAGTTTCCCGTTCCTTTTCTTTTGCTTTTTTCAGGGCCCTTTCCTTAGCATGAATATCATTCTGGAGTGCTTCCTGCTCTATTTCTTTCTGTTCAGCATAAAAGTCATAATTTCCACCATAAGTAGAAATTCCCTGATTGCTTAATTCAAAAATGGTATCGACCAAATTCAGCAAAGTACGGTCATGGCTCACAATCACAACAGTCGAATTTGTTTTTTCAATAAAATCATACAACAGATTTCGTCCTTCCAGATCGAGATGATTCGTAGGTTCATCCAGGATGATAATGTCTGGCTGACTAATCTGAATACCAGCCAGAAAAACTTTTGTTTTCTGTCCTCCGCTTAAGCTTTCCAGCTTTTGACTTAAGTCCAGGTCTTCAAGTTTCCAGTAACTTAATGCATTCTGACAGCGTTCCTCAATATCCCAGTCATCATTTAAAATTTCAAAATATTCTTCATCTACTTCCCCACTTGTGATCTTTTGAAGAGCATTCAGTTTTTTGTCAATTTTAAAACATTCTGCCACAGTCAGATGATCAAAATTTCCGAACATCTGCGGAACATAGTATACATCACCCTTAACGGTTACACTTCCTTCTAAAGGTTGAATCTCCTGATCCATAATCTTCAGGAGTGTAGATTTCCCAATACCGTTGCTTCCGGCTAATGCCGATACGGTGTGAGGTTGTATGGTTAAATTGATTGAATTAAAAAGGAGATCCCCTCCGGGAAACCCGTAAGATATATTTTGTAGTAAAATCATTATTTCTTTCTTAGTAATAGTTAAACATCAGCAGCACTTTGGCTACTGTTTGATAAATCGGAAAGAAACTGAATCCTACATGTTATAATTGGGTTTTAGAAATACAAAGATAGCAAATTATTAATTATTCATTTTTTTTAGTTAAAAAACATAAAATCTTCATATAAAAAACAAAGGTAAAAGCACAAAAAAAGCAATATTTTTACAATGGTTAAATTCATTGGATCAGAATTTCTTTTACGTAAAGGACTTGTAAAAACGAAGATTTTTTCGAATAGATTATGATAATTGAAGCTTTAAAAGGTGAATTATTTCAAGATATTCGTTTTAAATGATATGTTTATTAAATCCGGAATAAAAGTAGAAAAGATTTTAATCAAAAATCCGTAACTTTGCCGACTACTAAAATTTTTTATGGAAAGCATTAAAGTTCACGACAAAACTTTCGTTCCTTATCTGAAGGACGCCGAAATTCAGGAAATTGTAAAAGAAACAGCGTTAAGGATTTATGAAGATTACAAAGACGAGGTTCCTGTTTTCATCGGGGTTCTGAATGGGGTGATCATGTTCTTCTCAGATCTTTTAAAATACTATCCGGGCGAATGCGAAATTGCTTTTATCCAGATGAGCTCGTATGCAGGAACAGAGTCCACAGGGATTGTTTACCAAAAAATGGAACTGACTAAAGATGTGAAAGACCGTCACATTATTCTTGTAGAAGATATTGTAGATACCGGAAACACGGTTGAGAGTCTGTTCAAATATTTTACGGAAACACAGCGTCCTAAATCTGTAAAGCTGGCTTCATTCTTACTAAAGCCGGATGTTTACAAAAAAGATTTCAAGCTGGATTATATCGGAAAAGAGATTCCAAATAAATTTGTTCTTGGTTATGGTCTTGATTATGATGAATTGGGAAGAAACCTTTCAAACCTGTATCAACTGGAAGAGGGACAGATCAACCATTAATTACTGCTACTAGCTTTTGGCTATTAGCCATTAGCTTTAAATATTAAAATCGAAATAAAGTAAATATTAACTAAAAAAGCTAAAGGCTGAAAGCTTAGTGCCGGAAGCTGCAAGCGAATCAACATTATGATAAACATTGTTCTGTTCGGCCCTCCAGGAAGTGGAAAAGGAACACAAGCTCAAAACCTGATCGAAAAATTCAATTTAAAACAGATTTCAACAGGTGATCTTTTCAGATATAACATGAAAAATGATACGGAGCTTGGAAAACTGGCTAAGTCTTATATCGATAAGGGAGAACTGGTTCCGGATCAGGTAACAACGGATATGCTGGTCGACGAGCTCAGAAAACCTACCGATACCAACGGATTTATCTTTGACGGTTACCCAAGAACTACTGCCCAGACGGAAGCTTTGGAAAAAATTGTAGCAGAGGAATTGAACGATAAGATTGATATCTGTCTTTCGTTAGTAGTAGAAGACAAAATTTTAGTGGAAAGACTTCTGAAAAGAGGGGAAACCAGCGGAAGATCTGACGACAGTAATGTGGAGATCATTGAAAACAGAATTAAAGAATATTATACTAAAACAGCAGAAGTTGCCGAACTTTACAAGCAGCAGGGAAAATATGTTGAAGTAAACGGCGTAGGAGAAATTGAAGAAATTTCCCAAAAGCTTTTCGCTGAAGTCGAAAAAATTAAATAATCGGGACATGAGTTACAGGATTTGAAAAATTCAGATTCTGTAACCTACAACCCGCAACACAAACTATATGTCTAACTTTGTAGATTACGTAAAGATCCATTGTAAAAGCGGACACGGAGGTGCTGGTTCTGCCCACCTTCGCCGTGAAAAATATATTCCTAAAGGTGGTCCGGATGGAGGCGACGGAGGCCGTGGCGGACACGTCATCATGAGAGGAAATGCTCAGGAATGGACTTTACTTCCGCTTCGATACACCCGTCACATAAAAGCTGATCGTGGTGAAAACGGAGCGAAAAACCAGCTGACCGGTGCTGACGGTGACGATATTTATATTGATGTTCCGATTGGGACTATCGCTAAAAATGAAGAGGGAGAAATTATCGGTGAAATCCTTGAAGACAAGCAGGAAATTATCTTGATGCAGGGAGGAAAAGGAGGAAAAGGAAATGAGCATTTCAAATCTTCTACCAACCAGACTCCAAGATATGCACAGCCGGGAATGGATGGCGAGGAAGGTTTTGTTGTTTTCGAGCTTAAAATTTTGGCCGATGTAGGTTTAGTTGGTTTTCCAAATGCCGGAAAATCTACCCTTCTTGCATCCGTATCTGCTGCAAAGCCTAAAATCGCGAATTATGCATTTACAACTCTGACCCCCAATCTTGGTATTGTGGACTACAGAAATTACAAATCATTTGTAATGGCTGATATTCCGGGAATCATTGAAGGTGCTGCTGAAGGGAAAGGTTTGGGACACAGATTTTTAAGACATATTGAAAGAAATTCTATCTTATTATTTTTAATTCCGGCTGATTCTGAAAGTCATTTCCAGGAGTTTAAAATTTTGGAAAATGAATTAACGGAGTACAATCCTGAACTTTTGGATAAAGATTTCATCATTTCTATTTCAAAATCAGATCTTCTGGATGATGAGCTGAAAAAAGAAATTTCTGCTGAATTCCCTGAAAACAGAAAGCCATTATTTTTCTCTGGTGTAACGGGAGAAGGCCTTGTAGAACTGAAAGACGCAATCTGGAAAAAACTTCACGGATAAAAGATGATACACTCATTGAAGAAAATAACAGCACCCGCTGTTATTTTTGTTTCATTTCTCCTGCCTGCCCTGACTTATGCTCAGGACAGCTTTTCATTCATGGAAACATCCAAACAGGATGAACATGCTCCTTTAAATAGTAAGGCGTTCTTTAAGTATGAATTCAACAAGAGGTTAAAATATAAATTTACTTACGAAAAGGCAGAGGGTCAGGGTACAGATAATGAGGTGAGCGATATTATAGAATATTACACCAATGAAAGTGATTTTTCTGTGTTGTATTTTAACAACAGCAGAAATGGGATTATCTATAATTTAAATAAAGATACCAATCCTGTACTTCCTGTTTCGATCAAGGATCAAAGTAAAGAGATCAAACCCGGAAATTTTGATTATTTCACCGGCGATATTCCTTTGGAATCTGAAATTGCTGACATCAGAAAAAGGAAAAAATTGAAAACTGATCAGATATTAGAGTTGGTTGAAAAGAAAACGGAAAATGATCTTATCCATTATAAGTATAATCTTATCCGTAATAATAAATCAAAAACAAATCTGGGAATTATTGAACTGGATGTAACCAACGATGATCAGAATTTCAACAACAATATCCTGTACGATATGGAACCTTTGTTCTTCAAAAATAAGATCATGTTTGACAAAGGCGAAATAAAAAGCTATTCTTATTACAATACTGCCAAGAAGAGAACAAAGTACTATGAATCAATGAATAATGATTCTGTACTATTAAGATTATCATTTACCAAAGGCTGTTGTGTTTCATCTCTGGAATAGTTTCTATACTACGACAGTTCAGCATTTGGAATAATTATTGAAAGAAAACAGGAAACCATCGCTATGAAATATATATTAAGTCTTTGTGCATTTTTATTTTTATTTTCTTGTACAACCCAGAAAACCAATTCAAAATACGCTAAAATCGAATATGAAGCAGGAGCATGTTTCGGATCCTGCCCTATCTTCACCATGACCATTAATCCGGACAGAACAGCCATATTGGAAGCTGAGCATTTTAATTTCTCGAAAGATTTTTCAAAAGGGGAATTTTCAAAACCGCGTGAAGGAACTTTTAAAGGGGGAATCAAGGAAGCAGATTATAACAAATTGGTTTCTCTACTGAATGGTCTTGACGTGAAAAATCTAAAAGATAAATACGGAACAAGAAATATCACGGACCTCTCAACTTCATATCTGAGAATTAATTTTACGGACGGAACTTTCAAAAACGTAGAAGACTATGGCAAAAGAGGAAGTGAAAAACTGAGGGAAGTCTACATGTTCATTGAAGACCTGAGACATAACCAACAGTGGGCAAAAGTAAAATAATCCGTTTAAAAATATTTAGACTACCTTTGCATCGTATCATTCCTTCACATTGAGGGAATTTTATTTTAAATTAAAAAAACAGTTCATTTGAATTTTACAGACCTAAACTTAATAGAACCTATTGCAAAAGCAATTCAGGAACAAGGATATACGAATCCCACGCCCATTCAGGAGAGATCTATCCCTGAAATCTTAAAAGGCAGCGACTTTTTAGGATGCGCACAGACAGGAACAGGAAAGACAGCGGCGTTTGCTATTCCTATTCTTCAGAATTTATCAAAAAATAAGACCAAAAATAATCATATAAAAGCCCTGATCTTAACGCCAACAAGAGAACTTGCCATACAGATCGAGGAAAATATTAATGCATACGGAAAATACCTTCCGCTCAAACAGCTCGTAATTTTCGGAGGTGTAAAGCAGGGAAATCAGGAGGCCGCCTTAAGAAAAGGCATCGACATTCTGGTAGCAACTCCCGGCAGACTTCTGGATTTTATCGCTCAAGGTATTATCAGCTTAAAAAACATTGAGATCTTTGTTCTTGATGAGGCAGACAGAATGCTGGATATGGGCTTTGTACATGATGTAAAAAGAGTGATCAAACTTCTTCCACCAAGAAGGCAGACTTTATTCTTTTCAGCAACAATGCCTTCTGAAATCCAGAAACTGGCAGATTCTATCCTGAATAATCCTGTGAAGGTAGAAGTGACTCCGGTTTCTTCCACTGCAGAGACGATTAAGCAATCAGTTTATTTTGTAGAAAAAGACAATAAGCTTAATCTTCTTTCCCATATTCTAGAGAATGACATTGCAGATTCTGTACTGGTATTTTCGAGAACAAAACACGGTGCTGACAAAATTGCAAGGAAACTGCAAAAAGATAATATCTCAGCAGAGGCTATTCACGGGAATAAATCCCAGAATGCAAGACAAAATGCCCTCAGTAATTTTAAGTCCGGAAAAACAAGAATTCTGGTCGCCACAGACATCGCTGCAAGAGGTATTGACATCGATGAACTTAAATATGTAATCAATTTTGAGCTTTCCGATGTTTCTGAAACATATGTTCACAGAATCGGAAGAACAGGAAGAGCGGGAGCTGAAGGCTCTTCGATTTCTTTTGTAGACAGTCTTGACCTTTTAAATTTAAGGAATACGGAGAAACTTATCGGAAAGAAAATTCCAGTTATAAAAGACCATCCTTTCCACACGGATGATCTTGTAGCCCAGAAAAGAGATTCTAATAACAAGCCTATGGCAGCCGGTGGTGACAGAAGACCTCCGAGGTCTCCAAAGCCACAAAATAATAACAATAAGCCTGCAGGCAGCACCCCAACGAGTTTTAAAAAACCGAAGAATAAAAATTTCACCAGAAAAAAATAATACGAAAGTCCTTTCCAACGAAAGGGCTTTTTTATATAGAATTTTTAGATTTAAAAACGGTTATTCTACTCACGATCCTAAGATTTTTAAATATAAAGGAGTTGGGTTTTAAAGAAAAATTAGATTATAGGGCTGGAATTACTAATCTGATTTTTTACCCTTGTCAAGGTTTAAAACCTTGACAAGGGTAACCGAGACTTTTTGGATAGGGTGATATAAGAATTTGTCTTCGGCAAAATAAGCAGATTTAAGTAATTCATCTTTAAACTCAATCATCTGAATATTCAGACTTTCTCTGTTTCTTTCTGAACTGAAAAGCAGTAAGCAATAATACTGAAAGGCAGACAGGCCGCCAGATAAGTGGTTGAAAAAAGATTATGCTGGAAACCCAGCCCGAAAAGTAAATATTTTTCCAGTACAAAGCTGAGCATCACCAGAAAAACAATATATGCCGAAAAATAGAATACATCATGTATTGTTCTGACATAAAACGACATAACCAGAGTCGTCACCAGAAAACCCAGCATGACAAGTGTATTGCTCTGCCCCTGAAGAACCAATGGATTATGCTGTATAATATAATCAAGATTATCAGCAGGAAAAAAAACAGTCAATAGTAAAATACCTACGCTGAGTATAAATGCAACAGCTGTTTTTATTTTACGGTTTGTATCTGTTGCTAAAAAAGGCTTCAGTAAAAAAATAATCAATGGAATAACTGCCACACTCCTTGTCAGAAACAAAACACCAAGGCACACACCCAACAAGACCGGTTTCTGAAAATAATCTCCTTTAAACTTACTGTGCCAGAAAAGGATGAATGCGGCCACGAAAATAAAAGAAGAAATAAAATCACTCTTGCAGACCACTTCGTAAATGTAAGACAGCGATATTCCCAGCATCAGTATAGCTGTGAACCTGATGAGATTGCTTTTAAATTCCAGAAGAACAGCATATGAAAACAACAAAAAAGCGGCTACCTGAAGATAACCCACATTTCCCAGAAGATATGCAGGAAGAGCTAATAAAAGCTGTCCGGGAAGGTATGAGGATAAGTTCCCCATAAAATTCCGTGTGTTATAAATATATTTTCCGTGAATCCAGTAATCTAAAGAAAAATCCAGCGTCTGCCAACGGTCTATATTCATTTGATAAGGATCTTTTAAGATATGGCATAAAGCAATATATCCTACTCCTAAAATACCCGTCAAAAGATAGACGAGCTTTATATTAATCTTTTTTGTCAACAATTCATTCTTTCTCAGAAAAAACAAAAAAATATGTACAGCAATAAAGGCAACAATCAGAATACTAATCGGGACAAATGACTGTCGGATACCATATTTGGTCAGGAATAAAAAATTAATTACAAAATAAACTGCAAACAACATTAAACTGTTTGCCTTGCTATTTTTTACATTGGTTAAAATTTCTTTCATCTGATTAGATTAGCAACTGAAAATTCTCTTAGCGTTTTCAGTAGTGATTTTATCAATTTCAGAAAAATCCTTACCATAGATATTCACCAGCTTTCCGGCTACGAGGTCCAGGTAAGAGCTTTCATTTCTTTTTCCTCTGTGCGGAACAGGAGCCAGATAAGGTGAATCTGTTTCCAGAACAATCTTATCCAGAGGAATTTCATTCAGAAACTGATCAATCTTCCCATTCTTGAACGTCACAACTCCGCCTATTCCCAATATAAAATTCAGATCAATGGCATGTTTCGCCTGTTCGAGATCTCCCGAAAAGCAGTGAAAAATTCCACGAAGCTTCGAATGCTTTTTTCTTTCCAGAACCTCGAATGTTTCATCAAAACTTTCTCTTGTATGAATCACAATAGGAAGATCCTTTTCTATAGCCCAGTCGATTTGCTGTTCAAAGGCTTTAATCTGGATATCCAGTGTTGTTTTATCCCAGTAAAGGTCGATTCCGATCTCTCCTATTGCCGGAAAATCCTTTTCATCCAGATAATTTTTAACGATATCAAGCTCTTTTTCCCAGGATTCAGGCTTTACATAACACGGATGAAGCCCCATCATGGAAATGATCTGCCCTGGATATTCAGCTTCCAGCTGAAGCATCTTTTCATGGGATTCCGAATCAATGGCAGGAAGATAAAATTTTGTGATTCCTTTATCTACAGCTCTTTGAATAGCTTCTTTTCTGTCTTCATCAAATTCTTCAGCATATAAATGCGTATGGGTATCAATCATTGTCTTAAAATTTTAACAGATCTTCATACGGGTTTTTCAAGTCCATCAGTAAACCGAAAGCCGGTTCAGTCTTGATTCCCTGTTTCTTAAGTTCTATTATTTTATGTTTAAAATCTGCTCCTTTTTCTTTTAATATTCTATATTCAGCCAGCATATGCCGGTAAGCATTCTGTTCAATTGAGGGTTTGTTCTGCGCGAAAATCTCTATTGGAAATTCTTCCAGCATAAAGTTCAGAATAATGCTTTTTTCTCCGTTAATAATGATATTTTCAATTTTCACTTCAGTATCCGCAGGAACTAATCGGCTAGCCGTGATATTATCGAGAAAATCTTCTTCAAATTCAAGATCAACTTTACAAATGATATCCAGATCACTGTTTTCAATATCAATTTCAATCGGAATAGTTCCGGCAAGAACTGGAGAATAGGGCTTTAATTTCTCAAAGATCTGATATTTTTCAAGAACTTCATAAGTCCTTTTTTGCCTTTCGTTTCCGGATTTCAAATAATCAAGGTTCGTGAAATCAATCATTTATAAAAATTTTATGCCTTACTTTTTCCCTCTGAACTTCAATTCTTTGATTTAATTTTTCTCTAAATTCAATATACTTCGGATCCTTTTCATCATCAGTTCTATGTTCCAGTGCTTTACTGATCTTAAAATTTTCTTTAATAAAACTTTTTGTCTCATCTGAGAAATAGGCTTCTCCGAATTTATCAAAAATGTAACTGACAGCCTGCGATGTCGGATGGATCATATCTTCCTTATAAAAACGGTAATCACGCAGATCATCCATCAGTATTTCATAAATGGGCAGGTAATGGCAATTTTCCAGCTGCAAAAGTGCTTCATGAACAGCGGTGATCAGTTTGGATTTGCTGAGCTGATTCTCAATCATTCCATCCTTGGTATGACGTACAGGTGACACAGTAAAGAGGATCTGTACATCATCCCTGCAGATATCTTTCAGGTTTAAAACTGTATTATAAATGGAATCTGTAAGTTCCTGATGGGAAAGCAACCGTTTTTCAAAAAACTTCTGTGGGATTTTGTGGCAGTTGGCAGCCAGTTTTTTTTTCGGGATAAATTCATAAATAAATGAAGTTCCGTACGTAATGATCACCCACCCTGCATCCTGCAAAAACCTGTTTCCTACTTCTATCCCCGTATTAATCCTATCCAGAGTCTGATGGACATATCTTCTGTCGAAGCTGCTGTGATGGTCCAGGGAGATAAATTCATCGTTAAACGTAATCAGCTCATCTTCTGTATAAAACTCTGAATCATGGAGTCTTTTAACAGCGTTACTGATCGAAAACGGATTAAAAATAGTTCCGAACGGATTGTTGACCGTCTGAAGCTGCCCCTGACCCAGCAAATCTGCCATTTCTGAAGCAAAGCAAGAGCCTATTGAAAATATTTTATCTTCAATATCAATTTTTTTTTCTGACTCCGGAATGTCAACTTCAGTTCTGAATTTCATTAATAAGGGATTAGGGCTTAGAAATCAGGGGTTAGGAAGCTCCAATAAATAACTAATCCCTACACCCTAATTCCTACTACCTTTATTTAACTTTCTCTTCTTAACAGATAATTAGCCAGCTCTATGAAAGGTTTTTTCTTTTCTTCGGGAATATTGATCTTCTCAAGGTAGCTCTGCCCTATTTCATTGTGCTTTTCGATCAGACGCAATGCTTTTTCATCCACTTTGGTTCTTCTGAAGATCTTTTCAACACCATATACTTTATCAATATTATCAGTTTTCTTACCATACCAATGGTCCAGCTCTCTTCTTTCTTCATCTGTTGCATGTTCTCTGGCTAAAAGATACAGCACTGTTTTTTTATTTTCATAAATATCCCCGGCATGTTTCTTCCCAAACTGAGCCTGGTCTCCAAATACATCAAGATAATCATCCATAATCTGGAACGCAATACCAATATGCTTTCCAAAGTTGAATATAGCCTTGGCATCTTTAAAATTAGCTTTTGCAATAAGTGCCCCTATTTCAAAGGAAGATGCACTCAGAACTCCTGTTTTATAAGTAATCATTCTGATGTAGTCATCATACGTTACATTCTCCTGAGTTTCAAAATTGATGTCGTACTGTTGTCCTTCACACAGAAGAAGTCCTGTATGGGTAAAGATCCTGATACATGCTTTGAAAATTTCAGGCTCAAGGTCTTCGAAAAACTTATAAGCTTTCAGCATCAGCCCGTCTCCGGAAAGGATCCCAACATTGATCCCGTGAAGGGTATGGATGGTAGGTTTATTTCTTCTTAAAGGAGCCTCATCCATAATATCGTCATGGATAAGCGTGAAGTTATGGAAAAATTCAATGGCCAGCGCAGGTTTTATAGCCTGTTTAATGTCTCCCCCGAAAAGGTCGCAGGCCATTAGCACCATAATAGGACGAAGACGCTTCCCGCCATGGGAAATGATGTAGTTCATCGGATCGTAGAGTTCCGCAGGCTTGTCTTTGAAAGTATACTTAGTGATGGCTTCAGCAACGATCTGCTGGTATCTGTCTAAAAATTCCATAAAATTTAATAGTTTAAACAAAAATACAATTTTTCAAGGCTTTATAAAACAAAAAACTTTGTCCAGAGGGACAAAGTTTATATGATGTATTTGAACATTTAAATTAAGACAGAAACGTTACTGCAAGATAAGTAACCGCAGCCACAATTGCTGAAATTGGAATCGTTAATATCCAGGCCCAAAGAAGGCTTACCGTAATTCCCCATCTTACAGCAGAAATTCTCTTCGTTAATCCTACCCCAATGATAGAGCCGGTGATGGTATGTGTTGTAGATACAGGAATACTAAGCTGATCTGTAATAAAAAGCGTGATCGCCCCTGCAGTTTCAGCACTTACTCCTTCTAATGGAGTCACCTTTGTAATTTTCGTTCCCATTGTTTTGATGATCTTCCAACCGCCACTCATAGTTCCTAAACCAATTGCAAGGAATGACACCAAAGGAACCCAAAGATAATGCTGTGCAAAGTAGTCAAAACGACCGGCAGACGGAATGTTAAGATATACCGGATCATGAAGCATCTCCACGTGATAGTAAATAAGAGCTGCCCCAATAATTCCCATTACTTTCTGAGCATCATTCAGACCGTGTCCTACACTGAAAAGTGCTGAGGAAACAAGCTGCAATCTCTTGAAAGACTGGTCTGCTTTGTACGGGTTTGATCTTTTGTAAAGGTGAACAATAATTAATGTAATGATGATCGAGATTACCATCCCTATCACAGGAGCCATGAAAATGAACAGGAAAATAGGAATTACTTTATCAAATTTCACAACACTCTGAGTTGTTAACTGATGAAAAGCCTGTGATAATGTATCAAACAATCCCAGGTTAGGTTGTGTCGCTACTACATCGTGATAGTCCAGCATAAAAGCATGCATCAGAGCCGCTCCTAAAAATCCTCCGATAAGGGTATGGGAAGATGAAGACGGGATACCAAACCACCATGTTAAAAGATTCCATGCGATTGCCGCTAAAAGACCTGAAAATATTACTTCAAGCGTGATGAAATTCTCATTCACTGTTTTAGCAATTGTATTCCCTATCCTGAACTCACCTATCACATAGGCTGCTAAAAAGAAGGCTGCGAAGTTCCAGAGTGCTGCCCAAAGTACAGCCTGAAAAGGGCTTAAAACTTTTGTGGAAACAATGGTTGCAATTGAATTGGCCGCATCATGAAAACCATTAATATAATCGAAAATTAATGCCAAAGCAATAATAACCGTAAGTAAAATCGGAAATTCCATTTCTGTAAGTTATAATTGTTTAAGCGTATTTAATCATGATGTTCTCAATCGTGTTGGCAACATCTTCTGCTTTGTCAGTTACTATTTCAAGATAATTAAGTACAGATGAAACTTTGATAATGTTAATGGCATCATTAGTTTCAAAAAGATCTACCATTGAGTTGGAAAGCAGGTCATCTGCAATGTTTTCAATAGAGTTCACTTTGATACATGCTTCTTTTACCTGGTCCATATTTTTGAATCCTTTTAGGTTTTTCATTGCATTCTGGATCTCAAGACAAGCTTTGTGGATCAGTAATGAAAAATCTGAATAAGCCTTCATTTCAGGCGATTTGTATAGGAAGATGTATTTTGTGGAAGCGTAGATGTAATCAGCGATATCATCAAGGCCGGTTGCCAGGGTGTGAATATCTTCACGGTCGAACGGCGTAATGAAGTTTTTTCCTAATTCAACAAAGATCTCATGGGTAAGTTCGTCGTTTTTGTGCTCGTAGTCACTCATTCTTTTTAACATTGTATCATCATTAAGATCGAAATCTTTGATACCGTTATTAAAGTCTTCAGACATTGCCACTAGGTTCTCTGTTACTTTTTCAAAAAGCACAAAGAAGATTTTATCTTTTGGTTGAAAAGCGTGGAAAATATTACCAATTCCCATTTTTATGTATTTATAATTTGAGTGCAAATTTCCTAAAAAAGGATTTGCCCTGAAACAATATAACATTAAGTTTTGTTAACATTAGGTTAACACTTGATTATCAAATAAAAAAACCGGCCAAAAGCCGGTTTTATATATCTTGAGATGCCTTAGTTTGCTACTTCAGCTCTCATTTCTTTTCCTTTAAATTTCATTGAAGGAATATTGCTCATTACATTTTCCTGGAATGATTTTTCCACTTCAAAGAAAGAGAATTTCTCCAGGATTTCAATATCACCGATTTCCGCTCTTTTTTTGCTTTTTCCGGCTGTTGCTTTATTGATGATATCTAATACATCAAGTTTTTTCAACTGATCTTTTTTCCCAAGGTTGAAGAAGAATCTTACCATGTTTTCGTCCTTTCTTCTAGGTTTTCCACCACGGTCTCTGCTATCTCTGCTGCCTCTGGTATCACGATCTCCACGTTCTCTTCCTCTGTCTCTGTCCCTGTCGCGTCCTCTGTCTCTTCTTGAATAATCATCATCTCTGGTGCTGAACTTCTGCTCAACAAGGTCATGCTTATCTTTGTAGTACAGCGCAAGATCTTTCAACTGGAACTGTAACAATTTATGAACAAGTTCTTCTTTAGTGAAAGCACTTAGATCAGGAATCAAACTGTCGTTGAATTCAAATATATCTTCTTCGTGTTCTGTAAATAGTTTTTCAAAAACTCCTCCAACCTGAGCTTTGATAATATCATCACCCGTTGGAATAAATTTTTCTACAATATCAATCTTAGTTGCAGATTTGATCTGCTTCAGCTTTCTGCTTTCTTCCGGCTTTATTAATGCCATTGAAATACCGTCTTTTCCAGCTCTTCCGGTTCTTCCGCTTCTGTGAACGAATACTTCCGGATCATCAGGTAAAGAATAATGGATCACGTGCGTTAAAGAGTTCACATCTAAACCTCTTGCAGCAACATCGGTTGCAACAAGGATATCAATGTTTTTCAGTCTGAATTTCTTCATTACCGTATCTCTCTGTGCCTGGGAAAGATCTCCGTGAAGAGCATCTGCCGCATAACCATTCTGCATCAAGAAATCTGCGACTTCCTGAGTTTCCATTCTTGTTCTGCAGAAAAGAATAGAATACTGGTTAGGGTTTGCATCAATTAATCTCTTAAGAGCTTCTTTTTTCTGACGGTAACCCACTACATAGTATTCATGCTTAATGTTCTTTTTAACCTCGTTAATAGAACCTACAGAAATACGGTGCGGATTGGTAAGATAATTTTTAGAAATTCTCTCTACTTCTTTGTTCATCGTTGCCGAGAATAAGAAACTTTGCTTTGTGTCCGGTGTTTCGCTTAAAATTGTTTCCAATTCATCTTTGAAACCCATAGAAAGCATTTCATCAGCCTCGTCTAAAACTAACCAATGAATGGCAGAAAAATCAAGTGCTTTTCTGTTGATAAGGTCAATTACTCTACCAGGAGTACCTACAATAATTTGTGGCTTGTCCTTTAAAGAGCGAATTTGATCCATAATACTGCTTCCACCGTAAACCGCTGTGGTTTTGATGTCTTTCATGTATTTGGAATAATTTTTTATGTCTTTAGAAATCTGAAGACATAATTCCCGTGTCGGACAAAGGACCAAAAATTGGATTTTGCGACTCGTTTCGTCAATCATATCCAAAATCGGAAGCGAAAACGCTGCTGTTTTGCCTGTCCCTGTCTGCGCAAGTGCGATCAAATCGCGAATATCTGAAAGAATGAAAGGGATAGTCTGTTTTTGGATTTCTGTCGGGCTTTCATAACCCAGTTCGCCAACTGCCTTAAGGATGTCAGGACTTAAATTGGACTCCGTAAATAAATTCATTAAATATTTTAAAATTTTTGCAAAGATACAACAAATATTTGATTTGTTTTTGAATAAAGTTTTAAATATGTAAACTTTAATTCAGAATCCTTTAATAATTTCTTAATTTTTAAAAAATTAAATCTAAAAAAACACGGTCTGCATTAAAAACATGTTAAACATTATTTTTTTTTATTAAATTGGATTGATTTTTTCGGTATTATTTATGAATTTTCAAAAATAACATTATTCATGGTAAATTTTTCTTTAAAATTACCTTTCTTTCCCAACCGCGTTATTTCCTTTAGCTGCCGCAGTTTTTAGATATTGATCACTCAATAGTTAAGCATAATTTTCTTTACGTCCGGTTATTTTAAGTATTATATTTATTTTTTGAAACTGCAGGAATTGCCTGCTTTTATTTTAAGGCATGGACTGCAGTATATAAGTTTGGTCAGCATAACTTTATTTTTTAACTTGGTTTAAAATAAATTCAACAGCACATCATATTAAACATTAAAAACATGAATAGTATAAATCCGGAAACACTGACATTTCTAAAAAACCTAACCGTTAACAACAACCGTGAATGGTTTAATGAAAATAAAGCCGCTTATACCGAGGCACAGGAAAATGTTATTACCTTCCTTGATGAACTGATCAAAGAAATGTCCGGTTTTGATGAAGAATTAGGAAAAATTGATGGTAAAAAATCACTCTTTAGAATTTACAGGGATACAAGGTTTTCAAAAGACAAATCACCATACAAAACCAATTTTGGAGCATCTCTGGGAATGGGCAAAGGAAGCCAGAAAGGAGGCTGTTATCTTCATATGGAACCAGGAAAGTCTTTTCTTGCAGGCGGTATCTATATGCCGGAATCGTCTGTCCTGAAAGAAGTAAGGAAAGAAATTTCGTTATATGGCGACGATTTCCTTAAGATCATCAATCAAAAAGACTTCAAAAAGCATTTCCCAGAGCTGGATCAGGATGATAAACTGAAAAAAATTCCTCAGGGATTTGAGAAAGAAGATCCAATGGGCGAATATCTGAAATTAAAGAATTTTATTGTGATTTATTATTTAAAAGATGAAGAAATTCTGGATAAAAATGCCATAAAAAACATCACTAAGATCTTTAAGCTTATGAAGCCTTTTAATGATTTCCTGAATGCCCCCTTTCAATAAAATTTTGATTAATTTTCTTTACGTACTACATATTTTTTAACGCAAAGGATAATTTTTAACCTTGTAATTTTAAACCTGCAAAGAGGGAATCAATTGCATTGATTTGATGAAGCAGAGATATGATACCTTAATCAATACATTTTAATTAAGATTAGTATTAAAAAGAATCTGCTTGATCTGCTAAATCTGCGAGAAACTTTTTGCACTCGCAGATTTAGCAGATCAAACAGATATTGATATTCTTTATTCTTAAAACTTCATTACATCTTTCACTACTCCATTTTTCTGGGTATGCTGCAGTAATTCTGTTTCGATAAATGCTTTGATTGTATCTTCAGATCCATTGTCAGGGAATAGAAGATGAACATTAGCTCCTGCATCCAGTGTGAAGAATAGCGGAAGAGCCGTTTCTCTTCTAAAATCCCAGATCTTATTGATCACTTCCAGTGTTCCGGTTTTCATCAGGATAAAAGCAGGATCACTCATCATCATCATGGCGTGAAGAGTAAGTGCTTCATGTTCTACCAATGTGATGAACCGTTCCATATTCCCGCTTTTAAGAATTTCCTTCATCGGAACAAAATTGTCTCTTGCTTCCTGAAATCTTCTTTCAGCATAAGGATTGGTGTTCATCAGGCCGTGTCCTACCGTTGAGGAAACACTTTTCTGGCCTTCATGGATCAACAGCACCCAGTCGTTGAAGCTTTTAAATATATCATGAATTTCGGTATCAGGATATTTTACCGCAAACAGATCTGAACTTCCTGCTACCTCATCTGATGTTCCCCAGACCACCAGTCCATTGTATAGACTTCTGCATGCACTTCCGCTTCCTAATCTTGCTAAAAATGATGCTTTTCTTAATGATTCTTCTTCAGATTGATTTCCTGAAAATTCTGCATCCAGCTTCATCAGGCATTTGGCAATGGCTCCGAACCCAGAAGCAGAGCTCGCAATCCCGGAACTGTGGGGAAAGGTATTTTCTGTTTTGATGATGTATTTTCCTTTCAGAATCCATGGAAGATACTGTTCAATATTTTTAAAATATTTTTCTATTTTTTCAGCAAATTTCACCTCTTCATTTCCTGACAGGAAAGTTTGAACGGAGAAAGGTTCATCTGCCAGAAATTCTATAGAAGTATTGGTCTTACAATGATTCAATGTATAACTGATGCTTGGGTTTGCAGGAATCTGATTATCGTATTTGCCCCAGTATTTGATCAGGGCAATATTGGATGGACAGCTTTCTGAAACTGTCTGAGTATGAATGGTGAAATTTTGTTTTCCTAGGAATTCTTGTGTTGTCATAGTCTGATTTAAAATGGTAAAACGCTTTTATTTAACCACAAAAGTCACAAAAGAATCTTAACACTTGAGTTATTGATAAAGTTAAATAAAACGGTCTATTCTAGACCACTTAAGTTTTCAAAAATCTCTGATTTTTTATTGAAAAAGCCGTTTGCGCCTTTTGTGATTTAGATCGTTTTATTTTAATACATTTTTTCTATAATATCTGCATATTTTTTAAGAACCACATTTCTTTTGACCTTCAATGTAGGCGTAATTTCGCCTGTATTGATATCAAATTCAGCAGGCATTAATGTGAATTTTTTCACTTTTTCAAAATCCGCCAGGTGAACCTGCAGTTCTTTAATTTTTTCTTTGTATAAAGCAATGATTTTCTCATTTTCCACCGCTTTTTCCCAGTTGGTAAAAGGAATATTGTTTTTCTTCATAAAGTCCTGCAGAAACTCGAAGTTAGGAACGATAAGAGCTGACACGAACTGCCTGCCTTCTGCTACAAGCATGATCTGCTGGATAAAATTATTATTGGTAAGAAGATTCTCGATCTGCTGTGGGGCTACGTATTTTCCGTTGGACGTTTTCATCAGATCTTTGATCCTGTCTGTGATGATCAGGTTTCCTTTATCATCAAATTTTCCGGCATCCCCGGTTTTGAACCATCCGTCTTCCGTGAAAACTTTCTGTGTTTCTTCAGGTTTATTATAATAGCCTTTCATAATCCCGTTTCCTTTAGCCTGGATCTCGTCATTTTCTCCGATACGGATTTCTACACCCGGCAAAGGTTTTCCGCTTGTTCCGTGCTCGAAATGTGTTAATGGGAAAAGCGTCAGTGTAGCGGTAGTCTCCGTCAACCCATAGCCTACTGTTACGTGAATTCCCACCGAGTCAAAGAATTTTGTAACTTCCGGTGAAAGGGATGCTCCTCCGCAAGGTAGGAACCACAGCCTTCCGCCCATCTTTTCTTTAATTTTGCTGAACACCAGCATATCTGCCACGGATTCTTTTAGTTTTAATCCAAGGGGAGTTGGCCTTTCGTTTCTTCTCAGTTCTGCGGTCTGCCATCCTGTTGCCAATGCCCAGTCGAAGATTTTTTTCTTCAATGATGAACCTTCTTCTGCTTTTTCGAGAACACCGGCATATACTTTCTGGAAAAACCTCGGCACCGCACACATCATGGTAGGTTTCACTTCTTCCAGAGTTTTGGCAATATTTTTTGGATCTTCTAAGAAATAAACTCTCGCACCGCCATACAAACACAGCAGGCTCCAGCTTCTTTCGAAAACATGGCTTAATGGAAGAAATGCCAATGACAATTCTTCTTCAAAATTTTTGAATTTAAAAAATTCAAAATGGGAATCGAAAGCTTTGATGAAATTGCCATGAGTAAGCATTACGCCTTTTGGAGTTCCTGTAGTTCCGGAAGTATAGATCAGGGTTGCTGTATCGTCATATTCTTTTTTACAGATCTCCAGTTTAGGAGAAGATTTGGCAATGAAATCTTCGAGGTAAAAACTATTGAATTCTTTCTTGATCCAGACAGATTTTTTGGAAACAATAATGGTTTCCAATTGATTTTCTTCTTTCTGCAACAACTCCAGACAGGCATCATACTGCTCCTGGCTGCCAACAAGCACAGCCTTTGCAGAGGAATCATTAATGATATATTCTGCCTGCTCTGCATTATTGGTAGAGTAAACAGGTACTGTAACCGCACCAATGGCCATTGAGGCCAGATCAAAAATCATCCATTCAGAGGAATTATCTGAATAAATGGCTACTTTATCATTTTCCTGAATTCCTGCATTTTTTAGTGCATTGGCTGTTTTAAAAACGATTTCACCGAATTTTTTCCAGCTCAGTTCTTTCCACGCCTCATCTTTCTTTTTAAAGCCTATCGCTGATTTTACCGGATGCTTTTCTACATTTTTAAGGATAATTGCTGCTGCAAGATTCATGAATTCAGCTTTTTGTCGTTAATATAATTTTTAAGATGAAAATCAATACTGTCCTTCACAGGAATAAATTGATAATCAAGTTCTTTTTTAATTTTTTGGTTGGAAATGGTATTGAGCGATGATATGGATTCAACATTTGATTTGGTAATGATTCTCAGCTTCGGAATCAGCCATCCAAAAAGGATATTGGCAAATCTCCCCAGGCTCAATTGAGATTTTGTAAGGATTTTCGCTTCTTTCAGACCAAGCTGTGATCTGATCTGTTTTCCAAGCTCTGCATATCTTTTATTTTCGGAAATAAGAATAAAACGTTCTCCGAAAGCATTCTTTTCCATGAGCTCAATGGAAATCCGAGCAGCATCTCTAACGTCTATATAACTGGTTCCCCCTGAAAATGTAAAGCCGTTTTTTTCAAACGTAGGAAATATATCTCCACTGCTCTGTCCCCAGTTTCCACTTCCGATGATCATTCCCGGATTCACAATTATGGTGTTCAGCCCTTCAGCAGACGCTCTCCAGACTTCCATTTCAGCAAGATGTTTGGAAACAGCATAAGCAGAATGTTCTTCTTTGGGATTAAATTCTGAAGTTTCGTCCAGTTCTCCTTTTTCATTAAAAACATCCAAAACAGCAATTGTGCTTACGTGCAGAAATTTTTTCACTTCTGTACCTTCGCAGGCAAACAACAGATTTTCTGTACCTTTTACATTGGTATGGTACATTTCTTTTGCATCATGAGGATGGAAACTTACTTTTGCGGCGCAGTGATAAACCTCATCTACCCCTTTCAATGCATTTTGAAGGGAATCAAGATTATCAAAATCTACGTCTACCCACTCGATCTTATTAAAAAGATCTTCGGGATTCTCCGTATAGAAGCCGTAAGAATGTTTTACATCGTTCAAATTGCTGCCCGGTCTTTTGGAGGCACGTACGTCTCTTCCTCTTTTCAAAAGTTCCAAAACGATTACTCTACCCAAAATTCCCGTTGCTCCTGTTACAAATATCATTTACTGATTTAATTTATTTTTCCGCTCCCAAGCATTGTCTGCCATACAGGTTTATATATCGTATTTTTAATACCTTCTGTATGATAAGGATTCTTTTTATTTCCTTTATTGGGATTCTCTAATGAAAAGTCTATTTTTTTATCTAAGGCAAAGATATGATCTTTTGGGATTTTTAATGCGGTACATATTTCTATTAAAGATTTAGCAGCTACTTCATCAATATGATAGGCGGCATACCATTTCTCTACCGGTGTTTTGCTTTTATTAAAATACCAGCCGGCAATTTTTTTCTCTTTAGAATCTGAATAATCCCAACCCCCTGAAAAGCTAATGACCCTGTCTACAGAATTATTCTGAGCAATAAATTCTGCCATACCTCCGCCTTGTGACTGTCCGGCAATGGCAATTTTGTTCCAATCAGGATTTTCATTTTTCAGATAGACAGACCAGCCTCCCTGAAGATCAGATTTTGAAAGACTTTGTAATAGTTTTGTCAGCCTGGGTACTATTGCATCCTGAGGCTTATCCGGAATTAAAGAAAAAGCGGGTGTTCCGTAAATTCTCATCCTTCTAAATTCAGCAGCACAATCTGTATCTGAATTTAAAGTATCCCCTATGCAAACCTGAGAAACTCCCGGTTCAGAGATAAACGAAAGTGCAATTACTCTATACCCGCTTTCTAAAGCCGTATTGATAAATAATTCGGGAACATGTTTTGTTGTTCCTCCTGTTCCTGTAAGCCAAAGCAAAATTTTATTATTTTTTACTTTTGGATCATAAAAAACAATATGGGGATCGTCCGCCATCCGGACAGATTGATCTAGCTTGCTTGGTTTCACTTTAATTATTTTGTAAACAGCTGAATCTATATTTTTTTGTGCTGTTACCATTACAGGAACATACATTAAAGCTATAATTATAACCAGAATGTTCCTACTAATACCTTTTTTCATTCCTTTATGTGCTTATTTCACAAAGGTAGTATTTTAGCTAATGATAAAAGTATTTTTGCATGGCTGTTGCTTAAATTTTATGACTTTTTAGGAATTGTTGAAAATTAGATTTATTTATACCAAAATCCTATTATTTCTTCTTAGCGCTTTGTCGCAGAGAACGTCTGCGATACTTTTGGAAATCAGATTTTCCTCCGTTAAATTATCTAACCAGAAAAATTCTCCTGCAGCATTGATCTCGATGAAATAGTATTCGTCTTGGGGAGAAACAATGATATCTATAGCACCGTAATCTACATTGTAAACATCTAAAAGCTCCAGAAGCTTAGCTTCAATATCTGAAGGAAGTTCTGTTCTTGCCCATTTGGTAAGCAGATTTACCCCGTCTTTTCTCCAGTCCACCTTTGCATCTTCGGACTGCTGGGAATCTATTTCAAAAGCATAGACATCCTGCCCAACAATGGTAACCCGCAATTCTTTTTTCTTTTCTATTTTTTTCTGGAACTGCATCGGGCAGTATACCAATGAATCCAGTTCTTCAAGCTTGTCTTCACTAACCACATTGGTGAAAACCACATTTTCCACACCGTCTTCATAGATAGCAAAACCGGTCTGCATTTTAGCCACCACATTCTGATGCTTAAGGATGAATTGTCTGGCTTCTTCAGGATTATTGGTAAGGCAGGTTTCAGGAATATTAAGGCCTAGCTTAACGGCAATTTTCAACTGCTCTTCTTTACTGTCCAGCCTTCTGTAAATCCCCGGCTTCCCCAATGCATAAGCATCTACAGATTCTATAAATCCGAAAAGCGTGTTGCGGATCTCGCCCATTGCGGCGCTATAAAACTTTTTATCCATTTCTTCTTTCACCCCGTTCCCGATGTTATAAGCTC